>CAWAUW010000001.1:0-1254471 GCA_963785335.1 uncultured Chlamydiales bacterium | reverse complement strand
TTTACAATCTACAACTTAACCCAAAACAACAGGATATGATACAGAAGCCAGGTGCTCACAAAATACTTTGTCAAAATATCACAAAAAAGTACAAAAGGGTATCACACACCTTACATATCTACAATCGAATACTTGTACACAAACCCACACATAGTCACTACACACCTAGGCTCTTAACCACTTTTATGGTAGATTAATCTTGGAGGCCCATAGGCCAGGTCTAGTTGTGATGGTGGAGGTCCCATATGCAATGTCACGCCCCCCTCTGGCAGAGGCCATAAGGAGCCAAGCGCTTCCTTGGAAATGGGCTACAAAATGGCCTACAAGTGTGCCAAAATTAACAGCAAACTAGGTTTAAGGGATGCTAAAAATATTATTGCATTTTGTTAAAAATACCTTCACCCTGCACCATTTCCACTGTCATAATCAACATATGAGCTAGCTCAAATCTGGTATTTAGCCCTTGGAACCAAGTAAGTTGCAACATGTTACCTATATCCTGTTCATAGCAAGCTATTATTGTTGCTATTATGCATTCCTGAAATAAATGGAAAACCCAAAGTAACACTTGTTGTTAGGTAATAATATATGAACTCATAAAAAGTGGGGCTAGCCAACTCAACTCTTCAAATGCTAGGTTTTAGCTCACTGAACTATATAGACTACTCATGCCATAAAGCAATTTTTGAATCCTTTTCACAGAAGGATTAGATATGTAGTTCCGCTTTCTCACTTTCAAACTTAGTATTGCAAAAAACATATGCACATGAGGCAAAATAGGTGTTCAATACAACATTAACGAAGAGTAGCTATGTTTATAGCCTACTATACAGTATGAGTAGCCAGGAAAAGACCTAGTAATGAGACTTGTTCTCCACAAAGTTAGCTAGAGCTACAAAATGATTGTGCGATAGGCACTGTCATCCTGCTGCAGAGTGCTTGAGAAACCAGAACAGAGCTTCACTGCTAGTTGCATTGCTCATCTAGAATTAGGCAATTAAATACTAGTGCTGCTGCTATAACCTATGTACATATTAAAAAAAACCCGGCGTCACCAGTCACACAGCTGTCAAACAGTGTATACCTACTAATGTTTCAACAGCTATATAGATGTTTTTGTGCGTATGATATTGACTTGATCAAGGTAAAGAACTGCCTACAAGACACAGACTGTACTTTTCTACTCTTATCCACAGGCAGTGACTCTGGCGTTTTTACAGAGGATTGCGCTAACGTTAGAAATGGTGGCTTTTCCGCCACATAAATTATGCAATTAACTCAAGAAGACTCTAACAATATCTAAAGGAAAAGACTCAGAAAAAAAACACTCTCTGGACTAGAGCGATCTGAGTGCGTTAGCACAGTCTGAGTAATGAGCTAACGAGCGCTAGGGGGAAAACAAGTATTGAAAATAATTGTCGAGATGCACTATAATAACGTTAAGCCCAACTCAAGAGCGTATATGATTGAAAAACGCTCCACACGCACTACGAAGACTGCGATGTTACCACCAATGCTAAAAGAGTATACTTTTCAAAACTCTTACACAGCTGGGCACTTTCTTCTCAAGCGCTTTACACCTGTGGTCAATAAACGCGCAGCATGCAGCACGCAAGCATATACAACATATACCTTCATAATCACTGTGAACGTCAAAACAAGAGCTCTGCTAGGTAGCGTATAGGGATAGTTGAACTCATATGGCTGCACTAAAAATACCTTGAGTAAATAATCGTGACAACTTAAAAATCTACAAAATCCTCCTCTGCAGCTAATATGACAAAGATGTTCTGTTCAACACGTTGTAAAGCCCCATAAAAATAGAAGCTTCTTAAACGCCCTTACACTCTCTATGTCAACAACCACAGGTTCAGCACCCTAATTCCCACCTGAGGGATAAATAGTGTACTCTCTGCTAACTCTATACCCGGGAGCCCTTCCTGAGACTTCCTAAAAGTACCTAATTACAAAATAAAACTGTAGTTAATGTTATTGATGGTATATCCATGGATGCAGCTAAACAAAGCCTGGACTCAGCAAAAACAGCACCCTATAAAAGAAAATGTGATGAATATTAGTGAACACCCGCATAGCAAGACTTTTATGGCTTGCAGTAAATCTAGTAAAGTGACCCAAAAATGGGTCCAAGAAGGGTATCCCCACCATATGAATGGTCTTTCTTCTCCAGTATACATGGCACAATCAACCACTGTCACACATATACATGGAATGAATGCAGAGATTCCTCCTGATTCTTGCTTGTCAACCTCAGCCAGAAAAAAAAATCAGTTATAGATCATAGGCACATTGTGAACTTATTGAAAGATAAATGATACCCCATGAAAAATAACTTTGTCTTACACATGGACTTTTATGGAGCCCTGGTCAAGCAATAACAGCTTATACAAGTTTTCTGCATATTGATCTGATCAAGACTACTGCATGAGCCAGCCTCCCACCCTCTCCATGGTTTGACTGTTGTATGTATTCGTGCACTATCCGATTGCCCATTGGGGCCAGCGTGTAACCATATGGCTCGTCAACCTCGTTAGAGCCACTGTGTTAAAACCATACATCTGTATTTAAAAACAATGTTGATTCAAATATGCCTATCCCTGTATAAGTTTCTGGTATTCTGAGACATGCAGATCCACAAAGGTGCATGAAAACATGTTCTGGAGAAATAATGATGTCAATCCAATCACTAAAAAATTAGCTAGTAGACATACTTGAATAATAAGGTGAACTATTAAGAGTTAGGTTTGGAACCAACTTTGCCTCAACTAACTGATGGTTACGTAATTGTTAGCATGATAATCCAGTTGCACAATCATGTGGTGGAGTCAGTGGTTTTTTGGGGTGTTCAAGTGACCATATTTCCTTCATGGAACCTCTCCATGTCCATGGGGTTAGCTAAAGAAAAATAGTGATATATCTAATCATAAGGCCATAACTATAAATATGTAAAAATACTAAATACAAAGTTTTAATAAGTATCCTGACAACAAACTTTGTTGTTGTATTGTTATATCTCTATTGTTAGAAATGATAGAATGATATATAAAACAATACAGGCCAAAAGTAAATTTTAAAGCTGAAGTGCAAATTTTTGTTCTTATCTTCTAAATATTGATCAATATAACTTATTACCATGGAGTAACTTGTTAGTAATAAAATTCAAATAAAATGTTGTGAGAAAATCACAGTGTCTTGCAAAAAGAGTTATTGTCGCAGATGGATGCAGGCACTGCATTTTATGTTTATGCAAGAATGTTATTTGTGGAGCAGCAATTACCAAATTCTGCAGGAAATTTTATGTTCTGCAAAAGGAGCCTTTAATACAACATGCTCGAGAATAAGTCAACACCACAATCTTTGCTTAGAGTGTTAGGTCAATATGTATAACTGACATAACATAAGTTTGGGAGGTATGTGTTTTACTGTGGCTATTAAATAGTTAAAAATAATTAATTTTTGGAATATGGTTAGTCTAAATGCATAGGAGAGTGAATGAACTCATGGCCATAGATGGTAAACCTCCTCCACCAAAAACTGTTACTTATATGTTAGCGTGCTTTAAAGATTGCTGCCGAAGCCATTTAACGATAAAAGGCTGCAACTTCCAGAAAAGTTTAGTACATCTCATATTGTTAATTCATTCAGAACTACTGTGCATAGTGTAACAAAAATAATCATAAGCTTTCTTTAATATTGACCACCTAGCAAGATAGGAAAATGATTAGGCAAAGTTATAGGATTATCGAGTCTTAGTAAGTATCGTCTATGCCAACAGCACCTTCAACAGCGAGTTCAACAAATAATTAATGGTAAAAAGTAGGAAAATCCGAGTTATGCTCACCCAAGAACACGAGGCTCCCCAAGTTATGCAGGATACAATAGGATAGTGGCTATCCCTTAGCAGTTTGTCTTTATATAGCTGATAGAACTAAATTGAAATAAAAATAACACTTCAAACTTATAATAGGCACTGCAAATTTGATACACATAAATGTTACATTGTTGCAAGATTTTGAGAGTATAATAAATTTTATAAGAAAAGAGCCATCTTACCAGAGAGCAACCACCTAGGCTAAAAACACTTATTTTACTTAAAATAGTCTTAGAATTCAAGTGCATGAACTATTTTTTTACCTGGTAACACAATTTGAGACAGGGAGATCACCTGAAATCCATGTGCTAAGGCTATAGTAAATGACCTGCTTTACCCTTGCCCGAGCAACAAGAACTTTTAGCTGCAATAGAGATATGGAACAGGAAAACGTACTCGCGAGTAGCTGCTATGATGTTATCAGGATGTTGTTAAGTCAAAGACAACTTTAAGGCTTTAAGCTTAGCATTGCATTGTTGACATAGAGTTTTGATGCATATGCTTTGACATTTAAGCCGAATAAAATAGGTACTTTGATGTGTGCTTTCGAGGACGTTGTCAATATTGTGGCTCAAACCAACCCTTATATTAATACTTTTGCTGTTGGCCGAGGAAGGAGAAACTAGGAGGCTTGTCCTACACACACTTTTCGTTTTGAGCATATTTCCAAATGCTTTGTATGTGCACAAAAACCCTAGATGCTAAAATTTGTTGAAAGAGGGATGGCGCCACGCTTTATTATAAATGGCATAATAAAAATCCTTTGAAAATAAAGTGTCAAGGCATGTATTAGAAATCTGTTGAACTGTAAAGGAAAATTTCCTTTTCTTTGTAGCACTTTTTCCTTAGTATCAATATAAGCAAAGCATCACACGTTACCTGTAACATAAAATGCTATCAAACAAATCTATAAAAGGAATGCCAGAACCACTCGAACCTCACACCCACTAGGCCATAGTTTGAGATCCTTCATCAACCGCTTACTACGAAGCAACTTCCATGTAGCCACACTCTGAAGTTGCCTTTTGCATTCTATGGCGCTATAAAAGCTCCTAACAGTAGACCGGAACAGTGCGAGCCCACCCCCTGGGCACCAAGTTTGTAAGCATATGATGTGACTTAGCAAAATGAAAAATTTAAAGCTCATAACTTAACTATTGGACTGAATAGTGCCTTCTCATATCAATGACAGAGCGCTTTTACCTTATACACCATTATGCTAAAGCCAGACAACTATTTCTATGTGGATTGCACAATGGCTCAATAAGTTGAAAACAGCAAATACTCGATTTTTATGACATTGAGCTCATGTAAAGAAACTATCTCTCTGAAAAATCATCCCTGTCTTTCTACACTAAGCCAAAGCTGATACCTGCATAAAGTACTAATGTAATACAATTAAAGAAATCCATAGGATCGCAAGATAATGGGTAAGAAGCTGAAGATGATGCACCCACAATCACAACATAAAAGGGTCACCATACTACTCAGAGTATAGTGGCACGCTGCCCTCACAGCTCCCAACGTCTTCAAAGTGCATAGGAGGCAATGCTATATGTTTGGCAAAGTACTTATAGGTATGGATTGCTACTTGGCCTCAAAATTACTAGTGCTACTACATATTTAAAGGAAAACAAAACAGGCTCCAAAATCTTTTCCTATAAATAGAAGCATGTGTCAAATATTTTTTAAAAACCCTTAGAGAAGAGCAAAAACTGACGATGTTTTTCAGCTATAGCATATGAAATGCTAGCTCCGTTTGTGTTAGACTCAACATGTCTGCTAAATTGTGACATTCTTGAAAATAATAAGGCCTCTATACACATGCCTAGGTCAAGGCTAGCCATATATTAAAATAGCTACATATCATTGAGCAAGAAGGCACCCAAGATAGTTACCTGCTGTTATCTTGATGAACACTATACTTGTTATATTTGAATATGCCTGTTGTGGACAAAAACCTAAGTTTGCATTAGAGAGATCTCTTATGCTTAGTTACTTTTAGAACTTAAGCATAAGAGACATGTCTACTAATGCAAACTTAGGATTTCTCCAGTATAAAAATATGGTTCGCAGCAGATCTTTAAAATTAAAATAACGCACCGAAAAAAAGGTTGCAAGGTCTGCCAAATAAGTATTCATCAAGATGACCTAAAGCGTACAGGAGTGCCCATTTGCTCAAGGCGGCGTTTAAACTGTGTGCGTGTGGCAGCTATTTGGGTGCCTTCTTGCTCAATGATATAGCCTCCAAGCTGCTTTTGAAGATTAATAATAAGGTGCTCAATACGTCCTCGTGGGCAGAGCCTTGACAGTGTTAAGGCTTTATTGTGAGTATGCAGTACGTAGGCACCATGTGGGCATGATTTTATGAGGCCTTCTAGCTTTTTTTCGATAGCCTCACGATTTAAAAGCGGACCTGCCACTGCTCCATGATTATGAAGCCAGCCTGCAATATCTTGCAGTTGACTTAAGGGTATTCCTAAAGGAGCATGTTTTTGTAACAAAACTTCAGCATTTACATGATCAGTAATTTCATATGCTGCAAGAGTACCATCAGCTGAAAAAACTAATAGCTCAAGTTTTTGCTCTTCTTTGTTGAAAATGTGAAAGTTAAAGACATATTCACAGCCTAAAGCATGCATTTGGCCTTGGGTTTTTAAAAATATTTCAAGGCATGTTTCTTTATTTATAGGAAACAGCAGGCCATTTTTTTGAAGCCTTCGAATGCTCTTTTCAAAGTCCTCGTTTTTTGCATTTTTAAGAGCTTCTGTTGCAAGAAGAGTTACATGCGAGCTGCTCCCAAATATTTTCCACTTTCTTAAAGTGGTAATGAAATTGTTAAAAACAGGTAGATTCATAGTGGACCTATTAAAGTAAACCAGATAATACCAGAGCTCTCGTGTTTCCCTCATTGATTTTTTTGTGCGTTTTGCTCATTATGGTTGCTTTTTGAGAGACAGAAAAATGACACAACAAGACAAGCCACTAGAGTTTTATAAGGTAAGCCATCAGACTGTAGTAGATGCCTTAGGTAAACAGACTTTAATTGACTGCCTAGATCGCATGAATCTGATTCGTAATTTTGAAGTACGAGCGGAATCTGCCTATCAGCAAGGCCACATTGGCGGATTTTTTCATTCTTATATGGGCCAAGAAGCCATTCAGACAGCTGTTTTACAAGCTACTGGTCAGAAAAATTGGTATATCACTTCCTATCGCTGCCACGCGCTTGCTCTTTTATTGGGTGCTACTCCCAACGAAATTATGGCGGAACTTTATGGTAAGTCTACAGGTAACGCCAAGGGACGCGGTGGCTCCATGCACTTTATATCACGAAAGACTTCTCGGAGGCTTTGGCATTGTTGGAGGACAAATTCCTATTGCTACAGGTGCAGCATTTACTGCAAATACCAGGGCAAAAAAGATGAAATCGCCGTTTGCTTTTTAGGCGATGGCGCCGTGCCCAAGGTGCTTTTCATGAATCGACTGAATATGGCGGCTCTTATGGGAATTTCCCTGCATGTATGTCATCGAAAACAATCGTTGGGGCATGGGCACGGCATATTTCGCGCGGGGTTGCTAATCATCAGTATCTTACCCGATTATCTTGCAAAAGCCTATGGGATGTCATGTATTATCGACTTTTGATGGTATGGATTTCTTTAATTGTTATGCCGGGTTTTTAGTTGCTTATCAAGAAATTTTAGCTACCGGAAAGCCTGTACTTATTGAAGCTATGAGCGAGCGTTTTCGGGGCCACTCTATTTCCGATCCTGCCTTGTATAGGACCAAAGAGCATCTTAAAGAACGGATGGAAAGAGACCCCATTGTTATTTTACGAAATGAACTGTTTGATCGCGAACTTCTTACGGAAGATGAGTACAAAGCGATAGATAAAAAGAATCGAGATATTGTTGTTGATGCTTTGGAATTTGCAGAAACAAGTCCCTGGCCAGAAATCAGCACTCTTGAACAAGATGTATTTGCACCATAGGATACCACATGCAGCTTATTGATATGCGAGAAGCAATCCGTCAGGCAATTGACGAAGAAATGACACGCGATAGCACTGTCTTCATTATGGGTGAGGAAGTAGCCGAATATAATGGTGCCTATAAGGTAACTAAAGGTTTACTTGATAAATATGGCCCTAAAAGAGTAATCGATACCCCTATATCTGAAAATGGCTTTGCCGGTATTGGAATAGGCGCTGCTATGACAGGACTTCGTCCAATAATTGAGTTTATGAGCTTTAATTTTTCATTTGTAGCAGCTGATCAGATCATTTCACATGCTTGCAAAATGTACTACATGTCGGGCGGAAGATTTTCGGTGCCAATCGTATTTAGAGGGCCAAATGGCGCAGCAGCGCAGGTATCATGCCAGCACTCGCACTGCGTAGAAGCCATTTATGGCAACCTGCCAGGACTTATAATTATAGCGCCATCAAATGCCTACGATGCAAAAGGCCTTTTAAAAGCAGCCATTCGCAATAACAACCCAGTACTTTATTTAGAATCTGAGCTTTTATACTCTGATAAAATGGAAGTTCCGACCGAAGAGTACCTGGTTCCAATCGGCAAAGCTGAGCGTGTAATCGAAGGATCTCAAATAACTATCGTCTCGCATGGCCGTATGGTAAAGTTGTGCCGGCAGGTGTGTGAGGAACTTTCAAATCGTAATATTTCAGCTGAACTTATCGATTTGCAAACAGTAAAGCCTTTAGATGTAGAAACTATTTTAGAATCTGTTAAAAAAACACATTTTTGCGTAGTTGTCGAAGAAGGCCACATCTTTACGGGCATAAGCTCAGAAGTGGCATTTCAGATCCAGGAGCAATGCTTTGATTTTCTTGATGCACCGGTAGCGCGTGTATGCCAGCGTGAAACACCAATGCCCTATTCAAAAGTACTAGAAAAAGAAACATTACCTACAGTTGAACGAATTTTACATACATGCCTTGACACTTTGTCTCTGAATTAAAGGATTTTTATTATGCCATTTACAGTATATATGCCAAAACTTTCCCCTACAATGACCGAAGGCGTTGTTGCCAAGTGGCATAAAAAAGTGGGCGACAAGGTAGAATCCGGCGATGTTCTTTTAGAAATTTCAACTGACAAAGCAACCGTTGAACACGCTGCTCTAGACGAAGGCTTTTTGCGCGCTATTATTGGCAATGAAGGCGATAAGGTTGAGGTTAACTCCCCCCTTGCAGTCTTTACCGAAACTGCCAACGAAAGTATTGAAGGCTATACTGCTACAGCACTTGGTTCAAAACCTATAAAGAAAGAAGAACCAAAACAAGAAGCTCCAGTTGCTGCTACTAAAGCACCTACTGCTACCCCTCAGACAGCCTCTAGTGAAGTTCACGTTAAAGCATCTCCCTTAGCAAAAAAGCTTGCCAAGCAGCAAAACCTTGATTTAAGTAATATAACAGGTTCCGGTCCAAGCGGACGCATTATGAGCCGCGATCTTGAACAAGCAGCAAAAAGTCCTGAAAAGCTTACGCAAGCAGTATCTCAAAGCCCAGCAGTAACAGGTCCCTCACCTATTCCATTTACAATTCAAGCTCTTACTCCAATGCGAGCGGTTATCGGTGCAAGACTTCAAGAATCAAAAAGTACAATTCCACACTTTTATGTAAAACAAGAAGTTGATGCAGGCCCGATTGCAATGCTACGTGAAGAGCTTAAACGTCTTCAAAAGTCTGTTACGATAAATGACTTAATTATAAAAGCTGTAAGTATCGCACTTTATAGACATCCTGAAATTAACTCTGGCTATGATGCACAAAAGAAAAGTGCTATTCGCTACTCGCGAGTTGACATAAGCGTTGCTGTAACTATTCCGGGCGGTCTTATTACTCCTATTGTTTTTGATGCAGCTCGCAAGAGCCTCACAACAATATCACAAGAAGTAAAACTACTTGCTGCTAAAGCAAGAGAGGGCAAATTGCTGCCTACCGAGTTTCAAGGCGGTTCATTTACTATATCAAACCTTGGCATGTTTGGCATCGATGAAATGGTAGCCATTATAAACCCTCCACAAGGCGCTATTTTGGGCGTTGGAGCAGCAAGTGATGTCCCTGTCATTAAAAATGGACAAGTTGTACCAGGTAAAAAGATGACCTTTACTCTTTCATGTGATCATCGCCTCATCGACGGTGCAGAAGCTGCCCAGTTTATGCGAACGCTAAAAGAGCTCATCGAAAATCCTATTCTCTTTTTAAGTGAATAAATATTAAGTCAAAGGTTTGGCCTAATCACAATATTGGTGACAAATGAGTAAGCAAATAGCTCTTCTTAATATAAAAAAATTACCAAGAGCTTATATTTCTCAAATGTTTGCAATGCCAAATCTAACGTTTAAATTAATAGCTATAGTGTAGTTTGTGGAATAGTTCAGTGCCTATTATAAGGGTTATATGTTGAAGTGTTATTTTTTATTTGGATTAATTACTCTTAGTTTTCTATCGGCCGATGAGTTATATAAAGATATTGCCGAACAAAAAAATACTACTAAGGCATCCGGAATAGGCTTGCCACTATCCGTATTGTATCCTGCACAGCTTGCAAACCCGAGGCAGGTTGTCTTTGCCTGCGGCATTCGATTGAATGATTCTATTGCAGGACAGGTTTCAAGCCCCGTGACATTTGGAATGCAGTTTCCTGTTTATAGATGGTTAAACGTTAATTTATTGTCTAAAACTGGCAGTTTGCAATTTGATGTTGAAGGTGCTGTTTTTGGAATTTTTAATCAAACTCGGCGTGACAATACTCTTATTAACACTGAATATTATATAGGCATTCCTATAACCTTTGCCTATGATAATTGGGCCCATAGATTTCGCATATATCACGTCTCGTCTCACCTTGGTGATGAATATTTAAAAAACCATAAAGATGTAGAGCGCATCAACAAAAGCTATGAGGCATTTGATTATTCTTTGTCATACTTTTTTACCAAGGCAGTCAGATTTTACGCGGGACCTGGTGTTATTATGCACAGTGACTCTGAAATGCATTTAAAGCCCCTTTATATACAATATGGCATGGACGTGCATTTTGATAAACTTTTCTGGAAAGATCTGTATTGCAGGCCCTTTTTCTCAGTACATTTTGAAAATTCCCAAGACACAAAATGGCGCATTGATGCCACTGTTGCAGTAGGCTATGAATTCGGCAGATTTGAAAAGTTAGGAAGAAAAGCGCGCCTAACACTAGAATATCATAACGGTTTTTCAGATGAGGGCCAATTTAGTAGAATGCGCGATGATTACGTTCAATTTCGTCTTTCCTATGGTTTTTAAAATATCCTAGACTAGGGCTGGGATGAACGACTGAAAGATATTCCAAGAAATCCTTGTCGATTTTTTCCCCTAAATTGTTGTCCTGCAGGGGCAAATATATTAATAGCCCACGGTGAAACCGTGGATATGTGCAATGCCGCTCTATTGTTATGGATATATAGTTTGTGCGTTGGTGCAGGGTAGCGTTGATTGGCGTCTATTAAGTTCCTCTTCGAGTTTCAGCATCTCAGCGGACGTTAAGCCATTGGGAGAGTCATGTAAATCTTTGATTTCTCGAGCATGTTGCAGACAAAAATCCAGGCTTTCAAGAGGAAGAGAAAGAAAAGGCTCCGCATCAAAATCAGGCTTTCCAGACAACATCCGGGCTGCAGACGGTGATTGTAAAAGTAATTTTAGTATACTTTCAGGAATTTCATTAATCCTCGTAGAAATTCCGTCCGGTCCCCCGAATAACATTCTTGCGCCTTCAGGAAACTGTAAAACTAAATCTAGTGCCTTAACATTCAAGCTATTAATATTTTGCACATTTAATCCATCTGGAGCGCTAAATAACTCTTTTGCTGCAACGCGAAATTTATTAACAATCACCGCACGATCTATAGTAATTTCTGGCAACATTTGATTATTTGAAAGTTGTTGCATGCTGGCAGGAACAATAGAAGACATTATTTACTCCATGGTGAAAAAATTATGGTTTAGTCTACGATAGAATAGAATTTCTATCCAGGTTTTCCACGTGAAAGGATTGAAGTTGAAACAAATGGGGCTAAAACGAACATTAGCTTCAGCTTTAAAATTTCTTTTAGATTTTGGCCTGTATTGTTTTATATCATTCTATCGTTCTATCCTTCTTGCCTTTCATGAAATGCAAAAACGATAGAAATGATATAACGATAAAAACGATAAAAAAAATACGAGACAAATTTCTAACAGACTTTTCTCTAAAACGTGCGATTCGGCATCCTAGGTTTTGCCAACGAATCTTTCTTAAGCTTTAGTTGTTGTCAGGATACTTCTAAAAATTTTATCAAATGCATTTTGTGTATTTGAATAATCTTTACAATTTGACTTATTCCATTTCATATTATAAGCTATCGCAAACAAAGGGTTTTATGATTCAGATATATATCACTATTTTTCTTGGCTTAGCATCAATACTTTTTTCTCAAATTCATGCACTTGTTTATGAAGTCCCCTTTGAAAATGAGTATGTTTCTATATCAAAGGTAAAAATAGCCCCTCATGAAGAGATAGGCCTGCATCGCGATCTGTACCCATCCGTAGTTACTGCCTTGAAGGGTGGGATACTTACCCGTCTTGAAGCTAGTGGAAATATGGTAGATGTTGTCTTTCCAACAGGCATCCCGGTGCTGCGGAGCACCGATCCTGAAAATGAGCTCCACAAGACCATCAATAATTCAGATGATGCAGTTGAACTTATGATTGTGCAACTCAAAAAGAACCCTGACAGCTCTTCAAAGCTATCAGATGCTGCTAACAATTACGTAACCTTTATCAATCGTCTAAGTTCAGGCGAAGATTTTGACCAGTTTGCTGCTGCAAAAAAAATTCTCAGCCCTGACTGCAAAAAAATCTTTAATGGTTCGCTTATTACCTCAAGTTGTGAACAGTTTGTGTTAGACCTTCTGCAGGTTTATAAAACCCACGGCACCTGGACCATCCATCCGATTGACATCATTATTTCTCCAGAAAGCAATACTGCAGTATTGCGCCTTTTTGTCGATATAGCATCTCTCGGAAAATTTACAGAAATCCTTATTCTGCGCTTTGACCAAATGCAGCTTATCACTGAAATCAACATTGTTTTTAATAAAATTCAGGATGGGTATAATTTTGAACCCAATACTGACAGCTTACATGCAGGATCAGACCCTATGACAACAGTAACAAGCCATCGCAATGATACCGTTAAAGCACTTCGCCCAATACTTGATCAATGGGCAATCGATGCCTATCACGAATACCCATATTTTTATGTCTTTCAGCAAGAGACAGACTACAACACTATATTTGAAGTGGACCCAGATGCGATTGTCCTCTTTGCTGAACGAGATGGCAAAAAAGTAGGTATGATCTCAGCTAGTCCCCTCAGCTCTTCATGTTTACAAGAACAAGCCTACACTCCATCAGCGTATCTTGATCAGATCAAATCTCAAGGTTACAATCCAGAAAAAATCTATTACATAAGCTGCTTCTTGTTACAACAAGGTGAACGACAAAGCATTCAAACAGCTACGCTTTTATTTAACCAGGCTGTAGAGTTTGCCAAAAGCCTTGGTAAAACCCAAATTTGTTATATGGAAATCACTGCAGATCCTAGACATCCCCTAAAGCCAACCCCTTATTTCCCATGCGAGCCATGGGCTCTACTAGGTAAGCCATTTACTAGTATGAACATAACTGTTGAAGCCACATGGCCCACGCTCCAAGCAGATGGTATTGTGCGCGAAGAACTTCACGAAATGCCATTATATGTTATGGACATTCTATAAGTAGGCTAACTAATTTTTCGTCTTCAGGTGCTGATTGACAAGGGTTCTTTTGTAGCGAGACTGGGCATAGGAGTGCCTTGCTCGGGTACATTTGGCATCAAGGATAATTACATTGGTAAGTTTTTCACAAATCGCATCTTTTGTTACCGTGCTATCAAGCTGACACGAGAGGGCAAGCCCGCTAAATAGCTCTGTAAGATCTGAAAATGTGTCGTCATACTTAGTATAAAGTTGGACATCACAATGGCGGTACCAGGTTGGACGAAAACTTGCGCGCAAGTTTCCACGAAAAAATTTGGCCCGGTCGTTACCAGGAAAATGCCCAATTTTATGTTCTTTGAACCATTCAGGATCATTATTTAATCTTGTTGGATCATTATACCATGTGCTGTTTGCAAGCCATAAAACTGCTTGCTGAAGATCAGCTGATATTTGAGCAAATTCGCTTTCATCTTGCTCATTTCTTTTATAGGGTGCTGTTTTTTGTAAGATCCGGCTTTGTTTAGCTGCTTTTTGTGCAAGGCACGTAAGGGCGGAAAGAGGTAACAAATTTCCTGAAATTTGCGTAGCAAGCATAAGCGCAGTTGGTGTCTGTTGTGCCAAAAGCTCGCGTATAATGGCATCTTTTAGTGTTGGTTCAATGTTCTGAGACACCACCAGATTAACAAATGTATTTAGTAGATCTCGATTAGTTTGGATATTTGTAATTAACTGTTTAATTTCCAAAGTATCAGAAGGCTGCAAAATATATAAAGCAATAAACCAAAAATGTGCAGGGGCTTCCTGAAGTAGCAGAGAAGAAAGAATAGCTGTTCTGAAAATTTCTGCGTGTCCTGATCTTGCAGCAACACCATAAAAATACAGTGCAGGCTGTGAAGGATTCTCTATAAGATCCATTATTAATTCAGACATGAGAGTGCTAGATCTTGCAAGGGCATTTAGAGCTTCTATTTTTATCGTAGAGTCTGCAACGTGTTGCATAAAACTCAGAAGCGAAGCACTTCTGAGTGCTTTGTCACTGCAATTCTTGATTGCAGAAAGCAGTTCCAAAATTTCGGGCAGCTTAAGGCTAGCAACAAGACAAGAAGCACATTGAATATTATTAGTTACTAGATAATTAAAGTACTTAGATCTTCTATTTTTAGGAAATGCAGGACAATTAAGAATGTCGATAAGAAGTTCAAGCTCATGCTTATCTAATTGCCCAACCCACTCGAAATTTTCTTTATCAAACCTCCCAATACCTCGCAAAGCAAACAGCACAGCAGGTAGGCTCTTAATTTTTTTGGACCGTAAGGCAAGTTCCAAGAGAATATCATAGGCAGCACCCCTAATATTCTTGCCTTCAGTTGCCAGCTCTGCATAAAGAGAAATAATTATAGCAGTGTCCTGTGGTATTGGCTTTTCATAGGTATACCACATGCTCAAAGCATCTACCAAAAGTTTTTTGTCAAAGTTTATTGGCAGACGCAGCAAGTATTGGACCAAACCAATGCCTTGAGGCGCTTCCGATTTAATTAAAAACATTCTTATGGTGCTAGCAAGTTCAGACTGAAAAGTATACTCTTTTAGCTCATCAACACAATAAGGGAGCGCATAGAGTATCAGGTCGAGGTACTTATGCTTGGTGGTTTTTTCCCAGGTATGCAAAAGAAGCAAGATGCATGCACGTCTTTCGTGAGAAGTAAAACAACTAAAAATAGTTGAAGATTCTTCGTTAAAAAGAATAGCGGCAATATATTCTATACACTCTTCAACATCTTGACCCTCGAGTGCCCTTTCTAAAAGCTTAGTAACACCTACAACTTGCACTGTGAGGCAGGCTTTTAAGTAGGTGTTTTTTTCCAGCTGACAAAATCGTTTTAAAAGCGCCAATTTATTTTGAATATATTCTTCGTTTATTACCCCCTCTGCAAACAGCTCAAACATAGAAAGCATCCTTGACTGCTCAGGACGTGAGGCTCTTACCCATTCAACAAGAGTGCTAGCGCGCAAATCAATGTCAAAATGGCTATTTTTAGCAATTGCAGAAAGGATACAAGAAAATTCATTTTGTTCATTAGAGCTACTATCAAACTCACGTTCTTTTCCTTCAATCAGATCATTGGCAACATCTTCTAGCGCACTAAGAGCATTATGTTTGCCTGATTTAATTGCATGATCTAAGTTATATGACGAAAAGCCAGCAACTCTTTCTTCAGCATCAAGGCGAGATATGTAGAACGTTAAGCAGCGCAAAAAAAGATGTAAATCGCCAGGTTTTTCCTCTTTTATAAAACGCCATAAGAGTAGTAGTAAAGTTGCCTGCATATCAATAAGTGCAAAATTACTGAACTTTCTGGCTTCATTGCCAATAAGTGCTGAGTCAATATATTGAATATAGGCATCAATGTTTTTACCTTGAATAGCCTCTTCCAGCGCAAGAATCGATGTCCTTTTCTTCGTCACACATGATATCATGCGAACTTTCGCGAAGACTTCTAAAACATCTATATGGCCGTTTATTGAAGCAACATGGTAGGCAGTATCTTTTTGAGGTCCGCATAACACTTCAGCATCGGCTCCCATATCTAATAATATTTTGACAGCTTCCTTATGCCCAGATTGGCATGCCAGATACAAGGCGGTATTTCCTGATTCGGTTTTTACATTGAGTAGGCCGGGATACTTTTTAAAGATTTCGATAATATGTACATAGCCTTTATGGGCAGCAACATGAATGCCTAGCCATTCGACATCTCCAGATTTGATACCCGGATTTGCCTTTAATTCTAATAAGGCAGTAGCTAGCTCAACAGATGCCGACTGACAAGCAAAATAAAACGCTGTTCCCCCATCTTTTGTTTTCGCATTTATCAAACTTGTCGGAGCCCTGCGAAAACAGCTAATTATAGCGGGATGACTATTTAATGCCGCAACATGCAGCGCGGTTTGTTTATTGTCTCCACATCGCACATCAAGGCTAGCCCCTAATTCCATTAAATCGTTTGCTATAGCGGCATTACCAAGCTCTGCAGCTATATAAAAAGCTGTAAAACCATCTTTATTTTTGGTATCTAATTGGCCATGAAGAATAGGTGCAGCTTTTAGCTCGGAAAGTATATCACTATTTTGATTGAGTGCTGCTAGATGGAAGCAGCTATTGCCCTTTTCATCGTCGGCAATAAAAGCATCGGCGCCTTTTTTTAATAAAAGGATAACTACAGCAATGTTGCCGGCAGCTACTGCATACCAAAGGGCCGTTTTCCCGTTACTTTTTTGGTTAATAGTACGTATGTCAATAAGCTGTGAAATTTCATGAATAGGTCGATTTTTTTCTATTGCCTCATGCAGAGTGATTTCGTCATGCCCTTTTGCAATACTAAGATTTGAAAGTGAAGAAGCAAGAGCCGAAACGGAACTCATGTATTTAATCCTTATTATGTAAAAGGATTATATCAAAAAATTGCTTTCTACACAATAGCACAGAAATAACTGTTAATTACAGTGTATATAGTTAGAATGACTTATTTGGACTTGAAAGCCTAAGCATTGAAATGCAATATCTATTTGGAGCTTAGCAAGTCACTCCAAATTTTCCACTTTTACGTTGCTGTAATCATTGGCATATGCTAAGACCTCTAGTATTACCTAACAACAAGGAGTTTATATGAGTTCACGTCGCAATAGAACCCTAATTTTTTATGTATTATTTTGCATTTGCTCTTGCAGTTTTTTATCTGCCGCACACGTTGCAGTTAAAGAGGAAAATAGTAGTAATCAGACAACTGGGTATCACCTCGTAAATAGCTTCTGGAACAGTGTCATGAAACAGGATATAGGTAAGTATTCAAGTAAGCTTGCTTGCAATTTTCAAGGGCTGAATATAGATGGAATCTTTAACCGCCAGGAACAAATTGCGGGGTTATCTAGCCTCACAGTTACATCATTTTATCTGAGTAATCTGACTACTTCAAGATCAGGCGAAACCCTTGTGATTTCATATGATTTTTATGCAACGGGCAATGGTATAGTAAGTGGCCCAAGCATTGATGTCTGGCAGAAGTGCGGCAAAAAATGGAAGCAGATCAGCCATTCGTATGTTCCATTTTAACGAAAAAATGGCAGTAATGAAACTTATAGTTTCAGCATGCCTTAAATCTAGTTTGTATTTTAATTTTGGCGCCTTCTGCGCCGGTCATTTTGTAGCCCATAGGAAGCGCTTGGCTTGCTATGGGTTAATGACCATTTATTATTGTTCCCCAGAGGGGGACATCATTTTTAATTGCCAACTGCGATATTTTATAAAAAAGATAATCCCCTCTGGGGAAATTTTTTTTTCTATTATCCACCCCATAGCAAGCTAAAGCGCTTCCTATGGGCTACAAAATGACCGGCGCCAGGCGCCAAAAAATTAAGGACATAAATTACCACAAAGTCATTTCGTGAAAAAGTGGTTAAACAGCCTAGGCGGCCTGCTTTTCTTATGGAATAGGTTCTTATTAAGCAATATGCTAAACCTAATTGTCAACCTATCCTCTTTTAGCAGGAAGATAAATTTCGGGAAAGCGATGAGCGATTATTTCCCGGGCTGTAAACTGGCTGGCATGCGGGGTTTTGTTCTGATGGGTTTTATGCCTGTAAGGTGTGTCAAGATTTGCCCCTGCCTCAACTAATAACTGAATATATCGTTTATTCTTAAAGTGTATGGCTTTGTCTAAGGCTGTAAAAGTGTCTTTTCCTACATGTTCAAGTTTTGGTTTATATTTTAAAATAAGACTTAGTGTTTCTGTAAAAACACCTCTAATAGATACTATAAGTGCATTATCTATGTCCTCTTGTTTGCTTTGGGGCAACAGGGTGGAAAGAAGGTCTATTTGCTCTTCACCAACCGCGGATTCAAGTATAGTATAAAGTGAATTCTTGCTTTGAGCTTTATAAGGTTCTTTAATTGGTGCATCAAGTAAAAGATTTGCCATGTGATTAGCAAGAGGATTCATTGTATGTTCCTTCTAGAGAATTTGTTGTTTTTTTGTTTCTAAGATATTGCTGCAAAATTGAATAACGAGCAGATACTCTATATTCTTTGTATGCTTGAATTTGGGTATCAAATTTCCAGGATGTAAGATGTTTTTTTGCGCGACTAACGAGTATTGCACGTATTGCCAGACGCAGGTTTGCTGCAAGACAAATTTCATTGTCAAGTTCTGCAGGCTGGCAGTTTTCTTCCAAAGATTTGCAGAATAAGTCTTTTTTAGCCTGCAGTGCTTGAGGTAGTGTTCTAAAAAAAAACAAAGTACTTGGCTTAATTTCACCCTCAGTCTTTAAAATTTCAACAACAAGATTGGGTCTAATCATAGCCTTTTTGATGCGATACGCTGTAAGATCAAGCTCTTGAGGAGAACAATACTCACCTCGGTTGCATAAAAAAAGAAGATTTTTAAAAAATACTACCGTTAGGGAATGTCCGTACCATCCGGAAGACAAAATAACAGGTTTTTTACCTTCTTTGATAAGCTGAACTAAAATTTCGAGATTTGGTTTTCGTATGACTCTCGCAATAGCATTATCAATTTCAAGCCAAAGTGGACTTTTATGCGGCTGATTTTGCCAAAAAGTGCGCCATGTCCATAATAGAGGCACTACCATTTGATGATTATAGCTACCCTGCCGAATGTGTTTGCTATCTTCCGTAAATAAAAATGTTTTTTTGCCAATAAAATGAAAAAGCAGCAAGTCCCAATCTTCTTTTGAAAGCAAAAATTGCAAATCGTGAGCTTTTGCGTCAGGTACATTTAGCCAAAAAGTAAGTGATTCTATTGTTTTTTCATTAAAGTCACAAATATATGGACGTTTATCAATCTTTGGAAGATACCTCAAGGCAGCATGCGAAATAAGCTTTACAGAGCTATTTTGCCAAAGTGATGTTAAAAATGTATGTTGTCTTGATTGAGGTACAAGTTCGCTAAGTTTTGTTACTTCTGAAAAAAGAGCTTTTACGTAATCAAGCTGGTCAACCTCTAATGCCAACTCACAAACTGTTTGAGAATGTTTGTTTTCATCTAACAAATTTGGTTTTTTTTGTAATCCTCGCTCAAATATAGCAGGCTTGTCCACGCGCACGGCAATATGAAGCTGAGTTTCATCTTCTTCACTTTGGTACCAACCAGGACTTTTTTTTGTAGAGAATGTAGGAGTAATGCTCACGATTTTAAGCCAATAAGAAAATTCAGAGAAGTAGGCCCGAAGAGTATATGTAGAGCTGGAAATTTTTTCCAGTAAATTAGAGCCTCTTGCAAAACTAAGTCGTTGTCAAAATTGGCAAAAGCACTAAGAAAATGTGCCAAGTGCCTATAGTTTTGCAAAAGACTTTCTATTCTATATGAAGAGCTTTTTTAAAGAATTTTTTTACGTTTGCAAAAGAATTGTCTATGAATTTGCGGGCAGTAAAACGATCGAGCATCTGTTCTAAAACTTCTGATTGAAGTTCTAACAACTTAGTATTTGACGGTTCTATGATAAGTGCTTTTTCTAAACTTTCATGAGCTGCTTTATACTGATCAACCATTTTTTCGCGAATGATGATACGTGCATAAAGTTCATGAGGGTGAACATTTTGTGAACTTATGCATAAAGCCTTTTTGACAGTTTCTAGAGCAAGTGAAATATTTTTAATTTCGGAATCTGCATACAAAAGTTCAGCTATATTTGTAAGTATATAAGGATCATTTGGTCTTAATTGTAGAGCTCTAGAAAATAATTCATATGCCTTTTTTTCGTTTTTCATAACGCCATCGCCTCCATAGGCAAGCGATAAGCCAAGCTCGACAAGGCTAAAAAAATGATGAGGATCAAGGCTTAATGCCTTAACAAAGCAGCTGCATGCGCGTTTGTGATCACGCGTAGCATCGGGAATACGTTTGTAGATAAAACCAAGCGTTGCCAGGGCAAAAGGTTGATTTGGATCAATATCAAGTGATTTTAACGCAAGATCGCAGGCTCTCGTAAAATCGCGAGAAAAGCCTTTGCCACCAAGACGTAAAAGCTCTGCTAGGTAATTTAAAACAAATGTGCTGTTTTGATTGAGTTGGAATGCTTTTTCAAAGCATTCATATGCTTTTGTAAAATCTTGTAGAACACCTTCAATGCCTGTAAAATAAATTTCGCCAAGGCTTGCTAGTGCATACCCATATTCAGGAACGAGTGATACGGCTTTAGTAAGGAGCTCAAATGCTTTTTTTCTGTTTGCAGGAACATTATGGCCGCCTATGCGCAAAAGCTCACCGTACGTAGCAAGTGCATATGGATAATCTGGACTTAATCTTAAAGCCTTTTCGAGAAGCTCTTGAGCACGTTTTTCGTTTAGAGGTATAGAATCCTGGCCGGTAGAAAGGAGCCGGGCAAGTGTTGTCATAGTATGAGGACAAGATGGATCGAGTGAAATAGCTTTTTCTAAGAGATGCGCCGCTCTTTGGGGATCGCTCGGAACACCCTCAATATTTTTAAGTAAAATATCAGCAAGGCCCGCTAGTGCAAAAGGGTTATTTTGGGTAAGTCTAATAGCTGCTTCAAAGAGCTCATAGGCACGCTTTGGCTCGTAAGGAATCCCCTCTATGCCCGATGACAAAAGATCGCCTAATGCCGCTAGTACAAATGGACTATATGGATCAATTTCGTGAGCTTGTGTAAGTAGGTTGAAAGCTCTTTTAGGATCTCGAGGAAGAGACGCCGAACCTTTTCGTAAAAGCTCTCCTAGTGAACCAAGTGCAAAAATATGGGTAGGATCGGCATCTACGGCCCTTTGTAAATAATGGTAGGCTGCAAGTTCATCTACTTGTATGCCGTTAGCACCAATTCTCAAAAGCTCGCCAAGATGTGCAAGGGCAAATGAATAATCGGGATTTAAACGAACTGCCTCTAAAAAGAGCTCATAAGCTTTCAAGGGATCTTTTGGGACATTTTCGCCGCCTTCAAGATATAAACCTGCAAGGCTTGCCAGGGCATATTCATATTCGGGAGCTACCATGTGCGCAAATTCCAAAAGTTCAAGTGCCTTTTGAGTGTTTTTGCCAATAGCCCGACCGTTTGTTATAAATAGATTAGCAAAGGCAATAAAAGGGTGAAGATTATCACCAATTGGCTCATGCACTGGATTGTTCAAGACAAATTCTTGCTCAAGCATCTTTAAAAGATCATATAGGCTTGAGAGGATAGGATTTTCTTGCCAGTCATTAATTAATTCAATTTCTTGTATAAAGTAGGCAATATCTTCATGGAGATCTTCGGAATGCTTTAACTGATGGGTAAAGTAAGTATACCCCAGTTTTCCCTCAGTAAGTGCCTTAATGTCATCTGCATAAAAATTATCATCAGCCATAAGCTTCCAATATCCTAAAAGTATGAGTGAACTATAGAACTTCTATCTTCATGAATCAATTGTAATGAATTTATTGATAATAATCAAGGTTTTATTATGTACTTTGGCGGGGCTTATGATGATATGACAAAAAAATAGCCCCTTATAAAACCTTGCGGCATTAGTAAGGGGCTTGAATGGCTTTTAGCCAGCGCTAGTTGATGCTGCAGCACTTACCTTATTAGGAAAGATTCGCTCAAGCTTTTCAAAGTCTGATTTGCTTGCACGATCCGCTACTGGCACGATGCCATAAAAGCGGCAAGTTTTGACTGTTAGACCTTCAGCATTAAGCAGCATAGTATATGTTGCTGTTACATTAGCAACTGGGTCACTATCTACTTTTCGAGAAAGTCCAAAGGTTGTCTCTAAGCAAATTTCGATGTCCTCTTTGCCATCTTCTGGCTTAGAAATATGCATTTTGCGGCTTTGTACGATTTCTGTAGGTACAAAGAAAGCAGTTTTATCTTTGTGCTGAAATTGAGGCTTTTGGCAGTGGGCTGCGAGTGTCCCAGAAACTACCTCAAACCGACTTGGCATACCAGCTTTTAGTACATCAAGATCTTTACCACTAAGACCCTCAGGTGCGCGGCCTTCTTTATTGCCAAATACTGCTAGGCGTGTATTGACAATGTTCATATAAGGTTCATTGGATACACTGGTTAGCAGGAAAAGATTTGCAAATAGCTCTTCATTGCTTTCTTGCTGAGCACTATTGATAAATACCATAGTGGGTACTGGCATCTGCTCTTTAAGACTTTGATTTGATTCAACATGCACATGAGGTAGCACTAGAGTAACTTCTCGACGTGCCATTTCTTGCGCTAATGTTTTAAGGGTTTCTTGCTTTGCTTCAACTTGGGCAAGTAATGATGAAAGCTGTTTAGTATGTGATTCTAGTGTAGATGCCCTTGCTTTCATTTCGCGTGAAGCAGGACTTCCTATTATTTTTGAAAAAAGGCCTTTATCAGCAGCTCTTACGGCAACAAGTGCCATTTGTGCTGCGGGAAGAGTATTAGCATAAGTTTCTCTTAGGCGAGAAATAATTGTTTTGGCATTAGCAAGTTCACTTGCTGAAGGCTGCATTTTGGGGTTGCCGAAGCCATCTTTAATAGATACCACATCTTTAAAGACGCTCGTAACAGTTTTAGAGGCAATATTGACATCTTCTGAGTGAGGTTTAGCTACCGCATATGCAGTAAGTGTGACCCCAAAATCATCTGGAACCTTTACAGCATATTTATTATTGATACCTTGTACGCCTGACATAGTGCACCTCCTTGGTAAATGTGCATTTCCTCAAGTTTTGTATTTAAACTTCAATATACGGATTTATTTGGAAATGTCAAGATTAATTAGTAAATTAAACTAATTATGTAGTTTTAATTTTAATTATTACGATTATAATTAAAAAATTGTATATTATATGAACGATGCTTGTCAGCAATTACTCTTGGAGTGTATAAGAAATGTCTTATATCACAACATAGGAGAATTTTATGACCACAGTAGAAGCAGCAGGGGTAAATACATGGATACAGTTAGGGACCATAAGTCCACAACCAGCTACTGACAAAGACAGACTTTTGGAAGGCCAGCCTGCGAGCCTTAAAACACGTTGTGTACAGGGAATTGCTTCTTGTACGGCATCCAAACCTGCTTCTATTGCCATGCGCGTCGTAGGTCTAGTTGGAAGCTTAGGCCTTTCTGCAGCTGGGGGTTATTGTATGTATACAGCCTTTACTTGGTATCCCTCTTTAACCTTTGTAGGTGCTCTAACATTAATGGGCGGAGCTGTCGTTTCAATCGGTGGTCTGTGCCTATCGTACAAAGCCGCGATTGGATTAAGTGATCGTATTCGAAGTTAATTATGAATCCTTTCAAAAATTTCATTTATTTTACGGGAGAGATTTTTGGCAGAGCTTCTCTTTTTGGCTGTTGTGTGCAGCATCTTTAAAATGAGGTGTTCAAACTGCTGTTTTGCCGTTGGATTTTTTAGACGATATAGCTTTTTTCTGCGATTTTGTATAGCATGATCAACCTCCCACTTCAACTTATGGAAACGATGGATTGCAGACCCCGATACATCGTGAACGTAGGATTTATTTAGCCAAGGGGCTTGTTTTCCATAATAAAGCCAGTGTAGAACACACCCTACAGCAAAAATATCGCTTTTATAGTAGTTATTTCCTTTCATTTTCGTTTTAAGGATACCTTCAGGCGAGGTGTACTTAGTATTGCCTTGGACTATAGTATTCGCGGCTCCCTTTGCATAAGTTGCTTTTCCTAAGTCTGCAATATGCGTAGAGATGTTTCGCTTATTTGGTTTTCCTTTAGGAATATCGATGAGATAATTTCTTGCTCCAAGGTCTCGATGGACTATCCCTTTTTCATGAAGAGATGCAAGACCAGATAAAATATCTTTTGCAATTTTTATCTTTTCATAGGTAGTAAATTGCATCTTTTTTTCTAATGCATTTTGAAGTGAACCTGGTTTATAAAGTTTTGAATAAATTGTTTGGTATGTTTTGCCATGCTTTTTATTCGTACCAAAGCCAAGCGTAGTGAAAAGTCCGGGTTTCCCATCCATTTTTTTAGTAAGCGCAAGTTCTCTTCCTTTATTTGCTATTTGGGTTGCACGAGCTACAATTTTTGGTTTTTTTTGATCATACTGAATGGCTTTATATACCTTTTTAAAAGCACCTTCTCCAATATAGGCTTTTTTGTTATCAAGTATGATAAAACATTTTTTGCTTAATTTGTCACATTCTACAGCATGCTTTGTACCTGTTTTACGTGGGGGCATGTAAAAGTTGCCTTTATTCATCTCGCGAGCCGCTTTTTGTTCAATAAAGAGAGATGTCTTTAGGATGTCTTTATGCTTAAGCTCAAGATTGTTCTTATATTTTTTTTGTATATTCCTGGTTGCAATTTTTGCATTTTTTTGTGAATTTGCCGCTGTAAGTGTGCCTACTGCTAGACAAGCAATTGATAAAATATATATGAACATAGGAAATCCTTTTTACCATTTTACTGCGTATAGAATAACGTACGTTTAACTGGAAGTTTTCTTTTGGGGGTTGTTTAGCTTTTATTAGGTAAGTACGAAATCTGCGATTTAGAAATCATTGAAAAGCAAGTAAACATCTGCTAAAGCTGTATCTTGTTCGAGAAAGCGTGGACACTGCTCTCTCAATTGCATAATGATTTCAGGGATGTTGATAGCGCGATTTGCTTTGTGTTTGCGAAGATAGTGGCAGCCCCAATCTTTATCAAGATGATTCATTGTTATCTTTAACTAAAGCAAAGCGTTTTACTGTTTTACCATCGATAGAGATATCTTCTAAGAACATACTTTTGGGACGGATCCAGATCTGTTCCTTACTGAAGTTTGGGGTATCTTCAAGTGCGCGATATACAACAAATTCTTCGAGAGTTTCGGTATGCAGACCAACATCTATAACTTTATAAAACTTGTCTTTGTAATGTTTATAGATACCGCCGGCTTGTATGTCTTTAGTCATAAAAACCATTCCCCTATTAAGTAACAAGCAATTCTATAGTGTGTCTCGTAATTTGTCTAGCCCGAGTATATGTGTTTAGCCAGTGCTATCTATAAATTTAAAGAGTTTGTTTGGTAGGGTTTGGTAAAAACCAAATAATCTGGCTTCAAATGGACTGAGGGCAGCTACTTCATTTGCAACAAAATCTTTTCGTTGGATAAAAGGTTGTTGCAAAAATTTTTGAGCATCTGGCAGCCAATTTTCAGTACCAGAGATGACAATTTTTAGCTTAGTATCGAATGTATCTATAAATTTAAATAAATCACTCACATCAAGGCTTGTTAAGGCACACCAGCTTAGATCGATTAGCTTGATATCTTGAAGCTCTTTTTTAGTAAAAAGCTTCATATCATTAAGAGGTGCTGAACTCATTGAAAGATCAAGAGAGTGAAATGCTTGTGCTTGCGTTCTTTTAATACCGCGCTTTTTAAGATAGGCTTTACGTTCGGTATCGCACATACGCTTCAGTTGATACATCCCACGAATATCTATATTTTTGTGCTGGTCGCTTTGGGTTGGTCGCACGCGATGAATGGCCGTTTCATCTGCAAAACAGGTGCTATTTGCAATTTCTGGACGCCATCCCATGGCTTTGGCCATTGCCTTATTAATTAATACATCTGTAAATCCAGTCAGAAACAAAATATCAAAATCTTTAACCTGATGCATTACTCGCACAGCCTCTTCGGTCCCCTTAAGGCATTGCCTGACCAGTGAACCTACGAACATTCCAGCTTTTACAGTTTTCTGGTTTGCCAAAGGAGATAAAAGTGTTTGCAAGTTTCGCATATCGCCTTTAATGATAGTGATTTCATGCTTTTTTGCATTCAAGTTTGCATCAGGATTACAATCAATACCAATGGCTGTGCACTGTATTTGAAATTTGCTAAGTGCGATTTTTGTAGCTATCAGATCTTTAGCCTTGCCGCATCCAAAAGAATATAAGGCTACCCCATGTTGCCTTGCTCTTTGGCCTATAGTGTCAGTTGAGGTAAATGCAACTGCAATTTTTACGGCCGCATATTCGTTAATTCGTTCATAGAACATTTCACAATCTTTACTTTGGGCATAGAGTTGATTTGTATCATCTACAGCTGTCCAATCAATCATGCGTTGTTCGCAGCCCTGAAAGAAATGGGATTTTTCTGCAATTGCATTCGATTGTACTAGTAAATGAAAAAGATGAATATATTGATTTTCCTGTTTGAATGTATAGACTTTACGCGTTTTATCGGTAAATTTTACTAATAGAGCTGCTCCCTGTATACTTTTGGAGTCAAAGGAGTTAGTTGTTTTATCAATTTTACATAAGAGTACTATTTTCCTAATTGGTCTAAAATCAATCTTATATGGATCAACTTCGGGCGGCTTAATAGATAGACGAAGAAATTGGTCAGAAATAGAGAGAGTTTTTGGGGCACATTCAACCAAATTATTTAATACGGGTTCTACTTGGGGTTTAAACCTTATAAATGTGCTCATATTAAAACAGCTAGCCATGAGTAAATTACCATCTCCCCATGCGCGAAGCGAAGCGGTTATTCCTGTGTTATCTTTTGCTTCTAGATCAGAGCCATGTACAATGAGGTTTGCAGCGGCAACAGTATTTTTTCTTCGAACGGCTTCGTGTAATAACGTCGAGCCATCGGCTCTCGTGCATGTTGCAAGGGTTGGATTTTGCTGAAACAAGCTGTCAAGTGCATCAAGGTCATTTGCTTCCGCTGCCTGCCAAAAGACATTCAATGTTGAAGGTAGTATTGAATTAAATTGCATGATAGCTCCATAAAAAAAGCTGCCAAAATTGCGGCAGCTTAAACATGCTATATTATACTTATAAAGGAATTGTTTATCTAGTTAGTATGAGATAAAGCATTTATTAGTTGTAGATAGTAACTAAATGTGTCTAGTCCTTTTTTTCCCACGGTAGTGGGCAGGGATCTGAGCCCCGCATTCCGCTTCGCTGCATACGGGGCTAGAGATCCCTTCCCACTGCCGTGGGAAAAACAGAACCAAATCTAGGAGGAATTTTAGAGAGAACCATTTTGTTTTAGGCTATTTGTTTTACCCCAGGTCAAGCTCCAATATCGTAGTTAATTAGAAAGCTTTGATTTAAGTTCTTTGAGATCTTGAACAAAAGATTGTATATTACGAAGAAGGACCTGGTTTTTGTTGTGCTCGGCGAGCTCTGTTGCGGGAAAGCCTGCATAGCGGCCAGGTTTTTTGAGGGATTTTGTCACTCCTGAAAGGGCGGCAACAACTACTTGATCACCAATGGTAATATGGCCGGTAACTGCCACTTTGCCAGCTAATATTACATGGTTGCCTATTGTTGTTGAACCTGCGATGCCTGTTTGGGCAATAATAAGGCTATGCTTTCCTATACATACGCCGTGGGCAATTTGGACTAAATTATCTATTTTTGTGCCCTGCCCTATGTGAGTTGCCTTAAAGCGCGCTCTATCAATCGTGGCATTTGCACCAATTTCGACATCATCATGTATTTCTACAGTGCCAACTTGGTTAAGCTTGGTATGCTTGCCGTCTTTATCTGTGGTAAAGCCAAAGCCGCATGAACCAATTACTGCGCCTGGCTGTATATGTACTCGATTTGCTAAAGAGCAGCCTTCACGTATACTCACATTAGTATAGATAATGCAGTCCTCACCAATGATTACATCCGGACCGATGGAACATCCTGCGCCAATAAAAGTATTATTGCCAATACGCACTCCCCCATCGATAACAACATGAGGGCAGATTGTGACATTTTCGCCTATTTTGGCTGTTGGATGAATAACTGCTGATGGGTGTATGCCTGTAAAGTATGATATAGGTGCTCTATTTGTTCTAAAGAGCTCTATAAGCTGCTGAAAGGTAGAATCAGGATTTGGTGAAATAAGATAGTTTTTAGAATCTGAGGGATTTTGCGATTCTTTAATAATAATCACGCCTGCATGAGAGCGCTGCATAGCCCCCTGATAGCGTGGATTTGATAAAAATGATGCATCTTCAGGCGTTGCAGACTCAAGGTCTGCAATGCCTGTAATACAGTGCTTGGGATTGCCAACAAGAGTGCATTGCGTTCTTTTTGCTAGCTCTTCAAGACTATATGAACTCATTACTATTTTTTCTCAGCTGTTTTTGCATCTGTTTTTGCAGCTTGATCAAATTCTGCGTCCATTTCAACAATTACATCCTTAGAGATGTCAAAAGATGGGTTATGTGAAAAGCACACTTCTTCATTTATAGTAAGATCAAGTCCTTTGTTGGCCGCAACTTTTTTGGCAGCCGATGCTACAGATTCGCTCACTGTATGTACGATCTGGTAGTTTGCCTGATTAAGCATATTGTAGTATTGATTTTGCTCACCGGAAAGTTCTTGAGCAAGCTTTTGATATTTTCCTTTGAGCTCATTTTCAGCCTCGGGAGAAAGTGTGTCCAAATATTCATCAGAAAACTTGGGTGCCATCTCGTTAAGCTCTTTTTCTTTAGCTTCAATGGTAGATTCAAGTGTCTTTTTGATTTCTTCAAAGCGGCTTTGTTCTTGTTTGCCAAGTTTTGAGCCTTCAAAACATGTCTTAAAATTTACAATACCAACTTTTAATGAGGTGGCTTGTGCGGGTGTTGCAGACGATAAGGCAAGCGTGCCAACTGCGCCTACTGTAATTGCTCCGATCACTCGAAACATCGAAAACATATACTGCTTTTTCATGTGTAATACTCCTTAAAATGCTGTGCCTATTGAAAAGAAAAATCGTTTTACGTCACGTTTGTTTTGTGGGTTAAGCGGATAGCCTATTCCCAAGACCAAAGGTGCATTGCCAAACACTTTTAACTTAATACCATAACCTGCTGAACAGCGAAGTTGGCCTAGATAGAGTTGTTTGAAGTATACATTACCAGCATCGACAAATACAAATCCATCCATCTTTTTAAAGATGTACTGATCATATTCAGCGGATAGTAAGACACTTGACATACCACCACGAGGTGTGTGGAATGAATCTTTAAATTTTGGACCTACCGTGTTGTATAAATATCCACGTATGGACTGCTCTCCACCCAAAAAGAAACGCTCATCAAGTGGCAGATCTTTTGGACGAGTATGGCCCAGTGTTTGTATAAACTGTAGATTACCACGTAGGCGCACAATGCCATATTGATATGGTGTCCAATAAAAGCTATTTAGGTAAGTTGCTTTTAAAAAGCTATGATCCCCACCTAAGCCTGCATATTCTAAGCCAAGCGATGATCTAAGACCCCGGCGCGGCAGTTGAGGATGGTCAGTTGAATCGTAGCTAATGTGCGGGCCTATTGCCGAAATGAGACCGCCGTTTTTGGATTCGCGCTGCAGTTCTCGTTTATGGTGATCGTGACTCATGTGCTTTAGACGAATAAATGAGTGCTTGATGCGATAGGTAAATCCTGCTTTTACAAAGGCATTTAAAGGATAGTCTGCAAAGGCCTGAGCCGAATAGGACTTTATACTATAATCACTAGAGGCAAAGCCGTTGCGCATCTTTGTAGCAGTAAGACCAACTATCCAAGGTGTGTCCATAAAGTAAGGCTTTGTCCAGGAGGCGCTGTACACTAATTGCTTTTGGCCTACTGTGATATTGCCACTTAAGTACTCTCCTCCGCCCCTTAAGCCTCTAAGGCCCTTGCTAAACAGAGTTAATAACCCTTTAGAATTGAAGTTATTTTCACTAGCTGACACCCCACCTGACAGCTTTTCAGTTGAGTTAAACGACATAAAGAAGTTAATGCTGGCAGTATTTGGGTTTTCTTCTACTTCAACATACACATCGCGAAAGTGTACGTTTTGATCTCCCCTACTTGTTTTTACAGCGTAAATGTTTACATTTTTAAAGTAGCCTATATTGCGAAGGCGCTCTTCAGATTTCTGCATCATAGTGCTATCAAAAATTTCACCAGGTGTCAGCAAAATTTCGTGTAGTATTACAGGTGTGTCGGTGCGCTGGTTGCCAAATACCTTAATTAATCCTACGCGAAAGCGCGGAGCTTCTTGAACTTGAAAATGAACAGCATATTCTTTTTTGCCATCAAGTAAGTTGCTATCAGGAATTACTACAGCGTCAATATAGCCACGAGCGCCATAAAGATCTTTGATAGCACTTACTGAGCGCCGCAAAGCCTCAGGAGAATAAACGCCGCCCTCTTTTAGCTCAATTTTTTGTAAAAGCTGCTCTGTTGGAATTACGGTATTGCCGCTTACGCGAATGTTAGATACATGATATAAGGCGCCTTTGTCTACAGCAACGTCAATGATAATGCGGTTTTTTTTAGGCGATTCGCGCGTGGTAATATGTACTTTGGCATCGGCATAGCCTGCATTTTGCAGATAGCTTATAATGGTAAGCTCATCATGGCGAAGAACTTCGGGATTGTGGGTGCCCTCGTCAGTAAGCCAGCTGGTAAAAAAGCTATAGGTTTTTGTAAAGATGAGCTCTAAAAGTTCGTTTTTTTCTTTTTTGGTAACACCGTGAAAGGCAATTTTATCGATTTGTCCCGATCTGCCTTCTTTGATATTTATCTGAACTTCTACTTGGCCTGAAGGCTGTACTTGGTGTACAGAATAATCAAGTTCTGCTTCAAAGAAGCCCTTTTTTATGTAAAAGGTTTTGAGCTTATGAAAGGCTTTATTAAAAGTGAGGCGATCAAAAATTTGCCCTTGGCGTATTCCGAGCTCTTTGGAAAGCCTATCTTGCGATATTTCTTTATTTCCTTGCCATATAATGGATTTAATAACCGGCTTTACCCATATGCGTAGGGTAATATCAAGACCGCCGTTCTGTACTTCTACACGCGGGTCAATGCGATCATATTCTTTAGCCAGGGATTTAAGATCATCATCAAATTCTTCTTGTGAAAAGAGGCCACCTTGTTTGGTTTTAAGCCTGCCCAAAAGTTTTTCACCGTCAATTTGTCCGCCATCTTGTTCTAATATAACGTGCATTTTTTGAACGCGCAAATGTTCAAAATGCTGCGTTGCTTCAGCTGCAAGCTGATGTGTAAGTGTAATGGAAGAGGTGCCAAGAATTAAAATAAGTGAAGTAAATAAAATTCGCATAGCTATTATTTTTAGTGGTTAATGACCTACCAAGGTAGGGCATGCAAGTGATAATTGCAAGCGAAAGTGTGTGGGAGTAGGTAGCATGGTGCATAAAAAATAAACTATAATTTGCTTCGAACAAAACAGTTGAGGCACTTACCAAAATAGCACAGATAGACAGAATAAAATTGAGAAATGGTTAATAATAAATACAAAACGATAATAAGGGATTAAACGATAATAACGATAAAATCAGAAGATTAATGCATGTTTTTTATCGTTATTATCGTTTTGTATTTATATCCAGGTGATCTTGTTGTTTTAATTAGGGTTTCTTAAAAAGAACCGCGAGCCGACAAAGCCCGTGCCAAGGTGCCGCCGTCTACAAATTCAAGTGAGCTGCCAACGGGGATACCGAAGGCTAGGCGGGAGACTTTTATGGGTAGGCTGCTTAGTTTTTCTTTGAGAAAAAGGCAGGTGGCATCGCCTTCTAGGGATGAATCTAAGGCTAAAATAAGTTCTTTTACTTCGCCTTTTTGGATGCGGGAAATGAGTTTTGGAAGATTAAGCTTTTCTTCTCCCCTGCCATCAAGTGGGGAAAGAAGATTTGGCAAAACATGGTAAAGTCCGCCAAATTCGCGCGTACTTTCGAGGGTGTAGACTTCCTTGGGCGAGCCGACAACGCATAAGACATCGCGGCGCCTTAGTGGGTTAGAGCAAAAAAGGCACATGCTTTCATCGGCTAAACAGCCGCACTCTTCGCAAATTAAAACTTTTTTTATATCGTTTAGAGCAAGGGCAAGTTCGCTTAGTGTTCTTTCAGGCCAGTGCAGTAGCATGTCAAAAGCGTAGCGCTGCGCTGTTCGGCGCCCGACACCTGGTAGTTTTTGAAGCAGAGAAAAAAGTTTTTCTAGACGTTGTGGGTACTGCATAGTGCCAATAGTTGTAATTCCTTTGATATTATACCGAAAGATGTGTTATTTTCAATACAGTAAAGAGGAGAAAATGTGCCTGCAACCATTACGGCAATAGCCGCTTATCTACCTGAAAAAGTACTGTCAAATAGCGACCTTGAAAAAATGGTCGATACATCTGATGAATGGATTGTCACGCGTACTGGTATAAGTGAACGGCGCATGGCACATCCTGAAGAGTTTACCTCTAGTATGGGAGCAAACGCCGCACTTGCTGCTCTAAAAAAAGCCTCCCTTGATCCACTAAAAGTAGATGCCATCATCTGCGCTACTATGACACCTGATTATTTAACACCATCTACTGCTGCTATCATTCAAAGCCTAATAGGCGCTAAAAATGCATGCTGTCTTGATATGCAGGCTGCTTGCAGCGGGTTTTTATATGGCTTATCTATTGCTAAGGCCTGGATTGAATCTGGCATGTATCGCAATGTATTAGTGGTTGCCTCAGAAAAAAATTCAGCTTTTGTCGATTATAAAGATAGAAATACGTGCGTGCTTTTTGGTGATGGAAGTGGGGCATGTCTTGTTCAGCCTAGCGGCTCAGGCTATGAAATTCGTCATATATGTCTTGGGGCCGACGGCGTAGAGTCAAATCTTTTTTCAATTCCTGCTGGCGGAAGCCGCATGCCGGCATCCAATGAAACATATCAAGCTGGCCAGCATTATATGAGAATGGATGGCAAGGAAGTATTTAAGCATGCCGTTCGTCGCATGGAAATGTCTTCTAAAGAGTGTTTAGAAGCCGCGGGTGTCGCCGAAGCCGATATTACATGGCTAATCCCCCATCAAGCAAATATCCGCATTATCGAAGCTATTTCAAAGCGCTTTAACATACCTTGGGAGCGAACATTGCGTACCATCCATAAGTATGGAAATACCTCATCGGCAACAATTCCAATTGCCTTAGCAGAACTTGAAGAACATAATGCTCCGCAAAAAGGCCAGCATCTTTTGCTTACAGCATTTGGTGCAGGTCTTACCTGGGGCTCCAGCTTATTAACTAAGATATAAAATTATGAAGAAACTCTGTTTTTTATTCCCCGGCCAGGGATCTCAATATATTGGTATGGGAAAAGACTTCTTTAACCAGTATCCAATAGCTCGACAGGTGTTTGAAGAGGCAAATGACATCCTTTCTCAAAATCTTACCGACATCATTTTTTCATCCAGCGAGGCCGAGCTTACCCAAACAAAAAATAGCCAGCCGGCCATTTTTGTAGTAAGCATTGCCATCTTACGCACGCTTCAAGAGCTTTTTGACTTTACCCCAAAAGCATGTGCTGGTCTTAGCCTGGGTGAATATAGCGCGCTTGTAGCAGCAGGTGTTTTGCCCTTTAGCAAAGCCTTAGAGCTTGTACAAAAGCGCGGCAACTTTATGCACCAAGCATGCGAAGACATTCCTGGCACCATGGCTGTAGTTTTAGGCCTTGATGACGAAGCTGTAGAGACCGTAGTTCACGAACTTAACCTCCCAAATGATTTGTGGGCGGCAAATTTTAATTGCCCTGGGCAAGTTGTCATTTCTGGCACAAAAAAAGGTGTTGAACTTGGCTCTGAGGCATTGTTAAAAAAAGGTGCTAAACGTGTTTTGCCGCTTCAGGTGCATGGCGCCTTTCATAGCGGTCTTATGCAAAATGCTAAAGAAAAGCTAAAACCCTATATTGATGAATGTATCTTTGTACAAGGCCAGGCAAAAGTTGCTATGAACACACCCGGTGATTTTGTAGAAGCAACCGATCAAATGAAAACTCATCTTGTAAACCAGGTGACAAATCCCGTTCGGTGGCATAGATCAGTTCGTGCAATAGACACTATGGGCGTAGATCAATTTATAGAAATTGGCTGCGGCAAAACTCTTGCCGGCATGAACAAGCGCCTAGGACTTAGCGCAAGCACACTTAGCGTAGACAAAATCGAAGATATAGCACTTTTGGAGACAATACAAACATGAATCAGCTAAAAGATCAGGTAGCATTTGTAACAGGAGCAACTGCAGGTATTGGTAAAGCCATAGCAAAGACGTTTGCAAAAGCAGGCGCTCACGTAGTGGCACTTGGTACCAATCAAGAACGCGGTCAGGAGCTTGTGCAAGAAAGCAGCGGACAAATTACATTTATGCAAGTAGATGTATCAAGTAAAGAACAGGTTGAAAAGGCAATAGAAGATACCCTAGCTAAATTTCAAAAAATTGATATTTTAGTAAATAATGCGGGAATCACACGAGACGGGCTTCTTATGCGCATGACTGACGAAGATTGGGACCGCGTGCTTGCAGTAAATCTAAATTCTTCATTTTATACATCAAGAGCTGTAATGCGCTCTTTTATGAAGGCAAAGCGCGGCAAAATAATTAACGTAAGCTCTGTTGTAGGCATCATGGGTAATGCTGGACAAACAAATTATGCAGCCTCAAAGGGCGCGCTGATTAGTTTTTCAAAGTCACTTGCCAAAGAAGTAGCATCTCGCAACATTACGGTAAATTGCATAGCTCCAGGCTATATAGATACCAGCATGACCGACAAAATCCCAGAAGCTAAGCGCCAAGAAGCATTAAACCATATTCCCCTTGGTCGCATGGGCAAGCCAGAAGATATAGCAGAGGCTTGTTTATTTCTTGCCTCACCTGCTGCTGACTATATTACAGGGCAGGTTTTAGTTGTTGATGGCGGACTTGTAATGTAGAGCTTTGTGGATGCTTGCAAAATAACTTTTAGCCTGCTATCGTAGCTGGCAAAACAACCCTTATTTGAAAAAAGGAAAATTATGTCAATAGACAAAGAAGTAATTTCAATAGTAGCAGAACAACTTGGCCGCGATCCAGCTGAAGTAACAGCAGACAAAGCGTTTTTTGAAGATCTTGATGCTGACTCGCTAGATTTAACCGAGCTCGTTATGACACTTGAAGAAAAGTTTGAAGTTGAAATAAACGACGAAACAGCTGAAAAGCTGAAAACTGTCGGCGACGTTATCCGCTTCATCAACAGCATCAAAGCTGGTAAGTAATTTCATTTCTGGATCAGGCTCTTATGCCTGGTCCTTTCTTTTTAAGCATTTAAGTAAATTTTCGCTTTGTCTTTTTTGAAGTTATGGTGTGTGTAAAATTAAGAGCGGTGCAAAAAGCCCCGCACTCCAGAGAGCTGCGCTCAAAAAGTTATTATTGACCGCAAGTCTTAATTTTACGCATACCATAACATCAAAAACGACAAAGCGAAGATTTAATAGACAAGCATGTAGACGACTTTGGCGACAAGAAAATACATGAATGTTGAAAGTACGTCGTTGCAGGCCGTAACGATTGGGCCGGAGGCAACCGCAGGATCTACTCCTACGCGGGCAAAAAAGAGGGGCGAGATGCTGCCCAAAAGCGTGGCTGTCATGCAGGCGCCAAATACGCCGAAACTCACAATTACACCCACAACCATAGGGTCATTACCTACTTGATGAGCACCAAGGCGATTAAGGCTATATACCACAATGCCGCAAAGCAGGCCAAAAAGCAGGCCAATTAAAGATCCAATGCCAATTTCGCGCATTACCATTTCGCGCTTTCGGCCCGATGATACCTCGCCTGTTGCAATACCTCGCACAAATAGTGTACTACATTGAATTCCAACATTGCCTGACATGCCAGTAATAAGCGGTACAAAAAATGGAACTACAGCAAACCAAGGCGAGCCATGAAAGTGGGCAAGGCCTGTAGCTGTTACAAGGCCTGCGCACAAAGTTACTAAAAGCCAAGGCGCCCTAAGTAAAAAGCGCGTCCAGATGGGATCGTCTTCTTCGAGAGCTTCTGCAGTGCCGCCAATGCTTGCAATAGTTTCATCGGCAATATCTTCCATAACTTCAACGATATCTTCGTTTGTGATAATGCCTAGAAGCTTGTTGCTTTGGTCTACAACAGGAAGTGTGGGCAGCTTGTAGCGTTCAATTAAGTCTACGACTTCATCGCGAGGGGCATCCGGGCCAATTTTATGTAAAACAGGGCGCATAACCTGTCGTATGGGCAGATCTTTGGAATTCACAATCAAATTTCTTGATGGCACAATACCTACAAGCTCTTCTTCGTCATTAAGTACAAAGATGCTGTGAGTAAGCTCAATTCCTGGATTGTCCCGAATCTGATTGGCTACTGCACGTATAGTTGTTTGCATAGGAAAAGCAAAAAATTCGTTTGTCATCAGACGGCCGGCTGTGTGAAGGCCGTGTCGTAAAAGCTCTCGTATTAGTTTTGTTTTGGCAGGTTCTACACTGTCAAGGACACGTCTACAGCGCCTATCTGATAAATCCTCAAGGATCCATACAGCATCATCCGGGGCCATTTGATCGACAAGCCGCACAATTTCTGCATCACTTGTTTGACGAAATATGGCCACTCGCGAGTTTGGGCTTACGTTGATAATAAATGTAACTTTAGCTTCAAGATCAGGCAGGTTTTGAAACACAACATGGCGCACGCTTGTGGGAAGGCGCGTTACTGCATAGGCTAAGTCAATAGGGTCATGTTCAATAGCAATTTTGGCAAGATCATGCAAAATTACCTGCGAGGTCTGCATGTGAAAGGCAGCTTCTAATTTTTGATCAAGAAGGTCATTTAACTGGCTTGTAGGTGAATCAAGTGGGGATGAACTTGAGGCAAAATGTGAATCATCATTATGTGAATCATTTTGTTTATCATGAGATGTATTTTGAGATGTATTTTGTGTATGAGTATCAGTCATCCCCGCTCCCCCTTAAGATTAAGTATCATATGCTATTGGGCCGCACTTTGCAAGGAGAACTAATGTGTGTTCTGAGAGGAAATAAAAAATTTGGTTTTGTAAAGAAAAAATATAAGCATTGATACAAGTGAACTTACACCATTTTTTTTTATCGTTATTATCGTTCTATCGTTTTTATCCGTTAAAATTTTTCATTAGGTTGGGAACTTAAAACGATAAAAACGATAGAACGATAATAACGATAAAAAAAATGGTTTAAGTTCAAGTTTTGGACCTTATATACTTTCGGCACGTGCTTTCATTTTTGTGCTTTTTGGAACAGATAAGCATTGCTTTGAAGACTGATATCAGGTACACTGCTCTAGATTTTTTATTTTAACAAGAGATTTCATGACTTCCAAAGATCACATACGCAATATAGCCATTGTTGCCCACATTGACCATGGCAAGACGACGCTACTTGATAGCCTCCTCAAACAGTCAAATATTTTCCGCAAAAACCAAGCAGTTGGTGAGCGCATGATGGATAGCTACGACCAAGAAAAAGAGCGTGGCATTACCATTTTTGCTAAGCATACATCTGTGTTTTTTGATGATTATAAAATTAACATTATCGATACTCCTGGTCACGCAGACTTTTCTGCTGAAGTTGAGCGTATTTTGGGTATGGTGGACTCCGTATTGTTGCTGATAGATGCACAAGAAGGCCCAATGCCGCAAACTCGCTTTGTATTGTCAAAGTCATTAAAAATGGGCTTAAAGCCTATTGTAGTTGTAAACAAGATCGATAGGCCATTTGCAACACCAGATCAGGCACTTGACTTAACATTCGATCTCTTCAGCGAGCTTGGTGCAACAAACGAACAGCTCGATTTCCACTACTGCTATGCTTCGGGTCTTACTGGCTTTGCTATCAAGGGCATCAATGACGAGCGAGTAGACATGCGTCCTATGTTCGAAATGATTGTCGAGCATGTTTCTCCTCCTCCTGGTGAAGAAAATGAGCCATTTTTAATGCAGGCATCTACTATATTCTACGATGATTATGTTGGACGTCAAGCTTGTGGTCGAATCCGTTGTGGACAAATTACAAAGGGTCAAACGGTCATGCATATTGATCGCACTGGAAATCCAAAACGATGCCAAGTTTCTCGCATTGAAGGCCACATTGGTCTTGAAAAGCATGAACTTGAAGTTGGCCACACTGGGGATATCGTTATTTTGTCAGGTATGCCAGATGTAACCATCGGTGACACAATTTGCGATCCATCTAAAATTGTAATTTTGCCACCTATTTTGCTTGATGAACCTACTGTTTCTATTGACATTACTGTTAACTCAAGTCCATTTGTAGGCAGAAGCGGCAAGCATGTCACAATGAATAAACTCAAAGAGCGCTTTGAGCGTGAAAAACGCGCTAATATTTCTTTGAAAATCGACTTTACTTCAGCTGAACAAGAAGTAGTTACCGTTGCAGGACGCGGCGAGCTTCACTTAGCTGTTCTTGTTGAAGCAATGCGCCGTGAAGGCTATGAGATGAGCCTTTCAAAGCCGCGCGTAATCATAAAAGAAGAAAATGGTCAAAAACTAGAACCATTTGAAATGGCAACTGTCGAAGTTCCAGAAGAATATGCCGGCGGTGTTATCGAAGAGCTTTCGCGAAGACGCGGCGAGATGCAGTCGCTTAATACCACACCAGAAGGTATTACACGCATGCAGTTTATGATTCCTACACGTGGTTTAATGGGCTACCGAAGTGCCTTTCTTACACAAACACGTGGACTTGGTATCCTAACATCAATTTTCGAAAATTATGCTCCTGTTGCTGGCCCAATTCCTGGCAGAAAACTTGGCGTGATGATTTCAAGCTGCCCTGGAAGATCAACACCTTATGCAGCCTTCCAGCTGCAAGAGCGCGGAGTTCTTTTTGTAAATCCAGGTGATGAAGTGTATGAAGGTATGATTGTTGGTGAGCATTCACGCGATAACGATCTTATCATCAACATCACTAAGGAAAAACACCTCACAAACGTGCGTGCATCAGGAAGCGATGAGAATATTATTCTTATCCCACCCCGTCGTTTTACACTAGAACAGGCTATGGACTACATTCAAGAAGACGAACTTGTTGAAGTATCACCGGCCCAAATACGTATGAGAAAAAGATTTCTATCAGAAAACGACCGCAAGCGCGGGGGTAAGTAGAAATTTTTCGATAAAGGAGAAGTATTATGGTTAATGCGTTTATTCGATGGGCCACTACATCTGAAAGCACAGAGTTGTACAACCAAGAATTGAACAACAAATCATCTATTGCAGCTATATTAGGCGAAGAAACAGAAACCAATACTTCTCCCCCATCAGAGCATTTAACAAACACGGCGGCACACGCCGTGCTTAATGCATCTGATAAGTCCGATCACTCTCCTATTCGGGGAAAATCTAATTTACAAAGATCCATTGTCAGAATACCAGAGCTTGACCAAGCAAAAGACCTTGCCAAAAAATTAGAGTGGAAACTCTCACTACAGGCTATGATCAATGGTTTTGACTTAGCGGTCGAATCGATAAGCCAGTTTACGCTTAAAACCAGCCTGCCATCAAGAAGTCCAAATGATTTCTTGCAACTTCGCATCCTGAGGATGCTTAAATCTATTCAAAGTCTAAAAAACGATCGAACTGTAAAGCCTAAGGCATCAGATCTAATTCAAGAAACAAAAAAACTTGCCGCATTACTTCAAAATGATGTACGTCGATTAACTGTAGAATCTATTGCAAGTCATATTGCTCCTTACTTTCTTGCTTGCAATCTTGCGGATAATACTTTTTTGCTTGATCAGTACGCATCTGAGCTATTTATAGAACTTTCTAGCTGCTTTTATCATGTTGATAGTTTTGAAAATGCATATGCAAATTTAAGAAAAGATGTTTTAACATTAGTAGATCTTTTGGATGGATCTAAGAGCCATTTAGATACTGATCCAAAGAGCCGTGCTAAAGCCATTTTGATGATTTTAAGATTTGCACTTCACCAACCTGCATATTCTCTTATGTGCTGCGATGAAACAGATCCTATGATCTCATTTTTGCATTCTATTGTAGTAAGTTCTTTTGCGCATTCTGAAACTCTTCCGGCATACATACAACTGGGACGGCCAATACGCCAGAAGGCAGAATCCATCATAAAGCGTATCGATAGCCTCGGTGATATACTCATATCTTCACGTAATGTGGCTGCAAATGCGGGCTTTCCTGAGGATGACCCTCTAGTAAACGATAGATATGTTTCCAAGGCAGCAGTTCGCATATTACCTGAACATATGGCCATTACAATTTCTAAGATTACTGATATTATATCAGTCGGTGCAAATTTTATATGTGCTAGAATTTCTCCCTTTCTAACACTGCATGCCATAGTAAACCATATACAAGCTTATTTCTTAGATACTTCAAAAGATTATATTGGTTTCTATGATAATTTGGACTGCGCTTTGTATGAGGAAAACTTTACAGGCTTACATAATGCCGCAGTCTCTTTGCGCGTTATCATAGGCTCATCTCCTGCTCAAGGATCAAAAGTCCATCCTGAGTTTTCTGCATTATTGCAAGCAATGGAAAATGGCGGAGCTTTAGGATACAAAAAACTCATTTACACTAATTTGCAAAAAAGATTTGAAGGCTCAGAAGGTCTTCAAACAGATGCATTGATGCACTTAAATGAGCGTTACCCTTTTTCTTTTGAAGCTATTACTTTAGGTACAGATCCACTGCCAAAATGTGATACATTTGATGCGAGCATAAAAAATAAAATGCTTACAACCTTGCTTTCGGAGCAATCCTTTACCTTAAAAGATCTCTCCGTAAAATCAAATTACTATTTTCCTGCCAAAAGCAAAGCAACTTTAAAACATGTCTTTAGCTTTATTGTAAATAAAGCATTTGATCTTGTGAATAAACAGGATGAAATCGAGCCAAGTCGAAAAGTTGGGATATTTTGTGATTTTGTACATTTAGGCATTATACGCCATCGCGAAGCTGTGCTTGTAGCAACATACATGCGAAATGGCGGTCATGAAAAACTATTAAGTAGTCGCAATTGTGCAGCGTGTACAGATCGAGGCATGATGGTAAATAGTGAATTCATGCATCTTCTCGATAATAAGCCTGAGGCCACTGCTGAAATTGATATAGGTCGTAGCATTTTAGCAAAAAAACGACTAATATTAGAAAACAGGGCAAAACAGATAGGTATATTTGCTCATAATAGCCGCCTAAATGTGAATAAGCAAAAATTTCTTAATGACATAGATGATCATGCTTCGGGTATAGTTCGGATAAAATCTAAGGGAATTACGCATCCAGGGTGTCCTGAAAGCTTATTTCCCGAAAAGCGTGTCATATCTGTTAAAAGAAAACTCCGTTTCTAAGTCATAAGGTCGGTTAAGCATGCGCCGGAAAAGTTTAAGTTATTCGCATTCTAATCTTCATCTGATTTGATTTCCAAAATTATTTAAAGCTTGGGTGTAGAGCGCACATACTCTAGGGGCCAGTTATCTTCGCATATGTCACAACAATATTCAGAAAACTCACCCCGCTTCTAAATTTTAAATCTGCAAAAAAATCTCGGCACATTCACTTTTGTGACAGCCTTTCTAGAGAAAAATAAGGAGAATTTTATTGTAAAGTATTCGGCAATATGTTTTTTTAGAAGCTCTTTGAGAAAAAGGTATTTTATTATTGTACTATACTTCTCAAGAAACAAATAACCCCTTAGGAATATTCTTATGAAGATATCTTTTCTATCTACGATCTTGGCAGGCTTGCTTTCAACACAGCTTTGGTGTGCTGGTACATTGCCTCCAACAACGAATTCCTTACCCGCCAAGCCTACCCGTAATGTTCCAAAACAACAGGCGCAAGCCTTTGTAAAGAAGAAGCCTCTTTTACAAACGAATCCAAGAAAAATTTGGGGAAAATACGCTCAACCCAAAGTAAAAGATACTATTGCCTTAGTTAAAGATCAACCAGGGGCTATTCACGCAGATGATTTTACTAGTTCGAGCTCCAAAAAACCCAAAAAGTGCCCTACAGGCCCCACAGGTCCCACAGGTTCCACAGGTCCCACTGGCCCAAGTGGTCCAAGTGGTGCTGGCGGAACAGGCGCTACGGGAGCAACAGGTCCCACTGGCCGAACCGGCCCAACAGGTGCTGGCCTTCCCGGACCTACAGGCCCCACAGGGCCACAAGGCCCCCCTAATGGTCCGTCTGGCCCAACCGGATCTACAGGCCCTACAGGTCCAACAGGGCCTTCTGGACCATCAGGCGCCACAGGAATCACAGGCCCAACTGGACCCACAGGTCCAACAGGAGCAACAGGTGCCACAGGTCCAATAGGTATAATAGGTCCCACGGGGGCAGGTGCAAGTGTAACCTATCATTTTGGAGGTAATTACAGTGGTAATGAAAATAGTCCGCCAGTCTATTTCTCAGATACGGTACATTCAAACCCAGATGATAATGTTCAAGAGCTTCAGCCATGTTTTATTAATACTACAAAGGCAACAGGTGCAATTTTCTTAGCAGGAGTGCCTTTTCGTAGCGGTATTATGACATTTCATTTGAAATCATATAATGCAGTGGATATAGCTCCTTTTTCGGCTGATCTTATAACAGCTCCACCTGTTTTAGATGTGGTGATTGGAGTATCAGATCCTAATAATACAAACCTTCAATCTAATCAAGTTATTGTATTTGACATTCCAGCATTTCCCATAACTTCAGGACAGTTGATTGGTGTGAGCGTGGTGTCGTCTAGCACTGCTTTTTGTACAGTTCAGGTGCAGGTTAATTTACATAACTAATTTAAAGACGCATCCAATTTAAAATTTTATAAGGAAATTATTTATGAATACAGCGAAAAACAAAAGCTTCTCACAAATGGCCCGATTGATGTGGTGTATTTGCGCAAGCTTCATTATGATGACAGGACAACTTTCAGCCGTCCCTAGGTCAGCAAAAGTGGAAATTGATGCGGTTGGAAATGCAATTGCAATTTGGGAGCTTCAAGAGGCATCCTCAAAAGTAATTCAAGGAGCATATTGCTTGGCATCGAGCAATATATGGAGCACTCCTCAGCAATTATCGCCAATTGACACTAATTCTATGGATCCAAAATTTGCTATAAATAGCTCAGGCCAGACTGTTGTAATTTGGCGATCTATTGATTCTGCTAGACCAATAAGCAGCTTATACGCTGCAACAATTTCGCTTCAGGATACTCCAGTCTGGACAAGAGCTGTTTTACTTACAGACCCTAGTCAATCAATATTGAGCGTTTATGTTGAGGCTCCTTATTCTGTTAAAATTAATGAAAACGGCAAAGCTATTGCCCTTTGGCAAACGGCTCTTTTGGAATATAATTCCGCGATTTCTATAGTCGATGGAACAAACACCTGGAGCTCTCCAATTAATGTTGTTAATTCAAGTAGTAAAGCCCGAGTCTAATCAGATTCACCAGGCAAGGATATAAATTATAAAGTGACTCTAGTATACCTAGAGTCACTTTATAATTTAATGTAACAGTTAAAAAGATTGTCAAATGGCAATGCAGAGATAAAATCTAAGGGAATTACACATTCCCGTTGTCCTGAAAGCTTATTTCCAGAAATGCGTTAAGTCATGAGATCAGCTATTCTTGCGCGAATCCTAAGTCTTCATCAGATTTGACAATTTCCATAAACTGCTTAAAGTTTGGCGTAGATCGTAAGTATTCAAGCCAGCGATCCTCGCATACATCACTTAGTGGAGGAAGTGTATCATTTTCGTGAGCTTTCAGAAGGAAGTGATAGGCCTCAGGGCCATTTTCTAGTAGGCTATATAAACACGCAAGGCTATAAAAAACTTGATGGCTTCCTAAGGCAATGGCTTGCAGAAAATTTTGTTCTGCTGAACCATAGTAAGAATTTTTTAGCTCAAGCTGTGCAGGATCTACTGTAATCTCTGCCATATTCATATACGCCATACCAAGATCTGACCAAGCAGTTTCATCTTCCATATCCTCATGCAGTACAATCTGAAGCTCTTCAATTCCTCTTTGGAGGAATGTTGAGTCATTTGAGAGTTCACCTTCATGGCAATATGCAAGGCCAAGATGATATCTTGCCTGTAGATTTGTCTGATCAATTGATAAGGCATGCTGCAGCACTTCTATGGCTTTTTCATAATAGCCTTCTTCATCGCTGATATCGCCCCAAAAATCTAGTGCTGAGCCGTAGTTAATAAGCCAAACAGGGTTTACCTGCTCGTGCAATAAAATAGCCTGTTCAAATTTTTCGATGGCGCCTTGTACATATTTTTTTTCATGAGTAATATCGGCGAGATTAAGCAACGCGATTCCCCAGTCATTCCACATATAGCCAAAGCGGCCCACATCAGTTTTTGAGGCAAGATCAAAGGCAACAGCGGCCTCTTGCATGAGTTGGATATTGCCCTCATATTCACCTAGAGAAAATTTGGCGACGGCAAGTACATGCCAAGACATGCCAATTTTTTGATTTAACGCAATAGCTCTCTCAGCATTTTCTATGGCAATTTGATAATAGCTTTCTTCAGAAAAATAACGACCAAGCTCCAAGTTTGCTAAAGCAAGGCTTGACCAAGTGTAGGGCACTTCAGGGCCTTCAATAGTAGCAGATTCTGCAATCTCTTGAGCGTCAGTTATAAACTTTAAATCTTCTTCATTGGCACCGTACAGTGAAAATGCCTCAGACATTCGCGCCAAAAGAAGAGGTTTATTGTCGGCAAAATTTGAAAGTTTTCCAAGTTTTTCTAGACAGCTTTCTAGATAGGTTACATCTTGCCAGAGCTTGGCAGCATAAAGTAGCATGTATCCCCAAAATGCCCATGCATTGCCAAAACTGCTTTCAAGTTCGGTTGATTGAAGAAAGCATTCTTGTGCCTGCTTAAAAAAAGTCTCTTCGTGATGTACTTCAAATAAATACTGATAGCATGCACCAAGATTGCAGTAGCGAACTGCCATATCATGCGGGGTATCTTTGATTTTGTCATTGCCATCAAGTGAATACAGATAAAGTTCTATAGCTTCGAACATCAGATCGTGGCTGTTAATCAGTAAAGAAAGTTCAACTAGGGCATTGGCAAAATCGTTATAAAAATGTTCGCGAACAAGGCCTAGATCTTTTGCTTTTCTGTAATAGCCTATAGCTTTATGAGTATCGCCTGCTTCTCCAGAATGGCGCCCCATCATAAAGTAGGCAAGGCCGAAGTGCCAATAAAAGTCTAGGTGACGCTTTGGATTTTCCAGAAGATTTTCAGCCTTATTAAACTTTTCGACTGCTTGTGTAAAATACCCAGGCTCGCCGGTTGCAACACCTCTTCGAACAAGAACATTAGCCCATGCATACCATGCTTCAAAAAATTTACTATTAAGTGTAGCGGCTTTTTCCAGGCAAAGTGAGCTCTCTTCTAAAAGATGCTGCGATTCTTGCTGGCCAAAAGCAAGGCCCCGACGATACCATATTTGTGAGTCATCAGGTGCCAAACTTGAGGCTAAATGAAATGATTTCTTAGCAGAGTGAACAAGATCTTCGGAAGGGTTTTTTTTAAGATCGCTTTCAGCTGCCATAACGAAAAGTTTTGCTAAAAGCTGACGTTCTTCCTCAGTTAAACTCCCCCAAGCTTGCTGGTCGGTAAAACTGCCAAGTCTATCATAAGACTGGGTAAGTAATATGTCTTTTAACGTTTTTGCAATTGGGGTGTCTTCACTCATATATATAAGTGTATAGTAAACCTCGTTTTACAACAACATTGGTGTGTAAAAACAGATGTGCGAGGAAAAAGTTGAGATTTTTTAACGCAAAGGCGCAAAGGCACAAAGAAACGCAAAGAAATACAAAATACAAAAACAAAGTTGCTTCGCTATATAACAATTTATAAGTTTATAAAGTTTATATTTATAATAATAATTATCATTCTTCTTTGCGTTTCTTTGTGCCTTTGCGCCTTTGCGTTGAAAAATTTTCAAAAGCCATGTCGGTAATGCCTCTTTCTTCTTTATTTTATTTTATGGTAGTATGCATGCATGAAAAATGAAAAAGATACATCTTGGCAGAAGGTTGGCCAGTGGTATGATAGTGTAGTAGGCGATTTAGGCAGTTATTACCACCAGCATATTATACTTCCTGGCGTTATACGTTTGTTGGAGCTTAAAGCCGGCGCTGCATTACTTGATCTTGGCTGTGGACAAGGTGTATTGTCAAGCCGCATTCCAAAAGATGTTGGCTATTTGGGACTTGATGCTGCAAGATCGCTTCTTGCTAAAGCAAAAGATCGGCATAAAGGCAGATCTTTTCAGTATGCTGACATTACAAAACCGCTTCCCATACCATCGACTCGCCTTTTCAGTCATGCAACGATTATACTTGCCTTGCAAAATATGGCCGAACCCGAAAAAGTCCTGCAAAATATAAAGCTGCACCTTTCACCCGGCGCCTCACTTGTTATTGTACTTAATCACCCATGCTTTCGCATACCTCGTCAGTCATCATGGGGCTTTGATGAACAGGCAAAAATGCAGTATCGGCGCATAAACTGCTATATGAGCGAGCAAAAAATTCCGATCTTCACAAATCCGGGCCAAGCAGCATCTGAGGCCACTTTATCATTTCATCATCCTGTCTCAAGCTATTTTACATTTTTGCAAAAAGCAGGTTTTCTGGTACAAGGTTTAGAAGAGTGGTGTTCTGACAAAGTAAGCGAAGGTAAAGCTGCTCGTTGGGAAAATAGAGCACGCAAAGAATTTCCTCTCTTTATGGCGATTAAAGCAATTTTAGGCTAATACATGTTACAATTTGTGATTTCATTTATATGTTTAGGAGCATCTCTTATGGCATTAGAAATTGAAAGTGCAGCTTTTGGTGAAGGCGATACAATTCCTATTCGTTATACATGCGATGGCTCAGATCTTTCCCCTCCCCTCATATGGTCAGGTGCGCCGAACACAGCCAAAAGTTATGTGTTGACTTGTGATGATCCAGATGCACCAGGCGGCAACTGGGATCATTGGGTGCTTTTTAATTTGCCAATTGATACTACCGAACTGCATGAAGGCCTTTTCAACCGAGAAACCCTTCCAAATGGTGCTATACAAGGCTTAAATAGCTGGGGACAAACTGGCTATCGAGGCCCATGTCCTCCAAAAGGCGCCATACATCGTTATTTCTTTAAACTCTACGCTCTTGACACTACCCTCAGCCTTACCTCAAAAGCTACCAAAGCAGATGTCCAAGCAGCAATGCATGGCCACATACTCGCTGAATCTCATCTCATGGGCCGCTACGAGCGTAAGGCCTAAATTTTCTAAGAGTATTTTTCTCTTGATCTCGATCTTGATCTTAATCTTGATCTTTTTTTATCTTCCAAAACGAAATATGAGATTAAATAGATTAAGATCAAGATCAAGATTGAGATCAAGAGAAAATTACCATTTTTAGGCCAAGCACTTGTATTGGACCTCAGAACCTAATGACTTATGTGATGCCTTAGATCTCTTCATCCCTTATCAAATCTCATTCAAGGCTTTCAAGATCTCTTCTTTACTTGTAAGAGGTTTTTGGCAACTGCCTTCGTGGCAGATGTAGAGGGTTGTGGCATCATTGAGTGTAGGCTTGACATGCGAGCCTGTGTCACCAGGATGACACCAGATTATGGCATGATGTGAGGATTGTCTATTTCTTAGGGCATCTTCGATGTCAGGTTTAAAATCATTTTTTGAATTTAAGGCGATGACGATGCTTGCTTTTTTTGGATCGTAATATCTTTCTAGGCCAATAAGGCTATAGCAGTAACCAAGAGGGTAAACGTCGATAAATTGTTTGGCGGCTTTAAAGATGTCTTCGGCCTGTGTAAGATAGATTTTATTATTTGTAATTTGGTAGAGGCGCAGGAGGTTTTCGGCGTGAACAGCATTGCCTGAAGGCTCTGCCCCATCCGAAAATTGAGTTTTACGAATAAGTAAAAATTCATCTTCACCTGAGGCTTGATAAAAAGCCCCATTTTCGGCTTTAAAATCTTGCTGTACTAGGTCTGTAAGTTCTAGAGCAAGTGTTAGCCATTCTTGACCTTGACCTGCTTCAAAAAGCGAAAGTAGGCTTGAAATAAAAAAGGCATAATCATCCAAGCCGGCAAAAAAACGAGCTTCGCCTTCGCGATAGCGTCGCATAAGTTTATTGTTTATATATAATTTATTTCTAATGAACTGGGCTGCCTTAGCTGCAACGTCGATATATTTTTGATTATGCATAAAAAAACCAGCTTCACAAAATGCGCGAATCATCAAACCATTCCAGGAAGTAATCACCTTGTCATCGCGAAGTGGCCTTAGCCGCGTTTCGCGCATCTGTAAAAGCTTTTGGCGACTTACACTTAGGTTTTCTTGCAACTCGCCTATATCAAGTGCTCGATTGGCAGCAAATTCTTCAAGTGATGTGATCATGTGGATCACGCTTCTTCCTTCCACAGGGCCATGATCATATATGCCGTAAAAATCGCTAAAGAGCGTACCTTCAGTCTCACCTAAAATTGCTAATACTTCATCTCGTGTCCATGTATAATATAGGCCTTCGACTCCCCCAGTATCAGCATCTAGTGCAGAATAAAAACCGCCTTCTGGATCTGTCATATCGCGCGCTATGTACTCTAAAATACTTTGGCAGACTTCTTTGTATATCGGCCTGTTTGTTATTCTCCATGCTTCTAAATAAGCTGAGGCAAGTAAAGCATTATCGTAGAGCATCTTTTCAAAGTGAGGAATATGCCAGTGTTCATCTACGCTGTAGCGGTGAAAGCCTCCTGCCAAATGATCATAAAGCCCTCCCCTATGCATCATTTCAAGCGTTTTTTCAACAAGAAAAAGGGCTCTAGAGTCCTGTGAGCGCAGAAAGTGGCGTAGTAAAAAATTTGCCTGATAGCCCAGTGGGAATTTGGGAGATCCGCGCATTCCCCCCCAAATAGGATCTGCTACCCGAAAGAGAATGTCTGCTGTGATATTGATGGGATCTTCCAAGGGAATTTCACTGCCTTGCAAATGGACATTCGCTCTAAATATATCTACTATCCTGTCGGCTTGGGAAATAATGCGCTCTTGCTCATCACTTCTCCAAAGCTCTCCAATTTTTTCAGTAAGCTCAATTACCCCTACTAAACCTTTGGTGCTCTCTTTAGGAAGATAAGTAGCTGCAAAAAATGGCTTTAGATCAGGTGTAAGAATAATATTAAGCGGCCATCCGGCTGATCCTACAATCATCGTCTGGGCAAATTCCATATAAAGACTGTCAATTTCTGGATGCTCTTCGCGATCAACTTTTATGCAGATAAAAGCATTGTTTAGGGCATTTGCAACTTCTTCATCTTCAAATGACTCCTGCTCCATAACGTGACACCAGTGGCATGTTGCATAGCCTATGGATAAAAAAATGGGTTTCTGGGAATCTTTGGCCGCATCAAAGGCATCAGAGCCCCATGGGTACCAGTTTACAGGGTTGTGAGCATGCTGCAAAAGGTAAGGCGATTTTTCATGAATGAGTCTATTTGTAAATTCGTGAGCTTCTTGTTCCATTAATTACCTTAGCTTGCAAACGTTCCATATTTTGATTTGGTATACAACTCATCTATGTGAGATCTTCCCTCTTGGAGCATTTTTTTTAATTTTTTTGCCCAGGGCTCTTTCATATGAGCTTCGGCATAGCGAATACCAATATCGCACGTTCTTTGGGCTTGTTCAAAGTCTTCGATGCAAACATAGGCGCTTGCACATGAAAGATAGCCATCAGCTTTTTCGGGGGCAAGCTTAATGCCGTGTGCATAGGCTTTAATTGCTGCCTCATATTCACCAATATGATTATAGCTAAAGCCTAGATTGAGCCAGAAATCGCGGTTAAAAGCTTCTTTTTTCATGCCCTAAGCCCTCTTATAGTGTAAACATCCCTAACTGTATTATACTAATTTATTTAATTGTATATAAGGGTAAAACGTTATATCTACTAGGGAATAAGAGGAGAATTTTTCATGCCATTTATAGCCTTACGTACCCTATTAGACTATGCATCCCAGAATAAATTTGGGGTTTGCGCCTTGAATGTCAACAACATGGAGCAAATTCAAGCAGTAATGGAAGCTGCCCGTGTAACAAACAGTCCTGTTATTATTCAGGCAAGCCGCGGTGCTCGTAAATACACAAATGATTCATTTTTACGACATTTAATGCTCGCAGCTGCCGAATTATACCCCCAAATCCCTATTGTTATGCACCAAGACCATGGAAATAGCCCAGAAACTTGCATTAGCGCTATTAAGCAGGGCTTTACAAGCGTGATGATGGATGGCTCTCTTGAAGATGATGGCAAAACTCCGGCAAGCTATGAATATAACGTAGCAGTAACTCGTTATGTGGTAGACATTGCCCATACTCTAGGAGTATCTGTGGAAGGAGAACTTGGCGTGTTAGGGTCTTTAGAACATATGGGCGCAGGTGAGGCCGAAGATGGCCACGGAGCTACCGGCGCGCTAACCCTTGAGCAGCTACTTACCGATCCGGATCAAGCCGTAGATTTTGTAAACCGTACTGGAGTAGATGCCCTAGCAGTAGCTATAGGCACATCCCATGGCGCATATAAGTTCTCTAAAAAGCCAACAGGCGATGTATTAGTTATTGACCGCATCTTAGAAATTCATGAAAAAATACCCAATACACATATTGTTATGCATGGTTCAAGCTCCGTCCCACAAGAGCTTTTAGATATCATCAACAAAAACGGCGGCAAAATTCGCGAAACATATGGAGTGCCTGTTACAGCTATTCAAAAAGGCATAAAAGCTGGTGTTGCAAAAATTAATGTAGATACCGATAGCCGCCTTGCAATGACAGGTGCCATTCGTAAGTACATGAATGAAAATCCAGGTGATTTTGACCCCAGAGACTACCTTAAACCCGCCCGCGCAGCCATGCAGCAAGTAGCAGAGGCGCGCATGACGGAATTTGGCCAAGCAGGTCATGCCAATAAAGTGCCAATTGTGACCCTTGAAGAAATGGCTAAACGCTACAAAGATGGCGTCTATGGAGAAGCTGCAAAGCCTCGCGTAGTAAAATGATTGGAAGAAATGATGAATGCTTTTGCGGCAGCGGAAAAAAATGGAAAAAATGCCACTTTCCAGAAGAAAGCCAGGTGCCGGTTGAGGGTAGCCAGGCACTTGCCGACCTTTATTTTACTAAATATAACATTATCTTAAAGAACCTTGAGCAGATTGAAGGTATTAAACGCGCATGTGCTCTAGCAGCTAAGATTTTAGATGCAACGTGCGCTATAGCAGCAAGTGGCGTTAGCACAAATGAACTTAATGACTATGCCCATAAGCTTCACGTGCAAGCCGGAGCCATCCCTGCTCCGCTAGGATATGGCTCTCCCCCATTTCCTAAAAGCATATGCACCTCGCTTAATGATGTTGTTTGCCATGGCATTCCTGATGATGTCCCTTTAAAAGATGGTGATATTCTGAATGTGGACGTGACATGCATTCTGGACGGCTATTTTGGCGATTGCAGCCGTATGGTATGTATTGGCAATATTGATGCCGAAAAAAAGCGCGTAGTAGATGTTTCTTATGAGTGCCTGATGCGCTCGCTGCAAATTTTAGCACCTGGCGTAGCACTTAACAAAATTGGCGATGTCATACAATCTTATGCCGAAGATCATAATTGCAGCGTGGTAACCAAGTTTGTTGGCCACGGCGTTGGGTTATCTTTTCATGAGCAGCCCCCAGTAGCGCATCATCGTACTACCCTGAATATTCCACTTACTGCAGGCATGATTTTTACCATAGAGCCCATGATCAATGCAGGTAAAAGCGATACCATAGTTGACAAAACCGACCTGTGGACCGCTCGAACGGCCGATGGTAAACCTTCGGCTCAATGGGAGCATACGGTTCTCATTACTGAAAATGGCTACGAAGTGCTCACTGCGTGGAAACGTTAACCCAAGGAATTGGGTGCACGATCAGAGTCAGGGTCAGGGTCAATTCCGTTCACTTAACCAAAATCTGCAGCGACAAAAATGATAAAAACGATAGAACGATAAGAACGATAAAACATATAAAAATTAAATTATTGACAGCTCGTCTACCACTAAGAATAGGATAGCTTTTTTCTTTTTTCATCTTTCTTATCGTTCTATCGTTCTATCGTTTTTCACTATTGATAGTAGGAGTAAGTGAACGGTATTAGAGTCAGGGTGAAACAGATGGCTTAAAATTGGATAATTTTCTTTTCTATATACCCAGCAGATTTGGACCTGATTTTTTTGTTCCAATAATGTGAAAGCCTCTTGTCCTGTAGGGACAAATTTACCATTAGCCCACGGTGAAACCGTGGGTATAATTGTAAAAGGAAATTTAGTCGCTTCGCGACGGCTTATTATTTTGGATTAGCATTATGCTTCCATTTATTAAGCCGTCGCGAAGCGACTCAATCTTCGTTTATAACTATACCCACGGTTTCACCGTGGGCTATTAATAAATTTGTCCCTACAGGACAAAAAATCTAAGGGATCGACAAGGTTTTCATCGAATGTCTTCGATTTCACTCCAGGCGCGGCACCAGGATTATTTTAGACTGTTTGCTTTTCATGGAGTTGGTTGAGAAGGCCTTGGATGACCTCTTCGTAGCCGACGAGTTCCTCGTCGTGAGCTTTTGAAAGTGCATCTATTTTGTCTTGGTAGGCAACGAGCTGCTGCATGAGATGCTGCTCTTCAGTTGAGGGCTCGAGGTTTTCTTCTTGTAATTTTTTTAAAACAACAATTTCGTCTTGGGCTAAAAAGAGATCTTTACGAGCAGCGTCAAGAATTTTAGATTTTTCATCAAATTGCTGTTTTAGCTGGCGCCAGAGCGTTTCGTAATGTGTAGGTTTTTCATCAGATGTATGAGCCGCCGCAGTCTCTTGTACAGGCGCCGTTGTCTGTTTTTCTTTTTCACGTAGCTCTTCAAGGCGTAAAATTTCTTGCCTGAGCGTTTCTTGATAAAGAGCCATTTCATGCATATGACTGGCAAATTTTTTGATATCCTCTTCACATGCGGCACGCTCTTCAACAAACTGCTGCTTTTCGAGGACTACAGATTCTAATTGATGATGTAAAAGCTGGATTTGAGCTTCTTTTTCTTTTAATTCCGCTGTAGAAGATGTTTCTACAGTAGCTTGCAAGGCATCAAATGTGGTTTGAAGCTGCTGTTTTTGCTCATAGAGGCTTTTAATTTCTTGGCGCGCATCAAAAAGCTCTTGCCAGAGTTTTTCTTTTTGATCAATAAGCACTTGGGCATCTTGAGGAGATGGCTGCACAACTTTTATGTCAGTTACATCCTGACAGTTAATATACGAGGCAAAAAGTGAAAGTGAAATGCTCAGTGAAAATAACGCCTGCTCAAATAAATTATATGGTTCAGCGATTGCCACCCAGCCTAAAAAAGCACATTGAAGGCCAAGTGCCAGTAAGATACCAGTTTTATCTACTGCCATCACTAGCAAAAGGCTCAACAGCGAAAACGCTGCAAACGAAGATGATACAAAATTATTTACAAAGTAGATATGATGCGCATAAGATATAACAAATACGAGCAATGGCCCGATAAGCTGTTCTGCGGCCGAAGATAAAAGTCTAATTCTAGAAATGGTTGCTGTCATCATAGAGAGTCTTATACCAAATTATCATGTTTTGTTCCAATGCACTACTTCACTTGAGTCAAGTGGTGTAATAGTTTTACCCTTGTCTTGTGCATATCCTACTAGCATGACAGAAACGACAATGTGATGCCAGGGAATATTGAGGGCCCACTTAATTCTCCACTCATCATAGGATTCTACGATCCGTGCATTAAGACCGTTAGATTCAGCTGCCCAAAAGAAAGTCATAACAGATCTCATCACTTGACGGCAAAGAAATTCTCTTTTATGAACAGCTGGAATTTGCGGCATAGTTGTAAAAAGACGTATGATCGGAGCACCAAGAAGCTTTCCAAGCCACCCTAAGCCTATTGGACTTACATCAAAATGTAGCTGTAGGGCTTGTCGTGCTTTTTCGGCCTGATCTACAGTTAATTCTTTTTCTTCTAGGGCACCATCAAGAATGGCTTCTTGATGCTTTGGAGCAAATCTATCGCCTGTAAATATCACAACTAGAGGGGCTTGTTTTATAAGCGGTGAATTAAAACAGGCTTTTGAAATTTTTTCTTTAATAGCATCTTCGGTTATCACATAATAGTGCGTTGGCTGAAGATAAAAGGCATACGGAGTAACTCTTGATGAATTAATAAGCGTAGCAATAAGCTCTTCAGGTACTGGCTGATTTTTAAATGTAAGAGGTTCTGTATGTGTAGCTATGATCTCATCAAGTGACTTCACGAAAGAAGCTCCAGGCCAAGGCCTTTCTCCTCTTCATCAAGATATCCTTGGGCGCCCTCCAAAAGGTAAGCAGCAAGCATAGGATCTCCCTCATAGCTCATCTCTACTTGCATTTGTCCTGTCTCGGCCGGATTTTTGCAGGTTATTAAGACAAAGCCTGCATGATCCTTAACTAAGAGCTTTTTAATCTTTTTATGGACATCGTTTTCCATCTATTCCCCTAAGCTATTATAAACGTATTAATGAGGCCCTGTAGCTATCTGCAAACTAGAGTAGCACATTTTTCGTCACCTTACAGAGGCGGTGATTTATTGCCAAGAGCTCTTGCAAAAAAATGAGTAAAATAATGGCTATCTTTTGTAAAGTGCTTAATTTTAGATATTTAAGATGAATAAAAATTAACTCTTTTAATTGTTCAAGTGTTGATAACTGGCTACCCTGAAATTCTGGAATCTAGTAATGTGCAATTTTATGGCATTGTTGGATAATTAACCACCGAGACACTGAGGTCACTGAGAGAGCTGAGATAGGGAGAAGAATCAGTTGATGCTCATCCACTATGAGGCATCCTAAGCTTGTCATGATGTTTAAGGCTCTGGATTTGATAATAAGCCTTCTCATTTTCTCAAATATCTCAGTGTGCTCAGTGGCTCTGTGGTGGTTTATGCAACAAGACCCAATTTTATGGAGAAAACATATGCAGCAGTATCTTCCCTATTTACAGTGGATCGATCATCAAAGGTCAGTTATGAAAGATCTGGTTATTTCTTGGGCAAATATTAATAGCCATACGCTGAATGTGAGTGGTTTAGACGAACAAATGAAAGCACTCAAAAAAAGCTTTGATGTACTCGGGGCCGAAATGAAAGAAATTGATCTAGCTCCTTACACTGTAGTAGATGACCATGGAAATAAAACACGAATGCCTCTTGCTAAAGCATTGCAAATTCAAAAACGTCCTAATGCGCCCATTCAAATACTTTTTGCAGGGCATATGGATACGGTGTATGCCAAAAGCTCATCATTTCAAAAGGTAGTTGATCAAGAAGATGTGCGATTGCATGGCCCGGGAGTATGTGATATGAAAGGCGGGCTTGTTGTGCTCCTTACTGCGTTGCAGGCAGTTGAAAAATCACCTTATGCCGCAAATATAGGCTGGGAAATAATTATTAATCCTGATGAAGAAATAGGATCGCCGGGTTCCCACAAGCTATTTGAGCAAGCATCTAAGCGTCATCGCTTAGGACTTTTATTTGAACCTGCGCACTCTGATGGCTCTATTGTAAATTCTCGGGCAGGTTCCATGAAACTAACCATCGTAGTAAAAGGTAAAGCTGCGCATGCGGGAAGAGATTTTGCCAAAGGGCGCTCAGCAATTTTTGCAATTGCCCCACTTATCGTTGATCTTGAAGCACTTAATACATTAAAACCTGAGGGCGATGAGGTCAGCAACTTTGATGATCAAATTATTGTAAACTGCGGCCAGATACATTCTGGATCTGGACATAATGTGGTTCCTGATCTTGCCATACTTCGTTTAAATGTGCGTGCTGGCAAGCCTAATATTCTCAACGATGTAAAGAAAAAAATAGAAGAGCTTGTGCAAAAGCATTCTCAAAAAGATGGCATATGGATGGAACTTCATGAAGATGGTACAAATCCCCCAAAAATACTTGATTCAGGGACTGAAAAAATTATTAAATGGCTTGAAACAAGCGCGCAAGATCTTGGTATGACATTAACCAAAAAACCAAGTCGAGGAGCATGTGATGGTAACTTTTTATCAGCATGCGGACTTTCGTGCATTGATACTTTAGGGGCCGTTGGCGGAAACATCCATACTCATGATGAGTTTTTATTGATAGATAGCCTACCTCAAAGGGCAAAGCTTACCGCTCTTTTAGTTATGCGCTTAGGTGCAGGTGATTATAAATATGAAGAAACAAATGCCCCCATAGCTTTGTAAGGAGCTTAATTTGCTTAATGCTGACAAATTTAGACAAGATCCGCGAATAGCCGAAGCAAAAAAGCTCATGCTTGCGGCGTTGCATGATGCTCAAGCTGCTATTACTGGTATCCAGGGCGCGAATCTTGAGCAGCAAGAAATAAGTAATGCTCTTGTAGAGCAATTTTTACATGCGCGCGGTCTTCCACTATATTTTCCCTACGTTGCCAGCGGCATTGGTAGGGACGCATTTGTAGAACTTATGGATGGCAGCATTAAGTATGATCTTATTTCAGGCATTGGCGTACACTATTTTGGACATAGCCATCCAGGTGTAATGGAAGCTGCAATTGATGCTGCGCTAAGTGACACTGTAATGCAGGGAAATCTGCAGCAAAATGCCGATTCACTTGATTTAATGCGTCTATATACAAAGCTCTCAGGCTTTGATCACTGTTTTTTATCCTCATCTGGTGCAATGGCATGCGAAAATAGCCTAAAAATATGCTTTCAGAAAAAATTTCCGGCCTCGCGCGTACTTGCCTTTGAGCGCGGCTTTGCCGGAAGAACTCTTGCTTTATCTCAAATCACTGATAAACCAAGCTTTAGAGAGGGATTGCCTACAACAATAGCTGTGGATTATATTCCCTTTTTTGATGCTAAAAATCCAATTGAAAGTACTGCCAGAGCGTTAGAGGTGTTAAAAAGTCACATAAAGCGCTTTGGCAACCAGCATGCCGTTATGTGCATGGAGCTTATACAGGGAGAAGGAGGCTTTTGGACAGCCAGTTCTGAATTTTTTAAAGCAATTATTAATGTTTTAAATAATCATGGTATTGCTGTTTGGGTAGATGAAGTTCAAACTTTTGCGCGTACAGAAAATGTATTTGCATTTCAGCGATTTGATCTTGATGGGCTAGTTGATATTGTTACAGTAGGCAAAGTGACACCGGCATGCGCCACACTTTTTACAAAAGAATACTGCCCGCGTCCCGGGCTTCTCAGTCAGACCTTTACAGCCTCGACTAGTGCTATACGCACGGCTAAATATATGATTGAATATGCAGTGGCTAACGACTTTTTTGGAGAAAAAGGAAAAATTGCACAACTGCATCAAGCATTTACAGAAGGTCTTGCAAGTCTTCATGAAAAGTATGGCTGTCTTCATGGGCCATATGGAATGGGGTCAATGATTGCCTTTACCCCATTTAATGGAAGCGAGACAAAAGTAAAAGCATTTGTGCAAAAACTTTTTATAAACGGCATTGTTAGCTTTGTTGCGGGCTCGCACCCTACACGTGTGCGCTTTTTATTGCCCGTTGGAGCGCTGAAAGCATCTGATATTGACCCCATTATGCGCATTATAGAAAAAACGATTCTTGAGAGCATGTCATGATTGTTATTCGGCCTGTTACAATAGATGATTTTGGGGCATATGTTAAGCTTGCCTTTGCTTCGCATATTAATTTTACAACTCTTCCAAAAAATGAACGTTTACTTGAAATGCGTTTTACAAAGGCATTAAGCTCATTTCTTGATGCCTCTTTAGTACTTGATCATCAATCGTATCTTTTTGTAGCAGAAGATACTGGCACTAAAAAGCTCCTTGGCATTGCTGCGATATCGTCAACATCTGGCGGAAATGAACCTCTGTTCTTTTTTCGGAAAGAATATATACATAACAAGTCGCAACTTGTGCCTGTGGTAAAAAAACTTGCTGTGTTAAACCCGATTTCGTATTTACATGGCCCGTCTGAAGTAGGCTCGCTTTTTGTAGACCCCTCATCTCGAGGAACAGGTATAGGTAAACTTTTATCTTTATCCAGATTTCTTTTTATAGCAGCTTTTCCTGACAAATTTACCGGCAGCTTTATTTCTGAGCTTAGAGGGCCAGTTGTAGATGGAGTATCAATTTTCTGGGAAGCTATTGGTAGACGTTTTTTTGATGTAAGTTTTGATGAGGTGCAGGAAATGATGAGCTATAGTCGAAACTTTATTCATGATTTCTTGCCCCAATATCCCATATACATTGACTTACTGCCAAAAGATGTACAAAACGCAATAGGTATGGTTGATCAAGAAACTCAAGGGGCATTTAGTCTTTTGCAACGTCTTGGATTTAAAATTACGGACGAAGTTGATGTAATTGACGGCGGCCCTAAGGTTATGGCAAAAAAAGAAGACCTTATTCCTATCAACGCATCTCGCATGATGCAAGTAAGTAAAATAAATGATGCATGCGAGCTTGATAAGCAAGAGTATATTATCGCAAATGAGCGTTTTTGTTTTAGAGCAGTACTTGCACCAATTATTTTGCTTGATGAATCAAATATAACGATAAATTCTGAGACTTCTCTTCATCTAAAAATTGGCCTTGGTGATTATGTCCGCATCTTTGATCCTAAAAGTATATAACGGTAACTTATGATTACATCCTATAACCCAGCAACCAAAAGTGTTGTATATCAAGTAAAAGAATCTGATGCAAATGATGTTAAAAATGCTCTCACTGCGGCGTTGAATGCTTATTTACCCTGGAAAAAAAAGACATTTGAAGAGCGAGCAAACATCTGTATTGCCTACGGCCAGGCCTTAAATGTGCAAAAAGACTATTTAGCACGCACGATTTCTGAAGAGATGGGAAAACCCCTATGGGAATCGCTTACAGAAGTGCAGGCAATGATTAATAAAGTTACTATATCTATTAAGGCATATATAGAGCGTTGTAATGAACGCCTTCAAGAAAGTGCCAATGCAACCCTCGCGACAAGATTTCATCCTCATGGGGTTGTTGCGGTACTTGGGCCTTTTAATTTTCCAGGACATCTTCCAAATGGCCATATTGTTCCGGCGCTTTTGGCAGGCAATACCATTCTTTTTAAGCCAAGTGAAAAAACACCAAAAGTTGGCCAAATAATGTATGAGCTATGGATGAAAGCGGGTTTGCCGCCGGGTGTATTGCATGTGCTGCAGGGGGCAAAAGATACAGCGCAAATGATTTTATCCCATAAAGAAGTAAAGGGTGTCTTTTTTACAGGTAGTGTGTCAGTCGGTCAGGCTATTCAAAAAGAATCGCTGGCCTTTCCTGGCAGAATATTGGCTCTAGAAATGGGGGGCAATAACCCGCTTGTTGTAACAAATGTCTCTGATATTATTGCCTCAGTCTATTTAATTATTCAATCAGCATTTTTGACCTCCGGCCAGCGCTGTTCATGTGCAAGACGTTTATTTATTACTAATGACAAAATAGTTGCACCGCTTATTGAAGCAACAAAAAATTTAAAAGTAGGCGCATTTACCGATACTCCAGAGCCATTTATGGGGCCCGTTGTTTCAAGTGATGCTGCAGATCATCTTATGCAAGGCTATAATGCACTTGTCGAAAAGGGCGGTAAAAGCCTTGTAGCATGTAAAAGAAAAAACAATGCATTTATAACGCCTGGTATTGTAGATATGACTGGCGGTCAGTTGCGTGATGAAGAGCTTTTTGGGCCCATATTGCAGCTTATTAGGGTTGACTCTCTTGATGATGCTATACAACAAGCTAATAACACAGCATTTGGGCTTGTAGCGGCTCTTGCATCTGATTCTAAGTCTGAATATCAACAATTTTATGAGCAAATCAGAGCCGGCGTTATAAACTGGAATATGCCAACAACAGGTGCCAGCAGCTTAGCGCCCTTTGGCGGCATTGGCTGTAGCGGAAATTATAGACCCTCGGGCTATTTTGCTGCTGATTACACGGCTTATCCTGTGGCCTCTCAAGAGGCAAAAACTTTAGAGCTTCCCGAAACACTTGTTCCTGGTGTGCAACTATGATCGAAGTGCAAATCGATACCATTGTCGGCCCTACACATTTTTATGGAGGTCTTTCCTATGGAAATGTTGCTTCGATGTCATCGCGCACCTCACCTTCTAATCCAAAACTTGCAGCACTTCAAGGATTAGAAAAGATGAAGCTTATTTTCGACATTGGCGGCATTCAGCTTATTTTGCCACCTCAAAGCCGGCCTGTTGTTTCGATACTTCAGATGGTGGGCTTTGTTGGATCTGAGCAACAAATTCTTGAAAGTGCGTATGAAAATGCCCCTGATCTTCTGATAAAATGCAGTTCACAATCGGCAATGTGGACCGCAAATTCAGCCACTGTTACACCTTCATCTGATAGTAAAGATGGTAAAGTGCATATTACACCTGCCAATCTATCAAGTCATTTACATAGAAGCCTGGAAACCCCTTTTACTGCACATATCCTTAAGCAGGTTTTTAAAGGCCGCCATTTTGTGCACCATGCGCCCCTGCCTTCAGCTCAAGAATTTAACGATGAGGGAGCTGCAAATCACACACGCTTTATTTGTAACAATAAAGGCATTCACCTGTTTGTCTATGGCAGATTAGAAGATAGTAAAACTCAAACCTTTCCTGCCAGACAGACTCGCCAGGCCCAAGAAGCTATTGCAAGATTGCACCTGCTTGATCCAAAGCATGTGATATTTGCTCAACAAAATCCAAAGGTTATTGATCAAGGGGTCTTTCATAACGATGTAATTGCGGTAGGTCATGAAGACCTCTTCTTTTTTCACGAAGAAGCCTATAGTAACACTCAAGGTATACTTGATGAGCTTCTTTTGGCAGCACCACTTACTTTAATTGCCGTCCGAAATAAAGAACTTAGCGTAGAAGAGGCTGTAAAAAGCTATATTTTTAACTCACAGTTTTTGAGTCTTCCGGATGGTCAAAAGGTCATTATCTGTCCTCAGGAAGTGGAAACCAACCCCAAAGCAAAGACCATTGTTGAAAAACGCCTTCCTGTGGACCGCATTTACTATTTACCACTCAATCAAAGCATGAAAAATGGGGGCGGTCCGGCCTGTCTACGTCTTCGTATGCCTCTAACTAAAGCCGAAATTGCCAGCATCACCCCGTCAGTTATTTTTACTGATAGCCTCTACAAAAAACTAAAGGCCATCATCACCCAAGAATACCCCGAAACCTACAAACCTCATGATCTTCTGGACCCCACCTTTCGTAAATCAGCCAATCGCGCCGTAACCAAACTCTCAAAAGCCCTTGGGCTTTCTGCTTGAGCGGTTATGTGGCAATGTAAGAGATTTCTTAACGCAAAGGCGCAAAGGCACAAAGGAACGCAAAGAATACAAAAACAATGAAATGCAAAGGGCTTCGCCATATCCCAAGTAATTTTACTATACTTGTTAAAAGGCGAAGCCCTTTGCATTTCTTTGCGTTTCTTTGTGACTTTGCGCCTTTGCGTTAAAAAATCTCTTACATTGCCACACAAACCTTATGCTCTTGCGAAGCCTTAGCCTGGCGAGCATGCCTGCACGCGAACATCCACCTTCAGTCAAAAACCAGAGTGCCAAATCAGGACTATGGCTGTTTTGTTGTTGATATTGAAGAAGTATGTGGGTATGAAGAGCGTAAGTATTAGAGTGTCACATGGAACGTTTTATTGAAGAGCTGAAGCGTGAATGTAAAAGTGAAGTGCGCTACGACCATGTTACAAAACGTATTTATAGTATCGATGCCTCCATATACGAAGTAGAGCCGCTTGCTGTGTTTATCCCCCGCTCAAAAGGTGAGCTTGTGCGTGCAATCGAACTTTGCTCGCATCATGCAGTTCCCATAATTGCCAGAGGTGCAGCTACGGGTATTGCAGGCGGTTGTTTGGGCCGGGGGCTTATTATAGATACCTCGCAGCATTTAAACCGTGTTATTGAAATTGATTTTGCAAAGCGCTTTGCTGTTGTGCAGCCCGGAGTGGTTGCCGACAGGCTTAATGAGATGCTAGCACCTCACGGTCTTTATTTTGCTCCAGAAATTTCAACCAGCAACCGGGCAACTCTTGGAGGTATGGTAGCAACCAATGCTGCAGGGTCAAATTCATTAAAGGTAGGTAAAATACAAAATCATGTTCTTGAAGTAGAACTTGTGCTTTGGAATGGCGATGTGGTGCGCTTTTCAAGTGTGGATAAAGAAACTTGGAAAGAAAAATTAAAATTACGCGATGCTGAAGGTAAAATTTATCGTCACCTTGAGCATATTAGACGCGAGTTTCAAAATGATATCATGCACGATTTTCCTAAAACACCAAGACGTGCCTCAGGATATAATTTAGATATCTTCACAGATGATAACCACATTAACGTAGCAGAACTTATCTGCGGATCCGAAGGTACGTTAGGTGTCATACTAGAGTTAAAACTATTACTCTCACCTTTACCTAAGCAAAAATGCCTTGTTGTTATAGGCTATAACGATCTTCAGACCGCTTTAACGACATCTGCTACCTGGCAGCATCTACGCCCAGATGCACTTGAGATGATTGATAAAAATATCATCCAAGCTGGCCGTAAAAGCCCTTCTATGCGCTCAGGCCTTACCTGGTTAGAAGGCGATCCAGATGCGCTCATTATGTGGGAATTTGAAGATGATGAAATAAAGGCGCGACAGCTTACTGCTATTGCCTTGCAGCATCCTGGTGTGCTGTTTGCAAAAGTGATAGTTGATCCAAAAGTTATAAAGGAAGTATGGGACCTACGAAAAGCTGGCCTTGGCCTTCTGTTATCGCGAAGAGGCTACTCTCGGGCCATTGCGTTTATTGAAGATGTGGCAGTACCGCCAGATGCTGTGGCTACATTTGTTTTAAAACTGCAGCATCTATTAGCAAATTTTGGCAAAGAAGCGGGCATCTATGGCCATATTGGTGCTGGGGGTTTACATGTACGTCCCTATATAGATCTGAGACTTTCAGAAGAGCTTGCCGTAATGCAGAAGATTATGAACCAAGTAGCTAATTTGCTGCTTGAGTACGGAGGCGTTTTTTCTGGCGAGCATGGCGATGGTCTTGCACGTTCTTGGACAACACAAAAAATGTTTACGCCAAGAATATATGAAGCGCTATGCCAAGTAAAAAATGCATTTGATCCTTACGGTCTGATGAATCCCGGTAAAATTGTAGCAAGTACTACAGGATTTTTAGATAATCTCAGGCTCTCCCCTTCAACTCCTATAAAAGAATTTTCTACCTATATGGATTTTTCACGAGAAGGCGGCTTTGCCTTAGCGGTAGATCTTTGCAATGGCAATGGACAATGCCGTAAAAAAGAGGGCGTGATGTGTCCCTCTTATCAGGTAACACATGACGAGCGAGACTCTACCAGAGGCAGGGCAGAGGCCCTGCGCGGGTTAATTCATGGCCAGATTTCAGAAAAGGAACTGCATGGCCCGGATTTTCATAAGGTCATGGATCTTTGTATACAGTGCAAAGGCTGCAAAACTGAATGTCCCTCTCAAATTGATATGGCAAAAATGAAAAGCGAATATCTGCATCATGTGCAACAAAAGAAAAGATCAAGTCTAAGAGATCGCATGTTTGGCCACGTCACAGAGATCTTTAGCTGGGCAACACATGCCTCGACACTTGCAAATTTTTGCAACAGCCTCATGTTTTTTAAAAAATTGTTCGGTATCGCAAGTGAAAGAGAACTTCCTAAACTTGCCAAAATTCGATTTTCAGCGCTTATGAAGCACCACAAGGGCATCAGTGGTGATGCGCCCGAAGTTGTTTTATTTGTCGATAGCTTTACAGAGTTTCTTTCTCCTTCTATTGGGATGTCGACAGTGCATGTGCTAGAAAGTATAGGCTATAAAGTTATTGCCCCTAGTTGGAAATGCTGTGGACGGCCGCTCATTAGTAAAGGCTTTTTGCCTCAGGCTAAAATGAAGTTATCAGCGGTACTTGATATGCTTTTACCCTACGTTCAAAAGGGCATTTCAATTGTTGGCATAGAGCCGAGCTGCATGTCTGCCCTGACTGATGAAATGCGTGATTTTGGCTTAAATAAAAATCATGTTCAACTAGTACTGCAAGCCATACAGCCCTTAGATCAATTTTTGCTGGCCCATAAGGAGCAATTGGCAAAGAAAGTCAGGCCCTATGAAGGTAAAGTACTTGTGCATGGTCACTGCCATCAAAAGGCCCTTTATGGCATGCAAGCAGAGCTTGCTCTTTTACAGGCTACAGTTGCCCCTAATGTATCAGAAATTCCCTCAGGCTGCTGTGGTATGGCTGGATCTTTCGGATATGAGAAAGAGCATTCGAATATATCAATAAAAATAGCCGAACTTGTGCTCTTTAAGGCTATTCGCACAAGAGATCAGGGCTCAAGAGTAATTGCCAGCGGCAATTCCTGCCGCAGTCAGATACAAGATGGCCTTGATGTCAAAGCTGTGCATTTTATCGAGTTTATTGCAGAGCGTCTTTCAAAATAAACTATCCCTCTATAATAAAATATTTTATTTACAATTAATCAACCAAAGCGCAACAATAATTTAAGGTTATTTGAAAATCTTAAACGGGAGGTTCCTATGAGCGTAGGCGATGTTTCACCAGGCAGGATAAGTGGACAAGGTGAATGGCGTATAGAGGAGGAACGCGGAAGACAAGGTAAACTCAAATTTAATGAAAGGGAATGTGAGATTACCACACTTAAAGGCGCGCTTCTTTCACGAAATACAGCTTCTGGTCCCGAAGATATTAAGGGTATTGTGGAGCACCTTAATAAGAGTGCTAAAGGCATCGCACCAAATCAAACACTTACCATACAACTGGCCAACGGTAAAAGATTTGAAATTACAACTGTAAAAACCAATGTAGAATCAAAGCCTGAAGAGGTAGTTAGCACCAAAACAAAAACTGAAGGGGTAATGCAAAAACTCCGAGATGTAGTCACGACAATAGGCGACAAATTCAGAGAAGGAAAAGCCGCCATAAAAGATAAAATTGGCGCATCAAGGACAAGTGAATATATTTCAGTAGATTCCTCTGTTAAAACTTCACGTCCTTCGCTGCAAACTTGGGCGAAAGACAAACAAATTCAAAGGGCAGACAAAAAGGTACAAACCGCTATACAAAAATTAAGCGAGTGTAGAGACGCAGGGAAATCTCATTTATTGCAAAATGTCTTAGAAAAAAAATTAAACCTGGCAGTAGCACAACGTGATTTAGCAAAGGCAGATGTCACAGCCAGAGAAAAAGCAAAACAAAATGTATCTAAGTGCAAATCTGAAGTTAATATTGTCCAAAAAGAATTAGCTGAAGCCAAAAAGAATGTTGGTAAATGGGTTGAGCTAAAGCCTTGGGACCAGCCTAGGGATCACAAAGGTACATACCTTGGCAAAGGTGATTATTATTGAGTCATTGTAGGCCTAGCTAAACTAATAACAAGCAGGACTCTCTGCTAGAATTGCTAACACTCCATGAATATATTCTGCCTGCACTTGCAAAAAAATCACAAGCAAGAGCAGAATGAAATCAGGTATTAGAATAACCCTATTACACAGGAGTTTGTTAGTCGTTAAATCGTTCGAAATCAATAATTTATACTTATTATGGAGGAATTATGAGTTTTGTAAAGATGACCGATATTCTAGTATCTACTTCAGCATTTATTGTTACCCTAACCTACCCAGCGAAGGCCAAATCACATAATTATGATGATTGGGCAGATATTAATTTTGAAACAGTTTTAGAAGTCACACCTATCATACAGTCAGCCACAGAAGATGTTGGCCTGGCTAAAAAATTTTTTAACGCTCTATGCTCGGATTCAAGCTCTCATAATCGACGCTTTAAAGATCATGCCCTAAAGACTTTTGTCGAAGGCTGCACCAAGCGAGATTTTGAACAATTTTGGGATAGTACCAACTGGCGAACTCTTGAAAGGCTATGCCTACGTGTGCCTAATGTTACTTGTATGCTCTACGATAAAACAGGAAACGTAGTGCATATGATTGAATGCAGTGCAATTGAAGTTGTACGTGCCCTAAAGCGTATTGAAGAGGCATTTTTTGTATCGGTAAAAAATGTACCCATAGCCGCTTCAATGCATGAAAAAAAGGACTTTCGCAAAGATCAAAACCGCTCAACGCATAAGTACTTTTTACATCATAAAGCACACAGGTAAGGCGATTTTTTTTACCGCGAAGATCGCAAAGAAAATACAAAGTTAAAACAAAGAGCTTCGCATAGAAACAATTCTTTCTATGCGAAGCTCTTTTGTTTTTTGCTCTGTATCAAAATCCGCAAGATTCAATACAGTCGCTCCAAATTTCGAGCGATAAAAACGATAGAACGATAAGAACGATAAAACATAAAAAATAAAATTGTTAAGATCATTTACCGCTAAAAATAGGACAGCTCTTTTTCTTTTTTATCGTTATTATCGTTCTATCATTCTATCGTTTTTACCATTGAATGTAGGACTATAATGAACGGTATTGTTCCTGACCCAGACCTTACACTTTTGGCGGCAGATATGTTCGAAGAAGATAGCATATTAGCACCATTAAGCCGCCCATGCAGCCTAAAGCTACAGCCAGCCCTAGGCTTTGGGTAAGGCCTGTAATGAATCCAAGTAAGGGGGATATCCAGATATGCTTGGAGCTAGCAAAACGGGCGGTAAAATATAAAAGCGGAATGCTTAGTAAAAAGATAATGAGAGATGACATATCCCAGAAAGACCCTACATTTTGTGCGCCGGCGTTACCTATTGTCTTGCCAAAATCATGAAATATTTGGGCAATACCCGATTCGAGTGCTTTGTAGATTTTTCCGCGCGCAAGTAATGGGTCCATGATTTTTGTGCTGATAGCACGCGCCATTTCATCATTGATATTAGCGTCCATACCATAGCCAAGGTCAATATAGGACTTACCCTCATTTTTTGCTACGAGCATTAGTATACCACTGTCACGTCCGCGTGGGCCAACCTGCCATTCGCTGGCTATTCTTTGAGATACTGTTTCAATGCTTTGGCTTTCAAGTGATGGGATAATTATAACGATAATTTGCACCCCTTCCATAGCTTCGAAGGTGCGAAGTTGCTGGTCAAGAAAATGAGATTCTTGCGGCGTGACCGTATTTGTAAGGTCGTTTATATACCCTTTTGTGGCAGGAATCTGCAGGGACATTAAGAGCAAACATGAAAGCACAACCCAAAGGACAAATTTCATAAAATCTCGTTTTTTACCTGTATAGCGCACTTTGGCTAAATAAAACCACGCCAAATGTTACTTTTACCAGAGCCGGCAAGCTCTAGACCTTGTTCTTTAAGAAAATCATTGCTGAAATCAAGGTTTTTATTTACTTCTACTTCTACTATTGCCGCTTTATTTTCTCTTCCCCACTGACGTAGGAGTTTAAAGGCTTGCCTGCCGAGCTGATGCTGCCGAAAGTTTGGTTCAATATAAAAAGCATTAATTTTTAAGCATATTTCAGGAAGATCTTCATCAGGAAAGCACTCTTCTACGACTTTTACCTCTGCAAAACCTACAATATCACTTTCATGCTCTATCAGAAATAACTCTTTAGGATTTCGAGGGTTGCCGGTGTGTTTTTCGCTGGGAAGGCCTTGTTCTTTGGCAAAATTATCCCACATGCTTGAGTAGAGATCTACTTTGTCAGTATGTTCTTTAAATGGTAGCAGCCGCATTGATAATGCCTTTTATTCATTATTCACTCTAGTAACATATAAAATAAATTTATTAAACAAAATACAGTTTACCTCTGAAGAAATATATTTTGAGGTGTTTTCAGCCGTTGCAGGATATGGTTAGATGCTATAAACTATAAGTCAAATACCACTAAAAACTAATATACTATGCAATTGCCCCTTTTTTACTACGATCATCCAATTCTTAGGCAAAAAGCCCTACCTGTTCTAGAAATTACCCCAGAAATTAGACAGCTTGTTCAGGACATGGAAGATACAATGAATGATGCAAGTTCAATAGGTATTTCAGCAAATCAGGTGGGAAAACTTTTAGCTATTTGTTTAGTACGCTACCCTGTCGAAGATCAATATGGCAACTACGCTCGTGCTGATACTAAAATTTATATAAATCCAAAGTTATCAAATCCAAGTGCTGAAACATGGGTTCATGATGAAGGGTGTCTTTCAATCCCAAAATTGTATATTGATGTAGAAAGGCCTGTTGGCATTACTGTCACGGCCCTTGATCTAAATGGCAAGGAATTTACCGAAGAGCTTACATACTGGCCAGCACGTGTTCTTATGCATGAAAACGATCATCTAAATGGAAAACTCTTCATCGATCGCCTGTCGAAAAAAGAGCGAAACAAAATCGAGCCGCAGCTACGCCGCATTCACAAAAAATATAATTCTAAATAAGACTGGCCGCAGGTCCCTGGAGTGCGGGTGCTTTTTGCACCGCTCTTAGATTTATCACAAAACTCAATCTCAATATCGCCAAAGCAAAAAAAACCTTCACAGCACGCTTGGAGGATTTTTATGTTCAGATGTGTGATAAATCTAAGTGCGGTGCAAAAAGCACCGCACTCCAGGGACCTGCGGTCAAAAAAACTATAATCTATCAACTGAACTTATTGTGTAAGTTCAGTTTGATCTTGAGTGTATTGAGTTGCGCTGTGACGTGCAAGTGAACCCGTCCAGAGTGATAAAACTAGGCACGCAGCAATAAATACTGTTGCAGCCCAGCCTGTAACCTTTTTCAAGATTTCAGGTGTGGATGTACCAAAAAGTGAATCTGATGAGTCGCTTGCACCAAATGTGGTACCAAGGCCACCACCCTTACCTTCTTGGATAAGTACCAATAGGTTTAGTACAAAGCATAGGCAAAGAAACGCAGCGATGAAGAAAAAATATAAAATTGTCATGTTACTCTCTTGGAATTTTTAACCATTTTGCCTGAGTGAAATAATTTTGGCAAATGAATCAGTAGCTAAAGAGGCGGAACCGATCAAAAGACCATCAATTTCGCTGTTATCGAGGTAGCTTTTGGCATTATTGGCATTTACCGAGCCGCCGTAAAGTAGCGGCAGCTTGTTTCCGTTTTTATCGCCAAAAATTTCATTTAAAGACGCCCTGCACTGTTTGATTGCTTCTTCGGCAATCTCAGGAGTGGCTGCAAGGCCGGAGCCGATGGCCCATATTGGCTCATAGGCTATTATAAGTGATTTTAAGGCATCTTTAGTGCAGCCTTGAAGACCCTCTTTAAGCTGCATATCTAAAATTTCTTGAGTTTTTTTATCCTGATGCTCTTCAAAGCTCTCACCTATGCATAAAAGGGGCCTAAGATCACTTTGTATTGCTCTAAGTACTTTGCGATTAATAAAAGCATTATCTTCGTGAAAAATCAATCGGCGCTCAGAATGGCCGATAAGCACAAATTCAGCTCCTGCATCTTTAAGCATTGATGCAGATACTTCGCCTGTAAAGGCGCCGTCAGTTGCATCGTTCATGTTTTGGGCGCCAATACTAATATTTGTACCCTTAACCTTATCAGAAAGAGTTTTAATGGCTGTAAATGGTACAGCCAGCATGATCTTGGAATTTGATTCTGCGGCACTTGGTGCAATTGCATCAATAAATGCAACTGCCTGATCGATAGTTTTGTACATCTTCCAATTGCCAACAAGAAGGCAGGATTTCGTCTGTTTTGCCATTGTGATCCTCTTTCGAATGAATCCCGGGTTATATCTCAAATGAGCCATTTGGTTCAAGAGCTTGATGGTTTGATGATAATGTCTGAGATTTTTTTTAACACAGAGGCACAGAGAACACAGAGAGAGAGAGAGAGACACTTCGTGAAATTAAAAAGTCCTATGTCCTTACGCATAATGGCCATTATTCCTAAGAATTGCCCATTAGCCTTGAGCACCCATAAGCTTTTTAATTGCAGGTTGATCTCTCTCTCTCTCTCTCTCTCTCTGTGTTCTCTGTGCCTCTGTGTTAAAATAAAATCTCGCACTTTGGCATATAAAACATCATGCTTGTGGAATTTTCGACAAATAAGCATCCTGTTTATATGTCCACGCAAACACAGCCGCTCATACTTTCTGTTTCGGAGATTACCCAAGCAATCAAGCTTACACTTGAAGGAACCTTCCCACGCGTGTGGGTGAAGGGTGAAGTTTCCAATCCAAAGCTGCAGACATCGGGCCACTTTTATTTTTCACTTAAAGATGACTTTGCGCAGATTCCATGTGTGTGCTTTAGGGGTGATCTTACAAAAGTTGCCATGGTCCCAAAAGCCGGCGATCAGATACTTGTGCGTGCCGAGATGAGTCTTTATCCTCCAAAAGGGGCTTATCAGCTGCTTGTAAGGGAGCTTATCGCTGTAGGCATGGGTGATCAGCTTATAAAACTTGAATTACTTAAGCAAAAATTGCAAAAGCTTGGATATTTTAGCCCTGAGCGAAAAAGGCTCCTTCCGCGCTTTCCAAAACGTATAGGAGTTGTAACAAGTCCGACTGGCGCTGTGATACAAGATATAATTACTGTGCTAGAACGGCGCATGAAAGGCTTTCATTTAGTATTAAACCCTGTTCGCGTGCAAGGAGAAGGTGCCGATGTCGAAATTGCAGCGGCAATTAAGCATTTTAATGAATATAAGCTAGCTGACGTTCTTATTGTAGGCCGCGGCGGCGGAAGCTTTGAAGATTTAGCACCCTTTAACAGCGAACTTGTAGCAACTGCTATTTTCAACAGTGAAATTCCTATTGTATCTGCCGTTGGCCACGAAACTGACTTTAGCGTGGCAGATATGGTAGCAGATGTGCGCGCGGCAACCCCTTCGCAGGCCGCTGAAATTATCTCCCACGATCAGCAAGAGATGCTAGAAAAGCTTGAAAAATACTCTAAACGCATCTCTCAAGGGGTAAATAAAGATCTTCATAATAAATATGCCCAGCTCTTTAAGCTTATAAAGCATCCCGTTTTTACTTCCCCAACCTATCTTTTAAGCTCTTCACAGCAGATGCTTGACGATAAAATAGAGCAGCTTGATGCTGTAATAAAAAGAAAGCTTATGCAGGCTTCGCAAGATCTTACTCGTTTCAAAAAAAGCCTTGAAATTGCAAAACCTAGTAATCAAATTCAAAAACGAAGGTTCAATTTACTTCAGTACGAAAAAAATATCCAAATAGCTCTTTATCGTCTGATAAAAAACAAAAAGCAAGAAATTTTAGTAAAAAATGACTCGCTTAATAACTGCATCAAAGCACGTGTTGCTATAAAGAAAAGGTCTTTTAATTCTTGTCAGTTTGCAATTGTAATCCCAACCATCGTGCAAAAAAAGCTCCAAGAAAAAAAGAGAAAGTTAGAAAATGTCTCTGCCCAGCTTGATACGTTAAATCCAAAGCGGATTTTAGCAAAAGGCTACAGCATTATCTTTTCACAAAAAGATGGTTCGGTTATACCTTCAGCTAAAGCTTTAGATGGCTCTCAAGGTGTTAAAATAGCATTTGTTGATGGCGAGGCAGACGCGCAAATTACAACCATAAGAGTAACTTCATGACAACAGTAGAAATTTCATTTGAAAAGGCTTTTGAGCGCTTAGAGCATATTCTTGAAAGCCTAAATACCGGACATCCAACACTTGAAGAGTCGCTGGCTCTTTATGAAGAGGCAGATAAGCTCATTATCTCATGTCACCGCAAGCTTTCTGATGCCGAAAAGAAAATTGAAGTGCTGGTCAAAAACCGCGCGGGTGAGCTGCAGCTCGGATCAGACAATAAGCCTCAAGTACAAAATATGCCTACTAATACGCCATGATCTTTGCCATTATAGTTAACAATAAAAAGCCGCAGGCAACCGAAATTGCTTATGAAGTAACTAAATTTTTGCAGCAGCGCGGAGCAACTGCATTTATTTGTGAAGATCAAAAAAAACTCACTGTTACTGAAAAAATCGATTTTATTATTTCACTTGGTGGTGATGGGTCGATGCTTGCTTTGGTACATAACTATCAAGATATTGACGCGCCAATCCTTGGTGTAAATTTTGGCACGCTTGGCTTTTTGGCTGATATCACTCCTGCAAATCTCTTTAGAAGCCTTGAATTTGTACTAAATGGCAATTATGAAGTTCAAGAGCGCCTCATGCTGCATGGTACAAAAGATGATGGCACAAGCTGTTTTGCGGTAAATGAAATGGTCGTGCATCGCGGCCAGAATTATAATCTTGTAGACATCGCCCTGACAGTGAATGGTAAATATTTTAATACTTTCAGTGCCGATGGCGTTATCGTGGCCACGCCAAGCGGTTCGACTGCCTACTCTCTTTCTGCAGGCGGCCCAATTGTTTCACCTGAGCTTAAAGCAGTTGTTATTACACCAATATGTCCGCATGCCATATCAAATCGACCCATAGTGTTGCAGCAGCCGGATATCATAGAAGTTGAATATTTAAGTGAGTACCTTCCCCTAGAAGTTGCCTTTGATGGCATTTGCCGCTTTTCATTAAAAACTAAAGAAAAATTTATTATCCAGCCAGCTCACCGCCCCTTTCGTCTTGTCAGCGTGCCAGGTTATGATTACTTTGCCACCTTGCGAGGCAAACTTAACTGGACAGGCAGCTTAAGAAATTAAAAGGGTATGCCGAATGATACTAATGATAACTTAACCCCTTTTTTATCGTTATTATCGTTATATCGTTCTTACCGTTAAATCTTGAATTAGCAATGTCAAATCTAAAACGATTAGAACGATATAACGATAACTAACAATAAAATTAAGGGGTTAAGTTCAGCCCATTTGGACTTGATTAATAGGCCTTTTCACCTTTTCAGTCATCATTTCTCTGCCGCATTAATCAAATCTACCCAGAGAAGCTTTTTCAGGATGTTGTTTGTGATTCTTCGGGCTTCTTTTGCATCTACTCGTTTTTTTGGATTTGTGTCGAGCATGCGCAAGATGAGATATTCAAATTCATCTTCGGCATTTCGCCTTTTTTGCCGCTTGAGCATTCGTCGACGTTTGGCTGTGGCATCGTAAATGCGTGATGTATGTTCAGAATGGCGTATTTTAAGAGGTCGCTCGTCACGTACGTATGATCTATCCAGCCATGGGGCGCGCTCGAGGTAAAAAAGCTGATAAAATACACAGCCCATGGCAAAGATATCAAGTTTGTAGTGGTCAATTTTTTTATTTTCAAAATAAGTGACCTTCTGGTGCTTGATAGCGCGTATTACCTTGTAATCTGGGACATGAGATAACCGAAAATTCATAACTTGCTCTGCCAAAATCTGCGATGCAGGCCTCTATTTTTCTTTTACCTAGTCTTCCTTTTGGAATGTTAATAAGGTAATTTTTTACCCCTAAATCTCTGTGCACTATACCTTTTCTATGTAAAGTCGCAAGACCTCTTGTGATTCCGCGGGCAATGCGTACTTTTTCATAGAGAGTAAATGGTAGATTTTTTTTAAATGCTATGTCTAAAGATCCGGGATTATAAAGCTTTGAATAAATAATGCTATATTCTTCTTGAGAATCTTTATGTTTGCAAAACCCCAGAGTTTTAAAAAGTCCGGGTGATCCTTGAAGGTATTTTGTAAGAGCTAGCTCTTTGGGCATCGGAATAGTTTGTATGCCTCTGGCTACTACCTTAGCACCACGTTTTTGATAGTAGAGTGCTTTAGTTACTGTTTTTTTAACACCTTCGCCGAGATAGACCCCATCTCCTTCTAATACAATAAAATATTTTTTCGCATTATGATCATATTCTATTGCATGAGAAAGACCTGTATGTTCTTTACGATATACTGCGCTTCTATCATCTGCGTATCGATTGATGAAGTGGATTAAGGTTAAAAACTCTTTTTGAGATATGCCTAGGTTTTCTAAATTAGTATTTTCGAGGCATCTAATTTCGGATAAAAGCCCTTTTGCTTTATGTTTGCGGGCAATTTGCTTTATTTTTTTTAGACTAGCATTTTGATCAAGTTGGTTTTGCAATTCAGTAAAAATCTGTTCGTTATTTCGATTGGCAGTTAAAGGGGATATAAAAAGACAGGAGCTTATTAACAGTAATATGTTCCACATGCGCATTGTAATCTCCTGTTGCCATTTTTCTTGTATTTACATTATCAAATAATTATTTATAAAGTAATTTTTATAACAATATGATACAGCTTGTAAAAAGGAGAAAAACATGGCTATTAAGTGCTTTGCGGCAAAAAATGCAAAAAGTATGCTTCAACCTTATGAATATGAACCAGTTGCACTGGGACCTGACGATATTGAAGTTCAGATCACGCACTGCGGTATTTGTCATAGTGACATAAGTTTAATTGATAATGAATGGGGAAATAGCAGCTATCCCCTTGTGCCAGGCCATGAAATTGTAGGCAATGTAGTTGCAAAAGGATCAAATGTAACCCAATTACAACTTAATCAAAGAGTTGGCATTGGCTGGCAAAGATCATCGTGCATGAAATGTGAATGGTGCCAAACTGGTCAAGAAAACCTTTGTCTTAGCCAAGAAGCAACATGTGTTGGTCATCAAGGAGGCTATGCCGAAAAAATCCGCACTGATAGCCGCTTTGCCTTTGCAATTCCGGATGCACTTGATTCTGCTCATGTGGCCCCTCTTTTTTGCGGTGGAGCAACTGTCTTTTCTCCCCTTCTACACCACAATATAAATCCCACATCTAAAGTAGGCATTATTGGTATTGGCGGCCTAGGTCATTTAGCGTTGCAGTTTGCCAAAGGCTTTGGCTGCGAAGTTACGGCCTTTTCGGCAAGTGCTGACAAGCAAGCAGAAACAAAGCGCCTTGGCGCCGATCATTTTATTTCGAGTACCGACACAAATGCCTTAAAAAATGCCGAAAATTCATTCGATTTTCTGCTTTCAACAGTACCAACTCCCCTTGATTGGCAAGCATACCTTGCACTTTTACGGCCTAAAGGTACTTTATGTTTTGTAGGTGCCCAAACAAAGCCCATCGAAGTGCCTTTTTTTTCCATAATCGCAGGCAGAAAGACTGTTACTGCAAGTAATATTGGCTCACGGCCCGATATCCGTCATCTTTTAGCCTTTGCTGCCCAGCATAATATTAAAGCTGATATAGAGATTTTCAAGATGCAAGACGTAAATAAAGCAATTGATACCGTGCGATCAGGAAAAGTTCGCTACCGCGCTGTTTTAGAAAATTAAGTAGGATAAAATGCAAAACGCACAACTTCTAAAAGATTATTTTGAACATCTCGAGCAGCTTCTGGTTGAAAGGCTTATGAATTTTGAGCAAACAAAATATTTGCCTTCAGCTCTGGAAACTAAAGATGCTTATCTCAAGCGTAGAGAGCTGGCTATAAAGAAATCACTTGCTTGCACCTTTGATCAGGCGCAACAAGGCTATACGCTTGTTCTTAAAGAACTTGGCGCGGATCCAAAAAAGGACTTAAAGCCTTTTATGATCAATATGCAACTCGTTGCAAGCTATGATCCAAAAAAACCTCTTTTGTTATATGAAACATTTGGTTGGAATAAAGAAATGCTACGTGAACTATATGCGGCGGCTCAAAAAATGTATGAGCGCAAAAGCTATGCAGATGCCGTAGATGCCTATAGTTTCCTTACCACAATTAGCCCTCTTATGCCCGAATTTTGGACGGCCTTAGCCGCAGCTTATAAAGCCGATAATAGATCAGATGTTGCATCTGATGCAAGTCTACTGGCCCTTTATCTTGAGGGAAAAAATGGAACATCTTGATCATCCATTTATTGACGGCCCGCATTTGCCAAACGTGCCTCAACAATCTGAGAAAATAGAAGCTTCTTTAGTCCCTGCCGATAAACTGCAACTTCACGAAAACAGGCAAAAACCTGCTTCGGGTGAACCTACAGCAGTTTATATCGAGCCAGCCCATGCGGCCTTAATCACATTAGCCCAAGATGAAAAAAAGCCATTGCCAGGTGAATTGACTTCACTTGCCATCGGGCTTTTATCTGCAACTTTTGCCGGAAATGACTATATGCCACAACTTAGGGAATTATGTAAAAATGGATTTTCACTTGATACTCCCGATCCTGCCTCCGGTCTTACCCCGCTTGGTTATGCGGCTATTAATGCAAAAACTAATAAAGATTTGGAATGTATAAAAGAACTTGTAAAACTTGGGGCTTCGGTTGATGCACGAGATGCCTCAGGTGCAAGCGCATGGATGCAGGCCGCCACAGCGGGCAATGTAACTGTAATGCGCTGGCTAAAAAACAAAGGGGCTGATGTTTCGATCACAGATAATTTAGGTAGAACGGCTTTTATGCGTGTACTTGATCAAAAAGATATGCAAAGTTCTCTAATGAAAACCGTGATTTCACATCTAATTAATACTGTGGGGGCAAATCCGCACGAACGGGATAATGCAGGCCTAACAATCTTGGGGCATGCTCTACGCGCATCTGATAATACCCTTAAGGTAGCATCAGTACTGATTGAAGAGCTTCAGAAGAATCGATTTGAGCTCATAACCTACATACGAGCTTCTGGTCTTGATGAAAAATTCGATAGGTCTTTATCTGCGGTTGCCATGGGCTTCTGGGAAAATATTGATGCAAGTGAGTGGACGGAATTGATGGACCACTTGCCACAACTGGCGGCCGAAGTTCCACAAGAAAAACCAACCTCAACAGAGTTTCCAAAAGAGTTTGCTTATATATGCCGCGAGAAAAGCCCAAATGGTCAAACGATTCTGCATTTAGCCGCAAGCTTTGTAAATGATGCGCACTTAATTGAATTTCTGATAAAAGGCGGAGCTGATCCTCATGCAAAAAACTCAGAGGGTGATACTCCCCTACACTTTGCTGCCTCAAGCAATCACATACAAGCTGCTAAAGGACTGCTTCAAGGTAAAGCACAATTAGAAGTAGGCAATACACTAGGTCAGACACCACTTGATGCAGCTCAAATAAATGAAAACACTGAGATGGTTACATTGCTACTTGACGCCGGTAGCAAAAATAGGAATCTTCCAGCACTTCGTGATAGCTATAGTGAGAGAATTTCGCTTTCTCCACCTTTTGCTAAAGTGGGTGTGAATAATCCGCAAGATCCACAAAATGTGCAACGCTTTAAGGATTTTGTTAATAGTCATCTTAATTATTTAGACGACTCTCTTGCAACACTTCCTGAAGCACTTGAGTCGATGATGAAAAACACTGATTACGTAAGTTTTACTGACTTTTTACAAGGATTTGATGTTGTAATCGAAGATCTTAACCAAGAAATTAGACCAGGTGAAGAATATATAGTTTTAGTAGAACCTAAAAAAAGCAATAAATGGTTAGCTGAACTTGCTTTAGCTAAGCTAAAAACACCACCAAAAGATATTTTACGTATGGCAGATTTGCAAACTGCACTTTCGGCACCTGAAAATAAGGGAGTAAAGAGAATTGTATTTTTTGATGATGCTTCATATTCAGGTGAGCAAATGTGTGGTTTTATAAAAAACACTGCGGTAACGGCACTTGATAAAGCAGCCAGCAATGATTTTACCATAAATGTTGCTATTCCCTACATTACGCAAGGGGCAGCAAATAAAATTGCGGCAATTAATCAAGATGCAAAAGTAGTTGCAAACTCTGGACAAATTAGGCTTTCTCCTCATAAGCTGATGAGAGCAGCAAATGAGCAGGTGCCCAAGGAGCATCATGAAATACTTACAAAAAATTATTTTGTTTCAATGGAGGTTGGCGACTTGTTTGTGCTTCAGTCTTTTTTGGAATTACCGCCTGAGAGTATAGTGTATATGGAAAAGGTTTTGCGCGATTATAATTTTGAAAGCGTAGATGATTTTCACATATTTATAGAGGAAGCACAAGATATTCTCGAAAAATTTGAATTATCCCCTGAAATAGAACGCTACCAAAATATTAATAAAGATCCAAGGCTTGCAGCGCTTGCTCCAAGGCTTGTGCAAGAGCTTATAAGTTTTTGGAAGGAAAAAAAAGAACTATTAGAAGAAGCTGCTGCTAACTCGACATCGTTTAGAGAAGCACATCATCTTATGAATTTTAATGCTATTATGCCCGCCGTAGTTGATCATAAAGAAGAGCTTTCATTTGATCGTGGATTAGAAAGTCGCACTTTAACGATATTTGATCATAAGGTAGCAGATTATCTTTCGACATGTCCTGCTTTTGAAAAAGGCGAGGTTTTTATTAGAGGCGAAGTAGAAGAAATTCAGGAGCTATTTCCTGGCATTGTTCCCTATAAACAAAAATATGATTAAGAGGTATCCTATGAACGTACAAGGCAATTTTATCATGAAGAGCCAGCAAGAGCTTCAAACCCAAATGGTCCTTAATGATCAGCCATATGAGTTTGTAATTAAAGCAACAAAAGATCCCCAAAAAAATTGGAAGCTTGATATTACGCTTTCAAGTGCTGCTTTAACTGAAAAGAAAACTCACAGTATTACTTTAAGTTCTCTTGTCCAAAATTCTGCTGTGATTGGCATAGGCCTTGATAAAGCATATCACCGTGCCAACGAGCAGCTTGTAGACTTTTCTGAAGATCTGGATCCTGAAGTTGCCCAAGCAATCAAAAAACTTGGTGAGAACATACTTCTTACTGTAACGCGTCATGGCTCAAATCTTACGTATTCTTTAGAAGATGCTAAAGAAGGCATAATAAAAGATGTGTAACAAAGTGTAATTAAGATTTACAAAGCGCGAGCGAGTCCAGATTTAGCTGAATCTTAAAGGTGCCCACGAAATCAAAAAACTCTAGGGGGAAGAATATTCTTCTTATTGTAACTAGCAAATTTCTTTCTTTTTTAATTAGTTTTTTGTCCAAAAGATTTAAAAAAAAACAGGACATTATGCAAAAAAGATTTGCTGTTGCAGAGAATTCTAAAACAGAATAGAGTAAGGCTATATACGTTTAACCACGAGCTTGTATCTTTATCCTATGGACTATGACAAGAATCTTGCAAATCTATTTCTTTTAAATTTTAATGAAGCCTATCGTTCTGCAAAATTGCTTTTGATGTCGTATGATAGGATGGCCAAACTCTTTCCCTTAAAAACTGAAATTTTACATACGTTAAACCCTGATGACCTAGATAAACTTGATGCTTTTCGGGTACGTTATTGTGATGTACAAGACAGTTTAGGTAATAAAACCTTTCGTTCCATATTAATGATTGAAGAAGAACAAATGGGATCCAATTTGGATATACTCAATAAAATGGAAAAAAGAGAAATTTTACACTCATTTGAAGATTGGAAGCAGCTAAGAGAAATTCGAAATCTCTTTTCACATGATTATCCAGAAACAGATGAAGAAAAGGTAGAAATTCTAAACCTAGCATACACACACACGCTAAAATTAGTAGTTATAGTAGACAAAGTTATTGAATATATGAAAAGCAAATTAAATTTTTCTATGGATCAATTTCCTTTTCTTTGTCCAAATACGGAGGAAAAGTGAGACTTACAAAGCAGCAGATTAGCTGTCTTATTAATGCTACCCATCTTAGTTTTGGTGAAAATGCTGAAGTTTGGCTATTTGGATCTCGCGTAGATGACAGTAAAAAAGGCGGAGATATTGACCTTTACATAGAAACAGATCTTGAAAAAAACACAGTCGCAGCAAAACTTAAAATGCGTGAGTTAATTTGGCCTTTCTTTGGTGAGCAAAAAATCGATATCATCGTTCGAAGCAGGAGTAAAGACCCTTCCCCTATACACGAAATCGCTATATCATCTGGCCAAAAATTGGCAGCTTAGCTATCTCACAATAATTTTAATTTTTTCACAGCCTACAGTCATGAATTTCCTTATGGATGTAGATATTTTTTGAACCATTCGAGCGCTTTTTGCGAGGCAAATGCACGCTGTTCAAGATAAGGCGCAAAGTGATTGCCTGGAATGATAATGATGTCTTTGATGTTTCGTGCATGATTAAAAGCAGCTAAAGCTTCATCGGTAATAGCAAGGGTATCGTTTTCAGCCACAATCATTAATAATGGGATTGGCGCTATTCTTTCAATGTAAGAGCCAGGTTCATATTCAGAATATAACTCTACAGACCTCAAAGTTACAAAGTTTATCCACTTTTTAAAACGCCATGCTTCTTCTGGCGGGGCATGTGCTCCTGTAAAAAAATTCCATGCATCCTCACCGGCATGCGAAGATGTTGCGGCTTGTTTTGGATCTGAGACAATTGGCATTGTTTTAGGTTCATGTCCCATAAAGCGATTGAGCCTATCTTGATTGAGCTCTTGGTGATGTTTTTTCCATTCACCAGGTGCTTTACGCCGTAACATCGTGCGATAGCCGCTAATTGTGGGCACTTGCGAGACCACACACTTTACACGTTTATCAAAAGCTGCCACAACCAGCACATGCCCTCCTGAATAGCTTGTGCCCCAAATACCAATTTTTTCTGAATCAACATACTCTTGGGTTTGCATGAAGGTAATGGCATGTCGATAGTCCCTCACCTGCTGCCATGGATCAATTTCTTGGCGAATTTCACCCTCGCTTTCGCCAAAATTTCGGTTGTCATACACCAAAACAGCAAATCCAGCCCTGGCAAAATCAGCAGCGAATAAATCTAAGTATAGCTCTTTTATACATCCCCAACCATGAGACATTACGATGCAAGGCAGCTTACCAGTTGCAGCTTGAGGCTTGAAGAGCCATCCTCGTAAAAGGGTACCTTCAGCATTGAATTCTATATTTTTTTGTTCGATTTGGTCCATGACCTCACTAAAGCATAGCTGAACAAATTCTTCAATATGTAATTATTTAGAGTAGTGTAACAAACTACTGCAAAGCTACGAATATTTACCCTAGTTGAAAAGCATGGCAGGATAAAAGAATACAGCCTATTATCTTGAGGCTTTTATGAGGTATTTATGACTATTGGCGCAGAAATTAAAGCATTATCAGCAGCGTGCGCAGCAATGCTGTTAAGCCTTCCCCCAGAAACTAAATCACTTGCCCAGATAGCCATAAATCGAAAAATAGAAGCTTTACGTGCAAAATGTTATGCAGATCGCGCAAATTTAGAACCTGGTAAGCTAGTTGTCCTTACAGTTGCGCGCAACATCTGCATGGTCGGTGAAGCCAAAGAAAAGCTCTTTCCCATAATCCCTAAAGCTATTTTTTACAAAGCTCTTGACCTTCTTTTTGAAGAGACAACCGATCCGCAATCTGTCATTGAGCATCTTGCAGCCATTCAAAAAGGTTGGCACATACCCGAAGAGCAAATTGCAACTTTTATGCCGACAGTGCAGCTTTTTGTTAGGCAAAAAGCGCTGGGTGCCATCGAAAAAGTTGCAACCTTTGCCGAAGCACATATATATAACGAAGCAATGGTCCAAGAGGTCTCTGAATGGAAGGCAAAACTAGATGAGTGTACCCCATTTTTTCGCTTTGGCCTTGATGCAGATAAACTTTTAGGTGGCGTTTCATCTTCCAGCCAGTTCAAAGCAACTCTTTCTGTAGTGTTTGCGCAAAATCTTGAAGCTCACACACAAGAAGAGTGCAAGAAAGAATTTGGAATCTATTTTAAATTGGGTAGTACTGCAAATATACGCTGTGATAATCCTAGCCAATACATAGAACTTGTAATGAAGGATATTTTTGATTTAACCGTACGTCCAAGTCTTGGTATAGCCTTTTGCAAACGCTTAGCACAGACAAATTTCTCGTTTGGTCAGCTGCTTGAGGCCTATGATGAATTTACCAGGCAGCTTAGTTTTGTCTGCAAATATACCGTAGATGAAGCAAAACAAATTCTATTTTCATGTACTGCATCTGATCTTCAAGCAAGAAATGCTGTGCTGTTGCCTCCACGCAAAACTGCTATATGTCTTGATGCACGTGGCCATATGATCCATCTGCAGCCAGTGAATTCTGAAAAGCTTTACAGAGAAATTGATAAAGACATTGCAAGAGGTTATAATTTTCATGATAAAGGCGTACAAAAAGACCTTAAATCAGAAGATACACTTTTGAATAAATCGATCCATTATTCAACTTGCGCGCGACAAGGACGACGCAAAAACATGGAAGATATGGATCTTGTAACTACTATCACACTTCATGATGGTACTGAGGTCCCTCTCTTTGCTGTGATGGATGGGCATGGAGGAAGTGCTGTATCTGCGCTTCTTGAAATTATGCTGCCAACAGCTGTTACTACCTGGCTCAATGCAGCTCTTCAAGAAAATAGCGATAATTTTGAGCTTTGCTTTCGCAATGCCCTCAAAATGTGTGTCGTTACACTTAATAATCTTATTAAAAATATGTCAGCAGACAGTTATTCTCCAGGTTCCAATTGCATCTTTAGCTTTATCTATAAAGATCGTCTTTTCACAGTGAATGTTGGAGACTCGCGTGCAGTAACCAGCACCGGCCAGCAGCTAAGTGAAGATGCAAATCAATATAGCATATCGTATAAAAATAAAGTTACTAAAAAGCGTAATGGAATCGTCGATCATGAGGGACGAGTAGATGGCATACTTACCTTTAGTACCTTTGGCAGCTTTGAGTATAAAAATATTAGTGCATTTGCAGGAATACATGTGCTCAAGCTAAAGCCTGCAAAGCCCGGCCAGTCTATGAAGCTACTGCTAACCTGCGATGGCATTACCTCTCTTGCATCTTCTCAAAATTTGATCGATGCACTCGAAAACATGTCACATGCTAGTGAAATAGTTTCTAAGCTCTATGACATGGGTGCCGAGGACAACCTTACTGCCGTATTAGCAACGATACCCTATACGATATAATGTATGCTAATTGAGCTGCCGTAGCTTTTGCTCTTCGGTTAAATATTTGTTAATAGACCGCTGATGAACCTTCTTCGATTTTCATTTGCAGGCAAGTCCGCACGACCAGGAATGTGATAAAAATTTCTGGTGGATAAGTTGCTTATCATCTCTACTTTATTTTTCTTTGTTACCACTTCAAAGAGATAAATAACTTTTTTTGACTGATGTTTGCAAGTATATGTGCCTGTTTTATCATCTACATGAACAAAAAATTCCGTGCCATTCCAAGGTGTTTGTGTTTCTAGGCTTTGGCAGGATACATTATATATTTCTGGATCCGGTCGAATGCAGTGTATGAATCGCGTTAAACAACCGGTAGGTGTATCAGGTTTGCATTTTTTAAATCGAAGATTGCTGATAAGAAGTGGCTCTCCAAAGCGGCCTCCATGTATATCTCTAATTGTTAGGCAATATATAAGGGGCGGGGAAATAATCGCTGTCATGTTTTATCCAAATTGTCAAAAAAGCGCGCTATTGTAGAGCAGATGCGGTATTTGTTGCTAGAATTTGTCCAAAGCTTACGCGCACGTCAGAGGCTAAAAAAGTGCGCCCTTGAGCGTAGCTCTCTGGAGTTTCCAACCGACAAGATCGCTGATACCGAAAAGTAACAGGACCTTTTTTTGACAAAAAAAAGACGAATTCTCCATTATATTTCTCTCTAAAAATCACAGTGATGACTTAGAGCGAAGAACGGGATCGAGTCCCAATGTATAAATAAGGAAGAATTCGTCATGGGAAATAATACCAAAAAAGCAAAATCTCAGCCAAGCATTAAAAGAAAGACTAGTAAAGGATTTGATCCTATCATCACCAACGTTGCCGGAATAGATATCGGTTCGGAACTAATTCACGTTGCAATTTTGAATGAAAAGGATGAATACGAAGTTCATGAATTCGGAACAATGACTCCGGATTTAGAAGCTATCGCTCAATATCTCCTTAGATCCAATATAAAATTCGCCGCGATGGAGGCTACCGGGATCTACTGGATTTCATTATTTGAAATACTGGAAGATCATGGCATAAAAGCTGCTTTGGTAGATCCCAAAAGTGCAAAGAATGTCCCTGGAAGAAAAACCGATGTTTTAGATTCTCAGTGGATTCATAGGCTATACTCTTGTGGCCTTCTGCGGCCGGCCTTTAGGCCGGCCAAAGCCAAAGAAAGCTTTAGAGCTTACATGCGCCACAGAGGCAACATAGTAAAGGCAAGACAGAAAGCAGTTTTACAGATAGATAAATCATTGCTTATCATGAATCTCAAAGTAGATATTGTCGTATCTGATCTTACTGGTGAGACATCAATAAAGATAATCCGAGCTATTGTAAATGGAGAACGAGATCCTAGAAAGTTGGCATCATTAAGAAATAAACGCTGCAAGAAGCCTGAAGAACTCTTCGTCGCAGCCTTGACTGGAAATTTCCAGGAAACACACTTATTTACGCTTAAACAAGCTTTAGAAACGTATGACTTCCATGAAAAGCAATTGATGGAATGCGATAAGATGATTATCGCAGAACTTCAAAAATGGGATGATGTAATAAAAGTGCCTTTGCCTGAGAAAATGAAAGATAAAAATAACAATTATTCAATTTACGCAATAACAAAAAAGCCCGACCCTAATGGACTTAATTTCGATATTGAAACCATATTATATCACAAAGTTGGGGTTGATCTTTCAGCTATTAATTCGTTAGGGGGATCAACTATAGCCACGATTATTAGTGAGTTAGGAGGAAGAGAAGGCATAGCGTCGTTTAAGACTGAAAAAGATTGGACATCATGGCTTACGTTATGCCCTGGGAATAATGTTTCCGGAGGTAAAAGCCACGGAGGCCAAGCGCGGAAAAGCAAAAATCGCATAAAACGGGCGTTATTGGTAGCGACTATGTCTTTATGTAATTCAAAGTGCGCCTTAGGCGCCTATTATAGACGCCTGGCGGCTAAGATTAGCAAGGCCAAGGCTTTTAAGGCTGTGGCGCATAAGCTTGCCCGATTGATCTATCGGTTACTGACAAAGGGTGAGGCATATGTGGAAATTGGCCAAGAAGAATATGAAAGAAAGTATAAGGAAAGGAAGATGAAAAATTTCTTTAAAACAGCTCGCGAATTTGGCTATGACCTAGAAAAAAAAGCTATATAACTAGAATACCTGAACACAATAGACGGGGAAACCAAATTTAGGAAAATTACAGTTAAGAAAAACCTGAGGGAATCAATTGACCGCCCGCACAGTAGTGTTTTATACCTGCCCTGGAGTTTGGTCGGAAAAGTTGGCGATAATACCATTGGGAAGCTTAGCTATCCCGCTTTAGAAGAGTGATTCATAAATCTGCACTTTTCCTCTCTCTTTTTTTTCACGGATAGATACAAATTGTCATTTGTAGAGGAGATTTTTTTTGTCACGAGTTTTTTGTCAAAAAGGCTCAGAATACGATGTGAAGGCTATTGATTTAGTTACTTAGAAGTGCGGGTGCAGTTATGCACCGCTCTTAGATTTTTCTCACAACTATATATAAAAATCCTCCAAGCGTACTGTGAAGGCTGTTTTATGCATTGGCAATTACGAGGTTAGGCTATAGAGATAAATCAAAGAGCGGTACATAACTGTACCCGCACTCCCAGAGACCTTTGGTCAAAAATGCACATTTTTCATAGCTGCTGCTGCGCCTATTTATTGCTTTGTCTTATCACTATAGCGAGCTTCGCGGTGAATCATTTTTTTTATTTAAGATTCATCCTTGTAGATATGTTTTAGAATTTCGCTACCTCGCAAACCGATCATTAGAGCAGATGCTGTAGTATTTATATCAGGAATTTCAGGACAGATTGAGTTGTCCATGACATAACAGTTCGTTGTGCCATAAACTCGTGCATTGCCATCTACTACACCTCCGGCCTTGAACGGTGCCATTTTGCAATGGCATGCAAAGTGGCGCGAATCTTTATCAAGATTAGTGTTATTTTTTACGTATGCCTCAACTTCGGCATCGGCATAACCTGAAAGAATGACCAAGTTGATTGGATCGATTATAATTGGTTTATAGTAAAAGGATAATGGGTTGATATTGGCTAGTTGTGTAAGTAAATCGCGAATATAGACTTTAATTACATTCTTCATATTCTGCAGATCTATTGGGTTTTGGTATACGCCATCTCCGGCTGCCGCTATCTGAAATGGGTTATCACTTTGAATAGTGACACTTCCTTCGCTTTTTGGATTTAAAAGCTCAAATCCAATCACGAGTAGTGGATTTGATAGTAGGTCATTTGCTGGGACGTAATCAAACAAAATCTGCAGCATTCGTGGATCACTTGCGTTTGCCCCAACTTGCGGTAAATACACATTATGGATCGCAAAGGCATAAGGTGCGCCAGGAGGTATGCCATTATCGTTAGGATCTGCGAGCATTGTAATGGACATCAGAGGATGGTTTTTAAGATGCTTTCCCACATTTTCATTGATAAACACGGGCTTGATGCCTGCATTCTTTAGTGCGTCTTTTGGTCCTATACCTGAAAGCTGGAGTATCTTGCTGCTGTTGATGCCGCTTGCTACTACAACCGCTTTTCGAGCGCGTGCTTCAAGGAGGTTACCATCTTTAAAAAATTGTACTGTTTTGGCTTTGCCGTGTTTATTAAAGACTATTTTATTAACTACAGAATCAAAGAGCACGCGTAGTTTATGCCCGTTTACTCCATAACCATCCGGTGTCATCACCTGATCATTTAAAAATGCTGTGGCGCTGCTTACTCTTTTTGTACCAGATGAATCAATCAGCCACTGTGTACGTGTATCAAGGCAATTCTCAACGGTTGGATCATTATAGTCTACTACAGTTGGAATTCCCGGAAACGCTGCCTGTGTAGCAGGTAATAAAATATTACTGGTTAACTGGGACACTGTAGGTGTTTGCAGAACATTGACAGGGCCATTTGTTCCCCTTGCACCTGGTGTGATTGTTAATCCTTGATAGTTTTCCAAAGTCTTGAAGGTTTTCAAGATTTTGCTCAAACTCCAGTTGTGACTGCCAGAAATTCCTTCCCAACGTGAGTATACAGCATTTGAGCCGCGGCCGTAGTATAAACCGTTAACCGATGAGCCGCCACCCAGCATCATGCCTGTAATCCAATCACCACCTACTCGTCCATTGAGCATCGGCTGTGGAACAGTTTGTCTCCAACCCCACCAATAGTATTTGAACGCATCTGTTGCAGGCAATAAAAGTGCAGGAAGTCCCACAGCCTGTATTTCTGGATCTGATGTTAGATTTAGCCCTGCCTCTATGCCTAACACTGAAAAGCGACCATTCTCTGATAGCTTATTCATCAATACGCAACCTGCGGCACCACCACCTATGACTATAATATCTGCCTCGAGGCACTTTTCATTGTCTGTTGATTTTGAGCTTTGAGATCCTTGAAGGCTTGCTATTGCAATAATTAAAGCAAAGCTTAGGTATTTGAGGCGCATATTGGGACTCCTAAATTAATTCACCCACGCTAATTCAATTTTTCTTTTTTTGCAAAAAGATTTCGTTTGTATTCTTTTTTTTCTTCTTAAAAAATAAGAAAAAAATTATGGTTGCGACGCAACAAATTAAGGCCCGTCCAAAAAATAAAAGGATGGCCCGTCCAAAAAACCAAAGGAGCTCCTCCCATGCAACACAATAGATACATTTTTGGCCTTATGGCTATGCTCACACTTCTTACAGGTATGCAAAAACCGCTTTTTGCCGCAGATGCAAAGCGCAAACATCATTCATCATCTTCTTCATCAGATCATAAAAAAAATGATTCATGCTGCAAGAAATCAAAGAAGCTTTTAAAGCAAATCAACAAGACAACTAAGCAGGATCTGGTTGTAGACCAAACTACACTGAACGTCGTAAACCAAATCAATGAAACAACGCAAATTGATTTAGCAGTTGATGAAGAGACGCTGGATATAGTCTCACAAATACTTGACTGAGTTGTACTTAAAGGTGATACTTCCAGAAGATTTTATGGACTCTCAAGGTTTGCTTTCACAAACATATGTAATTTCAGCACCCGGTTCCTATTGTCTTGGAGCAGATATTGACTTTGATCCGCAAGATGAGTTCACACCAGCAATTCAAATTTTATCAAATGATGTAAGTCTGAATTTAAGGAGATTTACGCTGCGCCAAGCACCAGACAATACCACCTCAGATGTATATGGCGTACTTATCTTGGTGAAGGAATAAATCCCGACAATCCGAATGTAGTTTTTAAGAATATCTCAGTTTTCAATGGTACAATTGAAAACTTCCAAGGCGTGGGAATCTTTTGCTATAATGGCAGTTTTGATAACCCATCATTTGATCAAGTAGCTCTTCCAATCGCTTGCATTCACTGATTTGAGTGTCCTTGAATGTGGAATTCCCGATTCACCTAATTATTTTGGTTCCGGTATCAATCTTGATTCTAACGCGATTGACAATACCACAGGCAATCCATCACAGATTGCTTTTCGAAATATCATTATATCTAATTGCAAGGTGAATCGTTGCTTTGGTAATGGTTCTATCACCATTTAGAAACGTAGTGTTTGAGAATTGCCAAGCAACTAACATTATAAATGACGCTCTTTCTGACGCTTTTGGATTTGGCATTGGAACAAATTCAGAAGATACATTGCCAGAATTTTGAAATGTTAGGAATGTCACTTTTACGAATTGTATTGCAAGTGATATCGAATCAAATAGAAGAGCCATCGGGATTCGTTTATTTGGTACGGCGGACAATAATAGTGGCCAAGAAGTGTCTAGAAACAAATGATTGTGGAAAATTTTATTAGTGAACGAATTCATAGCACATCCTCATCTGCTCAAGTAGCCGGTATCATGGAGGGTCAAGGAGGCAATGTAGATGGTTCATTCCCTGCCAAGTTCAATTTATTCGTAATAGGATGCCGCGTCTCAGATGTGCGTAGCAATGCGGATGACCCAAGTCCCCTTTCTGCTGGTATTTTCAGTTCAATCGGTACGTCGTCCAGGCATTATTCCAATAACAGCGTATGCGATTGTGATCGCGGCATTTTATTGACAGGTACGGATACAATCATACCAAACGGGTTCCAACTCGCAGCAAGCCCAGCTGATGCACTTGCATTCCCGCCGGTATTTATTGACCTCAATACAATACCACCTTCGACACCTTTACAAACTTTTGTTAACAGCACACAAGGCAATAGCGTATCAATTGCACCTGATGCAACAACCGTTGATGTTGATTTTGATTTCATCTACCCAACCGATGATCTCACAGCACTTGGCTGGCAGTCAGGTGATACAATTTTTTACGATTGCAATGGAGGCAGTCCAATCTCCAATCTTGTATGCGGAACAACCTACTACGCTATTGTCTACTCGCCTGGCTTTAGCGAAAAAGGGCTCATCAAAAATAACGAGGTAGATAACTGCTCTATTTCTTGTTACCAGGATGACCTATCCACAACCTCAAGTGCATGGGTAAATAACACCGCCTTTAATTGCGGAGCTATTCCTACACAATTCACAAACTATGACATCACCTTCGCAGGTGTGCGTCCGGTGGATGCTGGTACATTGGTTGCCTACCCTGTAGGTGGAAACAAGTACTACAACCTCTCATTGGTTCCATAAAAAAGAACCCATTACAGGTTAAAAAGAGGCCGTTCGCTAGAACGGCCTTTTTTTTGACCGTCTGTCTTTGAGGCTGTGAAATCAAAGAATTGCCAAGTTTTAGGCCCGAAGGTCGACATCTCGTAGCCCAGGTTGAAGCGAAGCGAAGGCCTGGGTGTTAAAAATAATAGCCCAGAGTCCTGTAAGGACGGCATTTAAATGCAGTTGGACTTGAAAATGTCGTCCCTACAGGACTCTGGAGTGCATTTCTATTCACCCATGCCTTCGCTTCGCTTTAACCTGGGCTATGAGATGTCGGCCTTTCAGGCCTGATTTTTGATTTCTTCACAGCCTCTCCGGAGGCACATAGTGACAAGTCACTAATAGCAAAATGGATACTTATTTAGCATCCTTCAAACCGGCAATTAACTTGTCTCTGTGCTCTAGAAATCCTTGAAGTATGGCCCTTTCAGGGGCGTCTGGTGGGAGGTTTTTTTGTATTCTTAAAGTAAGCTGCTCCATGGTATTGGATGCAAAATTAGACACCGCAAAATTAATTTTATTGAGCGCAGTACTTGGCGTTTCGGCCATCAGGGCTTTTAAAAGAGCAGGCACAGACTCAGCAAGCTTGCCATAGTGCCCGTCTGCACTAAGTGCATGACAGCAGTCTTTTATTACCTGATCATTTGCCGATGCTACGTACTGTTCTGAATATCGCGATCTGAGATCATACATTTGTCTTGAGAGCTTTTGCAGATCCGCAGCACTCACATCCTTTTGTGACATTTTTGAATCTAGCTGTTTGTAATAGGCATCAAGTTCTTTTAAATTTAGACCTTTAAGCTGTTCGATTGTTAGTAACTTAGGCTCTGGACTCAGAAAAGTTTCTCGTACACTAAGGTTACTATATGTAGGCAGCATTGTTTGTTGTAAATCACGCATCTCTTGTATTACAGTGATAGCAAGCCTTTTTGTGCTAGCATCCACAGGCAGCTGTTCAATAGCACTAAGCTCACTTATTTTCTGAGTAAGATTACTGTGCAACTCGCCAAATGCCATCATACATGTTTCATTTTTTTTTGCTTTTGCTGCATCTTGGACTTTTCCTGCTTCTGCAAGAGAGCTTGTATGCTGTACAAGTGTAGTTGATACACTAGCTATTAAATCTCTTACCGAAATTAAGGGAGGTAATTTGGTTTGTGCCGTCACTTCATTTGGCGGTGGTTGAGTATCGGCAAGTGCCATTTTTACGATCAGCAAAACATTCATTTTAGCAAGCTTTTCAGGAGAATCAGCAAGTGATTTAACTTGATTCAATAAGGTTTTGATGTTTTCTTCATCTGAAATTTCATAATTCCACTGCATTCCCAAGCTCTCTAAAACGGTACGTCCTTTGGTGTACGTATCAGCTGCTTTCATTAAGTCTACACAATTATTTTTAAGCTGCTGCAAAGTGTTCGTTACTGTTTCTAAACGCTTCATTTGAGCAACTACGTTTTTTGTTTGTATATTTTTGCTCCCCTTTGCTGTTTTTGCTAAAGCAGCAGCTTTTGAGAGCTCCTCTTTGGCCTTAGCAAGTTCGGCAGGCAGGCCTTTTGGATTTGCTGGATCAAGTGCTGCATTTGTTTTCTCAAGCCAGGAAGTTAAATTACTAGGGACAGTACTTGAAGGATGAATGTGCGTCTTAGGATCATCAAAATTAACTTGATTTTGTGATTTTTCTGCCTCGGCAAAAAGTACTAAAACCCGCCTAAGCATCTCTCTGGTAGGATCCATTTTTTGGGTCATTTCAGATGAGCTAGAGCGGCTTTGTACAGCAGCTGAGGTTGGAGCAAGCATTAGCCTCATGCCTCCACCTACTGCGGTATCTGGCACATGCAGGTTTTTGGCAGATAATGCTGTAGCCTTGGCAGAAGGTACATCTTTGATAGGCGGTGAAATTTTTTGTTCATTTTGCACACTAAGTTGATCAGGCAATGTAATACCTATAAGCTCTGCTTCAAGTTGAAGCTGCTTATATTCTGCAGGCGACAAGCTTGCATTCTCTGATGGAATTAATGGTGGTCTATTATCAGGTCCTATCATACCCCTCTCCTTTGTAAAAGGCGGGTTTTTTCTTGTGTTAGCTTATTTGTAAAATCCGCATATTCAACTTTAGCTTCGATTGCTGCAAGGCCTACATTAAGCTCATCGATTGCCTTGTCTACCAACTTAAGCTCTTCATAACACCGGCTGATGATCAGATGAATGGCTGGATCTATCGGATTTGCTTGACAAACAACAGCATAGGCATTAAGTGCTTCTTGATAATGCTTACTGTTGAATTCGGAATTTGCGATTCCTAGCCAAAATACATAGTTATTCGGATTAAGCCCGCATAAAAAACTGAAGGCATCAGCGGCATCACTTAAAAGTTTTTGATCATAAAGGTTTTTTGCTGCTTTATAAAGTACATCCATAGTTGCCTCACCCACAAAAGCAAGTTCTTGTAGGCTAGCCCCAGAAGACAGTTTTTCTTTAAATTTCTTTTCATCTTTTGCAATGATATCAATTAGGGTTGAAAGACGGCCAATATCACCTGAGATTTCTTCAGAAATGATCTCCGTATTTGAAATTTCGGCAAGTGCCAATGAAAGCAATTCGGCCCCATGTTCCTGCTGCCTTCTATAATGTGCAAAATTTTGCATATATTCTTTTAGATATCGCTCAAAAAGAACCTTTTTTGAAAGCATTTGGTTTGGCTTAAGCGCATCTTCATCAGCCTTTTTTAAGGCAATTTCTTGCACATGTTCCTTGTATTCCTGATCAATTTTGTCAAGGTCGGGGCTTATGTTTTTCTCTGGCATGAGCGTATTTTGCATAAAGGGACCTCCCCTTTATTACATTCTACCATAATACATATTTATTGAAATTATGAGGTAAAAGGAAGTTCTACAGGAAATTGAAAGTTTATCCACCGAACCTTTTTAGGACCAATGAGTTGCGATATGGCAAACTTCATCCCATTTTCTAAAGAAACTGTCCCATCGTGGGCAATTTTGCCTATAAAATGCGGTAGAGAAATTTTATATTCGGATATTCCTTCTCGGCTTGTTTCAAGTTGAATTTCTTGATTTGCTTGCTTGAGGAGTTTTCCAAATTTGATATCGGCCTTGACTTTTGTCGTAGTTGAAGAAGTGCTGCGCTCGCTTATGTAAAATTTATTAATGGCAATGGTTTTGCCTGTAGCTAAAGTCGGAAAATTAGAGCTAAAAGCATCTTTTTGAACAGGGCGGATATTTCTAATTTTTAAGACAGCATCATCATGAGTGAATTTACCAAAAATAGCATGAACAAGCGGGCCAAAAGTTGTTTTGAATTCAGTCTCATCTGGGATAGAAATTCTCCTTACTACTAATTTCGGGCAGATCATGCAATAAGAGTTAATGAATCTACTGCCATTTCTATCGGTTGGATAGTCTTTGACAAGATCAGTGAGGTATTCATCAATTTCGCCATAAAGCGGCTCCCCTTCCTGCACTTCTATTTCTTCATCCCCAAATACCTCTTGCTGCTTGCGAGTAGCTGCCAGCGATAATTCCATTTCTAGGTGATCGAGATTTGATACTAATCTAAGAGTTTGCATGATTACCTTTCATAAAATCATAACTATATATAGTTAAATATTTAAAATCAAGATAAAATACCGTGTTTTTACTGATTCCCTTAGATCTTGATCTCTTTAGAGCCGCCTTGCAGGTATATGTAAAGAATATCAACGATATCCTCAGTAGCAATGATCTTTTTACGAACTAATTTATCCCCTTCCAGAAATACTAGATGATACAGTTTTGACTGATGATTTTATTCGAGAAAATGTTGCTAGCAATCAGCATTTTCAAAGCCACTGCCGCATGGCACCACTTGATCAAGGAGGGGTTGTTGATAGTAGTGGACATGTTTACGGAGTAAGAAACCTCATCATCGCCGATGATTCTATAGTTCCGGTAGGTATGGATGGCAGCCCTATGGCCTCTGCATATCTTTGTGCGGCAAATGTCGCTCGTTTGCTTAAAAAGAGCAAATGATTAAACAAAAAAGTCGCCTTTTTTAGTAAAGGCGATTGTTTTCTGTAATCTGGAAAGTTAATAGAACAAACTAACTTTTCTGAAATGTGAACATAGAATTTGAAATTTTCATCGTAAATGTATCTTTTCCAGGCTTAAAAGTTGGCGTTTTAAGTAACTGTACAAGTGCATCAAGATTCAGCTGGTCTGTGACCTTTTTGCCATCATCTCTTGAAACAGTATAGCGAACATTCTGTATATAAAGGCTATAGGCACCGTTAGATTCCTGCCTTACTTCAAGATTATACGGATTAATACCTTCTTGAAAGTCTTTAAATTGCGTCATAAGTACTCCTTAACAATCTGTACCTAATTATATGCTAAAACGGCTTGTTTTAAAAAACATATTTTGTAAGAAGTTTAAATTACTGATATGTAATGGTTTATGAATAATAAAGATTTGCTGGTTGCATAAAACGTGCTTTTTTCTCTAAGATTTCGCGAAACAAAAGGGAATATATGGAATATGAATTTTTAGGCAAATCTGGTTTAGAAATCTCTCGCATTACTTTTGGAACCATGACATTTGGCGGCGGTGAATGGTATAATCACTCTGGCAATCAGCAAGTAGATGAAGCAAAACAACTTGTAGATATCTGCATTGATGCAGGAGTAAATTGTTTTGATACTGCCGATGGTTATTCTACTGGAAAATCAGAAGAAGTTTTAGGAAAAGCAATTGGCCAAAACCGCCGAGATTCAGTTATCATCGCCACTAAGGTATTTTATCCGATGGGCAAAGAGCGTCATGATTTTGGATTATCACGTAGACACATAATTACAGCGTGCGAGGCAAGCCTTAAAAGACTAGGAACCGACTATATTGATCTATACCAGATGCATGAGCAGGATAACAAAACTCCCCTAGAAGAATCCCTAGCAGCATTAGAAACGTTAGTAGCACAAGGCAAAGTACGCTATGTGGGCTGCTCAAATTTTTCTGGATGGCATTTAATGAAGGCACTTGCCATACAGGATAAGCGCGGATTTCAACCAATCATTTCACAGCAAGTTTACTATTCTCTGCTTGCTCGCGAGCTTGAAAACGAACTTGTGCCCCTAAGTCTAGATCAAGATGTTGGAATGCTCATATGGAGTCCCCTTTCGTTTGGTTTGCTTTCAGGAAAATACCGCAGGGGCCAGCCAAAACCTGAAAATACGCGCCTTAATCATTGGGATACACCAGGCACGGTTGATTACGAAAAGGTCTATGACATCGTAGATGTTCTTGAAGTCATTGCTAAAGAGCGAAATAAAACAATCCCACAAGTTGCCCTAAACTGGCTCTTACGTAGGCCGTCAGTTACCAGCATCATCATTGGAGCGCGCAACGAAGCGCAGCTAAAAGATAATTTAGGCGCAGTAGGTTGGGCCCTTAGCGAAGATGAAGTCGCACGTCTTGACAAAGTTAGTCAGCGCGCTTTACCCTACCCCTATTGGCATCAGCTTTTATGGAGTGAAGGCCGCAATGAAGATGTGGCCCTTAGCTACAAAAAATAAGATTTTCTTAACTCTTTATTTCAATTCAAAAGGAAAGCTTATGAACATAGATGCTTTTAGTACTGGCTTAACATATTCAACATATAGCGCTGATGCAGCTGTGGAAAGGATGGGTTTACTTTCGCTTGATTCGGGTGAGCTTAGCGTGCGGGATGCACAAACTGCTAAGGAAGCCTTGTTTTTAAAGTACCCTAAGTTAAGAGGCAAGAGCGGCGATGAACTATTTGAAATGTATCAATTAGAGAGCGCCTTTGATGCGGATCTCGGTAATGCCTGTCTAAGGCTCGCCAGATTAAATGGCAGTAAAAAAGCTGAAGAATTATTTCAACCCAACGTTTTGCAAATGCCAAAGCCTGCTGCAGTTAAAAGAACAACTGCCCTTCCTGTTACTACAACATTTATTGCTACAACTATGTTTCCTGCAACAATATGCTTTGAGCGTACATCATCCCCTGAACTTGTAGAGACTCCTCAGGATTTATTAACAAAGGCAAAAGAAGCCTACAAAGCAAAAGACTACCAAACTGCATTCAACACCTTTTTTCAAGTCCCAGCGGAGGACCCCTTGATAAAAGGTGAAGCCTTTTTTTATCAATTTACTCTAATACACGAGGGTAAGGTAGAAATGGATAACCATGAAAGAGCTCAATTGTATTATTTACGACAAGCAGCAAATTGTGAATTCCCAGAAGCTGCCTTAAAATTAGCACTACATTATGAATCTCGGGGCCCCTTGGAAGAACAACACTATTTAGAAATTGCGTATAACAAGGGAATGGGTGCCATAAAGATAAAAGCTACGTATTGGTTAGCTCATAATGCATATCAAAGAAAAGACTTCGCTTCTGCCAAAAAATATTATAAAGAACTGGCAGATGGTGATTCTGAATACCGGCAAGAGGCTGCCAGAAAGTATGAGCCTATGGCAGAAGATGACGACGAAAAAGTAAAATATATTTTTAGATCTACTGCCGATCCTGACAATCCAAGTGCAGATATTTATTTTGAATGTGCAGTGTTCTATCATAGAAGTACACCCCATCAGGACTCACTTGCAAGGCATTATTATAAAATGGCAGCTAAAGTTTCAACCAATGTATCTTCTGATATAAACGCAAAAGCAGCCTTACGTTACGCCGAAATGGCTCACGATGGAATAGGCGGTGCGCCAGATAATAGAGAAGCTAAAATCTATTACAAGCAAGCAGCAGATGGAGGAAGAGATGTGGCAGCTGAAATTCGAGGACGAGCGTCACATATGTATGCCTACAGGCTGTGGATCGAAGATCCAAAGGCGCACGCAAAAGAAATCAAAGAATATAAGGCACGGGCCAAAGCACTTCGGTATATGCCTCCCGAACATTTAGAAATCCCCTCACCGCGAGGGCTTGCTCGCCTATTCACAAAAGCTTAAGAGGCTCTTAACGACCCACCTTTATTGACCGCAGGTCCCTGGAGTGCGGGGCTTTTTGCCCCGCCCTAAATTTTACGAACACCCTAACCACATAAGCTTCAAAGAAAAAAAAAGCGTAATTTTCGCTTTATTGTTTTTGACGTTATCGTGTGCGTAAAATTAAGGGCGGGGCAAAAACCCCGCACTCCAAGGACCTGCTGGTCAAAAGGTGCTAAATTAAGAGCAAGCTCTTCTACTTTAGTGAGCTATAGTGCGCTATTGGGTGACCATGATTAAAATAAAGTGGGAGTTTCAAGGGCGATTTTTTCTTTTACCAGGCCAAAGCTTCGGCGATGAATTGGGCATAGGCCAAATTTTTGGATAGCTTGATGGTGTAAAAGTGTGGCATAGCCTTTATTTTTATCAAAACTGTAGTTTGGAAATTCTTCGTGATATTTGTCCATGATATCATCGCGATACACCTTTGCGATGATGGACGCGGCTGCTATACTTTGGCTTAGATTATCGCCTTTAATCACCGCTCGGTTGGCTAAATCCATTGGAGGACAATCTCGACCATCTACTAGTACAAAGTCAGGCTTAATCTTTAGGCCATCTATTGCATATTTCATAGCAAGCAGCGTTGCTCGTAAGATGTTAATTTCATCAATTTTTTGAGACTCTACTAGACCAAGTGAAAATGTAACATCGGGATGATTTGTAAGATGATCTGAGAGGCGTTTTCTCTCTTCCGCTGAAAGAAGTTTGGAATCTTTTATGCCATGAAATACAATGCCTTTAGGCAATATGCAAGCGCAGGCGACAACAGGGCCGGCAAGTGGCCCTCGGCCTACTTCATCAACCCCGGCAATAAGCTTAAAGCCGCACTTCCATAATGCAAGTTCATGCACTAAACGTGCATCCTGCAGCATTTGTTTAGAATCTGCAGGGGGTGATTTTTCTAAAAGGTCTAAAATCTCAAGCTGAGACATCGGCTGCAATCTCATCAGAGGCAGCATCTAGTGGCTCTTGTGATTCTTTTGATTCTTTTTGAGATTCAGATGCGTAGCGGCTCTTAACTTTTGAAGCTTTACCTGAAGTACCACGTAGGTAATAAAGTTTGCTGCGACGTACGCTGCCACGGCGAACTAACTCGATGCTTGATACTAGAGGGCTATGTAGGAAGAACACACGTTCCATACCTTCACCGTAAGCTATACGGTGCACAGAAAATGTTTCTGATATGCCGGTGCCGCTTCTAGCAATTACAGTGCCTTGGAATGTCTGAAGACGCTCTTTTCCGCCTTCTTCAACAATACGAATCTTTACTATGACAGTATCGCCTACTGCAAAATCTGTTATATCTTTCTTAATCTGCTTTTGTTCTAGTGCTTGAATCACGCTATGTTTGCTCATGATTAATTCTCCTATAGTAACTTTTGGTCCTTAACTCTCTAGATATTTTTTCCAAAGATCAGGACGAACTTTTTGTGTTTTTTCTTTGGCAGCTGTCAGTCTCCATTTGGCGATTTTTGCATGATCACCAGATACTAAAACTGCAGGCACCTTTACTTCTTCAAACTCATCCGGCCGGGTATAGTGCGGCCAGTCTAATAACCCATGTTCAAATGAGTCATATAAGTTAGCTTCTTCATCCCCTAATACTCCAGGTACAAAACGGGCTACACCATCAAGTAAAACAAGCGCTGCTAAACTTCCGTTAGTAAGTACGTAGTCACCAATGCTTATTTCTTCATCTACATCGCTATCAATCACCCGTTGATCGATACCCTCATAGTGCCCCGAGAGCAAGATGAGGTGTTTTTCTTTGGCTAGATCCCGGCATTTTTGTGCTGTAAGGGGCGTCCCTTGGGGTGACAGGTATATGGTTTTTGTACCGGGCCTGATGCGTGATCTAATAGCTTTTGCTACTGGCTCTGCCATCATTACCATGCCCGGTCCCCCACCATAGGGTCTGTCATCTACTTTGCGAAATCGCTCAGTAGAAAATTCTCGGATATCGATTACATCAATTTTAAGTAGTTCCTTTTCTCTGGCCCTCTTGATCATACTAACATCAAGTGGACCTCGAAAAAAATCAGGAAATAGACAAAGTATATCGATATCCAATGGGTACTTTTATGCCTTTGCCTTCTTGCCCGCTCTTCTTTGTCTTCTTTTAACAGCAGCAGTCATGCGACGCTGGTTTAAAGATTGAATAATGCTAGGTGCTATTTGCTTTACTAGGCTTTCTGCACATTCGCTTAAAATTGCACCATTGTTGATCCAATGCTGTACGCGATCTGTTTTAAGATTAACGCGGTTTATATCTTCTTCAGCAAAAGGATTATACCAGCCTATTGCTTCTAGATATTTACCATCTCTTGGTGAGCGGGTATCTGTTACTACAAGTCGGTACATTACACGATTTGTTGCACCTTGACTTCTGAGTCTTATTGTTAACGCCATACACTTCCTCCGAGCATCTTCTCGAGTTGTTTCATATTAGGAACATTTTTAAAAAATTGTTTTGCCTGTTTAAACGATTTAAATAGGCGATTTACATCATCTAATGTTGTGCCGCTTCCGCGGGCAATTCTGCGTCGTCTTCCCATATGAAGTTCACAGTTTTCTCTGCGTTCATCAGAGGTCATAGAAAGAATAATCGCTTCAACTTTAAAGATTTCTTTGTCATCGATATTAAGTTCTTTTAACTTGGACATACCAGGCAGCATTCCAAGTAGACTCTTCATAGAACCCATTTTCTTTACTGACTGCATCTGCTTTAGGTAATCTTCGTAGGTAAAACTTGCCGTGCGGAGCTTTTTCTCCATAGCTTCGGCATCTTTTTGATCGATAAATTCTTCGGCTTTTCGGACGAGGTTTATGGTATCGCCCATGCCGAGTATGCGATCTGCCATTGAAGTAGGATTAAAAACTTGAATGTCTTCTATTTTTTCGCCGATACCTTCAAATTTGATAGGCATGCCAGTTACTTCACGAATCGAAATAGCGGCGCCACCTCGTGAGGTACCATCAAGCATCGAGAGTACGGTTCCGGTAATTTTTAGCTTTTCATGAAAGCTTGCTGCAGTTTTAATGGCATCTTGGCCAGTAGCTGCGTTTACCACCAAAAGTACTTCTTCTGGGCTAATAAGCTGCTTCATTTTTTCAAGCTCAGTCATGAGAGCTTCATCGATATGCAGGCGGCCTGCTGTATCAAAAATCATGAGATCCCAGCCAGACTGTAGAGCCATTGCAAGGGCATTTTTTGCTACTTGAATTGGGTCATGAACACTATCTTGGCTAAAGCAGTCTATTTGCACACTTGAACAAAGCGTTTTAAGCTGCTCTCTAGCTGCTGGTCTTTGAAGGTCGCAAGCAACCACGCATGGGTTTTTGAAACGACCTTTTTTCTTAAGGAAGTTTGCAAGCTTTACGCTATGAGTTGTTTTTCCAGAGCCCTGAAGGCCGCAGAGAAGTATACAAGCGGGTCTTTTGGAGAATTTTAGCTCTTCTTCGGTGCTGCCCATAAGCGAAGCTAGTTCATCGTGCACAATCTTTACAAACTGCTGTGAGGCACTTACAGAGTCTATAATCTTCTCGCCAATGGCTTTTTCTTTGACGCGATTAATAAAGGTCTTTGCCACGCCGTACTGGACATCAGCTTCCAATAGAGCAAGGCGAACATCGTTTAAACCATCTGAGATGTTATCTTCAGAGAGCTTTTTGTGCCCTGCAATTTTAGTAAATACGCTACGAAATGTATCCGACAGTGCGGCAAACATGAAAAGTCCTTCTTATTCTCGGTGATAGGATATCAAAAGATGGAATAAGAGGGAATTTGAAAATGCCAATCTTTGCATCTATTTTACACCTCATTCATCAATTAAAATTTAAATAATAATATAATTGACACTTTTTTTGACCGCAGGTCTTTGGAGTGCGGGACTTTTTGTCCCGCTCTTAATTTTACGAACACTGTTTCCACATAAGCTTCAAAGAAGAAAAAAGCGTTAATTTTCGCTTTATTGTTTTTGATGTTACTGTGCACGTAAAATTAAGAGCGGGACAAAAAGTCCCGCACTCCAGAGACCTGCGGTCAAAAAAAAGTTTTACGAAACTTGAATTTCGATGAAGCGATCATTTTGCGAAAAGTCTTGGATTACTTTGGCGCATTTGTAATTGGAAAGTAGGGTAAGAAGCTTTTGGCCTTGATTGTGGCCTATTTCTAGCCAACAAAGAGCACCTGGGTTGCAAAAGCGAGTAAGCTCGCAAAAGAGTCTTTCATAGCATTCATAGCCGCTTTGGCCAGAAATCAGTGCGCCTTTTGGCTCAAAGTCGCGTACATGCGCAGCAAGGGTTGCATACTCCCCTTCTGCAATATAAGGAGGATTGCACACAATAAAGTCGGCCTTTTGGCCTTTAAAAGGCTCTAAAAGATCGCCTTGAAGCATATTTACTTCAACTTCATTTGCCTCGGCATTTTTTGCGGCAAGATCTAAAGCATCTCTTGAAATATCTGATAATGTAACACTTAGGCCGCCAAGTGCTTTTTTAAGCGCAATCCCTATACAGCCAGATCCGGTACATACATCCCAAAGTGTTTTAGATGCATATGGATAAAGCTGTATGTGCTTTACAATGCGATCAACTAAAAGCTCGGTTTCAGGTCTTGGTATAAGTACGCGCTTATCTACATGCAGCGTGCAGTCATAAAAACGAACCTTGCCCTCAATATATTGCAGGGGTTCATTGGCGGCAAGACGCGTTAAGTTTTTACGAATGCATGCCAGCTCATCGTGGTTGAGAGGCTTGTCAAAGTTTAAGAATAGATCTAAACGTTTTTTGCCAAGAGAATAGGCTATAAGTTCTTCTACTTCGCGGCGGGTATGTGTGGAACCTTTTTGGCGCACATACTCGATGGAAAGTGTAAGTATTTCACTTAACGGCTTCATTCGTTTGCTTTGAGATAATAGGCAATTAAGGCCTCAGAAATATCTTGCAAATCGCCATTGATAATTTGATCTAGATTGTATTTTGTAAGGTCTATGCGATGGTCTGTGAGGCGATTTTGCGGAAAATTATATGTTCGTATTTTTTCGGAACGATCACCTGATCCTACCTGAGATAGGCGCGTGGCGTCGATGGCTTCTTTTTTCTTGCGAAGTTCGGCATCGGCAAGTTTGGCTCTTAGTGCTCTCATAGCTTTGTCGCGGTTTTTATGCTGGCTGCGCTCTTCTTGGCAAAAAACTACTATGCCAGACGGCATGTGGGTAATACGCACGGCGCTATCTGTTTTGTTAACGTGCTGACCGCCGGCACCTGATGCCCTTGTGGTATCAATACGGAGGTCTTCTTCGTTAATTTCAATAATTTCATCTTCTTCCGGCTCAACAAGTGCTGCACAGGTAATTGTTGAGGTGTGCACTCGCCCTTGAGCTTCTGTAGCTGGAACTCGCTGAACACGGTGCGTGCCACCTTCATACTGCAAATAACGAAAAGCATTTGGTCCAGAAAAGACTGCTACATATTCTTTAAAGCCGCCAAGATCAGATTCGGTAGCAGAAAGGCGTTCAACCTTCCATCCCATGCGATTGGCATACATTTCATACATGCGAGCGCAATCACCCACAAATAAAGCAGCTTCGTCCCCGCCGGCGCCTGCTCTTAGCTCGATAATGGTGTTGCAATTGTCATATGGACTTGGAGGATAAAGGGACATCTCAAGCTTGCGATGGCTTTCGGTTAGCCGCTTTCTTAGTGGCTCAAGCTCAGCTGTAATAACGCTGATAAATTCGGGGTCTTTTTCGTTTTTTAAAAGCTCTTCGTTGTCATTAAGTTCTTTAGTGAGCTTCATGACATCTTCAAAAAGGCCTTTAAGATCAGATAAACGCGCATATTCTTGAGTGCGCTCTCGATATTTTTTTTGATCCGAGGCAGCATCTGGCATGCTAAGCTCTTCTTCGAGCTCTTTAAGACGAATACTAGCGTCATCATATTTGGGATTCATAATTTGAAATTCCAATAAAATAGGGCCACATCATCATAATAACGACTGGCCCTAAGAATTCAGAGTAATTTTAAGCAGTTTTAGTCGTTTTCTTTTTACGCTTTGACTTTTCTTCTGTTTCTTTTTCTTTTTGCTCAATATTGGCAGCAACTTCAGCTTGTGCTTTTGCTTGCGCAACAACATATCGCTTTGTAAACTTGTCAACGCGACCTTCGGTGTCTACAATACCCTTGCCACCAACAAAAAATGGGTGGGAAGTTGATGAAATAGGCACGTGGATTGTTGGGTATTCTTTACCATTATGAGTTTCTACAAGGTTTGTCTGGAGTGTTGAACCGCAGATAAACTTGTGGTTTGTTGCAGAATCAACAAACAGTACTTCTTGATATTTTGGATGGGCATTTTCCTTCATAAACACTCTTCTAGTTAAAATCTTTGCATCGAAGAATACCTATTGGCCACATAATTTTCAAGACTAAAACTGATATGACACAATTTCTGTCAGTATTTTATCGAGACAGAGCCCGTTCACTTAATCTAAATAAGAGAAAACGATACAACGATAGAACGATAATAACGATAAAACATAAAAAAATAAATTGTTGATTCTTCTGCCGCTAAGACTCTGCCAGCTCTTCTTTTTTTTTATCGTTTTTATCGTTCTATCGTTTTGTCATTCGAGATTTTGATTAAGTGAGCGGTCTCGGGCTCGGGCTCGATAGAAATGATTGGCATCAATATAGCTTCTTTGGTAAAACAATATGCTAAATATACCCTCGTTATAACTATGACCATACCTCCGTGGCAATTTCAAAGAGCCTATACACCTGATCTCATGAAGCGTCTTTTGCAAATTACCTGCATAACTACGCTTGTGTGTGTATCTTTAGATTCATGGCTTGGACTTCAGCGGCTTTTTGCCTTAAGTCCTGAGTTTTACACTCAAGGATTCTTTTGGCAGCCTATTACATCCCTCTTTCTGCTGCCTTCCTCTTCTTTTTCATTTGGATTTTTGATTGATTTTGCCTTCAGCATGCTTGTTTTTTGGCTTTTTGGGTCTATTGTTATGGAACGTATTGGTAAAATGCGCTTTATGGTGATCTATTTTACAAGCGCTATCTTAAGCGGCTTTGCGGCACTTTACGTAATGCAAAAATTTCAAATATTTGCTCATACATCAGAGCTTATGCCGATGATACTCGCCCTTACTACTTTATGGGCAATGCTTGATCCTTACCAAGAAATTCTTCTTTTCTTTGTTTTACCATTAAAAGCCAAATGGGTGCTTATGGTAGCATTGTTTGGAACACTTTTTTTAAGCTTTGTTCAGCAAGATATAGTCTCTTTTAGCGCCTATTTTACAGCCTTTATATTCAGCTATTTTTGGGGACTTATTGTACTTGGCCTTCGTAGTCCTTTTGATTGGATGACAGGACTTGATCGCATCTTGCAAAAAATGAGTTTGGGCTTTTCGCGCATTTGGCAGTGGAATGTGCTCGGCCCCATAAGAAAGAAGCGAGAAGTTATGCATAATCACGAAGATGCTTTTGTAGATGCTACCTTAGAAAAAATATCAAAAGATGGTCAAGACTCCTTAAGTATGTATGAGCGCCTAAGGCTTAGGTGGGTTTCATTAAAAAAACGTTTATTTCGGTAGAGTCTTATTACTATGCTACAGTCTCTTTTACCCCCTCTTGATCAAATAACCAACGATGATGAGCGCTATATGCGTGAGGCACTTAAGGAAGCAATTAAAGCTTTTCAGGCAAATGAAGTCCCGGTCGGTGCTGTTATCGTTAAAGACGGCCAAATCATTGCTAGAGGCTACAACCAGGTTGAACTTTTAAAAGATGCAACCGCACATAGTGAAATGCTGGCAATAACAGCGGCTGAAAATGTAGTGGAAAACTGGCGTTTAAAGGGATGTACTCTTTATTGCACCCTCGAGCCATGTGCTATGTGTGCAGGGGCCATGTTTTTATCGCGACTTGATGCATTAGTTTGGGGCGCTCCGGATGTGCGCCTTGGCGCCAATGGCAGCTGGGTCGATCTTTTTAGCTCAAAACATCCTCTACATACTATTCAAGTGAGATCTGGCTGTTTAGAAACATGGTGTCAACAGCCTCTTAAGCTATTTTTTCAAAAAAGGCGTAAAGAAAATGAACGAAATAACCAAAATGGTTCAGGAATTAGAAGCGATGTGCTCCCGTGAAAGAGCCAAGCTTTTAATCTTTGCAAAACGCATCTTGCCACAGCTTACCTCAGATGATATATTACAGCCTCAGGACTATCCAGAGCTTGAACATAGTCCCGAATTCCGCTACGCCGAAGGGGTATGTATTGGGCTTGAAACAGCATTATCTACACTTTATGCCATGAGATCAGAGAGGTTGTAAAAAAATTAGAATTCTGACGAGTTTGTCGATATTTTTTGCAGCTTTCAAAATTTAGGCCCGTCCGAACCGTCCCACGTGCCGGTTTGGACGGGCCTAAATTTTGAAAGCTGCAAGAAAGATCGACGAAATCGCCTGAATCTCTATTTTTTCACAGCCTCAGACAATAGAGCTTGATCATTAAGGCATTTTATAGTAAAATAGTGGGACGAACATTTTTTAGGGGGAGATACTAATGTCTCTGGATAAAGGAACGAAAGAAGAGATCACAAAAAAGTTTCAGTTGCACGAAAAAGATACCGGTTCTGCAGATGTGCAGATCGCTATTCTTACCGAGCGTATTGCTGAGCTAACAGACCATCTCAAGCGAACACCTAAGGACCATAACTCACGTTTGGCCCTTCTTAAGCTCGTCGGACAGCGCCGCAGACTCTTGGACTATCTCAACTCAACAGATACCAAGCGCTATCAAGCTTTAATTACAAAGCTTAATTTACGCCGATAATTTTTGATCATTATCTATCTTGCCTGCAGGTTCACTGCAGGCTCTAGCAAAAAAAACCTTCCTTTTATTCCCATAAGATGTCAAAACAGTATCCTTTATTGATACAGGAGTTTATTTAGATGAAAGAACACGAAATGCGCATCACTGTCGGTGGACAGGAAATCATTTTCCAGACTGGCAAAATTGCTCGTCAAGCCAACGGCTCAGTCGTTGTACGCTCAGGCGATACCATGATATTAGCAACTGCATGTGCTACAGCTTCTCCACTAAACGATATTGACTTTCTTCCCTTGCGTATTGACTACCAAGAGAAGTTTGCATCTGTAGGCCGTACCGCTGCAGGCTATATTAAACGTGAAGGCAAGCCAACTGAGCGCGAAACACTTGTTTGCCGCCTTATTGACCGCCCTTTAAGACCAATGTTCGAAGAAGGCTGGTATCACGATACTCAAATTCTATCCTATGTTTGGTCATATGACGGCGTAAATAGTCCAGATGTGCTTGCTATCTGCGGCGCCTCTTGTGCTCTTGCAATTTCTGATATTCCTTTATCAAAACCAATTGGTGCATGCCGCGTAGGGCTTATTGACGATAAATTTGTTGTAAACCCAACAGTTGAGCAGCAAAAAGAATCAAGCTTAGAGCTTTTGATAGCCGGTACTGAAGATGCTGTACTTATGATCGAAGGAAACTGCAAATTCCTCACAGAAGATCAAATTCTTGAAGCAATTCAGACAGGTCATGATGCTATACGCACAATCTGCCAAGCTATTCATAACTGGCAAAAACTTCTTGGCAAGCCAAAGAAAAGAGATACCCTAAAAGTTTTAGGCGAAGATGTGGTAAAAGAAGTTGATGCACTTATCGGTAAAGAGCTTCGCCAGGTGCTTCGTACAAAAGAAAAAGAGCACCGTGAAGATGGCTCAAACAAGTTGCAAGCTCAAGCTTTTATGGAGCTAACCCAAGAAACGCGCACTCCTCACTATTCACAAAATGATGTCAAGTCTGCGTTCAAAAAATTATCCAGTGATATCATGCGCAAGATGATCATCGACGATAAAATTCGTGCCGATGGACGTTCAACTACTGATATTCGCCAAATTGATATCGAGCAAAGCATTTTGCCAAGAGCTCATGGATCATCGCTGTTTACACGCGGTGAAACACAAACTATGGCTATATGCGTGCTTGGCGGTGAAACAATGGCCCAGCGCTTTGAAAATCTCGAAGGTGAAGGTGCTTCTCGCTTTTATATGCAGTATTTCTTTCCACCATTTTCGGTTGGCGAAGTTGGCCGCGTAGGTCCTCCAGGCCGCCGCGAAGTTGGCCACGGAAAACTAGCTGAAAGAGCCCTTTTAGCTATTTTACCAACAAAAGAAGCATTCCCTTATACAATACGTCTAGAGTCAAATATCACTGAATCCAATGGTTCATCATCCATGGCTTCAGTTTGTGGCGGCTGTCTTGCTTTAATGGATGCCGGCGTTCCTATTGAAAGACCAGTTTCTGGTATTGCTATGGGCTTAATCCTCGAAAAAGGCCACGCTGTAATACTTTCTGATATCTTGGGCCTCGAAGATGCCCTAGGTGATATGGACTTTAAGGTTGCAGGCGATGCCGAAGGCATTACTTCCTTCCAGATGGACATTAAGGTTGAAGGCATTACCATAGAAATTATGAAAAATGCTCTTGCACAGGCCAAAGAAGGACGAATTCACATCCTTAACAAGATGCTAGCAGCTTGTCCTAAGCCTCGTGAAGAGATGTCAGTGTGGGCACCGCGTATTGTAACGCTTTATGTTAAGCCAAGCAAGATCGGCATTATCATCGGCCCAGGTGGCAAACAAATCCGTGCTATCATCGAGCAAACAGGTGTAGAGATCGACATTAACGACGAAGGCGTCATTAGTATTGCTTCATCTAATTTGCAAGGCATCGAAGATGCAAAAGCAATCATTAACGGCCTTACAGCCGAAGTTGAAGTAGGCCGTACATACGAAGGTAAAATCACTTCAGTAGTTGCCTTTGGCGTTTTTGTAGAAATCTTGCCAGGAAAAGAAGGCCTTTGCCACATTTCCGAGCTTGATAGTGCAAGAATCGAAAACATTTTCGAATACACCAAAGACAAATGCCGAGTTGGCGATACAATCGCTGTACAGGTTCTAGATGTCAATGATCGCGGACAAGTAAAACTCAGCCGTCGCGCTCTACTTGCTAAAAAGCCTCAGCAAGTGCAGCACGCAGGCTAAATTCCTTTCTTAAACAAGCGGTGCTAATCCAGCACCGCTTTTTTTTTATATAAAATTCTGTACTCATTTCAAGGTGCAATGACCCAATAATGGCGAGTGTACGTGGTTGCAATAATGCGAAGAAGCAAGTCAAGACTAATGTCTAAAGACAGATCTTCGTGATCGTTATTTGAGGCTTTAAGATAGGCACCCTGTGATTGATAGATGCGTGAAATCTGTAGTAAGGGCGGATTTTCAAAGCTATGCTCGGGCATTGAAAGACAGATACTTCGATGCGAGTCGATGGTAGTGATAAGCTCTGCAGTTTTTTTGGCAAGTTCCACAAACGCGGGAGCAACCCAGACGCGTGTGGTGACGCAAAAGCTTCTCTCAGGAAATGTTGCTGCATCCCATGCAAATGTAGTCTTAGAACGCACGGCAGCAAGTATACTATTTCGCTGAAGCAGCAGTACCGAAAGTTGCCCCATGTTTTCCTTATAAATTCCCCATTTCTTCCATGTGCATATTGAATTTTCTATGGAAGCATCGCTTGCGTCATCTTTTAACACGGTTTGCAGTTTTTGTATAAGTGGCGCTTTCTCACCTTCTGAAAGCGTGCGTTCAAGCACTTCAATGGCAGATTCTTTTTTTAGATCATAACTTGTTATCGAGGCATTAAGCGTCTTCCAGCATACTATCTGGACATCGCCTATAATTTTTGGCAAAGCCTGCTGATCTATTGTGCGAACGGCCCGTGAGTAGGCTGCAGGCCCGCAAGTTCCATGATAATAAACAGCTAACCACGTTGGATTTAGTGTAACAGGATATGCCGATTGATAGCGTTCTTGAGGTGAAAGTAACTCTCGTACGCAGTTATAGAGCTCAAGTGTGTAGTGCGTGCTAATCATGCGTGGGAGAATAGCGAATAGCTACTCTTCATGTAAAGCACAAATAGGTTAAAGCCCTTGCAAGTTTACCAAGATTGTTCGTAAGTTAAAAAAACAGCCAAATAAGAATTTGTATTTTAATTTTGGCGCCTTCACGCCGGTCATTTTGTAGCCGATAGCAAGCTGGCGCTATTTAAACGCCAGACCAAATGATAAGACTAGAGCTTTTGTACTGATAGTTTCGATGTAGAGCAAGGAGTGCTCCATTGTATACTTCTATCATATGCAGATGATAGGCTTCATCGTGTTCTTTAGTCACTTTTTGCGTTTTATCACCTACGCGTTTGATCGTTACTCCACTAAAAGCTTCATAAAGCAGGTATCCCTCGCAGGCTTTGATGCAGTCTTTAGAGTGATGACTATCGTTATTTTTTACGACAGCTTGGCCATCTGGCAAAATATCGAAACTCCACACTACGCATTCTGCATCATAAATCATTTTCGCTCGTTTGGATGCTTCGTCAAAGCAAAATACCTTTTGTCCATCAGAAAAGTAGAGTTTGTCATCAACAATTTTGATGTTTCCTATATCATTTCCTTTTTCGGTAAAAAGCACCTCTATCTTTTGCGGAAAAAATATTTGATTTTGTGAGTGATCTCGCTGCACCTTTAGGATATGCCCTTGGCGATCAGTTTGATTATAATGGGTCCACATTGCAACGTAAATAGCATCTTTTGTAATTGCAAGGCCCTGAACTGAGCCACTTCTGTTCTCAAATGCAGAACCTAAATTAATCTGTACAGGTGGCATTTGCTTATTTACTCTATCAAAAAAAGCAAGCACTCCCAATTCTTGCGCTGCACATATAACCCAGCGATCAAAGATAGCCATATGATACGGCAAACGTCCGATCGATACTTCAAAATCTTCAATCAAGTTACGCGTTTCAAAATCCAAAACTACAACTTTGCCATTAGTGTTTTGGTGATCCCATGAATTGGAGGGCAATGCATGTGTCAAAAGATAGATCTTATTATCCGTAACTGTAAAGGAACGAATAAAATCGGGACGTTTGATTACATACACTTGTTCTTGTTTTCTATGAAAAATTTCATCGAGGCCGGGCTTATTTGTACTCTGAACTTGGGCTGGGACTAGTGCTAGAGGTTGAGCTGCAAAAGCTGTTACAGAAGATGCCATTTTCTTACCTGCATTAAAATATTCTAATAATAAATACTTTGGATTATAAATATTTACGCTATATAAGTCAACAAACCCAAAAGTACATTTTTGGTTTTTTTACTCACAAATTAACGACTGATAACAATAATTGCACTGTTTTCCACTGGCAGCGCACTACCGTTCACTTAATCAAAATCTAGAGAGAAAAAAATGATAAAAAACGATAGAACGATAAAAACGATAAAACATAAAAAATTAAATTGCTTTACATTTCATCTGCCGTAAAATTAGGGCAGTTCTTTTTTGTTTTTTATCGTTCTATCATTCTATTGTTTTACTTTTGTTGCATCTTAATTAATTATTATGCCATAATTGTGTTTTTTAATTAAAATAATAGGTTTTTGTTATGACAATGTCACAAAATTTTAGCATGGGCTGTATTGTAAAATGTGAAGTTCAATTAGGTTGGTTTAAAAAATTAGAAAAATCAGCCAATCCCAAAGAGATGATCTCCTTCGTTGAGGGATTGCTTGCTGGCGCTTCGGATAAAGCTTCTTTAGTATTTAACAATGCTATTGTAACACGCAACATAGTAAAACATGATAATGTAAATGGCATATGTATTTCGCAAAATGCTTTAGTGACATTTCCCGCACTTTATGCGGGTCAATTTTTAGAAATACTTCGTACAAGCAATTTAGAAATTACAAATGCCAATTGGGCAGAAAGAATAACGGCGATTACTGGTAAACCTGTTTTCGTAAATAATTTAGGAACCCTATAGGTTACAGATTGTGATTGTAAAAAAATAGGAGATATTATAATATCTAGTAAGGACAAACATCTAGTTTAGTGGATACTATTATGACTGTTAGCTTACATACCCCTAAAGGCCTTTTATTAGAGATCGCACATCGGGCGAGGGTTAAGAGGCTCGCATTAAATCTTACTCAAACTACAGTTGCTGAGCGATCCGGCGTAAGCCTTGGAGTGCTAAAAAAATTTGAACATACAGGAAAAATATCCCTTGAGTCACTTCTCAAACTTGCTCTAGTACTAGAAGCACTTAATGACTTTACTACCCTCTTTTCACCTAAGCCGTTAGAGGCTTATTCTACTCTTAACGAACTTTTACAACAAAAACCCCGCATGCGTGGGAGGAGTTAATGAGCAGCATAATCAATGTAACTTATTGTCAAACTGAAAAAGTAATTCCAATGGGGAGACTTGCATTTGTAAATAGAAAAATACTTTTTGAATACAGCTCGGAGTTTCTGGACACCCGACTTGAACTTTCACCGTTTAAGCTTCCCCTAAAACCAGGTGTAATTGCCTGCCCTGATTACACGTTCGATGGACTGTTTGGGATCTTTAATGATAGCTTACCTGATGGTTGGGGGCGATTACTGCTTGATCGCAAACTTATGAGTTTAGGGATAGTGCCAGAAAACCTTACTCCACTTGATCGCCTACGTTATGTAGGAACTCGAGGAATGGGCGCACTTCAGTATCAGCCGGAACATTCTCAAGAGGTACCTACTCAAGCGCAGATCGATCTGGATACTTTAGCAAATGAGTGTATACATTTTGAAACAACAAATCAGGAACTTTATGTTGATGATCTGCTTTTTATGAATGGCTCTTCAGCCGGCGCAAGGCCCAAAATTCTGATAAGTATTAATCCTAAAACAGGTGTTATGCAGGTATCCGATAACCAGTTTACCCATCCACATTTTGATTGGATTGTGAAATTTCGATCATCAGTTGATCCAAAAGACATTGGACCAATTGAATATGCATATCACTTGATGGCAAAAGCTGCAAATATTAAAGTACCTGAAGCAAAACTTTTTAAATCTAGAGAAGGATATGGATTTTTTGGCGTACAGCGCTTTGATAGAACTAAGGATTCATTCCTTCATGTGCATACGCTTAGCGGCCTTTTACATGCAGATCATCGTATCCCAAGTCTGGACTATCAGACAGTCATGAAAGCCACCGAAGTTCTTACAAAAAATATGAAGGAATCTGAAAAGCAGTTTCGCAACTGTGCATTTAACGTCTTTGCACATAATCGAGATGATCATGCCAAGAATTTTTCATTCTTAATGGGTGCAAATGGACAGTGGACCGTATCGCCTGCATATGATCTTACCTTTTCGATGGGGCCTGGAGGTGAGCACTCTACGACAGTAATGGGTAATGGTCGCAATCCGCACTATGCTGAGCTCGTAAAGCTCGCCCTAAACATAGGCATAGCAAAAATAAAAGCAGAAAATATACTCGATGAAGTGTTACAGGCCACCTCAAACTGGATGCACTACGCTGAGGAAGCAGGGGTAAGCAAGATTTCTACTCAAAACATTGCTAATTCATTAAGCCGATTAAAAAAAGCATAAATTTGCACTTTGGCCCCATTATTAGCGCCTATTCTGTTTTTATTATTGTCAGGATAAGAAAGAGATATTACAATCTGCCCTTTCATAAGGGGTAAATGTGAAGATAATTAATGACTTTGAAGTGTACAAAACTGTGGCAGCTGTTGCTACAAGTGAGATAGCTAAATCCGATATACAGTTTTGTTATGGCACTGCGTCACCTAAAAACTTTTATGAGCAATATGATGCTGTAGGATATGGACAAAATGCCATTTTACGTAAAGTAATTGCAATTCCTTATGTATGCACGTTTGGTCTCGTAAAAACTATTTATCATCTAGCAAGTGCGCTGTTTGTCGGAATTCCCCAAAGCATACAAGGTAACCGACACTCTCTTACGTTAAGCCTCTACTGTATTGCACGCGATTTACAAGAATCTTGCGGATGGTTTGTTACAATTTTTAGTGATAAAGTTGGCTCTTATCTCGTTCAAGAAGCGCTCTTTCAAAAAGAATGCTACGACATTGTGGCAAACGATATAGTAAAACAAGCAAAATATAAAGTATCTAAAACCATTGTGAATGAAGTAATTTATGTTGATGGGGTAAAAATTCCAAAGTTTAACGATGCTTTAAAAATAACACTTTGTAATTTTGCCGAAATGGGCTTAGAAGAAAGACAAACGGTGATTGAAAAATTTGAACTGCAGGAAAATATTGAAGTCTACGGAGGTGAAAAATTTTTCGAAAAACTGCAAATTGCAAATAGGCAGTCTCTTGAAATGGTAACAATTGTCGATCTCAAATATCCGCCTGATAAATCAGCCTTAACATTTGCACTGCTTCCTGAAGCTGAATTTATACAACTAAAAGTAGAGCAAATTCAAGGTGTATCAACAAGACAGCGTTTATTTATTAAAACTAAAGTTCATGCCTATCCAGATGAACCAGCTAAGCTTCCTCTTCCAAAAACTATAGGTGAAATGCGCTTAATAGAATTTGTTAGAACTTCTGCAAAAGCTTTTGGACCATTCTTAAATCCTTATGATGAACAATTTCCTGTTTTACTGATAAAAGACTATCAACTCCCCGATCTTGACTTTACAAATATCCCGGCCGTCCAAATAAATCAATTATTTTATTATAATGCCAACGCAAAACAGAGATTTTCAGCTCTCAGTGTACAACAAGTTCAGTCTATGCTTAACAAGCTTGGCGACTATCAACTAAGCCTTATTTCAACAACGCAACTTAAAGAGCTAGATTTTTCGAATATGTCCGCTGATCGCCTAAATAAACTCTTTTGCTACGAAGCAAATCAAAAACAGCGATTTGAAGCACTGAGCCACCAGCAAGTACAATCTATTCTAAATAACTTAGGTGATTATCAACTAAGTCTTATTTCTAACGCACAACTCAAAGAGTTAGATTTTTCTAATATGGTGCCTGATAGCTTGAATAAGCTCTTTTGTTACGAAGCAAACCAAAAACAGCGATTTGAAGCGTTGCGGTATCAGCAAGTCCAAACTATTCTAAATAAGCTCGGTGAGTATCAATTAAGTCTTATTTCAAATATACAGCTGAGTGAGCTTGATTTTAGAAGTATGCCACAAGATCGGCTTAATAAACTCTTTTGTTATGAACCAAATCAAAAAATGCGTTTTAGGGCTCTTAGCTCAAACCAAGTGCAGCCACTTCTTGATAAGCTCGGAGAGTATCAATTAAGTCTTATTTCAAATACACAGCTAAGTGAGCTTGATTTTACAAGTATGTCACAAGATCGGCTTAATAAACTCTTTTGTTATGAACCAAATCAAAAAAACAGATTTGAGAATCTTAGCTCAAACCAGGTGCAACCGCTTCTTAATAAGCTCGGAGATTATCAACTAAGTCTTATTTCAAATGCGCAGCTGAGTGAGCTTGATCTCTCAAGCATGCCACAAGATCGCGTTAATAAACTTTTTTGTTATGACCCCACCCAAAAACAGCGCATGGCATGCGTAAAAGACGTAAAATCAATTTACCATAAACTTGGGGATTATCAAAAATCATTACTTTCTGAGACTCAGTGTAAAACGTTATAAAACCTATTGCAAGAAAAGACAAAATCCTCGAAGTGGCGCCTGCCCTGAAAAATCAAAGGATTACCAAGTTTTGGACCTGCATGAAAGAATTTGAGGTCTTAATTGAATTCGCTGAGCTTTAGCTCTTGTGGCTGAATGCCCTTGTTTTTCCAGTAACCGGGACCGTAGTTAAAAGAAAGAGCTTCGCCAGTTATAGCTCTTTTGGCAATAAACACAATAATAATTTGCGATCCACCTTCGAATTTTGCTAATTTACAGCGCGCTTTTAGGTTGGGAGTGTTGCTATGGTTAATAAATCGTGTAAAGTTTCCCGTTTTGGAAGCATCTACAATAAATTCCAAGCCTTTAGAATGGTCATAGCCAGCATCGCAGCGTGCGCTGCCTTCTTTTTGAAGAGCTTCAAATTCAGACTGTTTTACATGAATGCGATTGGTTTTAATACAAAAGTTATAATCATCTTGGTGTGAGCATGGCTTTTCTTTTGGATTTCTCGGATTAACTAGCATTATTTTACCGGTGTAGATGCCAACGATTTTTTTTGCTTTTATGGTCTTGCCTCCTGCTACGAAGAGGCCCCAGCCAATGGTTGGATGATTTTTCAGCGTAAGATTTGATGGAAGTCCTAGATCTTTGACCTCATTAATCAGAGATTTTAGAACTTTGGCAGAAAGCTGTTGATAATCTGGAAGTTTTGCCCAATTTTTATGGAATATTTCATACAGTTTAGGACCGCAGCTAGGTTCTGCAAGAGTAAAACTATTTAGGCTTGGTGGAATATGAGACTTTTTTTCATTTTTCTTATCTTTACAAAATTGTGTTTTTGCAAAATAGCGATTTGTTGATAAAGTATTAAAATTCATACTAGTTGTCATAATTTTTATAATATAAATAATTACATGTTTTTTTACAATAAAGATTTGTTTTCAATTTTTAATAAAGATACAATCAGTATGATAATCAGCAAGCTCATCTACTTCAAAAAGAAAAAATGGTTTTAACTAAATTTTTGACCGAAGGTCCCTGGAGTGCTGGTGCTTTTTGCACCGCCCTTAATTTTACACACGCCTCAACTACATAAGCTTAAAAACAAGAAAAGGCTAAATCTCGTTTTTGAGGTTTTTGAAGTTAAGGTGTCTGTAAAATTAAGGGCGGTGCAAAAAGCACCGACACTCCAGGGACCTTCGGTCAAAAAATCTTTTTCCTATAGTGAAAAATTTTGCGATATCACTTTATGTTACACGAAGATTTGCCGAGAAGTTGGTAGAGAATACACCAGCTCATGAGGGCTTCAAAGAGCGTAAATAGCGCGAGGGCTAGCACAAGAAAGCTGCCAGTAAGATAGGCAGCAATAAAGAGTATAAATGAAAAGATCGCCCTTATGAGGCGATCTTTTTGACCAATATTTTTTTTAAGCATTATGGACTTTGCAGTTGGAAGTGCTCATCCGGTGCTTTTTGTTCAGCATTATCTACAGGCGGTGCTGGCGGCGGTGTTACTTGATTATCAAGTTTCTTATGTAGATCTTCAATGGATTTAAGCTTGTTACGTTTTTCATCCACATTCCATTCACGCTTGATCATTTTTTCAACATCTTCAGCATCGATAGTTTCAAATTCCATTAGCATATCTGTCATCAAGACAACGATATCTTGGTTGGTTTGGATGAGCTCTTTTGAATATGCATAGGCCTTTTGAAGGATCTCTTTTACTTCAGTGTCAATGTCTTGTGCGGTAGATTCTGAGTACGTCTTTGGCTTGTATTGAGACATGCCAAGATATTGTCCTGAATCTGATCGTTCATCATATGTTACAGTGCCAAGTTTTTCGCTCATGCCCCATTCACATACCATGCTTCTTGCAATCTGTGTGGCGCGCTCGATATCTTGTTTTGCACCGCTTGATACATCGTGCACAAAAATCTCTTCAGCAGCTCTACCACCCATAAGTACAGCCAATTGGTCAAGCAGCTCTGTTCTCCAGTAGCTTAAACGGTTTTTCTTTGGCAAAAACTGTGTTGAACCAAGTGAATATCCACGCGGGATAATGGTTACTTTATCGACAGGATCACCATGTTTTACAAAGCAGCCAACAACAGCGTGTCCGGATTCATGAAAGGCTGTGGTTTTCTTTTCTTGCTCGTCAATTTCCATGCTGCGACGCTCTTTGCCATATAGTACTTTGTCGCGAGATTCAAATACTTCTTTGGCAGTTACGGCGCTACGGTTGTTTCGTGCGGCAAGTAATGCGGCTTCATTTAGCAAGTTAGCAAGATCAGCACCAGAACAGCCAGGTGTGCTTCTGGCAATTGCCATTAGGTCAACTGAGGTATCTAGCTTAATTTTGCGGGCATGCACTTTTAAAATTTCAAAACGGCCTTTAATATCAGGTAGTGGAATATACACCTGGCGGTCAAATCGGCCTGGACGAAGAAGTGCTTTATCCAATACGTCAGGACGGTTAGTTGCGGCAATAATAATAATGCCTTCAGTAGTATCAAACCCATCCATTTCAACTAGAAGCTGGTTTAGTGTCTGTTCACGCTCATCATGTCCGCCGCCCACGCCGCCGCCTCTATGGCGACCTACGGCATCGATTTCATCCATAAAGATAATGCAAGGAGCATTTTTCTTGGCTTCTTCAAACATTTTACGTATGCGGCTGGCACCCACGCCAACAAACATTTCGACAAAATCAGAGCCTGATATCGAGAAAAATGGACGATCTGCCTCACCGGCTACAGCTTTAGCAACAAGTGTTTTACCAGTACCTGGAGAGCCAATACAAAGTACACCTTTTGGAATGCGGCCGCCAAGGGCTGTAAATTTCTGTGGATTTTTCAAAAATTCTACAATTTCTTGGAGCTCTTCTAAGCACTCATCTATACCGGCTACGTCTTTAAATGTTACTTTGTTAGCACCTTTTGGATACAGGCGAGCTGGAGATTTACTAAAATCTAAAGCACCTGATCCCATACCCTTCATCTGGCGAGAGAAAGCAAGATAGAGTAAAAACAGTATTAAAAAGACTGGAGCTATGCTCAAGAGGTAGCTTATGTAGTTTGGTGCAAGCTCTTCGCTTTTAAATGTCTTTTCAAGCACTTTGTTTAGAGGTTGGTCTGGGGCCTTAAAGAATGCGCCTTTATTGGCTTCAAAGCCTTGCCATTCTTCTTTAGCATTGACAAACCACTGATGAAAGAGCTCTGGGTCTTGTTTTTCAAGGGCGCGAGTTGAAAGCTCCTGGTTGTTAAAAAACCAAATAGTCTCAGCAACGGCTTGTGAAGCTTTTGTAAGCTTGCCTTGATTATCATCTATTTTTTGTGCAACAGCTGTTATTTGATCAAGTGTGTCTTTATAGGCACGTGTCGAGCGAAGCTGAGTCAAGCGAATGTGATCTTGCTGTTGATTTAGCTGTTTGCAGATATCGCTAATCTCGGCTGTGGCAGCTTCTGCGGCAGCAATTTTAGCATTTTGTTCTTTTAGATTTTGAGCGGCCGCTAAATTTGCATCTACTGTGCGAAGTGTCTGCTTGATTTGTTCTGTACCAATACCCAAAAGCGGCGATCTGAGGTTTCGCACAAGCACTTGAAGTTGATTAATGCTTTCATCAGCTGGCTGTGAAGATACTTTTGACTGAATTTCAGCAAGCGATGCAAAAGTTTTTTCTGGTAAATTTTGAATTACAATATGATCGCGTCTTTCTGGGGTGTCATAAAGTTCATCAAATACGTTGTAGCCACCTTGTGGAATGGCTTGTCCGGATATACGCAAGAAAATTTGAGCAGCATCAACAACACGCTTTTTGGTAAGTTCAAGCTGTGTTTGCAAATGATCTTTTTCTTGAGAAAGTTCATGGCTGTTGTCAAGGAGTTCTAAGTACTTATAACGGCTTTTGCCTTCGTCTGTAAGTCTATCGCGAAAACGGCCAGCAAAAGTTACGAGATTCGATGCTGCAGCAGTCTTTCGGCTATCTTCGGGTTGGATAAGATCTAAATTAACCAGCGGTTCTAGTTGATAGCTGAAGGAAACTCTTGCAACTTTTGTTTCAATGAAGTTTTGTATGACTATGAGGGCCAGTATTACCCCCATGACGATCAATACTAATGAATTAGAAAAGCTCTTTTTCGGTTCAGGTTTTTTATCGTCGTTCATGTAATCCCTAAATTTTAATTTGATGGTTTTTACCCTTCCTAGCATTTGGACGGATTTTTTGCCACCAGATAAGATTCTATCATGAATTTTCTCTCTTTGCAAATCTTTCTAGCGCGTATAGTTAAAGAAGTATAACCCTATTGCTTTAAAGAATTTAGTACGTTATATTTATTTAAAATTAAATGGTGATTCATGTAAGCTTTAGGATATATAAATAGGCTATAAATCCAAACTATAAGACAATTTGTTGGAAGAAAATGATGTGCGCTTACTATAAATAAGTGTAATAAGTAAAGATTCAGCCATTTTTAAAGTTGGCGTTCCGGTTAAAAAATCTTCAACAATCATCTCATTTTTACACATTACAGGCACTTTAGACATAAGAAAGTGTGGAATTTTTTTGTCATTTAAAAAATGTCCGTATTCTTTATCTCTTCCATCACTAAAAAGACGCCTCATTTTAGACTCTGGTTGACGAAGTATGTATTCCCCTGCTGGCAAATAGGTACTAACTTCACCTTTCCAAGCATCTTTAAAACAATTTTTTGATGTTTCTTGCTGATTGCCTGTTTTTATAACTATTTGCCAGTCACCAAACTGAAAACTTCCCTCTTTAAGGCAAAATGAGCCTATTACATCGGGTATTGGCTTTGGCACAAAGAACGCCCGTCCTCGGTCAATAAAAAGAGTACCATTGGCTGTTGCAAGCTCTTTATTGGCAGCCCCCTGCTGTAGAAGCCTTTCGGCAAGCTGAAGCTGCTGGCGGCTAAGTGCCAGGCTTTGACTGCGTAAAATATGTCGCAATTCAACGCCTGCCTTAGGAAGATGCTCAAAAAAGGCCCCCCAAGGGCCAATTTGCACTTTTTCTAGGTAAGGAGTACATGCAGCATCAAGATAAGAAGATAGCTCCTGGGCCTCATTTCCAATGGCTACAAGGGACTTTTCAAATTCCTTGCCAAAAGCTGTTCGTAAATAGGGAAAAATATGAGTACGAAACTTTGCTCGCAAATATTTATTTTCAAGGTTGGTTGGGTCGGTAAAATAGCTGCATGTTCGGCTATCTAGCCATGTAATAATTTCTTTTTTAGTAAAAGACAAAAGTGGACGTAAAAAGAGTAAACCATACATGCGGCGTATAGCATGTATACCAAGAGCATGTAGACTCGCTCCCTCTAGCACTCTCTTAAAAACTGTTTCACTTTGATCATCTGCGTGATGGCCTAGCAAAATCCCTTGGGCACCAATTTTATGTGCAATTTCACGAAAAAAAGCTAAACGTCTGTCTCGGCTTTCAGCTTCTAAATTCCCACTAATGGTCGATGGATCAAGTTTGATATGATGAAACGGTAGCTTCAGCTCATTGGCTTTTTTTTGCAGCATTGTACATTCATCTGCCGATTCAGCACGCCAGCCGTGATCTACGTGCACCAAATGCACATCAGCCTTATTCCAAAGTAAAAGAAGTTCAAGCAAGCATGTTGAGTCAGGCCCGCCTGAAAGCCCAAGCATGATTGGACGTCCTGTATCAATGTTTTTTTCAAAAAAATCAAAAACTTCTTTTTGCATAATGAACTTTCTTTTCAGAGCTTACCTCAATAAAGCAGAAATTGCTATACTATAAGGCTTGTATAAAAAACACCAAAGTTGTTTACCAGTATGCTCTTACCACTTCTCTGGCGCTACCTTTTTTTACAGTATGGCAAGACTTTAGTGCTCTCAATACTTGGATTTCTTGTAATTTTGCTTTCAACGCGTCTTGAAGAAGCGGCAAAACTGATAAGCCTCGGTACTTCTATTGGCTCTGTAGTTCTTTATATTCTGTATCAAATCCCCTATGTTTTGCAAATTGCCTTACCAATCTCTACACTGATTGGCGCACTGTATCTATTTCAGCGCCTTTCGGCAAATAGCGAACTTACAGCAGCGCGTGCATCTGGCATTAGCCTATATGAAATGCTCGCTCCCCTGATGCTTTTTTCGGTGCTCATTGCAGTTGCTTCTTTTGAGCTATTTTTTGATTTAAGTGCCCGCACGCATCTTGAGGCAAAAAAACTTGAATATTCCGTTCGTCAAATGCAGCCGCTTGCCATGCTGCAAAATGCATCCTTACTTGAAAGCCGCGGTGTAAAGGTAGATATGAAAGGCTCACTTGTATCTGACAAGTATGCCACAGACTTTATCATAGCCATGAACACAGGTGATAAAATAACACTTATTTTGGCCAAAAAAGTAGCCGCTGATGGTGATGTGCTACACGGTGAAAATATGTCGCTTATTACAACCAAGACTCAAAATAAGGGCACTAATTTTGATGATTTAATTATAGAAAATACCAAAGAAAATGCAACTTCGATTGGTGAAATGGCTTTTGTTGCTAATAAGCAGCGCATGTGGAAAGCTGGAAATGACCTTCTTAGCCTTCCACTTTTGCTAGCAAAAAGACGCCAGTTTTCAGATCAAATTGAAGTAAAACTTAGCCAAGAAAAAAGCTCCAAAAGCATTTCCAGAAAAATACGTAAAATAGATGCAGAAATTGTGCGCAGATTTTCACTTGCCTTATCTATTGTTACTTTTACTTTAGCCGGATCTGCATTTGGCTGCTCGCTTGGCCGCATGCATAAACGTCGACGCTTTGTATATGTTGTAGGTCTTACAGGCTTATTTTTAGTGTGCTACCTTGCTGCAAAAGGCCTAGAAGAAAAACCAATGACGGCAATTATTCTTTATCTTATACCACATGTTTTCCTGGTTGCAGCATCAATTCGGCGCCTTAGCGCCATTCAAAGAGGAATTGAGGTATGATCTGGAAACGCTATTTCTATAAAGAAATTTTTAAAACATTTGCTTTTTTGCTTTTTGGCATATTTGCTATCTATATAGCTATTGATGTCATGACACACCTTAAAGACATTCGTGCAGGAAAGACCTCTTTTTTGGTATGGCTTACCTACTATCTTTGCACTTTTTCTCGGCGTTTAGATGTATTAGTCCCCTTTACTGTGCTTATAGGAACCATTCGCATACTTTTATCGTTTCAGGCACGTAATGAACTTGTCGCTCTATTAGTAAGCGGTGTACCTTTAAAATCACTTTTAAAGCCTTTTGTTGTAGCGGCATGTGCCATGACACTTCTGCTCCTAATAAACTTTGAAGTATTTCTTCCGAGAGCCCAGCCAATGGCCCTATTAATTCAAGAAAATGATTTTGGCAAGAAAGCAGCAGCTGTAAATGAAACAGGCGTTCGAGAAGTTCTTTTAAAAGATAGCTCACGTATGTTTTATAGCAATTACAATCCCAAAACAGCTGTTTTTTCTGATGTATTTTGGGTTGTAAGCGTTGATGAACTATACCATATGCAAACGCTAAGTTCTGCTGAAAGCCCGCCCTTTGGCTACAATGTAGACCATATCGCGCGCACAAGTAGCGGTAAAATGGTAAAACAAAATTCATATCAAAAACATCCTATGACAACGATGTGCTTTGATGAAGACTCTTTAAAACAAAGTATTCAACTACCACGAGATCAAAGCATCACCACCCTTGTTTCTCAAATGCTATTGTATGGAAAATCATCAGCTGATCGTGCAGTTGATATACGCAGTTTTCTTATCTACAAGCTTACACTGCCCTTTTTGTGCCTGCTTGCAGCACTTGCCCCAGTATCTTATTGCCTAAGCTTTCGAAGAGGCATTCCGCACTTTATGATTTATCTTTTGTCATTGGCTTCTTTATTTTTTTTCTTTTTGATCTTGCAGGTTGCCTTTGTTTTAGCTAAAAGTCATGTTGTATCTCCTATTGTTTCACTAGGCATTCCTTGGCTTGTGGCAAGTTTATTTGTGGGTCAAAATTATATGAGAGTGCTGCATGGAAAGACTTGATATAGGCTCCTGGGCAAATTGCCCGCTTATAGTAGATCAAATTACTATTGACTCCCGGCGTATTATAAGCAAAAACAGCCTTTTTGTAGCCCTCACAGGCTCTAATTTTGATGGCCATGCATTTGTCAGAGCAGCTTTTCGCTCTGGCGCTAAGGCATGCCTTGTACGTAAAGATTTTAATGGCCCGGAAGTTCCAAGCGACAAAATCCTCATACGTGTGGATGATCCTTTAACAACTTTGCAAGAAATGGCAGCAGCCTACCGCCGACAAATGAGTGCTGTTGTAATAGCTGTAACGGGCTCTTTTGGCAAAACTATGCTTAAAGACTTAATGTCAAAGCTCTTTGAAGCGCATTCTTCCACTTTTGTAAGCCCTGAAAGCTTTAACAGCCAAATTGGTGTTGCACTTAGCCTTCTTAAAATTCAAAGCCAGCACAAACTTGCTGTTATTGAGGCAGGCATTTCGGAGCCGGGTGAAATGGACCGCCTTTTGCAGATGATTCAGCCAGATCATGCAGTACTTACTAATCTTTCTCGTACTACATGTGCAAGTGCTTTAGCTGAAGAAAAAATAAAGCTGCTAAAAGCAGTCGGCAAAGGCAAATGGACCTTAGCTCCTCATGAGATATCATCATTACTTGAGCATGTACCAGGAGTTATCTACTGGGATAAGCCAACTGAAAATATGCCTAAAATAGAGCATACGCGTCATGGAAACTTTACGGTGAGCTTTGCCACAGGTGAGCACACAAATTTTTGTGTGCACGATGCTCATGCCTATGTTTTTGACTTAATGAAAATGGCAATTACAAGTGCTCATCTTTTAGAAATTGCCCCTTCTGCCATCATAAAAGGCCTTCAAAGCTATGTTCCAGAGCCTATGCGCATCGAGGTATTTAAATCACAAAGCGGCACTACTTTTATTAATGATACCTACAGCGCAGATCCTATGTCGTGTGATATTGCGCTTCGGCAAATGGAAATGCTTGAAGATAGTGAAAATCGTTTAGCAGGAAAAAAGATCTTTTTATTTGGCGGTCTAAGATCGGCAAATGAGCCATTAGAAAATGACATGGCAAGACTTGCCCATGCTATTGCTAAACATAAAGTACATCTTGTAGTTATTTCCCATCCTGAAAGTGCATCACATCTTGTATCGCATTTAACGCTTGCCTCACCAAATACCGAAGTTGTGGTATGTAAAGATGTAAAATCTGCCCTTGAAGCTGCTAAAAAGCACTTTTCAAGAAATGACGTAGTTTTGATTAAAGGCGCAAATAAAATTCCTATAGCCGAACTTATACGCCAGGTCGAAGAAAGTCCTCCAAATAATCAAGTTATCATAAACCTCGCTGTAATTCAGTCGAATATTGCCGAGATAAGATCTAAGCTAAGCCGCGATACGCGCATTATGGTAATGGTAAAAGCTCTTGCCTATGGAACTGACGATGTTCGCATCGCAAAATTTTTGAAGACATGCCAAATCGATATTTTGGGAGTTTCCTATGTCGATGAAGGCGTGCAGATGAGGCAAGCTGGCATAAAAGAACATATTTTTGTACTCAATGCCGCAGTTTGCGAAGCTGCTAAGGCCGTAAAATGGGATTTAGAGGTTGGAGTATCAGAGCCAAAGCTCATATCTGCGTTGCAGACAGCTGCCCAAGACCAGCAAAAGAAAATTAAAGTACATCTTCATGTAGATACGGGTATGAGCCGCCTTGGCTGCCGAATAGATGAAGTACTTGGCCTTGCAAAAGAAATTATTTCTTGTCCAAATCTGATTTTTGAAGGGGTATTTACCCACTTTGCCTGCGCAGATGACCCAACTCAAGATGCCTTTACAAATGCCCAAGCCAATCTTTTGCAAAATGCCATCGATACATTAGAAGAAGCCGGCTATAGTCCACGTTGGAGGCATGCATGCAATTCTAGTGCTACTCTTCGCTTTGGTTTTTCAAGTTTTAATATGGTACGACTTGGACTTGCCGCCTACGGCCTTCACTCATCAGATGCCTGCCGACAAGCCCATGAATTACGACCTGCCATTTCGCTTATCTCGCGTATCGTTGGCATAAATGAGCTACAAAAAGGCGATACAATCAGCTATGGCCGTGATTATAAGGTCGAAAACGATCGAGCGCGCATTGCAGTGCTGCCTATCGGCTATTTTGATGGCCTGCATCGAAACTACAGCGGCAAAGGCTATGTGGCCATTCACGGCAAACGCGCCAAGATGGTAGGCCGCATCTGCATGGACTACATGATGGTAGACATCACCGACATCCCCGAAGCAAGCATCGGCGATCAAGCCCTACTCTTTGGCGAAGATGACAACGGCGATTACATCGCCCCGGAAGAGCTTGCTACCCTTGGCGGCTCAATCGTACACGAGCTGATGACGTGCCTCGGCCCGCGCATTCGCCGCTTTTTCATCTACGACGAGTCCCTTAGGCCGCGTTAAGCACCTGTTTGTTCCGGAGGAATAATTTAATAATAGCCCACCGTTTGCACCTAGCGGCGCGAAACAGTGGGCTATTAATAAATTGTTCCTTTGGAACATATGCAAGTCCGTTTGACGATAAAAAAGCTGATAAAGCTGATCTAGGAGGAAGCCGATATTCAATGTAATTCCTTCTCGAAATCAATTTTTTTCACTTTCAATAGGTGATGAGCTTTAGAGTTAACTCAATATTGCATCAGCTCTGATGCGTTTGTTCCGGAGGAACAATTTAATAATAGCCCACTGTTTCTGAGCCGCTAGGTGCAAACGGTGGGAAAAAAGACAAAAATAACCTTAGTCGCGCCAGCGACTATTTAATACTTAACAAACCCCGTTTTAAAAGAAATTCATTCCATTCATCGGCATATGATATTTCTTTATGGTGTTCTTCTTGCCGAAAAATATACTGTTTAACATGTTCTAGCGTTGAATAACTGATAGAAAATGCTCCATATCCTGTTTGCCATTCAAAATTGTTCATAGACGATAAAAAGCGGCTACAAGCATCTTTTATTTCTTTTATACCATCAGCTAGAGCAACAGTTCGCGATGCTTCAATCAAAATATGAACATGATCTTCAACACCTCCAATAGCATGTACGGCCCCGCCCGTTTTTGTCACAGCATGAGACATTTCCCTATAAAGTGAAGGTCGAATTTCTTTATTCAAAACACCCGCTCTATTTTTTGTAGCCCATATTAAGTGAAGCAGTATCTTCGCATGCGTGTTTTTTAAAAAGTATTCTTCATTGTAAGAAATGTTTTGTAGTTGTAGCAGTTTAAGGAGTTCATCTTTATAACTTTCTGTTTTATGTCGATTTTCTTCTCCTTTAATATAGGTACAGACCGCATTCACACGGTCATTTTGTATACTTACAACACTGTATCCATCTTCCCATGCGAATTTTGAATCTAAATTTGGTTGTTGTTTTAACCATTTTGATGAATATACTTTAATTTCTCGCATAAATGCTGACATGCAGAGGGTAGAGGGCAAAGAGATAAGGCAGTGAATATGGTCATGTGTACCACCCGCTATGTACAATTTGGCACCCTTTGATTTAATAACAGTTGAAAGATAGGCGTAAAGTTGATTTCTTTTTGTATCGGGTAACGTATGCTGCTGATTTGCTGTTGACCAAACAACATGCACAAGCTGTTGAACATAATGGTGACTCATAATTGATGAGATTGTGAAGAAGTCGATTCTTTCATGCAAGAAAATAATAAGTAGTCGCTGGCGCGACTAAAGGTTTTTTTTGTACTGTTCCCACCGTTTGCACCTGTCGGCGCGAAACAGTGGGCTATTATTTAAATGTTCCTTTGGAACATACTGCAAGGCTATGTGACGGTAGAAAAGGACAAAGATCTATAAAGCTGAACAAGGAGATATTCAAGGTACTTCTTATGGAAATCAATTTCTTGGTTCCATGAGATTGCAAGACTTTAGGTTAACTCAGAATTGGCATCAGCTCTAATGTCCGATGTTTGTGTTCCGGAGGAACAATTTAATAATAGCCCACTGTTTCTGAGCCGCTAGGTGCAAACGGTGGGAAAAAAGACAAAAATTAACTTGTAGTCGAGATAGCGACTATTTAATAGTAACCAAAACAAAAAAGTATTCGCTAGCTATGGCTACTTGTTCTACCAGAACATTAGTGTCAAACTTTGCTCATTTGGTTATTGTGTCAAGGGCCAGTAGTGCCTCTTCGGGCTTAATGCGATCTTTAGGATCGTCTTGGAGCATGCTGTGGACGAGGTCTTGCAGACTGGTAATAACTTTTGGACGTTTTGGTAATTTTGCAATGTCATGTGACCACCCTTTTTAGGACCGCATCTATTTCGTCATCTACTTTTCTTATACATTCTTCAAGCTTTTGATTTCGCATCATCTTCGGCGTTGTAGGACTCAGTCTTATATCATTGCTTCTAAAGCAGCAGGCGATGCGCTCGGATTCATCGCGTGTAGGATTATTTTTTTCTAGGAGCGCTTTTACCTGAAGCATTGCTTTTTTCTTCTCGCCAAGAGATAAGAAATCATAGAGTTTTGCTTCAAACTCGAATAAACCTTCGTTACTAAAAAGTGCAAATATAAGTCCAAAAGACCAAGTGTCAGTTGCAAAATTTATATGTGGCTTATTTCCTCCCAAATATAGATAGCGCACTAATTCTGGTGCTAATATGTTTGTAGTTCCCCATATTCTTTTTTTAGCTTCAGCATCATCGATCAAGCAGGCAGAGCCAAAGTCAGAAAGTTTTGCTTTGTTATCGCTGCAGATAAGGATGTTATCGAGTTTAACATCTCGATGCAAAATCTTTTTATCTTTAAGTGCACACGCTGCACGAAGAAGCGAGCGGGCAAAAGATATTTTTTGTTCAAAAGGTAGCGCATGCAATCCATTGTGTTTTTCATATAGGCTAAAAAGATCGCATTCTGCCTTTTCTTGAAATACAACATGGGTGGATCTAGTGCAATAGAACGCATAATTTTTTGGAAATAATTCTTTGCTGGCAAGCGTCTGCATCATTGTAATGCGATTTTTGGAGTTATCGACATCTTTAGGAAAAGTCATTGCGACAAGCTCTTTTGTCTTTAAAACAGTTCCTGTTGGAGAAAATCGGCACATAAAGGCTTTATAAAAGTGAGAGCCCTGACTTCCAGAAAATCCTAGGTTCTCATTTGTCAAAAGAAACACTCTTCGTTTTCCTTTTTGAACCCCTTCTATGTATGCAACAACATCACCAATTGCCTCTGGAGGAGGAATCTGTTCACCCAAGCTAGCAACAAGCTCACATAGCTTTTCAACAATTTCACTTGGCAAAGATTTGGGGGCATTATCAGCAACTGTTAGCTGCTGCATAGTTGATGTTAATGATTGTACTGCTTGCATAATATTTCTCGAAATAAGGCAAACAGTTTACATAGTTAAGGCTTAATATGAAACCAATCTCGAGTCACCTATCTCTTAACACCCATGCTTGTACAAAAGCTCCTTAGCTATTACCAAATGAAAAAGCATTCTGATATCAATTCAGGAATTAGACCATTGAACCCCCCGACTTTGACTCTTTAATTCTTGATTTAATTTTTGTTTTTCTTTAGAAACACATGTGAATTCATAAAACCCATGAAGGAGAATGTATGAAAATTTTAGCTAAAGCGGCATTTCTTTTGGCTGCAAGCATAGCCTTAAGCAGTCCACAAGCGTATGCAGGAAATAAAGATCACAAAAGTCACGAATCAAGTCACAAAAATTCTTGCAGAAAACTGCATCAACCACCGAACCCCCTAGATCCTCAACTATCTTTGGAAGGGGAAAATTGCACCTGTTGTTATCTAAGCGAAAAAATGCTTACTCCAAAGCATGATTTGAACTCAAATATTGAATGTTTCTGTTATAAAAAGTTGTGCAAATTTCTTTCGAAGCCCATTAATTTTCCAGCTATTGATCAAAACAAATTGTTTTTTGCATCTAATCCTGCGTTAGTTGTGCCTGCATGTCAGAAAGTAGTCTATCCGCCGGACGTTCCAGTTAATGATCAATTAGATCCGACGGACAAAGTGGTCTTAATTATAGGAGGAGCTAAAGGACTAGGAAAAGCTACTGCTGAATACCTAAGCCAAAACGGCTTCACAGTCATTGCTACATCAAGTCATCCTGATTGTTATGAGTCTCTTCCTTGCACAGCCGGGTACACTTTATCCAAAGTACCTTTGGATGTCCGTTCGGATGAAAGCGTGAAAAACTTTTTCAAAAAGGTAATCAAGCCTATTGGAAAGCTTAATGCAATGATCAATTTTGCAGGCGTTCACTGGGTTGGGCCTCTAAGCGGAGCAACAAGTAAAGATTATGAAAATTGTCTACAGTTAAAAGTTATTGGTAGTCAACGATGTTTGGAAAATGCCCTTCCTTACTTAAGGGTAGAGCCTAATTCAAGAGTTATTTCACTTTCTTCAATTGCTGGTGGTGAAAACTTTATTTCATTGTTCCAAGGAGGTTATAATGTTTCTAACCATGCTCTTTGCATGTGGAACGACTGTTTGATGCAAGAAGAAAGAATGCTTTATGCAACAAATGCGATCACAAATCCGATTACTTTTACTGCAGTTGAGCCGCAAATTATTTTATCCACCATCGGCACGTACGAGGATTATGTGCCTAGCAAACCGGTAAATGAGGTTTATACAAATGCCGCTCATATCTTGATCGCCGCTAATCAATCGGGCGTAACGGACTTTATAGGAGTTGTAGCTGATCCACAGTCATTTGTCGCTGAGCAAATCTTTAGCATTCTGGTTGCGCCACAACCCGGTGTTAGATATATTCTTGGTAATCCTGCAAACACAGTGCCAACAACAATCGGACCTCTTACTTGGCCTGAGATAATTCAAGTGTATAATACAATATCTCCAGATGACGTTATAAATACTAGTTTGTCAACTTACGTAACAATTTATACAAGCCCTTTATTAAATGCCCTAAGAGAAGGGTTACAGGAAGTATACTGCAATAGTGGTAGTTCGCAAGCACAGGTTAAAAACAAAAGGCCTCCAGCCCCTAAACCAGTTTTTTATTTGCCTGCCAACAAAAAAGCTTGCAAAGGTTGTAAATAGAAGTTTGCAATTAATGTCTAATAAAAATGGCTAGGCCACGCAGTATCTGATACTGCGTGGCTTTTTTTATTCTTCTTTTTTTTAGCGAATTTATCTTGACAATTTGCGCAAAAGAACTATTGTCTACCTTTATTGAGACTACCTAAAAATAAAAAATAGTTTTATCGTATGAAAGATCAGAAAAAATATGTCGGGCCCATGCTGTTCTTTACAGGAGTGATCCTGTTTTTTATTTTACTCATGCAGCCGCTAAGTATTTATCATTTTCAAGACTACATTGATGTTTTATTTCCTGCAGGTTTTGTTGGCAGCGAGGAACTCAAACTTCTTTTGATCATTCAGGGTATCATGCTGCTAGTAATTATCCCGGTTTACATTTTAACCTTTATTTTTTCTTGGAAATATCGCGCGTATAACCCAAAACATGATTACGATCCTGATCTTGTTGATAACACCTTAGCTGAGATCATTTGGTGGGGCTTGCCCTTAGTTCTAACAATCATTATCGCCATTATCACAACCTATTACACCTACAAGCTTGATCCTTTTAAGCCAATTGTATCGGATAAAAAAGCTAAAACAATCCAGGTTGTTGCACTTCAATGGAAATGGCTTTTCATTTATCCAGAAGAAAAAATTGCCACGGTGAATTTTGTACAAATTCCAAAAGATACTCCTATTCATTTTGAGATTACATCCGATGCACCAATGAACTCATTTTGGATTCCAAGTCTCGGCGGCCAGATTTACGCAATGCCCAAGATGAAGACTGAATTGTATCTCATTGCGGACAAAGAAGGCGATTTTAGAGGCTCCTCGGCAAATATTAGCGGCGCGGGCTTTGCTGCCATGCATTTTATTACAAGAGCCTCAACTGACGAAGAGTACAATATATGGGTTCAATCTGTAAAGCTTGCCGATAATGCCTTAACTGTCGATAGCTACGAGGAATTGGCAAAACCCGGTATCGATACTGCAAATACAATCTATCGACTAGGAGATGATACTCTCTTTGACACTATTATCAACAAGTATATGTACCCTCAAGTGAAATAAAGTCTTATGTTTGGAAAATTAACTGAAAATGCTTTTATCCACGATCCTATCCAAAATGGGGCCGTCATTTCTGGTTTCCTTGGTATGCTAGGAATTGTGATTTTAATTACATACCTAAAGCGCTGGAAATGGTTGTGGAAAGAATGGATCACAACCGTAGATCCAAAAAGAATCGGCATGATGTATATTGCGGTTGTTTTGGTGATGTTTTCAAAGGGCTTTGCCGATGCACTCATGATGCGCATGCAGCAAGCAACATCCGTCGGAGACTCATATGGTTTTTTAACTTCTCATCATTTTCAAGAAATTTTTTCGGCGCATGGCACCACTATGATTTTCTTTGTTGCCATGGGAGCCGTATTTGGCCTGATGAACTTAATAGTCCCTTTGCAGATAGGTGCCAGAGACGTTGCCTATCCTTTTTTAAATGCCCTAGGCTTTTGGCTATTTGCTGCAGGCGGGTTTCTTTCTTTGATGTCACTTGGAATCGGTAAATTTTCTATTTCTGGATGGCTTGCCTATCCCCCATTATCGGGTCTTGAATATAGTCCAGACGAAGGAACTGATTACTGGATTTGGATGGTGCAAATTGCAGGCATTGGCTCTACCATGTCGGGTATTAATTTTTTAGTTACCATACTAAAAATGCGCTGTCCGGGCATGACACTTATGAAGATGCCGATCTTTGTATGGAGCTGCTTGTGCTCTGTTGTGCTTGTTATCTTTGCCTTTCCTGTGCTGACTGCTACACTTGTATTACTTACCTTAGATCGCTACCTAGGCATGCATTTTTTTACAGCCAGCAATGGTGGTAACCCGATGATGTATGTAAATCTCATCTGGGCATGGGGCCATCCTGAGGTATATATTCTCATGCTGCCTATCTTTGGAGTGTTTTCCGAAGTTGTACCCACTTTTTCAGAAAAAAGACTCTTTGGCTATGCCTCCATGGTATGGGCGCTAGTTCTCATTACTTTTTACTCGTTTATAGTTTGGCTGCATCACTTTTTTACCATGGGAGCAAGCCCATTTGTAAACACATTCTTTGCCATAATGACCATGATCATTGCCATTCCAACAGGCGTTAAAATTTTTAACTGGTTGTTTACAAAATTCAAAGGACGCGTTCACTTTACCTCGCCTATGCTTTGGTTTTTTGCATTTTTACTTAATTTTAGCGTAGCAGGCATGACAGGCATACTTCTTTCAGCACCTCCCGTTGATTACCAGGTGCATAACAGCTTATTTCTTATCGCACATTTTCATGGCATGGTAATTGGGGGCTTTTTGTTTGGCTTTTTTGCGGCATTTACGTACTGGTTTCCAAAATTTACTGGATTTTTCTTGGATGAGAGGCTAAACCTGTATGCTTTTTGGTGCTGGCTAGGGGGCTTTTTGCTGGCGTTCATGCCATTGTATATGCTTGGATTTATGGGTGCCACAAGACGTCTTGATCACTACGAGTATGAACCAGGATGGCATGGCCTATTTATCATTGTAGGTATTGGGGCGCTTATTATTATGTGCGGGGCTATTATTCAGGTGTATGGTTTATACACGAGCATCAGAGACAGAAAAAGACTTGCCGATGTTACACATGGTGATCCCTGGAATGGCAGAACACTTGAATGGTCCACAGCATCACCCCCACCAATTTATAATTTTGCAATCGTGCCTATAGTAAGTCAAATCGATCCGCTATGGGCCGTCAAAAGGGGTAAAGCACCTATACAAACCCAGCACTATGAGGATATTCATTTACCAAAGAATACACCACTTGGTTTTTATATAGGTATGATAACCCTGATGTTTGGTTTTGCTATTACCTGGCACATATTTTGGCTGGCGGCGCTATGCTTTATTGCTGTTTTAGCATGCATAATTATCAGATTATCTGAGCGTGAAGAATTTGATATCTTTTCAGCTGATACTGTAAAACAAGAAGATGAAGAAGTCCACAAAAGGAGATCAAAGGCACATGTTGGAAAATTTAGCCATCCATCATAAGGGAGATCCCTTTCCGGATACTAGTACCCCTGATCCTCACCAAGATGTTTTTTCAAAGAATGTCTTTGGCTTTTGGCTGTATCTAATGACAGACTGCCTTCTTTTTGGCACCTTATTTTGTACATATGCAGTAATGCGTAACAGTACTTTTGGAGGCCCAGGTGCAAAAGATCTTTATGATTTAGGTACTGCATTTACCGAAACTATGATTCTATTATTTAGTAGTGTTACTTGTGGCTGCTGCGTCTTATCGTCACTTAAAAATCGCAAAAATTGGGTTATTTTCTGGCTAGTCATTACATTTTTACTTGGCGCATCTTTTGTTGGAATTGAATTAAAAGAATTTCATGAGCTTGTAAATGATGGCAATAGCTGGGAAAGAAGCGGCTTTTTGTCTTCTTTTTTTGCACTTGTCGGCACGCACGGCACACATGTATCTTTTGGGCTGCTCTGGATTGCTGTGATGATTGCACAAGTGTTTATACAAGGCATAAATAGCGATACATTTCGAAGGCTTGTGATCTTTAGCATGTTTTGGCACTTTTTGGATCTTGTTTGGATTTTCATCTTCACTTTTGTCTATTTAATGGGAGTCATATAACTATGCATACAGAACCATCACTTGAACAAATAAAAGGTGAATATCACGGCAATCTCACCTCTTACCTCTTGGGCCTTTTTGCATCCTTAATTCTTACAATCGTTTCTTTTTATTTAGTTTGGGCTAAAAAGTTGCCTCAAGATACATTAATGTACATAATCGTTGTTTTAGGAATCACCCAAGCAGCTGTTCAGCTGCGCTTATTTATGCACCTTGGTAAAGAAGCTAAACCCCGCTGGGAATCTATCTCATTTTTCTTCATGCTCACCTGTCTGCTCATCATTGTTCTAGGGTCAATTTGGATTATGTATGACCTAAACAATCGTGTGATGGATGGCATGCAGATGTAAGCAAAGCTCGATTATTTCTGCATAATTCACCACTGAGCCACTGAGCTCACTGAGAGAGTTGAGATAGGGAGAAGGAACAATTGATACTCTTCTCGCTATGCGGCATTCCTAAGCTTGTCATGATGTTTAAGTCTAATAAGCCTTCTCATTTTTCTCAAACATCTCAGTGAGCTCAGTGGCTCTAGTGGTGATTATCAAGATGTAAGGCTGGGTTATATCTGTGTGGTGATAAACATCTTTTCGATGTCTTCATATCCTTCATATTTAGCTTTATGCTCATTGAGTAATTCAAGGAGCCGGGGGTGAACATCGCCGTAGGGGTTTTTGAAGATGCTGTCACCATCAAAGTTAAGTAATGTTCTGGCAACAAAGAGTTGCTGGTTGGCATTTTTGGGAAGCATATTGCCAAATGAGGCTAAATTACCTGTGATATCAAGCGCTTTATTTTCCATGGCAAGACTTGCCTGATTTACATCGGTGAGTAGCTGCTGACGAGAGTGCGCTGCCCAGTGCAAAAATGTTGATTTTGAAACAAGCCAAGCACAAAATTTGGCGAGGTTATCAAGGTCTATTTGTGTTGGATTATCAAGTGTTGTAGTCAGTTGCGGCAATTCTTGTAAATGACTATGCATAGCTACTGACCAGCTGTGGACAGCTTCCCAATCCTGCATAATTGCTGCTTTATTTGTCTGGATATATTCTTTAAAAAAGTCGTGAAGCAAGTTAAAGTGGAAATTTTCACCTTTGGCAAGATAGTGATTTGGAGCTAGTGGTACTTGTGGTTTATAGTTTAACCAATCAGCTTTTGCTTTTACATGGTCAATAATCACTCTGGCAACACTGTTTGGCGTAAGAGCAGAAATATCAAGCACGCTTCCGCTGCCAAAAATAATACCCTTTGATCCGAGCCAATTGATAAAGTCAAGCTGGCTTAAATGAGGCTGTAAAACTGCAAAGAGGGGGTTTTCAGGTTTTATAAAGGTAAAAAACTCCTGCGCGCACACTCCTGGCAAGATATGACCTTCTGCAAGATGGAATTTTGCCTCTCCTTCGAGTGCAAAAATTGATCGAGCCACAAAAAGTGCCCACGGCAGTTTATCATCCAGAGCAGTAACAATGGTTTCTTCAGCTTCATTTCGAAACTTAATGCCGATTGAATCGAGCTTAAGCGTGCCGTCATCAGTTTTAGCAGCCACAACTCGCAAGTTTGGCATGGTATTTAGCTCTTCAAGCTCAAAGGCATCCCAATTGGCTTCCCATACAATTTGTGGATCTTTAGTACTTGCACCAACACTACATACATGATTAAGCAGCTCTTCTATTAAGTTTTCAGCTGTTAATGGACGTTTTACATAAGATGGACCAAAGCTATCATAAATTCGTTGCACATTGGATGTGCTTAAAAATCGGTTAAATAAAGTTACAAATACTCTTTTGGTGGCTTCCGGAAATGCCGCCTTAAAAAATTTGGTAAAATAATGAGGTGATTGCGTGTGATTAGGAAGTGGAGCAGGAATAACTGTAAGATCGTTTGATCTCAGCTCATATGTCAAGCTAATGTTTCGAAGGTCGTTATGATAGATTTTTAAAGGCAATTTTCGTTCAATACGTTCCAGCAAAACATCGTGTTTTACACATAATAACCCTTCCTTGCTAAATGGAAGACGCTCTTCAACTACCTCCATCACAATTCTTTGTGAACGAGTAAACCATCCGGGTGTCCACATGTAATTTAATTTAAAATCTCCAGCATCATTGCTTTTTGCGCTGCCGATAAAATAGTTGAAATTAAAGAAATCTTTAATATAAAAATTTATCTTCTGGCCTCCAACAGGGAGATTATCAGAAAAAACCCTTCCAGCAATAGATCGCTTGTGATCCGCGTGGCTTCTTTTATGATGGCAAAAAGCATCATCACCTACCACAACAGCTGTTAGGTTGCGTCCGGTTTGTAAAGCACGAAGATATGAAAGAGCTGTATTTGTATATGACATTAGGAACCTCGCATTTATAAGCTATAGTCATAAACTAATTCCGAATTATCGCCAAGTAGGCAAAAACAAGGTTATAGCTTATGATTTTATTACAAATCCTGAATTTAATTTGCTATACCTTAAACTCTAGACTATGGTTAAATATTTGGAGTTTATGGAGCTTGAATAACGCATGCAATGGCGGCCTTTTTTATTGGTGAATTTTTTTGCCGCGATTTTAGTTGCCAGCTGGTTTTTTGAGCCTACAGCCTCATTGTGGAAGGCATTTGATGAATGGGCTTTTCATGCACTTAACGATGGTTTAAAAGGCAGGCCCCTAACACAAATTTTTTGGGCACTTGCCAATGTCAAAATAACGGATCTTTTTGGCGCCTTATTCATAATTATATTTTCACTTTTATATGTATTTGATGAAGGGAAAAAGCACGCATCACAGCGTCTTGCACAAATTATATACTACTTAATCTGGTTTGAGCTGGGTATTCTTTGCTTAAAAGAGGTGCTTTTTCATGCGCTTGTAGCATGCAATTTTCTTCGTGATAGTCCTACTTTGCAAATTACAGATACTATTTTGCTTTCAAAAGCTGTTCCTTGGCTTAAAATTAAAGATTCATCTCGTTGGTGCTTCCCAAGTGATCATGCGTTCATCATTTTCCAGTGGGCAGGCTTTATCTGTTTTTATTGCGGCTGGCGCCTTGGGGCTTTAGCTTTTATATCATCTACATTTTTTATTTTACCAAGACTCATAGGCGGTGCACATTGGCTATCTGACGTATTAGTTGGAAGCCTTCCTATTGCTCTAATTTTTGTGTCCTTGGCCTGCTTTACTCCTATTTACTCTTTTACAATGCGATATCTAAAACGTTTAACTAGCTTTATTACTAATAAGTTTACAATGGAATTTTTCAATGGCCAAAACTACCAAAAATGCCAATTATGAAGCACTATGCAGTCTTTCAAAACGAGCAAACACTTTAGATGGCATCTCCAAGCTTCTTTCTTGGGACCAAGAAACATATATGCCCAAAGATGCCTCCCCTGTTCGTGCGGAACAATTAAAAATACTAGCTGAGCTTACGCATGCCATTAAAACAGGCCCTGAGTTCGAAAAAGAACTTAAGGCCCTTATTGATAGTAAATCCGGAAAAATAAAAGTAAAAGGCTTGCCGCCGGCTCAAGAAGCTGCGGTAAAAGTATTTGCCCATGATTTTTTGCGCGAAAAAAAGCTTCCGTCTGCTTTTGTACAAAATTACGTACACCATACATCTGAAGCAATAGTGGTATGGCAAAATGCCAAGGCTAATAATGATTTTAAAGCTTTTCTGCCGTCATTTAAAAAAACTCTTGAGCTTATACGTGAAAAAACCGAGCTCGTTGGATATAAGACAAACCCTTACGATGCACTACTAGATGAATATGAACCGGGTATTAACACTAAAGAAGTAGATGAAGTATTTGCAGAAATCAAAACTGGCATAAAAAAGATCATAAAAGCTGCTCCCTCTACAAAAAAGGGCGACATCAAAATTGCCTGCACACTGGAAGATCAAATCGAAGTTTGCCATGATTTACTGGACACAATCGGCTTTGATTTTAACCGCGGAAGATTAGATGTTTCATCCCACCCTTTTAGTTCAAGTTATCACCCATACGATAGCCGCCTCACCTGCCGTGATGCATCTGATAGCCTCATTGTGCAGATACTTACAACACTTCACGAGGCAGGACATAGTTTTTATGAAATGGGTTTTCCTGTAAAAGAAGTAGGTACACCACTTGCTCAAGCAGTTTCCTACGGCATACACGAGAGCCAGTCGCGCTTTTGGGAAACACGCATAGGACGAAGCCGCGGTTTTTGGAAGTTTATGCTTCCACAGCTGCAAAAGCGCTTTAAAAAAGATCTAGGGGCAATTAAGTTAGATGAGTTTATGTCGCGGCTTAATAGCGTTAAATCTTCGTTTATACGTACCGATGCTGACGAGGTTACCTACCCTCTTCACGTCATATTACGCTTTGAAATCGAAAAAGAACTTCTCACGGGCAAACTTGCCGTAAAAGATCTACCAAAGCGCTGGAATGCCACTATGAAAGACCTTCTGGGTATTACCCCGCCTAATGATGTAAAAGGCTGTTTGCAAGACATTCATTGGTCAATGGGATATTTTGGCTACTTTCCGACATATTCTTTAGGCAACGTCTATGCAGCCCAAATGTTTGAGGCCTTTGCCAAGAAGTATCCTACATGGGAAAAACGCATCGAAAAGGGCGAATTTGGTTTTATCAAAGACTGGCTAGCAGAAAACGTGTGGCAACATGGTCGTCGATACTCAGGCCGTGAGCTCATCCAAAAAATCAGCGGCAAACCCCTCACCGCTAAACCATTCATCACCTATTTAAGCGAAAAGTATACATCCTAACTATTGGCACTCAATGATTAGAACGATAGAACGATAATAACGATAATAACGATAAAATCAAAAATTAAAAGATTAATATTTCTTCTTTTTTTGTTTTCATCGTTATTATCGTTTTATCGTTATTATCGTTTAAAATTTGCCTTAAGCTAGCGACATGGAAATCCCTTATAGCAAAGGCTGAGGCACAGATATTACGCTTGTGAGTATGTCGTGGCTGAAGAGTGGTTCGATATCCTGCATAACTGATTCATGGAACTCTTTATCACCACGCTCTTCAATGGCAGCTTCAATTCGCTTTGTCATGCTATTCATGCGGCTAAAGCGCTCAGGGAAAAGCAATCTTCCACGAAAGCTAATTGAAGTACAATAGAGTAGCACTTTTAAATAGTCTTCTTCGTTTACCGATAGTGGTCGTTGATTTATTAACTTAAGTACCAAAAATAGCTCAGCTGCAGCTGGCATGCTTATGTCAATAGCATCTTTACAGGTAAATGACAGGCTGCCAGGCTGCACTATTTCGATGATTTTAACTTGGATAAAAGTGTAAAAAAGTTCGATAAAATCAAGTCTGAAGTGCCTTGGAAGCACGTTCTTTTCACCAAAGAATACTTTGTGGATGCTTTGGGCAAGCTTTTTGTCAAAACCATCAAATAGAGCCTTTTTGATCTTTTCAGGATAAAAATATCCCGAATTTTCACTAGAGATATGTTCCAAAAGCTGATCTATAAAAAGGCTTGCATGATTGAGATCTTGGTAAGGGCCTATTTGGTGATAAAAATCGCTATCTTTGGTCATGCTTACAACCGAAAGGGTCTTGGCAAACTCATCTTTTTTCTGAAGTTCTTCCAGAGCGGCACATCGAGCGTGTTCGCGTATGTTTGTACGATCTTGTAAATTGAAGAGCAGCAGCTCTTTTGCTCCTGTATCTTGGTTAAGACTGCGCAAAAATGACTTAAATTCTTCACTACTTTGTGCTTTGTGGATGTATTCTTGAGAAGTAGGTGATGGTATACGTAATACGGCTATGCGCTTTCCTTTTTCGAACAGATCAAAAATACATGTTGGCATGTTCTGAAGCATAAGTGGATCGTATCCATTAATTTCAAAGTCTTGTAAGGATTCGATGGTACGTAAAAGTGGAACGTGAGAAAAGTGGTTCATAGCATGCATGAGGGCATCGTAGTCCATGGCCATTTTTGTAGAAAGCGAGCTGTCTGTAAACTCCATGTGTGAGTCTTGAGCTGTTTGTTCAGTTTTTCCTTTTACAATAAGCTCATTTATTAGATTTGAAGAATCGGGTGTAAGGTGAAAGCCTGTATAAAGCTGCCTTGTAATATGCTGTACAAGCTGCACAACTTTACTTTGGACGGATTCTTCATTTTTTGGGGGGTAGGTAATAATTCGTTGAAAGTCCTGCGTTCTCAATAGACTATACAAAAACCGTTGAAAATCAGTCAGATAGCTACTTGAGCTCTTAGAAAGTTCTTGTATAGCACTTGCCTGATTGGCAGAAAGCATAAGTGCTACAACTGCTCTATATGTAAGAGAAACAATTTCCTCATTGTAGGCCTTTTTGGCAGCCTTTACAAAAATATCGATGTAATGCCAGTTTTGACGTACGATATTGCGCGCAATTTGGCGAGCGATGATGTCTCTAAATAATGTGAGCTCTTTAAGTGATTCTGACTTACCGCCCTCTTGGAAGTATTCCTCAAAATTACAAACTAGCTTGATGTTGCGCAAAAGCCTTGGATTAAAAAACCGTGAGCCATTTTCTTTGCGGATAAAAAAGAGCTCATATTCCGAATCTTTTTTGACGGTATCAAGATCGATGAACATATGCTCGCTTGTAAGAGTATCAGTGGCTGCTTTAATTGCCTTTGATTCTTTTGAGGCCTGTTCAATAAGGTTAATAGGAAGCTCGCGAATCCACTTTGTAAGTGATTCCTGAACGGCAATAGGAGCAATTTTTCTTTCGTAAAATCCCCATAAATCTTGAAATTCTTTTGACTTTTTGATGCTGCCGACATTTGCGCCGATAAAAACGTGAGTATATTTATCAACTTTTTTGGCAGCTTCACCCACTAATACCATGATGGTTTTAATGCCTTCAACAGACTCATGATGAACTAGTTTGCCATATTCTGATCGGTAAAAGCGTCGAAGATAATGCAAAATGGTTCTAAAGGTGTCTCGCACAACAAACATCACTTTTTCGGCGTTTTTTCGATGCAGCCAGTGTACAGTGCGGTAGATAACAGGTATCTCTTGCAATTCAAGCTCATGTCTTTCAGCGATGGCAATGGGGCCTTCTATCTCGAGGTCTGCTATGCTGGTAAGCGTTTCTATAGCCTCAATGATGCCAACTGAAGAGTTTTCGTTTGCTTCGTAGTAGCTCATAACCTGTCTCCTTGCTTCGATACTCTTATTATGTCATTCAAAGAATTAATTAACATAACTAAATGTTTTAATTAACAATAATAAACAATTAGCTGTAAATTATTAATTTTGATAAAATTCCACGCTAATATTGTTGACATAAGATTGTCTTTGGCGTTAGAATTTCGCTTTTTGGAAGAGTGGCAGAGCGGCCGAATGCGTCTGTCTTGAAAACAGAATCACCCTTACGGGTGACGGGGGTTCGAATCCCTCCTCTTCCGAAATTTTTTTTTCTACCTATCCTAAAACATGAAAGATATTACCACCTACATAGAGCAAGTATCTCGCTGGCAAGACGACTTTCCTGAGAATGCACTTGCCCACCTTGTAGACCGTGAGGAAGAATCTAAACCATACTTACGTGATCTGCTGGCAAAGACCTTAAAGCACTACAAAGAGATTCCTGATGATTACGTAGGCCATATATTTGCCATGTATCTGCTAGCCCAATTTCGCGATCCTGCTGGCTTTGAATATGCTTTAGGTTTTTTAAGGCTTCCAGAGCCATATCCCAGGGTGTTTTTTCATGATCTTTTATCCCAAAGCTACCCAGCGGTTATTGCAAGCTGTTATGCCAATGATCCAAAACCGCTCTATGAGCTTATCTTAGATACAAACATAAGCTATCTTTCTAGAGTTGTGACAGTAGTTTCTTTGTCTATTCTCGTAAATCGCAAAGCTTTGGGACGACCAGAAATATCAGAATTTTTATTAAAGCTGATAGATCAAGAAAAAGATAAGACTTTTTTAGCCGTAATTGCCGAAGAAGTCGCAGATATACATCTCAGCGAGCTTTATCCAAAGATAAAGGAGCTATATAAAGCAGGCCTTATCGACGAAAAACAGTACTCACCTGCCCAATTTGAAACAATTATGCAATCTGACTACACTAATCCGCGAAAATTCTTCTTAATCGATGACATCTTCGAAGAGCTTAACGGTAAAGAGTATTCAGGTGAGTAAGCTTTTATCTCTAGAGTTTGCCTTGATGTTATATGGCATTATTGGCACAATTTAGTGACACTTTTGGAAGAGTGGCAGAGCGGCTGATTGCGTCTGTCTCGAAAACAGATTCACCTTCACGGGTGACGGGGGTTCAAATCCCTCCTCTTCCGAATTTTTCTTATCTTAAACTCAATCTTGACTTCAATACCGTTCACTAAATCAAAATCTAGAAAGAAAAAAATGATAAAAACGATAGAACGATAGGAACGATAAAACATAAAAATTTTTGACGGCTCATCTGCCGCTAAAATTAGGACAGCTCTTCGTTTTTTTATCGTTTTTATCGTTCTATCGTTCTATCGTTTACTTTTGATAGTATGAGTGGTATTAATCTTGATCTTAATCTGTTTTTCTTAAATTTTCAATGTTACAGCAATATCACGTAATCGGTGCTGTAAAAAAGATTAATAGAAAGTCACTTGTTGCGTTGACACATTTGACTATAGTTTGCTATAATGGACTCAATAAAATAGGGACCTTTATGCAAAAACACACCTTTCAACACACCGAGTTAAGCTTTTCTTATTTGGATTCAGAGGGTGATGGTCCGGTAATCATAGCGTTACACGCACATTGGATGGAAGGAAGTACGTTTATTCCTCTTGCATCTACATTAGCGCCTGAATGGCGTGTTATTGCTTTAGATCAGCGCGGACATGGGCATTCCGCGCACGCAAAAACCTATGCGCGAGAGGATTATCTCAGCGACTTAACAGCTTTTCTTGCACACCTCAATTTAAAAAAACCTGTAGTATTATTAGGTAATTCACTTGGCGGAATAAATGCTTATCATTTTGCATCTCGCTATCCAGATCTTGTACGCGCGTTAATCATTGAAGATATCGGCGCTGAAGTTTCGGTTGATGTCAGCTATTCACTTAATTGGGCAGGAACTTTTAAAACCCGCGATGAGCTTGCCCAAATCGTAGGCCCACGTTTACTGCCATGTTTAGAAGAATCTTTTCGTAGAACGGATGCTGGTTGGCGCCTTGCATTTAATCCACATGAAATCTTTACATCGATCAGCTTAACAAATGGAAATCACTGGAAAGAGTGGCTTTCAAGCAATTGCCCAGCCCTTCTCATCCGCGGACAAGATAGCCGAGTCACTACGCATTCACATTGCCAGCAAATGGCATCTATGCGCCCTAACACGCGTCTTATTTCACTTGATGGCGGGCATGTTGTTCACGCAGATAACCTGACGGGGTTCACAAAGGTTGTAAATTCATTTCTTAAAGATCTGCCAAGCTAAATTTCGCCCATTCATAGAGAAGCCAAAATAATTGTATTTATAGTCTGTAAAATATTTTCTTAAAAAAATTGTCTGAGAATATGTTACCAAAAATTCGCATCTTTCGGCATAAGGGTTCCAGATGTTACACTTAACTCAAGTTCAGTGATTGTAGTCACGAATTTCTATAGATCGTTGATTCCAAGCGGTTTATGTTTTTAAAGATAGGGTTCTACAACCCGTCTTTAAAAATATAAACCGTTTAGGGTCAACGAGATGACGAAAATTTGTGACTATAATCACTGAACTTGGGTTACTGAAACTAAACGAACATTGGGGTGTTTTCTGAGATAAATCAGATCCTATGAGTACGGAAAAGAGCGTTTTACAGCAAGTTTTTACTGCATCTATTGTTCCAACTAGCCGCATAGTCCCTGCAGGTCAAGGAACACGCATCTCTACGGCCCTACGAGCCCATACCGAGCAGATGGATCAGATTGTAAGAAAAGTTCTGAGCGAGTGCAAACTTGTCTATAGAGACGATCCCGCCTTCTGGCAGGCCTTTAGACAACATGTCCCAATTGTGCACTGGGAACCGTGTGAATGTGCTCCGGGCGGTGTTATGGTATATTTACTTTGCCAAGCACTTAACAACTATGATCTATCACACTTTTTTGCTGAGATGATTAGCCGCTGGCTTGTTCCAGGAAAGCTTGCCACCATATTAAGCACAAAGCACCTTACATTTCGCTTTCAAGAAATCCACGATGAAACCTACTTCATTTCCGAAATTTTTGCGCTAGTAGATGATGAAAGAGCTTTTGTTACTATCCAAAAAAACATGAACGCGCTTGCGCAAGAAATTGCCCTTGGGGCAGTCTCAGCTCACCATGCACGTCATATTCTTGTTACAAAGGCCCTCACACAAGAGCACAAAACAACACTTATCCATAAAACCATTGTAGAGCTATCTACCCGCAAGTTTAAGCCTATTGGCCCTGAAGTATTCTTTGAGATGCACCATTTCTTGCTAGCATCTGATGATGAATTTAAACGCATCCGGGACGTGCGTCATATGTGCCGGATTATTTGTTATCACAACTGGTTTAGAAGACAACTTCGACGTGCAAGTGATACTGATCAACGTCAAATTATGGTAAAGCCGCTGCATGCCACTTTAAAGTTCCAATTTGGTGAAAAGAATGTTCTAGGCCTAGTAATAGCCCTGAGCTATATAAAAGAGTACGAGCAGTTTGAAGCTCGCCATATTGTATCTGCCTGTCAAAGGCTCATTCCGGGTGTTGCTTTAGTACCGAGATCATATTTTAACTATCAAAATCCGTCAGATCCTATTCAGTCATTTTATCTGGAAATCGAAAAGCGTGATGGCGTTGAGCTTACCTCCAAAGAAATGGCTCTGATACGACAAGGCCTGCTTGTAGAAATCCCTCATTGCATCGAGCAGCTATCCCATACGCTTTTTATTCCTCAAAATGAAGAGGAAATCATGCGCAATATCATGCTTCTTAGTCATGAAATACGCTACGTGCGCGATATTCCCCAAATGATAATCACCTTCCAGGGCCAAACTGATGCACAGCTGCGCTTTCATGTAACTCTTTTAAGGCTATGTAAAGACTCTGATGTGCCAACTTTAGAAGTAGAATTTGTTAAGGTAGCCGATCTGGTAGAATTTGTATCTACTTCTAGAAAAACTATTGGCCATGTACGAAATAAATACCCCAAAGAAGCCAATACATTCCTCCTTGAATGCAGAAAAGCTCCATTTATGCGCGTAGATCATTCTGTAGACTTAAGTCGTGCTCGTGAATTTATATCTGCTGCTATACGTAAAGCACTGGGTGAAGTACGCGACTTTAATGGCGGTCTTATGTCCCAGCAAAACCAGCTGCTTGTGGGATTAAAAGAACTACTGACCTTGGATGAGCGAAAAGAAGAAATCCACCTGGAAAATCTCTTTCACAATCTGCAGCCCGTGTTAATGCGCAGCCTATTGCCACCAGAGCTTATTAAGCAGCTGTTTGATCTGTTTTTACTGCTGCACAACGAACAGCCTCTTAACAACATTCCGCGCTTTCGCGAAATTCGCCATGAAAATACTCTTTGTGTAATGGTTTCAGCCTATGATCCTACTGTATTTGATGAAATGCAAAAACAAATACTCATGCTCGATTTCAAAGATCAGGAATTAGCATCTTGTCGCATGGCATCAGATAGCATTTTTTATGCAGGATATATTTTAGTTGGCTGCGAGCCTCAAAAAATTGAGGCATTTCAAGAAGCATTGCAGACAAGTCTTACACTTGTTAATAAAGCAAAGATGGAATCACATACTTTAAGAATTAGCCTTCCAAGGCCCACATCGCTGCTCGATCCTCGTATTGGTACTGATAGAACATCAGGTATTGTCATTAAGATGCTCTATGAAGGCCTTATGCGCATAGATCCAACCGGAAAACCTTCTTGGGGTGTTTGTGAGCGAATTGAAATTTCTGAAGATCAAAAACGCTACGTCTTTTACCTCAGAAAATCTAAATGGACAAATGGCACACCAGTAACAGCCTACGACTTTGAATATGCCTGGAAAAAGGTCCTTGATCCGCAATTTAAAACTCTTTTTGCCTATTTATTCTACCCAATTAAAAATGCAGAACGGGTAAAAACCTTGCAATTGCCGGTTGATGAGCTTGGCGTCTTTGCTCATAATGATTACACTCTAGAAGTACAGCTAGAGCATCCGGCGCCTTATTTTCCTGAACTTTGCGCACACTGGATATATTCACCACTTTGTAAAGAAGTAGATCAGCTGCATCCTGGCTGGGCATACTACGGTGATGATACCTATGTTTCCAATGGTCCATTTCGTCTTGCAAAATGGAGAAGAAACAGCGAAATACAGGTACTTAAAAATCCTCTTTACTGGGATTCTGATTCGGTACGCATCAATCAAATCGATATTTCTATTGTGGAAGATCCTCAAAGAGCTCTTACACTATATCAACGGGGTGAACTTGACTGGATTGGTGAGCCTTTATCTGAAATACCACCCGAAGCATTTAAAATTAAAGAATTTGATGGAAAGATTGTAGCTCACCCTATTGCAGCTTTACATTGGTATTCTCTTAATGTAAATGTAGCCCCTTTTACCTCTAAAAAATGTAGACAAGCACTTGCCATCGCACTCAATCGTCAAAAAATGGTAAGTAAGCTATTTTCCGGGCGCGAAAAATGTGCTTTCAGCATTCTACCTCCAGGCTTATCTCAGCATGATGAGCCCTATTTTCAAGATAGCGATACTGAGAAAGCTCGAATACTTTTTGAAGAAGGCTTAGCAGAACTAAATCTATTGGCAAAAGATTTACCTTCTTTTGTCATCACCTGCTGCGACCAAGAAATACATCGCTCTATTGCCCTAGTTGCTGCAAAGCAATGGAAAGAAGTTTTGGGAATCGATGTAAAAATCGAAGTCTTTACGTGGGATCGTGTAATGGAAAAATGCGGCCAGCATGATTATCAAATAATGGGTATTACTTGGTATTGTTGGTTTTACGATCCTGCCTATATCCTGCATCAACTAAAAAGCCTGTCTCATGAGATGAATTTTAGCCAGTGGTATAGCCCAATATACTCATCGACTCTGGATAAAGCGCAAAATTGCACCGATAATCAAGAGCGCCTTAAACTTTTACATGATGCCGAAACCCTTGTAATGGAAGAACTTCCGATCATCCCTCTCTTTTATTATACCTTTAAGTACATGAAAAAAGATTACTTGGATAATATCTACCTATCTCACTTGGGTCAAATCGACTTTAAATGGGCGAGCATTAACCCAAAACATTAATTGGGGGGCATTATGTCTTTCGTACAAAAATTAGCTTCGGCAATATTAACAACATGCACATTGCTTGTTGTAGTTACTGGCTGCAAAGAGCAGCAATCAACGTCACAAAAAAATGACGCTCAACCTGAACAAAAAACTGTAAGGCTTTATCTTCAAAGCGAGCCTTATTCTATGGACCCTCGAAAAGCAGGCAATCGCTTTTCACAAGTGGTTCTTAGAGAACTTTTTGAAGGTCTCATGCGTATTGACGGTCAAGGAAGGCCTAGCTTTGCCGCGGCAAAAAGCTACGAAGTATCAGAAGATAAATGTACCTATCGTTTCCATCTTCGCCCTGCATCATGGTCCAATGGAATGCCGATTACTGCTCATGACTTTGCTTACTCATGGCTAAGCAATTTGTATCCTGATTCACCTACTGCCTATTCCTACGCATTTTACTGCATTAAAAATGCACGTGCCGCGCATGTCGGAGAAGTAAAAATAGAAGAAGTTTGCATTAAAGCTGAAAATGATACTACTCTTGTTGTAACCCTTGAGCACCCAGCGCCTTATTTTATTGAACTTACTTCTAATCCTCTTTATTCACCTGTTTGTAAAGCAATTGTAGAAAAAAACCCAGACTGGAATAACGAAGCCGGTCCCAATTTTGTCTGCAATGGCCCTTTTGTTTTGAGCTCATGGAAACATAGATCCGAACTCGAACTTCTCAAAAACGAGCGCTATTGGGACTCTGAAGCAGTATCTGTTCATCGCATGACCTTTCCAATCATCGAAGATCCCCTTACAGCACTTAATATGTATGAAACAGGAGAGCTTGACTGGGTTGGCGATCCATTTGGATCACTTCCACTTGAAGCCATTCCTCGCCTTAAAGAAAAAAATAAGTTAGAACTTCGTCAAATAGGAAGCGTTAGCTGGCTAGAAGTAAACGTAGAACATCCACTTTTAAAATCATCAAAAGTTCGAAGAGCCTTTGCTATGGCAGTAAATCGCCATGAGCTTGTAGAACACCTTTTACAATGCGGTGAGAGACCCGCTTTTTCCTTGCTACCCGAAACACTTACTTTCATGCAGCAGCCGTTTTTTACTGACCACGATTTACTTCAGGCTCATGCCCTTTTTAATGAAGGTATGCAGGAATTAAATCTTGTAAAAGAGGCAATACCGCCAATAAATCTTTGCCACTCATCAGATCCTCGTGATAAATCCATTGCAGAAGCTGTACAGCAGCAGTGGAGTCAGGCATTTGGTGTTAAAGTTGTCTTAAGTGCCGCTGACTGGAATGCGCACCTTACGCGTGTTGCAGCAGGCGAGTTTGATGTAGCAAGCCTTACATGGTATACTTTTTATCATGATCCAATTTATAACCTTGAGTCCTTTAAATATGCAGCAAGCTTTAACGGCACTCACTGGGAACATCCGCACTATATTGACTTGCTCAATAAGTCAGATGCAGAAGTTGACGAGCGCGTCCGAGATGAGTTTTTATCAAAAGCTGAACAGTTTTTAATGGATGAGATGCCAGTAATCCCAATCTGTCATAACACCTTTAAATTCTGCAAAAACCAAAAAATCTACGGCGAAACTTTGTCACCTATTGGTATGTTTGAGCTAAAGAAAGTCGACGTCGACGCTGGAATCATCCTCGTTAACAAATAACCTCCCTCTTAAATCCCCGGACAGAGCATGTCCGGGGGCTATTGCAATCTTAATAGACTTCTTGAATAACTTCAATTCCTTGCCCCTGCCCTTGCCCGAAAATTTCAAAATGTCAAAGGCGAAGAATTGCTGATCAGTATTGTATCTATGCTAGTGAAAATGGATCAAAATAATACTAATCGGGCAAGGGCACGGGCAGAGGCAAGGAATTGAGCTTCAACAAATACTTTGCTTGAAAAACCTCGATTCTGATAAAGAAACCTGTATATAAAAAGGAGTTTCTTTATGGAAAAAAATGGTCAATGTAAAAATGGATTAAGCACATATTTTCGCGAAACAGAATCTGTTCGCCAAAATTGGGGCTGGTTCTTTGTATTTGGTTTGCTGCTGGTGCTTTTAGGTGGTCTCGTGATAAATTCTGCCTTTGCAGCTACAATGTTTTCAGTATTCTTCTTTGGCATGCTTGTAGCAGGTGCCGGCATTGTTCAAATTGTACAGGCTTTCATGGCGCGCAAATGGAGTGGTTTATTTTTATCGCTTCTTTTAGGCATTTTGTACCTTGTAACTGGAGGCCTATGTATGGTACGTCCGGCTGAGGCTGCTATTAACATTACTTTACTCATCGCAGCTTTTTGCTTTGTGTCAGGTCTTTTCAAGATCTTATCATCACTCATTATGCAATTTGAGCAGTGGGGCTGGGTGTTCTTTAACGGCGTGATTACATTTATTTTAGGTCTTATGATTTACCATCAATGGCCAATTTCAGGTCTTTGGGTAATCGGCCTCTTTGTAGGTATTGACATGATCCTTTCAGGCTGGTCATGGATACTACTTTCACTCGTAGCTCGCAAAAAACCCGCTTAAAAATCTCCCCGGAAGGCAAAGTTTTTTTGCCTTCCTTTCCACTCTTCAAATTCACGATCGACATTTAAAACGAAGTCCACCTACGGAGGACAATTATATACTAATTCAAATTCCCACGGCAAGCTCACCCACGGCAAGTTCACGCTTTGCCATGGGCTACAAAAAGAACGGCACCTAAATGGTGCCTGATGCGGCTAAATATTTTTTCGTCTGTTTTATTGGCACGAATGTGCCATTCTTTTTGTAGCCCATGGCTAAGCGCTAGCTTGCCGTGGGGTAGCTTGCCGTGGGAAAACTTGACGGAATAAACATGTTCACCTGGGGTGAACGTCTTTTTATTTCCAAAATAAAGCAATTTCAACAAGATAGAGCGCTATAATAAATAGCGTTCCGGCAATATTGGTAAAACGATTATTTGGTTTAAGCCACCAGTCAAGAAATTTTAGACAAAGGGGCAGGCCGGGCCATGTGATAAGAGAGACACTCAAAACATTTCCAATAAATATGCCCACACTATAAGGAAGATTTGCAAGAAGTGGATTTAAATATTTAAGTTCAAGCATAACAATAGGAAAAAGCACAAGCAGCACAAGCATTGTCTGCTTCCACAAACTTAAATGCGGCGCATCTTTAGCAAACCAGCCTTCAAATGGTGCTACAACATGATGGCTTTCTAGCGATGAAACAATTGACTCGGCATCGCTTAAAAAAGCCTTGCGCACATCAGAATATAGCCAGCTATCAAGATTTTTTTGTGTATCAAATTGCAATAGAGTAATCCAAGTATCTTGTAAATTGTCTATGGGCGCTTGCACATAAACTCTTTGAAAGCCTGGAAAAGTGGATTCTACTTTGTGGATTTTATCAAGCCAAGCTTTGTATTCTGCAACCTGTGCTTGATCCACTTTTGTGACAAAAATTTTTGTGACTTCGCCGCTTGAACGAGTATGCATTTATACAGCATTTTGAGTAGAAATTTGCGGCATACGCTCATTATATCGTCCGATAACACGAAATTTTGTATAGCGCTGTTCAAGCAGTAATGGTGGTGAAATACGGCGAAGCATTGCATATTTATCAACAATAAATTTCTTCACAGAATCATACACAGCGGCTGTATTATGATGCGCACCGCCAAGGGGCTCAGCAATTACCTCATCAACAATGCCCGCTTCTAATAAAAATTCTGCATTAAGCTTAAGCGCTGCTGCTGCATCTTGTTTTCTAGAAGAGTCTTTCCAAAGAATAGACGCGCAGCCTTCTGGACTAATTACTGAGTAATAAGAATGCTCTAGCATACCAACAACATCACCTACGCCCATACCAAGTGCGCCACCTGAACAGCCTTCGCCAATTACTAAAACGATGACAGGTGTTGCAAGTTGGGACATTTCTTGAAGATTTTTAGCAATAATCCAGCCTTGACCACGCTGTTCTGCTTCTAGGCCCGGATAGGCACCCGGTGTATCAAGTAGTGAGACTATGGGCAAGCTATACTTTTCAGCAAGCTTCATAAGTCGCATTGCTTTTCTAAAGCCTTCAGGATTTACCATGCCAAAGTTACGGCGTACGCGCGATTCGGTATCACCGCCCTTTTCTTGACCAATAAGCATGCACTTTACGCCATCAATAGTCGCAAAACCGCCAATAATAGAAGGATCATCTCCTTGCGTGCGATCGCCAAAGAGTTCAATAAAATTTTCAGTAATGTTCTTTACATAATCAATGGTATGCGGACGTTGAGGGTGGCGGGAAATTAGAACGCGATCCCATGGAGTCAAATCGCTATATACTTTTTTTTGTAAATTATGCAGTTTTTCTTCGAGTTGTCTTATTTCTGTGCTAAAGAGTGGATTATCTTGATTTTGCTTTTTAAGATGTTCAATAGTCTTTATATACTCGAAAATCTGCTTTTCGTGAGGGAGATAATAGCTTTGCTTATCTACAGAATTTGTTTCTTTTGTCATATTCTTCCCTATTTAATATAGTACACAAGAGTTTAATACATTTTGTCTTTTCCTGGAAGCACCACTTTTGAATAATCATTTACAATCTCTACGACACTTTGGTGTGTGGATATTATAGAAAATATTTCTTCTATGTCTTGGGCACGCATACGAATGCAGCCGTCACTTTCATATTTACCAATACTTTCAGTGTTATCTACAAGTTTTCCATCACCATTTAGATGCCATGGAGTTCCGTGAATGCCATATCCTTTAGCAGGTTCGCTACAACTAGCAAGTTCTTTTTCAAAAGGTATCCAGCGTGTGCCAAACACAGTGATCATCTCAGTTCGTTTGCCTCTATAATTGCCCATCATCTTAGGTTGATATATAGCAATTCTTGAGCCAAGACTGTATTTTCCTACGGGTGTCAGAGATCCACTTGCTTTACTTGAATCTAGTCTGCCAAGGCCAACCTTGTATGTTTTTAGCAGCACTCGTTCCTGGGTATCTGGTAATACTGCAAAAAGCATCATTTTACAGCGTGAAATATCAATTACGCTGTAAAAATAAAAGTTTACATTTGAAGCAAGCACGTTGAATGTCTGGCCTTCCGCAGCTGGACGTGGATTATAGTCAGCTTTACCATTCATACTACGGGCAATAAAGTGCAAATGGGTCTTATAATGGGCGGCATAATCAACAAGCCATGCTGAACGGCCTGTTTTCCATGATACTTTTGATTTATAAGATATTGTCTCGACAATAGGAAGCGGTGAATTTTTTTGAAATAAAAGCCCAATTCTATCGCAATCTGGTATATCGCAAAAATTGATTTGGGCTATGGGCTCTTGCGGACTTTGAACAGTAACTTGTTGAGTAGCTCGAGCTTCGGCTTGCACAGGTGCTGGCTTAACAGAATTTTGAGGCTGCAAACTTGCTATATCAAGCTCGATTACTTGAGCTGCTAATGGAGGTGATTGTACAGCAATTTGAGCAGTTTCTGTTTTGGTATTACTCGCTTTAGTTTTACCTTTCTTTACTATAGCTGCAATACCAATAGCACCAAAAAGCATAATGGTAATGAAAAGAAAAATGCGAGGAAAAGTCATCTGTTGCAATACCTAAAATATTATTTTCGTGCTGATTCTAATTCGTCTGTTACCAAGTCACATTCAATAGCGCGCCTCATTTTTTTGCCTGGTGTAAATTTTACAGCATTACGTGCAGGAATTAAAATTGGAACAGCAGCATTTTTGGGATTGCGGCCAATTTTTTGCTTTCGTTCAACGACTTCAAAAACTCCAAAATCGCGAAATTCTAGGCGATCGCCCGTTGATAAAAAGTCAGTCATCTTATCTAAAAATGCCTGAATTACCTGGCGCACATCATTTGGATGAATTCCTTTTTCTTGCGAAATAGAATTTATCAGCTGCTTTTTTGTAATTGTTTGTGTCTTGTCATTTTCTTCCATATGAACTGACTCCTTCGTTCTTTTTTATCTCTTATGCAAAATCGAGCGACATTTTCGTATGTATCTCAATAACAATCAAGTGCTAACTTCGATAACCGATTTATGTTTCTTGCCAAGTGAGACTAAAAGGTACTGTCCATCAATGAAAAGATCATCAGAAATTGTGAAATTTTCATCGCTTATGTGCATGTTATTAAGCCATACACCGCCATTGCGAATGAGGCGACGAACATCGCCCTTGCTTGCCGAAAATCCTGCCTTAACTACTACATCAAGCAGTTTTGCATTTGAAACATCGGCTTTTGCAATCTTTGCATTTGGTACATCTTTGATCAGTTCGCGAATGCTGTTGCCTGTTAGCTCAACAACTTTTCCAGGAGCGATGGCAAGTGTTGCAGCCAGCGCTTTTTGCAGCCCATCTTGACCATGCACAAGGTTGGTTATGCTTTCAGCTAAAAGCCTTTGAGCAGTATTAGGAATATAGCTAGATTCTTTCATCCGAGCTTCAAGATCATGTATTGTTCCCAAGTCAATAAAGGTAAGCATTTTTAACAGCTTAATTACATCGCTATCGCTTGTTCGAACAAGGTATTGATAAAACTCAAAAGGAGAAAGTTTATCAGGTGATAGCCAGATAGCACCTTGTTCAGATTTACCAAATTTTTGTCCGTCACTTCTTGTAAGTAATGGCATGGTAAGGCCGTAAACAGATTTTCCTGTGAGCTTTCTTGTGTAGTCAATACCTGCAATAATGTTGCCCCACTGATCGCTGCCGCCAATTTGCACCTGAACGCCGTGATTTGCATAAAGGTGATAAAAATCATATCCTTGTAAAAGCTGGTAGCTAAATTCAGTAAAGCTCATCCCCTCTTCTGATTCCATACGGCCTTTTACACTGTCTTTGGCCATCATGACACCTACACGAAAGTGTTTGCCCACATCACGTAAAAATGAAAGAAAAGAAAAACTCTTAAACCAGTCGTAATTATTCAGAAATAAAGGATTCGTAAGTGTTGGATCTGCCAAAAGAATGGTTTCAAGATTTTTTTGTATACCACGCTCATTTTTTCGCAAGGTTTCTTCATCAAGTAATGAGCGCTCATGCATCTTGCCAGATGGATCGCCAATCATACCCGTAGCACCACCTACAATGGCAACTGGCTGGTGGCCGCAGCGTTGAAACCAGGCAAGTCCCATAATGGCTACCATATTGCCAACATGAAGGCTGTCGCTTGTGGGATCAAATCCACAATATACCTTCATAGGTGTATTACAAGCGCTTTTTAGCTCTTCATGTGTAATGGCATCCAAAAGTCCGCGCGCCTCTAGCACCTCAACAATATTTTCGGTCATAATTTTAGCTTCCCAATTTTCAACAAGAGTACCCTAAATCATCTATTTTTTGTAGAGTCTAGCATATAAAGCGCCTCTTAAAATGGGTTGTTTTCGTGGATATAGCTTACTTTGAGATCAAAATGTTCAGCCAGGTGCTGGCCCAAAAGCTTCACCCCAAGAGTTTCTGTAGCCGAATGCCCCATTGCAAAAAAATTAATTTTATCCTGTACAGCTGTATGCCATATGGGCTCATCGCTTGTTCCAGTGACATAGCAGTCAACTTCATCATGTACGGCTTCGTGAATCGCCTTATGCGCCCCTCCTGAAATGAGTGCGCAAGAGCGTATTATCTTGGGCCCTCCAAAAACGGCAGCAGCTTTATGACCATAAAATTTTTCTAGCTGTTTTTGAAATTGTGCTTGGCTTGTTGGTAAACATGAGCCTTTTACCCCTATTTTCATCCCTTGAAAGCTACCAAAAGGCTCAAGGTCTGTCCAACCTAAGAGCTTGGCTGCTGGCCAGTTATTGCCAAGTTCTTTATGGGCATCAAGTGGCAAATGATAGCCTAATAGGCTTATATCACTTTCCAGCAGTATTGACAGCATATCTTTGAGACTGCCGTTAATAACATAGTCTTTACCTTTCATAAAAAGGCCATGATGCACGATAAGGCAATCGGCTTTTATGCTTTTTGCTTTGCGAATAGAGTAAAGGCTTGCCGTTACGGCAACTGCTATGTGGGCAATTTTCTTTTTGCCTTCCACCTGAATTCCATTAATACTCCCGTCCTGAAATAGAGCAGGCTGTAAAATAGAATCAATATACTGCGAAAATGTCTTGAGCTGAGTAGGCATATATGGTTAATGTAGGGTTTTTGATGTATATAGCATAAATGAGGCAAGATCTGCAATGGATGATATAAAAGTTCGTATTGGAGCTGCAAGTGCATCACTTGTTGAAGATGGCAATGTAATAGGTCTTGGCACAGGCTCTACTGCTAGTTGCTTTATTCACGCTCTTGCATCACGCTATGAGGAAGAAGGATTAAATATTGTAACCGTAGCCTCATCGCATGCCTCTGAAAAGCTTGCTCGTGATCTAGGATTGCCCTTTGTATCTATTGATGCAATCGAAGCAATAGATCTTTATTTTGATGGTGCAGATGAGCTTGATCCGCAAAAGCAGATGATTAAAGGCGCAGGCGGAGCTCTTCTTAAGGAAAAGATTTTAGCATCTTGCAGCCGCGAATTTGTTGTCATGGTCGATGAATCCAAGCTAGTAAATAGCCTAGGGTTGGTAAAACTGCCCGTTGAAGTGGTACAATTTGCTCATCGTATTACTGAATTTAAACTTCAGTCCTTTGCCACAAGCTGTATTTTACGTACACGCGGTGATTCAAAGCCATTTGTTACTGATAGCGGCAATTTTATCTATGATCTACAACTAAAACTTCCTGTAGATAATGTAGAGGATTTAGATAGTGCCCTCAAAAGAATTCCAGGAGTTGTTGAAACAGGGTTATTTTATAAACTTGCAGGACGTGTAGTGATTGGCTATAAAGACGGCTCAGTCAAAATGATTTCGTAAAAGGGTGATTATGGACACAGAACTTCTACAGCTTGCATTTGATAAGATCATGCAGACACATTCGTACACTGTAATTGTGCTAAAGCATCAAGAAAAAAAGTTTGCCATTTACGTTGAGCCTCATGTTGGCAAAATTTTGCAAATGTATCTTACAGATATCGAAAAACCAAGACCGCTTACGCATGACCTTATTTCAAACATATGTAAAGGCCTAGAAATCAACGTTAAACAGGTAGTCATTAATGATGTTCAAGATACTACGTATTTTGCCCGTCTTTTTTTAGAACAGATGCGCGGAGAGATTCGCCATATCCTAGAAATCGATGGCCGCCCAAGTGATTTCATCACACTTGCCCTTATGCACAATGCCCCAGTCTACTGCTCTAAAGAAGTTCTGGAAAAAGTAATACCTGTTGTTGACTAATTCTAACCCGCATTGGGATCAGGCCTGAGCTAGGGTGAAACAAATGTGATTAAACCCTATTGCTTTAGGCTCTAAAATTCCCCCTAGATTTTGTCCCGTTTTTTTTATCATTCGTATCGTTATATCGTTTTTATCGTTTTGCCTTTCTCGAAATTCAAAACGATAAAAATGATATAACGATACGAACGATAAAAAAACGGGACAAAATCTAGGGGTAAAATATCTAATAGGTTTTTATCGGAAACATGCGATTTGTTTCACCTCAGGCCTGACCCCAATGTGGGTTTCACAGCAGGACGACAAAAAAAGATCAAGATTAAGAGAAAATCACTGTATTGTTAAATTTGTATCCTTGTGTTAGCTTGTTCTGGAATATTATTTCAGGAGCAAATTATGCCTACAGCACGTAGCAGTGTACCTCAAGACGATCGTTGGAACCTTGCCTCTCTTTATCCCTCGCAAGACGCTTGGCAAAAGGAGCTTCAAACAATAGTGCAAAGCGAAAATCCGCCGTTTTTTGCATCAGTGTGTACATTCAAAGATAAGCTTGGCGAATCTTCAGATAACCTGCTAAAAACCCTTCAAGCATACTTTGATACCGAAAGACGTTTGCGAAAACTCTACACCTATGCGCATCTTTTGCATGATGAAGAATCCACTTTAGAAGAGCCCAAAAAGGCCTACAACACCATTGTAAATATCTATCATCAGTTTTCTCAAGAAACATCTTGGCTACAGCCCGAAATTTTAAGTTTAAACGACTCGACTTTAAATAAATATTTGGCAGATCCTGCTCTTAAAGATTATCACTTTTTTATCGAAAAGCTCGTTCGCCTAAAGCCGCATACCCTATCAGCTGCATCCGAAGAGCTTTTAGCACTTGCCGGACAAGCCTTAGAAACCCCGCAGCGCACCTTTTCAGCCATCAATAATGCCGACTTTAAATTTGGCACCATCAAAAACTCTAAAGGCGAAGATAAAGAGCTTACACATGCAAGCTTTGGCATGTACTTACGCGACAGCGACAGAACTTTACGTAAAAATGCCTTCATGAGCATGCATAAAAAGTTTCAAGAATATGAAAACAGCATGGCCGAACTTCTTTCAGGAGTTGTTCAAGGACATCTTTTTGAAGCTCGCGCAAGAAACTACACTTCATGCGTTGAGGCCGCACTCTTCCCAAAAAATATTGACGTTGCAGTTTACAAAGCCTTAATTGAGGCTGTACATAGCCGCATCGATCTTTTGCATCGATATATGTCTCTTCGTAAAAAAATTATGGGTGTAGATCAGCTGCATTACTACGATCTATATGTACCTTTAGTACCATCTGTAGATTTTAATTATGAGTATGAACAAGCTGAAGAATTTATTATAGAATCCATGAAACCGCTTGGCCAGAACTATGTCTCTCAACTTCATAAAGGCCTAAAAGAGGATCGCTGGGTAGATCGCTATGAAAATGAAAACAAAAGAAGCGGGGCTTATTCAAGCGGCTGCTTTGATAGCAACCCATACATTTTGATGAATTATAAAGGCATACTAAGAGATGTATTTACCCTTGCCCATGAGGCAGGCCACAGCATGCATAGCCTGCTCTCACGTAATAATCAGCCTTATCATTACTCTGATTATGCGATTTTTGTAGCTGAGGTTGCATCGACTTTTAATGAAGAGTTTTTAATGCAAAATTTAGTTGAAAAGGCAAAAACGCCTTCTGAAAAGGCTTATTTAATTAACGAAAAGCTCGAAGATATTCGCGGAACACTCTTTCGTCAGGTAAGCTTTGCAGAATTTGAGCTCTTTATCCACGAATGTGCCGAAAAGCGCATTCCACTTACCCCTCAGCTGTTTAAAGATAAATACCTAGAGCTAACCCGCTTTTATTATGGGCCAGATGTGGTGCTTGACCCAGAAGTTGCATATGAATGGGCCAGAATTCCGCATTTTTACTATAATTTCTATGTATATCAATATGCAACGGGCATTTCTGCTGCACTAGCACTTGCCGAAGGCGTACGACATGAGGGAGATGCAGCCCGAGATCGTTACTTAAACTTTTTAAGCTCAGGCTCAAGCGGCTATCCAATTGAACTTTTGGCAAAAGCCGGCGTTGACATGCGAACACCACAGCCGGTCAGCAATGCTCTTAATGAATTTGCCTCGTATCTCGACCAATTAGACGCTTTATTAGCAGTTGAGACACAAAAGTGCTAATTTACTTGCAAAAATTCACTGTTTTCTATGATGATTACAGTCACAACAGAAATTAACTATACGGAGAATAACATGGCACAAACAGAAACTAAAGTTAAAATCCGCCCTCTGGGCAATCGCGTGCTCCTACGTCGCCTTGAACAGGATCAAAAACTTAAAAGCGGCATCATCATGCCCGATACTGCAAAGAAAAAACAAGAAAACGCAGAAGTGATTGCTGTCGGTACCGGCAAAAAAGACAAAAACGGTACTATTTTACCAGTACCTGTGAAAGTGGGTGATATCGTAATGATGGATAAATACTCAGGTCAGGAAGTTACTATCGATGATGAAGAATATGTGATCGTTCGTGCTGATGACATCATCGCAGTTGTTCAAAAATAAAATAAAGGATTTCCCATTATGGCAGCAAAAAATATTAAATTTAAAGAAGACGCAAGACAAAAAATCTTAAAAGGCGTGTCAATTCTGGCAAATGCAGTAAAGGTTACACTTGGCCCAAAGGGCAGAAACGTCATTATTGACAAATGCTACGGCTCACCGCACATCACAAAAGACGGCGTAACTGTTGCAAAAGAGATCGAACTTGAAGACAAGTTCGAAAATATGGGCGCACAGATGGTTAAAGAAGTTGCCAGCAAAACTGCCGATAAAGCAGGTGACGGCACTACTACAGCTACAGTTTTAGCCGAAGCTATTTATGCTGAAGGCCTTCGCAACGTAGCAGCCGGTGCCAACCCAATGGATCTTAAGCGCGGCATGGAAAAGGCTCTAAAAGTAGTTATCGAAGAGCTTACAAAACGCTCTAAGAAAATCAAAGACAAAAAAGAAATCGCACAAGTTGCTACTATCTCTGCTAACAACGACGTAGAAATTGGCGAAATCATTGCTAATGCTATGGAACGTGTAGGCAAAGAAGGAACAATCACAGTAGAAGAAGGTAAAGGCTTTACTACCACACTTGAAGTTGTAGAAGGTATGAACTTTGATCGCGGCTATCTTTCTGCGTACTTTATGACAAATCCAGAAACGCAAGAATGCATTCTTGAAGATGCCTATGTTCTTATCTACGAAAAGAAAATTTCGGTAATCAAAGACTTTATTCCCCTTCTTCAAGCAGTAGCTGAAAGTGGAAAACCTCTTTTGATTATTGCAGAAGATGTAGAAGGCGAAGCACTAGCTACTCTTGTTGTCAACCGCCTTCGTGCCGGCCTTAAAATTGCGCAGTAAAAGCTCCAGGCTTTGGCGATCGCCGCAAAGCTATTCTGCAAGATATTGCAGCACTTACCGGTGCACAGCTTATCAGCGAAGAGCTTGGCATAAAACTTGAAAATGTCACTTTGGAAATGCTTGGCCGAGTCAAAAAAGCTATCGTGAAAAAAGACGATACAACACTTGTAGAAGGTGCAGGCGATAAAAAAGAAATTCAATCTCGCGTAGGCCAGATCAAGCATCAAATTGAAGATGCTACATCTGATTACGATCGCGAAAAACTCCAAGAACGCCTTGCAAAGCTTGCCGGCGGTGTTGCAGTAATTTGAGTTGGCGCCGCCACTGAAATTGAAATGAAAGAGAAAAAAGACCGTGTAGATGATGCCCAGCATGCAACAGCAGCTGCTGTTGAAGAAGGCATATTGCCAGGCGGCGGCGTAGCCTATATTCGCTGCATTCCTGCAGTAACAGCATTAGCTGCAAAGTTAGATGGCGATCAAAGAACAGGTGCCAAAATCATCATACGCGCTCTAAGCTCTCCTCTACGCCAGATTGCAGAAAATGCAGGAAAAGAAGGCGCTATCATCTTACAAGAAGTTGAAAAACTTACTGAAAATAATGGCTACGATGCACGCGAAGACAAATTTGTGGACATGATTCAATCAGGAATCCTTGATCCAATGAAAGTTGCTCGCTGCGCACTTGAAAACGCGGTTTCCGTTGCTGCTATGCTTCTTTCAACAGAAGCTATCATCGCAGAAGCTCCGCAAGATGAAAAAGCCCCTTCCATGGCATCTCAAAACATGGATTACTAAAGTCCTAAAAGCCTCCTCTTCGGAGGAGGCTTTTGATTCAATCAAAACCCCACATCCTATTATAGGGCGAAGTCATGAAAAAGACTCTTTTTTGCTCTCTGCTTCTTGCACAATCTCTTGTGGCTGTTATTGCCCGAAAAGATGTTCCTCAAGATGATTGCTGGAATTTAGCTGCAATGTATGCCACACCAGAGCATTGGCAATCAGAACTTGACGCACTTGTTCCCAGCCAGATTCCGCCCTATTTTCCACAAGTTAGCCTTCATAAAGGCGCATTAGGTACATCCCCTCAAAATCTCCATGAAACCCTTAGCACCTATTTTTCTTTAGAGCGCAAACTTGACAAGCTCTACACCTATGCAAACTTGCGTTACTCTGAGGATGTCTCAGAGTCTTTAAACAAGTCGGCATTAGACAAAATTAATCAAATTTTTCAGCGATTCCAGCAAGAGGCCTCCTGGATAAACCCAGAGCTGTTTTCACTTTCGGAAACAACGTTTCTTGAATATATCAATCACCCTGAACTTGCCGAGTATAAAATAGCATTAGAAAGGCTTTTAAAAGAAAAGCCTCATGTACTCTCATCAAGCTCAGAAGAGATTTTAGCTCAGGCTACAACACTTTTAAAAATTTCAAGCAATACATTTGCAGCCCTTAACAATGCAGATATAAAATTTAACCCTATTTTAGATAGTGAAGGCACACCTCACGAGCTTACACACGGATCTTACCTTCATCATCTGGCATCAGATGACAGAATTTTGCGCAAAAATGCTTTTTTTGAAATGGCCTCCAAATATTCTGAACATGAAAATACGCTCGCCGAGCTTTATGCCGGCACTGTTAAAGGTCATCATTTTATTGCCCAAGCCAGACGCTATAATTCCTGCCTAGAAGCCTCTCTGAGCCAAAATAACATCGATGTTGAGGTATATACTTCATTAATCCAAGCCGTTCGTAGTCGAGTAGATCTTTTACATCGCTATCTAAAGCTCAAAAAACAAATTTTAAACTTTGAAGAACTACATCCATACGATCTTTTTGTTCCTCTTGTCAGCTGTGATACAAAAAATTATACCTTTCAAGAAGCAGTGGAGCTTGTCATTGAAGCTGTAAAACCCCTTGGCCCAAACTACCAACAAATGGTTAAAAATGGCCTTGTAAACGAACATTGGGTCGACCGCTATGAAAACCAAGGTAAAAAAAGTGGCGGATTTTCATCAGGCTGTTTTGACAGCATGCCCTATATTTTGATGAACTTTACCGGACAGCTGCAAGATGTCTTCACACTTGTTCACGAAACAGGCCATAGCATGCACACGCTTTTGTCTTGCGGCCATCAACCCTATCATACTGCCGGCTACTCTATTTTTGTTGCCGAAGTTGCTTCAATATTCAATGAAGAGCTTTTACGACAAATGCTTCTTTCGCGCGCTACCACCAAAAAAGAACGCTTATATTTGCTTAATAGGGCAATTGAAGATATTCAATCTACGCTCTTTCGCCAGGTTTTATTAGCTGAGTTTGAGCTTTTTGCTCATAATGCAATAGAGCAAAACATTGCTCTTACTCCAAAGCTGCTTAAAGATAAATTTCTGGAGTTGAATCAATACTATTCTGGCCCAGATTTGATCATCGACCCAGAAAATGCCATGTCTTGGGCAAGAGTCCCCCATTTTCACAACAACTTTTATGTCTATCAATATGCTACCGGCCAAGCAGCAGCTCTTGGCTTAGCAACTGATGTACTAAAAGGAGATGAAAATGCCATCCAGCGCTACTTTGATTTTTTAAAAGCAGGCGCAAGTGAGTATCCTTTAGAAATACTTAGCAAAGCAGGATGCGACCTGCGAACATCAGTTCCAGTGCATAAAGCACTCGACCAGTTTGAAGCATATCTTAATGAATTTGAACAACTTATGATAGAGGAAGCTGCCCAGTGAAAAAATGGATTTTGTTCTTTATAACCTTTGCACTTCTTGTATTCATTTGCTTTTTATCATACCTCTATCTTTATCGAGCTGAATTTTTATCTACAGCTCTTACCAAAATGTGCGATACTCCAGTTAAAATATTAAAAATTCGTCTCACGAAAACCGATATCGAACTGCATGACATAAAGGTATATAATCCAGCTGTTTACAACATGCAACCGGCACTCTCTATTCACAAGATCGTACTAAAAATGACCCCACTTAATGTTTTAAGGTCCTTTTTAGGCTTGCACTCCACAATCCGTAAAGTAACTGTCATCGATCCTGCAATCTCTATAGAAATGACAAATCCCTCTGGTAGCCAAAATAACTGGGTAGAGCTGCTTACAAATATGAAAAACAGCATCGACAAAGCCGTCTCAAATCGTTTATTCCACATGGACACTATTGTATTTCGCGATGTGGCAATCGAAATTAAAAACAAAGCCCTTTACAAGCGTACCTGGCGCCCACATTCTATCTATAGCATTACCATGACGCAAAACCAGGACGCCCCACAACCGTCTGAAAGCCTCATTTATTGGTCGACCAAGCTCGCACTTGAACAGATAGGCCAAACTCTTGAGCAGCCGGACTTCACAAATGCTATTAAATCGCTAAGTCCCCCACAAACCCTCCAAAACCCATTATCGATATCCCCAAAAAATTAAGGAAAATCCTCTTGCCATTTTTTAGTGCCAACCACTACACTTTAGCGCATTATTCCGGGTTAGCTCAGTGGTAGAGCAGCGGACTGTTAATCCGTTGGTCGCTGGTTCGACCCCAGCACCCGGAGATTCTACCAAGCACTTAAGGCCAAACCTTAAGTGCTTTTTTATTCCCGGGAATTCCTAGATTTCCAATTAAGATCTTTCTTACCAGTAAAACAATCTTTACAGACATTAGGCACCATTCAGGTGCCATTCTTTTTGTAGCCCACGGCTAAGCTAAGCTTGCCGTGGGAAAAATCAATGTAAACATTTGTTCACCCCGGGTGAACATCTTTTTCTAACATGGGTAGTCCTCCCCCTAAATCCTTGGAATAACTTGTGCTTATTCACGGACGCTATCAAATAAATCAAACCTTGCTTTTAGATTTAAAACTTTATCAAGTTCCTACAAAAAAGCATGAGATTAAAATCTAATTTTAAGGATGCACCTCTCCGAGATCTATAAAAAATTTTGTTTTCTGACCGCAGGTCCCTGGAGTGCTGTGCTTTTTGCACAGCCCTTAATTTTACAAACACCATAGCTACATAAGCTGCATAGCCAATAAAAAGGTTATTTTTCGCTTTAACGTTTTTGAAATTAAAGTATGCGTGAAACTAAGGGCTGTGCAAAAAGCACAGCACTCCCGAGTAACTCAATCTTGTTTCTACAATAACGTGTACTATTAGGTGGATCTTTCATAAATATATATCATCTTTATGTTTTGTAAAACTTATCTAATATAAAAAACGTGAAGGAAAGGGTTCTGCAACATGTAATCTCCCGAACGGGATGGTTAAACCTCCCAGTGATACTATCACGACGCTTTCCGACCAGGCTCCAGAGCGGGCTATAAAAGCACCAGTGTGCGTTAGGTCAATTTTTTCACTAAATTATATGCCTTTTTACAAAACAGGATTTCCTATGCCGCTACTAAGTTAAAACCAAATTCTTTTGCGCGTTTCTGTAACGCTTTAAGTTTTCTTTCTTGATGAGCTTTCTCATAGGCTTCTTCGCCTTTTTCATGATATTCCCACCCGTTTTTACACATAAAATAAAGCATATAAGATATTTTGTGAGCCCCTGCCTTAATCCCAGTTAATTTATCTTTTCTTCCGCAGTGCTGCCTTATTTTAGCTCCAATAGCCGTGTTGGATTTTTTTGCAGACAATGCTGCCATCCGAAGCGCTTGCGTTATACGATTGGCACAAGGCTGGCTCTTACTTTTACGACTTTTTCCTCCGGAAATATTATTTCCAGGGCATAGCTTAAGCCATGATGCGAACTTTTTTGCGCTGCTCCATGAATCAACATTTCCACCTCCTAATTCTGCAAATATTAGTAACGCAGTACTTCCCTGAATTCCGGGTAAAGCGGTGAAATCTTTCCCACTCTTTCTCCATAATAAGTCTCTCACATCGAATGTAAGGTCATTTTTTTTAGGTTTAGCGGCTGTTCTGTATTTTCCATCGCTTTTTTTATCTTTATCTCGACGTGGAATTGGGGTTTTTACAACATCGGGATACTTTTCAAGCTGTTTTATGATTTCAATGTCACATTCTACTAATTGCTTATCAGCAAAATCATAATGATCTAAGGCTTGCTTAAGTGAAAAAAGATGCTCTTCCTGATAATTACCTGTAAGAGCTTCGATAAACTCTATCTCAGTTTTTTTTACTCGCTTATTTCTTAAATTAGCTAATTTAACGGGGTCTTTTTCACCCGCTACGATGGCTCTAATTATATCCATACCTGAAACGCCCTGGATTTCCCCTAAGACAACACTCAGCTTAATATTCATTAATTGTAAAGCCTTCTCAATATGCTGGAGACTGTAAGATCTTGTCTTAACGTTGTTTTGACGTTGTCTTACGTAGGAACGAAGTATTACTTGGTCGCGCCCTGGCCAAAAGCTGCAGTTAAGAGCCCATTAGAATAAAGCGTTTGGATCCATTGACAATCTACAAAATCGGTTTTTCGTCCGGGAACATTTTTTACCGATTTGGCATCGACAAGGATAGGCTTTAATCCTTCATCTTCCAAAATTTCATAGAGAGGAATCCAATAAACCCCTGTAGCTTCCATTACAGTTCAGAGAGCTATCGCTCAAAAACTTATATTGACCGCAGGTCCCTGGAGTGCTGTGCTTTTTGCACAGCCCTTCATTTTACAAACACCATAGCTACATAAGCTGCATAGCCAATAAAAAGGTTATTTTTCGCTTTAACGTTTTTGAAATTAAAGTATGCGTGAAACTAAGGGCTGTGCAAAAAGCACAGCACTCCAGAGAGCTATCGCTCAAAAAACTAATTTATTGACCATAGGTCCCTGGAGTGCTGTGCTTTTTGCACAGCCCTTCATTTTACAAACACCATAGCTACATAAGCTGCATAGCCAATAAAACGGTTATTTTCGCTTTAATGTTTTTGAAATCAAAGTGTGCGTGAAACTAAGGGCTGTGCAAAAAGCACAGCACTCCAGAGAGCTATCGCTCAAAAACTTATATTGACCGCAGGTCCCTGGAGTGCTGTGCTTTTTGCACAGCCCTTAATTTTACAAACACCATAGCTACATGAGCTGCATAGCCAATAAAACGGTTATTTTCGCTTTAATGTTTTTGAAATCAAAGTGTGCGTGAAACTAAGGGCTGTGCAAAAAGCACAGCACTCCAGAGAGCTATCGCTCAAAAACTTATATTGACCGCAGGTCTCTCGGAGTGCGGGTGCAGTTATGCACCGCTCTTAGATTTATCACGAACCTCGACAAAAATTTGGTAAAGCAAATAAGCCCTGCTTGGAGGTTATTACGTGAAAGTGTATGACTATTTTGCTACGAATTCTTCGTGGGTTTTGGTAATAATTTTGGCCACAAATTTTGTGAATTTTTGAAGGCCATTTTCGTCTTCAAAACCTTCTTGTAGTGCCGCCATATATTCTTTTTCGTCTTCTTTGCCAATTTTGGGAGGTAAATAGCCATAGGACATCAGTATGGCAGAAGCAATCGCCTTTCCTGTTCGCTTGTTTGCTTCATGAGAAATGTGAATACGTACAATATCAAACCAAATTTTTGCAGCTTTTGCAATAGGATGCATCTGAGGCTCTTGGATTGCGCTAAGAGATGCCTGAAGTTCGCCTGGAACTTCTTGCGGTAAGGGGAAGTAATGTACCCTTTCTCTCAACCATTGAGAAATATCAAGTTTGTCGTCTGTGCGGTTCTGTTTTTCGATCCACTTTGTCACTACCGTAGGCGTTATCATCTCTGAGTTTTTTTGATAATGATCCTTGCCTCGCGCGTCGACAAATTGAAGTTCGCCTCTTGCAGCAAGTTCAAGATGTTTGTTGATGATACCTTCAATAGCGGTTCTTGGAAAAAGTAAAGTCGTTTTCTTTCCAGGGCGAGAAATGTCTCGCAGTTTTACTCCTGCCTTTTCTTGTCCAAATTGCTGTATAAGGGTCATTTCTAAGGCATACATAACCGTACTTTCATTGAGGTCAGATATATCATATTTGGGCCAATGTATTGCATGAGTTCTAAATTCTCCCGGATTAAAATTGTCCATTCTTGAAAACAGCCCGTTATATCTGATGATGGCATCGATTGTAAGTGCCCTTACCATATTATGACCGATTGGCAATACTTCTTTTTCTAAAACATCCAGTCCAAAAATCCAGTCTAATTCTTCTCCGCGAGCAATCACTTCAGCCTCGGTTAGATGCGGATTATCTCCATGCCAGCGTTCTAAATCTACTTTTGTAAAGGTTTTTGCTTTGCGTCTTAGACTCGTAAGCTCTTCATTACCGTACGCATGACAAGTGACCTGATTGCAGTTTTCAAAGACATATTTTGGAAATGTACGAATAGGTTCATCGCTATACCTTGGCACTGAACGAAAATCTATGATATTATTACCTACTTGCATAAAGTAATACCTTTTTAAGTAATATTCTTTGTAATATACCATAATATAGAATTTAATGTTAATTATCTACTTAGAGCCTTTTGAAAAACTAGACGCTGGCACATTTTTAATAATATTGCTCGCGTTAAGCAATAGAAGGTAGTCAACATTTCGCAATCCAATCTGACAGCGACCAAGGATTAATAGTCTTACGACACAAAGATGTCATGTTTTTTATATCAGTAAAAGATATTTGCTAGCCATCCTGGCATGCACTTCGTATGGAAAATACTTTTTATTAGCCTCTATTGCTATGAAATGCTATCATATGTTATGATAAGATATATATAGGCAGCGCATGGAAGTTATAATCACCGACTGGGCATTGCAGTCCTATCTAGAATTGCAAGATCTGTTTACAGAAGAAAGCTACCGAGAAATACTTCGCCCTGACGCTGAACTTTTGCTGTATTATCCCCAGAATCCTAAATTTGAGAATAACAAATTTTGGGGGCCGTGCAAGGACAGAAGTGGTAAGATTATTTGACATGGCTACAAGATGAAATGGCATAATTTTGGACACGGTCGCATTCAACTTCGATTACTGGTTGTAGTGACAGATGAAAAAGCCTATTTGTGCAATGCCTATGTAAAAGATAATGAAAGCACGGATATGTGAGAAATGGCTAAGTTAAAAATTAAAATCCAGCTGATTCAAGCAGAAAGATTCACTTTTCGAGGGAGGTTATTATGAATATTGCTCACACCCATTACGTCAACCCAGACAACAACTTACACGTTCTGGATATCCTTAACGAAATGCGTCGAGTTGGCCTAGAAAGCACCTTTATATGTTTGTTAATGGAAAATTGCCAGCGCTATGAGGGAATTCGTGATTTAATGGAAATCTGGCTAGAAACAACTGATATTAAAGAACGAGCTAAAATCATTGTGGATTTACAAGAATGTCTTGATGACATCCTTGATGCGCCGCAAAAGCCTGAGGAAAAACCTTTTCTTCATTTTGACGATCTTGCCAAAGCTAAAACTGAAATTATTGAATATAAAAAACAACTCAGAGAGGAAGTCGACCGACAAGGAGGAATTAGTGAACTATCCCGTAAAACAGGTCTTCCACAACCCTCTCTCAGCCGTTTTTTTTCATCTAGTTCTATGCCCCGTCGTACCACCCTGTACAAAATTGCTAAGGCACTAAACCTCCCAGAATCGGCCGTTGGTTTTAAGTGGTCTAGATAAATGTTGCATTCGAGCTCACTTACCGAGCTCTCTCAAAATATACTTCACCCGTTCTTGGGGAGTATTGAAGGGAACATCTATAATTACATACCCCATATCTTCATATGATCTTCTTAAAAAGTCGTGTATTTTTGCAGACTCTATTTGATCACATGGAGAAAATGCTTTTTGTTTGTAAAATTGTGGAGGTACAGGATCAAAAAAGAATACAGTATCATACTTTCTTCTTATGCGAGGAATGGCCACTAATTCATCCGGCATTACTACACCGTTATAGTAACCAAATGCAACCCAGTCAATGGTCGATCTATCAAGAAAAGCATCACAACTTGCATCTAATGCATCTTCTTCTGCCACCTGTATGTTCAATAACTTCTCTCTAAATACTACTGATGTAGAATCCACCTTTATGTCAAAATCAGAAACTTTCTTTGTTGCAAGAGATGTGTACACCTCGTGTACAACGTGATATCCATGTGCAGAAAGAAGCTCTATAACAGTAGATTTTCCATTTCCAGAACCTCCGCTAAAGACAATTCGTCTACCAGCTTTAGGAAATAACGCTTTTTTAGAGGAATGGCTATCACCCTCTTTATTTAAATAACCTTGCTCTACAAGAGTAGCACTTACAGATGCCGTTTGCATAAAATAACACCCATTAAATAAATTGATATGCATAATAGCATAATAAAAATTAACCTTCAAACTTTTTCAAAGATTTTACAATGATGGAAATATTTTTCGTGACTGGGGATTATTTATGCTCATGCTAATTAATCACCTTGCAGCTATAATAGCCTTTTCAAATGTAAGGACTCTGATCGCATGAATAAAATTATAATTTGTTTGATTTGCGCTTTAGTAGGTGCAAGCGAAGATGCGCATAGCACTGAGTCCTTTTATAATGATGCAAAGCTCATTTTTCATGCCTTAAATCCGCAACACAACTCACCTGAGCTGCAGGGGTACGATCCAGCAAGAGCACTTGAAGTAACGGCAATGATGTTAGATGAATTTGTTTTACAAAATTCTGATCTAACAACACAAATGAAGGATCGTTTATCCAATATCCAAAAAAGTCTATCACGAGCAAGACAACATTATCTAACCTGTATAGAATTTGTAGCAGCATCTGATACAACGCGTGAACAGGAAGTAGCTTTACAGTTGGCAGATGATGTAAAAGATTTAGCCAAAGATCAATTAGCACCTTCTCTTTTATTTGCAGGCGGCCACTATATAATTTCCGAAAATGGATTTTTGTGTGGACACACAACTACCTACCATGTCAGTCGGCAAGAAAATGGCAAGCTGCAATTTATAATCAATAATACGGGCACAAAATCTGATACCTATCACGAAAATGTTGCCGATAGAACAAATCAGTTAGTATACTCCGATTTAGAAGCAGATGAACTAGATGAACATTTTTGGAAAAGTGTAATTCAAACAAATTTCAACAATCCAGTTTCATCAAATATGTTGATGATTTCTTTTTATACATCTATTGAAACGCTGCTTTATAAGGGAACTAATAAAATCTCAGGCAGACCCTTAAAGCGGCAAAAAGCTGGCATCTGCGCCTGGAAATCGCTATCAACATGGTTACATGAGGCAATATCACCCGGAAGACTTAAAAATGATCGAAATGCCCTCGATGAAATAGTTTATGTAAGATTTAAAAAGTTTATGTTTGAAAATATGCTGGCGAATTTTAACCCGCCCTTAAGCTTTAAAGCAACCATCGGGAAAAGCTCAAACAATCCAGAAGAATTTTATGTCGAAGATCAAGCCACGATTGATTTCATGAAATCCGAATTAAGAAGAAAAATCCAAAAACTAGAAGAAAAAATTAAATTTAGTCTTTAATTTTGAATTTTTTGCTAAGCTAAAGCAGTTGGCTCAATATAGCGCTCAGCATCTTGCGTTTTAATTTTTGTTATAAAGGCTATGAGCTCATCGCTGGTTTCAAATTGCTTTATTTGTGAATCTGCTTTTTCGACACACACAATACCCTCTAGATGATCACATTCATGCTGAAAAACTTTTGCTGCAAATCCAGTAAGCTTAAATTTTACGTTTATGCCATCGGGAGTTTGATATTGCGCGATAATTGTTTCATAACGGGCAATTTGTGCTACTTTTTTTACATCCATCGCCGAAAGACAACCCTCCCAGCCAATAACCTTCTCGGAATTTGCGCCTTGATAGGATGGATTAATGACTACCTGCAGATGTTCTGGTTTTCTGTCCCAGCTAAATATAAAGACGGAGCGGGTTATGCCGATTTGAGGAGCAGCAAGACCAGCTGGCGGTGCTGGAAGACTTTTGGCCGTATGTAACAGCTGCTGGCCAATTTCACGTCCAATATCAAGTTCATCAGGCGTAATAGGCGTGGTTTTTTTTCGCAAAAGATCACTTTGTAAAGAGTCAATATACACTATTGAGAGGGCAGAATGAGATGACATATATAGCCTTTGATTTGAATACACTATAAAATTTAGAGTCTCTTAAATCAAGCAGATTCACATTCTGGCATTTACGCTAAAGTGGTTTTTATTTATGCTTACTATAGCCCTAAAGGAAAAATATGCGAACAGTAACATTTGCTCTTCTATTAAGCTTAATACTCACCCCAGCAATTAGCCTGCACGCCTACACCCTGAAAGATGTGATTGAGGCAAGTCCTGTTATAGCAAGCAGCTCCCCTTCACAGCTTTGTGCACCTTGCAGCTCAAAGGCCATTATAATAGACGCCAAAGTCTATGAGCTACGGTTGTTTACCTTTGAACAACTAGGCCGGGCACAAAACGACACACCTACGTTTAAAGATTTCATTACAGAGTGGCATCTGCTAGAAGCAACACCGCAGCAACGCGCGGAAGCTTTAATTCCAACAGATTATTTTACGGCAACAGCTCAAATGAAAGAAAAAGGCTTTTTCTTTTTACTCTCATTGCGGCAAGTAACAGACCCAAAGCTCTTGACTGAACTAGACGCACGCTCGAAGTAATTCTTACTATTACTAATTTCAAACAAATATTGTAATTATTCTAACGATCGGATAAACTTTGCTTTTAATTAGGTCAAATTATGGCAATCAGTAATACATTTATAGAACCGGTTTTTAAGCCTTATTCTGGAAAAGCAGAATATACAGGTGAAATGCGTAAAGAGCAGAAACATGGTCTTGGGCTTTACGTTGATAAAAAATACACATACAAAGGATATTTCCGCAAAGGAATTGAAGACGGGCTTGGTACATATTCATATCCTGATGGCAGCTATTTATCGACACAATTAAAGTGTGGCTGTATTTCAGAAAATTCCATATTAGTCTATTCAGATAAAAGACGTTTTCAAGTTAAGCCTTTTGAGAATACTAGTGCATTTTTAGTATGGGAAGAGGGCAAAGATGTAAAACACCTTGCAGAATGGCATAAAAGAAAAATTAGAATCATCAAAGAAAATTTTATAGATGTAGCTTTTTTAAATCCAAATGCGCCAAGCTATACATTTAAAAATAATACACGAAGTATTGAGATTGCCAATGACGCAGGTCCCCATTCAGAGCTTTTAGAAAAAATAGGCTTTATATTTTTTAAATTGGACCTTAAAAAATTGCGTAATTCATCTGCAGATGTACAAGAAACTCTTTTGGCGGGCTTATTATCGCGCCACTATTTTATCAGCGATTGTTTTGAAACTTGTCTTGATGAAGCAGTTAAAAATATGCCAGTCAGACAGGGAAAAGACTTGCATTATTTTCTTATGGTAGAAAAAAGTACTAGTGAAATTGCAGGAGCCGTGTTTTCAGAGTTTAAGAATGAAATGATAAAAATACATTCCATAACTATAGATCAAGATTTTCGCAAGCAAAGTTTAGGAAGTGTAGTTTTAGATAGTACGATTCGTCGTCTTTTTCAAGAGTATACTTACTCGAAAGTGTATCTTTATTCAGCCCCAGAGGCCATAAATTGGTATAAATCTTGGGGATTTACACAAATGCACACGACTGAATGCAATAGGAGTGAATGCAAGCACTATGCTTTATCTTTACTAGATGAGACGCAAAAAGCGACATTCATCCAAAGAGAATTAGAGCTACCATTAAAGGTTTTGAAGGCTCATGATTATAGCACTAACTCCCTACTGCTCTAAATCCACACCAACATCGGCAGGCAGAATACTTTGAGCTTGCAGCTCAGCAAAACCCGGAAAGTACGAATTAGCATTAGAGTGTAGTTCAGTACATTTGTAAAATTTTTTCTGATCTTCTAGCAAATATACTAATTTTTCTGCAGCCTTTAGTAAGGGGTGTTTATCTTGTTTGTTTTCTTCAAGTATCTTTTTAAATGCTGCGAACTTACTAGTAAACATAGCACTCGACGGACAATCTGATGTGCGAAAAACTAATTTACTATATAATCTTCCGACCATACAGAACACAGTAAATGCAAAAGTTGGCACATAGGCTGTAATGATGGTATTCCATACTGTGTCAATTTTGGAGACGTCAAAAAAGTCAACAGCATCTTCTAATTCTCTTAAGCGGCAATATAAATGAGCAGGTATCTCTTGCACCTGTCCTGTCTTATGCACAAAGGCTTTATTTGTATCAACGCTGACCTTAAGCTGCTGCACAAGTCTACCATGTTCTTCATAAATAATTTGGTGATGGACTTTCTCCTCTTCAATTATTCTATGAGAAGCTGCTTGTGCTTCAGCTAAAGGATTCTGGTTATAATTATGTAGTACTATAAGCCTACCCATTGCGTTCAATTGATTTTGTTTTTCTTCCTTGAGCACGCAGGCAACTAATGTTTTAAATCGGCAAATGCGCATTTGTTGGTCTTGTTTTAGCAATGGATGTGTGGGATCTTCACAAGCACGACGCGAAAATAATTCCCAAGCAATTTTACATGCAATGAGATCCAATGAACTTTTGGATGGTATAGCAAACTCCCTAGTTAAAGGAATCGCCGCGAAAGCTTTTTCAATAAGTGAACTGTCGTATGTCTCGGCGCATTTAAGGAATAATAAAACATCATTATTACCATGTTGTTCCTTATTTGGAATGGTTAAAAGTAGCTTGCAAAGATCTGCATGTTGTTGAGTCGCAAGAGTAGGAAGTGGACTTCTGCCAAATAAATGTTTAATTATGTTGCCAGCTTGATCGGTATTCCATATGGAGGCAATAACCTTACAGAGCAGAGTAAAACGACGATACCGTCCATATGAATGATTTCTAACTGTGGACCATGGTTTTACACCAAATACAGGCTCAGCATTTACAACATTCGCATAAAATTCATGTACAAGTGATTCTAGTATGGCCAGGCTTTCGTTTGTACATCCAATTGCCTTCTCAAAAGCAGAATATGTTTTATCATACATAGCGTGTGACACTAAAGAAAGGCTTATAACATCGCTAAGCGGCAATCTATTTGTTATTAACGAAAAGGGCGCGCGCTCTAATCCTTCAAGAGAATTCATATTATATATTCCAAAAAATTACATAAGACTTTTAAAGGCTTTCTCTTTCACTTCTATAGATCTAAGTAATGATCAGTAATTAAAGATAAATACTTATTTACAATCTCATAAAGCTGCTGCTTTTTTAGCTGATGTAAATTAGCTAACCCAATTTAGCTTTATGGATGTAATAAATCAAGAAGGTTCACCTTCCGGCAACTAGGAGAGCAACTTAATGATGACACGACTTCTACTAGACCGCAAATAAGCAATTGGTTACTATTGTCATATGAATGCATTAGAAACTAACCTATCAGCTCTTTAGATTACCGATGCAGAAAAAAAAATTGCGTCAAAAATCGATCAAAATAAATCTTATCTAGAATGTTTTGAGTTATCTCTTTGTGCTTTTCCAGCTCAGATTATTACAGATGAGCCCTATTGGACAAATCTTTTGAGCATTGATCTTCACAACAATCAGCTTTCAGAGCTTCCGTCATCTTTTGGAAAACTACGTATGCTAAGAAATTTGCACCTTGATGGAAATCGCTTTGCTGTATTTCCAGAAGTAATTTTGGAGCTATCCGAACTTTTGGGTTTAGGAATGCAGCGTAATTTGCTTTCAACGCTTCCAGCAGGATTGAAAGCACTGTCAAATCTTGACCATCTCGACCTTTCTCGTAACAAATTCTCAAAGCTGCCAGAATCTCTTTTTACACTTACACAATTAGATCACCTCTTTCTCGAAGAAAATCAATTAACTACTCTGACTAGCAATGTAGCAGCATTTACACAACTTGAAGTATTAGAAGTTGCTTCAAATGATCTAACTGAGCTTCCCGAAGAGCTTAGCAAGCTTCCTAAACTACGAAGAGTTATTGCTCATGACAATAGGCTCCGCACACTGCCTGAAAGATTAAACTGTTTTTATCTTACTTGGCAAAGCAAACTATCAAGAGCCCAAGTTTTAGCTAATCAACGCGGGCCTTTATAAAATGTCGGCAGATAACATTAAAATTAAAAAACGATAAGAACGATAAAACGATAAAAACGATAAAAAAAATAGCTGTCCTATCTTTGCGATTAACAGTTCTGTAAACAATTATTTTTTTATTCGTTTTTATCGTTTTATCGTTCTTATCGTTTCTTGTGATCGGAGACTTTTAAGTTTGATAATCTCCCTCTGCGACTTTGCTTGGAGATGCTTAGGTACAGTTAAAGAAGACTTTTAAAAGCTTTTGCTTTCACTTGGCAATATTGCCTATATGCACCAAGTAATGGAATGCCAAGGCCAATAATGGTCCCCACAACAACCCCAAGCCCCTGTCCTAAATCAGTTTTTTCTATAACCTGCATAGTACACTTTTCGACTACTGCAATGCACTTTTCAACTCTAGTTGTATTAGGCAAACATACATCTAGAATGTTAAAGGCCGAGTCAGCAAAAATGCGATCTGCAGCAAAATAGACGCAAGCCATAGATGACTCGCAACCATAAAAAAATCTGTTCGCCAAGCAGATGCAGTTTCCTGCAGTTTTTAGAAAAGAATTTTGCTCCACGAATACGTTTGTAGCTAATGAGGCGGCATTAGATTCAAATACTGTATATCCTGTATGATTTTTATACGTTGTTGCTATGTGATAAAAGACTTCCCTTGTGGGCAGTAATTCTCTCAGATTATCTAAAAAGATCATGGAAGTTGCCTAGCATTAATAGCATACAATGATAAATTATGATTGAGATAAAAAGCAAATTTATAATAAAGTTACTGCAAACATACTATTAAGAAGAAACTATGTTGCGTATAAATAACAGCAATCTATTAGAACCTGCTACATATCGCTGTTTTGAACCTGTAAAAACGACTACATTTGGCCTCATACGTTCCGCATTTTGGCATGGCTGGCATGTGGCTTGCAAATCACTATCTGCCCCAATACATGGCATCTATGAACAACTTTTTGCTCGCCTTTTGACGCAAGACCATAGTTCCACTGAGTTACCGTTAATACTCAATATGCCGCGAGATTTAAAGTTATATCTCATAGCATTTATGGATCTTCAAGAACTTACCAGGTTAAGACAGGTAAATAAAGAATTTAATAAACTCACCTCAATGGACCAAGTCTGGCGCGTGCACGCAATGAAGATAGGATGTCAAATTGTGCGGGGCATTCCAATATACAAGCAGGTGCTCTGTTTATGTGACCAGTTGCTTTTTAAAACCAGATGCAACTTATGGACCCAAAAGGCAAATACAGCAGGGGTATTATGCGTGCCTCAAGCTAATATGATAATGTTATATGTAAAGCAATATAGGACCTTTGAAGCATTTGCCAAATTGCATCGCACAAGTGTGGCACGTGATACACTTGTTGTTTGGAAGCGTTTGTTTAATCGTGCTGTTGAGCAGGGCTTACCTATTGCTCCAACAGATAACCCTTACCCGTGGGGGCTGCTGCTTCGCGATCAGATTTATAATTCCAGTCAGATAGTAGCCTATGCCGGTGAATTTCCTGAATGGCTAGATAAAAATAAAGTAGCACTTAGGCATTTGAATGTATTACACCTGGAGGATTTAGGTCTTTCTTCCCTCTCGCCAAAATTGTTCTCTTATTTTAATAAACTAGGCGCACTTTTTCTTGGTCATAATAATTTTTTTGCAGATCCGGTTACTTTAGCGCAAAACCCCTTTTATGGATACAAACCAAAAGAAATCGAAGTTCTTCAAAAAATCAAGTATAAGTTTTTAGAGCATAATCCATTAACATATAAAAGTTTTTCGTTACATTTGAGCAATAATGGAATATATTCATCCCCCATCAAAATTAGCCTGTTACTTGAGGCATGTTTTTTTATCGGTTGGGCATTAAAAGCTACAAGCCATGAAGCCTTCCAAAATAATATTCAATTTTTTAGAACGGTTACTACAATAACCACAGTTGCCGGCCTCATAGCTGCGGGTTTACCAAGCTTACTAAGCCCTCACAACCAAAAATCATAATTTCTTGTATTAAACTAACAAATGCATTATATTTTCTATTTAAATGAAGGACTGCATGATTCCAGCTATTGATACAACAACAAATGTAAGCGTTGAATTATTAGCCGAAGGTATGCAAGCATTAACCTTGCCTGATGAGCGACCGGATATACTCTATGATTTGATCTTTAAACATATGCTGTTAGAAGATGTCTGCTCTTTTGGACAAGTCAACTCTTCATGCGCTCATAGGGCTCTTATTGAAGTGCGAAGTCGTGGTTATTCATGGTTAAGAGAAGATGATATAAGATCTGGTGTGGAAGCTGCAAAACATGTACACAATGTCAGAATGGCAGTGAAGGAGGGGCAAAGACTCCTATTTGATTACTTAACTGGCCCCCAATTATGTGGAGTAGAAATTCAACCTCCTTTACTAGTCTGTAAGACATTAGATGAAGCTCTGAGTAATAAAGAGGTCATTTCCAGAATTACTAAAGTAACACTTCTCAGTCTCAATAGCCTATGTGGCATATTACTTCCACCAGAATTAGAACAGTTTACGGCTCTTACAAAACTTGAATGCATCGTTGAAAGAAAACTGAAAATGGTTTCTCCCGTAGTTATAAAATGTAAACAGCTAAAAAGTCTTAGTCTTGCCTGCAATGGACTTACAACCCTTCCATCATATATGAGCAAATGCAGTAATCTCGAAGAGCTTTGGCTTACTAATAACAAATTAAATACTATCCCTAGCGAGCTTAATGAGTGTAAAAAACTTAAGGAGATTTATCTGATGGGAAATCCATTAGATAAAGAATTTAAAAGTTTTGCAGAGAAATCCTTTCCGAACGTCTTCATAAAAACTGAATTTGACCGCCTCCCCTCCCTAGGGGGCCTAGAGACGAGGTGTTTCTAATGATATTCAATTTTTTAGAACGGCTACTAACGTAGCTGTAGGTTTGCCAAGCCTATTAAGTCTTCATAGAGGGCCATTTAGGCTCGATGATCACCATTTACTATCACTACCTCCTTCTGCATCACTTGAATCTTTTGGCAGCATTGCCTTTTCAAGTGTCTTCATGCGAAATGTAAGGTCCATGAGCTGAGCCATCACGTGTGTCATATCATGCTTACTGTCACGCTCTTGCTTTCGAAAATTGATTTCATCTGTTACAATTTCAAGGGTGGCTGTGTCTATATTAAGTCCGCATTTGGCAGCGTGAATAATTCTAGCATCATCATGTTGTTTCGGTATTTTTAAAGAAATCAATGTGAATGCTTTAATGTCAGTTTTCAACTGGCTTTGAAGGCGCAATAACTCGGTTAGATCCATTACCTTTATTTTGGCATCTGTTAAATCTGATTGATTAGTACAGGTGTGGTATGTCTCGAATTGACTAGTATCTGGAATTCTATTTATGTAAGGTTCTTGTTTGCCGTAAACTTGAGGTACTGACATTATTATCTCCTAATTATTGGTAAGGCCGGTAAAGTAGCAGGATTGATTAACGCAATGCAAGTAAAATTCCGCATTTTTAGATTGATTAATAACTTTATTTTAGCTATATTCATCATAATTATAATTTAAACTGGAGCTAGTAATGAAAATTCAAGATGTACCTGGTATTGCATTAGATCTTGGAAAGTCAATAGCCGGATGCACTGTTTGTTTTGTGGTAGGCGCGGCCGCAATCACCATAATACCTCTTGTTAGCGTGGTGGCATTACCTATTCTAGGTATTCAAGCAGCTATTAAAAAACTGCAATATAATGTGCTCTACAATAAGACCATAACAGATTGTACACGTCAACCCTTTGGCAGAATCACTGGACAAGATTATACTCGCTGGGACGGAAAAGCGACCAACGAACCACAAACAGCAAACGAACTTTATAAGCATGGCTGTGATGATATGCATGCCTTACAGGCAAATGTCCAGGCCATTGATGCCGTAGATAATCCCTTTAAATCTATAGAAGATGCCAAATGGCTTACGCTTGAATCTGCAAGACGTGAAAAGCTTGATTCCTTAATGGACTCACTTGACAAAATCAAAATTGTTGCAAAATGTATTATCCCAATTGTTGGGCTTGTCTGGGCCTTTCCTGATTTAAAATGGCATCCAGTAAACTACGCTGATACCAGATTCAAAGAAGAATGGGGCTGGAATGCCGCCATTAACTTCCACCAAGAAAGCCTTGCTCGAAGATTGGTTTAGCCTTTTTGACCGCAGGTCCTTGGAGTGCGGGGCTTTTTGCCCCGCCCTTAATTTTACGCACACCTTAATGCCAAAAACAACAAAGCGAAAATTAGTTTTTTTCTCTTTGAAGCTTATGTAGTTACCGTGTGCGTAAAATTAAGGGCGGGGCAAAAAGCCCCGCACTCCAAGGACCTGCGGTTAAAAAACCAAAGTGATTGGTTTAGAACCCTAAACATTTAAGGCTCGAATACTTTCTATAACGGAATCTAACTGCGTTTGAAATTCTAGCTGTTGCTTTTCCTCCAATAGCTCACTTTCAGTAGTTCGTTTTACTAAAAAATCTTTAGTTTTAGCTTCATCCCATATTGAAGGCAGATTAAAATCTTTAGTAAATGCCTCACACGCTTTTTTATCCATGATGTTTACGACACAAACTCCCGATTCTGGCTGCATAGATTCTTTACAAAAGATAAATCGAGCTTGGCAACCTTGTTTGGGAAGATGCTTTGCAAATTTTGCATTGCAGATTTTGTCAACTACGCTTTTTATTGAAAGTCCTGTGGGATAGCCAAAATCTTTGCAATGATAAACAAATTTATCGCAAAGTTCGTACGGCACCCCTATTACTAAAAGTTGTCCTGAGTCCAATTGCGAAGCTTGGCTATAAAGCGGCGTTATGCGAGCTATTAAATGTTCTATAACACTCATACCAACACCATGCTTTTGCAAGGCTTTTATGATTAAAGTATTTTGCAGCATTTGCGATTCGCCCTCGCTTAAAACACTTAAATTGCCCTTTAAGTCGCGATCATACTTGTGAGCTGCGGCCGGATAAACAAAGGTAAGTGGTGATTCATGATATTCACAATGAAAAAGCCCTATCGTAGTTGCAAGAAGATGGGTACGAAGCTCAAGATTGTGATCTAATCGCCCAATTTTAGAAGCAAATTTAGGTAAAAGCCAATAACGAAGATCAGATTTACTGGTTGTTACTATTTTTTTTACTTTGTCTTGGATAACATCTGCCTCTTTTATAGCAACTTCCTCAAAGCTACGTAAAGTAGAACAATTAGTATACCCTAACTCAGCAAGAATTTGTTGAGGTATACTCCAAGACGCCGCTTGACCATGGACCAAAGCTAAAAGCCCTTTTGCCTGCATACAACGCGCTACTTGCCAGTAGCGTGCAACGGTTTGTGGATGATCCAAAGTAGAGCTACGATTGACTGAATCGGCACTACCCTTATATCTGTCAAAACAACCCGCTAATGCTTGATCAGGAAAAGGAATTTCTTTTTTAAAATTTGTAGTGTGTAAGCTTCTAAAAACTGACATCTTTGAAAAAAAACCTGTGCGCGTTAATGAATTCATAACATTTCCTCTAATGTGTTGCAAAGTCCCTCTAAAAAATGATTTTTTACGTCTGTTTGCAGTACGTCCAATGATAAAAATGGGTTATAATCTTCCATTTCCATCAGCAACAACTTTCCATTTTTAAGTCTGCACGCATCAACACGCTGGATGCCAACTTGGCATGTATTCCAACTTATAAATTGAGCAGCAAAGTCTTTATCTTCCTGAGTCACAGTATAAGGCTGTAATTCCCACCGTTTTTGCTTATTAGGCGCATACAATGCATAATAAAACTGTTTTCCTATGAAATAAAAAGATACTTCATATTCAAAATCTAATAATGGCTGGATTAGAGCATTAGGATACGACTCTTCTAATACATCATTATTTACTATTGAAACCCCGCGTGAATCAGCACCATTTAATGGCTTTATCAAATATCGATCGCTTTTTGTTGTCAGCTCCGCTTTTGACATAAAACTTGGTATAACAGGAAAACCTCCTCTACATAGCTGCAAAAGATGCCCTTTTCCATTTATATCCCCCATTCCTAACAAATCATTAAATAAAAGCAGGTCCTTTCTTTTTCTTAACGCCATAAGATGCTCATGATGCAGCATCTGAGGCCCAGTATTTCTTAGCAAAACCACATCTACGTGGTCTAAAACTTTTGCCATATCACTTATATGGGCTATGCATACGTTAAAAAACTTTCTTAAAAAGCAACTTAACTCTACATCTTCTCGATAGTATTCTCTCCCTTTGGCCTGATATGAAAAATCCGTAACCAAAAGGACTGTGTTTTTTGCAGACATTTCTTTCTCCTTAAATTAATTTATATTATAAAAATGCAACTAGACATAAAAAAAACCGCACCTCTTTCGAGAGTGCGGTTGTAAACCAGCCTATATTTAGCGACAGCATCACATAGGTCCGCACCTCGTAGTGGTGAGAATCACAAGTTTGCAAATAATGCTTTTTAGACGCTTATGGCTATACATATAGAAAACAAAAAACCAGTTTTAATTTATGATGAATTTTGAGTTTAGTGAATTTACTACAATATTGCAAGTTTTTTATTTCATGAACTTGAGTCTGGCATGGACTGTCATCCTGCATATCCTGTTCTCTGCTAAATCAAAAAGAACAAGATAAGCACGATCGCAAGCGGCAAGATAGCCAGGATAGAAGAAGAGATATGGAATCCTCTGGCATGAAATTTCTTCTGGTAAAATAGAGCAAAACCTATACTGTGGGCATGAATAAGAGGTTTTATGGTTAATTTATCAGCGTATCAAATAGCAGAAGCAAATCATCCATTATCATATGCAGAACATGTGCTTACTTTGGGATCTCAAAAACTTAAATTTTCACAATTTCCTTTAGACCAAAAGATACCTCTAACCGGCGAGCGTTCGTGGATCTTCGAAAGCGGACGCATTACTGGAATAGTAGTAAACTATTTTTCTTATGTCTTTCCATTTTGGCAAACCGTCGAAAAAAGACTTGAACCTGAATATCAGCAAGTCTCTGATGATTTTTCTGATGCAGTGCCACTTGTATCTAAAAAACAAAAAGTGACATCACCATTTAATTTCGATTCCGAAAATGGGAAATATTATTTTTATGAAGGCGCCCGCGGAATTCGTTCACGTGAAATACCAGAAGAACAGCTTGTGGCAACTTTATGCGGTGGTCCGCAGCCACATCTGGGTATAGCAATGTGTCACTTAAATTCCATTTCTGCTCAAGGCATACCTGATCTTTTGATTGGCATAAAGCAAAAGGGCGAGCATGGCGATTTTATCCATAAAAATTTTATAACACGCGCTATTGCAAGGCTTATAGGCTTTGATGATCGCGCAAGGCTTGTAGCTTTTGGTCGCATACAAGCTGCCGGACTTTTAGACGAAGATACAAAGTTTCAAGTCCCCGCTAAACCAGTTATTACGGCGCGCCGGATTGATACAGCGTTCCACTCTCTTGCTGCTGCCGGATGCTTTGCACTACTTGCGGCAACCTATCAGACAAGTCCTGGCGGCCGCAGCTTTATAGCAGCCATAGGTACTATAACTGGGATGGCATATGCATATTCGAGATATTATCGCTAATTTTATTGACTACTTAATAATTAGTGATTGTGACAGAGTGTTTATCTTAACAAAAAAGAGGTTATTATATGTCATTTAAAGTGGAAATTGGTGAACTAGGTTGGTATGGTAAAGTAATTTTTGGCGGTAGTGTCGTCGGGGCTCTTTATAACGGAGGTAACCGTGCACATAAAGAACTCAAAGCAAGTCAAACATGTTCACTTGCTGAAAAAATATTTAATGTTACAAGAAGCGCAACCTGGGGTATAATCGAGGGAGCATCTGTGGGTGCTGTTACGGGTGCATTTTTTCCGCTCCCAATTATACTAACCGCAAATCACTATTCAAGCCCTGCAAATAGAGAACGTGATCTTAAATGGGTACAAACTCAGGTAGAGTCTGTTTGCAACAAATTTAAGTAAATTACAAAAGGGCTGTAGGCACTACAGCCCTTTTGTAAAGTGCATTTTAATCAAACGACTTTTATATCTATCGAATTATAGCACCGTGTGGCAGCTTAAGTAAATTACCACTGCTGGCTATTTTACGCGCACTTTTTTCATCAGCCACTAAGACAATACAAAATGGATTTAATAAGAAATCAGCGGCAGCCCACACAATGCTAAAACTACTACTACTTAACCAATTAATGGATTTTTCTTTGTTATTCGGTAAGAAAGCAGATGAATACGCATAATTTGCAATTGATGCCACAGTTTCAGCCGTTGCAATAACCGCAGTAGCTGCATACCCTATCTGAGCAAAACATTTATTACCTATACCCGGCTGGTTGCGATATAAAGTAAGATCTCGCATTAGACTAGCAGAAATACTAACCGAAGATGATAGCTTCTGGAGATTGAATTCGCCTCGGTGTCCTCTCCATAATATATTTATGATTGCAGAAGATTTACTTGTTATATCCAAATAAGCTCTATCGTGCTTTGTCTGAAGTGTTTTTTGGATTTCTTCGTTAAGAAAAATGCTTGTTTGATAACGTTCATCTTGGCTAATGCAAAAAGTATCAAGAAAAGCATTCATGATCTTTTGCTCAAGATCGCCATCTTCCATTTTTTTTCTTTCGGAATTCACCTCATCATGCAACTTTAAAGTGGTTTGCTTAAATAGTTTAGGTGATGTCATAACATAACTAACGAAAAGATCTTTACCCTTTTGGGCAACTAATGATGACATAATTTAAATCCTTAACTGGTTTTTAGCCTGAAACATAACATCAGATCAAGCATTACTCAAGGGCAATCATCAAATATTTGCCTGATTGATTTTTAATGACATTTAAAATTTTTGATACCTTTAAAAATTACACATGAACCATCGAATAAAACACTCTATTCATAAATGTTTGCTTGCTCCATATTATCAGTCATTATAATGCAAAATACCTGCAGTAGGGGAAAATTTATGAATCAAAATAGAGAACTGGATATCGTAAAGTTTTGGAGTGAAGTTGGTTCCACAAAAAATTTCACCGATCCTTTTTTCTTAGATAAATTCTCTGAGCATACTAGTAAAGATAGCCAAATAATTGAATATGGCTGTGGTTATGGGAGGATCTTGGATATTTTATGCAAAAATGGATATCAATCTTTAAAAGGTTTTGATTTTGCTCCACAAATGATTGAAAGAGGTAAAGCCTTATTCCCCCATTTACAGCTTCAGTTATTAGATGAAACTGGTAAAATTCCTTTAGATAGTCAATCAGTTGATGCCGCCATACTTTCAACAGTACTTTGTTGCAACGCTGCTAAAAAAGATCAAGAGGACATTATAAGCGAATTATACAGTTTATTAAAACCAAAGGGCATTCTTTATTTGTGTGATTTTCTGATCACGGATTCAGAAAAACTCCTTTCTCGTTATGAAAAACATGCTCAAATTGGACATGATGACTTTGGGATTTACAAAACAAGCGAAGGTGTTTTGGTACGACACCATTCTATGGAGTGGATTTTGAAACTATTAAGCCAGTTTAGTATACTTTGGGTAAAAGAAATGAAGGACATTACCATGAATGGCAATCCTGTTTGCACTTTTCATCTTATCGCCCAAAAAACAGGCTTCTGAAATCTCTGACTGATAAATACGCAGTGGAGAAACACGTTCTTGGAAAATTTTTAGGATTAGCCCCTGAGATTTACGACTGGATTCACAGGGGCTAAAATCTTAAGTTTTAATTTTACAAATCATATTCAAGTACTATCGCCCCGCCTTCTTCACTAAAAAACAGAGTGCGTACGTTAATAAGTTCTTGGATAGGCTCATTCTTTAGCATAGGAACACCGTAGGTTTTACTCAGCTTTGCGTGTAAATCAGTAAGTGTTGCACTTACCTTGAGATTATAGGCAACTGGGGTAACGAGAAAATCGAAATTTCTAAAAAATTTCATCATATCAGCACCTGTGTGCACAAAGTGCGCATTGCCACCTTTACTCATGGTAATTTTATGGATAAAGTCGTGATGAAAATTTTCTCCTACACCAATGGCTGTAAGGCCAATATTTTCTGCTGCATAATCACTTACAAGGCGCAAGATAGAAGTTGGGTCAGTCACTCCGGTATTAAGCCCGGCATCAGAAAAAAGGATCACTCTGTTTTGATACCCTTCTTTACAAGCTTTGGATGCAAGCACAAATCCATCGCGAAGACCCGCATCAAGATTGGTTGAACCGCCAATTTGTATCTGTTGCACTTTTTGTACTAGTAATGATTTATTTGATACAGGTGTTGGTTGAACGAGCACCTTGCTTACACTATCAAAAACTACAATAGATACAATGTCATCTTCATTGAGATGAGAAATTGCTTGGCCTACAGCCTCTTTAGCCCATTCTAAACGAGTTCTTTCGGTATTATCAGTGGCTGCCATTGATCCTGATATATCAATAACAAAAGAAAGGTTTAAGGAAGGTCGCTTAAAAGTTTCGGGGGTGACATTAGAATTCATGCCAACTTGAATAAATAATTTGTTTGCCTCTTTATCAATTGCATAAGCCGGATGTAAACAAAGGAGCTTATCACAAGTTTTGTCCTCTAAACCAAGTGAAAAGCTGCTCAAGAAACCTTCTTCAATAAAAGCGTCAGGCAGTGGGATAAAGCCGTCTTGTATCTGCTTTTTAAAATGAGAATAATCTTTTATCCCACCTGCTGTAATATTGAGACCGGAAGGTGCCGCCATTTGCATCGCACAAGCATCCATTTTCATAGATGCTCGTTTTGCACCACCAAAATTTTCAAATACAGGGCCAAACTCCCCTTTCATCATGTTCTCAGAAAGCATATTAGCTAACATAAGAGCCTCGGAAACATCTGAATCAGAAGCGAAAGAAAAGTCTGCTTTTTGTTTTAAGATATTTATGTTGCAGGCAAGACTTTGGGAATGCTCTTTTCTGATCAATTCCCAATAACTTGGATTTGGTCTAGGACATGGCCTTGCAACGCATGAGTCAGCAAGCGGGGGCCGGATTTGCTGATAGTGGTTACGTGCTGCGTGATAATTAGTAAGACTCGTCTTAAATAAATTAGAAAGGCGGATGCAAAAAAGTGTTTTATACATCCCAATGTCTGATACCAACTCACCTGCAAAAGATGATGGATAAATAGTGAGCTCTTGAGCTTCACTTATGATCTCGCCATTACTTGCTTCTTCATACTGTATTTCAAGTTTGATAGTAGCAGCATTAAGTTGCAAAGAAAAAATAACAGCTATAAAAAAATAGAAAAGTTTATTCATATAGAACTCCATAAATTATATGGATTCAATCTATACGAATAGCTGCTTTTTTGAATAGAGCTATAAAAAAGATCACGTAGGTACAATGCAATATATGGCCGCTGGGAAAAGGAACTTCTCCAGATAGCAAAATTCACGTTTCCCATAAAATTAATATGCATTACAATGATAATACAACTAGAGGAGGGCATTTATGGAGACATTTAGCTTTCGATGTGACGACAAATCAAAAAAAGAACTAGAATACATTAAAGAAAGTCTAAATTCTAATAAAAGTCAGGCAATCAAGGATGCTATTCATGCGTTTTATGTGCATTTAAAAACGCAAGAACAGGAGCAACTCTCCCCTCAGAAAATTTTGAAAGAATCTGGTTTTATTGGTAGTTTTGAGGCAAAGAAAGATCTTTCGGTCACCTATAAACAGGATATCGCAAAAGGCACTTAAGTAAAAAACATATAGATTCGCCATCGATTTAACAATCTATTCGATAAGTAAGTATTGAAATCGTTCTATAAGTTTCACAAAGAATTCTTATAATCTTCGAAAGAATCTATCATGTCAGTAAGGATGCTTTCAGCTTTCTTACCTTTTAGTTCTTTGGTGATGGCGTGGCTTTGTTTCGTGTGGGCTTGAATCTGTTCCAGAGTTAGTTCCATCATGACTTCTGGAGGAAAAACATTTGACTCAAAAAACGGTTGAATTGCGGCATATTTAGGGGACATAATAATATTCTCAATATCTTCTTGAAGAGCTGCAACTTGGTCTTTTAGCAAAGTGTTATACATTTTTATGTGATCGCTACTAGATTGTTTAACTGCATCCTCATTTTGATTTAACCATTCAATTTCAAGAGATAATATCGTATGCAGGTCATTATCTTCATAAGCAGCTGTAAGTTTTTTCATTAACACTTCTTTTTGCAATTTGATCTCTTGATCTTGTTCAAGATCAGGGTGCAGTGTCTTTGCTAGCTGTTTATAAATTGTCGATAGGCTTTTCTTTTGAATATTTTCAAGCTCTTGAGCCTTTTTTTCTTTAGCAAGTGTTTGTTTGGATTTTTGCCTTGGGCTGTACTCTTGCTCTTGTCGTTCATTTTCTTTGGCTTCATGTAGCGCTTCAAAAATCTTACTTTTGATTTCTTCTTCGCTGCCTGCAAAATTTACCTGAGAAAGATCAATATCAATTCCATCTTTTTTAAATCTTTGCTCAAGCTCTTCCCGCATTTCATTTGATATTTCAGATGCAAGCTCATCATGACTTACATTCTCTAGTTCTTTGTATATATTAATAACTTCAGGGTCAAATTCTGATAGTAGCGAGCTTTCAAAAAACTGACTAATTTTATGTACAATTATTTCTTTGAGAAGATTTTGCTTTTTCTTAGAGCGATTTTGAGGGTTTTTATAGTGTTCATACAGCATTTTAACTGAGCTCTCAAGTGCCTTTCTAGAATCCTTTTTTGCAGGAAGGATTGTGGTATGATAATGCAAAAGGACATCATTTAAATATATATTGGTAGCTTCAAGTTCTTCCTTAAGTGTGTCAATTTTTCTTTTTAGACGAATAAAGGTTTTTTGCGCATTGTCAACAGGCTTTGCTTGAATTTTTTTTGTATTCACAAGTTGTGACATTGTTTATCTCTCAAAAAAATTAAAATTACATCAAGTTTACGCTGTGCGCACAAATCTGTCACTCAAATTTTTCTCTTTTCAAATGTTATTTTCTATGTTTCCAGCGGGAAATTAATGCAGGTGGGATTTCTGGACGCTTGGCCCAAATGCTATGTTCCGGAAGCAGTTTAGGATCTACACAGGGTTCAACAAATCCATCCATTACAAATCCTTGCGCAGCTAATAGATTAACATATTCTTGAATTGGTCTATGAAAGACCATCTGTTCAATGGGCTGACCTGGCTTAGATTTCATTTTAAATGTTTCTGGTTTAATGTAGCTTTTAATAGTGATGCCCTCTTCTGGCTCAAATAATACTGACGGTGAATTAAAGCATGGGTGAGGAATTGAAAATATAAAATAGCCTTCTGATTTTAAAAGAAATTGCAGAGATTCAAAAAATGGACGCACATCTGACATATCGTGCAAAACCATCGAAGAGGCAATTCTATCAAACTTTTTTTGCTGACCTAAATTTTTAAGTGCATTGACATCAGTTAAGTCCATTATTTCGTAGGTAATAGCTGGGCTTCTCTGTTTTGCTTGTTGAATCAGTGTTGAGCTAAAATCAACTCCAAAAACCTCTGCGCCATTTTGCGTCATGTAGCGAGATAAGGCCCCATTTCCGCAGCCGGCATCCAAAACAAGTTCCCCGCCATGTAAATCTAAAAATTTTAATATACCAGGAAATACGAATGCCCGATGAAAATAATCACCATCTTCAACACTTGCATCCCACCAAGGCCCAAGTGCTTCCCAAATCTTGCGACATTCATTATTTTCTTCGTTTTTCATGCTAAACCAATATCTTATTAATGCTTAATACCATTTGGATCATATTTATTTTTTGCGTGCAAAAAGTTTGGCCAGGCATCTCCAAAATGAGTTTCTAGTGATTTTTCAGTGGAAACTACGCCAACAGGATATTCAAAGCCCCCAGCTTCTTTGGCATGCTTAAATAACTTTGCATTATGGTCGACAACATCTTGTTCTGGAATGTTAGGATCAGCTGTAAAAGAACAGTTATATAAAATGGAGAACATAAAAATGGTCTCGGTTTGTGGCCGCATTAGATTTGGGCAATGCAATGTAGAAGAACGAATTGGGTAGAGCAAGATAGGCTCATCGCCTTTAATGTATGGACTCTGTAAAGCAAGTTGTAGATGTTCTGCTATTTTGTCACTTGGCATCAGTACGGAATACCAAGGATGAGGTACATCTAATTTTCCTATGTTTGATAATGTTTCTATAAATACATTTACCTGGCTTACAAAGTCAATGTAGGAACTTTCGGTGGTTTCGGTTTTATCAGGAAAAACTAATTCATCGGAGTTGTTTGACTCGTCATAGGTTGCTGTTTCTATAACAAAAACCCATTCCCCTTCTTGTTTTTTTGCATATCCTTTTAAGTAATCAACATTACTATGTTCATACAAAGCTAATTGAGCCTTAAAAAATTGATCCACATTTTTGTAATAAAGTTTTTTGCAAATGACATTTGCTTTACTTGCAACAAGAGAAAGCCCAACATCATAGATAATCCCTACTTCGCCAAGGCCGCATAATGCTGCATAAAATAAGTCTGAATTTTCAAGTCTGTTACAAAACTCTAAGTTTCCTGCAAAAGTCAAAATTCGAAAAAATTCTACATGATCTGCTTGGCTGCCGTTTTTAAAACTGCTACCACCCAGTCCTCCGACACTAAGTGTACCGCCAATTGATAGCCTTAGATAATCAGTTAAAACAGGCACAGTTTTGCCGACAGCTAAGGTCGCATTGAGCACTTCTTCCCACGTGGCATTAGCTGACATAACTAATATACTATCTTCAACACTATCTTCTCTAATGATGTAATAGGTGTTTGGTAGAGCCTTAAGATCTATTATAATGCCATCTTTGGCTAAAGTCTGACCCATTACCGAATGGCCTTCAGCTCGCACTCCAATTGATACGCGATGTTTATTTGCCAAAATTATAAATGCTTGTAGATCTTTTATAGAAAGTGGCTTAAAGATGCCTCTTGGCACCTGGTGCATAATTTTGCCAAAATCAGTTCCATAATCCGTCCGCATCCATTCAAAAGGATCAAAATCACAATAATAGCTTTTAAGCGAAGTAAATTTTGGATCACAAATTAAAGCATCTATTGGTGATACTCGCGCTGCCATATAAATAATCTCTTGACTAGTTCCTGTAATAGGAGATACTTGTGAGTACTGCATTAGTAATCCTTTAATTTTTCATATCATTTCGATTTTCAAAAAACGCATCAAGAAATTGACGGTTGTACTGATAAATGCGAGCATCTTTTGAGTTCCATGTGCCTCGCTTAACCGTAAAGCCAATAGTGCCAAATGCTTTACTTAGGCGTAAAAGCGGCATGATTGCACTATAGTTTGGGACTGGACGAATACTGGCATAGCCTGATAAAAAAGATTTTTTACTTGCTGGGTTTGCATGCCACTCTCCATGTTCCAGTGAGGTAAAATCTTCTTGGGCAAAGCCTGCGCGTCCTGATGACCAATCGATAATCCCCTGCACTTTGCCATTATGAATAAGAATATTGCCAGGTCGAAAATCGCGATGTATTATGCAGGGCCCATCCACATTGGATAAAAGCTTAATATTTCTATCAAAAAACTCACGGGCTTGCTCAAGAAGCAAGGTTGGTAAGTGTTCAGCGCATTCAGCAAAGCCCTCATTAAATTTTAGAGTAAAATGGGCTCCTGGATCCTGACTTAAAGTATTTGGCTCGATAATATCGCCATAACCGGCTGCTTTGTTTAGGTGAATACGCGCAAGAAGCGAGCCAATTTCATAAGCAATTGCATCTGTAAGATCGGATGTTTTAAGAAGCTGGCCCGGAAGATATTGCATCAGAATTGCTCCATCGATACCTTCTTCTGGTGGTACAACTTGTAGTATTTGCGGTACAGGTAAGATGTTTGCAAAAAATTTTAAAAAATAAACTTCACGAAAATAATCACCTTGTCGTGAACATATTTTTAAAATCAGATCTCTGCCAACGCACGATACTTTATAAACGATTGCAACCATAGCATCATCGTGGTCAATACGTATAAAGTTGGCGTTTTCAAGCTGAAGACGTTGTTGATATGCTGAAGTTAGAGAATTCATAATCAACGATGATAAGAATTGAAGCTGTTTTTGTCTTCAACTATTTGGCATTATAAGTTATTGTCTTATAAACAAGTTAAGGCTGATCTTATGACAATCAAATATCAAATTTCTGAAGTCCCAACATCCACTGAACAAGATTACTCAATAATTTGCACAGGAATAAATGAATTTGCCAAATCTCTCGGCCTGAATGTTGCCGCTGGCAGTTTTTTCTTTGCTGTGTATGATGAAAATAAATCAATGATTGCGGCTATTTCAGGATTTGATAATTTTGGCCAAGTAGAAATTGGCGGCTTATGGGTCCACGAAAAAATTCGTGATGTGGGCTACGGAAAAGCCTTAGTTCAAAAAGCCGAAGATTGGGGCCGAAGCAAGGGCTGCGGCGCAGTTACAGTCTTCACTCTTAAAGAATGGCCTGCTTGCGGTTGGTATCAAAAGATTGGATTTACCATAGAGTTTGAGCGCTCAGGTCATGCAAATAACATGATTGGCTGCTATTTAATTAAAAGGTTGTAATACTAATATTTTGTGGGTAATGAATAATGTCATGAAAAGATGCGATATTTGACGTGTTATTTCGATAACCATGTCTTTGATTGGCATTGAATCTAAGTCCCTGGCCTTTACTTAATGTTTTCCAATCACCGCTTACAAAGACGTCCACTTGGCCATCCACAACGATGACATGTTCAATTGTGCCTGGCTTATGAGGCTCTGCAAAATGTTCGCAGCCGGGCATTAATTCAATAACAAAGATTTCACAATTTATTTTATCATCAAAAGGAAATATCGACTGTACTTTTATTTTTTTATCGATGTGCTGCATATTTTTGTCGGTGCTATAAAGTAGTTCATTTCCATCACTACTTTCTGCAATAAATACTGAAAATGCAGTGTTGAAGCCAGTTGCAATTTTCCACAGCGTGCCGATAGTTGGGCTAGACTCTTGTCTTTCTATTTGACCAAGCATTGCTTTACTCACGCCAGTTTCAAGAGCAGCCTTATCTAAACTCCAGCCCCGATCCTTTCGTAAGTTCTTTAAAGTAGATGAGATATGTTTTGCTAAGTCTGACATATAATTCCCCTTGTGCGCTTTAACGCACATATGATACACTTGTCATATTATGCACTATAACGCACAAAAGGTAAAATTAGGAGTAAATTATGACAAATGATCCAAAAATACTTAGCAAAAGCGCCCAAACTGTCCAAAATGCACTATTTCAAAAAGGCTTAAGTCTTGAAGTTGTGGAGCTTTCTTCTAGTACCCGCACTGCAGCTGATGCAGCTGCAACCATAGGCTGCGATGTTGCACAAATTGTAAAGTCTATGCTCTTTCGTACTGCGCATACGAATCAACCCATTCTTATTCTAGCAAGTGGAATCAATCGCATTAATGAAAAAGCTATCGAAAAAGTACTTGGCGAAAAAATAGTGAAAGCTGATGCTGACTTTACCCGCGAAAGCACAGGTTTTGCCATTGGCGGCGTCCCACCTGTCGGTCACAAACAGTCCATCAAAAATATTTTTATTGATGAGGATTTGCTTTTATATGATACACTATGGGCAGCAGCCGGTACGCCCAATGCTGTTTTTAGCATGCCATCTAATAAAATTGTACATGCAACAGATGGCAAAGTCATTGCTATTAAGTAAGTGGCACCTTGTGGAGATTGGCGAGGGGGCATGCTTTTTTTAAGCTGTCATAGTAAAATTATTATTTTGAGGCTCGGAATTGCAACAAAGTTGTGGGTCTAATCGTGCCTTGAGTCCCCCAACCCCTATTACTATACCTGCGATGGAACCTATAAGCTGTATTCGACGTGAATCAACTCCAAAGACCGTAGGCGTGATAAGAGGTGCATAGACTGATGCCACGGCAACTACTATTCCAAACACCATAAATACTGTGCCTATATAGCTACATACTCGGTTAGTTGTACTTAAAGGTCGTTCTTGTGGTAAAGGCGCGAGGGCTCTTTCTTCGGTCATCCTATCAAGTGAAATTGCTGTCATAAAATACTCCTTAAAGCTAATTATATACAAAAGTCTGCTGTCAAAATCATACAACCGCAATTATTTCATAACATAATGGTCCTGATGTACGTCAACGCCATAACCGATTGTGTGCAGCTTTACCAATTTATCATTTTGCAAGGCAAATTCTAAAGTTTTTAGGGGGATTCCGAAATTTAAAATATTTGGAAAGACAGTTACAATGCATTCATCAATTCTTGCCTGTTTATAAAAAGCGTCAATTAGTTCAGATCCACCTACAAGCCATAACTTTTGGATATTGTTGCTTTCAAGTTTTTTAATAAGTGCAGGAATATCATTAAAAGATTCAATTTGGTTGGCAGACTCCATAGGATTACGCGTGAAAATATATGAAGGCTTCCCAGCATATGGCCATTCACCAAACCCTAAAATTTGTTCGTATGTTTTCCTTCCTATGGCAAGCGCATCCACAGAATCATAGAACGTCTGATAATCATAATCCTGCCCACCTGTTTCTTCTAGTGTCTGCGGCAACCAATCAACACTTCCCTTTTCATCGGCGATAAAGCCATCTTTACTTGTGGCAATGTACAGTACAATTTTTGTCATTTTTGGTTCTCCAGAATGTAATGATTTAAAATTCCCTAAAACTAAGATATACAATAAAATATTACACAAAAATTGCAACAAATCCAAACCCACAAAGACTAGCTCCTGAAATACGGTTCAACCATATAGTGTTGATGTTATTCTTATAAAATAGAGCAATAGATGAAAGTGTCAACCACCATAACATAGAACCGCAGAAAACACCAATAGTATGATGCATATGTTTTAACTGCGGAAGCAGTGTGAGTGGGAAGCCCCGCGTGTAGTGCAAGGCCGGTAGGCCTGAAATGGAACGTGGGGAAATGTAATAAAAAAGTATGAACTGCGGCAGCAGTGAAAGAAAGCCTCTACCATTTAAATATTACACATGCTATAGGTTTTACCAAAACCCTGGTATTTTTTAATTTTATGACTCATTCGTATAAATTGCATTATTTTCATTTCATATGGTCAACAAAGCAAAGATGTTCTCAAATACTACCAATCATGCAAATGAGACTCTACACATATTTAGGAGCCATTACCAAAAACCATTCTGGAAAATTACTGGAAGTTGGTGGAATGCCAGATCATATTCATTTACTTATTGAACTCGGCAATCTAGACAATTTTTCTCATTTTGTCAGGGATTTAAAGGCATCATCTTCGCTATGGGTTCACAAAAATTTCCCAGAATTTAAAAGTTTTGCATGGCAAGAAGGGTATGGATCATTTACCGTAAGTTATTCAGCACTCGAACAAGTAAAAAAGTATATTCAAAATCAGGAACTTCATCATTCTTCCATGACATTTGAAGAGGAATATTTGAAATTCCTAAAACTCCATGACGTAAAATTTGATGAACGATTTGTTTTGGGATAGAGGTAATACAGGTAAGAACTTTCTTTCACTGCTACCGCAGTTCATGTTTTTTCTTATTATATTTCCCCACGTTCCATTTCAGGCCAACCGGCCTTGCATTACACGCGGGGCTTCCCACTAACACTGCTTCCGCAGTTAAAACATGTGCATTATTTTTTTATTACAAGATATACCAATCAACATTTCATGAGGACTTTCTGCCCTACGTTCAATTTCAGGCTAACCGGCCTTGCATTACACGCGGGGCTTCCCGCTAACACTGCTTCCGCAGTTAAAACATGTGCGTTATTTTTTTATTACAAGATATACCAATTAACATTTCACGAGGACTTTCTGCCCTACATTCCATTTCAGGCCTACCGGCTTTGCACGCGAGGGCTTCCCATTCACACTGCTTGCACAGTGAAAAATATGCATCGTTAAGCGCTTGTTGCTTGAGCTGCTAGCTTTTGCCATTCAGATTCGAATTCTTGTTCAGTAATAAGTTTTGAGGGATATTTTTGGGCGCCTAAAAAATGCAGGCCTTCATAGTGAATTGGTTTTTCCAGTTTTTGTAAAGAAGCTTCAACTTTTTTTAGATTCTCTTCTCGATCATCTACAAAAATAACTTTATTAGGCTTATAACCTGCTTTATCAAAAAATGCTAAGAGAGCATCTCCTTTTGAGACTTCAGTTCCATTTACAAAGAGCATCCCGTTGATGTAGCTTGAATAATTGCCTCTATATGGTGCCAATTCGTTAAATACAAATGAGGAAGCACTAGGTGCACAGACAGAAAAATCAATTCCTAGTTTTTGCAAGCACTCAAGTCGCCATTGTTGCAGGTTTTTGATTCCAAAAAACTCCCCTGTAAGATTTGAAGTAAGCGCCATTGTTGGAATATTTTTAGATTGTAGCTGTTTCAAAAATTGGGGCATCTTCGCATCTATAAGTATAGTTTCTGAGCTTGTAGTCATTAGGCATAAGAAAACCATCTTTTTTTCAAGAGGGATGTTGTTCATAATGCTTTTAGCAATCGAACTAAAGCGCTTCATATTTGCCATTTGAAATGCTGGATTGCTCGGTTGTACCAAAACCATGTCGACATCAAATATTGCTAATGTAGCTGCATCAGCATCTTTAAATTTTTCTATGAGTTCATCCATATCGTTAACCTGTGTGATTTCTGTGTGGCAAAAGGAGCTAAAAAGTGAGAATAGTACTATAAATGTAATTTTTTTCATGATTTACCTCTAAATATTAAGAGAATTGTACAAGGTTTATCTTGGCAACACAATAGAAATCATTAAAATAATTACTTAACTTCACTTGCCAAAAAAGCTTAAATAAGGTATAATTTTATTAATTAATTTATAATATGAGGTGGAAAATGAAAGAAACCTCTTCTATACCCAAGACTTTCCCAAAATTTCTATGGTATTTTTCTAAGAGATTTAATTTTTGCTTACTGGGCTTTATTATGATTGCTGTTTTTTGGGCAATCAATCTCTCCCTTACGCCCTATGCCATGAAGCTTATTATTGATACCGTTTCTACCACCCCAATTACAGAATCGCTATTCATGGCTTTAGCTTTTCCTATTTTGTTTTATTTTGGGTTAAATTTTTTTAATGGAGCCGTCTTTTTCTTTTATGACTGGTTGATGATTAGAACTTTTCCAAATATGGAATATGCTATTACGCACGATATGTTTGACTATGTTGAAAAGCATTCCTATAGTTATTTTCAACATTCCTTAGCCGGTAGTATAGGAAATAAAATTAATGATATGGCCAAAAATACTACACTCGTCATTAACCATCTAATCGACCATTTTCTTGCTAGAACACTAGGTCTTCTTATTGGCATAGCTACAATGTATTTTGTGAATCCCTATTTTGCCTATGTATTGGCAATATGGAGCTTTATCTTTATGGGCGCATCGATAATCTTATCTAAAAAAGCCCAAAACTATGCAGAAATATATTCAGAAGCGCGCAGCACATTAGTTGGCAAAGTAGTTGATAGCATTGGCAACATTTTGACAGTTAAATTATTTGCTCGAGAAAGACATGAAAAAGGCTATCTGAAAGCATCACTTGAAGATGCCGCCTCAAAAGATCGCTCACTTATGTGGTATTTATTGAAGGTTAAAGCCTTTTATACTGTTACTATTATATTTTTAGTTGGCGCGATGCTGGCACTGTTAGTGCACGAGCGCTCAAAAGATACTGTTACGGTAGGAGATTTTGCCCTTATTTTAACACTAACTATGTTCCTTATCGACGAAGTCTTTTTTATTGCCAATCAGCTTGTACCCTTTTCTGGCCATGTGGGAGCCTGCAAACAGGCACTTTCGATAATATCGCCAAAACATGAAATTGTTGACCCTATGAATGCTTCGCCTTTAAAAATTACTAAAGGTCAAATTGAATTTGACAAGGTCCATTTTCAGTATAGTAACGGCGAAAATGTATTTTCCGATAAATCAATTACCATTGAGCCTGGCCAACGAGTGGGCTTAGTGGGCTTTTCAGGTAGCGGTAAAAGTACTTTTGTAAACCTTATCTTGCGCTTTTTTGATATTGATTCCGGACGCATATTAATAGATGGGCAAGATATCAAAAGTGTAAGTCAAGAATCTCTACGTAGTCAAATTGCTATGATTCCGCAAGATCCTGCGCTCTTTCATCGCTCCATTGCCGAAAATATAGGTTATGGCTGTCCCCATGCATCTTTAGATGCAATTATCGACAGCTCTAAAAAGGCACACTGCCATGAGTTTATTGAAAAATTACCAGACGGCTATCATTCACTTGCCGGCGAGCGCGGGGTAAAGCTTTCAGGCGGACAAAGACAACGTATTGCTATAGCACGGGCCATCTTAAAAAATGCTCCTATCCTCATTTTGGACGAAGCAACTTCGGCACTTGATTCAGTAACCGAAAATCACATCCAAGAAAGCCTTGCGCATTTAATGGAAGGAAAAACTTCCATTGTTATTGCTCACCGTCTATCCACCCTCTTTTACATGGATCGTATTTTAGTTTTTAATAACGGCCAAGTAATTGAAGATGGCTCGCATCACGAGCTACTTGAACTTGAAGGTCATTATGCCAATCTATGGAGTATGCAAGCCGGCGGGTTTTTAGAAGAGGCCTGATACGCACTTTGTATTTTGAGATAATTAGCTTTGAAGCTGATATTAATAATATGTAACTTCTAGTTGCACATGTGAGGCGATATTTCGTAGAACATGTTCAGCACGATTTGTAAATGGGAATGTTTGATTAATGGGTAAAGCAAGCATAACCCTTTTAATATCGTTACAAGTATGTCCATTTGCGAGCAATAAGATGAGCGCATGCTGCAAGGGCTCTAGGCTTGTATCGTGAGGGGTTTCTATATAATAGCCTGTAAAATGAGTATTATTTTGCATCTTAATAGCAACGCCGCACTTTGCTTGGGTTAAAGGAGCGTGTGAAAAATTTGCAGCACACTGTGCAAGCCCTGTAAATTGTTCTTCTGACAAAATTTCTTTTTGTTCAAATAAAGCATGCTTTGTAAGGAGTCCATCATACTTTGATGTGTATGCTGCTGCCTCTTCTAGATTTTGTGCCACATGAACTATACACTTATTTGTTAAAGATAGTTCCGGCATAAAATCCTTATCTGTTCCTGTAAGTTCATCAGAAAAGGCAATCGTAGTAAAACCTTGTTCATTACGAGACATTGCCAAAACTAAAAGAAATTGAACAGGGCTTATATATGATGATGGCAGACAACTAGGAAATTGCATATTATGACCAAAATAGATGCGCCCGCTTTTCCCAAGTGCCGCAATGCCGCGGCGGAAATTTGGATCAGCAGTTACTGCCCTTTCTTTTGCTTTAGCTGCTAAAAGAGGCATAAGGCGCTGTTTCCTGGCATGGGTTTTAAGCTGGGTTTGCATGTTGTCTGCGACATTAGAATCAATGCAATAAGCACAAATGGGAATCATTTGAACTATAGGGCCAAAATAATGATCATCCACAATAACGGTAAGTTCTTGTAGCTGCGTAATTACATTTTCAACATCTGGAACAGACATGATTTTCTCCTTTAACACTAAACTTGCAAAAAGAAACGACAAACGAAAAGAATGCTATTTTTTCACAGCCCTCAAAGCAAGAAAATCATAAGATGAGGCTTGATAAAATACGTGCCTTCGTAAGGCATGACCATCAGGTACTTGCGGATGGTCAAAATCTTTTTCGGGAATATGTTGCATGCCAATTTTTTCCATGACATTTCTTGAACGCATGTTTTGCTCAGCTGTAAAAGAAACAATTTCTTTAAGCTTTACCGTATTAAATGCGTATTCCAAAACGGCTTTAGCCCCTTCAGTTGCATAACCTTTTCCCCAATGCTCATGCGCAATGCGCCAACCAATTTCAACGGCTGGTGTAAATGGCGCTTCAAAATTGACATGCTGCATGCCTATAAATCCGATAAATTTTTCTGTTTCTATAAGGCAAGTTGCAAATAGACCCCACCCGTACTTTTGGATGTGTTCAGAAAAATTCTTTACAGAAGCATCGCTTTCTTCACGACTTAAACAACTAGGAAAAAATTCACGTACTCTTTGATCTGCATTAAGCTTTGCAAAGGGCTCTAAGTCATCTTCTTGCCAGGCACGCAGGATTAGGCGCTGAGTTTTAAGTGTAGATGCCATTATGCCCTCCTGCGCATCCATAGTATTATTAGCAGTCCCAAAAAGCCAGCAAGTGAAGCCAAAAGCCAAGGTGTTAGGTGCAAGGAGATTGCATGAGCCCATGTAGCATCAATGCTCGTTGTTGCATAAAGATGAACTTGCTGCACCTTTGCCCCATCTGCGTAGAGCAACAGCTCTCCTACGATAGAATCATTTGTAAGAGGAAGTTCTACAGCATGCCAAACTAGCTCACAGCGGAACTTGGGCTCTTCTGATGGATAATAATGTAATGAAAGAGGATCCTGAGTATGCGTTGTAAGGACGTTTTTTGCTCCCTTAATGTGTCGTGAAAACGTTTGAGGACCAGCTGGTAGAATCGTACGCTCAATTTTTGTTTCTGCAAAAGCTGTTTCAAATAGTTTTTTTGTGTCTTTAAATCGATCTTCACGTGTACTTTGCAACACTACTGATATAAGAGATCGCCCATTCTTTTCTGCTTGTGCTGTAAGGCAGTGCCCGGCTCTTCGATGATATCCTGTTTTAATGCCTACACAAGGGGGATAATAGTAAGTATTGCCTTTTATAAGCAATCTATTGGTCTGCTGCAAGAACACAGGTGATTGTTTATTGGTTTTAGGACGCTCATAGCGCACTGTTTTAGCCATTTTACGAAACAAAGGCACGCGCATGGCTTCTTGGCAAAGAAGTGCTAAATCAGCAGCTGTTGTTACATGTTCAGGATGATGCAAACCATGAGGATTTGTAAAATGGGTATTTTTGCAGCCAAGTGATGCGATAAAACGATTGACGTCATCAACGCATTTTTGAATTGATCCGCCCCCCATAACTTCTGCCATGACATTTGATGCATCATCAGCTGATACAATCATGGTTCCCTCAAGTAAGTCATAAAAACGCATCTCTTCACCAACTTTGAGGCCCATATGCGACGCATCGGTTTCAAGTACATATGAGGGTACGTTAGCAAAATTATTTTTGCTTTTTTGCGCCTCTGACATCGACTTTAAGGCATTTTGTGAACAAATAATTTTTTTATTAAAAAGTGATTCATGAAATTTCATCGCATAAAGTGCATAGGCAATCTTTGTGCAGCTTGCAGGATACATCGATTTGGTAGCGTTTTTAGAGAAGAGCACTTTACCGGTATCGGCGTTTATTAAAATCGCACTTGTAGCCTGAACATCAACATGAAGCGTAGCAAATAGAGTATTAGTCGTTAAAAAAAGAATAAAAAGCAGGCGTGATAGCATGATGTATAATCCTCGTTGCTGTAAGAGGCTCGTAGTGTAACTTTTGGCAAAAATCTCTGTCAATCAGTGATTGCTTTAAAAATGTATTGACTGTGATTTTACATTTGTTTTATAATAATTTTTGCCCCAAAATATTAACCATTACAAGGGTATTGTATGTGTCTGCAATTTAGCACATTTTTAAGCTCGCTAAATGATTTTTTTAAGTTCTCTTCCAAACGGAAGCGCTAGAAGCGCTATTCTTTCCTTTTATATAACAATAATTTAAATTTTTACATAGTGTCGGACAACTATGTTTTGGGAGATCTGAATGGAAAATCAAAAAAAAATGGGCTTTTGGGCTGTTACATCACTTGTAGCAGGCAGTCAAATAGGTACAGGAATATTTTTATTGCCGGCAAGTATGGCTGTCTTTGGTGCAGCTGGGCTTACAAGCTGGCTTATTACAGCAACTGGTGCTATGCTGCTTGCCTTCGTCTTTGCAGGTCTTTGTTCTAAAATACCAAAAACAGGCGGTCCTCATACATTTATTGAAAATGCCTTTGGCAGAGTCTTTGGCTTTTTTTCGGCTTGGACTTATTGGGTGATTTCTTGGTTAAGCACTCCTATGGTAGTTATTTCTGTAGTAAGCTACCTAAGCCCTGTTTTGGGCGATTTGCATCCAATTTCTAATCTTATCCTTGAAATATCAATTCTTTTATTTATTACTGGATTGAACTTGATGGGTGTGCGCTCCGCCGGGCGTGTAGAATTTGTGTTTACGGTACTAAAGCTTTTGCCTCTATTGTTAGTACCTATTGCAGGGCTATTTTATTTTAATGAAGCACATTTTGTGCCCTTTAATCCAACCGCAGATTCAACAATTAGCGTACTTAATGCAGCAGCGTTACTTACTCTTTGGGGCTTTATTGGCGTTGAATCAGCAACTACGCCGGCAGATTCAGTAGAAAATCCAAAGAAAACTATTCCGCGAGCTATTATAACAGGCACATTGCTTGTTGCAGTAGTATACATATTTAGCAGCATAGTAATTATGGGGGTTGTAGCACCCGATGCCTTAAGCCAATCAAAAGCGCCATTTGCAGATGCCGCGCAAATCATCTTTGGAGGCAACTGGTATATTGTGATTTCACTGGCTGCATCCATAGTATGTCTTGGCACATTAAATGCATGGGTGTTAACAAGCGGTCAAATTGCTCTTGGTGCAAGCCTTGATGGGCATTTACCCAAATTTTTTGCCACAAAAAATGCACGCGGCGCACCTAAGTGGGCACTTCTTATTTCCTCACTTGGCATGACCCCCGTATTGATTGTCACCCTCAATCAAAACCTTATTGCCCAAGTCACCTTTATCATTGATGTATCGGTAACAGCCTTTTTATTTGTGTATGTTTTGTCAGTATTAAGCTATCTCAAACTCTTTTGGAACAACAAATCCTGTCTCTTCATAGGCTTTGGAGCCCTAAGTTTTTGCGGCTGGGCACTTTATTCATCCGGCCTTACCATGGTAGCCCTTGCCGGCCTCATCACCCTAACTGGCCTGCCAGTATACCTATGGCGTAACCGCAGTAAAAAAGAAGCCCTCATTGAATTATCCTAAGTGAGCAATCAGCCTTATAAGATAAGTTGTGAGATTTTTTTAAACACAGAGACACAGAGAACACAGAGAAACGGTAAAGACGCTCTATCGAAAGTTAAAATCCTAATGATGTTACGAAAATCGACATTATTCTTAAGGGAATAATGCCGAAAGGGCATTGCCGCTAGGCGCGGCAGAAAACTCTGCCTTGCAAGGGGTGATGATAAGGCGAAGCTTTCTGCCGCGCTTAGCGGCGATGCCCCTCTGGGCATTATTCCCCAAGAATTATGCCCATTAGGCCTTAAGCATCATAAGCATTCCAAATTACGCGGATCGTCTTTGCGCTTCTTTGCGATCTTGGCTGTTTTCTTTGCGTTAAAAAAAATCTCACCATGTATCTGAATTAACGGTCGCCTTCTCTCTTTTCTCTCTCTGTGCTCTCTGTGCCTCTCTGTGTTTAAAAACAAATCTCACAACTTAATGTCATCAACCTGTTTTGAGAAATGCTGGTAGTCTTGGCGATCGGGCCATGAGCCGCCCCATTCATAACCTCGTGAGATAAAGGCTTGATAGCAGATATTGTCTGGAGCGTCGGTAATCCCTCCTTGATAGGATAAGGATCTGTCAAGGTAAGCTTTTCCAGCTTCGGGAAGCACCCGAGTCCCCTTTACATAGGGATTTACGAGGGGGTTGATGTCAATGGCAATACCGTAGCTATGATTTGAGTAGATGCCAGGGGTTGTGGTGTTTGCTCGAAAGCAAAAACATGAGCTATTATTGGCCGCCATTGAGCGATCATCATCAGCATCATACAAATCGACTAGTTCCATGCGCTCTATGGGAAATCTATGGGCAAAAAGCTCGGCAAATATATCGATAAGCTCACTTGCAAGTTTTTTATGCACTACTATATGCCCAATACGCACATGTCCATCGTAATCCCAATGACTTACACTCAAATAGCGAAGATCATCGAGTAAAACGGGGCATTCTTCTTTGTATGATCGGCCTTTCATTAGCGCACGAACCTCTTGTGGAATTTCTTGGCTCATGCCAAAAAAGGCATGTTTTGGTTTTATGGCAAACTTTGGTGCGCAAAAACTTGCCTCTTGTGCTATTAAGCTTGATAAAACAAGAGAACTTGCTATAAAAAACCCAAAAATAAATTTATTTTTAATGCACATATTTCCCCATTTTTGTATTAGGAGGAGTATACACAAGGAAACCCAATGTCAGCAAGTGATGCACAAGCTACAAAACAAAGAGTTATTATTATCCTAGGTCCTCCGGGTTCTGGAAAAAGCACACTTGCAGAAGAACTAAGCAAAAAAAAGATGCTCCCTCACATCTCGTCAGGCAATCTATTTTATGAACACCTCAAAAACAACACTGAGCTTGGCCAGCATGTTAAAATGTATCTTGATAAAGGCTTACTTGTACCAGATGATTTAGTGCTCGATATTATGTACGACCGCATTTTTATGCCCGATTGTGCCAATGGATATATTTTAGATGGCATTCCCAAAAATATTGCCCAAATACATGAACTTGAAGATAACTTGCGCGGTAAAGCTATTGTAGTTGCTGTAAATTTAGCGCTAAGTGACGAAGTTGCTATTACACGCCTTAGCGGTCGCATGATATGCCAAAAGTGCGGGCATGTCTGGCATACAGAAATATCAGCACCCAAAGAGCCAGGAATCTGCGATTTGTGCTCGGGTGAGCTTAAACAAAGAAGCGATGACACACCTGAGGCCATAAAAGAGCGCCTCAAAGTATATCACGCTCAAACTAAAGCCTTAGAACAGTTCTATAAAGACGCAGGCCAGCTATTAGAAATTGATGCATCAAAACCTGCAGATCAAGTTCTTGCAGATTTGATGCTGCTTACTCCATAATTCCTATACCAAATCACATGCTTCAGGGCGGCATCCAGTGCGCATCGTGATCTTTCCATTTTACATTGCAGCCAATAGGGTTTGTAAGTGGATTTGAAATAGATTTGCCTGCAAGATGTTCTGTAAGGCATTATCTAAATCATTTACCGTCATCTTTGAAGTATCTCGCGGGCTATCAACTCCCCGTCCGCAGTAAATAAGTTTGCGATCTTTATCAAAAACATAAAATTGGGGTGTTCGAAGCGCACCATATCTACGTGCTACATCTTGGGCTTCATCATACAGGTATATCCAAGGAAAACCATGCTCTTTCATACGCTCTACCATATGCTCAAAAGAGTCTGTGGGATAGGTTTCTTTACTGTTTGAATTAATCCCAACAAACTGCACGCCTTGATCTTTAAATTTCAAGGCCGTTTGGCGCGTGATTTCATCTGATCCAATAACATATGGGCAGTGATTGCAAGTAAAAAAAACTACAAGCACTGAGGCCTCTTTAAAGCTATCTAGCGTGTATGTTTTCCCGTTAGTTGCAGGCAATGAAAAATTTGGCGCCTTAGCACCAAGTGCAAGAGTAAATGGCATAACTACCTCGTTAAAATATAAAAACAATACATTGCATGACTTTTTCCGGCAAAGCACTAAATCGCTTATATATACTTCTTTAATATTCAATAATAGCCGAAAGGACTAAACTTTACTTATCCATTTATGGAGTTTGATTATGTCCATGCCTAGTCGATCCTTAGGTGATTTTTCACAAATGAGCATAGACAATAAATGTCTAGAGATGTTCTCAGAGTTGTCTCTTTCTCCGAGAAGAGATGCACTCCTCATGATATTAGAAGGTAATAATGTCTCTGAGATATGGGAATTTCTAGAAGCAGAATACCCGCGCTTAACAGCTTCTGAATTGATAATGGGTCTTTATACAGCTTTAAGCCAACCTGGCGTGGCTGACAATAAACAAATTATCACTAATTGCATTCTCAAATTAACACAAAGACTCTCTACAATAGATGCTCAAGAAGAAACGACATGTAACAAACTTATTTTCTTTTTAAAGCAAAAAAATCTTGAAGAATTTTTAAGTAGCGACTCAAGCAATCCAAATGAAGACGAAAGAGATGAGAATTTTGCTTTTAGCATGTGCTCTGAGCTAAAAGAAATTTTTTCATTAACATCGCTTGATTTATGGCCTAGTATTGTTGAACATTCAATAGATCAATGGATTCACAATGCTGCAATAAACCCTAAAATCTGCATATCAGCGCTTTTGCTCTGTTGTCACCTAACCTCTCATGCAACAGATGCCTGTAGTGATCTTCAAGAATCAAGCACATTGCCATCTGTTCAAGCACTTGTACATCAAGCACTTTCAAAATGTGATAATATAGAAAAGCGCAATTTTTTTCTGTATGAATTTGCAAGAGTAGTAGCAAATGAGGATGATTCTTTAGAAATACTTTCTTCTCAACAGACTTTGAGGGATTTGCATCTTACGCTTATAGACATGCCGAGTTTTGAAATTACATTTATCCAAAAATTATTTTCCAAGCTGAGCTGTTTAGAAAATATAAAAGGCCCAGCAAAAACAAAGCTAAATGAAATTTTTGATTTAATTGTTAGTAAACCATGGGACTTTTCTTTTAGTTCAGATAAGGCTTTATTAGTTTCATCTATGGATCAATTTTTAAATAAATTCTTTTTAAAGGTTGGCCAATGTGTTTATTCCGCTGAAAAATGCATGCAAATAAGAGATGATAAAATTATTGATTGCATTGAAGCTATATTAATTAGTTTAGAAGCCTTTACCCAAACGACTGGAGCCCAAGTGCGGCATGCAAGAGGTGCCCGAACGAGCGCAATTGTTGCAGTTGCCTTAAATCTCAAGGCATTATCTATTGGTATGATATTTTTTCTTTATAGATCACTTATACAATTTAATGTAAAAACAGAATGTTTTGGCAGATTGCAGCAGGTCCTTCCAATAATAAAAATGACACCAAATAAAAATGAGCCAATGCCAGAAATTGTAGAAATCAATACTATTCCAGTTTTATACTATAAACAAAACGACCAAGTAGTGCATAGAATAGCAAAGCCTGATTCCAAACAAAAGAGTCAAACTCCCCGCGAAGATGAAGTTAGTCAATAAGGCTATAAGCCCAATATCGTTCGCTTACTCAAAATCTCGACAGACAAAAATGATAAAAAAGATGAAACGATAAAAACGATAAAACATAAAAATTAAATTGTAATTTAGCTAATGCTAAAACTAGACCAGATCTTTTTCTTTTTTATCGTTTTTATCGTTCTATCGTTTTACCAATTTTACTATTAATTGAACGGTATTGGGATACCTATTTTCGCATTTTTTTAATCATTGCCACACTTGTGTTGCCAAGATTTGCAGCAATTTGCTCTCGACTTCTACCATCTTTTTCAAGTTCCATCCATTGTTCTTTGTAAATAGTAAAAACATGAAAGACAATGTCTGCTAAGCAAAAATCGCTGTTTATATCGAAAACGGCAAGGCTTTCAAGCACTTCATTAAAGGCAAGCTTCACTCTAGTTTGATCGTTAAGTTGGCATCCATCAAGAGCTTCAAGAAGAGAGACTTTTCTCTGGGATATTTTTTGCAATACACTCAATACATACGCTTTATCTTCGCCTTGCAAGATCGCATGGGCTTGAGGATAACCCATTAGGCCAAGACGCAGTGTTGTAACTGGACCTTCTGCTTGTAGTTCCGGTGCTTCACTTACTGCATTACTAGGAGGCCAGGTTTCATCGTGATCTATCATAGTAAGAAAAAATTGATCATCCACATCGGTAAATAAAAAATTCGAATCTCTTAGGTCATGAGCCTTTCCATCTTCAGTCCGAAAAAGAATGGCTAACAAAAAGCTGTTAATGAATGATGGAAGATTAATCTTAGAAAAAAATACTTCTCTGGTTTTTTTAATACCAAAAATATCAATGGCTACACCATCAATATCAGTCACACTTGGTATCATCGGTTGTAGAAAACCTTTTACATCACGTCTTAAAAGATTTACACTATCTGGAATTTCAGGTGAATCCCTTGATTCCAACAAGGTTTCACTTTGGGTTGATTTTTCAAAAAGATCATCCTCTGATCCTGAGTGCTGCATACAACAAAGATCATCTGCATCTTGGCTTAACCGCATTTCAAAACGTTGATTACCCTTTTTAATGTGAGCGCCATCTAAGTCAACAAAAACTGGTTTAGCCGTTTCATACTTAATTATATATTCGTCACCGTCAATAGTTGCAAAAAGCACAAGTTCGTGTTGAAGTGGATGTTTATGGGCATTTTTTGTTTTTGGAACTAAGTTGTAGCCTTCATCTTCTTTTTCAATTGTAAAATCGCACCCGCCTCTTAAAGAAACAGATTTATGATTTTTTGTAAGAATAGGGTAGCAATCATTTGAATGAGCAACCCATGGTTTACCTTCTACAAAAACTTTCTTATACACGATGGGCTTGCCCTGTTCATCGATATCTTCACGGCTCATAATAAGCCCGGCTTTTGCTTTTATAGTAAGAGGCACACTGGCTTCAAGTTCCAAAATTACAGCTATATTCCTACAAAGCAATGCTTTTACTGCATTTTCTTTGCCAGGCTTAAAAACCGCTTGCGGACGAGTTGGGGATTTTATAAAATAAACATCATGTTCATGGCAGCCGACAAGCGGCAAATCTAGCTTCCTAATTTTGGCACTTGTTTCAAGTAATGCATCCATTTGACCATTTTCCGATGTATCTTCAACATCATTTCTTCCAAAAAATAATTGACGCCGAGCGGGTGTATCTTCAGGCGGAACAACGCGCATTTGGGCAAATTCTGTAGAAATACCAGGGGATGTAACTGCACTATTCGGTGATGAACAAGAAGACGTGGGACTTGAGTCTACGGAAAACATACGATTATTACCTAAAAGACAAAGATCATATGTGCAAAGCCAGAATTCGTCAATTCTTAATTAACTAGTAAAAATAAATTGATATATTCGAAGAGGTATATTTTTATTCGCTATTACTCTATTCTATCTTGCGCGCATTAGGATGCGCGCATCCTCACTCTAAAAAGGAAAAAATGAGTCTTCTGTCAAATCCGCTGAACAATGTAGAACGTGATAAAAATTTTCATATGCAGCCTGCAGCCCGCAAAGTACATTTTATACTTCAGCTTGACTACTCATATTTACCAGATTTAGTTGAAGTAAAAAAATTAAGTACCTCTTGCGCAGCCTTAGAAGATTTCCTTTGTCAAAAAAATATTGATACACACTTGCAATACATAGATGCCTGCCTTGCAAATAAAGAATTTTCGCAATTTTCAATTAATGATATCCAGGCAAACCTATTATTGCTTCTTTGCCGTTTTGCTCAATTAAAAGAACCAAATGATCTAGCACTTATTTTTCGTATAGTTCCTTACTATATCATGCATTTAGGACAAGATAGCATGATTTGTCCGATTATATCTGCCGATATTATCCAGGCCCTTAAAAGCTCATCTAGCCAAATAATTCATGCACTTGATCATCGCGTACATGACTTTATAAAAAACAACCCAGTAGAGCTGCAATCTAAAGGCCAAGAGTGGATTAACATCGTTGCATTACTTACCCGCATTGTAGAAATTCCCCCACCATTTGCTATGGATTCTCTTGGTTTTACTCTCGCTGAGTGGAGAAAAAACTCTAATACTAGTATTGATGATTTTGGCTATATACTTCGCACCCTTAGTGATTTTTCTTATGCTTTAAGTGGCAGGGCTTCAAAACAAATTACTTTAGTTGATCTTAACTTGGAAAGTAGAGCGCTTTTTCGTAGCTTTTGTTTACATGAACCAGATCCTGATGTCCGATCGATGCTATTGCTAGCAGTAGCAGGCTACAGCGCTGTTTTGCAAGATGCTGTTACCGGAGTTGATGTTGATGAAAGTGTTGAGTATCTTGCCTCCATTCTTTTTGGAGAACAGCCTCATAAATTTAACAATTTTTCATCCGGCGCACGCCTTGCATGCATCCTATTGCTCCTTTACCAATGGTCTGAAACTGGGAAGACTAAATATTTAGATTTACTATTATACGCATTTTCCTACTGCTTTGATCATATAGAAGAAATAGATTTTAAAGTGCTAACAAAGGCAACAGAGCAGTCAATAAATAAAGTCAAAGAAACTCTTAAATCCCTAATAAATGATTTTCAGGACGACAGATTTCAAAACAGAACTGGGCACAATGATTTTAAAACTTTTATCTCGCGCATTCCTATAAGTAGTGACATTTCTTTTATTACTCAAACAGTAGCCGCTTGGCATAGAATCGTAAAACCAGATGCTTTGCAAACAGCAGCTCGTTTGCAATTTTATGCTGAATTTTTATGCAGATCAGATGAAAATCAAAAAAATATTCGCAAAACTGTACTAGATCTTTTAGATGCACTTGCACAAGTTATAAATAATGACGAAGCCATGCTGCAAGTTCTTTGTGTTCTTCATAATTCTGATGCCAAGCCTGCGGGATCGTTGAACTGGACTGAAAAATTAACAAAACGAGAATTTAAAAGTTTTGTAAACCTCGTATGCGGTCAAACTTGTCCGCTTGAGTTAAGAAAGAGCTTTATTCAATACTACCTACGTCCTGATGCACATCCAAATAGTTTGATGGCTGCTTGTCATTTTGTTCCCTACATGGAAGAACCACAACTAAAAGTAGTTTTGGATACTATTGATGCTAGAGGTAGCGATGATTGCCTAAAAGAATATATTGCAGGACTTCGTCATGTGGCAACCGGCGCAGAAATAGAAGCGCAAGTGCTTAATCACTTTTGCAGCTTGCCAAATCTTATGCGCCGCCTAGAAGATGCCGTAATAAAAGACCCCGACCATTGGGGTGTAGATTTTTTTCTTGATACGGTAGATTCTGCTAAATTTCCTGATGAGGATAGAAAACAGCTCATTCTGCGTTTCCTCAGTCAAGAAAATGCTGAGCAATGCCTACTACTTGCAATTCGCTCTGTAAAACCATGTGATACTATTGAAATCAGTCAGATAATGGATAGATTTCAAGCTATTATTCTCAATGAGCCTGATTCTCAAATTGCAGAACAATTTTATCATTTGCTAGATTATAATTATATTAGTCAAGCGCTGAAAGATCAGTTAATAAACTACTGTTTGAATAAAAAAAATCCTGCAAGTGTTTTGGTAGTGGTAAGAATGTGTTCAACATTGTCTTTTTCAGCTATTTGGCATCTTTTGCATCAAATTAAAAAAATTAGCGAACACGCACGAATTTCAAAAAATATGCGAAGCTACCTTCCCCTTGAACAACGTTGGCAAAATACAGATAGCATACGCTCGCGTGAAGAACAATTTGATAAAGATCTTAAATGTGCTTTACAAACGCTTCTTTCAGTTAGCTGGCATAGGGATATTCAAAGGTTTAATGGCGATCCAACTTGGTTTAAAGTAAAAAATATACAACATTTTTGGCCTTGTCCTAATGGTCAAGCAAGCAATAGTACGTTATTTTTTCAAGATTTGCGAAGACAATCTACGCTTCAGGCCAATTGGTATACATATCGAGCAATTACATTTTATACTGTAGAGGACAGCGGTGTGCAAGATCTTTCAGATACCCTTGAAAAACTTTCTATTGTTTGCAGTCTTGATGTACAAAAATCACGCGAACAATGTCTTAAAAAAGTTAATGCCAGCATTGAGAAGCTAAAATCACGTAAAAGATCAAAAGATCAAGCCATATATCCTCAAGTACTTAAAAACTGTCATCTTCAAAGAATCAAATCGGATGAGCAGGAAGCACAAGCCGAACAAACACTACAAATGCTGTCTCAGATGCAAATCACAGCAGCTGAAACAAATGAATATGAACAAATGTCACCAGAATCTCCCGAACCAACTGAAGACAACTAATGAGCTCTCCTGAATTTAAAGTAGTAAGGCACGATAATCCCATGTATGAAGCCGATTATCAGCCGAGTGTTACAGTTCAAGAATTATCTGATGACCTAGCTAAACTTAGTACAAAGTGCAGTCTTGAAGAAATTCAATTGGTACTGTTAAAAAAACTTGCTCATTTTGCTCTTGCTAAAGATGAAAGTGTATTATGTGATCTTTTAGGCGCTTTTTCAGTATATGCTATGGCGCTTCAACCAGAAGATCAAGTGCGTCCTTTGGCAAACCCAGAGCAGATGGCAATACTCTCAAGTCCCACTGTTGATTTCCAAAGTATTTTCAACACCATGTCTCGTAACAAAAAAGCTCTAGTAAATTCTACAACAGTTCCTCAAACTGATGAAATAAAAAATTCATTATCCATTATTTCTGCTGTAATTGCTCGAGTATTTGCTCATGACTTAAAGCCAATTTTGTTGCATTCGCTACAAAAATTAGCTGCCTCGAATTTTGATATGGAATACCTTTTAAGGCTATATACAGCCATTTTTATATCCTGTTCTCGTAAAGAACAGCCAGCAACCTATGCTGAATGCATAAGCCTTTTACATCAATTTTCTAAAATTGATGTAAACTTACAGCTGCACTTTACTCACGCTTGCAAAATACTGCAAAATTTTAAGATACAAAGCACTTGTCAAACTCAAAACCAATGGCTAGATACTCTTGCAAGTGAAGATCAAGATTTTATAATAAATATGCTAACTGCTGATAAAATAGATACGCAAAAAAAAGAAAACGCTTGTCAGCAGTTGTTTTTTGCACAAGATGCGCCCTATGCAGGATCTAATTTAGCTTGCCTGATTACTGTAACGCAAAGACTTAAAAATGTGCCCTTACAGGATCTTCTAGATGGCAAAAGAGTCGATGCCCATCTTTTATGCCTCGAAGAGGTTTTTAGAGATCAGCAAAAGCAAAGACTGCACCTATTGTCATCTGAGGTTATTGAAGCAAATCTATTGCTAGTTCGCACATGCATTGAACGTTCTAATAGCCGCGAAGAGTATCCTAATGCCATGTATCTATTTTTACTTTCATTGCCCTATTGGTTTAAGCATTTAGGTAGCAATTGGATTGCAATAAAACAAGATCTTTGCAAACTATTTGAAGCACGCATACAAAATCCAATGAGTGTTTATGCCAATGTTTTATTTCATTGGATCATTGTAGCTAACCCTGATCCTAGTCAACTTATTGGGCCTCTGCGAAAATTTGCCGATTTAACTTGTGCAAGCGCATCTGATGCTATGCATAAACGTAAACAATGCTGCAATCTCTTACAAACTCTTTTGCAGATTTTTGAAGAGCATCAAAAAAGCGTTATTGCACCAAAGGGCATTTATTTACTCCAGGTGCTATATTGTCATGTTACAGTAAATTGTTCCGTCAAGTTTCTTCCTCCAAGATGGTCTGAGGGCTTAGTTGAGCCGGAACGAGGCCTATTTGTACGTATTGCCACAAGCCTATGCACACTAGAAAGTACGCGAAATGAGCTTTTTGGCTATTACATGCGAGAAAATTCATCAGATGTTGCACTTGAGCTTGCTGTAGCAATCTCAAAAAACCTTTTTTTAAGCAGAATAAAGTCTGCTCTTCAGAAACTTGAAGCCCAAAGCCTAGTTTCTGAGGCTGGTAAAAACCTTTTGCGCTGTGTGTTTAATGCAAGCTGGATTAATGATGACAAAACAGGTAAAAGTAAAAGCGATTCACTTTTTGGACGATTTATGGTCCTTTTAGAAAAATATGGGCTTCAAGAAGAAATACCCCCACAGATGTGCCATGACAAAGTGCAAAGCCTCGTTAAAGACTCACCGTCAACATCATCATCGGGCAAAAAAAGTCTCTCACCGCCATCTTTAAGAGCGTCTGTTCTCATAAAAAGTGCAACTAAAGTCTCTTTAAGCAGCTCAGAGGAAATCTTCAAAAACAGCTCACCTGGTTCCCCTGATCCAGATTCTTTGCATTAAAGGTATTTTGGCCACATGTTTTTGAAGTGCATGTGTTCGTAAAATTAAGGGCGGTGCAAAAGCCCCGCATTCCAAAGAGCTTCGCTCAAAAAGTTATTATTGACCGTAGGTCTCTGGAGTGCGGGGCTTTTTGCACCGCCCTTAATTTTACGAACACCTTAAGAAAGATTAAGATCATCTTCAAAATCCAGAAGCAACAACAAATTCCGAATTTATTGTTGCTTTATTAGTGAAAAATACATTATACTTCGAGAAAGTACTCTACTATACCACTAGGAGGTTGTTATGTGTCGGCCCTTCTTCTCTTTTATGTTCGCATCTCGTCTTTCTTCATTTATCTTGTCAGCTCAGCGCAATAATAATAATAATAATTGCCGCAATAATCAGTAATTTTCCATCTACCGTTATTATTATTTTTAGTTTTTATTTTTAAGGATTTTTATGTCTTTCTCTTTTTTTGAAAAAGCGGCTGATAGCCTATTATTTGCCTCATGCGTCCTAATACTTATCGGCTGCATCTACATTACTATCAAGCTTCGCTTTGTGCAGTTTCGTTTTTTTCCCGCATTATTTTCACTTTTAAAAGCTTCGTTTTCAAAAAAGAACACTAACGACAAGGGCCATACCATTCTTCCGCATACTGCCCTCATTACCGCCATGTCAACCACGCTTGGCATTTCAACTATTGTTGCCCCAGTTATTGCTTGCAATATCGGCGGCCCGGGTGCGCTTTTAGGCTTTTTGCTTACTTCTTTTTTTGGCAGCGCTGCAACCTATGCCGAAGTAAATTTATGCATTAAATACCGTAAACGCCTTGATTCAGGTGCTATCATGGGCGGACCAATGCAGTACCTCAAAGTACTCTTTTCACCCTTTGCGGCCAAATGGTATGCTGTATCTTGCCTTATGCTCATGCTTGCATGGTCAGCTGCCCAGGCAAACCAGGTTGCGGCTATTTTAGATTCACCTCTCACTCAAGGCTACCGAGTGCCAACACTTATTACTGGCGCATTATGCGGTGTGTTTGTACTGGTTATGCTTATGGGCGGCATTAAGCGCGTTGGCTGGTTTTCGATGGTGCATGTACCTTTAATGTTTATTATTTATGTTGGCTCATGTCTTTTTATCGTATTATCCAATCTCGATAAAATGGGCGGGGTTTTTAGTGAAATCTTTGCTTCATTTCTATCACCACAGCCTCTGATAAGTGGTGTGCTTGTTGGCGGGGCGGCAAGTAGCCTGCGATGGGGCATTTTTAAGGGCATACAATGCTGCGAAACAGGTATTGGCACCCAGGCAATTCCCCATTCAATGGCTGAAACTCAAAATCCCGTAGCTCAAGGGCTCTTGGCCATGCTTTCAACTTACACTGCAGGTGTTGTGGCCTTTTTATCTGGCTGCGTTGCCCTTCTTACCAAAACCTGGCAGGATCCAAATTTGCCGCTTGGCATGAGCATGGTTGCTGCCTCTTTTGAAATGTATTTTTCTACATTTGGTATTTGGATCATCACCATTGCTTCCCTTCTTTTTGCATCAGGCCCAATTTTAGGTAACTGTTATAACGGCAGTCAGTGCTTTTCATTTCTGACAGATAATAAGCGTATAAAAGCCTATTACATAGCTTCGGCATGTATGGTATTTTTAGGTGCTATTGCAGATGTAAAAACCCTTTGGTCTGTCATGGATATTATTTTAGCCTGTACAGCCTTGCCTCATATCGCTGCACTTGTCGTGTATGCCTATAAAGAGGCAAAGCAAGGGTCAGTACTTACCGAAGAAATAGTTATTGCTTAAAGCCTCTGCAAAACTAATTCAGTTTAGTTATAACAAAACTGAATTAGTTTGCTTTTATTAAAAATTAAAACAAATTTAACTATAAACATTGATTTATTATTTGACACATGTTATACTCTGCCACTAATAACAAAACAAAAGTATAATTATATGCAAGTACAAGGTCAAGGCTTACAACCTTATAATAGAACTAGGTATCCCACAGCATCAAAACCTATTGGAATTCCTGTAGCTGCTGCAAAACAATCATCACATCGTTATGAAGATCAGAATTCACTATCACCTGTAGATGAATTAACAGATTCTTTTCGTTCAGTCATCTTGAAACCTCCTGCAGTACTTAAGAACCCCCATACTGACCGCACCGAAGAACTAAAATCAAAAATTACTCTTGTAGATCAAGATTTTCATGGCTTAAACGTAGATGAAATTACTGAAATAGCAGAAGCTGTTGTATTTGTTCTTTCTGGCAGTAAATCAAAAGGAACATATCACGAAAAAAAGGATACTATACTGCCGCGTACAATATACTATGATTTAACAAAAAAAGAAGCCTATGTTTTATTAAAAACCAAAGGAAATCTTCCTGCAAAAAAGGGCGGCTATAAAGAAGGTACGCGAGCCTTACAAGTTATATGGCCAAAACGTCATTCCGAATTTGAAGTAAATAAATTCTTTCTACTCACCTCTCTTGATGAAAGAAAAGATTCTAAAATTGCACATAATAAACCTTTTGAAGTGACGGTATTACAAAATATAGAAGCACTTAAAGCTGTTTTTGTGCCATGCCATACATTTTTTGCGTACCAAAAAATTAAAAAAGGCACTGGCGAACAAATTCCCAAAACATGTGCACTCTATCCTTTCCATCCTTACACCATGGCCGAAGCTATTTTAGATCCAAGAGTTGAGACAATTCACAAAATAGCTTTTCTTATGGATGTGGCAAAAGGCTTACAACTCCTCCATGAAGCAGGCATCGTGCATGGTGATCTTAAATCAAGCAATGTACTTATTTCCGAAGATGGAAATGCACGGCTTGCTGATTTTGACTTTGCTCAAGAATTTCGAAATATGAACACACCGATGATTCAGCGCCGTAGCTACGGAACCCTTTCTCACACCGCCCCCGAGCTTTTTAAAGGCGTAGAGATTCTACGCTATAATTATCCTCAGCTTGATATGTATGCGTTTGGTGTAATGGCACATGAAATCGGAAGTGGAACTGTATTTTGGCATCCAACTATCACCGACTTGATGCATGTAAAGAAATCTTTTCAGGAAACTGAAGAAACAATGCGTTCAGAAACTGCAAAATTTGGTAAACCTCAATTTGAAACATATGCAACAGCTCAATTACTTGCAAAGACAATCAAATCTTTACGAAAGACTATTGTTCAAAAACAAGAAAGCATAACTGCTAAATGTGAGTTTGCAAAAGAAAATATTGGCAAATACCCACATGATGATGCATTTGATATTCACATCATTCAAGATATTGCCATGCAAAGCTTGCATCCAGATCTCACTAAACGAGCATCAGCTGATGCCATTACTCGTCAAATGAACAATTTTTATAAGCTTTAGCGGCTGTCTGCATCACGATAAATGCCGCTAAACATCCAAAAATTAAAATATATACCCCCGTTAGCATTGGCTCTAGGGTGCTTTTGTAAAGCCATAGAGATACTGCCGCAGATGGTACCCCTATAACTTGTGATCCAATCGCATAGCCAACTGATAGCACGGTATAGCGAGTAGCTTCCGGGACTTGCTCCATGGCCCAGGCATGATATGGGGCGGCAAAACATGCGCCTCCAATCATAAGAAACGAGCGCACAAAAATTACCATTATCAAAGAAGATGATTCCAGCATAGAAAATAGGGGCAAAGCAGCAAAAGCCAAGACAAGCGCAGAAAATTTCATTACCTTTTCTTTACCTACTTTTAGAGCTATATACCCAAAAAAAGGAAGTAGCAGCATATCCAAAAACAACAAAAAGCTATTGATATGCATAACTTGAGTTTGGGTGATAGATGTAACAAGCGGTATATATCCATTCATCAAGGTAAAGGCAAATGAATATGTGGTATATGAAAACCCAGCTACAAGAGCAATACAAAGTAAAGGTCGTATGTTATCGCGAATACTAACATAGGCTTTGGGAGCTTTGTGCAGAGCACCATCATCAATAGCATGGCGTACAATAAGTCCAAAAACGGCCGTTAGTGAGCCCGCCCAAAAAAGATATCTCCAGCCATGTTCTATTATGCCATAAGAGCTAAAAGTAGTAACAAGAAGCGATGCAAGTAAAATTCCAAAAATTGATGAGGCATCGTAAATGCTGCTAAAAAGGGATCTTTTGGAACTTTCTGTTTGTTCCAAAATATAAATAGCGCCCCCTACGGTCTCTCCAGCCATAAAAAAACTCTGCAGCATGCGCAAAAAAGCAAGCAACAAAGGCGCTAAGCTGCCGACGTCTTCATATACCGGCAAAAACCCCATAGCCACAGTTGTAAAGGCCATGCCAAGAAGCGATAGGGAAAGTGCCTGTTTTCTGCCATATACATCACCAATCCAGCCAAAAAATAAAGCCCCAAGCGGTCGTGTAATAATACCCAGCGGCATTATACCATAGGTCATGATAAGTGCAGTAAGTGCATCAAAGCCGCCAAAAAAAAGCGGAGCAATAAAGGGAGCTAATAGCCCATAGAGTGCATTGTCATAATGTTCGAGGATATTACCGATGATTCCGGTAAATTTGCGTACTCCGACTTTCATTATTTTCCTTCACAACTGCAAGGCAGAAAGCAAAATAATGCCCCACGCTCCCTACGCTAGTGTAATCTAGATCAGGTTCAAGGAGTTAGTTATAGTATAACTTCTCAGCTCTTTTGAGCACCTCCGGTGATGGCATACATGATAACATGTTAGCCATTTTTTTTATTCTTTTTATCGTTCCATCGTTCTATCGTTCTATTGTTCTATCGTTCTTGCCGTTAAAACTTTTCATTAGCGTATGGCAAAAATCTAAAATGATAAAAAACGATAGAACGATGGAACGATAAAAAAGATAAAAAAATGGCTCAAGAGACTTCAGGGTGTTTTAGCGGACTTCAAGTTCTGGATTTTTGCGTAGTTCCTGTAAACGTGCATATAACTCGGTTTCAGTGGTTGCTGGATTAAACTGGTAGCTATTTACAGCATTACCTAAATCAGTGGCTAGTGTAGAAACACCTGCAAGTTCAGTTTGTAACTTCTTTTGTCCCGCAACTAAGCCCTCGAGGGTAGTTTTAATAGGGATAAGTCTTTTTGCAAAATTATAGTTTCCACTTTCTGCATCAATTTTTGGATTACCATCAACCAAAAAAGTTTGTTCAGTCGCGGCTAAGCCTATATAGGGCATTATATTTTCTACGCCAACGGATGCTACATGTTCTTTATATGCCTTAAAATTTAGATTTGTACTAAACAATGCTTTTAAATTTTCTAATTTATCAGGATATCCAGTGCTTGTATTAACATTTTGCCACGCTGTTTTCATAGCAAAAACAGAAGCGTTTGACAATGCCGAATTTATAATAAAGGCAGTATATAAATCGCCATTTTTAATCGCTTCAGATGCAACATCGATAAAGAATTTTATACGATTTGCTCTTTGCTCTGGAGGTGATCCTGCTTTCACAAGATTATCAGCTATAAAAAAAGAAAGTTTATTAAAATTCGCTGTATACTCTTTTTCTTGTTGTGACGAATTGGTATCCCATTTTGCCTTAAAAAGATTATCTGGAGTAAGCTGAAGATAATAACTTGCCTGAAGTCGTCTCATATCTTGAGCTACTTGGTTCACTAATTGAGCTCGCTGCTGTTTCTCTAGAGTACCTGCGGCTACACTCTCAAGACTTGATGCAAAATTAACATCACCTGCCACAAAGGTTTTCGTTGGTTTTGCTTTAGCGGCTTGATCTAATGCTGCACCAAATGCTATTCTCTGCTGCGGTGTAAATTGTTCAGGATTTGCCTCAATAAAAGCTGTAAGTTTTGCATAAGCTTGCTCAAAGCCTTTTGTGCCATAATTTCGTGTACACCAATCAAAACAAAAAGAACTGAGTCTTATGCGCTCATCATTATTTGGCGTCATAAGCATATTTTGAGTAACAAGTTCAATGAGCTCATCGCCCTTTATGGTAGAGCCTCCCGATAATAGCAGCGCATCACGCATGTCAGCAGCCGAGAATGAACCTATTGGCTCTGATCGCCCAATTATCACGTCTATAAGATGCTCGTTACTATTTTTTTTACTCATACTTTCTATGGTTACTTGCGCACTTTTGAGCTTATCGATTATAGCAGCATCAAGTCCTTCAGGATTATTAAGAATGAAAGTTATTTCTTTTTTAAGTACAGCTACTTCTTCACGAGACAGTCCTTGCAACTGTTCTGGAGTCGAAAAATTTCCATTTCGTAATATAGCTCGTAAATCAGAGGTTGATTGTTCGATTCTATTATTGCATGTTTTTAGGTTTTCATTCTTTGAAAACGCATTTTGTAATTTACGTTCAATTAACTGTTCGCGTACTTTTGGAACAAAACTTAAGAATGGCAATTTGGAGACGACTTTGCCTTCAATAAGCTTCTTTTGCGCTGCAATAATTTTTGTATCGGTTGCGATGCTATCAAGTAAACTTTTTGTGCGATCAAACACACCTACAGGCATATCTCTCTGCGATCCAGCGCGACTAGCTTGTTCACGAGTTAGACTTGGCTCAGTGTCCGATTCCTTAAATAGCTCTAATGTTTGTTGTAATTCAGTGGCATTCATTTCTTCCAAGTCTCTGGTCGTATCGTCAAATCGGTCAGCAAAAAGCTCTTGCAACTCTTGCAAAAGCATCGATTTTTTTGGATCAAAAACTCCAATATGCGCAGACATAGCTCTTGTTTGAGGCACAACAAAGTCTTCTGAAATCGAATCGGCTTGTGATTCATCATAAGCCGATGACTCAACAGGCTCTGCATAAGATTCGGTATCTGTACCAGCACGTTCAATATCATGTCTTAAGTCCCTTACTTGGCTTTCTAAGCCATCTAACGAACCACTTGCAGGATCTTTAATGGCAGCTTCTAGATTTTTTAATCTTTTATCAATGCGCGATAAATTTCCATCTAAATCACTATCTGATGCATAAGCTTCACTTTCAAGCTTAGTTATCCTAAATTCTTTACTCAGTGCTGCGACGGCTGCTTTTAAACTCTCGACTCTTTTAGGATCTTTTTCAGATCCCCTGGCAGCGCTGATCGCGGATGTTTCTGTTGGAGGTTTTGGAGCTGGAAAATTTGGGGCTGGTGGACGATCGGCCTGCGAGGTAATTCTAGCTGCTGCTGTGTGTTTTACTTTATCTGTTGCAGATTGTATAAGCTCAAGTCCTTTAAGACGAGTTTGTGCCTTTGCCATGTCATCTAATAGTTGCGTTTGCTCCGGCCGAAGTTTTTGGCCTGGAAACAAAAGATCTTTTGCGATCAAAGCCTTTGCGTACTCTTTAGTATCAAGTTTTTTTACTTCGTCTTTGGCACGTTTAATTAAATCACCAAGACTTCTAATGTCACTGACATTACCGCCTATTTTTTGTCCTGATGCTAAAAGTCTGAGAATCTGATTTTTTTCGTTGGTAAGAGAAAGTATAGTTTTACTTTTATTCGTAATACCCAAATTTAAGAATGTAAATATCCTATCAAAAATCCCAGAGTATTTCTTTAAATCTGAAATGGTAACGGAAATTTGTATCTGCCGCTGATTTAAATTTGCAATAGCTTTAGGTACATCCTTCGCTGGTAATTCGTTCCACTGAAATGGCTGTCCATGAACATCCATAAAATCTCGCCCATGTTAGGAGTTAAAATACGCATATCTGTACTTATTCTACCATTAACAAATATTTATTTTAAATAATAGTTAATAAATGAAGGTAGATTCTTAAGTTGTTGATTATTAATTATCTAAGGAAGGCGCTTGACAAGTCTTATACGAGCATTGTTTTTGGGGTCAAAAATAACTATAAGCTCCTCAGTTTGGCTTTCGACATAACTTAAGTCTTTAGCCATTTGTTTGGGTTTAACTGCAAGAGGGGCGGGCATACCTGCTTTTTCAAGGATTGCCCAGGCTTGTGCGGCATATCCGGTATCTATGATCTCACCAGAGCGGAAGGTATTGCTAAAGAGTCTATGTACAGTTAGCCCTGCATCATTTTTACTGAGAGTAAAAGCCCCTTTGGTAGTGACTTTGCTTTTTTTAAACTGCATTGTGACATCGCCGATAAGTTGCCGACGCTCAGCCACTGCTCCATATTGTTCAAGATTTTTTTTATTAGTATCTACTACTGCATAATTAAAAAATAGATCAGCTATTCGAGCAAAACTATGATCAAAATATATCCACTTTGCAGCTTTTTTGCCATATTTAGTGTGGGTATATTCTGGATCGGTTGTCAATATATCTTTGTCTCTAAACCAACGAAGCACTCTGATGTCATATTTTAAGCCGGTACTTATAATTTCAGCTTCCTGCTCTTTGGCAGGCGGGCTTGCTTTGAGCTGTTTTTTAGGATTAACTCTTGGCATCTCAGCCTGAAACTTTGTCAGAGTAAGACTTGCAACTGATGCTGTTAGTTTTTCTATTTGAATGGGTATTTCAATATGAGGCGGCACTTCAAGAGTTTCAGGTGATGAACTTCTTGAACTATTTTCTGATACTGGGGGAGATTGACTTGGCGGCTTTCTTTTTACAGAGCGCTTTACAGCTATTCTTTTTGGCAGTGCAATATCTTCGACAAATCCCTTAGCAGTTTTTGCAACTTGTGGGCGGCATGCATATTCTTTAAACAAATTACGCACAGTTGCAGGCAACTTACCTGAGAGTTCCTGAATAGCAGTAACTGTTTTAACGTAGTACTCTTTACCGGTATTTTTCCAGCTATATTCCTCATAGTTTGGATCCCAGTAAGGCAAATCACTTGATCGAAAAGTAATTTGCTCATGGCGGGTTAGATTTTTCATTGACGCGCCTGAAGCTTCATTGATTCTGTCTGCAAGAAGGGTATATAAAGCTGTATCATCAAGCATACGTTTTTCAAAGCTTGTAAGAAGATCGCTTGCCAGAGAATATACGGTTTGAAGCCTTGTAAAGCATTGTAGAATACTTTCTTGATTAGAAGAGATGCTACTACAAGAATCAAGCCCATATCCAAGATCTAAAAGATAATCAAGTCTTCTTCTTGGCAAATAACTTTGTGTTTCAAAAAATTTTTTAGTTGTACTTACAGATGTTAAACCGTCTGCTGTATATTCAACTTTGCGCCAATCCTGTGTAAGTTTTGAATATATAGAATACAATTCATTCGTTTCTAAAAGTTGCAAACACTGCTCTAAAAGCTGTGGATTATGATTTAATTGTAAGCTATAGGCAGCTAATTTTTTTAGTATTCCATCGCCAAGACCTTCTAGCCCTTTTCGTGCAAGCATGGTACATGCTCTTTTAACCTGCTGTACGAGTTCTTGATCAAGATCGTTATCTGAGGCAATTTCATAAAAAATGCCTTGAGTACTTGATTCTGGGAAAAGAAAAAATACGTTATAACCCGAACCTATCCATTTATTTACACGATTAGCCACTTCGAGCATTACAATAGTACGCTCCTTAAGGTGCAAGAGCATTTGTTTTTCAATAAAAAGCAAATCTCTTGGATAAGCAATAATTTTTAAATCTTGATGCGAAAGTTTTTTAGGGGGATTATCTAGGATTTTTTGACCAATTAAAGAATCACCTTCTTCAACTATCTTTACTGCATTAGCAAAACCTCTTTCAAGATCCCATTTTGCCTGAGCAATCGGAAAGAAAGTATTTTTTAATGCTTTGCAATCATAATATGCTGGAGAATGTTTTGTTATTTTAGCTTTTAAAAAAGAAAGCGCTTTTTCTTTTAATGGTTTAATTTTATTTTTTGGGATCTCACCTTCAAAAATGCTCTGCCTAGAAAAGTGTAAAAGCGAGCGGCATAGATGGACAATAATATCATCACATGAGGCCTGTATTTCGGATTTTTTGGTAACAGTAAGACCAAATGTAGGATGTATAGTAAGAAAACAATCTGGCGTTTTTTCCACCAAATCAAAAGCCCCTAACATTCTATTAAATTCCGAAATACTCATTATTATCTGTGGTTAATTGCAAAAAGAATAGCATGAATAGTATTATATAACAACAGAAAATGTTTTAAAAATGATCAAAAAATTTAAATTAGGTTTAATTAACCATTAGGTTAATCGCAAACGACGTAATACTTAAGGCACAAGCAATTACTCTGCCTAAAGCTTCAGGCTCACCTACAAGAATCACCGTTGCAGGCATCATAGCAAGACACACTACCAAATGAGCCGTAAAAAGGCGCATAGTTGGATCTGCTGTCCAGCCAAGGGCTTTAAAAACCTCATCGACTGCTCTTGAGATGGCGCCAATTAGAGCAAAAGCTGGACCCATCTGTGGAAAATAACTTACCGCCTTTCCGGCAACTTTAGCAGACATTGAACATGAAAGTACAACTCCAGCAATAGCCCCAGCCGTAAAGCCGCCAAGTGCTGAATATGTTACGTGTTTTATTGCAGAAAATGTCATATTCCACCTCTATACATAGTAAAATCTTGTATAATTAGTCATAAGATTTTATGCAACTAAAGACCATATGCCGCAAGTTTTGTGTTTGTGCTTAGAGCATCAGTGTGCTGAATTGCTTGTATTCCTGCAGATTCACCTGCTTGCACATAAAGAGCTCTATCTTCAATGTAAATGGCATTACTTGGCAATACTTGGGCTAAATCAATTGCAAGCTTGTATATGGCTGGATCTGGCTTTCTTATACCTACAAAACAAGAGCAAATAAAAAAATCAAACAGCTGATTTAAATGAAATTTTTTCAGACGATACTCTGTTAGCTCACGTCCTTCGTTACTTAGGGCAATTATTTTAAGTCCATACTTATGTTTTTTCTCGATAAGCATATTAATCGTATCCTCAAAGGGTTTTGACTGCTCAAACATAAATGCCTGAAATTGCTCTATCGAAAAGCTGCGCGTCTGGTAAAAAACTACCTCTTTAAGATATTCTTGAAGGCTTATTTTCCCTGTTTCATATGTATCAAGTACTAAGTTATGACGCTTGTCTAATTCTTGATAGTCCAGATTAAAGTGTTTGCAGGCAAGCTGGCGTGATGTATGATCCCAACCATTACTTAGTAAAACGCCCCCAATATCCACAAACAGTGTTTTTATTGATTCCTTAGCCATAAATTATCTACATCCTTACAATAATTAAAAAAGCGCCAAAAATTGCCAACCCGAATTTTTCAAGAGGCTCAAGAGATCACCTTATGCTTTGTCCTTGCCATAGCCAAAAATTATACGAAAGCTGCTGCAGGCCCTTTCATGAAGGCAAACAAAATGCTGTCAATGCTCTTGCCCTGATGCGCTCACGCTATTCGGCGTATGCTTTGGGTAAAGCCTCATATCTCATAAGCACTACTCACCCATCTAATCCTCTATTTAAACAAAAACCGCAAGAGCGTATATCCTCTATCATGCAGTTTTGCCAACAAACATCTTTTGAAGACTTAGAAATTTTAGAATTTATCGATGGTGAAAACACCGCCTACGTAACCTTTAAAGCAATTTTGCGGCAAAACAGCCGCGATGCCTCTTTTATCGAAAAAAGCTTATTTCAGAAAGTCAATGGATGCTGGCTATACGTACGAGGCGTGTTTCCAGAATAAAATCAGGTGATTGAGATATGAAAAAATGTGTTTTTTGATCGAAGATCTTTGGAGTGCTGCGATTCTTCGCTGCTCTTAATTTGACCACGCACCTCAATTTCAATAGATGATAAGCCAACAAAAACCTCACAGATTGCCTGGAGGCTATTATTTGCTTTGACGTTATTGAGGTTGTAGTGTGTGTAGAATTAAGAGCTACGAAGAATCGCAGCACTCCAAAGACCTGCGATCAAAAAACAGTAGTGCTCTTCGGAGTGCTCCAAAGCATGACTCATGCAATCATGAAAAAGCCGTAATAGGTAAGTAGCGCACCAATAATGATTGGGATAAGACTTAGCATCTTACCTACGGTAGTTACTCTTTCGGTTACATCAACAACCGAATCGGGAACAAATAGCACCAATATACCCCGAAGGAGCATCAAATAGCCCACAATGGTAAGTAAAACTGGTATTGTCAATGTCCACATATGATAAAGGCTTAAAATTGTTAAGCCAACCAGCAAATTCACCACGCCTCCCAAAAAAAGGACGGGTGCAGAAGTTTTTGTTGCAGTCCATACTCTAACTGCAACATCAGTTCTCAGTAATACCCAAAGTCCAATTATAAGCATAAAAGGTCCAATAACCCGTGCAAGCATGAGTACATGGTCCATATTCTCCCCCTTTTTTGTTTGTTAAACCGCGTCTTCAGCTTCTATATCTTGACCCGCAGGTAATTCTTCTGGTTCACTACCATCAATCCCCTTCAATACTGCCATTGCATCAGCTCCAAAACGAGGTACTTTGAGGTCTAGCAACCGTATACCAAGTTCTGAGGGAGTTCCATCTTTATTTGTTAATAATTTTTTAAAATCTGGCATACTTTCAAGCTGACTAATTATTGAATTATATTCATCACCGTTAACATTCATTTTTTTGGCTGCTTCCAAAATATTAAGTATTTCCCCGGCTCCACTTTCTTTTACTGCAGTTCTTGTTCTAGGAGTTATACCTACAGGTTTAAGTACAAGACGACCACCTTCAAATGCAATTCTTTGCTCAGGTGCAGTCCTTACAAAAGATATTCTTTTGGTAGAATTTGAATTCACACAAGCCAGAAGCAACTTATTGACTGTATTTAATTCGTAAACACTCTTTTTAACTTGCACAGTAGCAGCATGTGATTTCGCGGTAGTTAAAGCATCTGAAAAATCCTGTTTTTGTTCTGCTGAGGAAGTTTTTTGCATTTTTTCTATCTGAAGCACGAAACGTGGCAACATTTGGTTGCATCTATGAAGTACATCTATTACATTCTGTTTATCTTCTCTTTTCTTGGTTGAAGCTTTAATAATATCTAGCGGAATTTTGCCTGTAGTTTCATCTTTAGTTGTTAGTTTGGCATTAATATTCATAAAAGAAGCTAACATCACTGCCAGATTTGTCATGTGATCATCAAAGGGCTTAGACTGTAAATAAGCCGAAAGCTCTTTTGCATCAATTTTTCCATCTTCTAAAATTAATTTACTTATAGTATCGCCTACTTCAGTAAGACTTTTGCTTAGATTTGTTAGCATTTGAATTTCATTTCCAAAATCTGGCGTACTATTGGTTTTTTGATATGTCTGTAATACATCTAGAGCATAGTCAACCAGTTCGCGATTTTTGGTGTTTTCTTTTCGGCATTCCTTTGCAACACCAGCAAGTTCTTTATTTGGGGGTTCATTGATTGTAGTTGGATTTGTTACAGCAGCATCAGGCGCTGTCTCTTCAGTCGTAGAATACGTCGATTTTAAAAGGCTACCTAATCTATCTACATCTAAGGTGTCGTCTTCTGATTCAGCCGTATTTTGCCGACCTTGACCCATTTGCACAGTAGATTGTTCTTTGGGCTCAAGGTTTGATGCAGGCCTAGACCATTTTTGAGCAGGCTGTGAAGGTGTTTTAACTTCTTGAGCATTATCTATATGCTCAGATGTGGTAGAAGCCGGCTTTAAAAATGCTTTTAAACCCTCTTTAACCAAAGCTTGATCATCTTCAGGCTCTGAAGTATGTTGCATTTCTGATGCATCAGAGCTTTTTGCCACATCATCTGCAGGCTTTAACAGCGCACCATCTGGCGCGTAAGTAGATTTTAAAAGTCTGGATAATCCCGCTACATCTATCGGCTCGTCTTCAGTCTGTCGATCTCCACCTATTTGCACACCAGAAGGCTCTAGACGTTCTTTTGGGGCAGATCTTGACCACTCTCTTGGCGGAGGAGGTGGCGGCTTGCCTACCTCTTCAGCTGTTTTATCTACTGTGGTTGGGTCATCACGTGGTGGTGGTAGTGGGGGCGTATCATCTATATCGTCTAAAAAGATATTTGGTTTGTGATTATTTGCTGGTGCAGAAGGAATTGAGGAGGCATCTTTTGGTTGTTGAGCCGAATTTGTGGTATTGGCATTTTCGATCGCAGGGGTTGCTACTTGATCAACTTTGGTTGAAGTTGAAAGAGCGGCTTTGGTTGATTCTTTAAACAAGCCTTTTAAAGACGCTGCAGATTCGGCGCCCAAAGTAAATTTAGCGGTTTGCTCAAATTGTTTTGTTTTAGGATTGCGCTGTAAAACAGCTACGCTGTCAGGTTTTAGCTGCCATTTTTCACTGTCTTTAATTTCGCGATTGCTAACAAAAGTTTTATTAAATGAATCGGCAATTTTTTGCAGGCTTTCCGAATCTCTAACAACTACTCCAGAATTTTTTACAACGCACGCCTTATCACCAACAAATAGTTTGCCATTTTCAACACGATAGTGCTCTTTTGTAGCAGTTATTTCGATGTTGCTAATGGTGGCGGGGATTTGGTTGTTACTGCCAATGCTAGACATGGCTTATTCTCTTTGTAGAACCTATTATTTATATATATTTTTGCAATAGAGCTATGGATTGCTCAAGCACATTACGTGCTTTTGCATAATCACCATTTTGTTCTAGCTCTTTACTTTTTGTCTTCAGCCCTTCAGATTGTTCGATAGCTTCTTGGAGCAAACGGGTTTTCTCTTCATTTTTTGCAGATCCTACTCTACTTCTTTCATTTCCAAGTTGAGATTTTGCAAGGTCAAGTTTAGCTGCAAAACTATTTTTTGCATCTTCAAGAGCAATTTGGGGCTTGGCTTTTTCAAATGCCTCTGTTAAATTTTTGATTGCAGCTTTATAGACCCCCTCTTTTTGTTCGTCAGAAGCTCTGCCAAGGGCTTCTTTTGTAAAAGCGATAGCATCGCCTAAACCCTTTGGTATGGGGATAAAAGTCGAAGCTTTTTTTACTAGCGCATCATAAGTGTCTTTGGGGGTTGGCGAGACTAATCCTTCAAGCAGTTCATCTAATATGTCAAAATTGTCACGGCTTGTTCTTTGAGCAGGCACGTCGCTTGAGAATGTTTCGTCGGATTCATCGCTTTGACCATCTACCTGTACAGTTATTCCTTGAAGATCTTCGAGGGTTCTATCCATTGAGGCAAGTCGTTCTTGAAGTTCTTTATCTTCTACACGCTCAGGATTTTCAGGTCTATGTGCCCCTAGTTGAAGTCTTGATGGAGCCTTTGCACCCTTATCGCTTGTTGTTGCCGGTTCCCATGTATGCTTGATTCTTGGCTCTTCATCTGGAATTGGGACACTTGCTGGAGGCTCTGCAAGAGGTTGTTGAGGTGGGCCTTCAGCAAGATCAATCGGAGGAGCCTCTGTTGGTTCATTTGAAGTGGCAACTGGAGGTGAACCTTGCAATAATATGCGCGCAGATGCTCTATTGGTCCCTTCAGCAGTAGAGGTAAAATTCTTCATCAGCCCTGTAAAGTGTTCTTTTACCATGCTATCTTGTTCGGCATGCACATTTTTTCGAGAAGCTACCATTTTGCCGGTAATAAGTTGACGTTTTAGTACCTGAACCCCTTCTGGATTTAGCTTCCAGACTTCTTTTTTGCCAATTTTTGCAGTGTCTTTCAGGGTTTGGTTAAATACATCTTTAATTTGTATAAGTTTATTTTCATCGGTAATTACCTTACCATCTTGCTTAACTACGCAAGGTTTATCGCCTATGTAAAGCTTGCCGCCTTCCACACGGTAATGATCAGGTTTTTCGGGCTGTATTTCAATTGGGCCTAGGCCTTGTGTTGATTGATTTGCACTACTATCAATTGAAGCCATGCGGTATCCCTTTATTTTTAGACAATTCTACCTATTTTTATTATATATATTTTTAATTTTAATTACAGCATAATTAGGAGATTGCAAAAATAGACCCTTCTTAGAAACAATATACCCTTTATTATGGGGTATTATGACTGTAGAGCTTAAAGACGCAAGCCTCACGCCAATGATGCAGCAGTGGATAGAATGCAAAAACCAGGCCAAAGGCGCCATTTTATTTTTTAGGTTAGGCGATTTTTATGAAGCATTCGAAGAAGATGCCAAGCTTTTAGCCAAGGAACTTGAGCTCACACTCACTCAAAGACACGATACCCCCATGTGCGGCATCCCATGGCATACCGCTGAAGGCTATATCGAACGCCTTATCACAAAAGGCTACCGCGTAGCTATTGCAGACCAGGTTGAAGACCCCAAAAAGGCAAAAGGATTAGTATCACGCAAATTGGTACGCATAGTAAGCCCTGCCACACATATTCCTACAGCCGGCGTGCAAGAAAAAACCAATTCCTTTTTTGCTAGTGTGGCCTGTTCTGATACTACTTTTGGTTTAGCACTCATAGATATAGCCTCAGGCACCTGTACAGTATACGAAACGAATAATACAAAAGACCTTGCTAACGAAATTTTTCGCCAAAGCCCCAAGGAATTGCTGCTTTCAAGGCGCTTTCAAGCAAAATATCCCGAACTTTTAGCCGAAATATCATTTGGAAACAAGCTATCGGTGTCTCTTCAGGATGATTGGCTATTTGATCCTGCAGATGCAAGTGACAGGCTTTGCAGCCACTTTAAGGTTACCACACTTGATGGCTTTGGCTTAAAAGGCTTAAAACCGGCACTTACCGCAGCCGGAGCCCTATTTGTCTATCTTGGTGACTGGCAACTATGCCCGCTTGAGCACATTAAGGCCATTCGTCTGCATGCAGCAACGCATTCGATGTTTTTAGATCGGGCAACTCTTACCAATCTGGAAATTTTAGAGCCCACTGATCGCATGCGCTCTGATAACTCACTAGTTTCCATTTTAGATGAAACAAAAACTCCCATGGGCGCTCGCCTCCTTCGTCAGTGGCTAAAAAACCCTCTTATTGATGTAGCTGCCATTAAAAATCGCCAAGAGGCAGTTGCAGAGTTTTTACATCTGGAAAACACTTCTCTTAGTGCAGTCTATTCTTTTGATGCAAAACTTTGCCAGGTGCGCGATCTTGAACGCATGATGTATCGCATAAAAACACAGACTGCTGGCCCTAAAGAATTTGTAGCACTGAAACAATCACTTCTTGCCCTTCCCCTCATCCAGGAATTTTTAACACACGCAACATCAGCACGCCTTCGTACCCTTGCAGACAAGATGAATCCGCATATTGAATGTGCAAACCTTATCGGACGAGCACTTGTGGATAATCCTCCCTTTCGCGCATCAGAGGGCGGCCTATTTAAAATTGGCTATCATAGCAAGCTTGATGAGCTCGTAGCCCTCAGACAAGGCAGCCAAGATTGGCTAATTGCCTATCAAGAAAACTTGCGGCTTCAATCAGGTATAAAGACGCTAAAAGTTGGCTATACTCGCATGTTTGGCTATTATATTGAAGTAAGCCGCGCGCAAGCTGAAAAAGTTCCGGCCTCTTTTCAAAGACGCCAAACCCTGGTCAATGGCGAGCGCTACATCACCCAAGAGCTTAAAGAATATGAAGAAAAAATATTAAGTGCCGATTCTCTTATTGAATCACTTGAGCAAGAGCTGTTTTTAGAGCTCAGAGGTCAAATAGCCACATGGCATGATAGCATACTGCAAACAGCTAAAAGTATTGCCCAAACCGATGTTTTACGATCTCTTGCTATAACCGCCCGCCGACGTGGCTATTTTTGCCCTGAAATCGTTGATGGCAGCATACTGCATATTAAAGAGGGGCGTCATCCGATTATCGAAGCCTTAGCCACTACAAATCATTTTGTGGCAAACGATCTATTTTTGGATGGCCAAGATAAGGCTCTAATCTGTCTTACAGGCCCCAATATGGCCGGTAAGTCCACATATATACGCCAAATTGCCCTTTTAGTCATTATGGCGCAAATAGGCTCATATATACCGGCAAAAGAAGCCAAAATTGGCGTCGTTGACAAGGTTTTTTCTCGAATTGGCGCAAGTGATGATCTTGCGCGGGGCCAGTCTACTTTTATGGTGGAGATGGCAGAAACCGCAAGTATTCTTCACCAGGCAACTGAGCGCTCACTTGTTATTTTGGACGAAATAGGCCGAGGCACAAGTACTTATGACGGCATATCAATCGCATGGGCCGTAGCTGAATATCTGCTAAAAAACCAAAAACGTCCTAAAACTTTGTTTGCTACGCATTATTATGAGTTAACCGAACTTGCCGACCAGATTGCAGGAGCAGTAAATTACACTGTTGCCATAACAGAAACCGCCGATGGCGTGCTGTTTTTACGCCGCATTATCCCCGGAATTGCCGACAAAAGCTACGGCATACATGTTGCGCGTCTTGCCGGTATGCCCCAAAGTGTTATTGCCCGCGCTGAAGAGCTTTTAAAAAAGCTCGAGCAGCTGCCGGTAGCAAAAGTAAGACCCCAAATGAAAACTCAAATCAAAGCCCAACCTGATTTATTTACCAAAATAGAATCTAATCCAAAAGAAGCTTTGGTTGCCAAGCAGCTTTTGGGTATTGATGTGGCACGTATAACGCCTATTGATGCTCTATTAAAGCTAGCTGAGCTTCAAAAACAGCTGAACTAAGCAATCAAATACATTTTTACCTCTATAAGCATAACAAATGCTTTTTATGTGTTCCGAAGGAACAATTTATTAATAGCCCATGGTTAAGCCACGCAGTGGCAAACCGTGGGAAAGGGATTATCATAAAGTTGAGTCACGTCAGTGACGGTTTAATAATTAATAAATCGTCACTGACGTGACTCAAAATTTTTTGTTGACTCTAACCCACGGTTTGCCACTTCGTGGCTTAACCATGGGCTATTAATAATTTGTTCCTTCGGAACATAATCTGTATAGTTTTTTTACGTCTTTGCATCTTTACGCTTTAGAGTTGAATAATTTTTGTTTTTTTCTTAATTAATGCATTTTAATTATAATTTTTAAAGAATTATGTTGACAATAGTAATAATTATTTGAGATAGCTAAGGTTGTCCCCAAAAAACGGACATTTTGGCATGTAGCCAGAATGCAGTATAAATAAACTTTTAGGAGAAATTAAAATGCAAAAGAAACAACCAGCACGTAGCCCAAAGCGTAATGCACGTACAACTTCACGTACATCTGCAAAAAAAACAAACAAAAAGAGCAAGTAATCTTTTTTGCCCGATAAAGCCTTGTGTTTTGTCGGGCTTCTTTTTTTCTATTTCTATATAATCCTGGATATGGCGCAATTTCAAGAATGTTTAAACGAATGGCATACCCTAGTTGGAGATCTTAGGCTTTATATAGCCCAAGAGCATACCCAAGAATTTCCAGATTTACAGCAACAAGACTTGCAGCTACAAAATCAAATTGTAACGCCTTGCAAACCTGTTATCAAAGCAGCTAGCATCGTAAAACCAGTAGTAGAGCCAAAACCTGTTTTACCGTCATCTGTTCCTAAAAAGCCATCAATGCCCAAGCCAAAAGAAGTTGAAATTCCAAAAACTCCGCTTGAGCCTATTATGCAGGCACTTTGCCGGCCTTTTACCAAGCCTCCGGCAATATCGCTGGCAGATTGTCTAGAAAAGTTTCGAAAGCTTGGTATTCCGACTATTGAAGCACCCGAGATCCAACCTCAGGTAAGCTCATCACAGATTGTAATGCTTTCCTTTTTTGATCCAGGCTCAGAAGAAGAAAAATTTATCCAAAAAGTAGCCTCATCGGTACAGATGCGTCTTATTGCATGCAGCCTGTATTTACAACCTGGTTTGAGTGCAGCAGCTGGATGCTTTACCCTTGCCGCATCTGGCCACTGCTCTGCCATAGTGATTATGATGGCGCAAGAAGATGCACCAAAGCTTGCCCACTTTCTTGCTTATTTTGGTGATGATCTTCACGCAAGTGAAATCCAAAAAGAACTTCTTAGCAGCAAACGATCACTTTTTGGAACTAGCCTCTATGAGCTTATCTTAACACCCGCTATGATGAGCGATACAGCACAAAAACGCGCCCTTTGGAATGACTTACAAAAACTATTATGACCGTTGCATCAGTACTTTTAGAAGTTTCAATTCATAAGGCTTTAGACTATAGCATTCCCCTCGAATTTGCCAACTCAATCAAAAAAGGTGTATCTGTTGAGGTTCCCCTGCGCGGCAAAAAAGCTCAAGGTTTTGTTGTAGAAGTAAAAACACAATCTGAATTTGCAAATTTGCGACCCATTTTACGAACGCTAAGTGATGGTCCTGTAATAACAGCTGAGCTTTTTGAGCTTGCCCTGTGGATTGCACGCTACTATGTATGCCCACTTGGAAAAGTGCTTAAGACAATGCTTCCGGCAGGAGTTCGCAAAAATACTCAAGCTAAACAACAAATGCGAATTTACAGGGCAAAATCGCCAAAAGAAACGCGCGAGGCCTGCATAGAAATTCGCACAAAAGCTCCTCAGCAGGCACATGTACTTGACGTTTTACTGATGGCACCCAAAGAAGGGCTTTTTATGTCTGAGCTTTTGGAACAAACCAAAGCATCCTCAAGCTGCATAAAAGCACTCGTTGATAAAGGTTTAATTAGCGTAGATAAAGTGATCTTTGATGACAGTCCTTTTGAAGATTACTTTAAAACCAAAGCCAAAATTTTGCGTGATGAGCAAAAAGCAGCATTAGATAAAATTGCAACCAGCCTTAAAAAACGCACCTTCGAAACACACCTTCTTTTTGGCATTACCGGCAGCGGCAAAACAGAAGTATATCTTCAGGCTATTGAAAAAGCTCTAGAAGATAACCTCGGCGTGATTTTGCTTGTTCCAGAAATTGCACTTACTCAGCAGACAATACAGCATTTTAAAAGCCGCTTTGATGTGCCTTTGGCAGTGCTGCATCACCGTATAAGTGATGGCAAGCGCCTGCAAACATGGCGCGATATTCAATCTGGTCATGCAAAAATATGTATAGGTGCGCGCTCAAGCATCTTTTGCCCCATGCCAAATTTAGGGCTTATCATCGTCGATGAAGAACATGAACCAAGCTACAAGCAAACCGATGATAGCCCTTGCTATCATGCACGCGATGTTGCCGTGATGCGAGCAAAGCTTTCAAACTGCTGCTGCTTATTAGGCAGTGCCACACCATCGCTAGAAAGCTATTTTAACGCTCAAAATGGCAAATATGAGCTAAGTGCACTTACCAAGCGGCCCGAAAAGGCATCGCTTGCCTCAGTAGAAATTATAGATATGAAGCGCGAATATGCCAAAGCCAAGGGCATCACCATATTTTCTGAAAAGCTCTTAGAAAAAATTGAAGCTCGTAAAAGCAAGGGCGAGCACACCATACTTTTTTTAAATAGGCGCGGCTATCATACGGTACTTTCTTGCACCTCGTGCGGTAATAGCGTTAAATGCCAGCACTGTGATGCCTCACTTACCTTCCACAAGGGCGATAAGCTTGTCTCATGTCACCTATGCGGCTTTACTGCCTCACCGCCTAAATCTTGTCCCACCTGCCGCTCGCATGATGTCATTAAATACCAAGGTACGGGCACAGAAAAAGTTGAATCTATGCTGCATGGCATCTTTCCAGGCATTCGCACTGTACGTGTTGATGCCGACAGCACACGGCATAAGGGATCACTTGAAAAGCTGCTTAGTGAGTTTCGTTCAGGTAAAGCCGATGTGCTTATTGGCACACAAATGGTAGCTAAAGGCCTGCATTTTCCGCAGGTTACACTTGTTGGCGTGTTAAACTGTGATGCTACCTTAAATATTCCTGATTTTCGCGCACAAGAAAGCGTATTTCAGCTTATTACGCAGGTTGCAGGCCGTGCAGGCCGCGGACAAACTCCTGGCGAGGTAATTATCCAAACCGCGCTTCCCGAACATAGCACCATCCAGCAAGCAGCACAGCAAGATTTTTTAGCCTTTTATAATGATGAACTGCCCACGCGCAAAATGTTTAATTTTCCACCTTTTTGCAAGGTCGTTAAATTTTTGTTTACCTCCAAAAACGAAGCTCGCCTCTTAGAATTTGCTTCTACCTTCCGCGATGCGATCACCCAAGAGCTTCCCGATACTTTTATCTGCCATCCAGTGGTAGCTTCAGGACATGCCAAGGTAAAAGATCTCTACCGCTACCAATTTTTAATTCGCGGCCCAGCCATTGGCGCCATCTGCCAAGCCATCGAACATACTGACAGAACCCTTCTGATCCCATCTGCAATCAACCGATACATCGACGTTGATCCTACACATACTTTTTAATCTCTAACCTGAATATAACCTTAATGAATGTCAATGGTCTTATAAGTTGTCTAGAAGTATTTAGTCTTATATAATGAAAATTAGCCTATGTAAGGAGGCCGGATGATTGCAAGAGAAATTATAAAACAGGTTGTTAATCGTCTTGTGAATACGTATCAGCCAGTCAAAATTTATCTCTTTGGCTCGTATGCGTGGGGCACACCTACAGATGATAGTGATTTAGATTTACTCATAGTAGTTGATCATTCAGACCAAAATGCCTATCAAAGGGCTGTTGCAGGCCACCATGCTCTTTGGGGACTTGAAATTCCAAAGGATCTGCTTGTCTATACTGAAAAAGAATTTGCAAAAGAGGCAGAAGATGTGACGACTCTTTGCCATAAAGTAACTCAAGATGGAATCACAGTCTATGCAAAACCATAGCGCCTGGATTAAAAAAGCGACTAACGATCTGGTTGCTGCCAAAATACTTTTTCGTGAACATATTAATGATTTAGCCGTTTATCACGCACATCAGTGTGCAGAAAAAGTTTTAAAAGCTTTTTTAGCTTATAAGCAATGTCTAATTCAAAAATCACATGATCTTGTTGTTCTTACTGAGGTCTGTAATCGCTACGACCCCTCCTTTATGAAAATACGTCCTCTTGTCGAAGAATTAAATTCTTTTGGTACTATTATGAGATACCCAAGCGATCGGGAGGATCCTGATCAAGAAATCACACAAGCTTCTATCTCAAAAGCTGAGGAAATTCTTCTTTTTGTTCGAACCAAGATTCTTGATACGTGATCGAGGACAGCCCAATTACTTTATCTTTAAAGCGAAACCACTCCACTCTAAAATGAATGATTTACAGCTAAAAGAATATCTTCACAGAATAGCGTACAAGGGTACTTTAGAACCAACTCTTGAAACTCTTGGCCGAGTACAAGCCGCACAAGCTTATAGCATTCCTTTTGAAACATTTGATATTTTGATGGGGCGGCCTATTGTCCTAAACTATGAAAATCTTTTTACCAAGCTTGTCAAAGAAAAGCGCGGGGGTTATTGCTATGAAGTAAATGCGCTACTGTATTTTGCTTTAGAGGCCATTGGGTTCAAAGCTAGTTTATGCTTAGCACGTCTTACGGATGATGATGGCAATGTACTGCCAGAATCTGTACATATGATCATTATTGTTGAATTAAAACAGAGATGGCTTGTTGATGTAGGTTGGGGAAATGGGTTTATTGAACCGTTTTGTCTTGATAAAACTTGTAGCTTTCAGAAATATAGAATTGAAAAAGATGATGACAAGTACAGTTTTTACCATGAAGAAAAAAAACTTTATCACTTTACACTTGAAAAACTTCCCTTAGATTTTTTTGAAACTCGTAATCTCTATCATCAATTTTCACCTAAGTCTCTTTTTGCAAATGAAATCTTTTGTTCGATGCCAACCCCGTGCGGTTATAAAATGATTCGAGCAAATATCTACATCCAAAAAATAGAAGAAAAGATCATAGAAAGAACTATTATGAGTGATTCGGAATACAGGATGGTCCTTTCAAATGCATTTGGTCTTCAGTTAGAAGTGAATAGGCCTATTTGGATGCAGCATGAAGGATTTTGTATGCATACACCGCGAAATAAAAGCGATTGGGATGCCTATCATGGCATACGTATTGAACAGATCCATAAACGGTACTGTCCAGAACTTATTTATGATCCCAATGATCCAGAAGAAAAAGATGTCAGTAATTTTCCTCTTGTGTTTAGAAAAGAAGGCCAAGATCAGATCATAGGCACTATACGTATAGACCTCTTGGCTAAAAACGAGGCTTCTTTCAGATGGATTGCGATTGATGTCCCATTTATTCGCAAAGGTTTTGGTTCAAAAATGCTACAAATTGCAGAACAATTTGTTCGTGAACGTGCAAGAAAAGTCATCCGTATTCCTGCCACACAAGAATCTCTTGCTTTTGCACATCATATGGCCTACAGCCAAGAGCCTTGGGCTTTAATGCCAAAAGAAGAGTGCATGATAGCTGTTTGTAAACATATATAGCAAAAGTGGGTAAATGTAACAATGGAACAACGTAACATTGACATATATGTCCAAAAAGCTATATAATTAAGTTAACCTAGGATGGATTTATGGAAATAAGACTCAATCTTGACGCCCGAAAAAGGATAAATCTAACAAAATTATTACCTAATATCGAAATACATACCGTAAAGGCATATACAGAGGGAAATAAGATTATTTTAGAACCGTTAGCCGAAATTCCTGCAAATGAACTGTGGTTGCACCAAAACCCTGAGGCTTTACGTTCACTTGAAAGAGGCATAAAACAGGCAAAAGAGGGTAAATTGCGCAGTCGTGGATCTTTTGCAGGAAAAGCCGAAGATGAACTTTGAGTTGCTATTTACCGAAGAAGCAGACAATCAGCTAACAATTTTAGAGAACTCTCCAGCAAAAAAAGGCGTGTATAAGGCTGTGGAGAAGACATTGCGATACATGCAAACCAATTTGCGTCATCCGTCTCTCAATACCCATGCCTATGAAAGTATTAATGGACTTAATGGCGAAAAAGTTTTTGAATCATACGCACAAAATAACACTCCGGGAGCTTACCGGGTATTCTGGCATTATGGCCCTAAAAAAGGTCAAATCACCATACTTACCATAATTCCTCATCCATAATGCAATAAGGTCTGACTGTATTATAAACAATTAATAATCATTTGTTTTATAATAGCAATTAATATATTCTTGTTCATTTAATTTAGATGATTTAAATGAACTTAGAAACTACCTCTGCAGTATCACGCTGGACAAGCCCCTTAAAACCAAAACCACAAAATAGCCGCTGTAGCTATCTTCGTGATAATGGTATTTTTGCTGCTGCTCAGCGGGTCTTATTTGATAATAAAATAGCCCCTAAAGAACAGACATTATCAACGATTTATAAGGTTAATTTAGAAACACCACCGCTGGTAGATTATAATGGGCAATTTTTCAAGATTCGAGATATTGTTAAAAACATTGATGATGTTTTAAAAAAATACAAACCATGCGCGTTAACTTCACAGTGGTTACAGCGAGTTAGCACGGTACTTTCCGAACAAAATTTTGAAAAGAAAATGGCAGAACTTGGTGCTATACTGTTTTATCTTGATAAAGATGAAACTAATTTTGAAACCCTGGCTTCAGAGCCTTCTTTGTTGGAGTACCGGGCTAATGAACTTCACCAAGAAGTAACCGATTATATCAAAAGCAATCTTGGCATACAATTTTCTTGTCTTCCCTCAGGTAAAACTCACTATCTTATGCGCGCCTTTGCACATATGGTACTTACTAAAAATTTAGTATTTAACCGCGGGGGGCTTATCGCTATAAAAGAGCTTTTATGTAATCCAAAACATCAAATTGCTCAATATATACAGCCAGAACATAAAGATCATATCGTAACAGTTGTTGATGAATTACTCTCAAAGCCAGCCTATGAAAGAATTTTTTCGCAAGCCCCTACAATCGCCGAATCTTTAAAAGATCTTATACGAATCGACTTAAAACTCAATTGCAATGCCGACATCACTGCCGATCTCATACTCTATGACTGTTTAATGGCGCTTTTTGCCGATGTGCGTCAATTTGATTACCAAAATTGCTATGCAGTGGGTTCGCTCATCTATGCAACAGAAAATCATACTCACAAAACGCTTATTAAGATGCTTGAATGGCTAAAAACAGGTTATTTTTGTTTTGAAGGAAAAACAAATATCCCAATTCTCCCTTTACTTGAAAAACGCTTAAGTTTTTGTAAGGATTTTGATGTAACTGTAAATCCTAGCCTCGCATTGGCTTCGGCACCTGTAGAACATATTCAGCATACTCTAGGCATAAAAGCTGCCACTAAAAGCGATGCCACAAAAAAGCAATTTCTTGGTCAAGCAATTGAAAAAATGCTTGAACAAAATAGTTGTACAAGCCCTATGAGCTATGTTGCTAAGCTCTATAATGGCTATAAACATAATACACTTGTAGATATGCAAATTGCAATTTTGGAATTTGCAAACGCAAATTCCATGAAAACCCAAGAGCTAAAATTAGAATTAATTGAAACCTGCATTCGTGCCGCCCAATCTGCGGGGAGGCTATCAGCAGAGCAAACTCAAAATTTGCGGCAACGACTAGAAGAACAATTATGGAATCAACAGTGTCGTGAAAAAATAGTTCAATTAAAAGATGGCAACATTCAGGTAGGTGACTTTGAAGTTATAGCAGCAGGTGATAATGCAAAACCACTTTTTGAGCTGTTAGGCACTTCTATACGCACGTTTTATCTTGCAGATGGAACTTTTAGGCAGCTGGTATCCATAACTGATCTCCGATGCGCAGTTCAAGCAACTATGAAAAAATTGGGCATAACGGCGCTAATGCATCCTAAACAATTTGCCACAAGACTTTCCTATTTTTGCACTAAAAATATATATAAACATATAGGAATAGGATCTCATTTTTTACAACAATTAGACCTTTTAGTTGTCAGCGATAAAGGTGGACTTGAAGTTGATGTTTTAGACTTAGCATATGGAATCCATGTATCTACACATAAAATGTACAACTGCAATACCCCATATCAATTTTTAGATAAATTGCTTGGCATATTGAAAACATTAGATCCCAAAAAAGTAGCTTCATTTCCAAAATTTTTGGTAGCATCCGCCGGAAGACATACATGGACGATTAATCCAAGCTGCTGGAAAATTTTTGAAGTTTGTAAAAATAACTTTTATCCTTTTGTGCAAGCCAATGTATTTAAACCTGCTCATAGAAAACTTGATAGCTTTATTACAAGCGATATAATCCCGAGTATCATAAAAAGGTATGCTGGAACCCAAAGAGACACCATCTTAATGACAGAATTCTTTGAAGGACTGCGACAAGAAAATGGAGGAGGGCTTACTTTTCGCAAGCTGCGCGATAATATTTTTGCAACTTTAAAGGCACCCAGCGACAATGATATGATGAGAAGCATTGTCAATGAAGAATTTTCTAAATTCCCAATGAGCAAACTACTACTTTCGCGTGTTTTAAATAACCTTAAACTTACAGTAAGCACCGAAAAATTTGAAACCCTTTACCGACATCTTTCTTCAACTAAATCTCTTGCCTTTGAATTTGCCCGAGAGCTGCGCCAAGCATTAATTTGCGAAAAAATTGCTGTTTTAGATCCGCACGATATCGAATTAGAAGTTTGCCGTGCAGCCGACTTACCTTTACCTATCAATTTTGGAGATCTTAACTGGGTTGACAAAGAAAAAGAAGACCCTACCCATATAAGTTTATGGATTCATTACAGCTATTGGGATGCTACCCCATGCTATTTTGCGAGAGCAAACACTGAAAGTGTTATGCCAAACAGACACTTCCGCAACCTAGAAATTCATCACCCTAAGCAGAGCATTACAATTGTTCCATAAGCAAAAAAGATTAAGATCATGATCAAGATCGAGATTAAGACTTATAAAGTATTGATCCGGGCATGATACATGCCCGGTATTGTAAATAGATTATTCTACAATCTGATCTGGGATGTTGTCCGAGACGTCTGAATTTACCACGCTCAACGATGCACCAGGGCTATAAATGCCCCCACCACTGCCGACACCATTTGTTGCCTGATTCTTTTTAACTTTTGATGTAATAACACTCATAACACCTTCGATATTTGCAAGTCCGCCGCCATTTGCGGCTGTATTTTTTTCAATTTTACTGTTAATAATAGTGGCTAAGCCTGCACTATAAATACCGCCTGCATCTTCATTTGCAGTGTTCTCACGGACGATGGAATTCCTAATCACAAGCTCTCCATAGCCTGTATTGTAAACTGCGCCGCCACTTGCTGTTGCAACGTTATGATTGATCTTTGAATCTTCAATTAGACATAAAAAGTCATTGTAAATTGCTCCACCTATTGAGGCGCTATTGTATTTTATACTGCAATTTTTGACTTCTAAATTACTTTGGGTTGTATTGTATATTGCCCCACCGCTTGATTCAGAGGCATTACTATGAAATTGAGTTTTGTTAGCTCTCATGGCAGCATAATATTCATTGTTCGCCCCGCTTAAACGGTTATTGTTAACAGAACATTCATCTAAATGAGCTTCGGCATAATCGTAGTTAAAAATACCACAACCCAAGTTGTTTGAAAGATCTGATTTTTCTATCCTCATAAAAGTGCCTTCGTTGTAAATACCATCATTTGATTGGCCTGTAAACTTTGAATCTTTTATAGTGACGAGCGAAGAATAGCTGTTGTAGAGTCCATAATCGTTTTGAGAGACTTCGCAATTGTCAATATTACACTTTGTCCCGTAATAGTTATATATTCCATATGACACGTTTTCTGTAATAATAGATTTACGGATCACAATTTCTGCTGTGTCAGCTAATATACCATAACCATTCTGAGTGATTAAGCAGTGTTCAATTTTTGCGTAGCCTCCAGTTTGAATATATAATCCTTCATCTCTATGTTCACTTACAAGAGAATCTTTAATATGCAAATGGCCGTAGCTTGAGATACCTTCTTCACCATTAGCTATGATAGCGCAACTAGTAACATCAAGATTTCCTAAGTTAATAATTCCGATGCTCGACCCTTGAGTGATAGTTAAATTCTTAAGCTTTACAGTAGCTCCAAGGGCTATTGTAAGTGCAGTTCCGCTATTGTTTGCGCTGATAGCTGCATCTTGAGTTGTACCCAAAAGAGTAATTGAATGCACTGTTGCGGGAATTTCAAAGTTACCAATGATTACTCCCTTGATTTTGATGGTTGTTGATTTCTTTGGGTTAACTGCTGCAACTTCGATGGCATCAATAAGTTCCTGAGGTGTAGTTACAGACAAACTGTTAGCAATTTGCACAGATATTTTTTGATGTTTTGCATGATGCTTTATCTGAGCTCCAGGCAATTGACTAGTCAATGAGACAGCCGCGATAAAAAGAGCAAAAATTTTATTCATAAATGTTCCTTGTTTAAGTTAAAGTTTACTTTGCGCTTTCTTGATAATCGTTTATGAAATTTATAAGCAAGAAATTTTATTATATATAAAGCATATTATCAAATAAATAATATCACATTTATCTCTAGACTAAATCACTTTTGTATTTTTAATTACGATCCTGTATAATAGGCTTATAATTATGAAAAAAAAGTCATCTAAAGCTTTAGAGCAGAACATTCATCTGCAGAATGTTCGCGTTCATAATCTAAAATCGGTATCTATAAGCCTTGAGCCCAATAAGCTTATATGCTTTACAGGAGTATCTGGTTCTGGAAAGTCCTCGCTTGCCTTTGATACAGTATATATTGAGGGCCAAAGGCGTTATGTAGAGTCTTTATCGCAGCATGTACGGCGCTTTTTAGGCGAACTTCCAAAGCCTGATCTTGACTTTGCCTCTGGGCTTACCCCAACTATTTCTATCGAGCAAAAAACTGCCGGCAAAAACCCCCGATCTACTGTTGGCACTATCACTGAAATTTATGATTATATGCGCGTGCTTTGGGCAAGAGCCGGCTTAGCACATTGCCCTGTAAGCGGCGAAGCAGTTCGTCCCCGATCTCAAGAAGAAATTATCGAAGCTGCCTGCAATAACCCAGATGGCATTCGTCTCATTATTATGGCGCCGCAAGCGCGAAATAAAAAGGGTGAGTTTAAGGACGATCTTGAAACGATTGCCAAAAAGGGCTTTACGCGCATACGTATAGACGGCATTTTTTATCAATTAGATGATGATATATCCCTAGATAAATCCACAGGCCATGATCTTGATATTGTAATAGATCGCCTGCAGACAAGTCCTGAAAACAAAACACGCCTTACAGAATCGCTGCTTGCAGCACTTGAACTTGGCGATGGCATAGCCATACTTCATAATATCGACACAAAAGATGAAGAACTTTTATCTACAAAGGCCTATTCACCAAAGTCTGGGCTTTCTTATCCCTCGCTAGATCCTCAAGATTTTTCTTTTAATAGCCCGGTTGGTATGTGTCCTGAATGTCAGGGTCTTGGCGTAACGCATGAATTTAAACTTGATGTTGTTATCGATCCTAAAAAGAGTATTGCAGAAGACTGCTGTATTGTGGCAAGCAGCTATGCTACCGTGCGCTATGGCAATATCTATGACAATCTGGCCAGATTATATAACTTTAGTGTGTATACACCGTGGGAAGAGCTTTCAAAAGAAGCCCAAAATATTTTTCTAAGAGGAACTCCTAAGAAATGGACGCGCATGTACTTTGTGCACCCAGAAACAGGCGCCACTTGGCAAGATACAGTGCAGTGGCGCGGCGCACTTGCTGATGCCCTAACACGCTATCAAGAAGCCAAAAGCGATAAGTACAAGCACCGCATGGAAAGACTTATGCATAAGGCGATTTGCCCAAGCTGCCTAGGTGCACGCATTCGCCCCTACCCTGCAGCTACGACTATTAGCAAAAAGCGCATCCATGAAGTCACCAACATGCAGATACAAGAGGCTCTGCAATTTTTTGAATCAATAACACTTTCTGCAACTGATAAAGTTATTGCTCAGGATCTTGTCAAAGAAATTGTAGGACGCCTTGTCTTTTTACAAAATGTGGGTCTTGAATATTTGCAGTTGAACCGCATTGCCCCTACCTTATCAGGTGGAGAGTCGCAGCGTGTGCGGCTTGCCTCCCAAATAGGCTCAGGCCTTGTCGGAGTAACCTATATACTTGATGAGCCCTCAATTGGTCTGCATGCTCGCGACAATAAAAAGCTTATTTTGTCACTTAAAAATCTTCGCGACAAGGGAAACAGGGTAATCGTAGTAGAACACGACGAAGAAACCATCAGACAAGCCGATGAAATAGTAGATTTTGGCCCAAAAGCCGGCCTGCAAGGCGGTCAAATTATCTACAAAGGCTCTGTTAGCGGACTTCTGGCATCAAAAGAATCACTTACTGGTGCCTATTTAAGCGGCCGTAAAAAAATACCCATTCCAAAAACTCGTCGCAAAGCAAATGGCAAAGAAATTGTGCTCAAAGGAGCCTCGCACAACAACCTCAAAAATGTTGATATCACAATACCACTTGGATGCTTTATTAGCATAACAGGCGTGTCTGGCTCAGGTAAATCATCACTGTTTTTAGAAACGCTATTTCCAGCACTTAGCAATAAACTTATGAAAACAGAACTTACCGAAGGTAAGTATAAAGCACTTGAAGGCCTTGAGAACATCGACAAGGTAATCGAAATTAATCAATCACCTATTGGCCGCACTCCCCGCTCAAATCCAGCTACCTACATAAAATTATTCGATGAAATTAGAGCATTATTTACAAAGCTGCCTTTAAGTAAAGCCAAGGGCTATACTGCAGGGCGCTTTAGCTTTAATGTAAAAGAAGGCTCTTGCACCGAATGTCACGGTATGGGCCAGATAAAGCTCGACATGGACTTTTTAGATGATTCCTGGGTAGATTGTCCTGTCTGTCAGGGTAAACGCTTTGATGCTGAAACCCTCGAAGTTCGCTATAAAGAAAAAAACATCCAAGATGTACTTGAAATGGATGTAAAAGAGGCCAAAGAGCTTTTTACAAATATTCCGCATATCCAAACAAAACTTGATATGCTCGAGCGCGTTGGACTTGATTATCTTAAAATAGGGCAAGCTTCAACCACACTTTCTGGAGGCGAGGCTCAAAGAATTAAACTCGTTCGTGAGCTGTCTCGTCCTGACACCGGCAAAACACTGTATATTTTAGATGAGCCAACTACAGGCCTTCACTTTCATGATATGAACCACCTTGTAGAAGTACTCCAGGCGCTAGTTTCAAAAGGCAATACAGTAGTGGTTATTGAACACAACATCGATCTTATCAGAACATGCGACTGGATCATCGAAATGGGCCCTGAAAGCGGTGATAAGGGTGGAAAAATTATTGCTTTAGGAACGCCGGAAGACATTGCAAAAATGCCTTGTGCTACAGGTGAGAGTTTATCGCAAAATCTTGCCAGCATAAAAAACAAAAAAACAAAAGCTATTGAGGAATCTACCCAAATATCTGTAGTTGGCGCCCAGCAAAATAATCTAAAAAATATTTCTGCCATTATCCCTCGCGGCAAAATGACCATATGTACAGGGCCATCTGGTAGCGGCAAAAGCTCATTTGCCTTTGAAACGGTATTTGCTGAGGGTCAAAGACGCTATGTAGAGTCCCTTTCGCCATATATTCGCCAGTTTGTAAAACAGATGCCAAAGCCAAAAGTAGAGCATATCGATGGCCTATCGCCATCTGTAGCTATAGAACAGCGCCTGCATGCAGCCAACCCACGATCTACTGTGGGCACTATGACGGAAATTTATGATTACCTGCGCATTCTTTACGCGCGTATTGGCATACCGCATGATCCCAAGACAGGCGCACGGATACAGGCTATTAGCAAAGATCTCGTAGTGGACCGCATTTTGCACTATCCTGAAGGTGAAAAGCTGCATATTATGGCTCCTATCGAGATAAGACGCACTGAAAGCTTTAGTGACTTATTAGAGCGTTTACAAAAACAAGGATTTTTACGAATACGCCTCAATGGCACTTTCTACGAGCTTGGCCAAGATGAAGTCCCTTACGACTCTAAACGTAAAAATGAACTCTTTTTAGTAATTGATCGCCTTATTGTCGATCCTTCAATGCGAAATCGTCTGCATGAGGCAGTTTCAACAGCCTCAAAAATTGGCAAACAAAAACTTTGGGTGATGCGAGATAAAAAAGATGTCTTTTTTAACCTCGCCTTTTCTGTAGAAGAAACTGGTGAATCATATCCTGAAATTACACCGCAAACTTTTGCTTTTAACACTCAACAAGGCATGTGTCCAGACTGCCAGGGCCTTGGCTTTGTGTGGGGTGTTGACTTTACAGTGCTCAAATCTATCACCAAGCTTAGCCCACTTGAGGTAATTAAGCTTTTGTGGGGGCAATGGCAAGGGCCTTATGCCCGATCACTTATACTTGAAGTTTTTAAAACACTTGGCATTAGCACAAATACTGCAATCGAAGATCTTTCCTCTGATAAACTTCAACTTTTAATGAATGGTTCAAATAAAGAAGTATCGTTTTTAGTAGATGGCAAGCCTGTACGCTTTTGCTGGCGCGGTATTAACAATGCACTAGCTATGATTTTACAGCTAAGACACGATAGCTACAGCGATGAAACCCCACTGCCCGAAGATTGGGAAGCAGCTTTAAGAGAAAACGAATGCAGCACATGCAAAGGAACACGGTTGAATGCTCTTGCCAGACATGTAACAATCAATAAAGCATCTATTGCTGATGTTGCAAACATGGCTATAAAAGATGCTGCAACCTTTGTACAAAAGATAAAAATTACTGACAAAAAAGATCTTACACTTTTACAGGTATATGACGAAATAAGCCAGCGTTTGAGCTTTTTAGAAACTATCGGCTTATCATACTTGCAGCTATCACGAAAAGCTGCCACATTAAGCGGCGGTGAAGCCGAACGCGTACGTCTTGCAAGGCAAATTGGTTCGGGCCTCACAGGGCTTTTATATGTACTTGATGAACCAACTATTGGACTGCATCCGCAAGATTGCATCAGATTGGTTGAAGCACTACATACCCTTAAAGACCTTGGAAATACGCTGTTAATTGTAGAACATGACCCTCAGCTTATTGCCGAAGCTGATCATATTATCGAATTTGGTCCAGGATCAGGTTTACATGGCGGCCAGATTGTAGCTACAGGTACTCTAGAAAATATTTATGCTAATCCTAATTCACTTACCGCCAAATATCTTAGAGAGGCAAATACGATAGTAAGCGCTAAGAAAAAGCCAAAATCAGATGAATCTATTGTTATACGTAATGCCAGCTTGCATAATCTAAAAAACATACACGTAGAAATACCCCACAGCTCTTTTACATGCCTCACAGGCGTTTCAGGATCTGGTAAATCATCGCTGCTTGAGGGCGTCTTGCTAGATGGCATGAAACAAGCACTTGCTACTCGCAAAACAAGCGTAGATACTAAATTTTATTCACTTAATGGAATTGATGAATTTAAGCACATTGTCTGGATGGATCAGCGCCCTATAGGCCATACCTCACGATCTGATGTGGCCACATTTACCGATGTGCTGACACCTATTCGCCATTTTTTTGCAACCTTGCCAGAAGCTAAAATTAAAGGCATGCAGCCTAAAAATTTTAGTGCCTATCATAGAAAAGGCATGTGCACACATTGCTGGGGCTTTGGCTACAAAAAAGTTGAAATGCACTTTTTACCTGCAGTAAAAGTACCTTGCCCCCAGTGTAAAGGCATGCGTTTAAATCCTTTGGCACTATCGATAACCTATCACGGTAAAAATATTGGCCAAATTTTACAGATGAATATTGAAGAGGCACGCTTACTTTTTAGCGCGCACCCCAAAATATCGCGCATGCTTAATGTCCTTCACGAAGTTGGCCTTAGCTATTTAAATCTTGGCCAAGAAATACAAACACTCTCAGGCGGTGAAACCCAGCGCATGAAACTTGTACGCGAGCTTATAAAGCACACGCGCGGCAAATGCCTATATCTGTTTGATGAGCCAACCACAGGCCTGCACCCCCAAGAAATCCAGCGCCTACTCAACAGCATCAACAACCTTACTGCAAAGGGACACACCGTAGTTGCCATCGAACATAATTTAGACTTTATAAGAGCAGCAGAGCACATCATCGATCTTGGCCCTGGGGCAGGCGATGAAGGCGGCCGCATCATCGCTACGGGCACGCCCCAAGATATTATCAAGAAAAAAGCCTCAATCACAGGCAAGTTCCTTAAGGGTAAATGATGGTCAAAATTCGTCATAAATTTTTATCTTATCAAGTTTAAAGCTATAAACAGTCTTTACAAAAGACTTTGCTGCATTCATCTCAAATGCAGCAGCTGAACACCAAGGGTACAGTGAAGCTTCTAGTACTACACCATGGCGTACTGCATTTTGATGCACATAGTGTAGGCGTGCCAAATAAGAAGTATGAATCGTAATATGACTATCCCAAAATTGATGCCATACTTTTCTTCCAGTAGCATTATCAAGTTCGTTTACTTTTAGTGCTGTCATTTGATGTAATTTTGCTAACCATTGTGATAAGTTTTTGGGATCTTTAGGTGATTCAGCAATAAAATGGTAATGGTTTGAAAACACTGCCCACGCATGTAGTACCCAGTCAGAATCTTTTGCCATCGCTAGAAGTGTATCATGAAGTAGTTGTAAACGTATTTGAGACTGGAAATGATGTGCTTTTAGATATGTTCCACATGTGACCATGTAGATTCCCGAACTTTGCAGCATATGAGTGGGTGCGTGCGGCCATGCATTCATATTTTTAGTCACAATGCTCGCTTTATGCTTTTTTCTTTGCAAGAAAAAAATACCTTTGAGCGAAGCTCTCTGGAGCCACAGAGTGACAAAGTCACTAATATCAAAAAGTAACTCTTTTAGAAAAAAAGTCTATTAGAGTCAAAAAAAAGAGCGAACCCTTATTATTATTTGCGCGTTCAAACAACAAATAATAAAAGAAAGGTCCACTCATGCCAAATTTTACTAACAAAAATGTTACTAAGCAAACAAATTGTAATCGCCATAGAAATAAACTAGGCTACATTGATCCTTCCGTTTCAGGTATCGATATTGGCGCTAAACTTATACACGTAGCCATTCCAGATCAGGAATTTGGGACAAATGTATTCGAATTTGGCACAACAACACCTGAATTAAATAAAATTGCAAGTGCACTCAAAAATGCCGGCGTTATTACCGCTGTAATGGAAGCTACAGGGGTTTATTGGATTCCTCTCTATGAAATTTTGGAAGATGAAGGATTAAAGCCTATCCTTGTCGATGCCAAATCGGTAAAAAATGTTCCCGGACGAAAAACCGATTTTGTAGATTGTCAATGGATCCAAACGCTTTATTCTAATGGGCTCTTAACTGCAGCTTTTCGGCCAGGGCGCGACCAAGTAATACTTCGTTCCTACGTAAGACAACGTCAAAACAACGTTAAGACAAGATCTTACAGTCTCCAGCATATTGAGAAGGCTTTACAATTAATGAATATTAAGCTGAGTGTTGTCTTAGGGGAAATCCAGGGCGTTTCAGGTATGGATATAATTAGAGCCATCGTAGCGGGTGAAAAAGACCCCGTTAAATTAGCTAATTTAAGAAATAAGCGAGTAAAAAAAACTGAGATAGAGTTTATCGAAGCTCTTACAGGTAATTATCAGGAAGAGCATCTTTTTTCACTTAAGCAAGCCTTAGATCATTATGATTTTGCTGATAAGCAATTAGTAGAATGTGACATTGAAATCATAAAACAGCTTGAAAAGTATCCCGATGTTGTAAAAACCCCAATTCCACGTCGAGATAAAGATAAAAAAAGCGATGGAAAATACAGAACAGCCGCTAAACCTAAAAAAAATGACCTTACATTCGATGTGAGAGACTTATTATGGAGAAAGAGTGGGAAAGATTTCACCGCTTTACCCGGAATTCAGGGAAGTACTGCGTTACTAATATTTGCAGAATTAGGAGGTGGAAATGTTGATTCATGGAGCAGCGCAAAAAAGTTCGCATCATGGCTTAAGCTATGCCCTGGAAATAATATTTCCGGAGGAAAAAGTCGTAAAAGTAAGAGCCAGCCTTGTGCCAATCGTATAACGCAAGCGCTTCGGATGGCAGCATTGTCTGCAAAAAAATCCAACACGGCTATTGGAGCTAAAATAAGGCAGCACTGCGGAAGAAAAGATAAATTAACTGGGATTAAGGCAGGGGCTCACAAAATATCTTATATGCTTTATTTTATGTGTAAAAACGGGTGGGAATATCATGAAAAAGGCGAAGAAGCCTATGAGAAAGCTCATCAAGAAAGAAAACTTAAAGCGTTACAGAAACGCGCAAAAGAATTTGGTTTTAACTTAGTAGCGGCATAGGAAATCCTGTTTTGTAAAAAGGCATATAATTTAGTGAAAAAATTGACCTAACGCACACTGGTGCTTTTATAGCCCGCTCTGGAGCCTGGTCGGAAAGCGTCGTGATAGTATCACTGGGAGGTTTAACCATCCCGTTCGGGAGATTACATGTTGCAGAACCCTTTCCTTCACGTTTTTTATATTAGATAAGTTTTACAAAACATAAAGATGATATATATTTATGAAAGATCCACCTAATAGTACACGTTATTGTAGAAACAAGATTGAGTTACTCGGGAGTGCTGTGCTTTTTGCACAGCCCTTAGTTTCACGCACACCTTAATTTCAAAAACGTTAAAGCGAAAATAAGCTTTTTATTGGCTCTGCAGCTTATGTAGTTATGGTGTTCGTAAAATTAAGGGCTGTGCAAAAAGCACAGCACTCCAGGGACCTGCGCTCAATAATAAGTTTTTGAGCGATAGCTCTCACGAGTACTGCGGTCAAAAAGTGATTATTCTAATTTTGTATACATTTAGTGAATAGAATGCTAAGATTTTGCCTTTTTTTATTAAAAGGTAATATTATGTCAGCAATTGTAGGTTATGGACAAAACGCACTCGCAGCATATGGAACATACTCAAAAGTAGATGATGTGCAACAAAGTTTAAGCGACATCAAAAAAACATACGATAATCCTAATTTAAATAGGACTCAAAAAGTTGCGCATTGCACAGCAGAGGTAACTTTTATTTCTGCTAGATGCGGTGAGCTTTGTTCAAAAGATCCCCTAACTATGCCGATTATTAATAGCGTTGCCACTGTATCAGATGTGGGAAGGAATGTTATTAAAGGATATAATGAAAAGCAAACAAGAGGGCAGATACTTTTAAAAGCCGGAACCTCGGCACTATCAGGTATCGGTGAAACTCTTATCAGTATTTCTAAAATTACTCAAAGTATTCCAATGACCGTATTAGGTTTTGCCTTTTCTTTAAGTGGCCTTGGCTTGTTATCTTACCAATATTCTCAACGCAGCCAGCTTACCCCACCAAATTAAGATGCGCTTTTGTTTGAAGGGCCTGAGCGTACGACGAATACACCACGCGCATCGCAGTGGCGTTTCCAGTCGCCATGGGCCCTATCATCTGGCGGATTGGCTTGGCCGAGCTGTGCAATGATTTTTGGCAAGAAGTGGTACAAAAAACCCGAACGAAAAAATGCGCTCAACCATGTTCTTAGACGCTCAGCATAAATTGGATCAAAGCCAAAGGGTAGTTTCCAGAGTCCTCGTAAGCTTCGCCATAATTTTACCGTTGATGGACGATCAAAATCCCATTGAGTTCTTGAATCATAATAAGTAATTTTGTAATCCGTGTCAGGGATTTTTTTAAGCGCATCTTTAAGCCTTGCCGCCTGCAAGGGATCATTTTTTTCTAGCTGAGGTATGCGCTCATGCAGCCAGCTTTTCAACCATGCCCCTCTTGAGGAAGCTCCAGCAAATAATCTACCGTGTGCCGTGTGATAATCGCGTACTTGGGGATGCTTGGCCTTAGAGCTTGCACTCTGCAAAGCTGCATCAAAGCGAAGCCACTTTACAGATCTTTGATGCTGTTCTGATGTTTTGGTAGCACCAAGATGGACTTCACCACTTTGTGGAACAGGATCTCGCGTTTCTTGGCGTCGGACAATGGCGTAGGTTGACTGCAAGGAATTAAGAAGGTCTGCATGCTTATTGCCAAATTCAATAAATGATTTATTATCTGATTTATTGATAGCTGGATCATCAAAAAGGCGAGCTGATATAGTATGACCTGGGAGCGGAATTCTCCCTTTGGCAGTTGTATAGCGCACTAAAGACTGCTGGGCGCAGGCAGCACCTAAGCTATGGCCTGCAAAATCTAGGTTTTGTGCTATTTTTGAGCCGACATCTTCGTGTTTTTCTTTAGCATAAGCGTCAATAAATTGACTCCAACTGCTAAATGCACTTTTTGCCACATCTACATTTACATCATGTGAAAAATTGGTCTCAAAATTAGTAAGTGTAGTTATAAATGTTTGTTCAGATTCTGTAGGCGATCTATTTTCCCAGTTCCACCATGACAAAAGTTTTGTAGCCTGGCTAGTAAACTGCGGCAAACCTTGAGCTTTTTCTAAAAAAGACTTTAAATACTTCACTTCTTTGGTTTGTTCATTGTATTTATAAAGTACCGTATCTCGAAGTGAATTACTAAGTAAATACCAGGCAGTATATGCCCCAATTACCCCGGATTCTCTACAGGCTTGAATAAGCTCCATAAATTCAGAATCATACTTACGTAAATACTGCTTCATAGTGGGTTTTTTGTATTTTGAGGTAATCGACTCAATTAACGACCTATTTGCCTGTAAAAGCGTCTCGCGCACATCCTGCACCGATTCACTTGTTAACGCGGCAATTTTTTTATCAGCCAAATTTTGATAACCAACCCAAACAGGTATAGTTCTTTTATCAAAAAATTCAGTCTCATAAGGGTCCAAAAGATGCGAGCCTTCATAGCCTGGAGGATTTATTGGGTTAAAATCATTTTTATACGAAGAAGCCCCATCAAGGTTATACGCACTTAAAGATGTGCTCCGATACAATTTTATGGCAGGCAGGTTCGTGCCAGGGCAGGCAGGCTCCAAAGTATAGGAGTAAATACCGCGTGAGTTATGAATCCAGCTAGTTACTTTATAGTAAGTTTGGGGTTTGCCAGGTTCTCTTGGGGCTGGAATCAGTGTTCCTACGCGATAGGTCTGATCTGCATTTTTTTGATGCAGGTGTTTTTTGCAGATAATCATTGCAAGATCTTCATAAAAGCACTTCCAGTCGCGATTAGGGATTTTAAAACAGACTTGCGCAAATTCTTGCTGGTCAACCCAGGGCTTATATAGACTCTCGTCCCCTTGTGTATACCAAGAGCTAATTTTTCCATGCAGCATTCTGCCTGTAAAGATTTTATTATGTTCTGCCTCTGTCAAATTTAAACAGTTGGCAAGCTTTGCAAAATGATCAGGGTTATTGACATCTAGACTACTAATAAAATCCGGAGTAAAAACTGTAGGGTTTATTTTTTGCTGTACGCGCTCTGGAAGTATCTTTTGATCTTTTAAATCCTGTGCCAATTTTTCAATATCAACGGCTTCTATATGACTTGAGCCCACGTTTATTCTGTATATAATTTCAGGTGTGAGTGGATGAAAATTATTGATCATTTCATCTAAGTCAAATTCATAGTGAGCCTGAATACGTTTAATTGCAGTTTCTCCAAAATGCCTGTAGGCATAATCGCGAAAGGCTTTAAATGCCTCTTGAACTTCTTCTTTTTTTACATCTGGATTTGTGATCTCTTTGGCAACTAAATTATTGTTTTGGATTACGATTTGATATTTAGAAGCATCTCGATAAGGGTGCTCTTTTACATCTTTCCAGCTATGAAATGGTTCATAATCCTGAAATAAAGTAGTGGCAAGTTGTGTAAAAGGATCATGATAGACGTTGGAGCTTTGCAGCCGATTTGCATATGAATCTATGGTTAGATTAGATTTATCTGATACTTGCACAACAAGGCGGGGTTTATAAAAAAGTGAGGGAATACCGGAGCGTACAATTTTATAATCTACTTTAGACGACCCTTTCATTACTTTTAAAAATCGAAAAATACTGCAGATAATTCTGAAAATTAAATTTGACTTTGGAGCAATTACGTAATTTCGACCATTACTTTGAAAATAAAGCTCTCTATAACCGCCGCAAATTCCGCTTTTTTCATCTGCGGTCATTTTTTTGTTAAAGAGTTTATCGGCAATTCTTCTACGCTGTTCTGGCTTTATCAACTCATCGCTGCATTCAAAATCAAGTGAGACTTCAACAGGCGTATCATCGGGATTTGAAGTAATAAATCCCATGTAGGTTGTATCGTTCGTTCTAAAAAAGCCTTTTTCTCCGAAAACTGCACCCATAAACATATCCTAAGTTACTTATATTCTAAAATATTCAATATTAATATAGCAAGTCGTGATAAAAATTGGACCCTACACTCAAAAATAGGCAAGTGCAACCTTTAATGGTCACTGGACTCTTTTACTCTAAAAACATATGATGTGGCACTCAAGGTAGGAGTGGGAATGCCCCAAGAATTTTGTATTATATGCCCATTTTGTAACGCTAATTTTAAGCGCTCTAAACAGCGACAAGATGCCCAGCCACTTGTTTTTTGTGCCTACTGCGGCAATCGCTTGTTATTACAAGCCAAAACTGATGCTCAGCCTCTTATTCCAAGTGGTTTAAACCTCATTGTTGAACCTAAACCAGAAGATATTCAATCAAATATCGGCCAATACCAAGTAGTAAAAAGTATTGGCAAAGGCGGCATGGGAGAAGTATTTTTAGCCTATGATACTGTATGCGGACGCATGATAGCCTTAAAGCGTATACGTGAGGACTTAGCACGCTTTGCACTGTTAAAGATGCGCTTTTTACGAGAAGCACGTATCACAGCCCAACTTACCCACCCTGCAATTATCCCAATTTACTCTATAGGCTGCATAAATAACCTTATTTACTATAGCATGCCCTATGTTGAAGGCGAAACTCTAAAAATGCTTATAAGGCGCGCCAAAGAAAAAGAAAAGCGCATGCTGCGAAAGCAGGACCCTCATTCCTCAATCCCCTTTTTAGTACGTCAATTTTTGCAAGTATGCCAAGCTGTAGCCTATGCCCATTCCAAGGGAGTATTGCACCGCGATTTAAAGCCTGAAAATATCATCATCGGAAAGTATGGTCAAGTTCTTATACTGGATTGGGGCCTTGCAAAGGTACTTGGGGACGAAGAAGAAATTTCGGTTAAATCAGATGAGGGCATTCCGGATGCTCCCCATACAGGCATTACAAGAATCGGCAAAGTCGTAGGTACGGTGTCATTTATGGCACCAGAGCGCGCTCAAGGCAAACCTGCCACAGTAAAGACCGATATTTATTCTCTTGGCGTAATGCTTTATCAGCTTCTTACATTGCAGCTACCCTTTCGAAGAAGGTCTCTTTCCTCATTTAAAAAAAATTACGACAAAGAGCAGCTGATCTCGCCTGAAATAATGGCTCCCTACCGAGATGTGCCTGAAGTACTATCAGAAGCGGTAAAATGGTGTTTAGCAGTAGATGAATCTCTACGCTATGAGTCAGTAGATGAGCTTATTGCAAGCCTTGAAAACTACCTTGAAGGCAAATCCGAGTGGGTTTTACTCAAAGAGCTTGATATTGATGAAAAAGAAGACTGGCAATTTCAAGAAAATGTACTGCTTACTGAACACCTTGCCCTTACCCGCGCTACCGAGACCTCGGAATGGGTTAGTCTTATGATTTCCGATGAAGGCTTTACTGGCAACATGAAGCTGGAAGCGCGCCTTCGCTTTGGAGAAAAAGGTCAAGGAATAGGCCTTTTATTTGCAGTTCCTGAAAGCATGGACATTCGACATCTTACTGAAGGATATTGTCTATGGCTCGGATCTGAACATGAACATGTAAAAACAACAAAGCTTTTACTATCATCTGTAAGTGTGCTGGAAGCTCCTCAAATAGTGCTTAAAAACGATGAATGGTACACACTTCGCATTGAAAAGGTTGATGATCAAGTTTCATTTTATCTTAATGAAACGCTGCGCTTTTCCTACATAAGCCACATTCCTGTAATCGGTAATCATGTTGGCCTTTTATCGCGTGACGCAGACTTTGAAATTGAAGATCTTACCATATCTGTAGGAAGCCAAAATATTAATGTTAACTGCCTAGCAGTTCCTGATGCCTTTTTAGCCTCAAAGATGTATACAAAAGCTCTCACAGAATACCGTAGAATAGGCTCTTCTTTTTTAGGAAGACAAGAAGGCCGCGAAGCTTTGTTCAGAGCGGGTATGACCTTAATTGAACAAGCAAAAGATCCAAGCTTTGAAGGACAAAGAAAACAGCTTTTAAATCTTGCCTTAGAAGAATTTGGACATCTTCGCCATACTCCAGGAGCACCTTTAGAGTATTTGGGGAAATCTTTTGTGTACAACGAGCTTGCTGACTATGAAGAAGAAGCAAAATGCTTTGAGCTTGCGCTCAGACGCTATGCTATGCATCCCCTAGTCCCCATTCTTGAAGAGCAAATTGTTTTTCGCATGCACGAAAGCTCTCACCAAAACCGTGTTGCCGCCTATCACTTTATTTGCCTAGTAACGCGCTTCTTAGCAGCATGGGCCGAGGGCCCTGTACCAAGTAAACTTTTTTCAAGCTTAGAAAAAAACTGGGAAACTCCATTTTTTATACAGCATCCGGATCATGATTCAGATCCAGAACTTCGCCGCTTTGCCATAAGCTTGGGGGTAAGTTTTTGGCTTTCTAAGCCCTATATTATTTCAGAAATGCTAGAAGATATACTCCAAAGGCCCGTTGTGGCCATGCCTTATCTTGCAGATGCCATATTTTTACTAGTTATGCTAGGTGATCATGATATGGCAAAGCAAAAAATGGCGCGCATACGACAGGTACTTTCCGTCAGCGAGCAAGAGCGCTATCATACCCATTTAGAGCTCTCAGACAGACTTATAGCTACGGTAAAAGATCTGAAAATGGGTGTTTTATATCTTCAAAGTCTCACAGGCCCAACTGTAGAGCCGCAAGATGAGCGATTTATTTGGTTTTTGCTCCGTCATGCCCTTGACATTGGCGATGAAGAGGCAAGTGAACGAATAACCCAGCGTTTATTAAAAATTGATTTCAAATTTACCAATCAAGAATTAATTGACGCACTAATCTTGGAAAAATTAATTTATCAGGGCGACACCACACGCATACAACAGATTTTGCGTAAATATTCTCAAACTAGACTAACTCAAGAAGCATCACCTTTATATTTTGTAAATGGGTGTTATCTAGTGATGACAGAAGGCGTTCAAGCTGCAAGTATGCAATTTAGCAAACTTTTAGATATCGCGTTTCCTCGCTCTTGGGTACTTGGCGCGCACTTTTTGGCAGGCAAAATTCACATGACAGCCGCTGGCTGGTTTATGCGTTCTTTTGCATGGGAAAGAAGGTGCTTATACCAGCAGCTTCGCCTTTTTTGGCATGCGGCCAAAGACTCTGAAAAAGCAGGTTACTGGAAAAGCCTTATTCAAAAAGAGACACCATGAAACATATTCCTGTAACAGTACATAGCACTTTGGTAGTAGATGGAGCCATAAGTGTGAGAAAAGAGCGTCTACGCTATCATAACGAGCATGAGCAAGATTATTTTATCATCGCATCAAGTGCTCAGTCGGTATCTGTTATAGCCATATCACCCACAAATGAATTTCTTGTAACCCGCGAATATCGCCACGCAATAGGTAAACATGTTTATGGATTTGCTGGCGGCTTGGTCGATGCTAATGAAAGTCCACTAGATGCTGCCAAACGCGAGCTTTTGGAAGAAACAGGCTGCACTGCAAGCTCTTTTGAAGTACTTGGAAGCTGTTATCCCCTTCCGGGAATTCTTGCACAAAAAATGACCATCGTTTTAGCAAAAGACGCTATAGTCACGCATGCGGTTAAACTTGAGCCCTCAGAAAATATCCAAACAACTTTTATGTCAAAAGATGCTCTTTTTCAGCTTATTCAAGATGGAACAGATATCGACGGCGTTATGTGCACGGCTCTTACATTTTATAATTTATTACTTAGATAGTGTTTATTCAATATAACCAATGCAATACTTGAAACAGTTGTTGCAGTGTATAATACAAGCATTAATGCTGTTGTAGCATACATGAGGGCTATACATGACATTGCAGTTGAAGCTACGGTAGTAATACTATCCAGTACTGCAAGATTGCAGCAGGTATTTATACGTGTTTTTAAAATTTCTAAAAAAGCCGTGTTGTTATTCTCTTGAGCAATAAGCGTACATTTTTTCGATAGCGACAATCTTCTTTTTAACTCGTATTCACGGCTTATGACATACTCACAACCCTCTTTTTCATCTGCCGGAAAAGTATTTTTTAAATATATCACGTAAACAAGCTGATCTAAACTTTGCCCCATCATAATAAATTGATTTGGAATATATGCGTAGTTTAAATGCATAGTCCAAGCTAATGCATCTTGTTGCAAAACTTGAGCTTCTTTAGCTATACGAATTATCTCACTTGCAAGAGAGACAATATTACATGCTTCACTTACAGCCTCAACGACTCCCGTTATACGATCATAGAGATTTTGAGCGTGAAGACATGCGGTGACATCTGCAATAAATCGAGGGGGCGCATAAATGACATCCAGCACACAAAAGCAATCAATTGCTTTGGCTATATCGTAAGCTATTTTAGGAAGTAATATAAGATCTTTGGCAAGGCTATATACACCATAGATATTGATAAAAACCTGGTAGGTTTTATAGTAAGTTTTTTCTGACTTACCATACAAATGACAAGCCCCAACATAATCTGTGTAATTAAGATCACAGATTGTGCTGGGGCGATCTCTTAGGGTGTTCATTTTGCTTTATTTACTTTAATAGTCGGAGCGTATCAGCTTGCCATAGCTTCTGTTTGCATGTGTTTTTTTACAAACAAAGCACTAGTTGCTTGATGACATCTCAATGACAGCCTCTCAGCTGCATCTGTAATGGCATTTAAACTTTGTCTAAGCTTATGCGCAACTTGAGCATACCAGACAGTACTTGGCTTAGCAAACGGATCTTTATTTAATACAAGCTTTTGAGCTGCGAAAAGCACAAGTCCTGCGGCTCCAAATACACCAGCAATACCCAAAGTCACTGGGTTTGGCAAGATAAAGAGTGATAGAGCACCTAATGTAACCAATGCTACCTTCATGATTATGCCTGCAACTTCTAGGTTATACTTTGTGTGCATACGCCTTCTTAGGATTTTAATAAACTCTTCAGCATCTGTTTTTGCAGTTTCTTTATTATCTGCTGCATGAAGTCTTTCAAGTAGCTCTTGAGCCTTATGATCAATTTTTGTTTTCTTGGATAAAGCAAATACGCCTGTTAAACGCTCATGATTTTTGAGTACATACTCACAAGATGAGGTTAAATCTGTTAGTTTTAGTTGAGCTAAAACTTCTTTTTTGTCTTTGGCAGTTTCGTAAAGCTGATGAGTATCTAAGCCTAACGAAATTAACTGCAAAGGAAAGAGAATTGTATTAACTAGAGATGTCCAGGCAAAAGCTTTCACTTCCGATTACCCCCACACTCTTTAAACCCATAAATATGGCATTCGTCCCAAGCCAGGCGGTACTAATATCGGCAGCTGCCCTAAAGGCACTCTTTACGCGCTCTACAAGGCTCGATCCAAGAACAGCCTTACTTACATTGCTTATAAAGCTTGGAATAGCAAATACGATGTTTAAAGCGCCAACAAACGCCATGGCACCAAAGACCTGCTTTACGCTATTTGATACCTTACCAGTAAGACCATCAAGTACATCGACAAAGTTGCCAGTAGCTTCAATTGCCATACCAGCTTTATCATGTACCCCTTGTGCTTTTTGCACAATTTTAGGCACTTCAAATGGTTGAGGCCTATTGGCTTGATTATTATTACTTATATGCATTTACTATTCCCCTGAGATAAATAACACTAAGAATAGTAAATTAACAAATTAAAATCAATAATTAATTATAATAGTAATATATTATGACAACCAATTACTGCGACGATTACGTTTGAGTGAGATTTTTTAAAGCCCAGAGAACACAAAGAACACATAGAAAGAGAGAGCTTCTCGAAGAAACAATAATTCGTTAAGATTTTTTTTAACCGTTAGGTCTATGGGCACAAGGGGTTTTGTTCTGAAGAGTATAATTTTACGAACACCATTAACCATATAGCTTTATAGTTTATTATCGTTCATTCTCGCTTTGTCGTTCTTACCGTTATGATTACGTTATATTAGGTCGGAAAAAGTCCTAAAGCGATAAGACCTCCGGTAAAGAAATGCCAGTGGGAAACTGATTTTATCCAGTTTCGCTCTCCATCTGGGTTCTCTGACATGCTCTGTGTTTAAAAAAAATCACACGTTATGGCAAAGTAGTGGATCTTTAGCCTCAAGCTTTAAGCATTTGCAGTATCGTGCAGCGCTTTTAGAAAAGTTTGTATTTTTACAGCACCACCACGAAAGCTTTTTTGCTTCAATGTGCTAAGCACATTTATTGGCAGGTTGTTTATGCCGAGCTCTTTATTTGGCCGTGTCAGGTAATTTTCAGCATCCTGATATGTAATGCCACCTAAAACACGGTTTAGCAATTCTGTAGCCATTGGCTTTGTTAAAGCTTTATTTTCCATAAATTGGCATGCGGCACATAAACGCACTGTAAGCTGCATAGGTAGATTACTCTTTCGTTCATAGTCAAGATCAGCGGCTACATCAACTGGAATCAAAACTTGAGGCGCCTGAGGCGGCGGCATTTGTGCTGCAGGCGCAGGATTTGCCATAAGTTGGGGCGCTCGTGCTTGTGCTACAGGCGGCCGTGCTACAGGTTGCTGAGCTGGCTGATTGGCCCCCGCCACAGGTCCCACACCACCCCATAATGTCGCCCAAAAGCCGGAAGGTGCGCTTTGGCCAGGAGGAGGCATTGGTCTTTGTTGTACCGGTGCAACGGCCGGAGCTGACTGCATAGGCTTTTTAGGAGGGCGAGCAACGGTTACAACTTGGGAAGGCTGCGGCCTCTCTGCTGGTACGTTTGCCACCGTCTGGGTAGGTTTTGCTGCAGATATCTGTGAGGGCCTCGCATTTGAGGGCACGCCAATAGAAGCTAAAGCCTGCCTAAAAGGTCTTGTTTTGATGTCTTTGGCCTTATCTTGAAGTATTTGATCTGCAACAATTTCCGCAACTGTGGCATAAAATTTACCCAAGTATTCAAAAGGTTTTGCCGCAGTTTCTGTACTAATTCTTACTCTTAGGCTTCTAAAATCATTTCCATCATGCGCTCGAACAATAACCTCTTTAAATTCATCTTCACCTGGCCATACAGAGTTTCTTACCCAGGTAAAAAATCCTGATGGTTTTGGCAACTCAACCGGGCTAAACATCCAGATACCTGCCCGCTGTTTTTCTGGAATACGTGCTTTAAATTGATTTAAAATTTCATCAACTGAATCTGTGGGACAAAAAGCCACATTTTTTCGAAGCATTCTGCATAGTTCTAGTAAAGGAGCTCCTGGTTTTTGCATTTTTGCCAAATTTCTAAGGCCTTCTGCCACTGTAACAAATGGTTTTTGATCCCATTTTAGGATAAGATTTAACGTTGTATTGGGGGCAAATCTTTCACCTTGACACATAACACGACCATCATCGCCAACTACTAAGTCCTTTTCAACAAAACCTTCAGTGCTTCCATAAACTACTTTAAAGCGTTGCGGTTCTACTTCATAAATAAAACCACCAGCATCCGCAGGATCTAAAATATTTAAACGTCCCCATAGAGCTAATTTTTCTGCGTCTATGTGTGGAGGGCTTTTTAATAGCCCCATTTCCTTGGCACCGCTACGTATGATTGCTGTTTGCTCTTCTATCGCTTTTCTGTTGGCTGGGCCTAAATTTATATGCCTTCTTGCATCACGTATGGACACACTATTGTTGTTAAAGCATTTATCACGAAAACTTTCTACAGTCTTAAAATCTCTATGTTGGCTTGTAGCTATATCCGTTAAAACAACCTGGCCATCCATGTCAACTGTAATTTTTTCGTCTTTTATACGGCCATCAGGACTCCATGTAGATAGCAGGTATTCATTGTCTCTTCTTGTAATTGCCACAACATCTGTTTTAATTGTTCCTTCACATGATCTCAAAAGTGCACGAACTGTGGAGAAACCGTCAACTGGCAAACTCACAAAATGCGGCAACATTACTTCTTGAAAATGCACCGTTCCATATGATGGGGCGTTAAGATTTGCTTGCAGTGAATTTGCAAGCCTTTTACCGAATTTTTGTGATGCTTCAAATGGATTTAAAGTAGTAAGTTTTTTTATTTTGATTGGTAATTCAATTTCTTCATGTGATTTTTGCGGATTCAAATTTATTAGCGTAAATACGCCCTTATTCATCTTATCAAAATTACATCGATAGTGTGTCCAGTTGCCTTGATCTGCAACAGAGACCATAAGTGCATTTTGAGCATCTGCGTTATTCCACAGTGTAAAGCTCTTTGTCTGGCCGAGCTCTTTATCATTTTCAATTTGACCTTCGATAAAAGTTGGAAGAGAAGATTGTAACGTGTTAATGAGGCTATTGAATTTTGTTTTTTCGATATAACTACTTACAGAGGCAGTAAATTCTTTAACTGGAATTTGCTCAACTCCACTATAAAAACCTAATGTAAATATTTTAAAGAGCACAATTTTACATTTTGTAGCAAAAGAGCTTTCTGTCCAGAGAGTTTTTCTGGCGAGTTTATTGATATCCTTTACTTGATCAGGAGAGAGGATTTTTACTACTTCAGAATCAATGGGAGCCACGTAGCTAGTGGCTTGCTTTGTGGTAAGTGATTTGTTGATAAGTCCAATACGTGTGTTGATATCCTGAGGTGATACATGCTTTGCAGTATCATTTGGGTGCAATTCACTGTAAAGAACGGTATATTCACTAATAAATGGAGGTAGTTTTGGATCCATTATATGTCTCCTATGCTACCTCTAGAAATACCGTAATCATGCAATAAATATCAAGTAAATATTTTAGCAGTGAGTAGGCACAGCCTGTTTTTTAGGTGTAAAAAGGTTATTTACAACTTCAGATACTCTGTACGTAGCATTTAAAAGCTTACGAGGAACCCTTTCGTACCAAACATCTTTTGGCTCCGAGAAAGGATCAGCCGGTAATAAAATCTTTTCTACCGCCCAAAGGGTAAGAGATGATAGTCCCACAACGCCGGCAAGTGAAAGAGTTACTGGATTTGGCGGCAGGGCAAGTAGCAAAATAGAAATTACTATCCCTGAGATCTTATTCACCAATTTTACGATATCAATGCCAAGCTTGTTTTTTACGCGATGACGTAAAGCTTTGGTGAATTTCTCACCCTTTTCTATAGCTTTGGTCTGCTCTTCGCTATCGTTACTTGCAAGACCTTGTATAACGTCATTAGCACGTTTTTGAATTCCGACATCTTTGGCGATATTAATTGTTTTGCGAATTCTTCTTTCATTTGCACTTACGTAGGCACATGATGCCGTCAGGTCTTTAATTTTTGTTTCACGACTTGCCGGATTTGTGGGATCTTTGACATTTTCGAAAATATCTTTTTTCAGGGCATATAAACTACCGGCTTTAGGTAGGCCAGGGATAATGGAAAGATTTAAAAATGTATTTACTATACCAGCAATTGAAAATATAAGCTTGCCAACAGGATTACCCTGAACTACCGCTCCAACTCCTTCTAAGCCTTTTAGGATGCTAGAACCGCAAAAAGAAAGCATAGGAAATTCTTTTTCGGCAACATGATAGACCGAACCAAAAAAACCAACTATTTTATTTTTTACTGCTGAAAGTTCCATATTATTCCCCTAATTATAATATTTCGACCATATTATATCATATAAAGAATTATTAGGAAAGCACCTTATTTTCAATAGTTATCCATATTCCTTCAGCTTTGTATTTATCTCGAATGTTTTTGTATTCTAAATGTGAATAAATCGACCAGAATTGTTCTATACTATAACAAGAATTGGCGTATAGCCACTTTCTACCTCCGAGCTCACTAAGCTTTTGTTCAAGCTGTTTTAAACATACATTAAGTGAAATAGAATTGTTTGGAATACCATACATACCAATGTTAATACTATTGCTGCCATTAAGATTGTGAGGAGCAAATATCCCGGCAGTCTTTTGAGCTTTTACAGGACAAAGCCATAACGGATATACAGGACAGATTTTGCGCGATTCATCTAAAAACTGGCTTACAGTAGCTACTGGAAGGGTAAAATCCTGAACCATAAATCGCTCATTTACCCAAGTTTCGCAAGAATGAAGCAGAGAATAAAGACGCTGACTTGAAGTAAAAGGATAAGTTGCCGCTCGTACAAGCCAGTTTGGACTGTGAATTTTTGAATAGCATGCGCGCTCTTTTTGGCTAAATGGTTTTGGCGTTTGAAGCTTCCAAATTCCTTCGCAAAAAAGTTTTTTGAGTATGGGAGTATGCAGCACATATGCACCCATCCAAAATGCGCCTCGATCAAATCTAAATAGATAATCCAAAAGCGGCACACTAAAGCTTTCGGGCTGTCTTTGAGCATATTGATAATACCATGGTGATAAAGGCTTATCGCTAAAAATGCACTTTTCGGGGGTATTTGTCTGATTTCCCTCAATAACACAAGCGTCAGTATCGGAGAAGATAATACCCTCTAAGTATTCTGGTGGCTCTTTTTGATGCATTAACTGCTCTATTTTTTTAAGAGCCATATCTGCAGCTGTATAGCGATGCACTCTGAGGCTAACCCAATTTAAGGCCTTCATAAGGCCCACTTTCGCAGATAATAACACTCCAAAAGAGCCATAAGAGCCTGCAACGGCTTCAAATAAGTCTGCATGCTCACTTGGGCTTGCCTGCAAGATCCGTCCGTCTCCTACAAGCAGCTCAAATGAGTTGCAAGTATCCTGAAAAAGGCCATACTTATGAGAGCTTGACTCCCCACCGCAGCCCATAATTGCCCCGCCTACAGTAATGCCTTTAAATTCAGGTACCACATACGGAATTAACCCCAGCTTAAAGGTTTCAAAGGCCAATTGCTGCATTGTTACACGGGGCTCGACATGCGCTACCTTTTTTTCACAGTCTATTGATAAAATGCGATTTAAAGCATCTACTGGCAGCTTTACAGCGTGTTTTTTATAGTCAAATGATCTTGTAGTGTTGGAATTAAGAGTGGTTTTGGCAAGGCTCATAGGCACTTTATTTGGCTGCTTGTGCATTTCCAGCACCTGGGCCTGCAATTTTTTTATATCATTTAAGTGTTTTTGGGGCATGAGAGTTCTCATAAAATAGTATTGTGGTTTTTATAGCCACTTGAGCAAGTGCATTTAATACAATTAATGCAAAAACACTCGAGGCCATCGCGTCAATAATATGCGATGAGACATCAAGTGCTTTAGAAGTGGCAAACAGAACCTTTTTTACACCCTTTTGATGCAGCTTTTCACATGCAGCTGCATACTCTGACTTGTTCATATTGCCACTTTTTTGCTGGAGGCTATTCCAAGCGACATATACCTTACATACTTTTATTATGCGAACACCTAATGATATACAGTCAAACGGCACCTGTATTGCACTGGTATAACCTGTCCATCCATAAAAACTTGCCGGACAACATCCTGCATCATTTGCCATCTTACATAACCATGCAATCGACGAAATAAACTTTTTTACTCTTTTAACCACATTCCATAAAGCCTTTGCTGGACATTCTGTAGTAACACAAAACTGTATCTGAAAAACCTTTGGCACATCAATGAAACCTCGCATTGCAGAAAAAACGCGCGACTTGCGCATCTGCAGAGCCAAATCATCATGTATAGGAACCCATAAACCAACAAGGTCAATATATGATCGAAAGGCTCTAAAAAGGTGTATGGGGGTATTTATAAAGAAAGTCTGCAAGTACGCAGAAGATGAAATATAATCGTTTAGGTGCACTTTGCCTTCAAAAAAACCGACACTATAAAGTAGCGTATGTTTTATGACTAATAAAGTTTGGTTTTGGCGCTATCTTTTGGACAAGCTGCCTATAGGCATTTTGCATGGCCTTAGCTATATTTTTTGCTTTCTTACAAGTAGCAGTAAAAAACATGCGCTTTTCACCATCCGTGATATCGCCTTTAGGCACAAATTGGGCGTGTGCAAAATTTGCTATTCCAGCCGCTGCAATCACAAGGCTGATGACAGTGATAGGTATAACAGCCGGAGGGCATGCCAATGAAATAACCGTGCAGGCAAGACCTGCTATAGAAAGTGAAGTTTTTACCCCAATAAAGCCTACGCGCTCGGTTAATCTATTTTTAAGGCATTTTCTAATTTTAATTGCCTCATCGTGTGCACCTTTTTTTATCTCAACATTATCAGACGTTAAGCGTGACAATATGCTTTGCATTCTACCATTTAATGGGCACTCACCTGTAATAATCTTATATTTTCGCAAATGCTTCTCTTCTGCAATAAGTAGTTTGCAGGTATGTGTTTGATCTGCAGTCTTCAGCACCTTAAACTTGGCTCGAAATTCATTATTATAGGAAACAATTTCTTTAAGTTGATAGGTTGCTACTGCTGTGCCAATTACAGAAAGCGGCAAAAAGACATAGCCCGTTATGTTTGTCCATGCAAGGGCTTCACTTGATACAACCTTAAGCTCTTTTAAATAAAAGAACACAGTTTCAACCGCACTTACGATTCTACTTATGCAATTAGCAAGTTTTAAAGTTTGAAAAAAGCGCGTTTTTCCGCCATCGGCCTTAACAAGTTTTATAATTACTTTGGGTATAACGGTAATGGCAAGCATGCCCTTAATGATCTTTAAGCATTTTAAGGCACTGACAGTTTCGCCAAGCTCATTTGGTATTTTAGAAAAAACCCCCACTATTTTAGTAGAATAGCTAAGAATAGACGCTGTTTTACTAAAAACTTTAAACCCTAAATAGGCATAAGCCTCGGCTTTTTCCTGAAACGAGAAACACACAGAATGTTGGGGAGCACTGAGAGCACCAGAAGTGATATAACTAGCAGTAGGGCTTTGAATTTCGGCTCTTACTGTTTGTAAAACCACAGATGCTCCAATAGTTACTAAATTAAAAGAATAACTATTATACCATATGTGAAATTACTTGTCTAGGTCATTTTAAATAAATGTTTATGGACACCTATTTAAAAGATGGTGTACTTCATTTCGTAAATGAGCCGTATTTCCTCTTTTTGCAGGGTCAATATTAAGCATATTTAAAATAAATAATTCAGTATCTTGTTCAATAGAGAGATTGCCATTTTTGTGTTTTCTGTGAATAAGCTGATTTCGCCGCTTAGTTGTATATCTATTCAAATTTTGAGTTAAAATAGTTTTTTTCTTGCCATCAGAATTAGCAGCTGCCCCGCGATATTCCTTTTGCCATCTAGGAAATTTATCATGATGTAAGCGGTGAAAAATACAGCCCAGTGCATAAATATCAGAAGCAAAATAATCTGAGCCTTTCATTTTTGTATACTTAAAACCTTCAGGCGGACAAAACCTGCGTGTCATTTGAGCCCGCATTTTCTTGGCTTTATGTATCTTAATGGTTCTACCCAAATCAGTAATCACGGCTCGATAAATCTTTTGGCCATTTAACTGATGTTCTGTGTGATACAAATAATTATATGTATGTAAATCTCTATGAACGTAGTTTCGCGAATGCAGTGAATGCAGCCCCTGCAAAAGATCGCTCATTATAATTAACTTATTACGAAAAGTAATTTTTTTCTTATAAAGATCTTTTAGGGTTCCCTCGTATACGTCAGAATAAATAGTGTGATATTTTTTCTTTTTAAGCTTATGTTTTGTTAAAGCATGCGCATTCATTATACCAGGAGATCCTTGAAGATCCCTATGAGCTTTATGTTCTGTCTCCATCTTGCGTTGTTCGCATCTGGCCAAAACCTTTGGGCTTTGCATATAATGAATAGCTTTATAAACCTTTTTCTTGGCACCTTTACCGATAAAGGCTTTTTTAGTATCCATCACAATAAATGTATGCCCTGTTGAGGGATCATGTTCTATGACGTTTTTTAAACCTGTCTGTTTCTTTGTCAAATAGTGATTTTTTGAATAGTGCTTAATATGCGAATGATGCCGCTCAATATAGTACGCCGCTTGCAAAAACTTTTTTTTCTTTATACCTGGATGCTTGTATTTTTGCTGCAGTGCTCGCGTTGCCTGTATAGCTCGCAACAGATCTCCCTGCTCATTTTCGTGGGCCTTTTTTTCAAGTTTATTCAGGCTCTTTTTTTTGATTTGTTTTCGTACTTTTTTGTATTCTGCCTTATTTATATCTTTAGCAAAGCATATAGTACTAAATCCCAGCGCGCAAAAAGTCATGAACAGCAAAAACCGCCTCATCATTCACCTCATTTTCTGTACGAATACCGGTTTATGCTATTTGCAACAAGTTAAATTTTTAATGAGGATGGTTTTTTTGATCTACGGGCAAAATTACTGTAACATCTATATAAGTTTCTTTAATTGATCCACAACCATCTGCATTGTAGGCCTTTCTTTTTGATTTGGATGTATCATCCAAAGCATTAAGACTATGGCTCGTTTTTCTGGGTCAGGCACTGTTAATTCAAACAGCTCAGATAGTATCAAATTTTTTGCATTACATGATGTTTTAAGGAACTCGTTTTTTGATTTAAGCTTCTCTTCTAACGGATCATTTGTCCAAGGCAGCAATTTATTATAAAATTTCTCATAAAAAAGACATCCTAATGAGTATACATCATCGGGGAACCAACTTCCTGTATAATTTGTATAGCGTTCAGGTGATTTGGTATCTTCAGTACCTACAACATCGCATACATTTTTCCATTGTTCATCAAGTACAACAGAATCTGGGTCACACAATTTAAATGAACAATCATCAGCAATAAGAATATTTTCACTTTTCAAATCGCGATGAGCAAGACCTTTGTTGTGCAGTGTCAATATTTTAACTGCCAAATTATAAGCATCAGTAACTGTGAATAATTTGGGACTTATGTCAAAAAGACATGCAGGCAAAGCTTCATAAAGGCTAAGACGTTTATGAGGCTTTTCGGGATAAGTAAAACTTAAAATATGTCGAGGAAAAAGAGCTGAGGCATCTCCAAGCACTTGATAAAACCACATTTCTTTTGCATGTGAATATTTGAAAGCTGTCGAACACTTCTCGTTACGACTCGTTAAAACATAGTATTTGTTTGATTGCCAAAGCCCATCTATTTCTTCTAAGAGTGTCGCCTTTCTTCCAATTTTAAAAGTACCCCATTCTTTTTTGGAATCTTCCTTTTTTGGCAGTAGAAGAACCCATTTCTTTTCTAACGAGCCAAGTATTTGGTATTTTGTGGATGTACTCTCACGTGGAATATAACCATATCCCGCCTGCAGGCCGCTACTTTTTAATATTTTTAAAGCTAGTTCAGCGCATGCTTTTGGATTGGATTTATCTAAAAAAACTTCCTCACTACCTTCGTAATAGTAACAAGCAAAGCCAGGAAGGTTACTTGGAAAAATAGCAATAAGAACGTTGCAAACACTAGCAATACAGGGCCGCTCTTTTCGGTCTGGATGCAGCATCCATAGCGCTAAGAGTCTGAGTATATCTTTAGATAGTTGAGGATTTTGCAGAAGAATTTTGGCATCGGCTGACTTGTGTGCTAATTTTTCCTTTTCAGCCTGTACTTTTTTCCAATCTGCGCAGTTTGCCCAAGAGACGTCATTTCTAAATACAACTTTATAAAGAGCCCGCCCTAAGGCATAAATATCATCTGGTAACCAACTGCCGGTAAAAAGAATGGATTGATTCATACGTTCCGGCGACATCGTATCAATAGCACCAATATATTCACATGTATGCTGCACATCAGCATCACAAGCCTGCTCTGTCGAGGCAGCTAAAAAATATTCTCCATCAATTGTTTCCAGTATTGTATATGACAGCAAATATCTCGATGAGCAATATTTTGATCGTGAAGTTTTTTTAGCGAGGTGGCAAGCTGCAAGGCTGCCAGTGCTTTTTCTGCATCGTTTTTATTTGGTGCACCGAGCCTTATTGCCTCAAAATCTTTAATTAATGTATCTACCGGATTCATTTAACCCCTAAAATTAAGAGAATTACAGTTTTAAAGGGATTTATGTTTTCTTTGGAAAGCCATTATTACTATACTCGGTTAGCCAATAGCAAAGCTTGTTCTGCTTGTTTAATTTTTTGACTTAACGTGTTGTATTGTTTATGTAAGCAGTCCATTTGGCTAACAAGGTTTTTAGCAAGCGCGAGATCTTGGCCAATATCAAAAGTTTCATTTTCCCAAAGGTCAAAAAGCATATCTTTTGCCTGAATACTTTTTGCTTCAGTCAAAAATATAAGATGTTTTCTTGCACAACCTAAGTTATCGCCAACCGTATTCTCCTGGATGTATAATCTAAAAAGCGCCAAGCGAGCCGAGGTATTATTAGGCATAATGCTAAGTGCTGTTTCAAGGAACTTAATTGCCTCTTCGGCCTCAGGGCCTTTAACACCTTTTTTATAATAAAGTGCTTCACCCAAGCGTGAAAGAGCAAAAACAAACCGCGGGGCAATGGCAACAGATTCTTTAAGAAATTTTATATGTTCTTCAATACCCTCTGGAGTTTTATCTAGCAGATGACAAAGTGCAGAGACAACATGCGAAACTGCATCTTTTTTCTCTTTTGCTTCTGCCTTTTGCAGTATGTCTCTTTTTTCTGCAGCATCACCCAAAACAATAGGTAAAAAAGGCACAGGAAAGTATTCAATAGTAGCAGGAAAGTTCGCTTTGAGCAGACCTTTTGGAGTGATAGTCTGTACATTCACTAAGACTTTGCGTAAACTTTGACATGCAGCAAATACTTCCTTTAATTCTTCATCATTTATTTCGTAGAGTGGTGCAGAAAGTACTTGTAAACCACTTACCTGGTTAAGACATTTACACCAACCCTTAGGCATAGTAGTATTTTCTGATATATTTATAACTAATGTACCAGGATTGGCAGAAAGCATATCACGAAATTGATCAATTGTGCACGCAGCAATATCAATATTTAATTCTGGATGCAATTGATCTTGCAAAACAGGTGCAGCGCCTAACTCATCAGCTGTTGGTATTCTAAATGAAGGTAATTGAGGTGTAAAACTAACCATATTATTGCTCCTTTATAACTATGAACCAACAAATATGCTCACCAATCGCAAAAAGAACAAGTTTTTTCTTGTTATGTTAAAGGTGTCCCCTTTTTTGCTCGGCCATTTTGCTTAGTTGTTTGCAGGCAACCTTTTAGATTGACAACCAACCTATTCGCTATTATCCTTAATGGCCTTAATTATCCTTAAATAAAGTAAATTAAAAGGTAAGGATTATGTTACCAATGCTACCCGCATTTCAGAATTATCCCTTCATCTTTCATGTCGTATTTCTGCCAGTGAATTCCCTCTTTTGAAATATAATAAATCGCTAACATATTTAGATGTGTCTGTCACAAAAGCAGATGACAATTTATTGTTGAACGCGCCCCTCAATTTGCAAACATTAGTTTTAACTCTATCTCATATCACTCCCCAAGCGTTACAACTGTACCGAGAAACTCACCCGAAAGTTCGTGTACTTGTGGATTGATTTCATTATATCCTTAGCGTAAAAAGGTAAATAAAATAGCAAAAGGTGCCTCATTTGTTAGGTTCTTGCAGCAAAATCTTCATACATGTAAAATAGTTTATCGTTCTTAATTATTGGAGACAATATGGTAATACAGGCAGAAAAAATTATAGATACAATTCCTGATGTCAATGTACCACCTATGCCTGCCATTGCCAGTCCTGGCATAATTTTTAACGGAAAAAAAGCTGAAAATTTTGATATCGACCAGACAATTGGCTATCCTGATGTCCGAAGTTTTCGTCGAAAATTTGGCCTTATAATACCTGCTACCAATACCAGTATGGAACATGAATTATGGACAATCATCGGCAAAAACCAAAGTCTACAAGGCGTGGGCCTGCATACCTCCAATGTAGTAACACCAAGGCCTAAGCTTGAAACCGAAGCTGATTTACTAGCATACAAAGAACAATTTTTAAATGGCCTAAAAGCCGCCATCGATGTAGCCAAGCTATCCCAACCTCAATATATGATTATGGGTATGAGCCTTGAGCATATTATCAAAGGTCTCGATAATGTACGTGCTCCAGCACAGCAAGCAGAGCAATATTCAAGCCTCGGATGGGCAACATGGCACGAGGGGGCTGATGCAGCTTTAAAAAAATATGGCGCTAAGCGCATCGGCCTCTTATCGCCATTTGATAAGACAGGCAACGAGTATGCTACACAGATGTTTCAAGATTTAGGCTATGAAGTAGTAGCAAGTATTGGATTTTCTTGCGCAAATGCTATGCACATTGCCCACATTCCCGATTTCGCCAAAGAAAAAGCCATACTACAATTTTTAGCAACCAAAGAAAACAATCTCGATGCTATTGTACAGTGCGGAACAAACATGAGCATGACTCAAGTTACAGAAAAACTTGAGCCAATCATCAACATCCCAATACTCGGCATCAATGCCGTTACCTTTTGGCATGCCTTGCGCCAAAACGGCTTTGACGGCCCACTCGTTGGCGGCGGCCGCCTTATGCAAGAATTTTAGAGCTATCCAGAACAAAAGGGGCCGGGCCATTCGATTCGCTCGATTTGAGATGATCGAAATTTCTAAATCGAGCAAATGAATACCCCGGCCCCTTTTACCAGTTATAAATTAAAAATTATAAACATTGCTTAGTAAACCGAAAAAAGGGTATAATGGTTTTTTTAATTGAAAGGTTATTATGGACAATATCGATTTTTTTACCGCAATACAGTATGGCAATCAGTCAAAAATACTCTCTGAAACAATTCTCGAAAAAGCAGATAACTTTTTTGCATTTGACGGCAAAAAAGCCACGGTTATCCGTGGGCATGAGCAATTTGGCAAATCCGGCGTTCGGGTAACAAAAAATGCCACTCCCCTCACTGAAAAAGCCCTTAAAATTGTTATGTACTGCACAATTATTCTTCCTCTTATTGTGTTGGCCGTAAAGGTGTGCGCAAGAATAAAACATAATTTTTACATTATATCCACGTCTCAACTAGAACAAAAAGTTCCAAGCCCAAAATTTGATGTAGTCATCATAGGCGCCGGCCCTATCGGAATTACTACAGCCTGCGCGCTAAAAGCGCTTAATAAAAACTTGCGCATTTGTGTGGTCGATAAACGCGTTGACCCAACGCGTAACCATGGTCTAAAAATCCAAACTGATTCTGTAGCAAAAATTCACGAAATTCTAAACCTCAAAGCTCCTGATGCAGATGCAAAAGCAATAGCTGACATTAAGAACATCTTTAAAAACTGGGAAAATAGCTTTGTAAAAACAAATCAGATCGAACTTGACCTCTCAAAGAAAGCCCAAGAACTTGGCGTCACGGTAATACGCGATTCAAGTCTAAATATTACCAAAGCTTCCTTGGACCATGCCTTTGACCAAAAAGGTGGTCGCCTAAGTGAGATTTTTAAGCATTCACAAGTAGTGATCGGCGCAGACGGCACACACAGCGTCGTGCGACAACAGGTTATGGGTGATAAAAAAGTCGACGAAGAGACTATGCAGTATATAATTGAGCTTAAATACCAGACAGATGGAAAAGCAAAACCACGCAAATTCATAGAAGCGGCACATCAAGCATGGATAAATGGAAATCTTGATTTTGAGTCCATGGGTTCTAAACCAGTAGATAGCAAAAAGCCTGCGACGCTCCACATTATTGTTGATAAACAAACTTACGAAGCTTGCAGAGAGACCAACAGCAACGGACAAGTAAAAGGTATATTTGGCAATTCATGGACACTGCGCGAGCTAAGTGAGCGTGCCAAAAATAATAACAAGGTAAAGAAAGTATATCAAAATCTAGAGAGATACATACAGAATGTCAACGCACGCGGCGGCGATTGCCACGATGAGAAAATTTCCACGCTTGATGTCTCTATATTTCGCAGCAAAGAGGCTGTAAAAAACTATAAAGGCAAACACGTTATGCTGGTAGGCGATGCCTTCTCTGGGATGGTACTTCAACGAGGCTTGAACAAAGGTCTGAAAGAAGCGCTAATTGCCGCAAGGGAACTAAACAAGTTTTTCCATAAACCACAGGCAGCAGACGAAATGCCCGCTGAGTTGGCACAGTACCAAAAAGAAGCTATAGCTATTTTTGAGAATGAAAAATCGTGGGCGTGGGCAAAGAACGCAGCAATTAATGCTGTGCAACAGCCCCTTAATATATGTACTAAAGCTACCGATACGTGTGGGGCATTTTGTTAATCGATACCCTTCATTTTTTATTTGCATTCCCACTGAACTTGGGTTAACACTCATCCACACTTTTACAAAAAAACAGCGCATCCAAATGAGCAAAAGGGGCCGGGCCATTCGATTCGCTCGATTTGAGATGATCTAAAGTTCTAAATCGAGCAAATCGAATGACCCGTCCCGGCTCTATTTTTATCATTGTTCAAATTTAGCATGTTATATCTGTTTTATGCGCCGAAGGTGCAAATTTAATATTAGCCCACTGTTTCGCGCCAGCAGGTGCAAACGGTGGGAAAAGAAAAAAAAACCTTGAAGTCGCGCCAGCGACTACTTAATATTAAATAGTCGCTGGCGCGACTATAGGATTATTTTTTCCCGGTTTCCCACCGTTTGCACCTATCGGCGCGAAACAGTGGGCTATTAATAATTTGTTCCTCCAGAACAACAATTATGCAGCAATTAGCCCTTTTACCTAAATCGAGCGAATCGAATGACCCGGCCCCTTTTACTATTATCGAAAATTTATAAAGCTGTTAATGCAGACCAGGCAGAACTGTATGTGTTTGGAAAGGGTGTGAGTAGGATTGAATCCTTAATAGGAAATCCTTTAAAAAGCAAATATTACAAACGAGCGTTAGACACCTATCGCCAAGCTAGATCCAATGCAAGCAAAGCTGCTGTCTGCTTGCTTGGTATAAATAAGAAGCAAAGCGGTGAACAAATGCGCTTGTTGCCAAAAGATGTGTGTCAACTGGTGGCGCAATATGTTTTGTCATCTAGTTCAAACGTAGCTTCTTGGTTGCCTCGGTAATTCGTATCATTCGCCCAGGACGAGCTCTATGAAAAGGGGCGGTCCCAATGGTGTCAACTTAAGGTTTTTTATTGACACAAGATTCTAAGATAAAGATGCTTCCGTGGTAAAATTTTTACTACGGATCCTAATCATGAAAATATCCAATCAGGTCATCTCAAAAATTCAGTCAACAATTGCAAGTACTCAATTTATATCTCAACATCGTTTTAGTCCCAAAGATTTTACTCGTAGTCGTAAGCTTCCATTTGGTACAGTTACAGTTACAAAAGCAAAAGGGGTCGGGCCATTCGATTCGCTCGATTTGAGATGATCTAAAGTTCTAAATCAAGCGAATCGAAATGTACCGGGTCCTTTTACTCGGCCCTTTCATTGTCAAAAAAATTCAGCAGCAAGCGCTTCTACACGAGCAAATACTTCAACGGGAATCTCATCTTTTTGCAATAGGTTAAGTGAGAGAGCTCTTGCAATGAAGTAAAGCTCATCTACGCCATTTGAGTTGTATGTATTAAATAATTTCTTCGATATTCCATTATGAAATTTGTGAATTTGATCGTTTAAAGCCCAACAATCAACTTTTTTATTTTTCCAGTTATCAAATGCTTTTGACAACTCTAAGAGATGATTATCAAGCTCTCTGGCATATGCAATGCCAAGAAGTTCCCTTAGTTGCTTGCGAGTTTTTTTGCTTATTTCCATTGTTGTGCCTTTTAGCAGAACATTTTTTTCTTTAATTAAGTATAGGCACTTTTTAAATATCTTTGTTGTGCGTGAAATAGTACCAGATGTATTCTGAGCTTGTCTAGACCCAAATTTATTTTAGAACACTCAGGTAAATAACAATTTTGTACTATGTAACATAAAAATCATACTGTTCTGCTTTTCCTTTACACCTGACCTGTGCACTCTTATTTTAAAAGATAAAAATAAATTAGTTTGCTTGAAGATTATAGCTAATACGCAAGTGAGTACTTTTACATTTTTGTTTAGTAGCCAAAAGACCTTTGAGTTCAAAAAGTGAGCTAACATGCGTCCCGCCGCAAAATTGAGCAGGAAAGTGGCCAATACTCACAAGGCGTTGCGGGGTATTGTTTTGGGTAGAAATGGCTAAATCTTTTGCAATATTTATAGCAATTTCTTTATTTACAATATCAAGATCTACCATTTGTAGCGACGTGAACTCTACATAAGGCCCATCTGTATAGTGATGTCCTTTTACAGCTTTTAAATGTGGATAAAGAGTTTCCACAACATGACTTAAAAGATGCCCCCCTGTATGCAAACGACTGTTTAGAATTCTCCTCTCTTTATCAATTGCCATAGTTACATTTTCTCTAACAAGATTTGCAGCATCTTGGTTAATATAATGCCGAACTTCTTTTTCAACCCAGCGAACAGCATGCACAGGAATGTCATTTATAAAGCCTATATCAAAAGGCTGGCCGCCGCCTTGAGGATAAAATATTGTCTCTGACAATATTACATAATGTCCATTTTCATCCTTGGACGCAGATAGTACTATCGCACTACCGGAAAATTCCATATTAGAGTCAAAATAGCGTAAATGTGTCATAACAATCTCCTTTTCAAACTATTTTAAGAAAAAAGCTTGTATTTTGCAACCATATTTGTTATTATAGTGATAAAATACAAGGAATTTCATGAAATCTAAAAAAATAGATACTCTAAGGCAAGCCTCAAGAAAACTTGTTCGTGAACTAGGTATCGTACAGCTTGATAAAAGCCTTGCGGGCCCAACTGCGCAGCATTGCCACGCTTTAGTTGAGATCGGTCAAAAGCCTGCTATTACAATATCAGAGCTTGCCAGCTTATTGCTGTTGTCAGTTTCTGCTACCTCGCGACTTGTGCAGGGCATGGTGAAGGGCGGATTTGTTGAAATGCATGATGGCATCGATAGGCGCGAAAAATCACTTTTTCTTACATCAACCGGTACTATAGAGCTTAAAAATATCGATACCTATTCTAACATCAAAGTACAAGGTGCCTTTGAGTACTTAACGGCAGACGAGCAAGATGACATCATCAATGCTATCCAAAAGTACAGCCAGGCACTTGAAAAAAGCCGCTGCATGTACACAAACTATAAAATACTTACACTATCAACGTCACGCGTCTTGCGAAAACAGTTAGTGAACATGGTAGAAAATATCCAAAAAAATGAATTTCAAATTCCTATTACAAACGATATCAATGCTAACATAGTCCGCGCAGAAGAAGATTTTTATTATAACAACTCTTACAACTTTTGGTATGCTATAGATGAGCAAGGAAACATTATAGGCTCTATAGGCCTCAAAAAAATAAATGCCAGCACCGCAGAGCTTAAAAAACTCTTCGTGGACAAACGCTTTCGTAGCAAGGGCGTAGCCCAAAAGCTATTTGACACCTTGCTCAAAGCTGCCCTTAAACATGGTTTTAACACAATTTACCTTGGAACAGTTGACATACTGCATGCAGCACATAAATTTTACCGCAAAAATGGCTTTGTTCAAATAGACGAAAAAGCCCTGCCGAAAGATTTTATCAAGTGTCCTTTGGATTCAATGTTTTATTGTAAACCAATAAAAGGTTAAATATGGAAGCAGTAACCGTAGCACTTGTATCACTTCTTGCGGCCATAAGCCCAGGGCCTGATTTTTTTATCGTCTTAAAAAACAGCCTTTCATGTTCACGAAAAAATGGCATAGCAGCTGCCTTCGGGGTATCAGCCGCACTTGTCTTTCATCTTACATATTCTTTAGTGGGTATTGGAATGCTTACAAGCCAAAGCCCTTTCATTTCCGAAATGTTGCAATACTTTGGCGCACTTTATCTATGCTATATCGGCACAAAAGGGTTAATAAATTCCTTTAAAGTAATATCTACTACAACAACTTATACCAAATCAATTACTCCCCTACGATCAAGCTTTATGCAAGGTTTTTTAACAAACCTTCTAAACCCTAAATGCGCATTCTTTTTTATCAGCTTTTTTTCTCAATTTATCACACCTGCAACACCACTAGATATAAAAATTGCCTACGGATGTATCAATTGGTCAATCTCTTTTTTCTGGTTTCTCCTTCTTGCCTGGCTATTGACAAGTCAAAAAATCCAAGAAAAATTATCACACATTCGTATAGTTATAGATAGAATCATGGGAAGCACGCTTGTTCTTTTAGGATTAAAGCTGCTGTTTGTCTGAAAAAGAAAAATGCATAAATCTAGCGAATCGAATACCCCGGCCCCTTTTACCCCGGCCCCTTTTATCTATTGCCATTTTTTTATTACCATAAAAATCAAAATCGGGTACATTGCATAACCCTATAGAGAGGTAGTGTATGATTTACTGGTCTAAATATGGATTCCTTGTCATCGTGCTTTTTGTATTAGCCATTATCATTGATAATATAGTTACAGAACTGACAGGACAAACAGGCAATGCTGTAGGATTTTACTTAAGCGCAATTATATGCTGGTTTTTGGGGCGTCGTTTAAATGATTCCTCTTGCTGCAAATTGCTTGTCGATCCCGAAACCGGTGAACAGGTTGTACTTAAGAATTATTCGACTTTTATGTTCATCAAAATGCAATGGTGGGCGCTAGCATTCCTTGCTTTTGGTATAAGTATCACTGTTAAAAAATTATCATAACAACATGCAGTGCTAGATTGCAAAAAGACTAAGATGTCTCAATCCCATGACCCCCTTCTACACCCAAACACCTATACGCGACTATTGTGCAACGCATTGACTAACCATGATTTCATAAAAAGGGCCGTAAAAAGGGCCGTGCCCTGCGATGTGCGATTTTCGTATCGCACTTCGCAGGGCCGGCCTTTTCGCCATGTAATTAAACAGAAGTTTATATAAATATCGAAAGTAATTGGATAATCCATGCACCCTATACGCAAGTTAATATCACTTCGATGAAATTAAGATTTTTCAGCTTTGGTAGATTTTCTTCTTGATACTGGAATCTTCGACTTTGCTTTTCGTTTTACTGATACGGATGAAAGTTTCTTGTTGGATTTAATTATAAAAACCTCTTTATCAATAAGCTCTAAAAGTCTTAAAGCACATTGACTCGGAACACGCTCTCCGGATTCCCAGGAACGCACAGTCTTTACACTAACATTCAAGTACAAAGCAAAAATACTCTGGGATAGGTTTCTCTTTTCTCGGATGTTTTTGATATTCTTAGCAGTATATTTTGCGGGAGGCTCAGGAAGTGCAACAAGGCGTGTTCGTAGTGTAGTTTTACCTTGTTCATAAGCTACTGCTTCTTCAAGTCCTTCCTTAATGTCATCAAAAAATTTACCCATATTTACTCCTTAAGTCTTGTGACTAATACTTTGAAAATTTGCTTCTCTTCAGCTGTAAGATTCTCTTGCTCATTTTTCGAAAAAATAGCAATAAAGAAAAGTTTTTCTTTTTCTGGAATATCGCAATAGCAAACACGAAAACCGCCACTTTTACCCTTACCCGCAGATTTTAAACGAGTTTTTCTTAACCCTCCAGTCCGCTGCATTACTTCGCCTTCGGCTGGGTTTTCAATTATTCGTTTTTCTAAATCCTCATAATCCGCTTTAGTCGCTTTGTTTTGAGCTATCAACTTATCGAGAATCTCTGAAAATTTTCGCATCTGTATTACTAGTCTCTTCATATATTGAAGATACCACTGGGTAGTAGGTTTTGTCAATCATTTCTTCTTCAGAAAAAATTTTTTTCTGCATTCATTCCATTCCAAAAACCAGGAATCAGAAGGGCTGCAGTGCAAGAGGCCCCAGAATTCCCCGTTGACTTTAACCCCAGCTTTAATGATATAATGCATTTTTCAAAATGGAGAAACAGTATATGGCAGCTAATATATCCTCATCATCACAATATGGCACACCAGAATTATGGGGTTTACCATCCAATGCGGCAAATTATCTTAGCAAGTTTTTGCCTGAGCGCGACCATATGCATGCAGGTGTTGCGGTTCAGCCTCTATCGACAAATATGATTGATGCCTATGATATACGCATGGGACGAACAGAGAAGGGCCTAAATAGGCTTCTTACACTTCTTAATGTTCCGTGTAAAAGTCAAGAAACATGGCTTCAAGAAGCAGGTTTGGATATAAGCATTTTAGACCCAAAAAAGGCACGTGTCCTAGTTCATCAGGTGCAGGCTGAGTATATTAAAAACATCCTTGCGCCCCAGTGGGCTCGGCCAGCAACTACAGCACTGCTTGAACTACTTACAGCTGAAGATCGCGATGCCCTCACACTCTTACGCCTTTTACCTGGCAAAGTCTGTAGACGTGAAGACGGCACGCGCGATGATTCAAATAACCATCGACTTGCCCAACTTCTTGCTAAAGCAAAAGATATACATTGTCTTCAGACTATTACCCAACCAAGACAAGCAGCCCCACAAGAAGGTGCTGAACAGGCACCACCTACCTTCTTAGAAATATTGGATGGTATAATGCGGGTTATAACATCCGGAATAGAGATATTGAACAGCTCAGTGCTATCGGTCAATGTGGACGATACTGATAAGAATAAACAAGATGTCGCATTTGCCCAAGCTTTATTAGCATCTATCGGGGCAGATGGTGACGCTGGTTTCGGATTTGTCGTGCAAGAATTTATGCGCCTTATTTCGCAGCTTAACAAAAGTGGACATAATGAAGCCTATTCAATGTCTCTAAACACGGTGGTTGTGCCAGATCCTATGTTATATATGCATTTAAACGAGCTGCATCAAGCAGACGATCTTCAAGTTACCTGGAATAAAATTCCAACTAATCTTCTAAAAGAATATGCAGTAACTTTTGGCTGTATGTTACTAAGACTAGCAAAGAAAAATAGTGAAGAAATTATGATCCTTATAGGCCGTGATTATTTTCAAAAGGCTATGCCCGTAACAGAGGAAACGCCTATCAAACAAGCCTTGCGACAGATAGCTAGTTTTTTAGAGAGGTAATAAAATTACCTCTAGAGCCTTGCTTGCTTCTCGTGAAAACCAAAAGAACCAGGGCATCCAATTCACTCAATTTGAGGCAAAAAGCGGCTGGGGTCAATGGCGTCAACTCAAGGCCTTTCTTAATCATGACCTTGGTCTTAATCTATTTTTTAACGTCACTTTTTAGACTTTTTCGCCAAAACTATCAGGCCTTACTTAAATTGGTAAGGCCTGATATTACAGCTTATGCAATGGGTTTTATTTATTAAAATTTATTCGCTTAGGCAAATCTTTTTTCTTTTTTTGAAAAGTGATTTTTGCCACCCCATTTTTAAAATCGGCTTTTGGTTCTACTGAATCTTCAATATTGCCGGGAACCGACATTTGATACATAAAACTGCGGCTAGAGCGACGATAAAACTTTTTCTTTTTATCTTCCTCAGTTTCCTTCTTTTCGCCGCGGATGACGAGATTACCTTTTTCATAGGTAATTTCAATTTCATTTTCTGAAAGGCCCGGAAGCGCAGCCTCAATAAAAATTGATGTTTCATCTTCAGAAATTTGCAATCCAGAAGCATTTTGCATCCAGTTTGAATTTTCCATTTCATCAGTTAATGATAATGATGGTGAAAACCATCTTTGTGGCAGTTGAAGTCCCATAAAAACCTCCTTTTTTGGGCACAATTTTATTCTACAAAGACAACAATTTAGCAGTCAAGTCCTTTGTCTGCTAAAAAACATCGATTATTGGTGCAACTTATTTACAAAGTCATGAAATACAAGCAAATACCTATTGACTTATCCAAAGTTATAATATTTATTAGGAAAAAGGTAACTAGTATGGATGCTGACCGTTCAGGTATACTCCCAGAAAATATATATATAAATCCTGGACACGAAAATAGGGATATTTCGGCACAAAAAAAGGGCCACATGCCCGCTGGGGCACGTGCTGTTTCTCAAAATTTTCAAGATGCCACCCACAGGGCAGAAGCCAAGCTGCAAAGCAGTATTTCTGAAGGGACACAAGCTGTAACTGGCAAGCGATTATTAGAATGTACCAGTCGTTTTTACCCAAATAGTGCAAAACACACAAACAACCTGGCACAAGATTTTTTTACTTATGGGCTGACTCAAAAAAGTGCTATTCAAGCAGAAGAAGCATTCATTAAAGCAGTTGGCAAAAGAGAAAATATAAAAAGAGTTCCCAAAGGTCAAGAAAATGTTATAGAGGCAGGAATAAAGCAGCTCCAACTAGAAAAACCTAGCCATAAGATCATCTACGATTTGTATCAAAATGAAGGGCCGACCTTACTCACCCGAGGCTTATTAACAAGGCAAGGCCAACATGAACTTTTGGGAAAGCTATTTGAAGCCAAAAGTTTAGATCCCACTGTTATAAAGCTTATTGAACAGGGAAAATTAGATCTTGCAGTAAAAAAACAGCATGAAATATCCCAGTCTTCAAAGTATGTCGATAGCCTAAACCCGGCAATTCCCCTCGATAGAAGGCTTCTTGAGATGCATAGTCAAGAAGGAACAACTCCCCTTTTTATACATCTGTGTGAGGCAAAGCTTGGGGCAACCTCTGTTGATACACATATTATAGCCATCTTTGAAAAAGAGGGGGCAAGCCCTTTAGTGCAAAAACTTCTTCTTGCGAGATCACGAAATGAGAAGTCGCTTCCAGCACTACTGGAAAAGCAGGATCCCGTGCTCATGCGGCTCATTGAAGAGGGAAGATTTGCTTTAGCAGAAGATAGAATGAATGCATCAGATAGTGCCTCTTGGACAAAAAGCACTTGCTCTGGACTTGTGATGCAAAAATTGCATGATCTTGAGAGGGATTTGGGCAATAAACTCGAACTTATGCAAGCTCTTCAAAATTTTGCTACAAATAACACAGATGAGAAAACTGTGAAGGCTTTTGGGCAGATGCAGTTTCTGCTAACTCGCTCACGTGGTGTTGAAGAAGTGTTTCACGCCTTGAAAACAGATCAGCTTGATGAGCTTTCTACACATGAGCTTGGTGAGCTTATGAGAGCAGGCAGCAGGATTGAGTATGCAGAGACTGCAAAATTCTGCCATCAACTTGCCGAGATTTTACTTTCACCATCAGGATGTTTAAATACTGTGATGCTTGACCCAATCATAGACATCATTACAAACAACATAGATATCGAAAAAACCATCAAGGAAACTATCATCCTCAAACTACATGCTCTGCAAAACCATGTAGAATTTAGTGATCGGCTCGCTATGAATCCAGTGCCTAAAGATAATACACGTCAAGCTACTCTTATACGGGCCATGCTACAGAAGGAACCAACAGAAGCTCTTACTTCTCGCGAGATCAATAGCGCCATACTTAGCGCTCTTGTTTGGCCGCTTCGCCAACATAGCACGATTGGCTCGTGCTTTGCCACAAGCATCGTTATACAACAGGGGTCGCATGCAGAGGGAATGAAGCAGATTTTGGAAGATTTACTTTCTCTTGTAGGTAACGGCTGCTTGACTCGAGCAGTGCAAATTCCCCAAAAAGGAACGTTAGATACGCCTCTCGTTATTCCTAACATTGAAGAATTTTGTCAGAAGTTTCAAAATGACAACTTGCTCGCAAGAGCACATGAGTTCACAACAACAAACATTGGCGGTGCTAAATTAGCAGGCCGATTAATAGGACCTGGAGGAGCAATACGTTTGATTGGACAAACAATTGCAAATCGGCTTTCAAACCCTTTATTACAGCAAGTTGTAGAAGCAAACTGCTGTACAATTTTAAGCCCCGAGCGCAATAAATGGATATCAATAAGTACACAAACAGGCCAAGCCCTTGACAGCATGTCCGTGGATGAAGCAGCCCAATTTTTTGGTGCAATGATCGATGATCCTGCACTTAAGGAATACTGCGAGTCGCCTGAATTTAAAAAACTTTTAAAGCAACAGAGTTTTACAATAAATGCAGGAACTGGTGCCGACCACATAGGAACACTACTTTCTACGGATGTAGAAGAGACAAAAGTCCAAATTGACATTGCCCGCTCTTTTGAAGATCTTTTTAATCTTGTTGCAACATGGTCAGAAAGCGATAAAAATTATGCAAGGCAAAATCCAGGCCTATTAATACCCTTTGCAACACCAAATCATGCATTTAGTTTGCGGGCAAATGAGCTCATAAATCTGTACGATGCATCACAGGGCGATGTGTCAAATATGGATAGAACCAATACTTTTATTCATAGCGAGCTATCCGAAGAGCTTGCTGCTCAATTTTTAGACCAATATGTCAAGCTCTATACTCAACATAGCAAGACTAATCCAATGACTGATGAAGAGCTTGTGCAGTATAAAGATGAAATTCACAAAGAATTGTTTACAAACAGGCAGCCAACTATCGAAACACTCTATGAAGTGATGAAAAAGCAAGATTATAACACCTTTTGGTCAAAGAGCTTAGAGACACTCTGGTCGCAGCGTTTGGAACAGGTGCTTAGATCTTTACCTGCAGTCCAAGATCTTGTGCCTAAAGAGTATTATGTACTTGATTCGAACTGGACGTCAAGTCCACAAAGAGGTTTTACGATGAGCATACTTCAAAATAAACCAATTGTTTTAACCATGCGATCAAACCCATTCGATCCGAGAGATTGGAGTATATACAGCAAGGATAAATCTTCACACAGTGCCTACAAATTTCAAGATCCTGTACGAGATCCACTTACACGAAACTATTATCAACCGAGGATGACATGAGTGAACATGTAGTACGAATCAATTCTAAAGAATTTTTCTTAGAGCGTCTTTTGGAAACATTTTATGTTCGCTTTGAGGGCAAAAGGTATGATAATCTCACCGACCTTCAAACAGATGCTCCTCTACTTCAAGATGTTAGACATCTCACACAATTTGCCATTATCGCTAATTTTTTCTTTACGGGTGGTGAGTATGAATTCATCAGCAATCCCGCTTCATTTAAAAAAGAATATAAAATTATACAGATTAAAAATCGCCACCCTTATGGAGTGTATGATTCTTCGTCTATCGAAGAGCCTATCATTCAGCAACAGGTGCTCATCTTTTACGTAAAACATCGCCCTTCAGGCGTGCCCTACAAGGCATCTTGCAGTTATCCATTTACTGACAAAAATCAAGTCTTTACTTATCAGTTGCTGCCTCAGCTTTTTTAGTATAACGCCCAATACCGTAACTAATACGGTATTTTACTATTCCGCATTGGCTATAATTGATCCAAAGCAAGGAACATACATCAAATGCAATCCATCTCAATTTACCTAGCGGGCAGCATTCAAAAGGGACACGAAAAAGGCAATGAGCTGTTTTGGACGGAAGATCATCTTCAAGAACTGAGGCAGCACCTGACAAAAAAAGAAATTTCATTTCTGAATCCTGCCTTTAGAACAGATGACTTGTCAGATCAAATTTCTGTATTTGGAAGAGATATGACCCAAGTTTTTTGCGCTGATGTAGTTTTGGTTGATGCTAGAGACAGGCGTGGTCTTGGCGTGGGTGCCGAAATGATGTGGGCAAAAGTACATAACATTCCAGTAGTCACCTGGGCACCAAGTGAAACCCATTATCACAAAAGCAAAACCACTATTCTCGGTATTGAGGTAAAAAACTTTATCCATCCTTTCATAGATGCACTAAGTGATCAGATTGTCTCAACACTTGCCGAGGCGGCTCTCTTTATTGAAAAGGCACTTGCAAACCCTGAATTTAAGGCCAAGGGCATCGAATTTATTATGTCCGCAATGGAACATTACAAGTCAAAACAACTTCAAAACGACCTTCCAATGCAAGAAATAATGAGCCTAAATCCTATCTTGAAAAGAAAAATAGGTTCCCCCGTTGCTTGGGTATAGCAAAGAAAAGAAATTTACCTCTAGAGCCTTGCCCTAAGCTCCTCCTGAAAACCAGAGAGAACCAGGGGTTAAAGGTGGACTATCAAAAATTTCAATCTTGGGATATAAAGATTTATTTAAATATATGCCCATATCTATTTCCCACATCTAATTTTATTTTAGAGCCCTTCGGGCGACTGGTTAAAGCCCACACTGACTGTAGGGAAGTGTGGGAGTCCACACCCATTTCTGGAGCCTTTTTAGGGCGATTCAAATCTTACACAAATGTTAATAAGACAAAAGAATAAGATTGAATTGCCACTGGACGGGCTCTAGATTTGGCTATAAAAGGGACCGAGGTATTCGATTCACTTGATTTGATAGCATCTAAAGCTCTAAATCGAGCGAATCGAATGCCCCGGCCCCTTTTTCCTAAAATTATCCGCCTTTGGCTTTATCCAAAAGGCTTCTGGGTATTTGTCGGACATCATGATCTTGCTTGAGAACATCTAAAAGATGACTTTGGTTGCTGACATCGTGTTTTTTTGTGTCATCAGAAATTACCACAAATTCTTTTGTTTTAATTTTGTCTATTAATCGCGCATCATGTTCGCGCTTTCTAGCCATTTCTTCATTGGCTCTTTCTGTCATTTTCAATTCATCTTTCTTTGATCCTACCGTAAAGCTTTTTGCGATATCCGCCTTTACACGTTCATCTTTTTCACGTCTGGCATCTTTAACTAGCACCTTTATTTCGCGATTATGATGATTATGTAATGGCTTTTCTTCGCCATGTTTATCGAGTTTTTCCTCTTTAACATTGTCTCTTGATTTGCTCGGCATTTGAGCAATATAGGTACTTAAGACATTAGAAAGGACATTGGCTTCAGATTCGGTAAAGTGGCGGATTGTAAGTTCTCTTACAGCTCCCTGCTCATCTCTAAATTGGATCTTTTGTCCAACTTGCAGGCCTTTCATAGCAGCATATTCAGCGTGCATGACTATATGATCGCCCACTGGCATCATAAGCTCTTTTTTTGCGAACGCATTATTTAATCCATCCATTGACATATTATGTGCTGGAATAAATTCAATGCCTGCCTCAGTGAACTTTCCGAACCCAACGTTTTTTATTGCGTCCTTCCTTTGCAATACTTCTAGAGCAGCGGAAGTCGCTTGCACATGACCGGTATCCTGTAAAACTTTTCCCACCTCGGCATGCTGACTATTTATAACATCATTTTCGATGCCTTTTTGTTCGACGATTGAGCCTTCTTCTAGATTCAATATTCCAGCTTTCAAATTCTCAGTTTGTTGACCGACTTGTTGCGTTATAGTTTCAGCTTCACCAAATAATGCTAAGATATCTAGGCCGCAATCATCGGCAGCCCCCACTCCTACCAAAAAATCCTGACTTTCAGGTTTTTTTGTAGAGTTTAAGCTGAGGCCCTCTTGAGGCGGTAACGGTGTAGATTTTAGCGGGTCCATAGTATCCCTCCTGCTTACTTAATACTAAAATAATTGCTTTACAATGTCAAGGGACTTCATTTTACCTCTTAAAACAAGTCATTTTATAAATTTTATTGATATAATTAAGCCTAAATAACCATAAAAGTACTTTTTTAAAAATTCCTTGCATAAAATTACTATTTTCTGTTATATTATTGACTTAAGATTATTGAAATAGTACAAATAAAGCTGCATTGAGTAATTTTTACTCAGTGTTCAAAAAATCGGAGGATATTATGACAACAGGATTAGAAGGAAGCTTTTCAGGTATGCGTCTACAGGGGAACTGCCCATCTGTGTCTAATAGACAGCCCCAAAACTCGCAAATGACAGTTAGGTATATGACTGCTGCAGAGCAGCAGGATATTGCAGCTCGAATTGAAAATTTAAAGACCGCAGAGGCAAAACTTGCCGACGCACGTCAAAAAATTGCTGAAGGCGGTGCTATGATTGCTCAAGCAAAAGCAGGCCAAGCAGAAGCAAGAAAAGAAATTGAAACTGGCAGAAGCCAAAAAGAACAAGGCAAAACCCAGATAGACCAAGCAAAGGCAAACCTTGCCGTCCTCAATGGTCAGACCATTAAGGCCTTGGATGGCATCGCTGGTGCGCTTCTCAAGATGCAAGAAGCGAATAAACAAAATCCCGCTGCAGTGCAACGAATCGATTCACTGCGTCAACAGGTACTCCAATACAAAGATAATCTTCCCACAGATGCCGCTGCACAGCAAAAAAGGATGCAAGAACTAAAACAAGAGGCCACAATCCTTGTGCAAAGTTTAGCAGCTAAAAAATAAAAAGCTGTCAAAATTTGAGGATTAGTAAAAGACCCCGCTCACAAAGTTCTGAGAACAATGTGAGCGGGGTCTTTTTTTTAGAATGGCACTTGAGTATAAAAGCTTGATGTCAGATGCAGTTTATTTCGAAAGAACCTAATTAACCAGGGAACTGAGGAATCGATCCGCGTCTTTGTGATTTTTGAAAATAAGAAAATCTGTCTTTGGGTACTTTTTCCTAAGCTCTTCGATCTTAGATCTTTTTTCCTTGTCGAAGTTCCAGGTGTATTTTAAAATTTCCCAATTGATTGCTCTCAATCCTCCGAAGTCCTTTTCGTAGTTGAAAAGTCTTTTAAAAAGTCTGAAAAAACAGATAAGGCGTGAAAACTGAAAATATATCAAAACATCCGCCTTAGCAAACCTCATTTCAAAAGTTGAAAAGGAACAGCCTTCAACTACCCAAGCTTCTTCATTGAGCATGGCTCTTTGAATTTCTATGAATTCCTGCTTATTCTTTTTTTTTGCCATCCCGCTCGAACACATGCTTGTCGAGGTGGTAAACCGGAAGGCCTAAAATGCTACCAATCTTGGCGGCAAATGTGGATTTGCCGCTTCCTGGAAGGCCAATCAATGCAAATTTTTGTGGATGGGCTTTTTTCATAGACTACGTTGCAGTTCTAATAATCAAATTAACGCATCTGGAGAAGTCCCCTTATAATAGCACTGAATAGCATCTTCGAGTTTATCGTAATCTTCATCTTGCATTTTTGTAGTATTGCCGCAAAGTGCATCTTTGTTAAATGACTCTCTTCCAAATGGATATGATAATGACATTACCTCGCCATTTTCACGGACTATTGTAAGTGAAACTGCCCCTCCAAAACTTTTTGGATTTGGTGGAACTACATGTATATAAAAATTACCTTTATTACAGTCTACTGGTTTTATAACTTGTGCATCTTTTTCATCAATAAACACTTTAAGTTTTTCCTGATCTTTAAAATATTTTCCATGGCATTGCACTAGCATACCCTTTGATTCAGTTCTTACGACTGAAATTTCAGCCCCATCAGTACCATATGCTACAAGTGGATATGGAATGAATGTAGTATTCACCGCAATATTTTTGTCTTCGGAGACAAGCCAGACAGATTGTATTTCACCTGGCAAAAGAAACTGCATATAATAAATGCGCTCACGTAATGCAGCACTGCGATCTGTAGCAAGATGCAAGCAGCCATAATCATCACTTATTAGTTCAATTGGATGTCTTGGTTGCATCTCATCGTTAAATTGAAGATAAAATTTACGATTTGCAGGCACTTTTTGTGCATCAAAAACATAAAATGCTATTGGCCCTGCATTTTTGGTTTCTACTGTAATTGCCTTTTTATTTTTCATAACAATTCCATGGGCATTTTGGACTTGTAACAATTGAGGAGCTTGGGTTTTGTTTGTTGCACAAGATACGCACAGGACCATTATAAAAAAACACAATGCTTTCATAGTTATAGTCCCTTATAAAAAGTTACAGTTTTCATGACATTTTCAAACATCTTTTGTCTTTCTTCGCTAAGATAAGAAGTAGAAAATACAAAAGTATAATAGTAAGCCCCTTTGCCAATTAAAAAAGACTGCTGTTGAAGAGCTCCATTTAAATGAGACTGAATCCACCATTTGCAATAGATGCTATCTATTTGCGTAGTACCTTTTTCTTGTATTTTCCATCCACTATCAGGCAGAGTACGCATAATTTCATCGCCAAAAAGGCTTGCACCAAAATTACGATGGCGTTTGAGTTCCATAACTGTAAGAAATGTATTTTCATCAGGAGCTCTCCACGCACGAAATAGCGGCTCCTCAGTAAATCTAGTATAATTTGAGTTCGAAAATCCCCAAAAAACCATCTTCATAACATCTTCTTTCTTGGCAACCTCTTGCCAGCCATCAGGAAGTGAAACCTTGTAACCACACACATCAGATGGTGTCTCATTATTTACTTTGTGGCCGCACGCAGCCAGGAAGGCCAACATAAATACTAAGAAAAAAGCATTTTTATATTTTTTATACATAATGCGCTCCTATAATTATTTAAATGAACCGCCGTGCAACTATATTTCCAGAATCTCTATATTTGCAAGCGTCCATTTGAAGCCGCTAACAATCTAAATCCCATCAAAGCGACTAGTGATTTAAAAAAGGGCAACGCACTTGGCAGCTGACAAGGTAATGGTGCTACGATAAAGAAAGAAAAAGATTAGTGTCTTTTCATAATTCATCAGCCTTTTTTGCAGATTTTTTGGCGTTCTCCTCTGTGACAATTTGCAGTGCTTTTTCGTAGGTTTCTCTGCGAAGAGTGTCCAGTGTATATCCATTAGGATTATTGGCCTTATAATTTACAGCTCCACGAATAACGGAGGCAATTGTCATTGCTCCTACAGGCAGGTCTCTTCTATCTGGTGTATAAAAAAAAATTCGGATTTCTATGTCATTTACTGTAAAAGGGAAGTTATGAAGAAATTGCCGTAAAAGGGGCCGGGGTAAAAGGGGCCGGGGGTATTCGATTCACTCAATTTGAGGGTTTCTAAAGTTCTGAATCAAGCGAATCGCATAGCCCGGCCCTTTTACATCAAGCGAATCGCATAGCCCGGCCCTTTTACAAATCGCACATCGCAGGGCGCGGCCCCTTTTAAAATCTTAGGCTCAGGCATTTGGATCCTGTGACTCTGCTTTAAGCTTGATAGGTAGGGCAGCAAATACTTGTTCTACAGCTACTTTGCGGATCCAGATGCACGTTGGAACATTATCACCCACGCCTTTATATTCATAGATCATGTCTATATTCATCATGTGCTCAAATCCCAAGTCCCGCCCTAGACTCTTTAGCACATGGTGAGCACTCCAAGATAGTTTTGTTTTAACAAAAAATACATTTTCTTCTTCAGACATTGGAAATTGTATACGAGGGTAATCATCAAGCGTTGCCTGTTCCCAGGTAAACAAATCTTGAAGCCATTGGTCGCAGGCGTTTTCAACCGCTTCCCGTACATTCGATACATTAGGAAAGCTAACTTTTATCAGCCGTGGACCATCAGGCCTAAACTCGTTGTCAGGAATGTCCTCATAATCACTTTGCATCTCAATGTAGGGTTCCCAGCATAACCAGATATCTATCAATTATGTGGGATATAAAAATCTGAATGTTTAACGCTTAGTGCAGATATAGGTGTTCCTGATCTGATGATCCATTAGTAATTCAATCACACAAGTGCGTAACTGCGCAAGAGTTGGGCAGCCTTTCTTTAGGCAAGCTCTATACTGAATGGGGCCTATATAGCGCTGAAATTCTTTTTGTTTTTGAAGATACAGATAGCCCCGCATAAGCTCAAGAGTCTCGGGATCGCGGCTTTGCGCCTCAATGGCAGGCAGAACAACAGGTGCTGTGACAACACCCTGCGGATCCATAATTCGATATACGCTCCACCCGTAAGTACACCAGATCAAATGTTGAGCTCCAATTCTACTCGAAAGATCTTCTTTTGACAAATGACGTATCATAGACTTGTCAATTACACGTACATTATCAAGAGGTCCTTCTGGGGGTATGACTTCAAAAACAGTACGCTCACGATCAGAGTCATCCAAGGAAATTCTTTCAAATTTTGCGCATAGAGCGTTCAGCATTCGCTCAGTTACAGCAAGAGATGCCTGAGATGCCTCTCTATCCTCTTCAAGGAAACTAGAAGGGTCCGAACGTTTTATACCGTCAGGAACATGAATTTCTCCAAGAGGTGTGCAAAGTTTTTCCACAAAACGACGAGAGGAACAATGCAATTCAAACCCCGATAGAGTACCGGAAGAACCCCTGATGTACGTCGAACGTAAGGGATGACCAATCAAATATGTTGCCTCTTTATTGTGCACTTTCTCCATAATCTTCAAGATTCTTTGCGTAGCATCATCTACTTGCAAATCTCCATTTTTCTCACACACTTGTAAAAGCCGTGCTTGTGCAATTGGGCTATAGCATCTGACTGCCACACCCTCAACGCTAAGCCGGTATTTTGTACATAGTGCCTGAAATAAGGCATTTATAACTTCTTTATGATGCACGAGCTCTCGCATTTTTTTACTTGTGCTTGCAAGGCTTGCGACATACTTGAAGATCACGGGAATATCTACTTTGTGAACTATACTGGAACCTGTAACCTGAACCAGGCTTTTTAGAACTTCTCCCATAACTTCTCGGGGCAGGATTTCTATTGATTGTACAGACATACAGACATACTCATAGGCTAATCTTTATTAAGATTGTAAACATAACAAAGATTGTTCTTTTTTGCAAATTTAAGGGATTTTATAAGGTATAGGACATTCAAGCATATCATAAGGGGCCGGGGTCATAAGGGGCCGGGGTAAGGGGCTGGGGTATTCGATTCGCTCGATTCAAGACTTTAGACACCCTCAAATCGAACGAATCGAATACCCCGGCCCCTTATGTCCCCCGGCCCCTTATGTCGGCCCCTTATGTTGTGCGCTCACGCGTTTAAAAATAAGACTTGTTATTCGAGCAGACGCCTGACAGTAAGAAAAATTTTTATTGCATAATAACCTGTATTTAGCTAAGCTATACTTTTTATTTGAGGTTATTATGACAGAAATAGTTAAAGTTAGTGCGGGCGGAGAGAAGTTTGAATTTTCAAAGACAACTCTTCAGCGCCCACAAAATAAAAACTCAGTGCTTGAAAGAAGAGTGAGCGGCGCTTGGGACAGTGCAAATGAAATTTTCTTAGATGTTGACTCAGCTATATTTCGCAAAGTGTGCGCGCCTTATATTCGGTTTAGTGTGCTGCCGACAAAGAAAGACTTTACGTCCCTAACAGAAGCCAATCACACCATAGCCACCTGCAATGAGATTGGCCTACATATTCTTGCAGATTATATTCGTGGAGCATTCAAGACGCATATGGATGTGAGGGTTCACTTAAAATGTACCAACAGTGAAATGGAAAATGTCCGGGTGTCAGTTTATACAACAGATACCTTTGCCCAGCTGCGGGAAGAATGTCGGAATCGAATACCACAGCTTCACGAGGAGAATAGTGCTTCTATAAAGCGTCAGTTAGAATACATTCAAGAGAAGTATCCATGGCGACATGGTGTGGTCAGTAGGGAAAGGGAAGAAGAGGTATTAAAAGCCAAGTCTAAAAAAATAGAATTCAAACCACTTCCTGATGAACCACATTTTGTATGTAATGGCCTTATCGTAGGAGACGATGAAAGTCTTTCCCAGTATGGAATTGAAGAAAACAAGTTCACCATTGAACTAGAAGACTACTAAATTCCGCATTGACTATAATGGGTATATTCCATAAAATTAATTTTTAAAAAAAGAGGTAAACATGACTAACTTCTCATTTTGCATAACAATTAATTCAGGATCCGACATTACTCGCCTGCAAGTGCAATTCCCGCTCAAAGATGACATCTGTATAGAGCTCAACCTTGATCCATTTCCAGCACAAAGCCCTGTGAATAACGTTTCGCAAGAAAAGCCATTAAAGAACGGTGAAACTATCGAGATCCGCTTAGAAAATATTGCACGAGACGAAATACGCGATCGCAAAAATCACTTAGACTCTGTAACTTTACTAGGCATTAAGCCGGAAATTATTGAAAGGGGAATTTGTGTATATGGTTCTGTTACCGCAGATGAATGGAAAAATTCTATGACAATCGGCAAAATAGCAAAAATAACAGTAGAGCACGGGTGCGCATTCTTCGATTGTAAAGCAACCCCTACTGTTTCCAATGAATGATCGCAGCTCCGAGCAACTCACTTTAACCTGTGTCATCTAGTGATTTTTCGTAAACGACATATTTACATGCAATGGCAAGTGAATTGACTAATTGTGGATAATCAAGAGCAAATTCAGACATATCACCAACATTGCTTTTTTGGTAATTCATTTTCATATATATTTTATGGAGCAATGCTTTTTTCTTCCAAGCAAAAACGAGCGGATCGGTCATATCGATGTATTCGCTTTCATCAAGAATCTGTTCAAACTCCTTAGCTGGATAAAGTATTTCTAATTTAATTTTAGAAAATCCCTCATGTCTTGCATAGTTTTCGACATATTGTATCAATTGAGTAGCAACACCGCTTCGCATCGATCCTTTACTTACGGCAAGCTGGCCAAATTCCAAAACATTCACATCCGCTTTTGTGATTTTGATGCAGCCTAACAATTTTTGTTGATCAAAGGCTACGATAATTCTTTTTTGCAAAAGAAGTTCTTGAATTTCTGCGACATTGGTTCGCATGGCACCTTCCACCCACATCCCTGATTCACCCAATAAATAGCTCTCATTTATAAGGTTCGTAACCGGTTCAACCCACTGAACAGCATGGGCTAACAATACCCCAATTGTCATGGATTTTACTACCATGGGATCTGCAATATTATTTGCTAACATCGTTGTGACACCTCTTTTGGGACTTTGAAGTGTATGTCTCACAATATTATTTGGGAAGATATTTACGTAGCTTCGCCTTTCATTTAAAGAGAGTCTGCGTCAAGTCAGGCTCAAGAATGTCGTAATGTCAGGCCTGCATTGTGGTAAAACAAATAATCAAAAATTGGATAATTTTCTTCTCAAAAATACCCACCAAATTAAGTCCTGATTTTTTAAAAACGTGAAAGTCTATTGTCCTGTAGGGACAAATTTATTAATAGCCCACGGTGAAACCATGGGTATTATTATAAAAGAAAATAAAGTCGCTTCGCGACGGCTTATTATTTTAGTTTAACATTCTACTTCTATTTATTAAACCGTCGCGAAGCGACTCAATCTTCGTTTATAATTATACCCACGGTTTCACCGTGGGCTATTAATAAATTTGTCCTTTCAGGACAACAATCTAGGGAAAAAACCGACAAGGCTTTCTTCGAATATCTTCGATTTGTTTCAGCCCCACCTGAGTCCTGACTTTAGGGTTTTGTTAAATAGTACGCAAAAAGGCGACCGAATAGGGCTCCGCCAGCAGCCGCAACGCACATGCCGAGCGTTGATGTTCCAAGTAATTTAGCTGCTACACATCCTACGCAGCCTCCTGCACTCGTAACTATGATTTTAACATAGGGAATTAAGCGATTAACTTCTGCTTGCTCTTGTCTAAGAGTAGCTTGTGCAGTTGCAAGTCTTTGTGCAAGAGTGTTAGTCCTTTGGTTTAAATCAGCAAGAGTCACAGGTAGTGTGTTATAAATTTGATTGATACCCAGATTAGCATGAGCTTCTTGAGCAATAGGTTGTGCCATAAAAAATTCCTTTTAAATAAACATAACTAATATACGCTAAAATTCATTTAAAGTTAATAGATTTAAAAGGAATCTTCATATACGATATATACAAAAACAATTAGTGTGGATCGTTATGTCACCAGCAATAGATACAAGAAACCCTTTAGCAAGAATAGATATTGAAACTGAAGCACTTGCTCTCTTTTCTCAAAGAGTAAGGGATGTAGAAACTAAACTGCAAGCTTCGGAACAAAAATTAGCTAACACAATTGAAAAAATTGAAGTAACAAAGCAAAAAAGTATAGATTTAAAATTTACCATCCGAGCTACATCTTCAATAACATCGAGTTCAGTTGTTTTTATAGCTTTTTCATTCTTTACTGTTTCTCCAGTAGCAATTGTTGCTGGAACTTTAGGAACTGGTTATTTTGCTTATAAAAGCGTTACTTATTTAATAGGGAAGTAAATATATGATGCCTTGTCATTTTGGAAATCCGCAAGATTCATTTGCTCAAGAGCAAATGGGAGATTATCTATCAGAACTTGCTAGGACAGATGAAATCCTTAGGTCCATAGAAAAGGACATTGAAGAAACTGGAGTTAAAACTGAAAAGTTACGAAATCAGGTTTCTTCATTAAATAAGGCCTCAAATGTCGCATTAGCTGTAATGGGAGTGGTTGCTTTCTACGTGCTTGAAGGTAGTGTGCAATACGTAAAAACTCGCTATTTTACTTAGGAGAACATGATGAGTTCAATCTCTGATTTACCGAATGTGTTGATAGGAGAGTTTTATACTCAGTCGGATCTAACCGAAAGAGTTCGTATGAGTGGGGTATGTAAAACGTGGAATAAAGTTTCCAAAGTATTCCACAAAGGAGAGACTTTATTACCTTCTGCAGAAGTCATCCAAGCTCTTGGTCAACTCAAAGAGATCACTTCTAAAGTTAGCGATCTTGAAAAAGAAGTGGAATCACTTGCTACTCAAACTTCTGAACTTACTTGGGTTCAGGATAAAATGGAAATACTTTGTGTGACAGCAGCCGGTTGTTCGGCCATGGCTGCTGTTTTCGTGTATATTCCGGAACATAATGCAATGTGTGCAGAATATTTAAAAGAATACTGCGCAGCTAATCCTTCAGACTGCCCAAACTAACCCTAATGTACTTTGCTTTAAAAACCAGGCTGCTAAAAGGGCCAAAAGCCAATCATTATCGATAGGCAAGGCAGAATCTTAGTGTAAAGGGCCGGAGCTTCTATGTGCGATTTGAAATGAATCACACATATAAGCTTGGCCCTACTTATTTTGCTACGCTTATACAGTCCATATCTGCTATAAATGTTCGCTTTATTTAAACCTTTGAGAGACTATGAATACATTAATGAATGCTGCTGCTTTTGGCCTCACCGTATTTCATTTGGCGCGAGCGACGCAGCAGATATGTGCGCCATTTGAAATGTTTCCAGAAAGTGTACCGCCAAGCCTTATAAACAGAGTTCCGGGCCTACGTCGTGATATCAAGTGCATAACTACTCAGCAGGCATGCAGACCCAGTTTTTTTGGTACTAATGTTTATTATGGAGCTGCAGTTCATGTTCCGAGAGGCATGAAGGCAGAAGATCCCGTGGGGACAAATTATTTTATTTTACGTGAACTTTATCACATAAAAAATAATGATGGCCTAAGAAGTGAGGTTGAAAAAAGCATTGCTACTTTTGCCGGAGCGATACTAGGCATTATCGTTAATAGGTTATATGAAGCTCCACGCTCATTTCCTGTGCTCATTGCAGAAAGCTTAGCTCTTGTTTTTGATCATAGACGCGAAATCGCAGCTCGCAACTTTGCCCTTAAAACTTCTACAGATGATGAGCTTAAAGGTGCGCTAAAAATTTATAAGGCGTGCCACTATTTATCTAATGAAACCGAGTTCATAGACAAAGAGCTTAAAGATCGAAACATTAAAAGCCGATAAGCTAAGAACCTCGAGGCTATTTGAGCGTTGAAGGAGTAAGAGGATTTATCTAAGAGCCTTTAAAGGCACTTTGCTTTATATATTTACTCATGCAATCGCAATCAGCAAAAAACAGAAGGTTAAATCATGCATAAAAGTAATAAAGTAGTATATTTTGCAGCACTTGTGGTGGCAATGCAAGGGCTATTTTCTGCCTGTAGCCATACGCCAAGAAGCATAATAACATGTAAGAAACAGGTTGAAAGCCGTACTGACACTAGTTCTGATTATGCAATTGAGCTTCCCTTTGGCTGGCATGAAATAGCTGAATTTGAAGATGTAAAAAGGCAGGCATTTTGGGGGTTTTCAAGTAGCAGTTATAAAGTGGGCCAAGGACCGCTTTATCGCGCTTGGAATGCTCCGGAAAGTGACAATGCTTTTCTTGCAATTATGCACGAAAAACTCCCCTCTAATTTGAGTATCAGCAGCTACTATAAAGAAGCGATTCAATGGATTAGGAATGCAGGCTGGACCATTCAAGACTCTGGAAATGTCAAAATAGATGAACAATACTGCAAATGGTGGATTCAATCACACGCAAAAAGCTCTCTTCATCAATTATGCTATTTAATAGGCAATGGACCAAATGTGTACGTACTTGCCTTTACAACCACGTCTTTTAGCCAGGACAAACAAAAGCTTTTTAACAAAATTGCACAAACGATTACTTTTTAAAGAACATGACAAAAGAGAATTTTAATTTCGAGCAAGTTACACTAGTCCCCGCTTTACTCGATGATTATCCCATTATACAGAATATGGGCCGCTTCTACGTATATGACATGAGTGAATATATGAGAGATGAAGCAGGCTGGCAAATGCCAGAAAATGGCCTTTATGAGTGCATCGATTTTAAAAAATACTGGCAAACTGATGACGCTTTTCCCTTTTTAATCCGTTACAAGGGAGAATTGGCAGGTTTTGTGATCGTCGACAAAAAAGGAAGCGATGACAAAATTGACTACAACATGGCTCAGTTTTACATCATCAGGAAATTTAAAGGAAAAGGGCTAGGCAAGTTTGTTGCCTATCACTGTTTTGATACTTTTAAAGGCATGTGGGAAGTAATGGTAATGCCGCACAATACCGGCGCCTACCAATTTTGGAAAAAAACCATAACCTCTTATACCAACAATGCTGCAATAGAATACACTCGTCAAATAAAACATTTTAACAACAGTGAGAAAAATATTTTTTGCTTTAAGTCGTAAAATCACAGAATATCAACACACTGAAAAATATGTTTGAGAAAAGCTTTTCGCTTTTCATCAACATCTGCGGTATTTTTAGCGCCCGCTTCGGTTTCTACTATTTCGGGATGAACGCCGGTAATACAGACTTTGCCTTTTCCAAATATTCCACTTACACAAGCTAACTTCGTTGTATTATCACTATATACGGCTTCAGTTACAACTGGAACTTTATGATCTCTAACTGCTTCAAAACTTGCGCCTTCATTCCAGTAGCAACCAAAGGTTTGATTTTGGGCTGTTACTTGCACAAGTCTGCCATTATTTCCTCCCTGAGCAGTTGGCACTTGGACAGCAAATGCGGGTGTCCGACCATTGACTTCTAGTAATTTAGCTAAAGGAAGATGTAAATCGTGCTCCCAACTAAGCATCTTATAAGATCTACTATCAAGATAATAGACATTCTGACATGCAAAATTTGCACCCGCACAAATTCCCAGGTAATTCCATCCACGATCTACGGCACTTCGAATTTTGTCTATTTGCTTTTCCAGCTTTTCACAAAGCACCATCGCATTTCCGCCAGGAAAAACGACAGTAGCTTGTTTTTGTCCGAGCTCTCTTGCTAAGTAGGTGCTATCCGGAAGAGCAATGACACGATCTTCGGAAATTTGCATCTCCTTTAATCGCGCCGTAACTTGTTCTACACAAAAGGCATCTGCTGAAAGCTCAGCTGCATAAATATAAATTGGAGATGCACATGGATTCATTTAATTACCTAAATTTTTGTATATTTTATTATATTAGTATAGATAAACTCCACAGTCTTTTATGCCAAATTTGCAACTTGATAAAAAATATTTCAGCATCTGAATAGTTAGTTTAATATATTTAACAGTATGTTATAGTTTTATAAATTCTGGAGACTTTATGAATATATCAGATACTAGATGGATTACATTTTGGCAAGCAGTTGAAATCGGCGATTTAACAGCACTTGATAGCGTATTAACGGAAAATCCTGGTTTTGCAAGTGAAAAAATGGCAGATGGATCAACAGCCTTACACCATGCAGCAGAAAGAGGTAGTCCTCTTGCAGTATCGGCGCTTCTTTCGCAAGATCCAGATATTGATGTCAAAAATAAGGATGGGGTTACTGCACCACTTCTTGCCTATATAAATTGTCATGAAAAGATAACTAAAATTTTTAATAATTTTACTTTTAAAAAATTTCAGCCAAAATTAATGAGATATTGCATAATTTAGAAGAGTCTGCCCATCCAACTGAAGGCATTTCATTAACTGAACCTCTTTTACGCGTAACGCTTAAAGCTCCGCCAAAATATCCATTTCATAAAAATACAAAAGCCGTTCGAAAAATAGTACTTTTATGCCAAATAGAAAAAAAAGTGGATGTTTTTGAGACAGATTCTTTGAAAAGAGTAGCTGTTTTACTAAAATTTGATGATAAAACGCGCAAGACCTATGCAGTTAAAAAAGACAATAATAATGATATTCTTTTTTTTAACTTACTTGTAGGCTCAAATGCTACCGCAGAAAATGCGCACTTTATGCAAGGCAGAAAGCAAACATTGATTCCCTGGACTGAAATTACAGATACTGATGACATATATTCTAATGATGCGCATTGCAAAGCATTTTATGCACATATAAGCGCGTATGCTGCTCGCAAGGTCACAATGACCGTTGCTACTACTGATGCATTAGCCGAACGTGCTGTACAACATGGAGTACAACTTTGTTCTTTTGGATGTGGTAAGGCAAATGACCTTATTATTGCAAAAAAAATACTAACTCAAAATCAAATAGAGTGTTCTGCCTTTGGGATTGATAGTAATCCAGGGGTAAATGCCGAAGCAAAAATACATGAAATAACACTTATTAAAGGTGACATGCGTAATTTGAAACCACTACTACCTGCTGCTGCCAACCAAAAAACAGTAAAAGTTGGCATGTTTATAGGTTCATTAGTAAGGCAATGTCTTAATGGAACCGAAGAAGGTGTGAAGGTAATGCATCAAGTAAAGGATTTTGATGTTCTTTTTTTAACAGGATTTACAGATGTGTTACTCAATAAGAACATGGCTAAAGCCATGGGATGGCAAGTGCGAGTATCAAATATTAATTCTCTCGTAGATGAGACTGCCATACACCGTCTGCAAAGCGATGAAACTAGCAAAACTATTGATATTCGTGTGGTATATGAATTGCAGCGCATGAGCGATGTTGAGCGCAAAAACTATCTTATAAAGCGCGGCATTAAAAGAACTCGCGCAAATGCATTTCATTGTCTTGATTTATCTATGAGCTCTAACCCACTTAAAGATATAAAACTCTTTACTAAAGAAGAACTTAAAGCTGTTAAGCAAATCGATCTAAGCTGGTGCTCATTAAATAAACAAAATATCGACGAATTATTTAAATTAATTACTGCACTCGGCATTCCTTTACTAATTGTTTCTGGCAGAGAAGACTGGCTAAAAATTATAAAAAAACCAGCCAAACTAACAATTGCCGCGCGTACAGATTATGTCAAAGATGAAGTACCCGCAGTTACTCCATTTGAAGCTAGAACTTTTGGATTTTATGAGAGGCTTCCAAATAAAGAGTTTTTATAAAACTAAGTTTATACTATGACGGTGTAAATAGCCAAATTATCTGGTGACTTTTATTGATTTGACAATAACATGCCAAAAACCATATTATTTTTGTTTAAATAAGGAGTTGAAAATGGAACCAACTAGAGTAGCTCAAACTTCGCCAATATTTACACTGTCCACCGATATGGTACTATATCTTGGCAAAATGATCCCTGATGTAAAAAGCGTGGTTGCCTTTACCAGCACGTGCACAACTTTTAATGGTTTTAAATTTAGACTTCTTACTGCTGATGCCTCTAAAATTCAACATTTATTATCAACTGTACTTTTAAGCAGCGCAAAGACTTTTCCTCCAGAATTTTTAGAAGGTTGCCAAGTATCAGTGCACCGTGATTTTCCTTTTTATGTCTCTTGTCTGCCTGAAAGAAAAGCATATGCAAAAAAAACGCTTGTACCTGTACTGCCAAACGTAACAATTGAAACTGATTATTTTGTTCCTAATATTCACTCTGTTGCAGCAATGGGACCCCCACCCAGCCCAATTTTTCATAGAATCCTAAATTTGGAAAGTATTACCAAACCTCGTTATATGAAAATGATAAGTGACATTCAAAAAAAGCACTTACAGACACAAATCGAATATGACTTCCCTCCCCTAAATACGTTATTAAAGACAAAAACTAGTATTGAAAAACATTTTAGTAAACTTACAGATGACAACAGTGTCAATTTAAATCTTAAAGCACTACTAGCTGATGTGACAGTAGTAATAGATAATTCGACAACCCCAAGATTGAGAATCTGAAGTATTTGCCGTGATGTACAAAACATAATCACCGCCGCTTTTCAAAAAAATCTTACAAATTGTATTAAAGGGTGCTAAAAGGGCAATTGATTACTTATATGTTACAATGCGTCCCCAGGTGCTTTTAGTACCCCATATGCCAGCTCGAAGGCACTCAAGCTGCACGATTTGACTGTGATCAACAAAAAGGTTAACTTCTGGTCCATAGTTTTTGACATACCATGAAAACACTTCGGGATCTGCGGCTTCAAACATCACCTTTTCAAGGCCAATTTGATCGATAATTTTGGCTGCAGCATCAGTGCGCCAAGTTTTTACACTTTCTGTGATGCCTTCGGACTCAATCATAATCATATAAGCACCGGCCTCAATAAAACGCTGGGCCTGCTGGATTGCCCACTCAACGGCGCGCACACCTTCTGATTCTAACTCTTGGGCACTTGTCGCACCGCCCGCCCCAAACTGTATGCCAACTTCGGGTTTTGCCTTTAAGCCACTTTTTTGTACGCGTTCTACTATTCTAAGCCAATCGTCTGTTGTAATAGTAATAAATCCGCTTGATACTTCGATGATGTCAAATCCAACATTTTTACATGTATCGATGTAGCGATTAACTGCCTCTACTCCTTGAGTAAGTACGTATTCAATAAAACCACCAGTTGATACCATTACATTATAGCGGTGGGCCGTGTCAATTAATTCTCGAAGCTGCTTTTCGGGAATCAAGCTAAAAGAGCCTCCGGCAAATTTGAGACTATCAACATAAGGTTCCATTGTAGAGAGCACATCTTCTAAATAGCTTTTACCCATGACCGAATAGTATGGCCCTCGAATTTCTGTAACTCTCTTTGTTCGAGGCTTTGGTGAGGGTTTATTTGTGCGGATAAAGTCAAATGGGTACTGGCTCATTTTTTAAGTTCCCTCTATTAATTTTGCTAAAACGCTTATATCAAAATGTTCTAGTTTAGATACTACATCAATAATTTCATTTTTTTTAGGATGATCTGCAGACAGTAAATTAAATTTTGCGACTGCATGCTCCCAGCTCATAGGTTTTGTAAAAAACCCTTCGTAGTCTGTTTTATCCATGCTTACGTAGCTACCGTCTTTTTTGGTGATTTGTATATGAACTGGCATCTCTTCAGGAAATCTTTGGCTAAACTCTTGACTTGGTTTTATGGTAATTTGTTTAAGTAGCTTTTGCACGTCATCTTTAATAATTCTTTCTGACTTATACTGCAAAGGTGTAACCTCACCATCAAGAATGGCGACAGCTATCATGTAAGGCAGGCTGTGATCGGCCTCTTCTTTGGTGCGAATTTCTTTTTTGCCGCCTTCCTCCCCTCCTCCAATAATGTGATAGGCTACATCGAATATGGTAATATTGATGTGCTCTATACTGCCTGCCATAAGTGCATGTTCTTTTTTTAGCTCTAAAATACCTTCGAGTGTTGACTGCGAATGGATTTCTGCATTATATTTTTTTATAATTGTTCTGCAAACAAGTTCTAAGTCTTCTTGTTCCCAGTAAATGGTAAAGGGACCCGAAATTGCCTCTTTAAAACCTTTATTACCTTCAAAAATTTCAAGAGGTCCAGTAACTCCGCGAAGGGCTAAAAACGCAGCATGTGTCGCAGAAAAAGCGGTATTAGGATAGGCAAGCCCTTTCCAATGCGATAAAGCACCCGTTCTTGTAACTCTTAAGGCATTATTTGAAACCCCTGCTATGGCAATAGCATTAGCCGTTTTTTCGGGGGAAAGTTTGAGTGCTTTTGCAACACCTGCTGCCGCCGCAAAAGCGCCTTGAGTTGTGTGATCAAAGCCTTTTTTTCTTACTGGTGCTTCAATAGACATGCGGCATTGAACTTGATAGGCGATAGCCAGTGCTACAAGAAATTCTTTTCCCGTAGAGTTTGCATACTCACATGCGGCAAGTACTGCTGCTAAATTATCACTTGGATGACAAGTTTCGTGTTTGGCAAGGAAGCTGTCGTTATAATCTAGATAGCGAATGAGCGCGCCGTTATAAAATGCGGCACGATCCGGCGAGCTTTTACCGCCGCCAATAATGCTCGATCTGCTATTACCACCAAAATCATCAAGATGAATCTTTAACATGCCAATAAGCTGACTTGAAAGTGCGCCAAACGCACATCCGAGAGAGTCAAGCACTCGAATTTTTAATGCAAGAATGGCTTCTTGAGAAAGATCTTCAAATTTCTTGTCACAAACAAATGCGGCTAATTTCTCAACTTCTTTTTGCATGCAAAAAACCGGGCTCCTCTGTACAACTTTCCTATAAATTTATTTGGGAATTAATGATACAAAAACAAGTAGAGATACTGCGATTTTGTGAGATAGGTATATTTCTCGCTATAAATTAAAGCTTTTGGAAATCAGATTGCCCTGTTATTATAATGCCTATTTTGAAAAAGCATGTTTTGCTTATAATAAATAATTAATTTAAAAATGGCAGATATATGACCTTTCAGTTTCAAGTAAACGAACACTCGCGCAATCTCAATAGTGCATTTACTTTTTTTATAGCAGATGCCGTTGAGCGACATGCTCGACAAGACTTTGCGGCAATCATTTTTGCTGAAGATCCTTTTTTAAAGATATTTTGCCGTGTAATAGCCGCTGTTGTACCTACAAGTGCAATTCTTCAATTAACAGATAATACAAGAGAAATTTCCATTTCAGGAAATAGATACGTAATTGAAGATATTAAAACCAGCGTAGAGTGCATAAGAAAATTATTTGAGAAATCATTTAGAGATAAACGCGATATTATTATACTTCCAATACAGGTTGGAGACGGCAGAGTTGTAATTCATGAATATTCACATTCACCCATTGTTTTAAAAAAGCCGCAAATTGATGCTGCAGTAAAAGCCTATTCTGCTTGGTTTAAAGATCATATAAGTCCTGCTTTAAAGGATTTTACAGAAAGCCTGCATGCAAGATGTATAGAAGTTCAAGTGCAGCAAGAAATTACTAGAGAATCCGGAACAAAAACTGAAACAATAAAAGGATTTTCGATTAGATGGAATAAAACCGAACCTTTTGTTTATACAATTACCCCGCGTATGCCGCAAAAAAGACCTTCAGTAACTGAAAGCTTGTCTGCTCTTTGTCCTGAACAAAAGCTTTACGATGTTACCTTATTGAGTAATGATGATATTGAAATACAAGCGCACGCATGTATTTTGTATATGCAAGCCGATGAAGAACTAAAAAGCGCACTTGCTTCAAACCATAAAAAAATGAAATTGATGCAAACAGCTGGAAAAGAATTAAAAGAAAGTGTTGATTCGCTCTACCTTGAGACTAAACCACAAAGTTTATTCACATTGTACAAAAAACAATTATTTTGTGATTTTTGTTTGATAAGTTCTGAGGGTGTTGAAATCAAAATACACGGATTACTTTTGTATCTCTACGGGGGCCAAGTTTTTCAGACTGCTATGTCAAGCTCAATGAAAGAATCGATTGAAAGAAGTATTCGCTTTGGGCATGTTTCAAAAAGTGTACTGAGACACTTTGTGCACTTTTTGTATTTCGGACAGAATGCACTACTACCCGAAAACATTTTAAAAGATGTGCGATATCCTATAGTATCTCAACTTGAAAATAGAAGCTTATTAAGAAGGATAGCTGACGTTTTTTATTCTGTGCCACCTGAAATTATTTTACAAAACGAACAAGAGCAAAGAGAACGGCAAAGCAAAAAAAAGACTGAGATAGAAGCAGATATGCTTGGCCTAATAGAACTAGGAAATCAGTGGCAAGTTCCTGGCCTTGTTGATTGCTGCACAAATGTTTTGAGTGTTATGCAATCACCTGATAGGAATAGGCTTGCTCAGTTAGCTAATCTTTATGAGAATCCACATTTAGCAGATATTGTGAAAAATTTAGAAAACTTAAAAATATAATTATTTTTCGCAAAATGACCGCAGGTCCCTGGAGTGCCGGTGCTTTTTGCACTGCCCTTAATTTTACGAACACCCTAACCGCAGAAGCTGCAAAGCATAAAAAAGGGCTAATTTTGGCTTTAAAGCTTTTGTAGTTTTGGTGTTCGTAAAATTAAGGGCGGTGCAAAAAGCACCGGCACTCCAGGGACCTACGGTCAAAAAACTTTTTAATTAACCTTTAATGACGAGATATGGCTTGAGGCGGGCAACTTTTTGGGCAAGATTTGATTCGACTACTGCATTGACGACAAGATCAACGTCTTTATAGGCATCCGGCATCTCTTCTGATATTGTGCCACGGCTATTGGCCATGACTTTTATGCCTTGGGAGGCCATATAGGCTACTGGATCAGTTGCCTGCCAGGCTTTTTTAGACTGCATGCGACTTCGCGCGCGACCTGCACCATGGCAAGCACTACAAAATGTAAGAGAATTTCCCATACCTACCATCAAATGGCTAGCTCTGCCCATGTCTCCCGGCACAAGTACGGGTTGGTCCTTTAAAGCGCGCGTGGCACCTTTTCTATGTACGCAAAGATTTTGCAATTTACCATTTACTTCATGCTCTTCGAATTTGGCGATGTTATGGCAAACATCGTAGATCATGCGCACATCTTCGTGTTTTATTTTAAGTACCTGAGCAAAACCCTGACGAACTTGGTGCAAAATTCTTTGGCGGTTATTAAAAGCAAAATTTGCTGCTGCTGCCATAGCTTGAAAATAGGTTCTGCCGGCATCGCTTTTAATGGGAGCGCATACAAGCTGTCGATCAGGTAAATCTTTACCGTAGCCCTGTCTAAAAAAAGAATCTAGTGTATCTTGGCATATCTGGTGGCCAAATCCGCGCGAGCCAGAATGTATGAGAACATATATCTGTCCCAGCTCAACTCCCCATTTTTTAGCCATTTCAGCATCAAAAAGTGTTTCGACCGCACCAATTTCTACAAAATGATTTCCTGAGCCAATGCTACCAAGCTGATCTTGACCCCGCTTTTGCGCAAGAGCTGATACGGCGCTCATATCTGCCTTTTCAATAAAACCTCGGCTTTCAGTATGTTCTAGGTCAACATCAAATCCAAAACCTTCTTGTACTGACCAACGGGCCCCAAGTGCAGCTAGCTTTTTGTAGTCATTAAAAGTAAGATGCCGGTTTTTATGGCCATGACCAACACCTGATGGCACAAGTGAAAAAATTGTTTTTAAAAGCTCAGTCTTTTTTTGTTCTGAAAGCGATGAAAAAGGAATATTAATTACCGCAAGTCTCACCCCGCAGTTAATGTCATAGCCAACACCTCCGGGACTTATAACACCCGTTTGGGCATCCGTTGCTGCCACGCCTCCAATAGGAAAGCCGTAGCCCCAATGAATATCGGGCATAGCAATACTGTAGCCGACAATGCCAGGAAGGTGCGCAACATTTCGCACCTGATCAAGTGATTTATCATTTCTAATATCACGCATAAGCTCACTTGTGGCAATCACAAGTCCAGGAACATGCATAGATCCTGTTTTAGCGATGCAAAAAGTGCTCGGAGCTATCTGCTGTATATCAGACATCGACAATCATCTCCCATTCTAATAATGAATCTTTTCTTATTATTACTTCTCCATGATAGCTTACGGCTTTGAGTGGACAGCCAAAAGTGCTGTCTGCATGTGCGATCATGGTATTTAAGCTGCTTATAATCTCATCCAGTGTCGTAAAACGCACATCTTTTTGGATAAACTGCAAAAATGGCAAAAAATGAAAACTGAGAGCTATTGCTGCGGTAAAATAAAGCTCTTGCATATTTTGCGCGCGCACAAAAAAAGCAATATCAGCAGTATGTTCAAATTCTTCAAATGGCTGAATAAATGTAATTTTTTTAAGTGATTTATAGCGAGAATTTCCTAGACTTTCATAAAGGTGCACGGCATTTGCTATAAATGGTAGGGGCACAAATGTTTCTTGCCAGGCTTTTTTATCAAAAGGCTCACGCGCCATAGTAACATGGGGAAGTAAGTCTTTTGCAATTTCTTTTTGCGAAAGTAACTTCATATGCCAACAAACGACGGAGCTTATAAATTGGCATTGATCAAAATATCCTATAGGAGCTATTTTAAGCTGATATTTAACAATATCTTGCATCACGGCATCAGGCTCTTGCTCGCCCAAAAAGGCAAGAGTCATGTGCCTATCTTGCTCAAGAAGGATTTTTCCTTTTGGAAGATTTTGCGGCCAAGGACAGACAATTTCAAGTGCAAAAAAGAGTCTTGTCATAATATGCGTATAATAAGTACGCAAACCGATTTTTTACAACCTTCATCATCAAAAAGTTGAATGTATAGCTTTATTTTTTTATGCAAGAAGTTAGATAAATGCACTCATCCTCACCTGGTATAAGTGGTAGACGGAGTGCGTCTTGAAGGGTAATCCAGCGTGCTTCTTGGTGCTTGGCAGAAGATAATAATAATAGTACCTGGCTTTTCATGAAAAACTCTGAGAAACATTGTATAAGTAAAATTGCCATTGGATAGCGAATGTAGAAGGTTTAAGCTCTTCGATTTCTTCACTTGTAAGTGTAAGTGCAGTCTCTTCTATAAGTTCGCGAATGACAGCACTGATGGCTGTATCCCCTGCATCCAACTTACCTCCCGGAATACCCCACGTATTACCCACGCCTTGTCTGGCTGCCTAAGTAAAAATAAAAATTTATTGTTATATTCACAGAAGCAGGCCGCTACATGGCAGCGTGGCTTATAGCCAGCTGGTGGCTCCAGAAAAACAAGTTGTTCTTTAATTAATTCTACAGGCATTTCGCTCATAAAAATAGTTTACTGGTTGATGTTTTTTAGGTAAATAGTAAATATAATTTAAACACTTTTAGAGGTTATTTATTTGATTTATTACGTAAAACCTTCTAAAATTACTAATTCAAGAACCTTTATGAGCACCAATTAATCTTGCATGTCAAATTGATGAGCTGGAAAGTGTGCTTAAAATGCTGGGAAGATTATAAAGGTAAATCGATGAATATTAGCAGTACAAATTTTGTACAGATTCCTATCGATAATCTACCATTTAAAAAAAAATTTAGCCGTGGACTTTTGCATTCAATTGTACAATGCGCAAAAGCAAATAGTGGAATTTCTGTGACAGGAAATTTGAGCCTAAAAGTGCAGGCCTTACCGTTTGTTTCTGAGCCAGTAAGCCCTTTTTTTGTAGGGAAAGATACTTAAATACCCTACAAGAGAAAATCAAACACTTTTGCTTTCGATTCTTTCGCAAACCCTAATAAAAAAAGAATGGCATGAAAAAAAACAAGTAAGCACCCTACTTAAGGCATATGCTGGGTTTGTTAGTAAACCTGAATTAGAAAAATATGATGCAATGCAGGAAATGAAGTTTCTTCAAAAACTTGCTTCGGTTTGCATTAGCGACAGATTTCAAACTGAGTTTTCTTATCTTCGAAATACTTTTGTTGTTGGTGATGGAAAGAAGCATTATTTTTCTACAGCAAAAATAAATTCTGTAAGAACAGCAATAGAGCATGCTAAAATAACGGCTGTTTTTGAGAAAAGCTTTACCCAAGAACAAGTAGTACTAATCATCCAAGAATCTGCTGCGCTTTATTAGCTTTGTTTTAAGAAAATTTGTTTCCAATCATTTTTCATGCTAATAATAAGCCAGCCGTTATTTTTGGCCTCATCATAGATCACTTGAGAAAAAGTTCCTACTTTGGACTCTGGCAAGCCTTGCGCTGGGCCATAAGCATATTCACGCTCTGCATCATCATGCAAAATAAGCACCGCCAAACGAAGGCCATCGGCTGATTTTGTATATTCTAGCATTTGTTGATCGCCGGTAGAATTGCCAAATGCAGCATGAGGTCTTTGACCTATCATGAGGTGTATAGCTTCAGGTTTGCCGGCAAAATTATCATTTAATAAAAGCTTGGGCTCTTTGGTAAGACAAGGTTTGCCATCTTTATCGTAACTATATTTTGTAGCCCCGGCTGTTCCTATTACTTGTTCGGGTGCCACGCCATAAGTTTTTTTTGCAAAGACACGCACAAAATCTTGGCCGCCGCCTGTAGCAATATATGTTTTATAACCATTGGCTCGAAAGTATTTTAGCACCTCTTGCATGGGTTGGTAAGCAAGTTCGGTATAGTTTTTATGCCATCTAGGATCTTTTGCTCTGCCAAGCCAAGCTCTAACCTCAGATTGAAAGTCTTCGGTAGACATGCCTGAAAGTGCTATTTCGGCAAGTTTTTCAAGTTCCGGCATAGTAAGTTTTTCAATTGCTTCATTATTACCAGAAAGTATTGTTTTAAAGGGTTCCTGATTTTTTAATTCTGGTTTTTTCTCCGCCAAAGCTGCTACGCGGTCGATGCAGTACATTACTTGAGTGTAGATGGGCTTTTCAACCCAAAGAGTGCCGTCTTGATCAAAGGTAGCTATGCGCTCATCGTGTGGAACAAAATGCGGATTTGCTTTATCGGTGGTGGCCTGCACAAATTTAATTATTGCCTGTTTTACCTGGCCTTCGTTCCAGGATGGTAATGGATCTTCTGCATACAGATAACATGTTGTAATTAAGAGTGTGAAAATGGCCTGTTTAAACATGTTCATATAATACCCTTATTTATGAGGTGTGAATCTGCTGTATCACATAGTAAAATATTGTGTCTACTTCATTTTGCATTGCTTTTTTTTGATTCTGAGGTTTTAATAGCAATTAATTACAGTAGCAGTTAAAGTTTAATAGGAAAAGGTTATAAACATGAAGCAAGCTGTACTATTCCTTTTCCTTTTGGTTTCATCATATTATGTTGAAGCTAAAGAGATCTTTTCTTCATTTCCCGAACAAGCTGAACGCAATTTCGTCTATCGATCCCCAACTGAGCGCTATATTAATTATTTTGGCTGGGATGGTATTGAAACGGGCCTGCGTAATCAAGGCGTAACGCTTGTTAATCGCAATTTATTCGATAGAATTTCTCTGCGCGAAGAAGCGGGATTTATTGGCTATCATGGCAGTACTCAAAGTTTTCGCATCTATCAAGATATCATCAAGGCAGTAATTGAAGAAATTGTTGGCATCGAAGTTCGAAAAGATTTTCATTTTTTTAGAATACCAGGTGATCCACAGTATAGTTTTGAAAACTTAGAACAATGGGCCCCGCGAGGGTATGATCCCAATTTTTTTATTTGCATGAACTACGCAATCTATGGCAACCATTCCAATTTTTTTAGCTCATCATATTGCTACTATACCACAAATAGCTCCTCGAGCGGGGTTGATTACAGACAAAAACTTGTTTGGTTATTTGAACATTTAGCAATCGACACCGCTAAGATTCAATCATTATTTGACCTAGGCGATGCTTTACATCTTTCTGGGGGTGTCATTTTTCAATTATTTGACACGTCCCATTTTGATCCAAGAAAAAATTATTATACTCTAAGCGACAAACAGTGTTTAAATTTTGGAAATAACATGTCTTTTTCAAGCATGGTAGCAGGTGTAGGGGCCTCAAGTTTTGCCAATCAAATACGAATGCTTTTAAATAACAAATACACGTTAAACCCGCATGAAGCCCTAGTCGTAATGCGCTATGACAAAGTAGATGTTGATGTTGCACAAGGTTTTTATACAAAGCTTAAAAATGCAGTATGTACTTTATCATATGATCAAGAAAAAGCTGCTCAGTACAAAACAGAACTTTATAATTTTTGGGGAATAGAAGATGAACAAAATTCTAACTAAATGCATATTTTTTGCAGCATTATATATAAGCTTTGATGTTTGCGCTTTTGTTGCTCCAACCGAGCGGTATCTTGTTGAGCATTCACTCGAAGCTGTTAAAGCAAGTATACGTCTTGATGGCGCCACATTTGAGCAAAAGCCTATTTTTGATAAGGCTGTAAGCCTTGAGACCAGTGGTTTTTTTGGTTATTTTGCTGCATCATCCAAGTTTCGCACATATCAAGATCTTATCCGCCTAATATTTGAAGAAAAATTAGCTATTGCAGTGCCAAAAGATTTTCATTTTTTAGCAGTACCTCTATATCCAAAAAGAGACATCAAAAATCTAGATGATGTCTATAGAAACTTTTTTGAAAGTAAGTGCACCCCAAAAAATCCTGGCAGCCAACTTTTTGCAATAACTTTGGAGCTTTATGCAAATTATAAATCACTAGGCCTATGCCCAGCCAAAAACTTTGCTCTTGGAACATCTTATGAGCATACGCAAGATCTTGAGTGGTTATGTAACACTATTGGATTAGATGCCGATGTGCTTGCAAAAGCCGATGAGATCAGATCGCGCTATTTTGCCGAAGAAGATCGGGTGCTCCTTCAATTTTTTGATACCTCGCAAATACCATATGATTTCATAGACACCATTGCCTATCCAGCCTATCCTACAGGCTTCCCCTATAAAAACCAGGCTATATCCGATTATACTCTTGGAAATGATGCTGGATTTAGCCCGCAATTCTTTTTGGTTCTAGATGAGCATACAATTTTAAATCCCCAATCCCCTTTTGTAATCAAACGCTACACGAAAATTCAGCCAACTAAATTAAAAAACTATGAGCAGGAATTACGAGAGCTTATTAAAGCCACAACTTGCGACCAAACTTGTGCCATTAAATATTTTAATGATCTTACAGATTTCTGGAATACATAATTCCCTACGTCAGCAACTTGCCATCTTTACTTGAATGTATTGTGTGAATTAAAATTTATGCTTTGGTATTTTGTGTTCTTGACTGCATCGTTATAGGATTCGGTGCACACAAGGCGTAAAGCCTGTGTTGTTGCATCAGCTTCGTAGTAGTGAAACATCTCTTGAGTATAGAGAATTTGTGCAAGATAGGGTCGTTTAGGCCTGTTAACATCCTGATCCCAAAATGCAATTTTAAAGCCGATTGTAGTAAATTTAGGTTCGTAGTCTGCATCGGTGTAAGTCTTTGCTTGAGTTACGTATTCATGTACCTCTGGATGAGTCGCGAGCATTTGCAAAAAATCTCGTAGCAATGGAGCCGCAATTTTTCGTCCCTCAGCAAGATCTATTTTCTTTTTGGAAGAAAAAAGCATGCAATATTTGGTATTAGTAGAGTCTGTAACATTTTCAACGAGTAAAAGTTTGAGTCCATATTTTTTTCCTTGTTCTTGGCCAAAATCATTTATTGCGTACTTACAGGCGGTTGGGTTTGGTGCACTATGCGAATATTCTTCATGGTGACATCCTGTTGCTATAAACAGCAGCATGCAATAAATAAGGTTATTCAAATATGATTTTTTCATCAATTTTGGGTGCTCATGTAATTAATGTTAGCTGGATTAAAGGCTTCTTTAAGAATAAGAGTAAACTTTCCTTGCGATTTATCGTAAGTATAGTAGAAGATTTCCCCTTGCACCATGCGTATGGCTGCAATATAAGGCTTTTCTAATGGGTGTTCTTCATCTTTTAAAAAAAGTACGCTAAGATCTAGATTACTTGCTGTCATTGGAAAATTATGTAAATATGGGCGTATTCGTTTTTCCGTATTGAATGGTTGAATATAGTTTTCAACAAAAGGATAAAAAAAGGCAGAAGCTTGCTCTATAGTTGCAAAGTGATATTTTTTCGTTGTGTAGCTGTCTTTTATAGAACGAATTATGTCTGGATAATGATATCCATCGTGTAGTGTATAAAATCCTTCACTTGCAAGTCTTGCGTTGTTTGACATCCTTACTTGTTTACATGCCGCTAATTCTTCTCGATCCATACGATTTTGGCACGAACATAATGTAAATAATATAACGGTACTAAATAAAAATTTTATCATGTTAACCACATAGCCTTAATATGCCATGAATGAAAATCCCATGAGTAGGAATCCTCACTCTCTTGTTTAAATTTCATCTATATGAATCAAATGATTAATTTGCAAAGATCTTTTTGCAGACAGCGTTATAAAAAATCTTTTTCATCAAAAAATTTTCGTAGTCAAGTTCCTGCCGTTTGTAAACTCAAAAATGGGATATGGGCTTGGCCGTTTTACACCTAATGTTTTTTCCTTTTCTTGGCGATTGAAATATGAAAATCGTGGTTTTGCAGCTTGGGGCTTAATCCATACTTTTTTCTAAGTTCTTCAAGCTCTAGTGATCTTACTTGCAATACTGTATATGTATCAGTTGAAGTTTTTACAATGACTATTTTTGTGGGCTCAAAATGAAAAGTTTTTCCAAGTTCATCAGGAAGTATATGCTCAGCCTCATTAAAAACGCTAATGTGCGCTCCTGGTGATTGAGGAGCACGAAAAAAGGGTGGCTCTCTAAATCCTTTTTGCCCCAATCCCAACATGGGAAAGAGTGTGTGGATATAGTTGTCATCCACTTTTAAATATACAAATCCGTCAGGTTTTACGACTAACTTGCCCTCATGCGGTAGGTGTACTTTGGCATATTCAACTATTTTATCCCAGGAAGTGTTTTGGGGTACTGTTTTGTTTTCTATCGTCCATTGCTGATATATATATAGTCCAAGCATAGCAGCACAGAGTTATTACTAATGACTGAACTTTTTTCACTAATCCATCCTTAAAAAGTGTGTCCTCTATACAGCTGCCCGCACAGCGCGAATTCTGTTCCGTCGGCAGCGCACCTCAAAGTGGTCCAACTTTAGCATGCCAAATGGCGCATTATAAATATTGATCTACTTTAAATCTCGAGCCAAGTGAAAAAATGAACGCTATAGTTTGTGCCTGTGAAGGCATCTAGGGCGTTGTAATCAACAGATTACTTTTTAATGAAAGTGATCCGAGGTGCATTGTACATAATTCGAAGTTTATACATACACAAATGAAAAGGGGCCGTGAACAGGGGCCGTGCGTGCATTGTGCACAACTCAGAAATGTTATGCACAACGCACGCACGGCCCCTGTTCCCGGCCCCTGTTCGTCATGGGAATTCACGTTTTTAGGCATTTTAATTGAGGGCGCGGCAGCGTCTGCTGCAAAGAAAGGATTGAGTCTATGTCAGCTCTTACTTCGTTCCAATCTCCATGATAATTTCCTTGATGGGTCATTGCTACGGAATAAATATGATAAGCTAGCAGCTGAAGGAGAAATTCCTTATAAAGTGTTAAATCCGCACCTATTATTGGGGGAGATGGCCTTTTCCCCATATACTCTATTTGTACTGTAACTAAAAAAGAAAATGCCAAGCGAATTTTTTCGTCTTTCCAGTCAAGGGATGTATCAGCAATAAAACTGTTAATATACTCTATAGCAGGATGTTTTGGATTATTAATCATCTCAAAATCAGGCTCTCTTACAATGGAATATAGAGCCACAACCTGTTGACAGGCTGTTAAATCATTCCAAGTTGCCTTAAATTTTTTCCAATCATCTTTAAAGACACCGTTCGTAACTTCACCAAAGAAAAGCGCCCAGCCGATCCGCTTTAAAGGATCCTGCGAATTTAGCTTGTGCGAATTTAGCATGTTCGGGGGCCACATTTGCCGATCCATTTCATTAAGTTTCGTGCAGGAAGACATATTTACCTACTTCTATTTTTTTGGATAGGAAGCTTTATTCCAATCCATTAAAATCCTGTACAGCAAAAATGACCAGTAACTTAACAAAGTTTCTCCTTAAATTCATCAATAAGATGCCCCCAAGTCTCTTTTGGGATAGGCACTCCACTTGCTATATCTTCTGCTATATCAGCGATTGTTTCTAACGAATGGCGTACATCAAAAAAGCGCGCTACTTTGTCTTGTGCGACCTCTTTATATTGCAAGCATATGAGGTATTGTGGGTTGAGGAAAGTCTCCAAAAACATGGGTCGGGCACAAAACTATTAGGTGCAGCGGAACAAGGAGCAATCGAAAATGGATGCATTTTTTTTCTAGTAGATACGTAAGACTTTTAAGCGAAAAGTTTTATTTTAAAAAAAACATGAACTGATCTGGGAAACAAAAATTATTGGCATTGTCATTCAAAAATATTCCTTAAAAAAATTTAAGGCATATATAGATGAAGAGGTAATGTGGTGAATTGTGCATAATTCGCAGTTTATGCACAATGCACCTTTAACCCCTGATACCTCCGATCCCTGATACTAAGGAGAATGAGAAATGCAAAATTTGGAACGCGAGCTCGAAGAAGAGCTTCGTCTGATAGAATATCCGCCAGAGGAATGGATTGAGGCGAAAACTGGCGTGCTTGATGTTGCTATTGTAGGTGGAGGAATGGCCTCTCTTGCAGCAGCATTTGCTTTAATGCGCCAAGGTGTTGCACGTATTGGCGTGTTTGATGCCAGTAAAAAAGGATTTGAAGGCCCGTGGAATACCTATGCGCGCATGTTGACACTTCGCTCTGGCAAAAGACTTGTAGGTCCGGCACTTGATATTCCAAAGCTTACTTTTCAGGCATGGTATATTGCCCAGTATGGCAGAGCTTCTTGGGAAACCCTATATAAAATACCTACGCCGATGTGGATGGATTACCTTATCTGGTATCGCAAGGTGCTGAAAATTCCCATTGAAAATGACGCAACTGTCATTGACATTAAACCACAAGAAGATCATATCTCCCTCTCATTCCATGATGGACAAAATAGATATGCAAAAAAAGTCGTGCTTGCTACGGGTAGGAGCGGTTTTGGAGGCGCATACCTTCCTTCGCTTTTTGATGATGTGCCAAAAAGTGTATACAGCCACACAAACGAGTTTATTGATTTTTCAGCTTTATCAGGAAAACATGTTGCTATTTTAGGAGTAGGTGCGTCGGGATTTGATGCTGCAAGAGTCGCTTTTGAACATAATGCTCAATCTGTAAATATGATTGTACGCAGAAAATCGATACCCAATATCAGCAATTTTGCAAGTGCAACTTATGCAGGGTTTAGCCTTGGTTTTTGCGATCTTTGCGATAAAGAAAAGCTTCGTTTTATGGAGCATGTGTTTGAAAGAGGATCAACACCTCCTTTTGAATCCATTGATCTGGTAAAAGATTGTCCAAACTTTAAAGTACTAACAGGGGTTGAAATTCAAAAAATAACTGCCCTTGATGAAAGGATTATTCTTGCAACAAATATAGGGAATCTAACGTATGACTATTTGATTGCTGCGACAGGATTTCAAATTGATGGCAGCAAAAAGCCTGAACTTCAAAGCATATATAAAGATATTTGTCTCTGGGGTGATCATGTGCCTAACATATCGTCAAAGTGTGCAAAATTCCCCTACCTTGGCAAACACTTTGAATTTATGGAAAAGATGCAAGGCCATGCAAGCTATCTGAAAAATATTTATTGTTTTAATTATGGCGCACTCCTTAGCCACGGCATTGTAAGCGGAGATATTCCAAACATAAGCGACGGCGCCGAGCGTCTAGCAAAGGGCATCGTAAGCGACTTTTTTACTCAAAACGCTCAAAGTTACTTTACTAAGTTTAAAAACTACGACACGAAAGAATTTTAATAACTTTAAACTCTACTTTGCAACTTTTTTGGAAAGCTTTCTCCTCATGGGTAACGCGCTTAGTATTACCTTACGATCAAATATGCGCAATTGAATATTTCAATAAGCTTTAGCAAGCTGGAAAGCCTGATCTTTTTTAGAGATTTATGTTATGCACAATGCACGGTCCCTTTTATATTCAGTCCCTTTTTCATGTTATTTGTGTAGAATGCGGAATCATGCTAGTTCCCCCTATTAATATTAAAAATAATATTCAATTATAACATTTTTTGCATCAACTTAAACCTGTTTATAATAACAATTTCCAAGAACAATTATTTATTAATTTTTTAAATTAATATTTGCATGATTCTTATCTTTTTAAATTCTTTTGTTTTCATGGGCAATGAGCCATTTTTTTCGAATCAGTCCACCGCCATAGCCGCCCAATTCTCCATTCGTATTTATGACCCGGTGGCAGGGAATAACAAGTGCAAATTGGTTTGCCCCATTTGCATTAGCTACAGCACGACAAGCAGTTGGTTGACCAATTGCAGTAGCTATCTCGAAATAAGACTTGGTTTTGCCGGAAGGTATTTTTTTTAATTCTTCCCAAACACGCTTTTGGAAATCTGATCCAAGAAAAAATAATGGGGTTTTGAATTCTATCAAAGCATTTTCAAAATACTCTTTCAGTTCATTTTTAATTGAGTCGATTGGTAGTGTTTGTCCTGGAATAATTGCTGATTTTGTTTTCTTTCTAAGGCGCTCAACTTCGCGCTCTAACCCCCTGCGGTCTACAAATTCTAAAAGGTAAAGAGATTTCTCATCGCCGATTGCTAACATTGGACCAAGAGGTGTATCTATCCAAGATGCCCTTAGAATCATACTTTGTCCTAACTTAGTCGGCGCCGCACCCATAATACGAGAAAACGCATCTCTGAACCCGCTACTTGACTCATATCCCATTGTAAGCTGTGCATCAATAATAGCAGCACCTTCCCTGATTTGTTTCATAGCAAGACCCATACGACGAGCGCGTGCATATTCAACGAATGTCATACCAAATCGTTTTTTAAATTGCCGGCGCGCAGTTGATACATTAATAGAAATTGCCCGAAAGTCTCTATCCTTCCATCGCTTTTCAGGATTTGCTTCAACAGCCTCTACAAGCATTTTTACAAGATCTGATACATGATTGGGATGCGAAAGTGGACGGCAGCGTTTACATGGGCGAAATGAGGCTAAAAGAGCCTCTTGGGCCGTTTTATAAAATTCACAATTCTCAAATTTTGGCTTTCTTGCAGGACATGTCGGGCGACAAAATACGCCAGTAGTTTTGATTCCTACAAAAAACACACCTTCATATGCTACATTTTTTTCTATCAGCGCCTTGTAATATTCTTTTTTATCTTTTGAAGATATCATCTTAGCTCCAGTCATTTATGAATTCTGCAACCAGTATAATATATACAGAAAATGATGTAGCCGAAATTCGGGCACTGATTTTGTGTTTCAAAAGCAAGCATCTTTCTTGCATGGCTGCAATCAGTAGTAAGAAACGCCCATCATTGCTTATTTTCCTTGCTCGCTGCCTCTAAAAGATCCACATCTAAGTTGCAAATCAGAGCAAGATTTCGGTTGATCTTTGCAATATCCCATCCCCACCAAGCTATAGCCTGAAGACGTTCTACGGTGTTATTATCGAAACGCATTTTTACCACTTTTGCAGGATTTCCAGCTACAATGGAATAGGCGGGTACATCTTTTACTACAACGGCTCGCGCCGCGATAATTGCGCCGTTGCCAATCGTTACTCCATTTTTAATTAGAGAGTCATATCCAAGCCAAACATCATTACCGACGATGATATCGCCTTTTACAGGTAGATCCTGGACATTAAAGACACCCTCCCATCCGTGCTGAAATATTGGAAATGGGTAAGTGCTGATGGCATCTAACTTATGATCACCGGTCATTATAAAGCGCGTTTGTGCCGCAATTGCACAGAATTTACCGATTACAAGCTTTACCTTTGTGTAGTCATAGTTATAAAGCACATTATCTGTTTCAAACGATTCTGGCCCATTTTTATAATCATCAAAGTAGGTGTAGTCACCTACAAATATATTGCTTGCCTTAACGAAGTTTTTCAAAAAGACAAGTTTATCGTAACCTTGAATCGGATAGAGTGTGTTTGGATTAGGGCCTATTTGATGCATATGTAATTCCTAATTTTTATAGTTGCAGAGTAGAATAAGGGAAGGGCTGTCCTTATGAAAGACATTTTTTCTTACTAGAGGCAAGATTTATCATTGGCAGGAAGTTAGCTTATACATATTCTATTTCTAAATTAAAATAGATTATAACAATGAAACTTATCACCCTCAACATTTGGGGTGGCCATTAGTTTCCGCCACCCACCTATTTTCATTTATATCTCTCTTACGTTAAATATTTTTCCATCTTATAGTTGATCAATTTAACTCCGTGCAATATAACCGTTTGCTCTTCGGCTACAATAAATCCCTGTTTTTCAAAGAATGGCCGTGCAGTAATACTGACTTCTGCAAAAATACGTTTAATTTCTTTTTGAATAGCTATCTGATAAAGCGATGCCATTAATGTGGACCCAACACCACAACCAATGTATTTATGATGACAATAGAAACAATCAATATGTCCATTTGGCTCAAACTCAACAAAACCCACTATTATTTCACCAATCATGGCAACAAGAGGTTTTGTTTTTTCAAATTTTTTTGCCCACCGATTCGATACTAGACTAGTCTCAGGAGCCCAAACTCCAACTTGTTCTTCATTGTAGTGTTGAATATTAATTTGATGAATTGTATTGTAATAAATATCTGCTAGAGCCTGAGAGTCTTCAGGTTTATAGTCCCTAACAATAATTTTTTGTAATGTCATCGAAATGCTCCAAGGAATTTGAGTTAAATACCAAAATGTGGAATCGTCAATTTGTCCCACATTTATTCTGGCAGAAAATAACCACCATCATGCTCTGCCAACCAGAAACTTATTGCAAAGCAAATCCTGAAGTTTTTATTAAAAAGTGGCACGTTCTATATCCACAATACGCATTTTCACTTCATCGAGGGCTATTTCCCACATTTTTCTTGGTATTTGTACGTCTGCCTGCTCATATTCTATTTCTTTTTGTGCTTTTAATAAGCTCACACATTTTTCTGCTAAAGAAAGTTTCTCCTCTGTACTTTTGGCACTCGCTAATTCAGACTCTGCTTGCTGCACTTCTTTTGAAATGGCTGTTATCCTGGAAGAAATTCTTTCTAGATCAGAAGCTATTACTGAACTATCAGCAGGTAGCCTTCTTAAAAGGTCCGCAACACGATGAAGAAAAGTAACCATAGATTCGTTAGGCCTTGACAAACAGTAGGTCTTGTCTCCATTTTTTTGTTTGAAGCTGTAAACGCATGGCCATTGGTCTAAAAGTTCACTTGCTGTAATAATAGACATAGTTTTTCTCCTAGTTTGTAAATAATTTTGTTAAGATAAGATTGTAATTTATTCTTCTTGCACATGAACGGCTTTCTTTCCTATTACAGGAATTTGGCTTGTAGCTTTTTGCTCAAAAATAATGATGGTTCTTTAATTTATAAGCATAGTATTCAATTATAATATTTTTGGCAAACTTAAATCAATTTACAATAAAATTTGCAGGAGTAAAGTTATTATGTTGTCGACAACATCATTGATGCCGTCGTTTTTACAAGTACAAAAAACACTAAAAAGAGTAAAGTCGCTTGTACATGATCAAAAAGAGCCCGTAAACGACAGAAAAATATGAAAATAAAACTTAAGAAAAAATATGTATAAAGTAGTCGTGGATTATGTTCCTAGTGATGCTGATAACGCTGTTGTAACAGAAGGCATTATTGCATCTAATGAAAATATAGTAGGCGAGCGAGATAAAGCATTTTCCATTTTTTTGAAAAATGATTCAGGTAAAGTTTTCGGTGGAATACAGGCATTTCTAGATACTGAGTCTATCTACATCGACGTATTGTGGGTTGAAAAAAGCCTCCAAAAACAAGGATATGGCACGAAACTTTTAGCTGCAGCAGAAGGTGAAGCAATTGAGAATGGATGCATTTTTTCGCTAGTGGATACTTGGGACTTTCAAGCAGAAGAGTTTTATTTAAAAAACGGGTATGAACGCATTGGAGAAATAAAAAATTATTGGCATGGTCATGCAAAAATATTCCTCAGAAAAAAATTAAGAAAGAGTGCAAGGTAAAAAAATGGTTTTTCGCCCCGTTGTTTTGGATGTTATGGTGTGTGAAAAATTAAGGGCGGTGCAAAAAGCACGCGCACTCCAGGGACCTACGGTCAAAGGGAAATAAAAAAACCAACCCTCACCTTCATTTAAAACCTCGATTTTTTTTGGTCATCGTTGTATGTTAACAATATTATATTATAAAGCTGGATTTTAACTAAACCTTCATCTAAATAAAGCAGTTCATGATGCACCCTAATACCACAATTGGCCATATACATCTTAAAGTTTCCGATCTTGAACGAGCTGTTAGCTTTTATACTGATGTCCTTGGATTTGCAGTTACTACACGAATAGGCAATAAAGCCACGTTTCTTTCGGCAGGCGGCTACCACCACCATATCGGTTTAAATACCTGGGAAAGTCAAGATGGTCCCTCTCCAGCACCAAATACTACAGGGTTATACCATTTTGCCATCCTTGTACCAAACCGACAAGAATTAGCCCGGGCGCTCAAACGTTTGATGGAACATAATTGGCCAATCGAAGGGGCCTCTGACCATGGAGTAAGTGAGGCAATCTACCTTAAAGACCCCGACAACAATGGCATTGAAATTTATAGAGATCGACCAAGAGAGGAATGGACCTTTGATGCAAAAGGCCAGCTACAAATGTATACACACCCTCTAGATCTGAAAAACCTGCTTAAAGATGCATAAAAATTCACTAATAAAAGGTCGGAGGTGCAATTGTGCATAATTCAAAGTTATACACAATGCACCTCCGACCCCATACTCTTCAACTATCTAACCAAGCGAAAAGATGTTCGCCGAGTTTGTAGCCTGTAAAGGCCCCGCCGAAAGCGCCTAAAGCATTGGTTAAGCTAAGGAAGTTTAGTGGCACATCGCCATTGGAAGCTTCTTTGGCAAAGCTTGCGGTAGCTTGAGCACCCCTTAAGCTCAAGATAGATGTTTTGGAAGCATCAACTGATGCTTGACCTATGTTTGCGGCAGCAGTTTCTAACACTTTAAAATTTTCTTTGTTGGCTGAAATGACCGTTCCAAGCTCAGCATCAAGCGCTGCGAGCAAAGCTGAATTGGCATCTGGCTCCACTACTTTTGCAATTTCTACGTTGCAAGAAACACAACTACCTACATAAGGTGTAAGTTTTTGATTTGCCTGCTGTAATGAAGAAACAAGCGTATTTTGTCGAACAGCAAAGAAAATGCCTAAATTTACTACAAGATTGGCGGCATAAAAACCTAAAACTAAGCCCGCTACTGCTCCAACAGTTGGACACCAGTAATTAAGCCTTTCTCGGCCAAGAGCTGTTATTATTCGACCTTTTTGAGGGATTAGTTGTTCTTCATCTGTCTCTACTGCTGAAATGTCAATAACAACATCAGAGCTCTCTTGAGCAAGTGTTGGCAACGCATCATCCATTACACTTTGGGCTTTTGCTGTTTGCTGTGGTAAATCAATATCGATAACAACATCTGTATATATTTGAGCACTGCCTTGATTACTATTTTGTATTTTAGTCATAATGTCCCCCTATTAGACTCTTACTAAATTCCTGTTAAATCCCTAAATGTGCGAACTGAGGCACCCACCATTTTAGCTGCATAATTTGTTCCCACCGCAAATAAGCCAACCGCCGCAGTCTGTAGCAGACTGCCTTGAGTACCCATTACTAAACCAGTTGCTAAACCTGAAATATTACCTGCAAGCTTGGCTTGCGACTCTGACAAATTCAACACGTTTGTACAAACAGATATTATGCTTGATCGCACAGCCAGCCCAACGCCTACAGCTGATGCTGTCCGCACCATGTATCCTAGTGATTGCTCACCTATAGAATAATTATTCCAAGCTTCACGAACTGTCGCCATATCGGCATTCATAACAAATTCTTTGGCTTTAGCAGCTAAACCTTGGCCTGCCATTGCCTCGTTCACCTTTTGCATAGGTTCTACAATTTTTGTAAATTCGCCTACCAAATTAGCGCAAACTTCTAAGCCTTGTTTGGCATTTTCTGCATCTTTAAAAGCCATGTGTGCAATTGGCAACCTTTGACCGGCAGCTTCTACTGTTTGCATGGCTACTTTAATTTTAGAGACTAATTGCCCAGCCTTTTGTAAGTCTTCCATCGCTTTAGGTAGCTGCTCAATACATGGTTTTGTAAGATCGCTCAGTACTCCAATTGCCGATTTAAGGCCGTCAATACGTGCAGCAAGTGTTAATCGATATCTATCCAAAAACCCCGAAGCAAGAGAAGCGCCTACAGTTGACCAAGCAAAAGTTTTAGTTCCAAGTTCTACGGCTTGCTCGAGACGCTCAAGTGTTCGGTTTATCTTAATATATTCAATGTTTGGGCGTCTGCCAGTACGTAATTCATGTGCATGCGATTTATTTCGCACAACTTCTACATCATAAGGATTACTGCCAACATCAGACGGCAGTTCAATAGTTTCAACTTTTCCAAATCCATAATCAATACGCGCTGCCCAACAAATATTGGCACGGGATGCGTAGTTTTGGCCCCATTCTGATTGTCTATAGTAATTATCCGTTAAAACCATTACTTTCCCTTTATGTTAGAGAGTATAACTTAATTAATCGTTTATTATATAGTGTTTTGTTTATAAAATCAATATGATTTAAATTATTTATTATTTGTAGCAAGCGGCTGAGGAAAGAAGATGAGGGTTGACTTATAAACAAAATTTTAGTAAAATTATTTACTAAATGCAGGACATTTGTATGACAAAAACTAAAACAAAGCTGTTCAATAGTTTCTTTAAAAACAACCTTGAATGTCAGGATAGCCTCAACAAACTGAGAGATCCCCTGAAAAGGAATTTTGGCATAGATGATTTTTGGCATTTGACTGTACATGAAAATGGACATCTTGCAAATATGTCTACGTTTTATGACCAGTGGGGATATTTTTGGGACACTGAATGCTATAGAAACACAGATTTTCTGATCGCGCCATCATGTCTAAAAGCGGGCTGCTTTCAGCTGGACTATGACCACAATTTCGTAAAAATTATAGATTCTTTTAGCACAAAATACCCGCAGTATCATCCACTTATCATCATTCGCAAAGAGGGCAAAGAAAAAGCTCATATTTTTGGATTTGCCGCAAGGCAACAGCGGCCAAGCCTCCCTTCGTTTTACATGAATAATCTTGCGGTTCTCAATAGTTTCTTAAATTATCATCTTTCAGTACATGCAAAATGTATAAAACGCGCCGAAGAAAATATGATAGATATAGCAGCTCTGCGAGGGCGTAATCATTTTTATAAGCAAAGCTATGGCCAAGAAAGCCTTCCCAACATAGCGAACAGCTGCAATTTTTTAAAACATATCGGCATAGATCCATTGCTGCTAGAGGGAGCTAAAAGCCTTTCTTTTCGCGAAAAACAGGTTTTAGTAGCCTGCTCTGATCGCAAAACTGCCGCACAAAACGGCAACGAGCTAGGCCTTTCACACCGTACGATCCAATTTTACCTGAATAACGCAAAGAACAAATTGGGAATTATCACACGAGAAGAGCTTATGCAAAGTATAGATGTTCTTAAGATGGCCGGTCTTTTATGAAATAGGAAAGGCTGACTAACGGTAGTAAATAAAAGTATAGGTCCTGCGATGTGCAATTCGGGTCTACTTCCAGCTTCTTAAACTCGATACTCATTATCAAAAAACACTTTAGGCACGGCGTAGATATCACTTTCATCTACCGACATGAGCATATCGCCCTTTTGGGCATACTGCAGAGTGCCCCAGGGGGCGAAAAAGCGCACGTCAGCTGTGAGCTCTACTACGCGGCGAGTGATTGGCTTTGGGACAAATACGTCGGGTCGCATTGGATCTTGATCGTAAAAGCGATTGATCTTTTCTTGGCTTAAAAAGTATTGGTTGCCATGAGAGGCGATCACCTTCCAGTCCCCCTTGTCGGCCGAAAGAATGGTCACTAAAAAACCGTCGTTCACGGTAGTGAGCATTTCGCCTATTTGGGCTGGTTTAGCAAAAATTTCCCCTGTACGTATTGCTGTTCGGATGGTAGGCTTTGCCCAGGAGACTTTACAGCTATCCTGAGAAAAATCAATGCTTTTCTTAGGGGTAATTTCGATAAAACAGTCTCTGTCCTTGCGGTGTGCCGACTGCTGCAGCGCGGCTTTAGTATAGGGCACATTGTGGCGTGGAATCATAGGCCAGTCATAGATGAAAAGCACATTTTTTGCATTGCCTAATTTGCAGTAGCGATTACGGCTTACTGACACCTTAACAAAGGTGCGAAAAAGCGTCTGAGCCGTGTGGTTAAAGCCAACGTTATGCACACAGTAGGGATTAAGCTTAAGCAGCGTGTATTCCGGATAGTACACGGGCACCTTTGCCTCGGCCACCTTTGCAAAATGCGCAAGCACCTCGTCAATATTTTCAGGATCCACCTCATCCATAAGAAATGGCCCTGGCATAAAAGGGGTAGGGCAGTTATCTGCAACCACATACACATGATCGCAGGCAATATCGGCAGCTTTTTTCTTTACATAGGAATCCCCATGCCAGCCAGTACGCCTCTGGGCCTTTCCCGGGGCCACCTCACCTTGGTCAACAGTGATATAGACATAGCATTCTTTTTCAAATTCAGGATTTACTTGTCGTTCAAAAGCAATAGCCTGCTGGAGCACTTCTGTAAACTGCTCAAGAAAAGAAGGGATTTTCCATCCTTGGCCAGGCATATAGATGGGCATGTCAAGAAAGCGCATGCCAGTGCCGTTTCTTTTTGCAGAAAAGAGCGATTTATTCTCGAGCTCGCCTAGGACAACAGGATAGTTTTCGCGTCCATAATAATCCACATGCCAGCGCTTATGAACGAAGAGTTCGTCCTGAGGTACGTTTGCATTCAACCGTGTAATATGTGGTTTTATTGCTAGAACCTTATCTAAAAATGCAGGCTCAATTACGGAAGAGAAGTCAAGGGCCGCAGATTCCTTGATCTCAATTTCAGATCGCATCTGAGTCATCGCCCCAAGTGTAACCGGCGCTATCCCTATCGCATAAGCCTTTTGAACTGCCGAATTTAGGTTGAGGCACTCAATATGCTGTTTGCTTTCCCCCTGCAACTCTTTATACTGAGTATTATCATGAATGATCGTAGTTGTTTCTGTTATTTGTTGAAATTTTATTGCTGTTATTGGCTGCATAATACACCTTATTAATTTTAATTAATAAAAATTGTACTAGCTTTGTTAAAAATAAAATACCGTATCAAGTACGGTATTTCCAAAATAGTTCACTTTATATAATAAGCTGCATTAAGTCATTTAACGTAGGAGAAGAAAATGAATATACCCCCAATAAAACTAGGTGAATTAAAAGAGCTTTTTCCTTCTATTCACAATTTAGCTCAGGATCTCATCATTTGCTGCGATCCAGGCACAGATGATATTCTTATGCAAGCGCAGGTTAACGCACTTGCAACAAGAATCTTAGGCTATATCCCTTGTGCAGGTAATACTGCGCTCAAATATACAGTCAGCAATACCTTATTATTTAATGAAATTACCGACAGAAGAGATGTGAAAGTCTACCCAGGCTCCTCTCGACCATCACAAGCTACAGTAACGAGTACTGATGAATCCGGAGTCCATGTCTTTGGCGTCGAAGGGCTGGGCACCCTTAAACTACCTAGTCCCTTGTTGTCTGCTGAAAATCAAAATGGTGTAGACTTTGCAGTAGAAGCTATCAAAAGAGCCACAAACCCCATCACCCTTGTGTCTACTGGTGGAATGACAGATGTTTGCAAAATTGTTCAGCAACTCGATGAAGAATCGTTACGTAAGATTGCTGCAATTTCGATCATGGGAGGTGTTTTAAATCCAAAAGAGGCTAACGCTCCCCTTTCGGCCCTAGCCAAAGGAATACCTCGTTGGGCCGAATTCAATATCATTTATGATCCAGACTCCGCGCAAACAATATTTAAAATAACCGAAAAATTCCGAATTCCAATTTTTTTGTCGCCATTAGATTTGACGCATACTTTAACATATAAAAAATCAGAAGTTGATTCCCTGCGAAAGAGAGTCGACAACTATGTATCGAAGATTATGGCCGATCTCATGGGTGATGTCCCGCTTCCTTATATCAAAAGATTTGGCTCAGAGGTCCCTCAACAGCCAGCCCACGATTTGAATGCCAGCATGTGCCTTTTCCATCCCGATTTATACCAATACCAAAGAGGTTATATAACTGTCGATGGGGAGGATAGCCAGACACCCGGAAAAACTACATTCACACCTAGTGAAGAAGGTAACGTGTACGTCTTAAGTGTCCCCGAAGAAAGAAGGGCTTCCTTTTTCACAAGCTACGAAGAAGATCTCATGAGATACAATAGTTCGATTCATCGAATTAGGGGGTATCTGTATGATATTCAATCAGAAAGTATCGCCGAATGTGTTGCTTGCGTAACCAAAATCATTCAAGATTCTACTATTGAAGAGCTCAATTTATCAGGTTTACTCATTACTCCTCTAATAGCAACAGCCTTAATTGAAATCCTGAAGAATAATCCTACAGTAACGAATATGACGATGAGCCTTCCCAAGGATGTTTCAGTTGAAATGGCTGAGCTGTTGCAAAATTTTAGTGACCAGTTGCATGTAACCCCACATGCAGCTGCAGGCAAGATAACGCTTCAAATGAAGCCTTTAGAATGATTGTTTGACTTTATAAATTGACATATAATACAGTAATAATTTAAAGTTTATTTATGAAAACTTGGAAAGAAGTGGTTGACACCCACATTATCAAACATTCTGACAAAGTCAAAAAGATCACAAAACCGCTGCGTGATCGAGAGAATGCCTCTTATTACTTCTAGAGGGCCTTTGCGCAAAGCAAACGGAAACATCTCTTGGCCTCAAAACTCGAACAATAGAGTTTTATTTTGAAAACATCAAAAATAAATTACTTTGTTGGAACAAGCACGAGCTCTTCACTCTCGCAAAGCAGTTTGTTGACTTAGGGCTTTTGTAAACTTAAGCATGAGCCCAATATACCATTCACTTAAGACTAAGAGGCTTTTGCAGCCTCTTAAACCTGGCTTCTAATTCTGCTACCCATACAGGTCCGCAGCTTTATAGCCTGAATACAGATAAATGGGTAAAGTAGCTTGTGGTCATAAGTCTAAGTCAAGTTCTGATCTCGTAATTCTTGGTGGCACATTTATCGACTAACGCTGAACGATTAGGATTTACGATTCTGTAGTATGTTTCTAAAACATTTCTTAACATATGTAACTGGGAGTGTTCGAGAAGACAACTGATAGAGTTTAAGGTGCAGTGGAATAGTTTCATTTCGAGATTTTTAATATTCCTTTTGGTTAATGCTTTGTTATAATCTGCATCGCCCTGTTTTTTTTGAGTAGCAAGCCACCATTTTTCATGTTTAATATCTTGCAAAATTCCTGTCTGACGGTCATTAACATTTATACTGTCCCAATTCATATGATGTTTAAACACATGCAGAATCTTAACTCTTAGACTTTCTGCTGTCTCATGACACGTCAATGAACCTTGCGTGCCTGCAAAACACTCTGAAGCCATGTATTCTTCTATCTCAATTTCAAGCTCTTTAACTTCTCTATAAATTTTAGTAACCCTTTCAGATTCAGGGAACGAAACAGAACGAATGTTCCTAAGACCACCTTCGATTGCATAATCTGACTTTATTAAGATCTTTGCAGCTCTTTGAGTATCACGCTCAAGATCCTGCAGTGCTCTGTTACTTCGTTTGAATAGTTGCTTAGCTATTGATTTATCTCTAGCTATAGCCAGTAAATCATTTTCGGTATTCCAGCCGTAGGGTGAAAAAGCAAGCCCATCCCGATCTTTTTCTCCTAAACTTTCATCGTATATCGTGGGGTCGGAAAACAGTGTTCGGAAGATAAAATTGCGTTGTATCAAATCATCACTTTCAATACATTCGACTTTCTTTTCAAGGCCAGCCTTTACACTTTCAGGAAGCGATAAGGGGTCTTCTTGCAATGATACCTTTTGCAATAAATGACACAATTTTAGCTCTTCAAGTTTGCTCTGACGTATTTTTTGAAGATGTATTCCATAACCAAGCATGCCAGTGGTGGCACAAGTTGCTACAAATCCAACCGCTCTAGTAAACATATTTAGTCTCCTTGATTACTCGATCCACAAAACTATTTCCAGATCCGCAATTAGCCAGAACCTGGATAATGCAGTCTTGCAGAACCTAAGGTATTCTCTTCAATGCCGTATTTTGAAATTAGTATACGCTGATAACACAAATCTTTCCCCACACGATATAAATGAAAATACTTTACCAGGGGTTCATGATCCATATCAAGTACGACACTCCACGTTGGAGGCACATGGGCATTCAGCCCATATAAATAAACAATAATTTTTTTAAAGACTCCAGCAATAAGACAACTAAACCATTTATCTTCTAGCAGAGATAGCTCGTGATACTTAGACTTATAAGCTTCATAATCAGAATTATTAATACTAGCCTGTTTTTCTGACTTGCGTCCAATCCAATATGGTTTGCCATCTCTTGCATCGACTAATTCACCCCCGCTACTCATAAATTTATCAAATAGAGCGGTAATACTTTCGGCTCTATTAGCTAGAATATCACGTGCAATCTTTTTTGCTTCATCTGTGTTAACCCGAGACTGCTTTACGTGAGTTGGAGGAATGGTAATAATTTTCTCACATTTACTCAGTGGATTCATACGAACTTCCCCTTATATTTTTGAAAGAAGCATGCCACAAGAGGATATATACAAAATACCGTATCTCGTACGGTATTATTATAATAAAAATACTTCTATATTTTAGATCAATTAATAAAAATTGAGTAGTCAGATGAAAAAATAATGAGGAACCATGTTTAACAAAAAAAGAATTCACCATCTCGTAGAATCGGTACAAAAAGATATCGACCAGCAGCTCTACGACGGTGCACATATGCTCCTTGCGCACAATAATGAGATCTTTTTGAACCAAGCGGTAGGCTTTGCAGATAGAAGCGCCCAGACTCCTCTATCACTTGATCAAGTATTTAACGTCTTTTCAGTAGCAAAAGCACTTACAGCTGTTGCTGTTTTTATCCAAATTGAAAGAGGCAAGCTCAGCCTTACACAACCTATTTCTGCAATCATCCCAGAATTTGCAACGAAAGGCAAAGAAGAAATCACCATACATCACCTGCTCACCCATATGTCAGGCCTTTCTGCCGCACTGCCAAAAGTTGCCGCTTCTGATCTTGGCAACCTCCAGACTGTGGTGAAGGCAATCTGCGATGAAGAGCTTGTTTTTACACCTGGCACTCAAGTGTTATGCAGCTCTGCCATGGGCTTTATGCTTCTTGGCGAGGCTATAAAACGCTCATGTTGTAAAAAGCGATCATTTAGAGCCTTTATTAAAGAAGAGATCTTGGATCCATTGGGAATGAAGGATACCTCAATTGGTCCAAGAGCTGACTTAGAAAGCAGACGGGTGCCAGTTCGGTTCCGGGCAACATCCGAAGGCATGTTCCCAACAGAGGCCATCGAACGTGCTGACAAAGAGCTTGCAGCTCAGGCAGAAATCCCCTCAGGCTTTGGCATATTTACTACGGTGCAGGACTTCTATATCCTTGCCCAAATGCTGCGCCAAAAAGGCCAGTATAATGATACCGCGCTATTATCACCTGCCATGATTGAGCTTGCAACCACAATCCAAACGAAAGATATGCCAGATCATATCTGGGACCCTCTACTTGAAATGCGCAGATGGCAGCCCATACCTGCCCATTTTGGCCTTGCCTTCTACGTGAGAGGACCTGGCATATTCCCCCACCCGTTTGGAAGCCTTGCCTCCGCTCAAACCTTTGGCTCTTGCGGCCTTGGCTCTACCATCTATTGGGTAGATCCCGTACGAAACATTACCTTTGTATGCTTTACTTCCGGCCTTATGGAAGAAAGCCACAGTGTTGACCGTTTTCAGCGTATTTCTGACTTAGTAATAGCAAGTATATTTTAACTTACTTGCTATTACGGTATTTGATAATAATAATAAAAAGTATAATTTTGCAAAAATAAAGAAAAAAGATATTACTACATTTGCACTAGACTTTAATTACATTCTAATATATAATACATTTTTTATTTAAACTACAGAGGGTAACATGATGCCTTTAGCACAAGTATTTGGCCAAGTTTTAGGAACATTTATTAAAACTGCCACCATTTCTTCAAAAAAACGCTTTAACAGCTCAATAAAACATACCCAGAGACTTTCACAGCATGAAATGTTTCTGCAAGGCAGCCACAATCTTCTGGGTCATAAAGCAGTATTAGAAGAAACGCTTGCCAGCCTCACGTTAACCAGAAATGCACTTGTTGATGACATCGAAGCACTCACTCGCTCTTTTGGGCGCTGTAAATTTCAAACAAACACAGCCGAAGGCATAAAATACGATGAGATGATGGAAGCTTTTGATACTATTTCTTTACAGATTAATCAAACAAAATGCCGACTCAGCTCATTTATTGGTGTAAAACAAGCCGAAGAGGCCATGCATCTGACTCAAGGTGAAATTGCCTCAACACCCAAACACATTACAGCCTCACATGCCCGCATTTTAGAAAGATATTTATCAAGTCTTAGTAACTGCGCTTTGACGCTGCATAAAGATGGTGATGCTTGTCAAACAAAAGTATCTTACCTTAAACAAAAAATGAGCGATGTCAGACGAAAGCTCGCCTGGCTGAAAGAATAAAAAGGCTGCCAAAAAGGGTGGGCAATCGAAACCTATCAACCTTTCTCATAAAAGTGGGTTCGCTTCCTACATAATAAATATATCATTATATAGCGTTGCAATCCCTTAAAGATTAAATATCGTCGATGGAACATTGTGATTGACCGTGTCCACAATCAGCAGCTTGAACTAGTTTACTTTATAATGAACTTTTTTTCAAGAGATGCTTTGTGGGCAGGATATGAGATTTTTTAAACGCACACCACTATTTCAACAATTTTACGCCTAACTCATCAGAGTACTTTTGATTTCTTTGGCAAGTGCTGCCGCTTTGGTTTGGGCCTCAGCTTTTACGGCTTCAAGTCCTAATGTTTCAATTTTTTCAGCACTTTCTTTGCTGAGGACATAAATTTTTATGCGCGGCTCTGTACCTGAAGGACGAATTACAATGCGGCTTGTGTCATCTAATTGGTAGATCAGCACATCTGATATTGGCAGATCGATGGGCTCAATCTTATTCGTTGCAAGAGTGCGCCATTTTGACTCAAGTAGGTCGGCAATTTTTATGACACTATTACGTAAAATATGTGTGGGTGGATTTTTACGTAAGCTCTGCATGCCAGCCTGCATTTTGTCTTTACCTTCTTTAGTTTCTTCGAAATCTACTGAAACAAGATCCTCTACATACATGCCGTAGCGTTTGTATATATCATCCAAAAGATCTACTAGCGTTTTATTTTGCTGCTTTGCAAAAAGGGCAATTTCAGACATTAAGCATGTTGATAAAACTGCGTCTTTATCGCGCACGACAGTACCTAAAAGACATCCATAAGACTCTTCACCCCCAAAGACAAACTCATATGAGCCGGGAATGCTTTGCCACTGTCGTATTTTTTCCGCGATGTACTTAAAACCTGTAAGCACGTCAAAACATGTAGCCTTATGTGCCTCTACAATATGTCGAAAGAGCTCTGTTGTAACAATGGTTTTTATAAAAGCGGCTTTTTGCGGTAAAGGTTTTGCTTGGCAGATATATTCTGCTGCAATGCAAATTATCTGGTTTCCAGTAAGTGCAACAGCGGTATTGTTATGCCTTACCACAACTCCTAAGCGGTCACAGTCAGGGTCTGTGGCTACAAAAATATCGCAAGATTCTTCCAAAAGCTTGTTTATACCAAGTTGCAGGGCGGCTTTTTCTTCAGGATTTGGCTTTTTGCAGGTAGGAAAATCCCCATCGGGTATTATTTGCTCATCAACAAAGTTTAAGTCGGTAAATCCAAAGCGTTTTAGGGCCGCAGGAACCATGGTAATGCCTGTGCCATTCAAACTTGAGTACAAAATTTTTAGCGAGCTGCCTTTTTCTTGACATAGCTTTGGCCATAGCTGCAATGGTGTAATCGCATTTAAATATGCATCATCGACCTCTTTTGCCATAAAATGCACTAAAGGCGATGCTAAGGGGGCAAGTTTTACTTGATCTGGATCATTTAAAGCTTTTACTTCGTTGATAATGCCGGCATCATGGGGCGGCAAAACCTGCGCTCCATCGTCCCAGTATACTTTGTAGCCATTGTATTGAGGCGGATTATGGGAAGCTGTAACCATAATTGCGGCTGTACAGTGATGAAATCGGCAAGCAAAAGAAACAAGCGGTGTTGGCCTGAGCTCTGAAAATAAGTATACTGTTATACCATTTCCGGCAAGCACGCGGGCGGCCTCTTGCGCAAAGAGTTTTGAATTATGTCGTGAGTCGTAGCCTATCGCTACACTTTTTTCACCTGTTAATACAGTTTTCAAAATATAGGTAGCAAGACCCTGTGTAGCCCAACGTACAGTATAGATGTTCATGCGATTTGTGCCCGTGCCCATAAGGCCGCGCATGCCGCCTGTCCCAAATGAAAGTGTAGTATAAAAGGCATCTACAAGTGCTTCTTGGTCGTTTTCGATAAGTGCGGCAATATCTTTTTTGGATGCATCATCAAAGTTTTTTTCTAGCCAGTAGCGTACGCGGTTTTGTATTTCCGGATTCAGTTTTTGAATATTCTCTAATAGGGTGACGGTGTTCATAGTAGCTCCACTTTGAGTATTGTCAGACTAAACCTGAAAAACAGATAATATTCAAGTGGCAAAAGATCTCTAAAAACAGTATCTTTACAGAGCATGAAGATACACTATGTCACAAGCAATAAAGGAAAATTCGAAGAAGCAGTCGAAGTGCTGCGTCTAAGCGATCTAGAAAGAGCTGGCTTTCAGATAGTTCACACTCCCCTGCATCTAGAAGAAATTCAAGGCACAAGCCGCTCTATTGCCCTTCATAAAATAATTGAAGCTTATAAAGTTATTCAAGAGCCTTGCCTGATTGATGATATATCCCTTAACTGCCCAGCCATTGGCGGTCTTCCTGGACCATATATTCGCAGCTTTTTAGAGTGCATTGGTGATCTGGGTATTGCAGAGCTTATTTCACATTATCAAGATAAAACTTGTCAAGTTGTATGCCATATTGCATATTATACAGGCCATGCTGATCCACATGTTTTTGAAGGCACACTTAATGGCTCCATCGTACATCCTCGGGGCACTAGATTAACACATAGACATAGCTGGAATGGCATTGTTGAGCCTTTTGGCAGCAAACTTACTTTTGCTGAAATGCCTCTTGAAGAAGCAAGTAAAATTTCGGCCAGATATTTGGCCCTTACTCAATTTCGAAACTATTTGTTGGCCACATGAGCGTTAGAGATTTAATCATTTTAGGTACATCAAGCCAGCAGCCAACACGCTATCGTAACCACGGGGCTTATCTCTTTCGCTGGAATGATGAAGGACTGCTTTTTGATCCCGGTGAAGGTACTCAGCGTCAGTTTATTTTTGCCGATATTGCCCCTACAGTCATCACGCGTATTTTTGTAAGTCATTTTCATGGCGATCACTGCTTAGGCCTTGGCTCTATTCTTATGCGTTTGAATCTTGATAAAGTTACCCATCCAATACATTGCTACTATCCAGCTTCTGGTAAAAAATATTTTGACAGACTGCGTTTTGGCACAAGCTATCACGAACTTATTCAAGTTGTAGAACATCCCGTAGAAAAGTCAGGCATTGTCGAAGATGACGGTGCCTTTATCATAGAAGCCACATTCCTAGAGCATGGTATCGACAACATAGGCTGGCGCATAACCGAAGCTCCTAGCCGCAAATTTGACCGCCAAAAGCTGCAGCAGTATGGCATACAAGGGCCTAATGTGTCGCTTCTTGAAAAAAATAAAGTAATCACGATAAATGACAAAGTTATAAAGCTTGATGATGTCAGTGAAATACGCCCAGGAGAATCGATTGCTGTAGTAATTGACACTCGAGTATGTCCGCAAGCTGTAGAAATTGCCAAAAATGCCCGCATACTCCTTGCTGAAAGCACCTATTTAGAAGAAGAGCGCGATCTTGCCCGCAAACATTTTCACCTAACTGCCAAAGATGCCGCCATCATAGCTACTCAGGCCAACGCTGAAGAGCTTATCCTCACCCACTTTTCCGCCCGCTACCTAAATGCCAAAGTCTTTGAAGAAGAAGCAAGACCCTTCTTTGCCAACACCCATGCTGCCGAAGACCTCCGCCGTTTCCAATTCCCCAAGAAAAAATAGCCTGCCCTTTGACCGTAGGTCCCTGGAGTGCGGGTGCTTTTTGCACCGCCCTTAATTTTACTTACACCTTAACCACATAAGCTTCCAAAAGTAAGAAAAGTTAATTTTCCCTTTGTCGTTTTTGGGGTAAAGGTGTACGTAAAATTAAGGGCGGTGCAAAAAGCACCCGCACTCCAGGGACCTACGGTCAGCTGAAACATTCCTATGTAGGATTTTTGCGCTTGCGGGGGCGGTTGGGGATGGATGTGGTTGGGCGCCAATTGATTTTCATGGCTTCTAGGGCTTCGATGATGCTTTTTTTGCGCTCTTCGTCGATTTGGCGACGAAGTTTGTTTTGTTTTACGTGATCGATAATTGAGTTGAGAGCTGTTTGCAGGCCAATAAGTGATGCCACGGCATCGGTTGTGTCGATAACCGTTTCACCATACATCGCCATACCTTGAGCCGCGCGTCTGATATCTTGATCAGAGTGAGCCCGAATAGAATGAAACAAGTTTTGAAGCTGAGCCAAGTTTTGGCCAAGGTCATATTCTTTTTCGCGGCCGGGCAATGTAATTGTAAAAAAGCGCCAAAGCATGCCTCCCTTTACCTGAAAGGCCAGATGTCCTTCTGCCATAGTACGTATGAGCACGCGCTCTATAGCCTTGTTGTTGGCAGAATCCTGAAATACTTCATCAAGACTCTTGGCAAGGCTTAGTAACTTACCAAGTGCGTCTAGATCAATAACCTGAGGGGTAGCGCTCATTTAATGGTATCCTTGCAGAGTAAGCCTATATTCTTATCACAAAAGGCATTTTTTTGTAAGAGGACAAAAGAAAGGGTCATAAGTAAGTAGTGGCTTATGACCCAAATAGTGAATTATTTACTTACCAATCTCTTGGTAGTGGCCAATAAGTTTCCATAGAGTATCTATTTGATTTTTGACTGCTGTTGGTACATCTCTATCTGGATAGGCTTCATCTACTAAACCTAATAGATCACCGTTAAATTTTTGCTCAGAATAGCTTTCTCGGCCTTTCTCAGGCTCATCCGTTCCATCAAATAGATATCGTAAAAATTTAGGTCCATGCTCTTCTGTTCGCATATCTGCAATTTCTTGTGTAATTCCTTCCCACTTTGCGGCAAAGTCATCTTCATTTTGGACTTTAAACATAAAATGTTCCATGCCCTCAAATTCATTAACAAGAGCATCGAGGCGATTTTTAATTGCATTGCGAATTGTAGCTCTATCTAAATTATTTATTTGCTTGTTTGTGAGAATTTCATGAGGATTTAATGCTGCATTAAATGCACCGCCGCGACTGGCTCCTTTAAGTCCTAAACGTGCCGCTGATTCTTGTATCTGTTTCATTCGATCAGCCTCTTTCTCCCCTATCTGCCCTATCTGCCCACGGCCTTTTGTAAAGGCTTCTCTTGCTTTGGCTAGATCTTCGCTGGTTGGCATTTTTACAGCGTCTACTGCTTTTTGAGTGTTTTCAGCTTTGGCAGTTTTAGCTTGCAAAGCTTCTGATATCTTAGCAGCTTTTGCAGCTTTTGTTTCTGCTCTAATCTGCTCTTCTGTTGTCGTAGGACTATCAGATGTTTTTCTTTTACTTGGAAGATCAGACATTAGTCTTTCACGCTGCTCTTTGGTTACCTTTGGAAGATTTTCAAAACGCGCATGGCGTGCTTTTCCGGCATCAGTTTGTTTTACATGAGCCTTTGATACATCTTTGAACATCTCTTCAAAAGCTTCGCCCTTAGGAAGTTTGCCAACTACTGGTCGTTCAACAGGTTTTTGTGGAGTTACAACTGCATCAAAGTAGTCCGTGGCAGCAACTTTCATATCATTTATAAAATTAAATAGCGTTTTAGTGCCCCCTTCTCTTTGCATTGTCTTCACAGTGCTTTCTATAAATTCCCCAAATTGTAAAACTTTCTCCTGAAAATCGTCGACGCCTAGAATTTCTAGATTCTCAGACATAAATTTTTTGATTTTTTCTTTTTCTTTATCCCCAAGCACTTCTTTAAAACGGTCAATATCTACTATTTCTCCAACTTTTTTATAAAGAGCCATTGCTACATTCTTAAATTCTCTTACATTAGATAATTTTTGAGCGCCGCTTTCAATGCCGGCTTTTGGAAGAATCTTTCTGGTTGTAACAGTGGTCTCTTTTTCGACGGTATAAGTTGCATTGTGGACTTGATTTTTTAATAGAGTTGCAAATTGACGATAACGTTTATCAGTAGCATGGATTTCTTTTTCAAAAGGCTTTAATGCTATTAATAAGTCAAGTCTTGACACATTTACTTGAGATCCCTTTATTCCGAGATTATTTTCTAACTCCGCTAGTTTTCCAGCATCTTTGATGCCTAATTTTTTCATAGCTTGTTCAAATACTGTCTTTGGCATTTTTATAGTGTCTTCGCCTAGACCTTGAGTTATTTTTGAGCTCATGTAACTTTTTAAGGCATTGCTTACAAAGTCAATTTTGCCAACTTTTACACCTTGTCCCTCAAGGAAGTCTCTGGCATTTTTGCGAGTTTTTTTATCGAGAATAATTGTTTGCCCTTCGCAGGTTGCTGTTTGACCAAGAAATTTTGCAACAGCCGCTCGTAAAGGAGAAACAGTTTCAATGCTTGTTCCGTGAAAACCCTTATGATTTTTATCTAGACCTACAGCAAAATTAGGTCTTTCAGCTCCCATTCCTGATACACTGCTCATAAAAAACTCCTTACCTATAGTTTTTTTATTCTTTTCTAGCGGTGTTTAAAGCTCTTTGAGCTTTGAATAGAGCTTTATCAGTTGTGTCATAAGCTGCAAGTGCTGACAAGAAAGGAAATAAGTCGTAATTTTCAACTGCAGCCTTTCTAACTGCCTCAACTGATCCCCATCCTGAATTCTTTAAACCTTTTTCAATGAGTTTCATTCTTTTTTCAAAAGTAGTTCCTTTATTCCATTCTGCTTTTTCTTCTTTTGTTAAGGCTTCAAAAGGATTAACGGCCCCAAAAATCCAGCCTTTTGGACCTTTTGGCATAGCTGCTAGAGCTTCGCGCAAGGCATTTCTTGCAGAAGTAAAATCTTTTCTAGCAATCAATACCGCCTTTGTGGCCAGTCCAATTTCTTTATTCTTAACAGCTCGTTCGGCAGCTTCTTTTGCAGCTTTATGTGTACGAACGTCTTTTCGAAATTCTTTAAGCTCTTGCTTATTTACCAGTTCAGGACTTTCTGCGTCCTTACTTCTGGTTTGTGTGGTCTCTGGCATTTCTGAACGCTTGAATATTTGTGATGTGGTTCTTCTAGGAAGACGTGATGATTGCGCAGGAAGAGCCTTTTCTCCTTCACTAATCATATTATTTATTTCTCGCATCTTTGTTTCATAGCTAACAAAAGCATCGCGAAGCTCTGTTGGCCAATTAGGCATCTGCCCATCTTCTACTTCACTGATTGTGGTGTAGCCCGCTGCGCTTAAGCCTTCATCCATAGACTCTTTTATGAGATCATGATCAATTGAGAGCTGCTGTATGTTGTTATCAGTATCTTCTGCAATATTTGATAGCAAACTGCTACTTTCATCAGAAAGCTGATCCCAAGGACCAGCTAGATAACCTCCCTCAAGTGGATCAGCATTTGCAAAAGCAGCCAAAAGTGCATTTCTTGATTCAACAGCACTATTTTTTGCCACTACAAATCTATGCTCTTTTTCTACTGTAGTGGTTTCAATAATGCCTGGGTGCTCTGTTACTTTTGTTTCTGATTCTTCAGACTTCACACCTTTTCGCTTTGGCGCTTCAAGTGCAAGTAATTGCTCGTGTCCTAATTCTTTTAGCACATTAGGTACAACATCCTGGATCGCTTCACGTAGACTAACCTTTGCATCATCAGATAAGCCTCTCTTCATCAACGAATCTACGCCAGCTTGAAATGCATGTTCCAATTTGGCTACATTTTGAGCAGTTGGGTCTAGCTTGGATCCCTCGCTGATGAGAGTATTAAGCTTTTCTTTAGCATGTGTTTTTTGTGCAGGAGTCCAATCATGCAATAAGGGTGAATCAAGAGCTTTACGAAGAACTACTACCTGTTGGCCTCTCATATTTACAAAATCAGAAAGATCCTCATCTGAAGATTTTGAAAATCTGGCAGCGAGTTCTTTCTCACTTGGCACATGAGCAGATTCTTTAGTGGTAGTTGCAATGACATCTTTTGCAAAAGTTTTGGCAAGAGTATCTGTTTTAACAGATACATCTTCTTCGGTATCTCCAGAATCTTCTTGAGGCATTCTTTCTGCTGTGCCTGCTGATTTTGAAGATGTGGAAAGTAGATGATCATGGGTTCTTTCTAATTTATTATATTGTTTTTGCAAGATCGGCACTTTTTGGTCGAATTCTTTTCGTAATTTTGGTTCCGTTTGAGCTTTTAGCCGTGCATCATATTTTCCTTTAATATCCTCAAATTCTTTTGTAATTTTTTCCATACCATGTTTTACAATTAAGGCATCGCTTTTTGAAATAGGTGTTTGTTTGCCAATTGCTTTAAATCTCGCTTGCATGCCAGCTATCTTATCTTCCATACCCAAAAATGCATCGCGAAGATCAGATGTTGGTGTTTCTTTCGACAGTAAAGCAGCCTTAAAGTCAGGTACGCCTGCAGAATGTGTACCTTCAACCTCGAGCTTGTATGTTAATCTTTCTGTAGCTCTTTCATACTTAGCCTGTTTTTTTTCAATTCCTGCGAGAATATCTTTATGTCCACTTGGTTTTTCAGCTGCAACATAATTTGCTTTAGCAATTGCAAATTCTTTGGCAAGATCTTGCTGTTCTCGCTTAAGGGTTGCTACCATATTGTGTGCTTCTCGGATAGAAGTCGGCTGGTGAAACTCTGCTTGTTTTACATGTCCATGCGCAGTCTCCAGATCTTTACCCACACTTTCAAGAGCGCTCGTCGCAGCTGCTAGCTTTTCTTCGGCAGTTGGAGTAGCTGCGATAGCTACATATGCTCTTTTAGCTGGGATTTCTGATTTAGCTTCCTTTGTCGCATGAGTTCTTGGACGAAGAGCTTTGTCTTCTGTTTCAGTCATTTTTGGACTTGCACTTGCTCTTTTGGCACGTAAAGGTGCTTCTGAGCGTTCTTCAGTTTTTTTATGACTTACTGTTGCTCGATGACTAGGTGCAGGAGTTTTTTTATCAAAAGCGTCTGCACGAGAAGGCTTCTCTTTTGTGCCTTCTGGCTTTTCCTGAGTGCTTCTTCTTTGATGATGAGGAGCTTCAGCTAATCTAGAAGTTTCTTCTGGAAGTTTTGCGGACTTTAGGTCGGGAAGCCTTATCTCTGCGAACAATTTATGAATTGTTTGTGAAGCGCTTTTTCCTCTAACCTTTTTATCTTCGACGGATTTAAGTATTTTATTTAATTTAACACAGGTATCTTTGATATCCTTAAGCGCTGATTTTTGATCCTCAGTTGATAATTGTCTAAATGTATTACTTTTTAAGGTATCTTGAATAAATTTCTCCGGTGTGCACTCATGAAGATTTTTTAATAACTTAGCTGTTTTTGTACTTTCATCATTTTTTGTACTTTTATTAGTTAGAACAAAACTTGCTCTATTTCTAACACGTTCAATAAAATGATTTATTTTAGATAAAATTCCAGTACCTTTGTACTCTACGCGTAATTCAGTACTATTACCTTTCTCAATAGTGCGAATATAAATCCCTTTCACTACCTGTTCTTGGTCGACATTTTTTCGTTGGGGTTTTGCACTAGTTTCTGCAGTCTTTAATTCGCCCGCAAGCTTATAAAGGATATCAAATGAATTTTGTGACTGGATGGACATGTAACGCCTCCGTAGATTGTTTTCTATTAATTCTAATTAAACCATTAATAGATTTTTTAATCAAGAGTAGTGATTAAATATTTGTTTTACTTCTTGACACAGTATTTATCTCTGACCCGCCGCAAGCTTATTTATCTCTGAGGCGGCATTTCTTGCTGCCTGGGCATATTCGGCTACTTGCCCAACGACATTGAGGATTTCTCTAATCTTTTTTAGCTCTTCTACTTCGCTAAAATTGAGAATTGGCTGCTTTTCTTCTTGCGTTTTGGCTCGTACTAGCTGGTCTGCCTGCATGGCAATGCTTGTTACCTGATTTGAGGCCTCATCAGCTGCGCTTGCGCATTCTTGGGCTTTTGCAGCATTAATATTAAGATTATCTTGTGAGCGGGCTATTCTGGCTCGTTGCAAAAGATCTTCAGCTTCTTCCTTACCTGTCATGGCAACATTTAGCTGGGCAGTTGCTGCATCAAGATAGAATTGTATTTTTTCTATAATGCTCACTACCTTGCTGGCTGCAGCTTCTTGGGCGCGGCGAAGCTCTTCGTGTGCATGCTGCGTTTCGGCTTTACGAATATCACCTAAGCCCCAAGTAGGCATTAGTAAGCTTGTCATAAAAATTTTTATTGATTCTTGACGAGATTCGAGAGAATTTTCGAGCTTTCTTTCCATAACATGCTGCAGAATATGATTTACACATCTACACGAAAATTTTATTTTATTGAGTATATCATTAGCCGAAAGGCCATTTTTAGAAAGGTTACTTGAATTTATGGCTTTAAGGCAGGTACTTTCGTCTAAATCACAAGTTTTGTCATGCAGCTGCTTAAGAAGCTCAGCCGTTGGTGAACCAGGGGTTAACATGTATGCTCTTTTATTTAAAAATCGACCCATGGAGCGCATAAAACGTGTTAAAATAGTACCGCCTTCGTTTTGTACACGCAGATTTTTTTGACCTTTAATCGATTCGGTGTAAATATATAAATTTTTATATGGCGGACGCTTACCATTTGCAGCAATTTCTGTATCACAAGCGATTTTCCAAAGCTCTAAAAGCGTGGTCTGATCTAAAGCTGCATACTTTGTCATACAAAATCCTCATTACGACCTATTATCTTTCGTGTATCAATATTAATTATTTTAATCAATGTATTATTGATTTTGCTTGAGAAGAATATCCAAGGCAAGTAACATATGTCTCTTTTAAACTTGTAAGGGAATTGTGTATGTCAAAGGTATGTCAAGTAACAGGCAAAAAGCCATCCCGTGGCTTTAAATACGTCACACGCGGTATTGCAAAAAAGAACAAGGGTATCGGTCTTAAAACTACTGGCAAAAATAAGCGCGTTTTCAATCCAAATCTTAAGCGTAAGCGCATCTGGTTGCCAGAAGAAAACCGATTCATCTCTCTACGCCTTACCACAAGTGCTATGAGAACAATTGAGAAAAAAGGCATCACTGCTATTGTGCATGCAATGCGTAAGCGCGGCGATAAAATCTAGCTTACCAAAATTTTAACCACTGAAAGACTAAGACTTTCAGTGGTTAATAAAAATTAAAGTTAGATCCTTTTTCCATTCAACAGGCTCTCCTTATGCATGATCTGCAAACCTTCGTAAAGACGCTTGATCAACATAGCGAAATTATTCATATTTACGAAGAGGTAGATGCATCACTTGAAATTGCCGAAATTCATAGACGAAATCTTGCTTTAAGCGGCAAAGCTCTTCTTTTTCATAATGTAAAAAACAGCAAATTTCCGGTAGCAACAAATCTTTTTGGCTCAGATTATCGCATGAAGCTAGCCTTTGGCTCGGAACCAGAAGTTTTCATAAAAACTCTTGTAGAGCTTGCCCAAGGCCCTTTTCCTCCCAAAATAAATTATCTTTGGCAAAAGCGAAATCAGCTTAAGCGTCTTTTTTCTTTGGGATTAAAAAACTACAAATCCGCACCTGTTACTCAAAGGATGATTGATCCTCCTGATTTAGAGCAGCTTCCCCTTTTAAAAACCTGGCCAGACGACGGTGGTCATTTTGTAACTTTGCCCCTTGTGTATACAAATTATGGCGCATCTAATAATTTGGGAATGTATCGCATACAGCGCTTTGATAAAAATACCACAGGACTGCACTTTCAGATTGGAAAAGGCGGCGGCTTTCATTTAGCGCGCGCAGAAGAAGCAAATGAAGATTTACCTGTTACCATATTTATTGGCGGACCTCCAGCACTTACCATATCAGCCATTGCACCACTACCTGAAAACGTCCCAGAGCTTATTTTTGCCTCACTTTTGCAAGGAAAAAAGCTTGCCACCACCCGTGTTGCTGGCCATCCACACCCTCTTGTAGCAGCTTGCGATTTTGCCCTTGTAGGCCATGCCAAAGCTCATGAAAGACGGCTTGAAGGCCCTTTTGGCGATCACTTTGGCTACTATAGCCTGGCGCATGACTTTCCGGTTTTTCACTGCCAAAAAATTTATCATCGTAAAGATGCTATTTATCCAGCTACAGTGGTAGGAAAGCCTATTCAAGAAGATTTGTACATAGGAAATTATCTCCAAAAGCTTTTTAGCCCGCTGTTTCCACTAGTAATGCCGCAAGTTATGGCCCTGCATACATATGCTGAAACAGGATTTCACCCGCTAGCCTCTGCCATTGTAAAAGAGCGCTATGAAAAAGAAGCACTAGCTGCTGCCTTCAGAATATTGGGTGAGGGACAACTTTCGTTAACTAAATTTTTGATTATCACAGATCAGATGGTTGACTTGCAAGACTCAAAAGCACTTTTAGAGACAGTACTCGCCCGCTTTTCACCTGAATCTAGCTTTTATATTTTTTCCAAAACAAGTAACGACACACTTGATTATACCGGACCAAAACTAAATCACGGCTCTAAGGCTGTACTTATTGGTACCGGTAAAGAAAAACGAAAATTGCCCAAACACTTTTCAAAAGAACTTCCACGGCCGTTAAAAAATGCAGTTGTGTACTGCGCAGGTTGTTTAGTAGTTGACGGCCCAGTAGATGATGTTGCTCGACTTGCTAAAGAAGAAGCATTTGCAGACTTTCCTTTTGTGTTTTTAGTTGACGATGCCAAAAAAACAGCTAGCTCAAGTTTAGAATTTTTATGGTCTGTCTTTACTCGATTTGATCCGGCACGAGATATATATTCTAAAGATTGCAGCGTAAAAAATAACCACCTCTTATATAGTCTGCCTTTTGTGGTAGATGCTCGCATGAAAAGTCATTATCCGCCTGAAGTTTCAGCAGATGATGACACAATCAAGCTTGTAGATGCCAAGTGGGATCGTTATTTTAAAAGCACGTAGTCATGAAAAAACCAAAAAAGAATCTGTTACCTAAAATGCGCCTGCCGGCACCCATGTTGCTGCTGCTTATTGCTATTTATAGCCTGACTATATATTTCATGACGGCTGAGACAAAGCCTCAGCTTCCAGAACATACTGTGCCCATTCGGCTCTATTCTAATCAAGCAGGTGATGACCTGCGTGAAACCTACACCCATGCTATTAACGAGGCAAAAGAATCTATAACATGCCTTATTTATTCTCTTACCGACGAAGAAATTATTGCAGCCCTGCGTAAAAAAGCTGATGAAGGAATTAAAATTTTTATCGTGTGTGATCCTGTGGCTACCCAAGATGCCGCCACAAAACTTGGCCCAAAAATTCAAGTTATACCAAGGCGTCAAAAAGGGCTTATGCATAATAAGCTTTTGGTAATTGACAGCAAGGTAAGCTGGCTTGGTTCGGCAAATTTTACGCGCGATTCACTTTCTTTACATGCCAATATCATCATGGGGATAAGCTCACCAATAATTGCTTCTGCCATCGAAGAAAAGGCCAAAAGCCTTTCATTAAAAGGTCGTAAAATAGAGCCACTCATTCTTGCCACACCTGATCAAACTTTAGAATTAAGTTTTTTACCAGATGATACACAAGCCTTAAAAAAGCTTGTAGCGCAGCTGGCAGCTGCCAAAAAGACAATAAAAGTTGCCATGTTTACCTTTACCCATCCAGAGCTCATAAACGCCCTTGTAGACGCTCACAAAAGAGGTGTTGACGTAGAAATTGTGATCGATAGCGACTCGAGCCGCAAAACAAGCAGCATTGCCTACCAACGATTTTTACGCGAAAAAATGCAGGTCTATGCATCAAAAAGAGTTGGACTGCTTCATGAAAAAATGGCCATTATCGATGATACAACGCTCATCATGGGCTCTGCCAACTGGACACGCGCTGCCTTTGGCCAAAATTCCGAAAACTTAAGTTTTTTAACCGACCTTACAAGCGAACAGCGCGCCAAGCTCAAATCCTTTTGGGCCACTACCAAACTTGAATGCGATGGATAGAGTGTTAGGCTGAAAGCATGGAATGAGATTTATTTTAACTTTAAAGAAATATAAAGAGGCTGTACCACTATGCAATCCCTATTAAGTCTATCAGGATGGGTTGTAGATGAAAGAGTAGTTTGTGAAAAATGTTCTCGAACACTACGTGTATCGTTTCCAAATAATGAATACATAACAGCATGCAAGCTCGCGGATATATTTAAATCATACGGATGCACAGTTATAGATGTTAAACTAATGGTAGACAAAGACTCAGGCCGTTCTAAAGGCTTTGGTTTTGTTGAAATGGATTCTTACGAACAAGCAACAATTGCCATTACTACACTACAGCGCAAAATAGCAGATGAGGGATGGTTTCTGACTATCACCCAGAAGGAAACCTGTAGCCATCGGGATGCAGCTTTTAGTCGTAGCCATAAACCCAACACAGAAAAAAGAGAAAGAAGATTTAGATTTTAATTGAAATACCTTTAGCCAATGCGTCAGGTTTGGTGTTCAAAAATATTAGAATCTATAACTCATACTCCTGGTACAAAGAGCAACGAACAACCTGTCTGTTAATCTCGCTCTAACTCAATTTCGATTTCGCGATTAACTTGAATTTGAAATAATTTCCCGAGTGAAATTGCTGTCAACATCGGGTTCATCGTCCATGGATCGTTGACTGGTGGTAGAATTGTTGCAATAGATTTTTTTTCGCTTCGAGACTCGCATCTGCCTAGTATCCAAGCAAATGTAAGAGCAAATTCAGATACAAGAGGTTTGGGAATACGCTCAAAGACAGGCAAGTAATCGGTAGCATCCTCAAGTTCATTGAGGTATTCGTAGAGATTAGAACGCACTTCTACTATTTGCTTTTTATGCAAAGAATAGGCTTGTGGAGGAGCCGCATACTGATCTTGTTTCAGCTGCTGCATCACTCGACCCTGTTCGCCCATTACTAATGACCACGCCTGTAATAACTCCTCTTTAATATTAAGGTCTGTAGTTCTTCCAATTTGTTTTGAAAGTATCTGTTGCTGTACGATCGCGACTATGGATATATTTTGTTGTCTTTGTTCCTGAGTAGCTACTGAAAAAGTAAATAACAGTCGGTTGCATAGCGTTAATAAATCAGCAAATGGCATATCACAATCGGTAGGAATTTGAAACAAAGTACTTGCTTTTTCAATAACCTGCAGGTCTTTGGAGTCAATGCACTTTTTTAAAATACGGGTATGTCCGGGGTGAGGAGCAGTGAACATTTTTTGTATCCGTAAAAGCAGATGCAAACAGCCAGGCGTAGCTGATGGTGCTTTTTCAATAAATTCGCCTGTAGGATCAGTAACAAACTTAGAAGCATATATTGTTCTGATGCAATCAGCTTGGGCACGCCTCGAAATAGCCTTTATTTGAGCTTCAGTCAAATCAACAACTGATTTTTTCGTCCAATCGAGCTGTCCGGTCCATTCAGTTTTAATTTCTCCTCCCAGTAGCTCAAATAACTGCTGAAGTACAGCATCTGTACGGCCAATCCTGGCATCAAAACAGCGAACAAAATTGTCTGTTTCAAATTGCATTGCCCACGCAAAGTTGCAAAGACTTTTATCTGTCATATGCGATGCTATTAAGTTTGATAAATCTTTTGACAATATACTAAAAAAAGACGATGAGCTCATAGTATCCGTAAGAATTTAGACTTTATTGTAGTTTATTCTGGCATAAACCTGCAAGACTATGTCTTAGAGCCTTTCCCGCAGTGCGGAATATTTAAAATAGAATCAGCCAGTTGGCGACTCGACCCCCCTAAAAAATGCGCTTCGTTCAAATTTGCTGCTTAATGATTTGGGCCGTGATTAAAGCAACAAAGAATCGCACATCGCAGCTCCGGCCCCAATCAAAATGCTTTTTTTGACCGGAGGTCTTTGGAGTGCTGCGATTCTTCGCAGCTCTTAATTTGACCATATACCTCAACTTCAATAACGCTCTAAGCCAACACAATCCTCACAGACAGCCTTGAGACTCTTATTTGCTTAAGCGTTATTTAGGTTGAAGTGTGTGTAGAATTGAGAGCTGCGAAGAATCGCAGCACTCCAAGGGCCTTGCGGCCAAAGATGCACATTTTTTTACAGCCTCTCCGCGATGCCTATCAATTACGGATTGTTTTTTCCCATTGAGCCTTTGATGAAGGCTACGATGGCAGTTACTATGGCACCGCTACCGCCGCCGGCAGCTAAAGTTTTTAATAATTCTGACCAATCGATCATATTAATATGTGTAACTGCTGTGGCTGCTTCAGTTGGGTTATTCATCACGCCTAGTGCTTGTAGAATATATGTTCCAGCACCGCCGCCGATAAGGCCCAATACTGTATTCCATAAAGCACCTGGGTTTTTTTCTTGTGTAGCCGGGCCTGCAACATTGCCGCCGATTGCTCCACCAACTAATGAAACGAGTAAACTTACGATATCCATAATTTCTCCTTAAAAGGTTTATTTGTTTAATATAGAGTGTTATTCATAATTGCAAGAATTATTTTGGACACCAAATAAGAGCAATCTGCTCCACTGAAATATCGCTCTTACGTGGTGGTATAGAGATTGTTTCTACATTAATACTTTGTGGATCTACATTTATACCTATGGCATCAATCTCGCTATCCATCTGTTTTTGTATTTCAGCTTGTTGCTGCTGCAAATTTTCGTAAGACTCCTGAGCTTGGGATGCATCTTGGCTGTCTTTACTTATTTGACCGGCCCGCCTTAAGGATGTTCCGGCTCTTGAAATGGTAGTTTGGGTGATCTTTCCACGGCCCATCAAAGCACCTAGTAGGGTCATTATAAAAGATATTGCCGCTTGAATTTTGTTGATAAATGACTTTTGCTGTTTGTCGCCAGCTTTTCCCTCTGCTCTTTTCATTTTTTCAGTTATGGTATTTAATTTACTGGAATATTTATCTCGCACTTTTTTGATGAGCTCATCTCTTTTTTCACGAATGCTTAAAACCACGCGCGCACGAAAATCGCCTTCTGTTTCACCGCTTTTTGATGTGATATTAAAATCTTTGGCTTTATAAATTTTATATGTTTCATTTTGATACAGGCAAAGGGCAAGCGATTTTGCAAGAGCGGCATAATTTTTTTCTTGCGCCAGCCCCGAGGGTATTTCTTCAAAGGTGCTGTTAGATGCAGGTGCAGTATCAAATTTTACATCCGGAATGTTTATTCCATCGCTCCAGTTAACAGTTTTGCCATCATCAAGTGAAGGTAAAATAAAAGTAATTGCCTCCCACACATCTAGTGCATTTTTTGAATCAACAAAATGAAGTTTGGCCTTTCCCAAAACTTTTGGCAGATAGTGTATTTGTTCATTAGTTGTAGTAGGTTTAGCAAAATATTCTGTAATGCCGGGTGCTATATTTGGTTTTGTCTGTATTTGTTTCACAGGACCTACACTTGGAGGTTGCTCAGACTTATCAGTAAGCGTGGCAATTTGAGTAAGTGTTAAAGGCCCTTTTAAATATGATAGCGTCCAGCGTGTCTGAAACAATATAGGCTCTTTTTTATAGATGCTACGCATGATAAACGTGCGATTTCCTATCATGGCAATCATTTTATCAAGAGAGCTCGAATCAACTTCTCCATTTGATGCAATTTGGAGCCCTTCAATAACCCGCATCTTATCTCTTTGGGTCTGCAGCTTGCCTATAAACCATGTTCCACAGTTTGCAAGGCCTTTATAATCTAAATCTACCGGGTTTTGGGTAACCAAAACTATGCCTATACCGTAGGCTCTTGCCTGTTTTAAGAGTGTAAGCATGGGCAACTTTGAGGGTGGCATGGCAGTAGGCGGAAAGTAGCCAAAGATTTCGTCCATGTACAAAATGGCACGCAGACTTGATGTGCCTGGTTGCTGTCTCATCCAAGTAATAAATTCATTTAACAAAAGCGTCACAAAAAACATCCTTTCAGAATCTGAAAGGTGCGCAATCGAAATAATAGATAATTTAGGTTTACCTTCTGGGGTATGCAGCAGCCTTTGTATATCAAGAGGCTCGCCTTGCATCCATGCCTGAAAGCCAGGAGATGCTAAAAGATTGTTCAGTTTGATCGAAAGCTCCATACGATCTTTTTGAGGATAAAAAGTATTAACATCCATAGCCCCAATTTTCGAAAATGTAGGCTTTTGTATCTGCTGGATTAAAGTTGCTATGTCTAAGTCTGCATTATTTTTCCAAGCTTGATCTATAATTGTAGAAATAAGTATATGCTCGCGGCTCTTGATTGGATCGGCAGTAATTCCAATGAGCCCAAGCAAGCTTGAGGTAATAGACTGCACCTTATCTCGCATGCTATCGGCATCTTTTTGCTGCTCAGCTGGCGGTGCAGCAAATGAATTTACAATCGATAAACCAACTCCCTTATCGCTGGCAGGTGTGTAGATGGTCATTTCAACAGATTGTTTTAACTTACTAATTCGTTCAGGTTTTTCATCCCATGTAGCTAAGCCATCCTTCCAAGTTTTAGCTAAAAATTCAGCATATTGGGTATCATCCATCCCCTTTCGTTCAGCTTCTGCGCTATCTACCCATGGTTTAAATTCTTGCGCACTTAAATTTGGAAAGGTTAGCAGAAGATCGCCAAGATCGCCCTTTGGATCAATGATAATGGCAGGTATTTTATCTAGTGCGGCCTCTTCAAGAAGTGTAATTCCAAGGCCTGTTTTGCCACTACCTGTCATTCCAACACACACGGCATGCGTAGTTAAGTCTTTAGAGTCATAAAGCGTGGGCTCTTTGCCAAGCTTACCAGTTTTTGGATCTACATTTTTACCTAAGTAAAAAAACCCCAATTTTTCCACGCTATCCATGCCTTACTCCATGTTCATTGAAGTTCTATATGTTTCTTTGTCCTAATTTTTGCAAGAGAGTATGAAATAAAAATACAATTTTTTAACCGCAGAGCAAACAGCCGAGAAAATACAGAGGAAATACAGTGAATACAAAAAACTAACACATTTATAGCTATTTTTTTCTCTGTATTTCCTCTGTATTTTCTCGGCTGTTTGCTCTGCGGTTAAAAATGTATTAAAGGCTTGTTTTTTGTTGGCAAAAGGCAGATAAAACGTATACAGTTATAGCCTGGTGAAAAAGGAATATTCTTATGATGCGCGCGCTTTTAATTGGCTATGGAAAAATGGGTCATCTCATAGCACATCTTGCCCCGCAATATGGCATTGCCATATCAGGCGTTGTATCTCCAAGGCTCGGATTTGCCTTAAACGAACTTCCAGATGCCTGCAAAAGCTATAACAGCATTACCGAAGAAGCAATTGACGGCTGTGATATTGCTATTGATTTTGCTACATCTAAAGATATCTGCGAGCGCATATTGCAGCTTTCTGCTGCAAACAAACCTATTATAGTTGGAACCACAGGCTGGGAAAAACATGAAAAAGAAGCAAAAAAAATCATCAGCGACAATAAAGGTGCCCTTTTATACTCACCTAACTTCTCACTTGGCATTGCTCTTTTTTCTCGCATCCTAGCTTACTCATCAGAGCTTTTTTCTGCCTTTGAGCAGTATGATGTAGGCATGATAGAAACACATCATCGTCAAAAACAAGATGCGCCTTCTGGTACTGCGATTGCCCTTTCAGCTAAAATAATGGAGCACTATACAGAGCGCGAGCTTTCATTTGATCTCTCAAAATCTAAGGGCTTAGATGCTCATCTTGTGCATGTTTCATCGCATCGCTCAGGGTTTCACCCGGGCATTCATGAAGCTATTTTTGATTCAAACGAAGATACAATTACGCTTACACATACAGCACGAAATCGCGAAGGATTTGCACGCGGGGCGCTTGAAGCTGCCTATTGGCTCGTCGACAAAAAGGGCTGGTATACACTTGATGACATGATTGAAGAAAAAATCCAAAAAAAGAAAAAATAACGATGACTTTCAAACTGCAAGGTGTTTTTACCGCGCTCATTACACCATTTGATGACAAAGGCGATATCTCTGTAAAAGCTCTTAGCAACCTTTTACACATGCAGCACGTAGCAGGTGTGGATGCCGTAGTGCTGCTTGGCACAACTGGAGAGCCTGCAACTATTGAAGATAGTGAACGCGAGCTTCTTATAACCACCGCCGTAAAGCAGCTTAAGGGCAAAACGCCCATCATGGTAGGATGTGGGTCACCTTCTACCAAAAAAACTATAGACATGGCAAAGCGCGCCCAAGATCTAGGAGCTGATGCCATACAAATAATACTCCCCTATCTTAACAAACCCACCCAAGAGGGTCTGTTTTTACATTTTGAACAAATAGCAAATAAAATAAGCCTTCCTATATGTGTCTACAACATACCAGGCCGTTGCAGCATAAATCTTGAAGTAGCTACTCTTATGCAGATAGCTGAACTGCCTAATATTATTGGCATAAAAGAATGTAGCGGCAACTTTCAGCAGATTTGCGATATCATAGAGCTTATTTGCCACAAACGATCAAATTTTAGTCTCATTTCAGGAGATGATCCTGTCACATTGCCTATGATGGCAGTAGGCGCTATGGGAATTATGTCGGTAATATCAAATTTACTCCCGCGCACTATGGTAAAATTTGTTCAAAGCATACAATCAGGCAATTTAGCCTTAGCTCAAAGCATGCACTATGCTTTAAAGCCGCTTATGCAGGCCGTTTCTTTAGAATCAAATCCTATTCCTATAAAGTATCTTATGCAATTGGCAAATCTAGATTCCGGACATCTTCGCTTGCCCCTCACACGAGCCTCTGGTGCTTCACAGGATAAGCTTAAAGCTGCATTTAATATCTGCCATGAAATAATTGACACAGAACTTGCCATTGGAGCACTAAGATTATGATCCGCAACCATCACTTTGATAAAGTTCCCAGCCGCTACTTGTTTCAGGAAATACGCACAAGGGCAACTGCTTTTAGTCAAAAAAATCCTGATGCTAAAATTATTCGTTTGGGTATTGGAGATACCACAGAGCCTATCGGACCTTATATTACCTCAAAGCTCGCCGAAGCTGCCCAAGCACTTGGTTTAAAAGATAGCTACACAGGCTACGGTCCTGAGCAAGGCATTTTAGAGCTGCGTGAGGCTATTAGCAAAACAGTATATAAAGGCTAAAGTGCCGGCAGATGATATTTTTGTATCAGACGGTGCAAAATGCGATATTGGCCGCATGCAATTTTTATTTGGTCCTGATGCCAAAATAGCCCTACAAGATCCGGCCTATCCTGTCTATCTTGATAGCTCACTTATTTATAGAGGCGGAAATATTACCTTTTTGCCCTGCACACCGGAAAATAATTTTGTACCGGATATCCGCCAGGCCAAAGGCTCAGATGTGCTCTTTTTATGCCTACCAAACAATCCTACAGGCACCATTTTTGAAAGAGCCGCTCTTGAAGAAATTGTGGCTTATGCCCAGGCACACAAAATTATGATCGTCTTTGATACTGCTTATAGCTTTTATGTTGATGGAGGCTATTGCAAAAGTATCTATGAAATCGAAGGGGCAAAAGAAGTGGCCATAGAGCTTGGCTCTTTTTCAAAGATTGCAGGCTTTAGCGGCGTACGACTTGGCTGGAGCGTGATACCACAGGAGCTAAAATATCGAGATGGATCACTTGTAAAGCCAGACTGGATGAGAATTAATACTACATTTTTTAATGGCGCTTCTATTTTGTCGCAAAAAGGCGGACTTGCAGTATTAAGTGATGAAGGCATGAAAGAAGTCAAAGCCCAAGTACAGTTTTACCTTGATAATACAAAAATGCTTGCCCAAACACTGCATGAGCTTGGATTTGAAACGTATGGGGGCAAACATTCCCCTTATGTCTGGACACGTATGAAAGGCTTTACTTCATGGGAAGCATTTGATTATCTTTTAGAACAAGCACATATTGTTACAACGCCAGGATCTGGCTTTGGACCTGCCGGTGAAGGATTTTTGCGAGTAAGCGGCTTTGCGGCAAGAAAAACCATAGAAGAAGCAATTTATCGTCTAAAAAATCAACTTATACGAGCCTCTCATTGACTAGTATTCTCCATTTAAGTATGAGTCACAAATAATGCAAAAGAAATAGGTTTCACTCGTGTCTATCTGGCAAATCGCACTTGCACTCTTTTTAGTGGCAAATCCCATTGGCAATGCCCCTGCCTTTGTGGCCATTGTCAAAAACTTTGATTTTAAAAAACAAAGAGTTATTTTATTTCGCGAAGCGATCTTTTCCTTTCTCTTAGCGCTTTTTTATCTGTTTATTGGCGAGCGCTTTTTTGAACTCATACAAATTAAACCCTATGCCATTAGTATTGCAGGTGGAACGGTGCTTTTACTTATTGCACTTGGCATGATATTTCCAGCAAATCATACCAATGGTAAAGATAGAATCCCGCAAGAGCCCTTTATAGTACCAATTGCCATTCCACTTATTTCAGGCGGCGGCGTACTGTCTACTATTATGTACTATTCAACAAAAGAGCAGGACACTTTAAAAATATTTCTTGCTATTGTGATTGCCTGGATTGGTGTAACTGCAGTAGTAGTAAGTTCTGCATATCTGCAAAAATTGCTAGGAAAGCGCGGCCTTATGGCCCTTGAGCAGCTTATGGGGATGATTTTAGCCATGATTTCCATGGAAATTTTTGTAAAAGGATTTACAATGTTCTTGAAGGAGTTTCAGTAACCATGTCTCTACTTACCTTAACACTTATACTCTTTCTTATCATGGATCCAATTGGCCATGTTAAAGCCTTTTTAGCTTGTGTTCAAAATGTTGAGCCTAAAAGACAAAATTTTATTATATGGCGCGAGATGTTTATCGCGCTTGGCTTTATGCTCTTTTTTGATGCACTTGGCGAATTTATTTTTGATCTGCTTTCAATTTCTGATACCACGGTATATTTAGCCTCTGGACTTATTCTCTTTTTAGTAGCTATTAAAATTATTTTTCCAAAGCCAGATGCCGAAGAGATTCAGCCGCAAGAGGGCGAGCCCTTTATTGTCCCAATGGCAATACCCATGGTTGCCGGCCCAGCGCTTTTAGCTACGATTATGCTCTATTCTGAATCAGAAACAAGAGTTATGCCCATGCTTGCAGCCATCATTCTGGCCTGGCTTGCCTCTAGCCTTATTTTAATTAACTCCAAAAAAATCCTAGGCCTGCTTGGCGCAAGCGGGGTTACTGCCTGCGAAAAACTGATGGGCATGGTTTTGGTGCTTATTTCTGTGCAACGCTTTGCGGCAGGTGTTTTATTACTGCTTAAACAGGGTCAATAAACCCCGTGCACAATATTATGATGCACATTGCCTACGATGGTACTAGGTATCTTGGCTGGCAAAAAACCAATCTAGATTCTGTGCAACCAAGTGTGGAATACGTTGTCCAATCAACACTTGAACAAATAGTGCAGCATCCTGCACCCATACAAGCAGCCAGTAGAACCGATCGAGGCGTACATGCCTTAGGCCAAGTGGCAAACTTTATTCTGCAAAAAGAAGGATTCGATCTTGAGCGCTTGCAGCATAGCCTCAATTGCCTACTACCGGCTGACATCCGAATTTTAGCATGCCAAACAGCCGAAGATGACTTTCATGCCACACTCCACGCTAAAGCTAAGCAGTACATCTATCGCATCTATACAGGCCCTGTTTTATTGCCCGCACTTCGCTTTACGCATTGGCATATGCCAGAAGAGCTAGATCGAGAAAAAATGCTTACTGGTAGCCATATCATGCTTGGCGAGCATGATTTTATCGCACTTCGCAATCATAGAAAAGGCAATGACTATAACGATACTGTTCGAACAATATATAGCATTGATTTTCATGACATCGAGCCACACATTTTAGAAATTAAAATTACCGGTAATAATTTTCTGTATAAAATGTGCCGCAACATCGTAGGCACACTTGTCTATGTGGCTCAAGGCAAAATATCACCCGGCACACTTGTAAATATCCTTTCAGGCGGCATAAGAGCCGATGCCGGCATTACAGCCCCAGCTCATGGTTTAACACTGAACAAAGTGTTCTATAATGGATCAATGCTGGATAAGCGCGCGGTAATGAACGATACTTTGTAGAATATAAAAGCCGCTAATAATCATAAAGCAATGATTACCCTTTAAATTGAAATGGTTACAAAGATGCCTAAAAAGCCGTGAGACTTGATTTCTTCAGGGGTACTCCACTGAAGATAGGTGTTTATTGCTTCAGCAAGCGATACAATGCCAGGCAAGGCCTTTTCAATGGTGACATCAGTTAGATATTCTTCTAAAGAAGCATATGATCGTATTTCTGTTACACGTACCAAAAAATGTTCATTTTGATACGTGAACTTGATCAAATCACCTACGTTAATTGTTTGGTACTTAAAAGTGTTTTTTCTGCCTTCAACGGGCTTTATGCCTTTTCTTAAATAAGAAAACCAAGGTTCCTCACAATGGAGTACATGCAGTGTTGGAGTGGGAATGTGCATCAACTTAAAACGTTCTTCTTTCGAGGCTCTTCAAAGCAGTTTTGGTAGGCTTTGCCAAAGGCCGTCCTTTTGGCAACATCACTTGTTGATACCGCTCCCTTTGCAAGATCAAGGGGATGTGCAGGCCGGATTTTTTCAATCACCTGAGGAGAAAACCAACGAAGCGACTTGGGCTGAAGTGCAGAATCATTGAGCATACGACTTACAAACTTTGCCTTATTCTCTGTAGAAGAAAAAATGGTGCACAATTTGACATAAACAGCCTTGCAAATACCACCTAAAAACCAAGATGGCCTAAATGAATTTTTGTTAGCAACAGAATTGATGAGTGCAAGCGGTTCTTGCTCTTTTGGTGATATGTTCATGTTATCTTCTCCCAAAGGTCGTGATTACCGCTGTTTTAAGGTACTACTTTCTACTTCTATCAATTTCCTTCAAAAAAGTAAAGATATGTCTACGTAATTTCAAAGTAAAAGTGTTCGTAAAACGAAGGGCGGTGCAAAAAGCACCGCCCTTCATTTGGTCCGACCAACGCACATCGTTTACACTTTAACCAACCCACATCATTTACACTTTAGTGTATAATATCTCCTTTAACGGAGATACTTATGGCATGGAAAGAAATAAATGTGGAAAACCAAAGAAAATTATTTATTCAGCTATGTGTTGAAATCAATTTAAGATGGCTGAACTTTGTCGTGAATTTGGAATTAGCAGGCCAACCGGTTATAAGTGGCTAGAACGATATAAAGAAGAAGGATTTCAATGGTTTAGTAGATCGTAGCAGAGCTCCGCTGAACCAAAATCAGGCAACAGATCCGTCGCTAGTAGATGAAATCTTAGAGGTAAAATTTCGGTGGCCAAAGTGGGGGCCTAAAAAAATAAGGGGTTATTTAGTTGTTAATCAACCCGTGATATTATGGCCGTCTGATACAACTATTGGCAATATATTTAATAAAAATGGCCTCACAATGGCTCGTAAATATCGAAAACGTTTCCCAACTAAAATAGATCCGTTATCTCATGCTACAATAAGTAATAAAGTTTGGTCCGTAGACTTTAAAGGGTGGTGGATAACAAAAGATAAGCATAAATGTGATCCACTTACATCCTAGATAACTATAGCCGCTTTATAATTCGATGTATTAAATTAAACCATAATGACGGAAATCATGTTTGGGCTATTTTAGACGCAGCCTTTCGTGAGTACGGACTTCCCTACTTTATACTCAACGATAATGGGCCTCCTTTCGCAACATCTGCCGTAGGAAGGCTCTCAACACTATCTATAAAACTAATTAAAGCCGGGGTCATTCCTCAGTGGATAGAGCCGGGTAATCCTCAGCAGAATCCGCGACAGGAACGAATGCACCTTACATTAGAAGAAGAGGGAGTTTTTCGTGAGTTGGACCTGGCTAATCAACAAAAACAATTAATTGAGTATCGAAATTATTACAATTTCGAAAGACCACACGAAGCGCTCGGTCAAGTGACTCCTGGAAGCATTTATAGACCTTCCACGAGAATCTGGAATGGAAGACTTAAATCGCCAGAATATCCTGATGATTACAAAATAGGAAAGGTAAAAAGTTGCGGAAAAATGTCATGGAAAGGTGGAGAAATATATGTAGGACGAGTTTTAGAAGGTGAATTAGTAGGGTTATTAGAGGTAGAAGAAGGTTTTAAAATGCATTACGGACCTATATTGCTAGGGACAATCACAAAAGAAAACAGCTTGCATGTACCTAGAATAAAAGGACGTATAAAACGAAACATACCCTTACAAAAGAAAACTACAGACAACCTTAAGAAATAGCAACAAATGAGAAGTAGTGATAAAATATCGTGTACAGAAAACAAGGTTGCTTCCGAAACTGATCGATACGTGACGTTAGACGGATGTAAGCAGAGGGATAAATTGGGGGCGCTGCCCCCAAACCCCCGACAGAAAACAGGCTGCATCCTCTACCTCCCTCAAACGTTCAGAATCCGGATAAAAGCAGCGAATAATCGAAAAAGTGGCGTTAACAGTATAAAATTTTATAATTTAAACAATTTATCATGTCATAAGTGAAGAAAAAAAGTGTAAATGATGTGGGTTGGTTAAAGTGTAAATGATGTGAGTTCTGGACCATTTTACGAATACCTTTTCTGCCAAGGCTTATTAAACTGCAAGCTGGTTAGCTAAAGTTTTTAGCTCTTCGGCAAGATCGCCTGTACGCGCATCCAATATTGCTTTTAAGTCGACTCGGAATTTTGTCTGTACATCTACGCTCATGGCGCCATCATTGACTTTCATTTCGCGAAGATACGGGTTAGTTCTTGCAATGTTCAGCAATGCCTCAACATCGCGATCAGCAAAGCCAAACTTTGACTGACGAGATCCAAATACAACACCTATATCGGCAAGATCAATTCTGATAAGCCCTGGGATATTTGTGAAGTAAGGCAAGAATGGAGCAACCATAGTTGCTGGGAATCGGCATTCTGTAGCTTGCGAAAACCCAATCTCAAAGCCCATTGGAATGTTCGTCAGGTCTTTTTGCTCTACTATTGCTTGTTTGAGCTTCTTTAAAACATATGCTCCAAGATTTCTTAGCTTATCGCCTAATCCTTTAGCAAGAAATGGTGATATTTGAAGCGGATTTGTAGTATGATCGCCGTCACTAAATAACATTCGCTGATGTATTTGTGCTTTATTTGCGTTAATACCCGCCAGAAAATCTGAGCCTGTTCTAAAGAAAGTTTCTTGCCAAACCATTATCTCTTTATCTGCAAGTATTGCAGGTAGCAGCTCTTCTTTTCTTTTTTCTGATGGCCACTGGAGTTTTTCTAAAAACTGGCTAGTTGCTACTACTGAGTAAGGATAAAACTCTACAAATATACTAAGTAATGTTTCAAAGGCCTCAAGGTTTGCTTTAAACTCTCCAAATGCAGCAACGATCTGACTATAATCACGGCTCTTATTTGCATCCTTAAATCTATCACATAACGTTGTGTATATTTGCCGTGCTTTTTCTTTATTGCCTGCTTGGTTTTCATCAAAGCCTTTTATGAGTTCTACGATAGAACATGTAGCAAATTGATTTTCTACTGCAGCCGTTTCTTGGGGCTTTTGCTTCTGAACTGCACGTGAGCGGCCTCTTGAAGGTTCCGGCACTTCTTCTTCGATATCATTAGAACGTTCGGCAATTTCAGCGAGTACTTTTGCTTTTAATTGAACAGATGGCCATTCAATGCCCTTTAAGATCTCGATAGTATTCCACGCAGGATTTTTATTTAAATCATGAAAAATATATATTGCAGCTTCAAATTTATCTGGCGTTTTTTTGGTATGTTTTAATAATTCGAGAATTTCAGTAATATCATCACCAGCTAAAATAGATTCAAATTTTGCTATCAACTGTTTTTGTAATTTATCAAGTTTATTCTTAAGTTCCACTGTAAGCTCAACATTAGGATCGGGAATTTCAAACCCGTCAAAAAGTTGGATGAGTGTATCTTTATCATTATTGAGCAAATGTGTGATTCTTCCCTCTAGAGCGTAATACTTAATTCTTATTGCTAGGGCATGAACCTCAGAAAAATTGCAGCCGCCATTATCAGCAACAACAGTTTCGAGTTTTTCAAATGTACTTAGAAGATCTTTTAATTCTTTCCTAGTAAGTTCATTTTTCTGGTCTTCAAAAAAGCTATTTGTAACAGTAATAATTTTATTTGTTGTGCGGTCAAGTTCTGGATTTTTTGCTATAAGACCAAAGGTAATGATATGGATAACATAACCTAAAATGTTCTGCCATGTGGTGCGTTTTGCAAGCTGATTGTATTGTTCATCAATGCTGTGTTGTGCAGGATCAATAGCTATGAATTTATTAACAATATTTGTTAAATCAGGTGAATATGGCATACAAGTTCCTTTATGTATTACAAAAAGGACAATTTAGCCGAAAACCCGTTAAAATGCAATATCCTAAAGTGAAGCAAGCTCTGACTTAAGTTGCGCAACACGCTGGCTTAAGGCTTTGTCTGACATTGCTGAGGAGCCTAGCACTATATTTTTTAGAACATTCAGTTTTCCAAACAGATCTTGGGCTTTTGTGGCAGTAAAAATTACATGCTGGTGCCAGTGCGGCACGGTTTGACCGGCCTCTACCCCATTTTTATCAAATCTATACACTGTGGTAATGCCTTTGGCTTTATAGTGCTCAGCTAACTTTTCACCTAAATCTTGAGATTCTAGATATTCACTTTTTGTTAGATCTGAAAATGTTTCTTTATGTTTTTTTGGTACCAACAAAAAGTGTAACTTATCCTCACCTAGTCCAATAGGAGCATAGTTATACAATATATTAATTTGTTTACCTTCAAATACGCACTGCTTTTCGATAATTTTAGAATTACAAAAGGCATCATGGCCTTGAGCTATTTTTTGAATGACCGGATCTGTTGCTTCAGCAATTTTATCAAGAGTAGCAACAGTTTTCACTTTTTCGGACGGGGAAATAGATGGTGCACCAAATGTTATATTCCACAGCACCTTAAACTGCTTAACAAAACGAAACCCTTCTTTTGTGTAGGGTACAATTTCCCATTGAAAACGCGTCGCAGGATCGCCCGTTTCTTTTGAGTAGATCATATAATCGCCTGTTCCATTTTTCTTCCACAAACTCACTGTTTTCTGCAGAAGATCATAAGTTTCAGCTCGGCGCTCATTAGCTCTAAAAGAAGACATACCTCGGGCGTTGAGCTTAGGTACAATTTTCACAGCACCTTGGGCCAGAGGCTGCTCTGAAACTTCCACTTGCATGTTTTTGCCCTGATAAATTGGAGCATCACCCATTAAGGCAGGTTGTGAATAGGCAAAAAGTGGAGACATCCATGCTAATACTGGAAAAAAATTCATGTTATTTTTATTTTTAGATTTTAATAAACTTTGGAGCTTTAGAGCCTCTTTAACTATATGAAATTTATACTATTTTATCAATGAAAGCAGTGATATTTCGATAAGCTATTGCTCTTAATTTCTTACAGTGCCAAAATCTAACGTATCACAAATTGAAAATGGGAGTTTTTTTTATGATTAGCAATTTTGTTTATGAAGTTGGTTTAAACTGCGGTGTTGGGTATCTTGCTGGTTATCTTGTTGGCATGGGCAACACAGTAAAACAGGCACATTTAGGCGGCATCACTGGAGCTGTAAGCGGGCTTGCACTTGCTATTACACGTCCAGCAACGCACTTTGTATGCAGTAAATTTAACCTAGAAGATCATAAAATTCATCTTATCAAGGCCTGTACAACAACATTAATTGCAGCTGCAAGCATTGCAGCATTTGTATCAACTGGAATAGTTGGCGTAGCTGGAGCTAGCATAATTGGTTTAGTATTTAGCTTTTCAGTGCTTAACTCTTTAGATAAGGCATATGCAAAATGGGGCAATGATGATCGTAGTATTATCAATAGCCAAAATATCTGGCTAACTAACGTTTAAGGTATAGGACGAATAAGTCACTTAACCTGTTTTTGCAGCCCCTTCCTATCAGGTCACGGGGCTGCCACCCTCACATTCATTTCCTGGTCACTGACAGTATTGTCAGGCAAAGCAGATTTAGAGTTTCGCTTCAGGGTTTATGACCTTGCCAACCCTGCAAACCTTAACTTGCGAACCCTCTTTACCGAATATAAACCATAAGTCATTCACATTCTTTAAGTTAGACAAAAGCGCCTTTTAAATTAATTATTATATTATAATTGGGGAAAAGGGGGGTAGCTATGCCTAGTTTTACGCCTTTACATATACCTCAAGAGCCTCAGAGACAAGATGGCTGGGAAAAGGCCGATACATTTACGAGTAAAGGCAGAGTGATCACGGACAAGAGTGGCAGAGAATACAAGATTATCTATAAGCATGAGCAGGAATATTCAGGTGGAATGCGCTTTCTCAGAGGCGCTTTTGCTTTTGGGCTTACAGTGATTACAGGTTGTATTGCACTTGCATTCAAACCAGTCCGCGATTTGTACACCAAACAGTCTCAAACAATCCGCTATGCCATCCCTATGGATGATATCAAACGACTTACCGAAGATTCAAACCAACCGATTAAAGAAAAAATCAATTATATTGCCAACTATTTACCCTACTTCAAATTAGAAGAACCCCAAATCGTCAAAACAGTTGTGCAAGAGAGCCTAAACAAAGGCGGACCAATTGCACATACTGCAGAAATTATCTTAAAAACTAAAAATGTGACCGTGGAAGGCCACCCTCTATATGACGATGCATTGCTAGAAAAAGCCGCAGATCAGCTTGTTACGGTTGCTTTTGCTCCCACTCACAATAGCATACCGAACACATATGGTAGTGGTATCAGATCTTCTACCTTACAACCCTTTTGGCCTTTCATAACCAAAAATTTAGAACATTATGATAAAAATGAAGCAACCCAAGCTTGTAGGGCTCTTTTAAATGACCCGCAAACAAGTGATGAAGAATCAGTTATTCGTGCTTCGGCGTATTTGTTGAATGCAAAAGAGACCCAAGTATCTGTGGGCGTGCATAAGGCAGGTCATGTTGCTTTGCTTAATCTCTCTAAATTTTCACCAGTTGCTCTAATCACCTACGTCGGGAACTTGTTGCAGGTAGTCTCTAATGGAGGATACATACCACGCGAAGCAGAAGGTAATGTAGGACTTGCTCTACACTACATTTCTACTCATCAGAATGACTTTGATACCAATGATAAATTGCTTGCATCCGCTGTTGTTTTAGAAAGCTATACATACCTCAAATTAAAGCCAAAAGCGTTGCAGACTGCACGAGAGCTTATGTTTGCTCCTGATGCCCATAGCTTTCGCACCATGAGTGTGATCCCACTCACCTGTACCCATTTCAGTACTGATGAATGGCAAAAGGCCAACACTTTCTTAAGAAACCAGCTTGATTCACCTGCTACTGTTTTTAAAGCATTAGGCGTAATCGGTGCGATAATGGCAAAACGCCCCGATTTTAGTTCCGATTTACAGCTATATGCTTCCAATAAAATTATAACATTTTTGAAGAATGGAACACTTACAACTTGCCCAAACTATTATGATGAATTCATTGTAGGCAACATCAATGCATTCAGTAACGAAGACCAAGAGTTTATAGTCACGTATTTTGCATCTAATAGAATGACTTCTTCTCTTGCTAAACTTTTATTAGATAATCCAGAGGCCTTTCCTAAAGATATTTATGCTAAGGCACTTACCTATGCGCTAAATCATCGCCATGCTTTTGACACGAAAACACTCACATCAAGTGTTACACATGCTTTGACAAATTCAAAAGACCAAAAACTCCTGTTGGCTTGCTTAGAGCATCTTTATATTCATTTTAATCAGTTTGATGATGACACCAAGCAAGTTGCCGAAAAGCTGATTTTGGACAAAAATTTTCCTCTGAATTTAAACTCTTTACATTGGCAATTTCTTTCTCAGCTTACACGCAACATCAAAGACAAAGAACAGCTGTTGTTGAAATGTCAAGATCAGATCGGGACAGGCACGTCAATCCAAAAAGAATTTTTAGAAAATATTCTAAAATCTTGTCACTCTCTACCCATGCTCCTCATTTTGATTGCGTACGATAAAAATGTCGCTATGAGCTTTGAATTCAGAAGAAATGCAGCAAAAAAGCTGATCCAACTCTTGAAAGCTGATAGCTTGCTTGATGAAGCAGCCACAAAAGATGTGTATAAGTTAGCCCGATTTATTTTTGAGCACCCAGCACAGTTTACCACTCAAGAACTCAAGCAAGCCGCCATATTATTCCTAGAACGAGGTGATGAAAATCCAAAACTCGTATTGGAATTAGTTTTAGTCATTCGCGAAGTAATTGTAAAAGCCGCCCAGTATGCCAAAACCGCCCAAGGAGAGGTCGTCCTCACCCGCGCCGCTCAAGTGCGATATGAAACCGTCTCCCAATCTCAAGTAAAAGCCACCCAAAAAGTCTACCTAAAAAAATATGCTGGGCAATGATACTACCCTAAAAAAGAAGTAATTTTAATGCTAATAAAAAATGGTGCTAATGTTAATGCTGCAGACAATAAAAAACGGGTTCAGGCCTGGGGTGGGGTGAAACAAATCGAAGATATTCGAAGAAAGCCTTGTCGATTTTTTCCCCTAGATTGATGTCCTGAAAGGACAAATTTATTAATAGCCCACGGTGAAACCGTGGGTATAGTTATAAACGAAGATTGAGTCGCTTCGCGACGACTTAATAAATCGGAGTAGAATGTTAAGTTAAAATAATAAACCGTCGCGAAGCGACTTAATTTTCTTTTACAATTATACCCACGGTTTCACCGTGGGCTATTAATATATTTGTCCCTACAGGACAAGTGGCTTTCACATTTTTGAAACATAAAAAAATCAGGACCAAATCTGGGGGGTATTGTAGAGAGAAAAATTATCCAATTTTAGGCCATTTGTTTCACCCCAGGCCCGGACTGCAAGGGCAATGGCATTCGGTTAAGTTCACGCTTGGATTCACATTAAGAAGACGCTTCGGCAAATCCCTTATCCTAATCTCGCACTTTAATTACGATCGTCTAATGTCCAATGACAAACCTTGCCATACCAGGTGTAGGTTGTTGTAATGGGTAGTTCCGAAAGAGTACTTCGCACTGTGAACGAAAAGGTATCTTCATCGCGCTCGAAGTTTTCAATAATGAAGCCTTCTTTTACAAAGTAGGCTTCTTTTTTATTTATTTTGTATTGAAAAACACGCTCTTTATGCTCAAGGCTATGACTTTTTAATACAAGTGCGGCAAGTATGAGACCGCTAAAAGCTACGGCTGCAATCGCGCAGATAACCACAAAAGCCAGATGCTGGGCACGCTGGGATTTTTCCCATTTGCCTGATGTAAAAGATTTTTTTTCAGTATTGAGCACCACATTAAGCGGCTTTAAGATAAGATCGTAGGCTTGGCAGATAAAGGATTTCGTGTCGCTTTCATATTCTCGTAGGGCTCTTAGTGCTATTAACACAATTTACTCCTTTTTTTGACACCTCGCCTTGAAGCTAAATACTCAACAAAAAATACAAGTGATACTCCCAACACAAAAAAGCCAAAAGATGCTGCAAAAAACAGAGAAAAAAAATCTGGTAGCTGCGGGCTTATAACCTTTAAAACCTGATTTGAGTCATATTGCGTACTCCAAAATGGCCATACAGAGCGCAGAGCGCCCACCATAAATCCAACTAATGTAGCGATTGTACCTTCACGATAGTGTAGCAGCAAATAGCGCACTACGCGTGCAAATAACAAAGCGCCAAGGGCGATGCCGACTGCCATACTTGCTACAATGCGAAAGGCTGCAAAGTCAAAAACTCCCACTTTCAAGCCTTCAACCCAGCTAACAAACGCTCCTAAAATAGGACCGTACATACCCATAATATTAAGAATATAGCTGCCTGATATTCCAGGGAGAAGCATGGCTGAAATTGCCAAAGCACCGCAAACAACTACCCAGAAATCAAGTACAAGATTTTCCGAATAACTTTTGTGCGCCTGTGGCAATAAAATCTGTTCCTGATAGGCTATAAGCAGCCAAGGCTCCTAACACAAGCCAGAGAAATGTCTGCCAAGTAAAACAAGAAAGCTGTCGCCAGCAAAACACACACGAGCCTATTACAAGCCCCATAAACACCGAATAAAGAAAAGACCGGTATGTTTCGTGATTTAAAAAAAATTGAAATGTTTTAGCAAGGGTTACAAAACTGCAAGCAACGCCCAAAATAAAAAATAGCAAAAATTTCCAGCGAATTGCTGCAAAAAAAGCTCTAAAATGGCCCCTAAAGAGTAAAGCTAGCGCTTTTGTATTTATGCTGGCAATGCTTTGTAAAAGCTCTTCGTAAATCCCAATAATAAATGCAACTGTGCCGCCAGATATTCCAGGAACAATATCAGCGGCTCCCACACATAAACCAGAAAAAAAGGTACGAAGAGACGATGCATTCATTATTTACACAACTTCAAGTGCGCGCGCAATATAATAGGCAACAACCATAACAAAACAAAAGGCCACAATCCACATTGAGCCAGGCATCCACTTAACACCTGCTCCGCCGTGATTGCCGCGCGGCTCTAAAGTACCAATGCCGTAGGCAAAGTCTTGATTGATTGGCTTTTTAAAAAGCTCACCACCATCGGCAACGAGTCTTTCGCCATCTAGGCCAAGAAATATCGCATACTGCTTTACAAAGCCTTGAGCGTAAATAGGTGAAATTAATTTTTCCATTTGGCCCTCTTCGATAGCCTGGAGGTATCCTGAACGAATAGAGGTAGAATTTTCGATGTCTTTGAGCGACATATTAAGCTCTTTACGCCGTGAGCGGAGCATATCCCCAATTCCTTTCAAGTCTGTGGCCATAGTGTGTATCCTTAAGTAAGGTATCATTATAACCGACATAGCAAAAATAGCAAGTGATCACTTGCTTGCAAAAGAATCGATCTCTTATGCTACCCCCTATGACTGATAAAATACCACTAAAGCCCTTTGTGGCAACACTTGATAAAGCTGTAATTCCTACTCTAAAACATGAACTTGAAGAGCAGGGATTTGAATTTTCGACTCCCCCATATACCCTATTTGCCGCAAAAAAAAAGGGACTCTCAGTTACACTCTACACATCACTCAAGCTCACCGTGCAAGGTAAAGAGATGGCTGAGTTTATAGAATATTTTTTAGAGCCAAAAATTTTAGGTACATTTCACTTTACCCACCCAGTAGCAGCAGCTGAGCTTGATTTAACAGGCCGCATAGGAGTTGATGAAGCTGGTAAGGGCGATTTTTTTGGGCCGCTTTGCATTGCTGCAGTATATGCCCAAGGTGATCAAATCATCAAAATGAAAGAACTTGGCATCAAAGATTCAAAAGATTTAAGCGACACTACAATTCTCAAACTTGCTGACATCATAAGAAAATCTTTTCTTTATGAAGTTATCCGAATTGGCCCTAGCAAGTACAACGAAATGTATGCAACCTTTGGCAACCTCAACAGCCTATTGGCTTGGGGTCATGCTACAGCTATTGAAAAACTATCAGAGCGCAGCCATTGCAAAAATGTAGTAATTGATAAATTTGCACACGAACAGGTGGTAATCAAGGCAGTTGCGCGCAAAAAGCTGGATATTACACTTACCCAAAAAGTTCGCGCAGAAGAAGACCTTGTAGTAGCTGCCGCCTCAATACTTGCCCGCGCGGCATTTGTAGAGGCTATAAATAAGCTCTCGGAAGACTGCGGCTTTGAAATTCCAAAAGGTGCCTCCGATAAAGTAATACAAGCCGGGAAAAAAGCTGTAGCAACTTTTGGACGCGATGTTTTGGACAAGTTAACAAAAAAACACTTTAAGACAACAGATCAAATCTAATGTTACATAGACTTTTTATCAAAAACCTCGTTCTCGTTGAAACCTGCGAAATCCTTTTGCAACCAGGCTTCACGGTTATTACCGGCGAAACTGGAGCTGGTAAATCTATTATATTATCATCACTTAGCCTGCTATTGGGTCAAAAACAAGATACTGGACTTATTCGCCAAGGAGCCTCTTCCAGCATAGTAGAGGCCACTTTTTGGGTTCCAAAAATTTTGCCGCTGCTAGATGAAGCTGGCATTTCTTATGATCAAAATGAAGAAATCATCATTCGCCGCGAGCTTTTATCATCTGGCAAAAGTAGAGCATTTGTAAATGACCAAGCAGTACAAATTACTTTCTTAAAAAAGCTAGCTCCCTATCTTATCGAAGTCTCTGCCCAGCATGCCCATATCGAGCTTGCCGCACGTGGTGCTCCCCTTGAAATTTTAGATCACTATGCAGAAAATAACCTTTCAAGCTTTCAAGCAAGCTACAAAGAAGTTTTAGCACTTAAAAAAGCAAAGGCTGACTTTATTGAACATCAGCAGTCATCTATCCGAAAGATGCAAACCTTGCAGCGTGAAATCGAAGAAATAGAAAACGTAAATCCCGCTTTAGGCGAAGATGATGAGCTGTTTTTACAGTATTCAGAGCTTGCAAAAACCTCTGATTGCATCGAGCAAATCTCTGAGCTTATAGCAGTACTAGATGGGCCTGAAAGCTCTTGTCTTTCAACTCTTGTACGCTGTAAAACACTTTTGGAGCGCTTAAGCCAAAAAAACACAAATTTTGAAGCGCATGTTTTAAATTTTAAATGCGCCCTTAGAGACATTCAAGAGCTCACCTTTGAGCTTTGTAAAGCACAAGATGCATCAGCTGATGCCCAAATTCAATTTGCAAAAATTGATGAAAGGCTAAAAGAGCTTCATGAGCTAAAGAAAAAATATGGCCCCACACTAGAGTGTGCCTTAGCATGGAAAGAAAAACAAAAGCTGGCACTTAAAGAGCTTTCATTACAAGACATTAGCGAAGATGAACTAGATGAAAAACTCATCAAGGCGCAAAACGAGCTAAATCGCCATGCACTAGAGCTTACCGAAAGGCGCCAAATGGCAAGTAATACCTTTGCCAAGGCCGTAACAGCCGAACTTGCCCAACTGAATATGCCCAATGCCCTTTTTGAAGTAGAACTTCAAAAACAGACGCGCTCTCAAGATGGTGATGAACAAATACAATTTTATCTTACTCCAAATCGCGGCGAGCCAAAGGTGCTTATTCAAGATGCAGCAAGCGGCGGTGAGCTTGCGCGGCTTTCTCTTGCCATCAAATGCGTAATGCTGGACAAAAATCCCGTAGGAACTATCCTCTTTGATGAAGTTGATGCAAATATTGGCGGACAAACTGCAACGGTGGTAGGCAAAAAGCTGGCCTTTCTTGGGAAATCGTGCCAAGTGCTTGCTGTTACTCATTTTGCACAAGTGGCACAAAATGCTGATTTTCACTTCTGCATTGAAAAAAACGAACATGAAAATCGCACCACATCACATATCCAACCACTTGAAACTAAAGAGCAAAGACATGCCGAAATAAACCGCATGCTTGGTATCAACGAACCTGCTATTGCAATTTTTGCTACAACTGCATAAGTTGTGGTGAACTACAATTTTTACTCCAGAGGTTTTTAGTGAAAAGTCTGATTCTGATTATTTCTTTTTTTTCATTGGCTTGTACAAGCTTGCTGCTCGCAGACGATACACAGAATAGCAATGCACCAAATATAGAAATGACTTGCAGCTATAACCATGTAAATCGTGCCAAATTTAAGCACCCAAGCTCTCAGCGCCATCATCACCTTACTTTTAGCGAAGGCTACGTACTTGGCACCTATATTCAGAAGCTAAAAAGTAAATCTGAATTGCTCTATGGACTTGGATACATGAATACAAAATTCCATTTCTCACATCATCCCAAAAGAACGAGCTTTAAACAAAGTAATTTTAACAATTTATTAGCGCAATTTGGTGCCGTAACCCAAGAGATTGAAAAGTGGAAACTAGAGGGTCAAATTGGCCTTCAGATGAACACAGAGCATTTAGCTTCGTCTCGCTACACATTTGTATCAGGGCTTTTGCATGGGGTGCAAGACTACAATGATCAGAGTAAGCTGCATGTGGGTATTGTAGGCTATGCAGGAATGCGTTATACAAGAATATTGCCTATTATAGGTTTTGATTATAAATTTTCTGATCAATGGAAACTTAATGCTGTATTTCCATTAAACATGTCTGTTGTATACAGCATAAATAAGTACTTATCACTAGATGCCTCAATTCGCTATTTTCTGACTCGTCAAAGACTTAATGACCATGGGCACTATCCAAGAGGACTTGTCGCGTATCGCAATTGGGGAGCCGAGACGGGAGTTAATTACCAGATCAATGAAAGAATGTCAGTTAATGTGCACGTCGGTGAAAGCTTTGCAGGCAGAATGCGTATTTCTACCCGCAAAGATAGCCATCGCAAGCACCTTAAACTAGATTCTGCCATGTATTATGGCTTCAGTGCAGATTTTGCATTTTAAGAAGCCTTTTACAGAAAAATCGGGATTTTATTGTTTTTTGCTTGCAAAGCTAATGCATTGTCTTGTATGCAAATGTCTGAATAATTTCAAAATGAGGAATCTAACATGAGAAAAATGCTTTTATCGCTGCTTTTATTTGCAGCAACTACACTTTATGCCGCCGATGCTCCCCCGCCATCAGAGTTTAGCATGCCCGTGCATCCGCCTAAAACAGCTGTAGAAAAGGTAGTACGTATTAAACTTGAAATTTCTGAAAGTGATTTGGCAGCATATGGCTTGCAGCAATCTGCTATTTACAACGAGATTGTAACAAGACTTTCTCTTGCAGCCATCCGGGTTAAAGATGATCCTGCAGTTCCTCAGCTTATTTTGCGCATAAAAGCAATTCAGGCCGATCGTGCAGTGGCAGCTTTCATTCAGTTAGGCTTTTTTGAAGAAGCCAACCTTATTCGCAATCAAAGCGTTGTCCAAGCCCTTACATGGTCTCAAGCTACTATGTTGTCATGTGCCAAGGAAGATCTTGCAAAAGAAGTAGGTCAGGTAATTATTAGCATGACCAATAGCTTTATACTTGATTACCAAAAAGCCATGGTACCTCTATAGCACTGAATAAAATGGCACTAGACAAAATATTTACGTGCCAATATGGTGATCGAATGAACGATATTTTGAAAATTTTAAAAAAGGTTTAAAAATCATGAGAGTATTTGATATAATCGCTTGGATTCTATTAGTAGTTGGCGGTTTAAACTGGGGTCTAGTTGCATTAAACTATAACCCTGTTTATATGTTACTTGGACCAGATATGTCTATATGGGTTTACGCCGCTGTAGGCATTGCTGCTATATACGCTATTCTTCGTAAGATGTTCTGCACTTCTTGCTGCAAATAATTAGCAAAGTAAAAGCCCTTGATTTCTGAAACTTTCAGATCAAGGGCTTTTTTTTATTGAGGGCTTTGATGCAATTTATTTTGTCTTTGGGCTTGAATTAGATTTTTTTGTTGAATTCGATCTTGCAGAATTTTGTCTTGTTCTGTCTGATCATGCTGTAGCATTCTATCTTGCAGCGCGCTATCCGGTGGGGCATTTTCTAACAACATTTTGTCACGAAGCACCTTTTCACGTTGCAGCTGCTCGGCTTGTGTTTGATAATGCGTATATTCTGGATCTTGGACAACTGGGGGCCTTTCAACCGGCACAATAACCGTATGGGTATGTTCAACTACTGTGGGCTGTGGGGGCTGTGATGGAACTGGAACTGGAACTGGCTGCTGTACTGGTGGAATTTTTTTAGGTTCTTGAGGTGTAGTTACCCCTTGACCAGCGCTCAAAGAATTAATTGACAATAAAAGCGTACTAAAAATTAAATATTGCATAGGGTTTTCCATTTTTTACCATATGAACACCTTAACAAATTGTTTTAAGGCTATTGCAATCAGATTTGCGTTGACAGTAGAGGCCAAATGGTTGAATATATTAAGCCTTATGACTCAAAATTTTGCAAATATTCCTCTTGAATGGGTTGGACCCATTTTACTTATTGGCCCCGAAGTAGAAGGCTATGTTGATGTCCCATTAGCTACCTTTGAAGCTCCATTGTGGCCTTCAACTACGCGTGGGGCTGCTCTTTGTTCAAAAGCAGGCGGCATCCGCGCAGCTATTTTAGACGAAAGAATGACAAGATCAGTCTTGGTACAAGCCCCAGACATCATCGAAGCTCAAAAAGTGTATAATAGCCTTTTTCAGCAAAAAGCCCGCATAGCTGAAATCGCTGAATCTACAAGTTCCCATATTACCTTTCTTACTATGCACATCCAGGTAGTAGGCAATCTTATTTATGTACGCCTAGAAATGAAAACGGATGATGCTTCCGGCCACAATATGGTTACAAAGGCATCTGATGCCGTGCTTCAATGGATCTGTCAAAGTTTTCCAGCGGTATCCTACGTTTCAATTTCGGGTAATTTCTGCACAGATAAAAAAGTTTCTGCGGTTAACGGCATTCTTGGACGCGGCAAATATGTTGTGGCTGATGTGTTAATTCCCCGAAAACTTATTGAAAAATTTTTAAAAACGACTCCGGAAGCTATTGTTCAGCTCAATATTAAAAAAAATCTCATAGGTTCAATCATAGCAGGAAGTCTTAGATCTGCAAATGCGCACTTTGCCAACATGCTTTTAGCTCTTTACTTGGCTACCGGACAAGATGCCGCAAACATCGTAGAAGGCTCTCAAGGTATTGTGCATGCTGAAATGCAGGAAGATATGCTTTACTTTAGCGTAACACTTCCTAATATCATTATGGGAACTGTTGGTGCCGGAAAAAACCTTGATTTTGTTCAAGAAAACCTAAGACGACTTGGCTGTACAAATACAAAACCTGATGCTCATAATGCACGTCGTCTTGCCTGTATTATGGCGGCTGTGTGCTTATGCGGGGAGCTATCGCTACTTGGCGCACAAACAAATCCAGGTGAGCTTGTAAGTACTCATATGCGACTTGAGCGTACAAAAAAAACGGAGTCAGCCACGTGAGTGTAATTGGTCCCCTAATTGGTACTGGCATTGAAAGTCTTGCCTTTTATACATCCCGTTATTACTTAGATCTCGCCGATTTAGCCAAAGCAAGAGGCATTGATCCTGATAAGTACCTAGTTGGCCTTGGTCAAGAGCGCATGAGCGTTAGCCCGCCCGATGAAGACGTTGTAACACTCGCTGCAAATAGTGCAAAACAAGCTCTTATGGGAATAGACCTAAATGATATCAGCATGCTCCTTGTAGCAACTGAATCGGGCGTTGATCAGTCAAAAGCCCTTGGTATTTGGGTACATCATCTACTTGGTCTGCCAAAGTCGTGCCGTGTTGTAGAACTTAAGCAAGCATGCTATGCTGGCTGTGCTGGCTTGCAGCTTGGCCTTTCACACATACTACAGCACCCGCATAAAAAAGTACTTGTGATAGCAACTGATATTGCTCGCTACGGTCTAAAAAGTCCGGGCGAGCCAACTCAAGGTTGTGCTGCTGCTAGTTTTGTACTTTCAAGTAGTCCAAAGCTTATTGCCTTTGAGCCAGAAACGGGCATATTTTGTTCGCATGTAATGGACTTTTGGCGCCCAAACTACTCTGATACCGCCTTCGTTGACGGCAAGTTTTCAACTAAAATATATATAGAAGCACTCGAAGAGTGCTGGAATAGTTATAGCCAAATCTCAAAGCGTTCATTTGATGACCATTTTCGTTTTTGCTATCACCTCCCCTTTGTACGTATGGCTCAAAAAGCCCATGAGCGTCTATGTAAAATAACCGGCAAAGAGGCAACTGCCGAGCAAGTAGCTAACTCTTTTGTCTACAGCCGCATTCTAGGAAATAGCTATACCGCATCTCTCTTTATTGGCCTTGCCTCTCTTCTTGAACAGTCCAAAGAAGATCTAAGTCAGAAGCGAATTGGTTTTTTTAGCTACGGCTCTGGTTGTGTAGCTGAATTTTTTAGCGGAATTGTACAACCCGGCTACAAACAGCACCTTCACACTGACTACCACAAAGAATTACTTGAAGAGCGCAAGTCTTTATCACTTGAAGAATATGAGTCCTTTTTTTCCTTTACCCTCCCAGAAGATGGCAGCCACTACCAAACAGATACCCACAAAACTGGCAGCTTCCGCCTTGCCGGCATCAAAAACCACGAACGGCTCTACGAAATTTGCAACTAACATTGGCGCCTCGCGCCAGTCATTTTGTAGCCCATAGAAAGCGCTTAGCTTGCTATGGATCTGAGATAATAAAATAATATTCCCCAGCAGGGATTATCTTTTTTTTATGAATCGGAGTTATCAATAATAAAAATGACGTTCCCCGCTGGGGAACAATACTATATGGTCGTTACCCCTAGCAAGCTAAGCGCTTCCTAGGGGCTACAAAATGACTGGCGCGAAGGCGCCAAAATTAAAATATGAACATTGCCCCTGAAATCATCTCATAAAGAAGGGGTTAAATCACCCCTAGTCAGACGCTTAGCGTTTTATTAAAGAGACTGCTTGAAAAGGTTCGCTTCATGGGGCGCTTGCCTTCACACAGCGATAAATGGCGCTTGTATCTGAGAGGGTTTCATCAGTTAGGCTATAGGTTGAACCTGAAGTATATTTGAATTTGCCAGTGCGTGTGGCATCGCTTGCATGGGCATTAAAGTTTGATGTAGGCACTTTAGCAAAATCATTGAAGCGATATAGGTTATAGACCACGTCCGGTTGAAGATCCTGGATAGTGATATTTAAAGTTAGCGGCATTGGTGCGGGACGTGCATTAGATTTTTTAGCAATTTCCGGGTATTCATAATTGCAGTTAGTGGTAAGGCTAACTCGAAGTGTATCATTATTCAAATCGATAATGCCAGTGATGGCACTTGCATAATTTTTAGTCTTTTTGGAAAGAGAATAGATAGGACCGTTTGGATCGTTAGCTTGCTCACGCGTAGCTAAAAATGTGCTAAGAGGATAGGTAAAGATGTATACAGGAGGATCTTGTGGGGCCCAAAGACCATTGTCACTGAAGGTAATAGAATCGCTACCGATGCTAAGTACCGGCACAATGTGGTCATATTCATCATCGCCTGCACTTGGGTCAGTATCCTCATAAAACCGATATTCATTTGTATATACACCAATGGATACGAGATAGCCTTGATCTGTCTGCTCTTTTACCCAAGCCAAAAAGTTGCTTGATCCTTGCCATTGGATTGCATTAAGTCGCATGGCTGGTGCTGCGATTTGATCGTTAATTCCGAGCAAAAGTTGATTTTCAGTTTGGGATCCTCCATTGCAGGCCAACGAGCGTGCATCATATTGAGAAAGGTATTGTCCATAGTAGAGTCCGGCACTAATAAAGCTTACCTCACCACAATAGCCATTATTTTCATTCCACTGCAGGCGAGGAGAAATGGGTTCAGCTTGTGCTTTAGAAAAGAAACAGCAAAAAAATGAAGCTAGTGTAAGCAAATAAAAATTGCAAACTATGTGCTGAGCGCAAGAAAGAAATTGTTTCATATGTACCTCAAAATCACTACACCATAGCAAGTAGCCTATAAAATAACTAGCTTCTAGATGGGCAAGCAGCTCAAGGCCTTGACCCAATGAGGCAATAACTCTATCACCCAAGAGTGGTCGTTAAATTGTTACACCTCTTCGTCCACAAAACCTTCCTTATTTCCAGGAAAGAAGCAAGTTTATCTTTCCCTGATCTAATGACAGATTAACACAAAACTATCTTGATGCAATAAAATTTACTTAAAAAGACATTTTAATTAATTGCCTTGAGCGGCAAGCCAGCCTGTAGTCCAGGCATTTTGGAAGTTAAAGCCTCCAGTGACGCCGTCGATGTCTAGCACTTCACCTGCAAAAAAGAGGTCTGGTATTTTTTTGCTTTCCATGGTTTTGAAGTTTACTTCATCAAGTGCCACGCCGCCGCATGTGACAAATTCTTCTTTATTGGTGGTTTGGCCTTCTATTTTGTAGATATCTCTATGCAAATGATCTATAAGACGCAGCATTTCTTGCTTGCTTATATCCGAAAAGCGCATTTGAGAATTGATATTAGATCTTGCGAGCATAGCTTTCCAGAGACTTTGGGGCAGGGCAAATGGACATACCGAAGAAATCTGTTTTTTGGGATGTTCTTGTTTGGCAGATATAAGCAGCTTCTGTTTTTCTTCGTATGAAATATCTGACAGCCAGTTAATGCAAACATCTGCCTTGTAGCCGCATTCATGCAAAAGCCTTGCACCCCAAGCTGATGCCTTAAGCACGCAAGGGCCGCTAAAGCCCCAATGGGTAATTAACAACGGTCCAGTTTGCTCAATGCCAAGTACACGCACATGCGCACGAGGAACACTTACTCCCGCAATTTCTTTAAGCGTAAAATTTGAGATATTAAAGGTAAAAAGAGATGGAACGCATGGAATAATCGTGTGGCCAAGTGATTCAAGCCACGAAAATACACGTCTATTAGATCCTGTTGCCAAAATTAACTGCTTGGCATGCATCGTTTTTTTGTTTGCGAGATGAACGGTAAAAGATATATCTTTTTCGATGGTTAAAACATCAGATTCAAGATATATATGTACGCCTGTTTTTTCACATTCGTTTTGGAGACAGTCAATAATTGTTTGAGATGAGTCCGTTACTGGAAACATCCTGCCATCAGCTTCGGTTTTAAGGATTACTCCTCTATCTTCAAACCATTTAATGGTATCACGCGGCTGGAAACGGCTAAAAGGCCCACGAAGTGCCTGACTTCCACGAGGATAGTTAGTAACAAGCTGTGCAGGATCAAAGCAAGAATGGGTAACATTGCAGCGGCCACCCCCAGATATGCGTACCTTAGCAAGCGGCTGCCTTGTTTTTTCTAAGATAGCTACCTTTTTCCCAAGGCTTTGGGCGGTGATGGCAGCAAAAAAACCTGCCGCTCCCCCACCAATAACAATTATGTCGTAGTTCATAAGAGGAATAATACATCCTAACCAAAATCAAGGGAAGATTTCTTTAACCTCATTTTGTGGCACATACGAATAGGCTCGTAGGAATGTTTTGCCTGTCTGAGGCCTGGTGAGCCTAAATCCTGCTCCATGTTGATAAAAGAAAAACGGTTTTCAAGACTTTGTGCGTAAGCTTGATAAATATATTGATAGATTCCCTTATAATTTGTGTCAGCTTTGGCAAAATGCATCACAAAGGTATCACTTGATAATGCTTCACCGATAAGAACTGCTACGGCTTTATCTTCTACATAATACACCATGCCTTCAAGGCCAAGTACATCAAGCTTTATTATTGCCTCCTTACAGGCTACAATATCTGATTTTTTATCATCTATGTGGCTTGAGACCCATGTATCAAGAAGCAATAACACATCTGCTGTATTTGAGTTATCAAGTGGTTTTTGAATAACATCATAACTATCTTTAAGCTGCGTTACTAAATTTCTTTTTTTACTTAAACCTCTTCCTGGATAGCGGCTGAGGTGCAAGGTATCAAAAATATAGTCACTATCATCTTGTTTATAACTTGCTTGCCATTGCTTCATATCAAATAGCTGGAGCCACTCAGGTGGGATGGGGAATAAAAAATCGCTAAAGCGATACACTTCTTCATCCTCCACAAGTGCTTGCAGGCTTTTTATGCTGGTGGGCATTAAGTAATTTAAGCCATCATAACTTTTACCTTTAATGTAAATATCTTTACCAAAGATAACTTGATAGCTATGAAGTGTTCTAAAAAGATATAAATTGGCAAAGCTATATTCAGAAATTTGTTGATTACAAGACCTTAAAAGAGGTTGCAAAAGCTCCTGGTGGGATAGGCTGAGGGAGGTATTTTGTTGTTTTAGATTAGCCATAGTGCAGTGCCAAAACTTACAATTACTACAAATATTCCTGTACCTAGTATTGAACGCTTTCTTTTATGTTTTTCAGGCCGTTTATTGGCAGCTTGCGGAAAACCAGTTTCGTGGTATTCTTCGGCTTCATATATTCCATGTTCCATATAGTATCCTTACTTATCCTTAGTTTCCCGAATGATTAAACCATTTTCTCGGTACCACGTGGATGGGTTTTCTTTTAATGATTCAATAATTTTTGGCAGTGTCTGCCGAAAGGTGTGTCTCGGCGCCCATCCAAGTTTTTCTTGGACAAAACTAATGTCACATGAGTAGTTGTTATCTGCCTGATCTATCATCCATTCTTTGACGTCAATTGGGGCCGTAAACGGCAATTTTTCGCTCATACGTATAACAAGCTTGGCAAGCCATTTGGGAATAGACCATGTCTTACACTCAACACCTGCAGCTAGTAGCCCAATTACACGCTGAAGCTCGTCATAGCTTACCGTTTCAGGCTCTGAAATGATGACTGTAAGCTCCTTTGGCAGGCCAAAGCGGCGCTGCACTGCCAGCCATATTGCGTCTGCAACATCATCTAAATGCACCCAAGCAAATCCGTGAGTTAAATTTCCTGGAAAAAAGAAGGCAGTGGTTCTTTCTTCGTAAATACGTTGAATCTGTTTTGCAAGTGGAAGAGAATGACACATGGCATCATACGTACAGGCCCTGCGCATAATTACCAGAGGTATTTGATCATGCTTTTTTTTGAGAATTTCTTCGGCTAAAAGCTTTGCCTTAGGAAATTCCCATGTGGGCCCAAGTGGCCAGTGCTCAGTAATTTTTTGCCCAGGTTCACAAGGCGTATATACAAGCAGGCTGCTTGCAAAAAGAAATTGTTCTAGGTGAAAGCCATGCATAGCATTTATAAGATACTCAGTCCCCTTTACAATGACATTTTCATACATTGGCCAATTTGGCCCAGCTGGTGTAAAATACGACGCCAAATGAACAAAAGAAGCTATGCGATCTCCATACTTTTCACGGATGTGCTGCATCGCACTTTTAACTTGAGTCTCAGAGGCAATATCGCATAAAATAAATTCAAAATTCGTTGAGCTAATTTTTGGAAGAGAGATATCTAAGCCAATCACTAAAAAGCGTGGATCTGCAAATTTGTGAGCCACGCGAATACCTGTAGAGCCGCTGCAGCCAGAGATAACAATTATTTCCTTTGCTCCAATCACAAATAACTCCGTACTTCTCTGGAGCCGGCTGCTAAAAATAGCAGTACATGAAGCTCTAGTATTTTCCGCAAATTACTCGTTCAGTCTCAGAATGTCAATAAATATTTTATTATATGAATAAACGACGAATTACAGGGCAAAGAGGCCCAAATAGGAATGCTGACGATCTATTATTTAAGGTTTTCTAAGTCTCAAAAGCAGCAGGCTAAAAAAAACCTTGGATTTTGTAAAAGGAGGGCACATACTCTGTAAGAGAAACTGTACTTTGCGATTAGCGCAAGCGTCAAATAAATAATTTGCTTTTGCCAAATATATCAATATATGGTATATTGAGATAAAATGAGCAGATAATGATCTATTCTTTTGCTAATGGAGCTACCGAAGATATCTACAATGGAGATAATACTAAGCGGGCTAGGGGCATTTTGCCTGCAAATCTCTTCGGTCAAGCAAGACGAAAATTGGATATGATTAATGCTGCTGAAGAAGTAAAAGACTTACGCGAACCTCCAGGAAATCGTCTAGAACAATTAAAAGGTCATCTAGAAGGTTTTTACAGCATCAGAATCAATGAACAATGGAGAATTGTTTTCCGTTGGACGAGTAAAGGTGCCGAACTTGTAGAAATAATGGATTATCATAAATAGGTGATAGTATGCTGCCAAAAAATAGACCACCAACACATCCAGGAGAGATTTTACTTGAGGAGTTTTTACTACCGTTAGGCGTATCTCAAGAACAATTAGCAAAACATCTTGGTGGAACATGGACACAGCCAAAGATTAGCGCTATCATAAACCAGAAAAGAAGCATCACAGAATCCATAGCACTTGATTTTGCCGATGTTTTTGGTACTACACCACAATTCTGGCTCAATTTGCAAGTCAATTATGACCTTTGGTATGCTCTGCAAGAGCATAAAAAAATACGGCGCTTGCCGCGGCAGGAAGCTGCTTGATTGTCTGTGATTGGTGCCGGGGCAGGGTTTATGCGATAGCGGTTCCTTAATTTGTTTAAATTAATTAAGCTCAGTAGGGAGTTTTAGTAGAGCATCGTGCCTGATTCTAGAGCTATTAGCTTGGCGGCGCTTGCCATTGACGGCTTCAGAGCCCCAGTCATACTCAAGCATCATCCGTTCTTTTTTGCGTATAACATCCACGTAGGCTATTCCGCCGCTTTTTTCAGGTGAGGCTGCTTCAAAGATCATGCTAAATTTGCCATTTGTACATAATATAGGCACATTGGGAGTACGGCTACTTCCATATTGAGAACTGATTACAATTCTTTCATCAGGGTCAAAATCTATGCCTTCCATTAGCACAAGACGCGCATCTTGCGTTAAGCGTCGAATTGTAATGATAGCCCCATCACGAGACTCGCACTTGATAGGATAAGGTACGAACATAGTACCAAGTCTTGTTTTTTGATCTTTTGATATCAGCCAATACTCTACAGGCTCGCCCTTGCAGTAATCAAACATCAAAATCATCTCATTATCTAGCATGAGAGTACCCGTGTCAATTTGACGACCAAGCTGGCCATCGTCATCTACTTCATACCAACCTATAGGATTTAGGGCCTGTCCTAGGTTTTGATTGCTTAGCAAGAAAGAAGTATCTGAAGGTAATTTTCTGGCAACAAATCTGTACGTGACAACTTGTCCCACATTTTCAACGTACGTATCGTCCATTCGCTCTGCATAAAATAGGGCGCCATGGGGATTTATTTGTCGATCTGAAACCAATGGAGTTTGAATTTCTTTTTTTTTAAGAGTAGGCCTTTCAGGGCGCTGGCATGAAATAAATAAAGCCAAAAGAGCTATAACATAAATCATTTTTTTCATAAAATTCCATGGATTTATCTTATAGCATAGAGCAAATCTGACTAAATATCTATAGCAACAACTCTCCGAAATTTTCTATCTTTTTGATTCTATTTCCTCAATTACCTTATCAAGCATTACACGGGCTTGATACGGTGTGAAACGTTTTTTTGGATTTGGGTCTAAAAGCTTTAAAATTATTTTGCCAAGTCCCTTATGCTTATTGTCAGGTTGTTCAATTTCATTTTTACGTTTATCTAGTGTAATACGAATTTCCCGGGCAAGGTGCTTGCTTAAAGATTTTTTTCCTTTTTTACTCATGTGTTTTGTGTTGAATGCCCTCATCTTTTCACACCATTCCGGACCTGAGCCAAAATAAAGATGATACAGACTGCATCCTACAGCATAAGCTTCAATCTTACGAATATCAACACGGTGCTTACCCTTTATAAGTGCCTCAGGTGTTACAAGCTGTCTTGCCACTTCAATTTTGGGCGCCATTTTCTTTGCCTTATGAAATGACACTACTTGGCCAAAGTCTATCAAAGCAGCTTCGACGGGAACTTTCCCATGTGCTGGTCTATGCACCATAAAATTACCGCTATGCAGATCGCAGTGAGCTAATTTTTTAGCATGCATGCTTTCAAGACCTTTCATAAGATCACGGCCTATGTAGGCACCTTCTGCTCGATTTTCTAAATTTGAGCGGTTGTATTCATAACTTCGTACGGTATGTCCATTATAAAGCTTTGAGATGATGGAATAGACTTTTTTGCCAGATTTCTTTTTATGTTCATTAAGAGCATACGTTGCAGCAATACCCTCTTTACCTTGCAGTTTTTTTAAAACGCGGCCTTCAGCTTTTACTGTTTTATCGCCAACACTATTAGCAACTATACTTGGACTATGCGCCGCATACATAATTGAACGTGTAACTTTTTTATGACAGCCCTGGCCAAGCGGGGCAACTCCATGTGTTTTAAGGTGGATAAAGGCGCGCTTTGATTTATACTCTATAGTACGTGCAAGGCCTGTTTTATCCTTTCTGAGATAGGCTTTGCCTTTTTTAAGTTTATGGCTAAGTTTTGTTTCGATGTACTTGGCGATTTTAAATAGCTCCCCATTAGATAATCCAATATCACTTGAGAGCTTTGAGATATTCTCACAGGCCATAAGCATACGCTCTAATTTTGTATCACCGTATTTTTCAATGATCCTCTTAGCGTTATCCGATGATGTCCATTCTTTTGCGCGTAAAACTAATTCAGAGACTCTTTTTGTTTTAACATCGCTCTGGGTTTGACTATGGGATTGTGATCCCTTTACAACAACCTTTGAGCCCTTTTTAATATTTTTATGTTGCGAGTGGTGGTGGTGATTGTGATGCACTCGTTTTATTTTTGTCATTGCCTACCCCGAAAAAATTATTGCTCTTTTTTGGGTTAATAGGCATTATGCGACTTTTTGTGTACTAAGAAATTCAATTTTTTTAACTCTCCCCACATTTAAATTTTTTCATTTACAAAATTGCTGCTTTTTTAGAGAATAAGGAGATGGAAAACAAGCTCGATCAAATTAATTCACAGCTAGAAAAAATGGGTGTGTACGAACAAGACTTAGCCGAAAAATTTATTCTCGGACAAGGCAGCGGTGGGCAAAAAATCAACAAAACATCTTCCTGTGTATATCTAAAGCATGTTCCATCAGGCATTGAAATTAAATGTCAAAAGATGCGCTCGCGTGAAGAAAATAGATATTGGGCAAGAAAAATGCTTTTAGATCGCCTAGTAGAGATTAAGCAAAAACAAAAACAAGAAAAACTAGAAGCGCAAAGCAAGATTCGTCGCCAAACGCGCAAAAGAAGTAAAGCTGCCAAAGCTACACTTGTGGAATCAAAGCGTCATACTTCTAGCAAAAAACAGCTCAGACAAAAGCCTAAAATGGATTAGTGATACTCAAGAATTTCGATTTGAGCACCAATTTCAAGCAGTCCTATACCCTCATGCACAAGATTTTGCCCAAAAAGAATGCCGCCTTCAGTTTTTCTGAATGAGGCAAGCGTTTCAAGAGGCTCACAGCCAGTTTCAGCGCGTTCTTGATTGATTGTCGTTATGATGCATCGAGAACAAGGTTTTACAAAATGAAAGACTATCTGGCCAATACGAATGCTTTTCCAGCTATCTTCTTCATAAGGCTCGCAGTTAGCTATTACAAGGTTGGGTCTAAAACGGTTCATACGCAAATTCATGCCTACACGCTTGTTTAGATCACCAAGTGAAGCATCAGAAAGAAGCATAAACGGAAAACCATCCGCAAAGCTTACTTGATCATCTTGAGATGCTGCATATTTCTGATTTACTTTTCGTAAAGAATCATCAGGAAAAAACACAAGTCTTGCCGGGATTTGTAAAAAATGACTTGCCCAGGAAGCTGCTTTGTCTCCCATATCGTGGGCTATGCAGGTATCTTTCCAAACCACAACTTCTCTTGGCAACCCATCGGGGTAATGAGGGATCATAAGAGGCATCATTGATGGAGCAGACAAAAAGAGGTAATGATCATCAAGATTTGCATGAATCAGTGCCATCTTGGGTACAGTTCTTTGTGAAAGAAATCGCCCATCTTGATCAACCATCATCCAGCGTCGGTCCATCGCAGGACCTTTAGGTCCTATATTGACACTGCGAAGCGACATTCCCTTACAAGACTTAACAGGGTAAATGTAGATTTCCGACAGTTGTTTTTTCCTCATGCCAAATAGAATACTCCACTGGCACAATTTTCTCTACTTTGTAATTATCTCTTTCGCTATAGATAAAATATATATTTTATCGAGCAAACTTATGCAAATTTTATGTAATTGTATATTATTTCTAGCAGCAAGTGTCGGCTTAGTGGCCGAAGAAACCAAAAAAGCCCCTGATTTTCAAAAAATTTCTGCCTGGATAAATTCCGAACCGCTTCATATTCAAAATTTAAATGGTCACGTAGTGCTTATTGATTTTTGGGATTATAGCTGCATCAATTGCATAAGAACCATTCCCCACATAAACTCTTGGTACAAAGCCTACAAAGACAAAGGATTTATGGTCATTGGCGTACATACTCCAGAATATTCATTTGAACAGGAGTTATCTAATGTCCAGGCAGCAGTAAAAAAATTTAATATTCTCTATCCGGTAGCACTTGATAATGACTATGCCACATGGCGCAAGTTTAATAACAAATACTGGCCAACTACCTACCTCGTCGATAAAAATGGTGATATTGTCTTTACACATATTGGTGAAGGAAACTATCTTGAGCTTGAAAATGCTATTAGAGCTCAGCTTGATCTGCCCCCCATAGAGGCCGCAGAAAATGAACCTCTCCGCGCCAAAACAACTCCAGAAATCTATTTAGGATCAAGAAGGGATAAAAATTACACTTCTGAAATAAAAATTAAACCAGATTCTGTGCATGCCTACAGCTTTAAAAAGCATCTTGAACATGATATGGTGGGTTTAAAAGGCCTCTGGCGTGTATCTCAAGAAAGCGTCACAAGTGCAGGATCCGGTTGTAGTATATCGCTAAATTTTTTTGCAAGTAAAGTACACCTTGTACTTTCTGGAACAAGCCAAGAGCCCATTACGGTTCAATTAGATGGCAAGCCTTTATCTAAGCTATATTCTACCTTTGACATGGATAGTGACAATAACATCTTTATGGACGGCGATCGAAAATATGACATACTTGACCTAAAAGGCCCGCCCGCTCGACATGTTATCACCGTACACCTTCCAGCAGGTATTTCCGCCTATTCCTTTACCTTTGGAAGCTAATAGACAAAGATGAGCAGAAGTCCATCTGTAAGATTTTTTAAGGCCGGGGCCGCTTTATGACCGTAGGTCTCTGGAGTGCTGCGATTCTTCGCAGCTCTTAATTTTACACAAACCTTAAGCACATAAGCTTCCAAGCACGAAAAAAATCTTCATTCTTGCTTTGCCGTTTTTTAAATTAGGGTGTGTGTAAAATTAAGAGCTGCGAAGAATCGCAGCACTCCAGAGACCTACGGTCATAAAGCGGGCGTTAAAAATCTCTTACGACGTGCCTGGTTCTCGTAATAAATGAGAGAGTATTTGTTGGAAGCTTGCTTCTCGTATAACTTGAAGTAAAAGCTGTAGTGAATGGGTCATGGATTGATTTTCTGGCACTAAGAGTTTTTTCTTACTCACAAGTGCCGCTTTAAAGGCTTTGGCATCGCTTGAAAGTTCTGTAAAAAGGCTTTTCAGCTCTTGTACTTCATTGGCAAAGCGGCTGTAGGGTAATAGTATGGCATCGACATTTTGCGTTTCTAAAACACCAATGTGAAAGAGTGCAAGATTGGATTTTTTAAGCTTAATCTTCTCATAGTTTTTCAGACCCTTTTCAAGATTTGCCACATTTTTTTCGAAGGCCGTCTGCATTCTTTGAATTACTTTGGGGTTTACAATGTATTCAATAGCGTTTTCTAATGAGGTAAAGGTCTTTTTGAGCTTATTCCAAGGAAGAGCGCAGCGCTTGTACAAATTTTGAGGATCAAGTAAATCCGTAACCAATAAAGCGCCCACAGTATTGTTGTAGTGGATCTTTAAAAAAGCAGCAAGGCCTGAAAAACGGTTCGTTGTTATCTCTGAGGTTGGCAAACGATAGCCTGACAGGTGCAGCATGGGATGTCTTATATCCCAACTATATTCCTTCATTGCTTTCAGATAAGCTTCTTCTTGACCAAATGGCACATTCAGACACAGTTTGGGTTTGGTCAAAAGACCGGACATACCATGTTTAAATGGCTCATCTTGCCATGTATGCTGCAAAAGAATATCGGATGTATGTTCTAACAAATATTCAAGACTAAATGATGTTTGCGTCCACGTAGTACGTCTACCCTTTACCCAGCCATAACGGCAAAAATACTCTAAAGAATGCTCTGAGGCAAATAACGCATCGCTGAAAACTGTAGAAAAAGGCACATGCACATCATCATCACCCATATGAATAACACAAGGATTTTCAGATTCTTCTAATACTATTTTGCGAAAGTCGGCTTCAAGTGTATCTTTTGAAATTTTATTATCTAATAATTTACGTAAAAGCGGCATCAATAAAAAGATGGCATTTCGTGCTCCGCCATAGCCAAAACGGCCATCAGAGTCTGTTTCAAGCAGCTTTTCTATGTTAAGCTTTTTTGCCAAAGTGATCATGTCATAGGCGTTTAAATGGATGCAATTTTTGCTGAGAGTTTTGATATATGCGGCATTCTTTGCAAAAAGATCGGGCTCTGATTGATCCAAAATAAAAATCGGAATGGTATTGGCAATATTGAGCTCTTGGCAAAACCCCTCTAAGGCAACTACAAGTGAGGGTATCCAAGCAAAAAAACGCAAATCCTTACCCGCAGTTGGAAGAGCGTAGGTTATATTTGCAATGCCCTGTAGGTATTTTTCTCTGGCATTACCTAGAGCGTGAATATGTGATGAAATAGCATTGGTAAATGCATCATTTTTAGCCTTTTTTAACTTTTTATCTAGCCGAACAGCTCCTATCAGATCCTCATCATTCGGGCTTTGATGGCCGTAGAGGCCGTAGATGGCGCAAAAGCGGCTTATCTCTTCTAATGTATGTGGCAGGTATTTTTTGCAGGCCGCAATAGCTTTTCTTGTTTCTTTTTCTTGATCTTCTAAAAAAAGTTGAAGATCTTCTACACTCGCGCATTTGATAGCATCAAGCCACTTAATAACTGAATGCTCACTGATTATTTTACGATCTAGCAATGCCAAAAGCTTTTGAATATCATGTGTGTCATAACACATAGCGTGGCGCAATATTCTGTATGAGCCTTCATCAAAAAACTTCAGACAATATCCAATTACCTTAAGTTTTGCACTAAAATCAAGTCCATCATAGATGAGAGCTATCGATGAAGCATCTGCGGTAAGCGCCACGGTCCGCATAAGATAATGCTGTAATGATTGACATGATGCCAAGTGCCCCACAGACATATTGCGATAGTAAATGTGGAGTAAAAGCGTTGAAAGAAAGTTTTTTTGTTCACTTTGGGGCAAAGAATGTAAAAATTGATTAAAATCAAAGCCTCTTACGAGAGCTGCGAAAAGGCCTGATAGTATAACTATAGCCTTTTTTTCATCAGATAATACAAATCCTTCGGCTAGAAAGCACTCTTCAACGATGTCCCGTAAAAGCCCATATTGAATCTGATCAAGCAAATACTCGACATCTAATCTCTTGCTAATATGCTGTTTAACATACTCTTCAAAGTTCATATTTTTACCATACAATGTAAGATATATTTTAATCAAGTACGTAAAGTTGTAAATACAAATACGTTTTAACCGCAGAGGAAATACCGAGGATGCAGAGGAAATACAGAGAAAAACAAAAACAATTTTGGCTTTTTTTGCATTCCTCAGTATTTTCTCTGCAATCTCGGTATTTCCTCTGCGGTTAAAATTGTATTTGTATTAATTATTCAAGGTCATTAGCCAAGGCAGAAGGAGGATTTACACTTTCCAAATTTTCCATAAACATTCGTAGAGCTTCCCATCCCTTTTTAAGATCGGTCATAATGGGTGCCTGGCTAGATGAATTTGCAGATTCTTGATCAACTGAAGATCGCTTGGCTTGAATTACTTTAAAAGATTCCATCAAATTCTCTAGTTTGATCGGACTTCTGTTTTTCCACGAAGTAAGGCCTGCATCGTTAACAATTGTATCAATGTCACTTGCTGTAAAGCCTTCAGTGATTTCTACAAGCTGTGTAAGATCTATATCAGGTTCGCATTTTTTTAATTTTAATTTAGCTTCAAACATTTTAAGACGCATAGCGCTGTTTGGCGGTTTAACTTCAAAAGTATAATCAAAGCGGCCGGTTCTTAAAATTGCCGAATCGATTGCCGAAATATTATTGGTAGCTCCTATAACAATGACGTTATGCAACTTTGCTTCTTCAATTCTCTTTAAAGCCTCATCAAGCTCTTGAGTGCGCTCTACAGATAATGTATCTTTTAATTTATCACGAGATGGCAAAAGCCCTTCGCACTCATCGATAAATAAAATAGTCGGGGCATTTTTTTTGGCCTCTTCAAATATTCTTTTGATATTGTTTATACCTTCACCTTTCCATTTACCCACAACATCACTACCATTAATTTCGCAGAAATTCAGCTTTACACCTTTAGATTGAGCATATTCACCTAAATGTTTAGCCGTGTAGGTCTTTCCGCAGCCTGGAGGTCCATAAAGCAGCATACCTGCAGGCAACTTTACCCCATATTCTTTGGCATCATTTGGATTTTTAAGAACCTCAAGATACAGATCAAACTTCTCATGCAGTTCATCCATTCCTACAAAATCACTTACTGCTGGAGCTTGCACACTTTGTTTATTTTTAATAGATATAATTTCTAAAAAAGCATCGGTAGTAATTTTTGATTTTGCTTGAAAAGCGGTAAATTTTAATGTTTGAATCATCTTTTCGATTGTTCTCATTTTGCAGCCGCTGCTCACTTGAGCAACTTTTGAAAAGTCAAACCCTTCTTGAATTGGCACCCCGCTTAACTCGCGCTGCAAAATTTCTTTTCTTGTGCTTTCATCTGGTAAAGGAATTTCTATGTGAATGACACTATTTCTGACCACGGGAAGTTTAGATCCAAGTATATAAATAACATTAAGCTCATCAAACTTATCAAGAATGATATTTATTTTTTTAACATCATTCTTTTTAAGATCGACATATACAATATCTTCACGTATTTTAAAATTATCAATGAACTTGTTGACTTCTTTTGAATCAGCTAAATCTAATTCTTTAAACTCTCTATCTAATTGCGAAGCAATGTATTCAGCACCGCGTCTATTTGCAGACATAGATGGACCATGCAAAACACATGAATGAGGAATTTCAAGACCATATTCTCTAAGTTTATTCCTATTTTCTTTATTCAAATAAAAGGTTGCAAATTTCTCATCAATACCTTTTTTCACTTCAGCACTAAGTACTTCTCTGCATATTGGCGCTACCACTTGAGGCTTTTTTTGCTCTAAAACGGTGAGACCACAAAATACATGCCACTCAATGTTACGCCGAGGGCTAAAAGCAGCAAGCGGTGGGGATATCAAAATATTTACAGCGCATATAAGCACCTTGCTAATGGTTTTTAATACCCGACCAAAATCTGCCTTTTCCTCTAATGAAAATTGTTCTTTATATGTAGGATCGCGAATAACCCTGATTATTCTTGCTGCCAAGCTAATAGGTTTTGAAATAATATAAGTTGCAATATCCAAAGCTGCATCCAATATTCTAAATGCTACTTCTAATGGAAGAAGTGCAAGAGTTGCAACTGCCACAATTCTTGAAGTTACTTCTCTTTTAAAAAAAGGCTCCGATTGTATTAAAGAATAAACAGTATTATCAATTGAACTAATCATTATTTTCCGTTTTTTATAAAATTAATAGTAACATAGTAACACTTCATGTATCAAAGATTCAATGATAAAAAAGCGCTAAAAAATGTTTTTGGTTTTTTTGAGTGCATGCGGTATACTTTTAACGTTTTATGAACGAATGCCTCTTTTTACTACATCTTGCAATTGCAGCTCTTTTTTTATGGCCTGTGTTACGCCTTGGAAAAGAAAGCCTTATCTGCTGGATTGGTATGCAGCCAATTTTAGCCAACCTGTTTGTACTAAAGCAAATCACACTTTTAGGCTTTACAGTTACTTGTAGTGACGTTTATGCAGTAAGCTGCGCACTTGGCTTAAATCTTTTACAAGAATATTATGGCAAACAAGCCGCTATAAAAGCCGTGTGGATTTCATTTATCGCTTTAGTCTTTTTTGTAGTGATGACCTCGCTACATCTTGAGTACCTTCCAAGCCAACATGATTATACCCAAAGTGCCTATGAGCTCATACTTTCGGTTGCACCGCGGCTTGTTGGTGCATCTATCGTGTCATTTCTTATTGTGCAGTGGTTTGATGTGCAGTTTTTTGGTCTTTTAAAAAAGAAAGCAAGCAAGCTGCCGTTATTTATAAGAAATATTTTAAGCCTTACGCTTTCGCAGTTTATTGATACCCTTCTCTTTACCTTTTTAGGCCTTTGGGGCCTTGTAAGTGATCTTTTCGATGTATTTTTTGTAAGCTTTATCGTAAAGCTTTCAATAACACTCGCCTTGAGCATAAGTACTATGAAAAAAAGGACCTATGAACAGCTTCCGGTTTGAACTTTTACACACATCCACCAAATCTAAAGCACGCGTGGGCCGTATACATACCCCTCATGGCATTATCGATACCCCAAATTTTGTAGCCGTAGGCACAAATGCCACTTTAAAGGCACTTGATAGCATAACAGTACATGACATAGGCCTGCAGCTTATGTTTTGCAATACCTATCACCTGCTCTTGCAGCCTGGCACAAAAGTAGTAAAAGATGCGGGCGGGCTGCACAAGTTTATGAACCGCAAAATGCCCATTATAACCGATTCGGGAGGCTTTCAGGTTTTTAGCTTGGCATATGGATCTGTTGCAGATGAGCTTAAATCCCGCGGCACCAAAAAGCATGGAAACTCAGTTATTAAAATTGACGAAGAAGGCGTGCTTTTTCGCTCCTACATTAATGGCAGCAAAGTATTGCTGACTCCAGAAAGCTCTGTTAGCGCCCAAAAAGATCTGGGAGCAGACATTATTATACCCTTTGATGAACTGCCTCCATATCACATAAGTCAGGAAGCATTGCTGCAATCCTTTGAACGCACGCATCGCTGGCAAGAGCGCTCACTTAATGCCCATTTAGCAAATAGACAAGACCAGGCCATGTTTGCCGTTGTTCATGGAGGTGTTAACTGGGAACTTCGCCAAAAAAGCTGCGAAATATTGCGCTCACTTGCTTTTGATGGCTTTGCCATTGGCGGAAGCCTGGGTAAACATAAACATGAAATGCTAGAGCTTTTAGCTAATACAGTGCACCACCTGCCAAATCCATATCCAAGACACCTTTTGGGAATAGGAGATCTACTATCACTTGAAGCTTCGATCCCCTTTGGTTTGGACACCTTCGACAGCTCTTATCCCACAAAACTTGCCCGCCACGGTGTAGCCCTTACGAGCCAAGGCCAAGTAAATCTTACAAAAGGCGAAAATAAAACTGATTACTCGCCTATTAGCCCCGATTGTGCATGCTACACCTGCCAACATTTTACTCGGGCCTACATTCATCATCTTTTCAAAGCCAAAGAACTTGTAGTTTTCCAGCTTGCCACCATCCACAACCTGCACTTTATGGTGCAAAAAATGCAATCCATCCGCCAAGACATTTTAGATAACAAAATTTAAAATTTACCAAAAAACGGTATTGGGACTAAAATGGACCGTCAAATTATGATATTGGCAGCCTCATAAACAATGAGGTCAATTGCCTTGCCTATTGGCTTTTTCTCCACCAACTTGTACTATAATTGTTTTTTAGATAGGTTTCGTATTCATTATCTAGTAAAAGATTATGAAATCCCTTCATCCAAGGTATATGAACACATGTATAATCACCAGCTACTCGTATCTGGTTGGCACTGTACATAGTTCGATTGATTAAGCAAAAAGTTGTGTCGATTCCCGCGTCATAGAGTAAAAGATTAGGGTTTAAACTATAAGTTAATTTTTTATTCCAAAATTGAGCCTCCCATTCTTTTATGGTATGACCAGAAAAAGTGACATCTGTACGGACCTCCTCTGAATCAATTAGAAGTGCAAAACCAACCTTATAGGCCAATAAATTGTTCGAAATCGCAACGAGTTCGTCTATGAAATTATCTGGAAGTGAGGAATTAAACTGAAGGTCGGGATCAGTCAAAATATAATAATCTCCAGTAAGCTGCTGAATATGGTCATTTTTATAAACTGTATGTCCGAAATTTTGTTTTTGCTTTAGTAAAGTGTAAGGGAATTCATTTGTATAATAATCCAAAAGAGGCTGAAAGGTACTGTCGTTATCAATAACAGTAATATCCGATGTGTATTTACTCAGTTGCTTAACCATATTTTTAATATAGGACAATTGATTATATCCAATAATAAAGGCTGGCATATTTTTTTTAATTAAGTTTTGCCCTTTTTTTGGCTGAAAGAGCAATGAACAAAAAGGATTATTTCGAATGAGTTGGCTAGCATCCTGAACATCTAAGATTCCTAATTCTGGACAACTTATCTTAAAAAAGGGAAAAAGGTAGTCTACTTCTGATATTTTTTTTGACTGCCACGAGTTCAAATGAAATGAAATATAAGAAGGAATATCATTATAATAACAGTAATAGAGTAGGTCTTCAATAATATCGTCTTCACCACCTTCAATATCACATTTAATGAATTTTATTTTATGTTGAGCCAACGCTTCATTTGCATAAATATAATCATAAATCATTTGTTTAAAGGTAATAGAGCGTGTGACATAGTCTATGGAAGCGTTAGGCACATCCATGTTCTTTTTAATGTAAGAGACACTATCATTCGGAAAGTTTGTCATTGATCCTATAACTACATCACGAGTTGTTGCTGAGATGGCTTTGTCGCACACAGTAACATTTGTGCAATCAGACGCCGCCAGATTTGCCCGGAGACATTTCACAGATTCCCTATCACAATCCAATGATACGACATGGTGAAAGTTTTTTGAGAGCCAAATCGATGTCGTTCCAATCCATGCCCCTAGATCAATAGCGATTCCTTCTGCATCTTTTACCTGTTCGAATACAGAAAAAGTTACAGGCTCCCATTTTAAAAATATATTTTCAGCAAAAGAATCAACCCCTGTATTTGTTCTGACAAAGCAATGCTCAACACCATTTTTGTTAACTCTTATAATATCGCTTGAAATATCCTCATTAGAAAAAAGCGGTTCTGCAGCTATGCCAAAGGCACACAAAGCAAACAAAAAAAATCGCACTAAAACCTTCATAAATCGCTCCTTTTACATAAATTCGTGCATGGTAATGTTGAAGGTATATCATCCATATGTTTTTGTACAATACAGATGGTTACTTTTAAAACGGGTGTAAAAAGAGGATCAAAACGGAGTCAGACCCGGTCTAGGATGTTGATTTGAGGGCTTTTTCTTAGAGAATCTTAATTTCAAATTATGTCCTCTTCTTGATCTTAATCTTTCTTTATTTCGATATTTTCTGATTCAAAGCCATTTTGTTAAGAAGAAGATTAAGAGCAAGATCAAGAAGCCGAAGAACATATTTTACCATTAACTGTTAATTTAAAAACGCACTTAAATCAACAGCCCAGACCTGAAAAGAATAGCCGCAAATTGTATAGTTTTCCTCTCTAAAATCGCGCCAAATTTGGTTTGAGTTTTTTTCAGCGGCAGCTGAAGTAGAGGGAAGCCCCGCATGCAGCGAGTAAGCGAGCGGAATGTGGGGAATTAGGTGAAAAATAAATATGGAGTGGCGGCAGCTGCGACACTCGTCTCGCAGCTGCCGCCGCTCCATCTATTTTATCCTTATAACCCCACGTTCCATTATAGGCCTACCGGCCTGTTATTTCACGCGGGGCTTCCCTCTACTCCAAGCTGCCGCTGGAAAAACAGTCAATAACTAGAGGGAAAAATCTGCCAAAAGTTTATTAGAAAATCAACCATTCTTTTCACCCTAGCCCAGACCCGGTCTATCAATAATTGAAATGTTTTGACATGAAAATTTCCTTACACATGTGCCAATAATTCCCATAAAAAATGCATTATTGCGCGAGGAATTCTTTACTCGAAAGGTCTTGCTTTTGTAATGTTTTAATTCTGCCTGAGGATAAGCTTGTGAATAAAATCCGGGTCTTTTATAATAGGTATATACCAGTATATACGTTCCCAAGGAGGACTTTATTTTTATACATGTGATTTGTAAAGCCTTTGAAGAAGCAAAAATCCCTTATGCTATTGTTGGTGGTTTTGCGGTTGCTTTTCATGGGGCGCCGCGTGGTACTTTTGATATCGATTTTGCCATTCGTTGGTCACTTGAAAACCTTGAAAAGCTCGAAACAGTTCTCCAAAGCCTTGGGCTTGTTTCACGCATTCCAGTCGATGCTAAAACGATATACACCTTTCGCGATGAATATATAAAGAACCGAAACTTACTAGCATGGAATTTTTATAATCCCATAAGGCCTAATGAGCAGGTCGATATTATTATCAATTACGACCTTTCAAAAGCTTCTACAAAAACTTTTCACACTGCATCTGGCGACCTAAAAGTCTTAAAGCAAAAAAGATCTTATTGCCATGAAAAAAGCTTCAGGAAGGCCGCAAGATCTCGAAGATGTCAAAGCCTTGGAGAAATTATGAAAGAACGTCCCGTTCAATATTTTAGTGACGAATATTTGGAGCGAGCCAAAGAGCTTACGCCAGATCAAATCCTGCAGTTTCTTGAAGATTGGCGCATGCTTCATAGCGCTCAAATTGAAAAATGCCAGCTCATAAGCATGAAAGTTGAGCCTTCACTCTTACGAGCCTTTAAGACAAAGTGCGAACTTAAAGGCATTCCCTATCAAAAGCAAATCAAAAAGCTTATGAAAGACTGGATGTAAAAATTTTCATTATAATAGTGCCTCAATTTTTGCTTTCCAGTCATCTGGTGGAAAAAATTGAGGCTGTTTTTTCTGAATAGCTTCTTCTATTTGCGGTCCAAGGGGCAATTTTGGATCATAGCAAAAAAGAAGATTTGCGCTTTCAAGTTCTCGCTGATTGCCGCTTTCCCAAAGTGAGTGCGCATGCATAACAAACATTGGGACTCCCATTGCCCTGCACTGTGCAGATGCACCTCCGCCTGGCTTTGAAAGCTTGAGTGAGCATATGTTCATTACCTCGCTCATCTCTTGGTGAGAAATCTGGCCAGTAATGCTAAAGCGACTAAGCGGTGTTTTTACAAGGTCTTCTTGGCCTTCAAGGTTTTTATACAGCTCATTATTTGCGCCGCAAATGAAAAGATACTTTATGGGTATTTTGACATTTGGGGAATGTTTTAGCATTGCAAATAACTCCTGCATTACCCCTACGCCATTTTTTCCCATTGTTACAATGACAAGATGCTCCTCTGCTCGCACATCCCATTTTGCACGTAGCTGTGAAAGTTCGGCAGCATTGCTGATGCGGACATATTCTGGTCCCACAGGATATCCAATTTCTTTAAAAGATGCGTCAATCTCTTCGAAGCTAGAATTTGTGAGCTTTGCAATTTTTTGTGCAGTCGCCTGCCAAGTATCATCCGGAGAATACTCACCCTTAAGCAGATACTGAAAAGCCCTTGTTGTGAGCCTGGGAAGCCAGAATGTAAACAATGTGGGATCAGTTTTACCAGCAACGCCAAACTGAATGAAAAGATCATAATCGCAGATGACAAACTTCATAGGTATATTCAGCGAATAAGCAAGATTTATGTCTTCATTTGTATAACTTCTTGTAGAAATAATGAGATCAGGTGCAAGTAGCCGAATTCTCTCTTTGACTTTCTGGAGAGTACATGGAGCGATATATTTTGTAATTTTGTGATTAAGACCTACACGCTCTGTTAAAAATATCGGAAAGCCATTATGAGATTCTGTAGCATTTTGCTTCTGAAAAATTTCGGCATAAAGACCATCAAAGGTATATCCTACAGCTTTTTTCATCGAATCATGCTTTTCTGCAAACTCTTCTACGTCTAAAATATCACATGCAATGTTTTTGCTTTGTAAAAAGCCAGCAATGGCTCTAGTAACAGCAGTGTTGCCGCCAGATGCTGTTGTATGAAGGATGCAAACTCGACGTACTGGTTTGGATGTATTCAAAGTACCTTTTACAAAGCAAGCTTGCTGTATAAACAGCTGCATGGCATCGCGAAAATCTGGCTTGCAGTCATCAAAGCTAAAACCATTCCTTTGAAGAGTTCGTGTAAGCGCAAGAGTGGGTGGGTGACTCAAGGAGCCAAATACAAGTGCAGTTTCGATAAGCGATTTTTCAAAAACCACCTTTTCATCTGCCTTAAGCGTAGGCACCATATGCTGCTCATAAGACTTAAAAATGATATCTGCAAAATCTGGATCCTGCAGCTCATAGACCAAATCTTCTTGCAACTGCGATTTATAAGGAATTTGTTGATATACCTGACCATCATACGCTTTCAGTGTTTCAGTTACAGTATCAATTGAAAAAAAAGAACCAAGTTTTTGCATATTCTATACCCCAGAGATGCAAAATAGTATAAAATATGGGCAATTTAAAGAGAAATCCTCGTACAAAAATACCGCAGGCTTAATAAAGTGCAGTGGAAAAACTTCATGATGCCACCCAACGCTTGCAAATTCAAATTACTCCAATTTATCGTTGTGTGAAGGTAAGCACCTAGCGAATGATCAACAGCGTCTCTATTTATAAGTTTTAGCTTTTCATTATATAGTGAAAAGCCCAATATAGTGAAAAGACAGGTACATGATATAAATAAGGTACATTGTGAAAAAATTGTTGTTTACAAATAGCTCAAATGCAGAAATCAATATTTATGCAGATAAATCTGCATCAATTCTGGAATGGCTTTTAATTCATGGGATAAAAAGAGAAACTTTCTCACTTAGTGCAGTTTTGAGAGATATTGGTGTAAGTATTGGCTTGGTTCAAAAAGTTTTTAAACAATTAATACTTCACGGCTATTTAAAAACTGAAGGACTTGAGACTTCTAAAAGATTTATTCTATCAAAACCGAAGGCATTACTAGATAGCTGGACGGAATCATATAATATCACGAAAAAATGTAAAATGTGGGGTTATAGTTCGGCATATCGAAGCAGAAGGGACTTATTGGATGTTCTCAAGAAATCTGATTTGACAGAACAAGTTGTAGTAGCCCTTCATTCTGCAGCGGATTTGTATAAATGTAGTAATTCCAATTTAGATACCCTAGAACTTTATGTCCCTGATATGAAATTTAAACCTATGATAGAAAAAGCTCTTCGTTTAGAACCCCAAAATAGGGGGTATGATGTTTTGCTTATCGACCCCTATTACAAACACATGGTTCGCTCTTGTCTCCAACCTAAGGAACAGCTTCATCAGACTAGACCCATTTTAAGCTATTTGGATCTATTCCATTTTCCATTAAGGGGAATTGAGCAGGCTGAATATCTAGCAGAAAATATTGAGGAGATAAAAAATATACTTTCAAAGGATGGGCCGCAAAACAATGGATTTTGAAAAAGAAGATAAAATTGTTTCAGACTTCCTAAAATCGCTTGGTCCTTGGTCTTCCTATATCGTAATCACTGGCGGATATGCTCCAATCATTTATAAAATCTATTTTTCTGATTGCACTGTAGGCACCCCTCCAGTTGGAACCAGGGATATTGATTCTTTAGTTCCTCGAAAAATTCCACTGATTTCAAAGGAAAACATTGCAAGCTTTCTATTAAAATCGGGTTTTCAGCAGTCATTTAGAGATTATCTAAACCCAGCGACCGAATTCTATAAAAAAAATATTGAAGATGTAGATGTCATTGTTGAATTTCTTACTGATGATTCTGTGCGAATCGACAAAGAAAAAAATGTATTGATTGCTGGAGTTGTGGCACAATCACTAAGCTATTTAAAATTAAGCCTCGAGAATGCTCTGCCCTTTTTCACATTATCAGGCGAAAAGGGATTCGTGGTATCACCTGAGGCTTGGATTTTTAACAAAGGATTAGCTTTTCCAAAAAGAGTAGATAAGAAAAAAATTTACAAAGACCTTTACGGAATTTGGTATGTAGGTTCACAACTTGGTAATTTATCAGATCAAACAATTGAACGATTAAAAAACCTGTCTTTAAAAGAACCAACATGGTTTAAAACCTTTGCTAAGAATCTTTTGACATGGCAACAAGAGGCGACTCCATTGGATTGGCTAAACCTAGAAAAGCAGGATCAATTTGGAAACCTTAGAAAAATTGATTTTCAAATGATAACAGAGAAGATATTGAATTGAATAGGTACGCCAGACAAAAGCAATCAATGTATTACTTAAAACAAAAAGAAATTTTTAAAATATGAATATGTAACTACTTAGTACATTTAACAATAACAGATTTGCGCGAAAAATCTCATTATTTTACCCCTTCACTACTTGTTGGTGGCACATTAAAGCATCCTGCTTGGGTAGCTCTCTAGATGTAAATCATCTTCTTTGTCATTCCGCCATCGACGACAAAATTTTGGCCAGTGATAAACCCTGATTGTTCTTTGTCAGACAAAAAAAGAACCATCTGAGCAACATCTTCTGGTAAGCCTACACGACCTACTGGATGTTGCTGATGATCTTTTTGAGTAATCTCGTGAGGCATTGCGTGAGGCGCAGGTTTTTGGGTTGCAACTTCAGATTGAGTGTGCTGCACATCAATCCAACCTGGCAAAACAGCATTGACCCGGATATGGCGAGCAGCAAGTGACATAGCCATAGCATGTGTAAGGGCTAAAATCCCCCCTTTGCTTGCACTGTAGCCTTCAGTGTTCGCTTCGCTCTGTAGAGCTCGCGTAGATGCAATATTAACTATCGAACCATCTTGCATATACTTTGCAGAATAATGGGCAAATAAAAACGTCCCGCGCAAATTTACCCTAATGACTTTGTCAAATGCGTCAACAGCATCTGGGCTCAGAAAATCTTGATTAAGGCTGATGCCGGCATTATTCACTAATACATCAATCCTTTTTTCGGCATCTACAATTTTGTCTACTGCTCGACTAATACTCTCATGGCTAGCCAGATCACATTCAATGAAGGTAGTACCAGCAAGATCTGATTCAAGCTCCTTGCCTGCTCCGATATCAAGATCAACAAAGTAAACTTTATCGCCTTGTTTGCTAAACGCTTGACAGATGGCACGGCCTATGCCTTTTGCCCCACCGGTTATCAGTACAACCTTTTGTGATGGTATAGTCATAATTTTTCCCCTGAGTCCAAATCATAAAAATCAAAGTGATATGTGCCAAATGGAATGCAAGGAACTATTTCATCCCATATATTCAATAGAGCGTTATAAGCCACCCGAATAGTAAGTCCTTCCGGCAGATCAGCTACATAGTTGTATGCATCCATTGTATCGAGCATGCGATCGACTATGATGGCAATTTCATCATCCTCCAGATGAACAGCCGGCAAAAAGAGATCTTTACTTACACCCAAATGAATACTAAGCGGTTTTTCTTGGTATTCTAATTCTATGACCTTTGCGAAGATTTCGTCGTTAATCATTGCTTCATCACAATTCAGCGGAGCAAGAGCCCTTGATCGGTCAAGTGCGTTCAGAATCTCAGCAATGTCTTTTTGTATATTCATAAATTGCACAGTTTGCCAAGTTAAGCTTTTTCGGACAAGCCTTTAACAATTGCATGAAATCTGGTGCCAGTAGACGAATCCGCTCTTTGACTTTTTGGAAAGTACAGGGAAGGATAAAATTAGACCGTTTCTATCACCTTTAAAATTTTTTCTGTTAATTCTTTAAAATCAGAAATAATTTATAATTTTCGTCCCAACTAATTTAAAAACTCAATTTACCAATAATAAAAAAAAGGAATTTATGTCAGTATCAGGTTATGTTCCTTGTGATTATAAGCTTATAGTAGAAAATAAAGAAAAAAATGTAGAAATTCCATCCAAACAAGTAGTCAATGGTGTTGTGTTATCAAGAGCATTTATATCTGAGAATAAAATAACTTCAGTTCCTTGTATTCTTAGTGGCACTAATTACAGTGTAACTGTAAATCTTAATACAAGTGAAATTAAAGGATTTTTTACTGGACAAATTAAACCAGAAGAAATCAGTATACTATTTTATGAACGCGTTCTCAAATCTGGTGTACCTGAAAAAAGCTTTACATCATGGGATAATAATTTAACTAAATCCAAAACCGCTGTTACTAATAAAGTTGAAGTTGCGAATGATGTAATAAGTGCAACTTTATCCTTTTCTATAAAAAAAGAATTTTCAACGAAGAAAAGAGATTCTGTATTATTACTGGGCATCAAAATTCAAAATGTTGTAATTAGAAATCTTATTTGCGACATTGTCGTTTTGACCAATTCAAAGCAGATAACACCTGATTATAAAATCTCCATTGGAAAAATATTAACCAACCAGCTCTTAAAATCAACTTTTTGGGCTACTCAAGAACATTTTTGCCAATCAATGCCAGATGGCAAAAGAAAATCAAAAGATTCCTCTGAAAAAAACATAGAAAATAACTCTATTTCATTAAATGCTGAGGAATCGAACAAAAAAATGACGCTTCTTAATGACAAAATTGCTGAGGCTAAAAATGAGATGCCAAAGCTTCTTGAAAAGGGTAAAGGTCCTACAGAAAATGAAATATCAATGTTTGCTTTAGATGTTTTATCCGCTGAAAGCATCATTCCTGAACAACTTATGTCTGATCAAAGCAATTTCCTAGGCGCTTTGTCCTTTGACGAAATCGATTTTTCTCTATTTGCAGAAAATCAAAATCAAAATTTATTTGATATGCAATATGACGCAACCTAATTTTAATCTGGAGCTATAAAAACGATAGAACGATAAAACGATAAAATACAAAAAAATAAGTTTGATAACTGCTACAAATAAGTTAGCTCTTTGTTTTATCGTTTTTATCGTTCTATCGTTCTATCGTTTTTTACTCCTGATAAGAGCCTAGCCTCATTTTCTTTTTTAAAAATAAATATTATACTGACTATTGTTTCTCATAGTTTGCTCGGAGTGCTAAAATTCTTTGTTTTTTGCTGGAGAAATAGTGTGGCATTTTGTTATGCTATTGGCTTTATTTACGGAGACACCCACAATGGCAAGCAAACGCGAAAAAATTAAGCTAAAAAGCTCTAAGAGCGCCTTTTTTTATTTCACCACCAAAAACAAAACGAAGACGCCTGATCGCATTAGCCTTCGTAAGTTTGACCCAACCATTCGCGAGCACTGCGAGTTTAAAGAGACTAAATAGTCACAATGTTCGAATTATCTGTCGCACGTAAGTACCTTATCCCTCGCGTGCGGCAGCTTTCTGTTTCTATAATCAGCCTAATCTCTGTTTTTGTCATTGCTACTGTCGTGTGGCTGAGCATTGTCTTTTTTTCTGCTCAAGAAGGAATAGAAAGAAGCTGGACAGAAAAAATGGTGGCACTCACCTCTCCAATACGCCTCACACCAACGCCTGACTACTATAAAAGCTACTATTACCAAATTGATGCCTACGCAGCAAACTCAAATTTTTCATACAAAACCATCAAAGAAAAACTAAAAAGCCCTCAAAAAGACCCTTACGATCCTTCAGTAGACCCCGCACTGCCACTTACTTTTCCAGCAAATGACTCTCAAGATATTGTTAAAGCTACTATGCAGGCTGTAAATGGCATTCCTGGTTGCACATCAACGATTTTTGAAACAGCCCAAGGTACCCTGCATCTGCGACTTATGCGAGATTTTGGCCTTCATAATGCACCTTCAGAGCAGGAACTTACTGCAAGTACATTCTTGATGAGCTTTGATGATGCAAGTGCAAGGCTTCTTAAAAGCATAAAACCTTATGATGAGCAAGATGAGCATAATCTACATCATATGAGCTCGTTAAACAATGTCACTTTAACTCCTCTCTTTAAAGCCGGCAAAAAAACCGACCTTGCACCAAATGGCATTATCCTTCCTAAAAGCTTTAAAGAGGCAGGCGTTCTTGTTGGTGATGAAGGCTTTATTAGCTATAAGGGTTTTGGAGCTACCTCTGCTCAAGAGCTTCGCTCAAAGGTTAGTGTTGCAGGCTTTTATGATCCTGGCATATTGCCAGTAGGGGGAAAAATTGCTTTAGTATCATCTATTCTTATAAATCAAATACAACAGGCCAGTTTTTCTGATGAAACAAGCCTGCCATCTGGTATCGGGGTTGATTTTCAAGATATAAAACAAGCACATGCTATTAAGGCCGCTTTAGTAAAAAAACTTGAAAAAGCCAATTTAGATCGCTACTGGAAAGTAGAGGCTTTTGATGAGTACGACTTTACTAAAGAAATTTTTCAGCAGATGAAAAGTGATAAAAACCTCTTTTCACTAATATCCATCATCATAACAATTGTTGCCTGCTCAAACATTATCTCCATGCTCATTATCTTAGTGCACGACAAAAGAAAAGAAATAGCCATACTTAGAGCATTAGGAGCATCCTATGCAAGCATTGCCTTTATATTTGGCCTCTGCGGGTTTTTGTTAGGAGCGGTAGGCAGTCTGATTGGCGCTTTGCTTGCAGTACTTACTTTGCATAATCTTTCAGCGATATTAGCATTTGTAGGCCATCTCCAAGGCTTTGAAGTGCTCAGCAGCACATTTTATGCTAACAGCATACCAAATGAAGTAAGTTCGTCAAGTCTTCTTTTTGTAATAGCTATATCAGGTATTGCTTCTTGTTTAGCGGGGCTTGTTCCCGCCTGGCAGGCAAGCCGAATTAATACTTCGGAGGCTCTCAGAAATGAATAATATTGTATTAAAGGCCGAAAATATTACCAAAACCTTCCTTGAGCCCGCCCCCTTAGAGTTGTTAAAAGGCATTAACCTCGAAGTAGGACATGGCCAAAGCGTAGCAATTGTTGGCAAGTCAGGTGAAGGGAAAACGACACTTTTACATATTTTAGGAAGCCTTGATGAACCGACCAGCGGCACACTTACAATTCTTGGCCAAAATATAACTGCACAAAACAAAAATATCCTCAGAAACCGCTCGATTGGCTTTGTCTTTCAGGCATTTCATTTGCTAGAAGATGCTACTGTTTTAGAAAACATCCTATTGCCGCTTGCAATTGCGCGTCAGGATATATCCCCTCGCTCCAAAAACTACCTCAAAGCAATAGAGCTGCTGCAAAAGCTGGGACTGTATGAACGTCGCAATTTACATGCTCTAAAGCTTTCAGGCGGTGAAAAGCAGCGCTTAGGCATAGGCCGCGCCTTTATAACAAATCCCGAAATTATCTTTGCTGATGAGCCAACCGGAAACCTTGATCACCAAACAGCTGCCGAAATTCAAGAACTCTTGCTTACATGGGTAGAAAACGAAGGTAAAGCCCTCATTGTTGTGACTCATAGCCAAGACCTTGCCAAACGCTGCCACAAAACCTACATTCTTGAAAGCGGCTTGATCTCATAAGGTATATCATGCAACCTATTACACAATTACCCCCTTTATTTCACTTGCCAGATCAATGTGTAAAAAGGTCTAGTTTAAGTTTGATAGCAGATAATCTTTTTTCGGATATTACCCTAATTGCCTTGCGACTTGCCGCATGTGTCTGCAACATCCTGCAACAAAAAGGCCTTGGCTCCTTTTTCGCGTATAAAGCCAGAAAGATCCACAGCCTTTATGTATTAAACAACATTTCTAATGAAAATTCACCCCTTCCTACTTTGACTTATGCTAAAAATCATGCGAGCCTAGCCGTCATTTGCAACGAAGAGGATGTAGCGTCTATACGTGCAATGCGAGATGCACTTCTTACAAAACACCCGGATTCAGAGTTTACGGATGATCTTCAAAATATGCATATTAAGGGAGCAAAAGAATACGGCGGCATTTGTGGAGGCGCCACACAGTTAGTTTTAAAAACTTGTCTTGAGTCAGATATAACTTCGCAAAATGACCTTATATGTGTTCTTAAGGGATTTGAAAATGGCTTTGCTGCTGAAGCTGTTGGAATGCAAGCAATCGCATGTAAGATCTACAAAATCATGAAAGTGTCACTAAATATAAGTGAAACTGATTTACTTAACCCAACTAATGCTATTGATAAACTAAAAGCAAATCTTTCTAATTCACGTGATCAAATAACTACTTTTAGTCAGTGCAAATCTGAAGAAGAATTTGCCCAAGCTGCTATAAAAATAATTGAACGATTAGATAATCTAAAATCCGCCATAAAAAAGGTTGAATGCTCAATTGCAACACTTGAAGCATACTATCAATATTTTTATAATTACTTACCTGCACTTTTAGGTCTTCAAGTACAAAATGAGTGGGACAGTATTGCTGAAGGATTCTTTAAAAATTTTGATACAGACGAAGCGGCAAAACAAAGATTTGACAATCTCTCCTCTGGGGTCTATTACCTGCGTATTGATACTGATTCTGGACGTGGCCATGCTATAGCTTATCTCAAGTATAGGTTTGGCTCATATCTTTTAGATCCAAATTACGGCCTCATGCCTTGTACAAATTCAGCATCAGATGCCCTAATTACCATCTACAAGCACTACAAAACTGAAGGCCCGTATAACCTGCTAGCCTGTCGTTACGGTTTACTTTTGCAAAAAGCCTAAATCTTGGAAAGTTTGGCTTTTAATGGAGCGATCACGCGCTCGCGTCCGCCTTTGTCTAAAAAGTCATTAAAGCATTTTGTTCCCAAATCTTCTAGGCGCTGCATATTAGCCGGGCTTGCGTTATCCATTTCTGCCTCTTCTGAATTATCTAAGAGCATCTGGAATCGCACATAATTGATATTTGGGTTGCTTTCTGCCATCAGATTCATCTGCACATCTGCCTGATCTTGGTTTGCATCAAGAAGATAGTTAATAAGCGGTGATACCCACTGTAAAACACCCCATGAAAGACTTTCTTTATCTGTAATAGGTTGTGAGGGCAGTTTGCCCGTGCCAATTGAAATCACCAAAATAGGGCGATCTTTGGCCTCTTTACTCATGGCCAAAAGCGTAGCAATCTGGGCAGGGTTGTTTACTGCCACACCGCCATCAGTAAGGTTATAGTCTCTAAATTTTACCGTGGGAAAGTACGTAGGGGCAGCTGATGTGGCCGTGACAGCATCTGTAAAAGTTACATCATCAGTTGCACATACACATCGGATATTTTTTGATTTTAGATATTCACTACCTGGTGAGGCTGTATTTTCAAAGCATATGAGCTGGCCTGATAGCAAATCAAGACTTGTGATCAAGAGCTTTTTAGCAACGCTTTTAGTAATTGAAACATCGCCGATAATGCTTTCTATAATACTGCGAGGACTTACATACTTTGAACCAATAGCTCCGCAAAGCGATCCTGCTTTATGCCACCATGAGCTTGCAAACACCTCTTCGGCAAGCTTATTATATAGATCATCGACGTCCTTTGCAGTATAACGAGGCTCTTTTGGATCATTAAGTGCGGGCACCGAAAGTGCTGCGGCTATTATACCGCCTGTAGATACTCCGGCAATGCAATCAACCGCTTTTATTAGATTCGTTCCAAGTTCTTCTTCGATAATCTTTAAAGCAGCAAGTGAGGCCTTGCCACGTACACCGCCTCCATCTAGTGTCAAAATAACGTAGGGACTTTGCTCTGTTTTTTTGATTAAATGGGGCTGTTTAAAACATACTTTGTATGAACCTGTTTGAAATGGCAAAATTTTGGCTTTTTGAGAACAGGTAATAGTTTGATAGACTGTATGAATAAAACGACCAATAGCCTCAAATACCGCTAAGATGATTGCTTTTATTTTTTGGATGCAGCCTTGAACTTGAATTTCGACGGATCTTATGGGTACGTCGATAGTAATTTTAGGAAAATGACCTGAAATGATGCTTGGATGAAACATTTTGCCTCCGTAGAATGAGTATTCTTACGCTATGCCGGAAAAACCTGAATCAAAACAAGAAAAAAAATAGGACTTTTCAGTATCTTTAACGAACATTCTGGATCAATTATATGAAATATTTTGTAATTTTACTTTTTCTTACCATAAATCTTAGCGCCGCAGAAACTAAAGAACATGCACTTTACATGCAAACTTCGAAGGAAATCCTTGCAAAAAGATCAGATCCTGCCCGCTGGTTTATAACAGCTGATGGCAAGCCTACAACGCCGCTTATACGTTTGTTGCAAATTGACAACCTTTACGATCCCAATGACACACTTGATCAGATTGCTAAAAAAACTCAAACAAATTGGGTTGAAGTTGTCCATGGTAAAAACCTCAAAGAAATACCTGACTTAAAAGATACACCCGCACAACAAGAAATGCGCCAAAAAGTAGAGGCTATCGCCGAGGAAATTGGATTATTTGATGAACGATCCCCCGCCTTAACCCATTATGATTACGCCGCTTGCCCAGGGGCCTTTGTAGATGGGGTTAGACATCGCCTTAGTTATCTTATAGAACTTTGGAAAAAGGGCTTGCGATTTGATAAACTTATCTTTTTTACCGGCGCAAGGCCCCTTCGCCTAGAAAAAGGCAGAGAAGATGACATCGAAAAAATAACAAGTCCGCAAAACTCGCCTCTTACAATAAAAGCTGGCTGGAAGCTCCAAGAAAATGCACCCTATAAAACTGAATATGACATGTGCAAACTTATATGGGAGCAAACTGAAATTCCTGATGATATGTATAAAAGTCTGGAAGGTAAAGTTGTTTTTATAAATGCACCGGCACCTGAGGGTCAGGAACGGCCTTCAACAAAAAGCTGCTACATAACATGGCTCAAAGAATATACGCCAGAGCCTGGAACAATACTTGCCGCAAGTCATCCTATGCTTTGGTGCTACCAGCAGCTATCTGGTGAAAACGCCCTCGGTAGTGCATTTTTACTTGATACGTGCGCGCGCGGTGCAACTGCCCAAGTGCGCCAAAGGTATCAAGAAAGGATCGTTTCTTTGATACAAAATACCGTAGCTAAATGCCTCTATGAGATAGACAAAAAGTAACTAGGATACCAATTCGTTCAATAAAAAAAAGTTCCAAACACATAGTAAGGGCTTGCCTGACCGAAGGTCCCTGGAGTGACGGTGCTTTTTGCACCGCCCTTAATTTTACACGCACCTTAACTACATAAGTTTAAAGACAAAAAAAAGCTATTTTCGTGGTTTTAGGTTTTTGAAGAGAAGTATGTGTAAAATTAAGGCGGTGCAAAAGCACGCGCACTCCAGAGACCTTCGGTCAAAAAGCTCTTATCTATTTGCAGGCGTCTTAAGAATCTATGGTAGATCTAGTAAAAGGGGCCGGACTTTGCGATTATGCGATTTTTGTTAAAGGTAAAAGGGGCCTACCCCTTTTAAAAATCGAATAATCGCAAAGCCCACCCCCCTTTTATTTAAAATTGTGCTCAAGTGTGAGCGAAGATTGACCCCAATTTTGGCTAGTGCTTTTGCCCAAGATTGTTTAGACACTCTTTTGCTATTTGAAAGCCCATGCTAAATACACCCGTTGCAATTGCTTTTGCCGGACCGCCACGGCCAAGTTGAAAAATATTTTCAACTTTTAAGCCATTTTGCCAACGTGTAAGTGCTGTATTTGCAGGATGCCCGCATAGACTCCCCGCGGCTCCAGTGATAAAGCTTGAGCCGTACTTCATGGAGTCATTGTCGCCAAAATACTCTTTTGCAAAAGCATACACATGGTCACCTGCACTCATCCCCATAACAAAAGCTGTCTCCTGAAGTGAAATTGCCGCTGCTTGCTTCACCGTTAAATTACGAAGTGAGGCAAGAGGACTTTGGTTTGCAGCTTGACCGTTAAAAATGGCGATGCCAGGAGCTGACATGCCTCCAACAAGAAGCGAGCTTGCGGCGGTTTCAATAAGTGTAGCCCCTTGGTCTTCGGGATTGCCAAAAAGCTGGTTTAATTTGCGCTCACAAGCATTTTGAAGAACCATTTGTGTACCTACGAGTCCCGCAACTGTCGGGGCAAGTCGTATGCCCCCCATGAGCGCCTCAAGTGCGCTCATTGTAGGAAGTGGTTTTTGCAATTGTTGCGCTGTTTTAACAGCAAAACCATAGTATGTGGGCAAGATTGCGGCCCCTGCTGCAAGTGGTGGAGTGATCCACGAAGACCATATAGCATTCATTTGGCTATAGGGCGTTGTTTGATTAGATGATGACATAACAGTATCCTTTAGTTTTAAAATTTTTGCAATTGATTGACTGTAGAGGGAAAATAAATAAGTGCGCGCTAGCGCACAATCAGGACAGCAAAAAGTGAAACAAAAGAAACCGCTGGGCAGGAAAAAAGTTTCTTGCCTTTAGAAGAGAAATTGCGGTTATATATCATCTTAAAAGTGTTCATAGAAAAAACTATACATTACCTTCGGTTTTAATTCAATTTAATTTCCATTCTTTTTGACGGAAGGGAACTTATAAATAAAAGGGGCCTACCCCTTTTAAAAACCAAACAGAAGAAGTTTGGACAAATGCCACCTGCCTCATCATCAAACTAAAAGAGCGCTGCCTTATCCCCGCTCAATAATTATCCGTGATCGTATTGAGAGTTTGTGCTACGTTCGAACCTACGCTCACTACAACATAATAAAATTGAGGATAACCTATGGAACCAGCTGCTCCTTTGAAATTTTTTTCACCCGAATTTGTTCTAACACTTCTGTGCCCGGAAACAAAAAAGCCATTTGTACGTCCGCAAGCCGTCAATTGCCCGCGTGAAGACGCCTTTAGTTTGACCACTGTTACAGCCTTATTTGGAGCAATGCAAAGCAATGGCCTTTGTGAAAGACAGGGGCCTTGTCCAGTATGTAAATCCCTTGTTACAGCCTACTACCCAAATCTTGCCCTGCAACGTGCTGCAGAATTACTTATCAGAGAAAACCCTGATCAGTCAACGCTCATTATATACCCTCTAGGACCATGCAATTTCTATCTTGATACTGGATCTAGCCGTGATCAAAAAAAACGAATTTCAAAAGTGTATACAGAAGTTTTATTATCAGATGTGAATGCGAATGAAGGTAACATAAACTTCTCCGGTAAAAAAGGTCCGCAAGCCCCAATTCCAAACAGGATTACCAGTATTGATATTGAAATCGGCGGCACTAAAAACCCTGATTTTTCAATTACGATTCGGCTATTTGCCAGCCCACTCAAAGATAAAGAAAAATTGCTAGAGTGCTTTCGAGCAAATGGCATTACTTCCTTTACACTTGATGAGAAGGGCTATTGCATAGAATCAACATCATCATTTACCGCTGCAGATTTCACAAGATTTTTGCATTTGCTCAAGCAAACAAATAAACTGCGTGATGATGCCGCTATCCAGATAAACAAATTAATCGATCGCTTTGGCAAAGCGTAACACCTCTGGAAAAAAGAAGAGCTGTCCCTGGGGTGAAACAAATAGCCTAAAATAAGCTGGTTTTTCTCTCTAAAATTACTCCTAAATTTTATCCCAATTTTTAAACTCTGAAAGAGCGGAATATCATAGCCCTGGTCGAAGTGTTAGTAAAAGGGGCCTACCCCTTTTAAAAATCGCATAATCGCAAAGCCCGTCCCCTTTTAGCAGTAGCAGTAGCAGGTAAAAGGCAGTTACTAATAATAATAAAGACATTGTTTGTTTACCTTAAAGAATGAGATTATTCAATTTTTTTTAATTATTTGCAGGATTGAAAAATAGTAAAAGGGGCCGGGCTTTAGTAAAAGGGGCCGGGCTTTGCGATTATGCGATTTGGGGCTTTCATCTTATCTTTAAAGATCTTGAAATCAACCATCTTTCGTTGCTCAGCAGCTGAAAGGATTAGAAGTCGCATAATCGCAAAGCCCGGCCCCTCAATACTTCAACAGACGTTAGTTGTTACATTTCGGATATTGGCCCAAGTTTTGAAAAGGGCTCTAAATTTTTAGCTTGGTTTTTAGGAGCCTGTATTCAGGTGTGTTGGTTTTTATTTTGAGCTTGATGAGTATTGCTCGCGCCAGGTTTTTATCAATGTTACCATAGACATCCAGTGCGCTAAACAGCAGGCTGTAGAAAATACTTTCGTGTAGGCTGTTGTCTTTTAGCATCTTTTTGTAAAGTGGCTCTTTCAATTCAAATGGGACGGGGCCTGCGCATTTGATGAGGTTGGCAAGGCTCTTCTTCGTTGCTTTTTGATTCATCATACCTTGCCATGCTTCTAGGACAGTGTCTGAATCTTCAAAAAAATCAACCCAAAGCACGTAAGAAACTGGGGAGGCATACCACTGATCAGATCCCAAGTACTCCATAAACGTTTTCCAGATAATATCCTTTAGGTCGTTGGCTTTTAGGTCTTTGTTTTCTATGATGTCGTAGAAAGGTGTTAGGAAATGGAAGTAGTTTGGAAAGGTGTCAAACAGTATAAATCCTAATTGGATTTTTTCAGAAAGTTCTCTATTGCTATCCCAAACATTTTTTGAAAGGGCATCAAAGATATTCCAGGTTTCAATTGATAGCGGTTGAGCCGTTTTGCCTTTGCCACAATGAATAGCCTCTTGCTTGGCTTCAGCTTTAAGCCTCTCGATATCCGTAGGGGTAAGAGAATGCTGTTCGAGCAGGCTTTCAATGTTCATTCGTTGGTTCTCGTAGTAATTGAGGCCAATCATAAAGGTGTTCTAGAAAAATAACAATACAATAGGTCCTGAGGAGGACTATTATGCCTTAAGCTTCATTTGCTAAAACTTGCTCATATTCTCGCGGCTTATTTGAAGGACAACACGCCCAGGTTAGAACTGTTGAAAAGGGAACGGATACTGCGATTCGTGCAATTTGTACTTGCTTTCTATAAGTCCAACTAGCAAATTGATGAGAAGATAATGGCAAACATAATGGAACCATTTCTGGATTAGCTTCAAAGTATATGAAATGTCCGAAATTGCAAGCAATCGCAGATAAAATAGTCCTTTCCTTTTCATAAATCGCAAATCGCACGAATAGCAGTATCCGGCCCCTTTCACAGATTTTTTGTTGATCAGGCGGCATGAACCAAAAGATTGGAATAAGTATGACTCATAATAAATTACTTTGTAAAATACGATACGCAATATAGCATTAGCACCTTAAATTTTTAACGGTTTTTTGTGTGTAATTGGAAAAAAGACGTTCCCCGCTAGGGAACAATATATAATATTCTATTATTCCCATAGCAACGCTAGTAGCGTTCCTATGGGCTTCAAAATGACCGGCGCTATGCGCGCCAATTTCAATCCAGAAATAAAAAGGCTAAGTTTATTTTTATCCCCAAGACATGCGTCAAAGCTATCTTAAGATGGTTATGTGTTTTCGGTCCCTGCGACGTACGATTTGACCAATGGAATCGCACATCGCAGGAACCGGCCTTTTTCATTTTTCATTTTTTTCAACTATATAGCCGAAGGATGCGTTCAACTGATAATTTGGATAGCATTATACGGCTAAGCCTGCAAAAGTAGAATATAGTAATTAGCGTAAGGGAACAATCATGACAATTGCATCACAGGATTACAATGACGTTTTACTACGTCCCATGTGCATTGCAGACATCAAAACTCTTGTAAGCGATTTTTGCTTCCCTTGGTCAACGGCTGAAGAGATAGAAAAGCGCTGGCAAAAGTACTATGTTGAACAGCAAAACAGTATACGCACGGTTGCCGTGCTGACACGAGAAGATGAGATATTAGGCTATGGAAGTTTATTGCTTCGTTCGGAATATCCTCATTTTTCAAACCTGCCTGAAATCTGCGATCTCTGGATTCATGAGAAGCACCGTAGACGTGGTCTGGGAAAGAAACTTATTAGGTGGTTAGAACTGTTGGCTCAAAAACAAGGCTATACGGAGATAGGCATTGGCGTTGGCCTTTACACTGATTATGGCCCGGCACAGCAACTATACTTTCAGCTTGGCTATGCCCCTGATGGCAATGGCATCACCTACAAATATAAGCCCACACGCCCTGGTGAGTCATATCCACTTGATGATGATCTTATTTTATGGTTGAAAAAGCCGCTTGTTAATCTGCATTATGGATAACATGAACGAAATCGTTATCACAACAAATCAATTAGCCCGTTCTTATCGAACGCACCGCAAAGAAACGGGGTTACTAGCTGCCATGCATGGAGTATTTTCTACTACCTCTGAGGTTAAGCACGCTTTACTGCCGATGGACCTAAAAATCACCCGTGGCCAAATCGTGGGTCTCGTTGGTTCCAATGGTGCAGGTAAAACGACACTATTAAAACTGCTCTCGGGCCTGATTTTTCCAACTAGCGGAACGGCATCGGTTTTAGGGTACACTCCATGGGAACGCCCTAATGCTTTTTTAAGACAAATCAGCCTACTTTTAGGACAAAAAAACCAGCTCTGGTGGGATATTCCAGCCAACGACAGCTTTCATCTACTAATAGCAATCTACGACTTAGACAAGACTGTAGCATTAAAACGTGTTGACAAGCTTGCCAGCACGCTAGACTGCCAGCATGTATTAAAAGTGCCTTTACGTCGCCTAAGCCTAGGTGAGCGCATGAAAATGGAACTTATTGGCTGTCTTTTGCCTTCGCCAAAAATTCTTTTTCTTGATGAACCTACTATCGGCCTTGATGTCGTGGCACAAACAAACATACGCCAATTCATCCTGGAAGAACTTAAAGGTAAAGATGTTACGATTATCCTTACCAGCCACTACATGGATGACATTGCCGATTGCTTGCCGACCGCCTTCTTCTTATGAGCCATGGCGCTATTGCCTACGATGGCACTGTCGATCATTTCATGTCACTTGCGCCATCGACAAAGCGGTTAGTTGCCGATTTCACAACGCCACTACCTGAGGAATTAACCATTTCGCCAAACCTAAAAATCCCCGCCGGATCCCTTACATTTGACCACTCAGTATCATCCGCGGAGCTTTTTAATTCCTTGAAAATACTTATTTCCCAAACCCCTATTCGGGATCTAAAAATAGAAGAACCGGATTTTGAAGATGTCATACGTGTCTTTCTTGAAAAGGAATCTAGCCTGCATAAGGCTCGGAATATCGTCTAGAATAACCTATCCCATAGACTTTGTCATGGCGATTACTGTTATTCCCCTCTGCTTTTTTTTAGTAGAAGCGGCGTTTTGGACCGGCCTAATTAAAGCTTCTGGAAGTGAGCTTTTGGCGGGCTTTCCAGCACGCTATTATTTAGGATATTTTCTTTATACAATCCTACAACTAGGAAGCATGAACTGGCGCTTTGAGCGTACTATGATTGCTGAAATTAATAGTGGAGCCGTTAATGCCTTATTACTCAGGCCCAGCTCTTTTTATGAGTATCATATGGGGCAGCTATTAGGACAAAAGCTTATAACTGCTTTGGTGATGGTGCCTGTTGTCGTGCTTATCGCTTGGGAATGGGATCTTCCCTTCCATATAGAAAGACTGCCGGCAGTGTTAGTGATGGGAATAGGCTATGTACTGCTGCTCTTCTCACTACATTTCGCCGTTGCTTCCATGGCCTTTTTTTTTGACAATGTCTATAGTCTTAACAATAGCAAAAACATGATTATCTGGTGTCTTACGGGTGAACTGATGCCGCTTGACTTACTCCCCTCGCCCATACGTGAATGGGTTATCACGCTTCCCTTTAGCTGCGGGATCTACCTGCCTGCGGCCTATCTTTCAGGACGCATCGACACTGCCGTTTTTATGAAAGGATTTATCAGCCTTGCCATAGGAGGCGTTTTCTTTGGGCTACTGGCTCGCTTTATATGGAAACAAGGACTACGTCGCTATGGTGGAACGGGGGCATAAACTATGTGGACAACATTTAAAAAAATGATAACTTTAGAATGGACTTTTTTTAAATTAAGCGCCATTGCCGACTTGCAGGTACCTTTTAATTTAGGTCTTCAGTTTTTAAACGATATCTTATGGTACACAATGCAGATAATCCTCTTTGAATCGCTCTACCTTCATGTCGACAACTTAGGCGGATGGGGCATCGCTGAAATGCGCGTGTTCTTAGGCATACTGTTTCTTGTCGACGCCTTTCAGATGGTCTTATTTGCCCATAATTTTGATGTATTTTCCGAAAAAATTGCACACCGCGATCTGGATCTTCTTTTGTTAAGGCCTGTAAGCTCGCAGCAATTAATGACATCACAAAGGCTCCAGTGCGGCTTTATTCTTAAACGCTGTTTTTGCATTGGCATGGCTGCTATGGAGTCTTTCTCTCTTGCCTGAGGGCTTTCCATGGATCCGCTCTTTGTTGATCCTTATCGTCGTACCAGCCGCCCTTTCTATCTTCTACTCAACACGACTGATTTTCAGTACCATAGCCCTGCTGATGACTAGAGCCGAGCACTTTCATGAGTTATATTTTACTTTTTTTAAAATGGGCCAAAGACCTGATCATCTTTACGGACCAGGTATTCGGTATCTTATCTTGCTGATTGTCCCAGTAGGTATGATAGCAAGCTTTCCTACCAGAGTGCTTGTAAATCCCGCAGGAAACTTGGGCATTGCCGGTACTTTTAACCATAGCCTTAACCTTTTTGTTTATAGCAAATCTCTTTTGGCGTTGGTCTGTAAAACGCTATATGACGATTGGGTGATCGGGGCCGGATACTGCGATTCGTGAGATTTGAGTAAAAGGGGTCCTAATCTTACCCTAAAAGCTGTTTTTGCGGGTCTAACGTGCGCAGAAACTCTGCACAAGGCAGACACAGAATGCCGTTTACGATTAGGCGCTCATGACCTGCATAGAGGAGACTGGCAGTAGCTTCTGGATAATCTTCTTTGAATGCTTTTAGTGATTTTACATCTTCCGAGGACACTCGCTTTGAACTTTTGACTTCGAAGGCAAAAAACGTATCTTCGCCATAGAGAATAAAATCCACTTCAACGCCATGTCTCGTTCTCCAGAAATAGAGCTTACAGTCTCGGCCCGAGTAGGCAATCCATGCAGAGAGGTGTTGCCCAACCAATCCTTCAAGGGCGTGGCCATCTACAAGTTCGCGTCTATCGATTGGCCCCATTGGTCGAAGTGAGCGATATACGCCAGGATCAAATATATAGAATTTTTCATGAGCAACAAGTTCTCGCTTGGCTCTTTTTGTAAATACTGGGAGTGTGAACGACAGAAGTAAATCCTTGAGAATAGAAAGATAGCTGATTACAAGTTTTCTTTCTACTTGGCTATCTCTTGCAATATTACTTACATTAATAAGCTCTCCGTGTGAAAAACTTATGATCTCTAAAAAGCGAGCAAAATGCCCGATATTGCGTACGAGTCCTTCTGCCTGTACTTCCTGTTGCAAATAGGTGGCCACATAGGCATTCAACACTTCTTTGGGCTCATTTGAAGCAAGCACGAGAGGGAGCATTCCGTCAGCAAGAGCTCTTTCAATGGTGAATTCATTTTTTATTTCAATAGCCATGAATGGGTGAAACGTACGCATAAGCGCTCTGCCAGCTAGGAGATCAACACCCGTTGCTTTTAATTTCCTGGCCGATGACCCAGTCAGAATAAAATGCATGCCCCATTTTTTTTCTATCAGACTGTGTACTACAGACAAGAGATCTGGAACTTTTTGTATTTCGTCAATCACCACATATTTTTTGTCTTTATTTGCTTCTACCAGCTCTATAAGAAGCTCAGGCCTTGCAACAAAACTTCTAAAGGTTGGCGCATCTAGCAAATCAATCCATAGAGAGTGCTCGTGGTGTTTTTTTAGCCAGGTAGATTTTCCTGTGCCTCGCGGGCCAAAAAGAAAGTAGCTGCTGTTGGGCTCTTTAAAAAGCCGTTCATAAAAAGAATCTGCCATTTTGCTCATCTCCGGGATAATTTGCGTCGCAATTTGTCTAATTATTACTCATATTTACCCTATTATAGCCATTATTCTGGGTTTTTGGCAAGAATTTGCCCAAATTGCGCCGCAATTTGGAAATTCTAGAGCAATTTACATAATGAAATAGTTTTGTTACCAGAGCTTTAGGATCCAAAAAGAAGTGAAAGGAGCTGAAAGGGGCCGGATACTGCGATTCGTGCGATTTTTACTTGCTTTCTACAAGTCCAACTAGCAACTTGATGAGAAGATAATGGCAAACATAATGGAACCATTTCTCGATTAGCTTCAAAGTGTATGAAATGTCCGAAATTGCAAGCAATCGCAGATAAAATAGTCTTTTCCTTTTCATAAATCGCAAATCGCACGAATCGCAGTATCCGGCCCCTTTCGGCTATTTGTTTTTGCAATGGCCTTTCATGGCAAAGCTGCTGTAGGGGGGATAGATTCTTGGAATAGAGAGTCCCTCTTGCAAAAGTCTGGCAATGGCCATATCACTTTCAAGCTTATCATCGATAGGTAAATCAGGAGTGGCATCTAAAGCGTCTGCAATGAGCTTTTTTGCTTGGCTTGGGTTTTTAGATTCAATTGCCAGGGCTATTTTCACTGAAGCTTTTACTTTTCTTGGAGAGTGTTTAATCTCTTCTCGGACCTGTAGGGCAGCTGTCAGGTCAGTTTTGGCGAGATGGGCAGAATATTCAACTAACATTGAATCTTCTAGATGAGGATCGAGCCATTCGATACCATCTACACCTTTTATCGATTTGATTACCGCTAATACTTCTGCATAGCCTATGCGCATGAGCGCAGGAAGTAGCGTTCTCAGCCCTAGTTCGCGGTAATAGCTGCGCGTACACCTATCAAGAAAGCTGAGAGCTTTTACAGGATCGTGCGGCTCGAGTATATTTGATATTCGGAGGAGACAGTCGTCTCTATTTCCCGGGTCCATTTGGTCAGTAAGCCTGAGGGCGAAGTTGCAGTCTCGAAGCGCAACAGAAGGAGCGAGCTCTGCTAAAAGAGAGTCTTTTTCGTACTGGTCTGTGAGGCGATGGATGATATTAAGGACATCTTCTCGTACTGTTGCGGCTTTAACGGGATCTGTTTTTTCTAGTTCCTGGGCGTGGCGTACAAAGAGCATGCCTACTTCTTTTTGGGTCAAGTTTGGATCGTTAAAAAAGCGAGAAGCCTGCTCAGGATGCTTAAGAACATAAGTAAGGAGTATACTCCTGTATTCATCTCTACGCCTGACACCTTGGATTGCCAAGGACCAATTCAGTTGGACTACAGTTTGTCGGGCAGAAAAATGGAGATCTTCAGTACAGTTATTGATCATGTAAGAGAATATTTCAGGGGCATGGGCAGGGGCTGACTTAACAGCAAAGTGTAGTAATGTTGAAACTGTCCATCCTCTTTCTGTATCATTTCGAATGTTCTTAGCGAGAGCAAATGCCTTATCCATTTTTTTCATTGCAAGTGATTTCAAAACATCACCTTGAATATGGACCTTATCACTAAACTGGTCAACTTTTATCTCGGCAAGTAAAAGCGCCTCTTCAGGATCTTTTTTTCCGCGAATAATCAGCACATAAGCAAGTATGTTATCTCTGTAGAATGGCTCGCTGATTAGATCAACAAGATGAAATGCTCTTTCAGGATCAAACATAGAAATCTTTTTGATAACTAGGTAAAGATCCCAATCGCGTTCCTTAGGTTCCATTATTGCCCGGCATCGCTCAAGCTCCCGTTCAAGAGTTTCTTTTGCTTCTTGAACAATGCGTTTAAGGAAAAGTACTTTTACTGAAAATTCAGGGCAGGATGATATTGCTTGATGGTAGTGATGGCAAGTAGCAGAAAGCTTTGCCATTTCAGGTGCGTCAAGATGTGAAAGAATACGGACCAAACTTCGGCTGGCACAAAGACTGTTGCGGCTATACGTTCAATCTCCCCTGCAAGAGCCTGTATACCTTCAGCTGAAAGGTTTAGTTGCTTTAAGTTATGCCTAAGTGCCTCAAGTTCATCTAAAACTTTACTATTAGCACTAAATGGACATCGTGCAGTTACTTCATAATACTGTTCCCCAAAATGCGACCTATTAACGCCAAAAACCATGGTAGCCCCTTATTAAACATTGGATTATATAAAAAAAAGATGTTTATGTCAAATTGCTGAGGAACTAAGGATAGTTGATTTCAGGACCTTTGAAGAAAAGGTGAAAGCCCAAATCGCATAATCGCAAAGCCCGGCCCCTTTTCAACGGCCCCTTTTCAATGGATACGGTTGAATTTTGGCGCGAATAGCGCCGATCTTTTTGTAGCCCATAGGAACGCCTTTGCGTTGCTATGGGTCATTCATGCATAAGCATTTGTTCCCCAGCGGGGAACTTCTTTTTACCTAATTAAAGACATACCGTTTGTCATAAGGGATGCCTTGTGCTTCAAGCAAAAATATAAATTCCTCTTCAAAAGAGACATTTTTATGATGTTCTTCTTGATTTGCGATGTAATTAATTACTTGTTGGAGATTTGATTTTCCGACAGAAAAGGCGCCGTAGCCCGTCTGCCAGCTAAATTCTTTAGTTTGTGGAAAGGTTTTTTGAAGCCATTTTGTTGATGCTGGTTTGACTTTTTCCAAAAGATCAGGAATTAATAAAGTTAATGGTGTTACAAATAGCAGATGAACATGATCTTCGACACCGTTGATGAACAGCAATTTTGCACCGCTATCATCAATTGCACTACGCAAATAACCATGCAAACGTGTTTTGATGTCTTTGGTAATAAAAGGTTGGCGATTTTTTGTTGACCAGACGGCATGAACCAAAAGATTGGAATAAGTATGACTCATAATAAATTACTTTGTAAAATATGATACGCAATATAGCATTAGCACCTTAAATTTTTAATGGTTTTTTTTGTGGGAAGGAAAAAAAGACGTTCCCCGCTGGGGAACATGTTATATATACAAACCAACCCATAGCAACGCTAGGTGCGTTGCTATGGGCTACAAAAAGAACGGCGCTAAGCGCGCCAATTTCAATCCAAACATAAAAGGGCTACATTTACTTCTTCCCCGTGACAAGTACCCCAAAGATGCTTAAGATCTAACTGGATTTGCGCAGGCGCTCGAGGTAGAGGTAGATTACGGGGGTGACGTAGAGGGTGAGCAGTTGGGAGAAGAGTAGGCCGCCAACGATAACGAGGCCAAGGCCGCGGCGCATTTCGGCTCCATCGCCAAGACCTACGGCAATTGGGATGGCTCCCATGATGGCAGCGAGGGTTGTCATGGTAATTGGGCGAAAGCGAGCAAGGCAGCCTTCGATGATGGAATCATATGCAGTTTTTCCTTGAGCTTTGGCATCTAATGCATAGTCAACCATCATAATTCCATTTTTCTTTACTATGCCTAAAAGAAGCAAGAAGCCGACAGCGCTAAAAATCGATATAGGCTCGTTAAAGAGCGCTAAGGTAAGTATGCCGCCCAGACCTGCAAAAGGAAGTGAAGAAAGAATGGTAAGCGGGTGAATAAAACTTTCATACAGTATTCCAAGAACAATATACATCACAATAATAGCTGCAAGAAATAAAATAAGCGTTTCATTCATGGCCGAAGCTATTTTTTTGGCAACTCCTGCAAGTGAGCCGCTTACATTTTCGGGTAAAACTTTTTTTGCTTCATCTTGGAACTTTGCAAGACTATCCCCTACACTTGCACCTTGGCTTAATGTAAAAAATATGGAAGCTGAAGGAAGCTGTTCTTGTCTCGTAATTTTTGGCTTTGAAAGCGTCTCTTCCCAGCTGGCTAAAGCTTTTAGCGGTACAATCTTTTTTTCGGAATTCGTTAGATACAGATTTGATAATGCCGAGGCATTATTGGCAAAATCTGGAAGTAATTTCATATAAATTTCTTGAGATTGTGATCCACGTTGCAAGGTAGCGATAGATCCGTTTCCAAAGGCATGGTTTAAAAGCTCTTGTACATGCTGTTTAGAAAAACCAAATCCAGAACTTATGCTTTCATTAATGTTTATCATAAGTTTAGGAAAGTCATTTTTTAAAGATACGTCGATAAATGCAAATTCAGGATGAGATCTCAAAGCTTCGGCAACACTTAGTGCTGCACGCTCAACATCATCGGCATTTATACCATATAATTCATACTTATACTGGCCTACTGCCCCAAATTCAGTATTTATATTAATAAGCTGGTAGCCTTGCGTAAAGCTTAGCACACCTACACAGGCATCAAGTTCTCTTTGCAACATAAAGGCTACTTCAGTTTGGGCAGGCCTTTGATTTTTTGGAACAAGCTGCGTAAATAAACAAAGGTGATCACCGTAGGCAAAATCAAAAAAGCTATCTACGTAAGGATTATTTTGAAAAAGCTTTTCAAGATCGGCTTGATAACGCTTAAATTCAAAAGCCGATAAACCCGAAGGCAAACTGCAACCCGTTATTAAAATTCCCCTATCTTCTGGCGGCACTAATGTTACTGGTAATTTCATATAAAGAGGTACCGTGATTGCCATGAGCAAAAAGGCCATAGCTAAAACAGTTTTTGGATACTTTAAAACCTGGTGCAAGCTAGTTTCATAAAACTTTAAAGAACGAGAATGTTTTTCTTTGCGCGCCTTTGAGGATAAAAACCTGCTTGCAAGCATAGGAGTAAGTGTAAGTGAAATAAAGCCTGATACAATAATAGCAGAGGCCAAAGTTACACTAAATTCTCGAAATAACTTGCCGTTTACACCAGGCATAAACAGCAGCGGTATAAATACAGCAACAAGTGACAATGTCATCGAAAGCACTGTAAAGGAAATCTGTTTTGATCCTAAAAAGCTTGCATCTTTGGCATTTTGGCCTTTTTCTTGTTGGCGTACAATAGCCTCTAAAACAACGATAGCATCATCGACAACAAATCCTACCGAAAGAGTGAGGGCAAGTAGAGATAGTAAATCAATGCTGTAATCTAAAAGATACATAATGGCAAATGTGCCAATAAGTGATAAAGGTAGGGCTACACTTGGAATAAGAGCGTCAGTAAATCTACCTAAACTTAAATAAATAACTAAACATACAAGGAAAAATGCTAAAGCAAGTGACCATTTTACATCCAAAATTGAGTGGCCAATCCACTCGGCCTTATCAAACCATACCTTAAGCTCTACCCCGCTTGGGACCTGCTTTTGTAAAGAGGCTACCAGCTCTTTTACATCATGTGAGATGGCTACAGTGTTGGCATCACTTGTCTTCATGATGCTCATACCAACAGTGGGTAAAATTTCTGTACGCGTGACAAAATGAAATTCTCGCTCATCAGCTGCATCTTCAGAGATCTTTGCTATCTCGCCAATTTTTACACGGGTTTCTTTGATGTAAATATTTTCAAGTTTTTTAATTTGCTGCAGATCACCACTTAACTCTAAAGATAAAATTTTACTTCCTGTCTGGATGCTGCCTAAAGCACTTTGTGAAGTGTGTTCTTGTATCGTCTCAATTAGCTGATTAAAGCCAATTTTTCGCGCAGCCAATAAATCAGGATTTACCTGAAGCCATATGGCTTTTTCAGAACCAAATGCTTTCACCTGGGCGATGCCTTCAATTCTATTAAGCCGGGGCATAAGTAATACATCTGCATACTGACGAAGCTCCCCAACTCCAACGGTATTTGACGTAAGCAATACAAGCATAATCGGATCTTGGTCATTATCTTGGCGAAAGTAGGTAGGTTTAGTTGTAAGATTGCGTGGAAGTTCACTTTCTGCCTTGTTAAGTGCTCCAACTACATCCTGCACTGCTTCATCCATATTTTTATTCAGGTCAAAATGCAGGCTTATTTCAGATATTCCTTGCGCACTTGATGATGTCATCTCTTTTACGCCTTTTACAAGGCTAAGTGCTTTTTCAAGAGGTATGGTAATCTTATCTAATATAACCTCAGGACTTGCTCCTGAATAGTGCGTCATAACAGATAGCTTTGGATTTTTTACAACCGGCAAATCACTTACAGGAAGCTTTTGAAAGGCCATTAACCCCATAAGCATTATTGCAAGCATGACAAAAGTAGTCATGACTGGCCGTTTAATAAAAGGGGCTGAAATATTCATTATTTTATTTCCGCCTTGGTACTGATGGCAACCTTTGCACCGGGTGCTACTTTCTGATGACCTTCAGTGATAACAGTATCATCTGCAGTAAGTCCTGAGAGCACTATAAGATTATTGCCAAATTCATGACCTAGCTGAACCTGGCGCAAAGCTACAGTGTTTTCTTGCTCTACAACGTATACAAAAGCACCAAATTGATTGTACTTCACAGACTTTTGGGGTACTAAAAGCGCAGCTGAGATAGTTTCAACAGGTATATGAACTTTCACACTCATTCCTGGACGGAGTTGAAACTCGCTGTTTGCTACCTTGCCTCGTAACAGAATTTGCCCAGATGCTGCATCAAAATGGTTGTCGGTAAAATTAAGTGTTGCCGCATATTTTTTTTCAGGGGCAGATAAAAGCTGCATTTCAAAATTTTTTACATTTTCAAGTTTGCAAAATTCTTTTTCTGTAAGACTAAATTCAATGACTAAAGGATCCATACATACTATTTGCACGAGGGGCTCTATTTGCGAAACTGAAACAAGATGTCCCGGATGAATATCGACTTTTCCAACTCTTCCTGAACTTTGAGCACATATTTGGCAGTATTCAAGATCAAGATTTGCCTCTCGTTGCCGAGCCTGGGCAAGGCTCACTTCGGCTTTTGCTAAAAGATATTCTGTTTCAATTTGTTCCCACTCATTTTTTGAGATGAGATTTTTGTCAGCTAGTGATTTAAAGCGCTCTTGCTTTTTTTTAGCTGCCAAGAGCTTCACTTGAGCACTAGAAAGTACAGCTTTTGCAGCTAGTGCTTTAATAGCATACGGCTCAGAGTCTACCTGAAACAGATTCATCCCCTCTTCAACCCACTGACCTTCACTTACGTGCACATGTGAGAGTATGCCATTTGTACGTGCGCGAACATCTACAAGAAAATCGGCCTTAAGTGTCCCAAGAGTTTGGACATATACGGGAACATCAGCAACTACCGGTTTTGCGGCATATACAGGCGTGGGTGGTGGACCCTCAATTGTAGCTTCGGGACCTGATTTACATGCTGTAACTAGCAGTAAAATAATAATATTAATATATTTCATAAAATTTTTCCGTTAATTGCTTCCTGTAGCATAAGCAAGCCTTGCCAGGGATGTCAGCCACTGGGTTTTTACTTCGCTATAGGCGACTCTAGCGTAGGCTAGCTGCTGGAGGGCATTTGATGTTTCCTGAAACATACCTTCTTTTCCGGCTTTATAGCGCTCAAGTGAGGCCATATAAGCAAGATGTGCATTTTCAGAACTTTCGTGGGCCATTACAAGCATATCTGTTGCTGCTTCGAGGGATCGTTTTGCTGTTAATACCTCGCAAGCAATATCCAGTTCTAGTTTTGCAAGTTCTTTTAGTGATATTTGAGTATCGGCATAGGCCATGCGATTATTGTAGATGCTATCAAGACCAGAAAATATGGGTACATTTAAGTTTAAAGTAAGTGCATAATTTCCATTTTTTGTGTGATCGTGATGGTAGTGATTTATGCCGCCGGATGCAGTAGCCGAAAGTTTGGGCAAATATGATGCATAGGTTTTATCAAGGCTTGCATGGGCCTCTTGCAGCTTTGCGGCTTTTGCCATCAGATCTTTACGCTGATTTATGCCGCGAGCAATAAGTATATCTGTTTGCTCTTTTTTTGGAGCTGTCATAGCAGATATCGAAGCCAGCTCAAATACAGCATCTGCTGAAAAACCAATTGTTTGTGCAAGTTTGCCTTTTGTAATGTCAAGATCTGCTTTAGCACGTGCCAAGTCCATCTGCATCTTAGAGAGGGTAGCTTTACTGGTATAAACATCTGATATTGGTGTAAAACCTGCCTTTAACAAAGCATCGGCTGCATCTAGCATCTTTAAGGCATCATCTTGAGTAATACTTGAGGCATGCACTACCTCTTGAGCATGCAGCACACTGTAGGCAAGCTCTAAAGTAGTTATCATAACTTTTTGGAGACTAAAATCAGCTTGCCAGTTTGCTGCCTGGAGTGCCTTTTTTTGCATCTGTACTTCACTAGATCGCTCCCCAAAGTCAAACAGCATCATAGTAAGTGATAAATCAGCCCCGGTTTGAGTAAATGTTTTATTGGGACCATTAATAAACTCGTATTCCTTGCCATGAGATGCACTAAGATCCAGATCAAGTTTTGGAAAATAGGCACTTTTTGCCACATCAAGGCTGCTTGCAGCACGCTTTGCATGCCACCAGGCAATTTTGGAATCTGGATTATGCTCAAGTGCAATCGACACAAGCTCGGATATTGTTAAAGGATGATCGGGTAGCGCATCGGGCTGTGTCAATAAAAGTGAAGAACTTAATAAAAATGCAATAAACATGCATAAGAGTATAAAGAATCACAATAAAAGATCAAAATACAAATTTCATTATTTACTGAAAAAAAATGTTTTTTCTCAAAATGTGGCTATTTAAGCATAGCTTGACTTATAATTGAAGATAGTGTAAAATTTATTTCATTTGGAGGCTTAAATGGACCAATTTATACGTATTAATGCACCTGTAATTACTGCCTGTTTTCAGTTTGAAAAAGCCGAGGCAAAGCAGCTTTTATGCATTTTAAAAGGTGAAACCTCCTCTTTTAGAATTTCCCCCACTAGCAATGATTCCTCTATTTGCAAAATACGTTTTGTCCACGATACATTTAAAGCCCAGTTGATAGATATTCGCCAGATGGGACAAGAACTTCAGCTTCGTAGGCTCTGCAGCCTATTAGTAGCAGAAGTTGCAAGTGGACGTGTTATTGTAGAATCTAAAGCCCAAAATGGCGATGTTTATGCTGTGACAAGTAATGAGCTATCAGATCATGCCAAAACTAAAAAATATACTAATGTCACCTGCGAAAAAACTGAATTTTTTGAAGAAATTGCTAAAACATTCGAAGAAAACCTCATGGCCGTGCTTGCTCAAAGCACTCAAGCCAACATAGAGCAAAAAAAAGAAGATTCTCACCTAGAAACTGCCAAAAAAGAAATTGATCGCAAGATCATAATTGCACCAAAAACAAACTGGTCAATAGCTAGTATGTTTTTTGGTATGGTCGAGACAATTTTTGATATTTTTAAGCCAGCTATCTCTAAAATCCAAGATAAAATGATTGAAGATAGCAGAGAGCAGGCTCGCCTTTCCCACCAAGATCAGCTGCAAGAGCGCAAAAAAGAAAAGCGCCGCAAGCACGAAGAAAGACAAAAAGAAGCTGTTAAGCAGTCTATTGCTCTAGATGAAAGAAAACTTTCTATTCGAAAGGACCTTGTTGCATAATTAACCACCGAGGCACTGAGCTCACTGAGAGAGTTGAGATAGGGAGAAAGTGAGTCGATACTCTCCTCGCTATGTGGCATCCCTAAGCTTGTCATGAGTTTAAGGTCCTGGATTTTCTTGTTGACCTTGGCCTTCGTCTCCGATCATATAAGCTTTCTCACTTTTCTCAAATATCTCGGTGAGCTCAGTGGCTCAGTGGTGATTTATACAACAACTCCATTCGAAAGTATGAGAGCACTTCACAAAGTAAATAAATAATTTTACTATTTATCATGTACCTCTTATAATAAAACTTACTACTATAAGAGGTGATCATGTCTCTACCCATGGATTTAGCGGCAAGCACTGATGATTTAACAAGAATCTCTCAGTTTTTTTCTGACATAAGCGAAGATGATCTCGTAAGCAATTTCGAAAAAATGGCTTCAAAAAGTAAACGTAAAATGACGTTTACCTTGGGTGGAAAAAATGCAACCCATTCTGCAAAAGCCGTCACAATCCGGTTTACTCCCAAGTTTTTAAAAAATTGGCATCCTGAATCAAAAGCTATTAACCCAGCTGAAGTAAGAAAACGCGCAAATACAGACCTTGCAGCAGCTTTTAAAGGGGGGCAGATTGTTTTAGAAGTGCTAAACAAAGATGATACCCGAACTGCCTATGCCTCAGAAAAAACTGCCAAAAAAATCCGGACAAACAAGTTGCAGTTAAGCAAAAAACATGCAGAAAACTCTACGTATGCGGAAATAAAAGTTGTCGATGCTAAAGGCTTTGAAGCTATTGCAAATTCATTACTTGCCAATATACGCACTTCAAATGAAAGCATGCCCATGATAACAACTGATACTCTTAATGAAACCTCACAAAGTGAGCAATCTACTCAAAAGCTTGCTCCTACACAGTTTCTAGTGCAAAAAAATGCCGACAAAACAGTCACATTATCGCCAAAGCCTACACAAAAATCCAAAAAGCCTAAAGAAGTTGAAGATACAGAGCTTTTAAAAGAAGAAGAAAAATACTTAGCCACCCAGAGAGATAAAAAACACGAAAAGCAGGCTGATGCTTTTGAAAAAAAACGTCAAATCGATAAAACCGAAAATATTGAAACTAGACAAGAAGATGTAAAGGACGAAACAAAAAGATTAGACAAATCGAGCAGGCGCCTTCCTAAATAGACTTACGAAACTTTTTGCCAGATGTATTAGGCCTCTATAAATAAGCACGCCTATAGCTAGGCCAACTACTGCATATATTAATGATTCAATATTAAGCGCAATGCCAGGTGCAAAATCTCTTGCCGTATCCCAAAAAACTGCCGAATCTAGATTGTGCATAAAAACAAATGGTTTTGACCATACTGTTGCATGCTGCAATGCGGCATAAGCCTGATTGAGATCTTCGTAGCGTACTTGCATAGCCTGCATAATTTGGCCCTGATGAACAAAGTCAAGATCTTGCTGACCTAAAAACTTGGCAATATATTCCTGGAGGGTTTTATTGGTAAGAGATGCTGCATGCTGCATCATATTAATTTGACGCCTGGATTCTGCCAAATGGCCTGAAAGCATCATAGAGTATTGCTGCATGAGTAATGGAAGCTGGCAAAGAGCAAAAGCTCCCCCCACAGCAAACAACCGGTCAATAATTTTACTCACAATTCCCCACATACGTTCACCTTTGAGAAATATAGCACAAAAATAAGTGTTTTATTTTGCCATAAATACTCAAAAGTGGTTATTACTGTACAGATAAAACGAAAAGGTTTCACAATGCTCCGAATTTTTTGTCTGTATCTGACATTTCTTACATCAAGTCTCTATTCAGAACAAACGCCCCCACAATCTATTTACGATATTAGCGTAAAATCAGTTGAAGGGCAAACTATTCCCCTTTCGGCCTTTCGAGGTAGAGTACTTTTAATCGTAAACACAGCAAGCCTTGATCGCAATGCAACACAGATGGAGCAACTAGAAGAGCTTTATCAAAAATATCAAGAACCGGGTTTTATAGTTCTTGCTTTTCCTTGTACTGATTTTAATAATGAAGAATCAGGCTCAAGTAGCGATGTGCGCGCAGCATATCAAAAAAAATTCCACGTGACATTTCCAGTACTGGAAGCAGTGCATGTTACTGGCTCAAATAAAAGCTCACTTTACAAATATCTTACAGATTATAAAACAGATCCCAATTTTAGTTGGGAAGTTGACTGGAGCTTTACCAAATTTCTTATTGCTCGCGACGGCAAAATTTTAAACCGTTTCAGCACCAATACCTTGCCAAATGACCCTAAAGTAGTCCAAGCCATCGAAAAAGCCCTCGCCCAACAATAAAGGCGCAAAAAAGAAGAGAGAATGTGCTTCGCATGAGCATGAGCAGTGTGATGACAAAGTATGAGATTTTTTTCAACGCAAAGGCGCAAAGGCACAAAGGAACGCAAAGAAATACAAAGAAAAACAAGAAAAGACAAAGGGCTTCGCCTTATCCCAAGTATTTCTATACTGTTTAAAGGCGAAGCCCTTTGTCTTTCTTGTTTTTCTTTGCGTTTCTTTGTGTCTTTGCGTCTTTGCGTTGAATAAATCTCTTATATTTCCTACAAACCTTTACGCTGATGCGAAGCATGTTCTTTGTCTTCTTAGCGCCTTTCGCGTTAAAAAAAATCTCAGACACAGCTTATTTTGTGATTTGGAGAAAAAGATGTTGAAATAATTGGCGCCATGCCTAGTCTGTGGTTTAATGCGAAAATTGCGGGGGTGCGGATGTCCTACATTAAAATCCCTTCCTGGATAGAGCTTGTAGCTTTGAGTATTCCGCTTTGCAAGTTTGCATTGCTAAATACTTCTAAAGTGCAAGCTGAGCAGTCATTTTGGAAAGAACAAGCTTTACGCTTTGGTTTTGATATACGCCAAGCTTTAGGAATTACTACACACGATGTGCAATGGCAAAGCTTTTTTTACGAAAAATTTTTTCAGTACACATTAAAGCGCATAGACAACAACTTACAAAATCTTAAAGGATGGGAAAAAAATTTCTGGAAACGTAACGGCCGCTTTGTTGTAAGACTTGATATTCCATCTATGCTCCCACAAGATCTTGAAGAAATCATAAAATTGTTTCCAAATCTTCAGCACCTAACACTTAAGCGCTGCAATACTCTTTTGCAATCAAGTACAGCCTTGTTATATAGCCTTACAAAACTGCAAAGTCTAGATATTCAAGAAGCTCACCTATTATCTGAAAAGGCCTTCGCAAATATCCCGCAATCGATTCAAAAACTATCTATATGCTCGGCTAAGAGTATAACTAATGAATTTTTTGAAAAACTTGCAACACTTGAAAATCTTACATCACTTACCTTGCAAAATTGCCATAGCCTGCAGCTCAATCATCTATGCAATCTGCCAGCAGCACTAACTGAACTTGACATAAGTGGTTCTGGAAAAAATCTAATACATGATCCCTGCTTCTTTTTGCCACGTTCACTTACTTCTTTAAAAATGAACCGATGGGATCACTTTACTGACAACGATATAGAGCTTTTACCTCAAAGGCTGCAGACACTTGAGATTGAAGGATGGCATATTTCCACTCAAGGCTTTGAAATGCTTTCAAAGATGCCCTTAAAAACATTAAATATTTCTCGAATCACATGCGCAGATTTTTTTGAAGGGCTAAAAAACTTACCGCCTACGCTTGAAAAACTTAAAATATCGCAAAATGCACTAACCGCTGAAATGTTAGCCCCTCTGAGAGCACTTACATCACTTGTAGATCTTGATGTAAGCAATGCCCAAGGCTTTGATGGGACACTCGATAGCTGCCCTATTGTTTTGCCAAAAAGTATAAAATACCTTAATTTCAACTGCTCAGGAATACATAAAGAAACACTTCATTTGCTAAAAGCCCACACCCAACTTACCACACTTAGCCTTGCAGGCTGTATGATCGAAAATAGCGATTTAGAATGGCTACCAAACAGCCTTGAAGAACTTGACCTTACTTTATGCTGCAAAATTACTGATGTAGGCCTAATGCTTCTGGGAGGATTGCCAAGCCTTAGCACTTTATATCTTGAAGGATGCGAACAAATCCGCGGTTTTGGTCTTTCTGCTTTAAATCACATAAAAAAGCTTTCACTTGCCGGCTGTCACAGACTTTCTGGAAAAAGTCTTGTACAGCTGCCCCGCAGGCTTGAAGAGCTTTCACTAGATTCATGCGAACTTGTTATGCTAGAGGATATATTGTCGCTCCCAAATACCCTTCAAGTGCTTAATCTTTCACGCTGTATTCATATAGGCAACGAGGCATGCGATTTTCTTAGCAGCCTGCCGCTTTTACATACGATATCATTGAAAGGCTGTCCTAAAATCACCGAAGTTGCTACTGCAAAACTTGTGAGGCGCAAATTTGAGGGAACGATTATTATCAAAACAGACTCTTCAGCAAAAAAAGAAAGTGACTTTGAACTGCATCCTCCTGTATCAATATTACGAAAAAGTACTACGTTTAAAGCTAAGCTTATTCATAAACTAAAAAGTGCAAGCACAAGGCAAACCCCATGAAGAACAAGATATTATTATTAGCGGCAATTTTAGGCCTCATGATCACACTCGAGGCAGATAGTGCATATGATAGGCGCCGGCAAGACAATCGACGAGATGACATTCGTCGAGATAATCGCTTAAGAGATCAGCGCCAGTACGATATACGACAAGATGAGCGTTTAAGACAACAGCGTCAGTATGATATACGCCAAAATCAAATTCGCACCGAAGAACAAAATGCTGCCCAACAACGCCAAGAAAATGCAAAAGATGACCAAAAAATGATCGATCAACGAATAGCCAACCAAAAGCAATTAGATCAGGCTGAGGCGGCAAAACTTGCCAATGAACAAAAAGCAAAAGCTCCTACAACCTCGCCGGCTCCACTTCCGCCTCCGCCAGCTAATATGCCACCTGCTCAATCTTTACCCCAAATTTCGGCAGAAGGCATCCCCCAAACCCAACCAGGGGTTAAATAGAGGTTTTTAACACGAAAGCAAATCAGGTCCCAAAATAACCTTTTTTATCGTTATTATCGTTTTATCGTTTTTATCTTTTTAGATTTGATACAAGCTAATCACTATTTTAACGGTAAGAACGATAAAACGATAATAACGATAAAAAAGGGTTATATTTAGCCACTAGGACCTGTTATAGTTTAGCGTTAACAAATTCTCAGGCACAATCTTAAATCAAAATGGATACTGATGGATAAAATAGGCATACTTTTACTGAATACGGGAACACCAAGCTCATGTAAGCCATCTGATGTGCGCAAGTATCTTAAGGAATTTTTAATGGATGGCCGCGTGCTTGACATGCCCTTTTGGATTAGAGAAATCCTTGTAAAGTGGCTCATAGTCCCTTTTCGAAACAAAAAATCAGCCCGAGCTTATGCTAAAATTTGGACAAGTGACGGCTCTCCTCTTTTGATGCATTCAAATGAACTTACAAAAAAGATCCAAGAAGCACTTAATGTAAAAGTTGCGCTTGGTTTAAGTTATGCCAAGCCGTCCATTCAAACCGCTTTGGATGAACTTAAAGGTTGCCTTAATATCATTGTCGTGCCGCTTTTTCCACAATATGCTTCTGCTACATCTGGATCGGTTATCCAAGAGGTTATGCGCTGTCTTTCAAGCTGGCAGGTAATTCCTGAGCTTAGCATACAAGGTCCCTTTGCAAACCACGAGCGCTTTTTAGATGCTTGGCACGCAAGAGCACAAGAGATTGATATTCCATCTTATGATCATGTGCTGTTTAGCTTTCATGGTCTGCCAATCAAGCATATTCAAAAATCAGATCGTGCAGGATGCTGCTTGAAAAAAAACTGCTGCAGTACGCTTAATGAAGAAAACGCCTACTGCTACCGGGCTCAGTGTACTCATACTGCAACAGAGCTTGCTCGCCGCCTCAATATTGAAAATTACACTATCTGCTTTCAGTCGCGCTTAGGATTAGATAAATGGCTAAGTCCCTACACAAGCAATGTCATAAAAGAAAGACGCAAAATGGGTGATAAGCGCCTGCTTGTTTTTGCCCCCTCTTTTGTAGCTGATTGCCTAGAAACTCTTTATGAAATCGGCATGGAATATCGTGAAGAATTTTTAATGCAAGGCGGCCAAAGCCTTGATCTTGTTCCTAGCCTCAATACACACCCGGCATGGATTCAGGCCTTAACAGATATTATTTCTGAAAACATGTATCAATGTAAAGATTTAGTTACTGTGTAGATTCAAGTTGCAAATCTAATACTATAAAATTTTGTATTTCTTCAGAAGGATTTGAAATCGCAAGGCCATTTTGGACAGGTGGAAAAGTGACAATTTGCCCTATCGCATTATTAAACTATAGTCTATAATTGTTCTTTTGGAGCCTATATGAAATATCAAGCAATTATTTTTGACATGGATGGAACCATTACCGACTCTGAGTGGTTATGGGATAAGGCTACGGATTCATTACTAAAAAATCACAGTATTATATTAGATGCCCAAGATCGAATGCAACTTGGCAGCTTGCTTCAAGGAACAAGCCTTAGTGATGCCACCATCTACATGAAAACTACCTTTAATCTTTCCCAATCAGTTGACAAGCTTATGCTTGAATATGCAGAATATGCCCACGCTTTAATGTGTACAGAAGTGCGCTTTATTGAAACCTTTTTACATTTTTATAAAAGTTTGGATAGTCACAATCTTAAATACGCCATCGCTACCAATGCAGATCAGCTGACCCTTTCTGCTCAAAATAAAGCTTTGTCATTAGACACTCTTTTTGGCGAACATATTTACAATGTTGACCATGTTGCAAATGGCAAACCCAAACCGGATCTTTATTTACATGCTGCAAAAAAACTCAACATTTCCCCGTATGCGTGTATTGCAGTTGAAGATTCGGCCTGCGGCATCGAAGCTGCGAAAGCCGCAAATATGTTTTGCATTGGCATAAACACTCACGGCAACTTACAACAGCTTACTAAGGCTGACATGATCATAAATTCATACAAAGAAATTGACCTGGCAAAGCTGCTTTATTAAAAGTTTTAGTATTGAATAAAATCAAGTATTAAAATTATTCGTTCGATGAGCCTTCCGCACTAGGAAGCTCTTCGTCAGAATCTTCGGCAACCCTGATCTTTTTAACAGATTTTTTTACTTCTTCTACTTCTTCATTAATACCAGTATCGGTAACATCTTCTCTATGGATCATTGCCCCAGATTTCTCAACTACTTTGCGAACGCGCTCAGTTTGCGGCCAAGCTTCAAGCCTTTCAAACACTGCCGGCGGACATAATTTGGCAAGATTAGGGTGCGCTTCAAGTACTTTACTTACAACCTTTGGGTATCGAATACTAAAAGAAACATACTCATCAGCTGTAATGTTTAAGCCTAAGTTAAAAAGTTGCACAATTAATGGGACATTATCGCGCTGTTGTTCGAGAAAGCTTGCAGGACAGTGCATAGCTAATCTTGGGCAAGCATTAAGATATTCAACGGCAATATTAGGAAATTTCACCCAAATGATTTTGAGATGCTCATCTGAAAAATAGGCCTTTCGATCTAACAATGTTCTCAGAGATGCAGGATCGTTGCTATTTAAAGCTGTAGCTACAAGATCATAATCCTGTTGTAACTGACTAAAAGCCCATGTATAAAAACTTGCATCATTCCCAAGTCCATTAAATGGATCCATTGTTGCCTCTTAATTAAAATATTTAAGATATTATTATAACGTCAAAACTTAAAAAGTCAAGGGAATTACTAAAGTAATGAATCATCAATGTGAAAACGTTCCAATACCTCAGGACTAGAAGGCTAGTATTGCACAGATACTTCAATGTAAGTTACTATAGAACATTACTTATTATAAGGTTTATATGAAACACACATTGTCAATAATAATTACTGCAATATTAGCAATTACTGGAAATTTAGAAGCAACTCTCGGTCCGGTGCAAAAAGTAGCTGAAGGGCTATTTTCTGCGGAGGCAACCCTACTTGCGGGAGAAACCATATATTTAGGCATGCAGCAGATGAGTGGAGAAGCAGAACGCAATACATGGCAGCAGTACAGCAATAGCTGTTATCAACTTACTGCAGACTCTCGTGGCTGGTTGTATTGTTTGGGGACTTTTCATAATGACCCGGATAAACTTACGAATATGCGCTCAAGTCCTCGATTCTCTGACATGGATGCTCCATCTTTTGATGCACTTGTTGCAAACCTGCAAGTAAAGGGCATCATCCCTGATGGAAATAAATGGAAAACGTTTAATGCCATTCGTGCAGGTCTTGCAGGTTTTAGTCCAGAGCTTTGTACTTATGTAGCCTATATTTCAACTAAACCAATCACAGAATCTTTAAGTTTGCTAGCTACTCCCCCCAGCACTTTCAATGAAGTACAGCAAAACTACAAACATATTATAATGTCTGTTGGTGTTACCTTAGCACAAGACTTACCTCTTTTTGAAAACAGAGGTATTTTTCGTAATCCTTTAAGCCTATTAGAAGGCGGACATTCTAACATCGCCACATTACTACACACCTTTACAGCAAAAGCCCTAAAGTCATGCATTAATCAAGATCGACAAATTCCTATCGAATATTTTATTGTAAGGGCGCTTCCTGAGATGCGCAGGATATTAGAAGATGCCATCGGTGTTGATCATATACGATATGCAAATGACATCCCCGAAAATTTGTGCGTACCACTTAGCGGAGGATACGGCGGCATGGATACCTCGATGCTTGTTCAGTTAGATGATCTGGCAGTGCTACATGACTAAGCGTTCCCCGATAAGCGCTAAGGTAAAGTTTTCACTGCGGTAGCAGTGGTAAGTGGGAAGCCCCGCGTGTAATGACAGGCCGGTAGGCCTGAAATGGAACGTGGGGTATGCTGAAGTAGATTAATCTAACTGCGGTAGCAGTGTAAGAGGACTGAATATTGCAAACTTTCTTGCACTGCTACCGCAGTTTTACAATTTTTTTGCATTATCCCCACGTTCCATTTTAGGCCTACCGGCCTGCCATTACACGCGGGGCTACCCACTTACTACTGCTACCGCAGTGAAAACATATATACAAGCCAGCTTAGGTTAGCGCTGGCCTCCAACCCCCCTCTCTTTACAAAAAAATTTAATAGTGTTATAAAGAAGAAAAAGGAAAGGCATGGAACCACTACAACCACAATTTATCTCAGATGTTCCAGACAGTACAGATAAAACCAATGCTAAAAGGCCAAGTGAAACTACTCAAAAAGTGTCACAGCTTTTAAAAGAAATTGAATTGCCCCTCTCTAAAAAGGAAAGAAAAACTACTATTGACAATACTGTACAACAGTTAGTAGAGGTTACAGCTATTCCCCAAAGCCGGGAAGAATCGCGAAAAGCCTTAAAAAAGACCCGGGTACAATTTATCGCAAGCACTCCAGTAGTATTGCAGGATAAAGAACTTTTAGCAAAACAGCATATTGAAGTGATATTTGCACTTGGTGTTAAGGGTGAGCCTTACGCAAAGATTGCCTTTGAGGAAATTCTTCGGCGCTGTCCACGGCTTTTGCCAGATTTGAACGACGAAAAAATCAATTCTGCAATTCGAAGCAATTATGTCGATGCTGTATACCTTGCAAAAGGAAATTATACAGATGAAGTTACTAATGGCCAAAAATCAATTCTCGCAGCACTAAAAGATCGGCATAAAGGATTGGAAAAATGTAAGACACTAGAACTGGCTATGGCCAAACCAGAACTTTTAACCAAAGTGGATACATTAATACTAAAAAATCCCACTAAAAAGCCCATGCTGATACCAGATGAAATTGGCAAGTTCACACAGCTTAAACTTTTATCGTGTCCAGTTGGTTTTCTTACAGAAATTTCAAGCCAAATAGGCAGCTGTAAAAAACTTGAGCGACTATTTGTCCCAAATAACCTCTTAACAAGCCTGCCTGACGAAATTGTGCAATGCAAAAAGTTAGAACACATTGATTTAGTAAATAATCATTTTGATGAAAACATGTTAGAGAGACTACGTGAAATGCTGCCAAACGCTGAAATTCTTGACATACCTGATTATTAGACATTGATTTCTTTCACGCAAATTAGCATGTCTATTTTTATCTGATATTTCTATTTACCCAGATCTCCAAATTATTTATTGACATTATATTACTTAATTTAGTATACTGTTATTTCAGAATATTAATTTATTAATGGAATTAAACAATATGGGACAAGTATCAATAATGGGATTTTATGAGTTTCTTGCTCTATTAGGGCCAGTGTTGCTGCTTTTATTGATGCCTATAGGCTTTATTGGAAGCGCCTGGGTTACAAATAGCGTCTTTAACATGCTTGGTCGCGATGTGGATGAGGTCACCGCCTTAGACAAGGCAGGCTCTCTTATTTTGCTAGTTGGTCTATTTGCTACCTATAGTTACCTCATATCTTCGCTTTTTGTGGAATAATATGGCCATTTTCTTCAATATGAGGGTATGAGCCAAAACCTGTTTACTACAACTTTCTGGAAAAAACTCGAGCGCATAGGGCGAATTGTATGGTTTCGGATGACCTACGATCAAAGCTTTTTGCGCGCCTCATCACTGGCATTTCAGTCGGTGCTTTCAGTCGTTCCCCTTTTAGCTGTCATGTTTGGAATTGCCAAAGGCTTTGGACTTGAATCCGTACTTGAAAGTGTTTTACAAGATGAATTTCGCGATCAAAAAGAAGTAATTAATTACTTTATTCAGTTTGGCTATCGACTTCTTGATGAAACTCGAGGCGGGCTTGTTGCTGGAATTGGTACCATTGTACTACTTTACACCATCATGCGGCTTTTTGCTAACATCGAAAATTCACTTAACTTCATGTGGGGCGTAAAAGAGGGTCGGCCACTTGCTCGTAAACTCTCTGATTATTTAGCGCTTATTTTAATATGTCCGATATTTATTGTTGCTTCAAGCTCTCTTACAGTGTTTGTGACAACAAAACTGAACCAAATCACAAGCTCAGGTCAGCTTCCAGAACAAATTGGGCCTTTATTACTGTACGCCATACCGCTTATTCCTTATGTAATGACCATTATTTTATTTACACTTGTGTATATTATTGTTCCCTATACACGAGTAAATCTTACCTCAAGTCTTATCGCTAGTTTTTTTGCGGGCTGTGCATATCAAATCCTTCAAGGCACCTATATTTCTCTTCAGATTCAGGTAAGTAATGCAGGTGCAATTTACGGAAGCTTTGCCGCTTTGCCGCTTTTTTTAACATGGCTGTATTTAAGCTGGGTGATCTTTTTACTTGGCGCGCAAATCGTTGTAATCCATCAAGAGCGTATGTGGGATTCTCGCATCATGGAACCTTATCGCAATCTTACCCTTTTTGAGCGAAGACTTGCCTATCTTTCGTGCGTAAAGTCTGCAATTGATGGCTATCTTAAAGGAGATCCTGTTCTTATAGATCGACTACCCCTCATACTTCGCCTTCCTGAAAGACTTACAAATGAGCTCGTCGAAGAACTTGTAGCTGCCAAAATTATCATTAAAACTGTAAATGAAGAAAATGATACAGTAGCCATCGTACCTGCTCAAAATCCTGAAACCATTAAAATATTTGATGTATTACACCAGGTTGAAGGCACAAACGGGCTGCCCGCCTCAATCATTAAAAGCTTTGCAAGCTTACTTGATACAGCAAGTGAAGAGCAAAAAAAATCCAAAACAAATGAGCTTTTAAAAGACGTTGATCTTGAAACAAGCGTCTAGTCTCTGGCGGCAATACTCTTAAAATGCTCAATCTAACAGCTTGTATTTGAAATGTATCCCAACCTACTGCATAATAAGAACCTCAAAGCAGTAATATGGGAACAAATTAGCAAAGAAGCGTGTTTATGCATAATAGTACAAATACTGATCGTTTTATAATAAGCCGAGCAGATGGATTTAATCCTAGTCTTGTTTTATCTCTAACAAAAGAACAACGCGAAAAAGCACGAAAAAAGGGCACCTATGAGGCGGCACTTTTTGGCTCGCTTTTTAATAAGATGTTGCCTCCTGATGCAAAGATGTCATCCTGGCTTCCTCCTGTTAAAAAAGAAGACGAATTTCCCTTAATATCCCCTGAGACAAATAAACTTGCAACACTTAGGCAACAAATACCAAATGACCCAGTTGCCACACTCGATATGCCGAGCGTTGCAGATGATTACTATACACACTCTGTTGCGCTACTCGGAAAAAATGCGGCTGTTATTTTGGGTAGTGTCTGTTACTTTGTTTCAGATATTTCCTTACGCTCAAGAGTTATTAAAGAAATATATACTCGAAAAGATTCAACATTTAATTTGTCATGTGTGGAGTGGCTAAATCCAACTACTTTGGCCGTTGGCTATCAACGATCATCAGATTTATATGTTATAGATATTACTGGCCGTCATATGCCCAAACGCCAAAGGGCACTTCAACACATTGCCTTGGGACAGCTGACAAGAATTACTCGGTTATCAAATAGCGTTTTTTTAACAGGATATAAAAATGGTGAAGTGGTTTACAACGATGCTGAAACAGGCGAATCGCGCTCATTATTAGGGATGAGGCGTAATCCCGAGAATGTCTGTTCAATTGCCCCATCAAAAAATGCAAAACATGTTGCTGTGGGGTATAATGATGGATCTGTAAGTGTGTATGAACTTACTGCCCAAAAAACATTTACTTTTGTGCGAACGTACATAAGTGACATTTCTGCAGGAAAGCGCGCCCTTGCCTGGTTTCCAGGAAATAAAAGGCTATTTATATGCGGTGGAGGTAAAACCGATTCAGTTTTACGCGTGTTTGATACGGCTCATGCTGAAGTCATGGCAAGTCATACATTGCCTTTTGCAATTACAAATATCGTTTTTACCGATGATAGACAGTTTATAGCAACCTATGCAAATCGAATTGGCCATTTTATTTTGCTTAACAACAAAATTACACCTATTAAAGAAGTGGTTACTTCGTCCAGCAAGCGTTTGCTTGATGCAGTCTACAGCGCGCAATCTGGCCTTATTACTTCATCTGCTGGTGAGTTTTTAAATATTTGGCCGCCAATTGTGGGCAAATCGCCTCAGCAGAAAAGTGGTGAAATCAAGCATGAGGTAATACGGTAGGGAAAGAAGCGTATGTGTCCATTTATTTTAAAGCCTATTGACCGAAGGTCCTTGGAGTGTCGGTGCTTTTTGCACCGCCCTTAATTTTACGAACAACATAGCGCAATAAACTGCAAAGCAACAAAAAGCTAATTCTCGCTTTGTTTTTTTTTGAAGTTAAGGTGTGTGTAAAATTAAGGGCGGTGCAAAAAGCACCGGCACTCCAGGGACCTTCGGTCAAATACAGTTCACTAACCCCAATATTTTGCACAATTTGTTGTTCATTAATACCCTTTTTTGCTACATAAAGGTTGTAAATGTCATTTAAGAATATCATGAACAAGCTTACATTCATTATCTTTAGCACCACTATTCTTGCCGGATTTGGCTCGTGCATTCAGCGCTACGATGCACCCCCCTTACGTACCCCGCAAGTATCTTCATGGAAAACCAAAGAAGACCCAACCAATGCGTATGCCATCTGTCCCAATCCTGAACAAGTGCTTGTTGAAGCATCCTTCATACCATGGTGGCAGGCATTTCAAGACTATAAACTAGACACACTGGAATACCAAGCCATTAAAGAAAGCCCAAAAGTGCAAGCGGCTGTAGCACGTCTTGAGCAAGCTATGGCCTTTTATGGCATAACCAGAGCAAGTCTTTTTCCTGAGATTGTCTTAGATATTAATGCAAGCCGCCAAAAAATTTCCAAAACCGCGGGCTTTGCAGGAAACTCTGCAAATACTACTTCTGTAGGGCCTGCAGGTGGGAGTATTATTAGCAAAAGTGTAGATTCTGCATCAAGTATCCCCCCTGCAGATCCATGCGTTGTGTGCTTACCTGTAACACCGCCAATGATTATGCCCCCTGCTGCACCTGCGATTCCAACTCCTCCTGCTATACCAAAACCGCCAAAAGCACCTACTCACATTACATCCATAGGTGTATTACCTGTACTTACTTATGAGCTTGATTTCTGGGGAAAAAATTGGCAAGCGACCCAGTCTGCATTAAAGCAGGTAGCTGCTGAACAAGAAGATCTACAAAACACGCTTTTACAGCTTACCACACAAGTTGCTGATGCATATATGCAAACGCGAACATTCGATAATGAACTTGACATCTTAGAGCGCACATTTGCTACACGTCAAAATAGCTATAATCTAAATAAACAGCAATTTGATGCCGGACTTATTAATGAACTAGCAGTAGACCAGGCAATTTCTGATTTTGAAAGTGTTGCAGCTGATATCGAAAACACAAAGCGCCTTCGAGCTCTTGCTGAACATCGCCTTGCAGAGCTTGTTGGCCAGCCTGCTAGTACTTTTTCACTTGAAAGATTTAACATTCTTCCAACATTGCCCACTATTGCTACAGGAGTGCCATCTTCTATGCTTCAAAGGCGCCCTGATATTCGACAGGCACTCGCACTTATTGAATCTGCATCACTTAACGTAGGCGTTGCAAAAACTGCCTATTTCCCTGATTTCACATTGACACTGGATTACGGTTTTCTTTCAAACAAAGCAGATAAATTATTTAAGTGGAAAAACCACGTTTGGCTTGCAGCTATTGATGTTATAACTCCCATTTTTACGGCCGGACGCATTGCAAGTCAGATTGAAGATGCCATTGCCCAATACAAGCAGGCCGTGGCAAGCTATCTTGAGACGGTTTTAGTAGCATTTCAGCAAGTGGAAGATTCACTTTATTCAATAGAAGCCACTAAAAAACAACTTATGCATCTTAAATTAGATGTCGAGGCTTCTCAAAAAGCTTATGATATTGCCAACATGCGCTATAGAATGGGGCTTGAAACCTATCTTTTGGTGGTAAATACAGAAAGAACACTCCTTGATGCTCAAAGACTTGCAATTCAAGTGACAAGATCTCAATATTCTAATACAATATCTTTAATTAATAGTTTAGGTGGGTATTGGAGTAATAATAATGAAGAACATTTGTCTAGTCTTAGTAAGTAGTTTAATTTTTACAGTATCATGTGTTAAAAACCCTGTTACTGGTGATCGCGAATTGCGCCTTGTATCCGAAAACCAAGAGCGCTCACTTGGCAATGAGGCCTATAAAACAGCCACACAAGCCCAAGGCGGCCCATTTGTCATTGACCCGAAACTCTCAGAATATGTCTCAAACGTAGGCCATCGCTTAGCACTGCAAAGTGATCGCCCCACTCTTGCTTACGAATTTGTGATCATTAACGACTCTACTCCCAATGCTTGGGCACTTCCTGGCGGTAAAATTGCGATTAATCGCGGACTTCTTACTGAATTGCAATCAGAAGCTGAACTTGCCGCTGTACTTGGCCACGAAATTGTGCACGCTGCCGCTCGCCATGGGGCAAAAGGCATTGAGCGCGGCATGTTAATTCAAGGTGGCATGGTAGCACTTGGGGTTGCGACGCGAAATAGCCAATACAACGACATGCTACTTGGCACAGGCGGCGTTGCTGCGGCACTTGTGATGAGTAAATACAGTCGCCATCAAGAATTAGAATCTGATCATTATGGTATGAAATATATGGCAAAAGCTGGCTACAATCCAGAAGCTGCCATACGATTACAAGAGCTATTTTTAAGACTTTCTAAAGGTAAAAATGACTGGGTAAATGGCCTTTTTGCAAGCCATCCACCTAGCGCAGAACGTATTGAAGCTAATAAAAAAACAGCCCTTACAATAACTTCAAATGATACGTATTTTGAAGGCAAAGAAGAATATCAGGCTGCAATTAAATCGCTTCTCGATCAAAAAACGGCCTATGAAAGCTATGATAAAGGCATGAAAGCCCTTAAAGAAAAATCCTATGATACAGCCGAACAGCATGCCATGCATGCCATTCAAGTTTGTAGTGAGGAAGCTATCTTTTGGAATCTCAAAGGCCAAGCCCTGCTTGCAAAACGTCAAACAAAGCAGGCCCTAGATGCTTTTTCAGAGGCCATAAATCGCAATCCAGAGTACTTTGCATTTTATCTAGGACGCGCCGAATGCAAAAAGCAACTTGGAGATATGCCTGGATCTCAGCTTGATGCTCAAAAAAGTGTATCCTTGCTGCCAACAGGTGAAGCCCATGAGCTTTTAGGCCGCATTGCCCTGCAAAAAGGCCTTCGCAAAAGTGCTATTCAGCACTTTCAAATTGCAAGCCATGCAAAATCTCCCGCAGGTAAACGCGCCCGCTACCAGCTTACAGCCCTTACCAACATACCCAACAACACAGCACGGCCTGAGAAATAGAATACAAATACAATTTAACCGCAGAGGAAATACAGAGGACGAGAGAGAAAAATACAGAGAATACAATATAAATAACAGAAAACATAAGATTGAATCATAGTTTCTTTATGTATAACGATTTGCTTTGTATGTATTCTCTGTATTTTTCTCTCTCGTCCTCTGTATTTCCTCTGCGGTTAAATTGTATTTTGTTTTTGTTCTTGCCGAGAGCTAGCAGCTCTGTGGTAGATGCAGTAGTTAACTTAAACTTTGAGTTTTCATGCTGCGCATACTTTTGCTACTTATAATTTCTTTTAGTATGTATGCAGACACCGTTACTCAAAACCCCCTAAGCATCCCTGATATTCGCATACAGATGAATGACATCTTTCGCGTGCATCTTACCCAAAAAAAGATGACTCCTGAGATTCTACATCTTGCCCTGGCAAATTACATTAATCAGTTTGATCCGCATCATGTCTATTTACTCGCAAGCGACGTTGCCCCTTTTTTAGAGATGTCAGATGCTAATCTTTTGTTGGAAGTTAAAAATTTTAATGAGGAAAATTATTCACTGTTTGAAAAACTCAATATTGTTATTCAAAATGCCATAAAAAAAATGCGTAAGTTAAGACTCAAAGGCACTGTAGATGAAGAGCACATTGCAGAAATTACCAAGGAATCCTTACCTATTATCCCTCAAAATGCCATAACAGATATGCATTATTTTGCCAAAAATGAACAGCAGCTTAATGCATGGCATACAATCTACATGGCAGATCTAATTTTATCTGCTATAGAAAATGTTAAAGCACTTCATAGGGGCCTTGCATTTAAAGAAGCTATACATAATGTCGAAGTTCTTCTCGAAGAGCATGAAAACGACTATCTATATCTGGACAATCAAAATAAACCCCTGAATATAACAGAAAAAAATGCCCTTTTTGCTCTTCGGGTACTTCAAGCACTCACCAAAAGCTTGGATATTCATTCACAATTTTTAACGCCTCAACAAGCAAGAAACTTAGAACAGAACTTAGAAAAAGAATACGTGGGTATTGGAATTGGCATTCAAGAATTAGGAAATGGATTTGCAATATCAGAAATTGTCAAAGGCTCAAGTGCTGAAGATAGCGGCAAAATCCAGATTGGTGATGAGCTTATCACAATAAATTCTCAAGCTGTAGCTGGGATGTCTGCAGAAAATCTATTTAATGCTTTACGGGGAAAACCTGATACCGTGGTGGCCCTCACACTAAAAAATAAAGATACTGGTATATATTCTATACATTTAGTGCGAAAACAAATAGTTATTCAAGAAGGACGAGTCGAAAGTTCCTATCAGAAAATTGCAGGCGGAATTTTAGCTACCGTTCACCTACACGGCTTTTATCAAGGTGACGGCAATATATCAAGTGAACAAGATGTTCGCAGCGCATTAGAATCCCTAAGTAAAAATGGAAATATCAAAGGTCTTGTCTTAGATCTTCGAGATAATCCAGGAGGCTTAGTTGAACAGGCGGTAAAGGTTGCGGGACTTTTTATTAAAACTGGCATTATCTTTGCGGCAAAAGATGCGCGCGGAATCTTACACAGCTTTCGAGACATAGATCCAGCAGTGGCATATACTGGTCCGCTTATAATTTTAATTAACAAACATACGGCATCGGCTGCTGAAATTGTAACGCAAGCGTTAAAAGATTACGGCATAGGCATAGTTGTGGGTGATACACAATCCTTTGGAAAAGGCTCACTACAAATTGTAAATCCTGATGTTGGTGGTCTTAATATTACTATAGGAAAATACTATTCAGTATCTGGTCATTCAATCCAGAAAATTGGCGTAAAAGCCGATATTATTGTTCCAGGTAGTGCTTCAGATAGTTTAGAAAATAAGAATGTAGGTGAAGCACACCTTCAAGGAGCACTTGAGCGTGATGATATAGCTCCATTATTTATTGATTCACTAAGAGACATATCTGTATTTCAAAGACCCTGGTATCAAAGACATTATCGCCCATTTATTCAAGTACCCACCGAAACATATCGCAAATGGATACCAAGTCTTGCTTCTCGAAGCCGTGAGCGCATAAAAAATAATGCCAACTATCAAAACCTGTTGCATGACAAACTTCATATCATCGAAGGTAAAGATAAAGATGCAAAACTTATTACTCTCACCCCAGAGCAGGCTCAAAAGACCCTGTCACACTTGCAAGAGCAAGAAGCTGCCAACATTACTTTAGATCTCATCCATTTCGTTAAATAATAATAAAAAAATATAACCCACAAGAAAATATCACTTTTTTTGTTTAGTTGAATTGCTACACGCTGTTATAAAAAACTTACCATTTGCGTTTGTTATTTTATTTACGGATTTTTATGCGCACTTTACTCATTTCCTTGCTTACTTATTTGTTGCTTGCTTTGCCGCCTCTATATTCAGATGATGCGCCACCTATTCTTACTCCAACGCCTGCAGTAATTGATGCAGCAGCGGTGCCATCGCTTGTAAACCTCACTTCAATGCCAACAGCTGTTGTAAATGGATGTGTAAATGTCATTTCAGGTGATCTTTGTGAAAGTGATGAAGAAGATGTGATTTATAGCCCAGATCCTTATGTACTTGGTCATACATACTTTAGCTCAAGCCTGGATGAAGGAAATTTGGGAGCTGGTTGGAATTTTTTGCATTATCACCTTATCGAGGTATATCAGCCAAATCGTATTAGTTACACTAAAGATTCCCATATATCAGTGCCTTATTTATTGCCGCTTGATGTTATAAATATTTTTGAAAAAGATTCTCATCCATGCATAAATGACCGTCCTGAGCGAGATTTTCATAACAGATCTGCTCGTCACGGAAAAAACTACGATGATAATAACAAAGACAAAAAGGGACATATAGACGGCCCTGAACCTCTGTTTTTATCTTTGTATGATCCTGCTGGCGGCAGAATTCTTTACAAAACCATGTACGATGAACGACATAAAGAGCGCTCTCTGCGCCATTTTGCATTAGAATCCAATCTCACAGGCTATACAAACGTGGTTGGCGGCAGTATGTCTGGTAAATCTAACCTTAAAAACATCAAAGTCCAGTGGGATAAAAAGAAAGATGCTTTTGAAGTAGTTTTGGGCGATGGCACAAAGCGTTTATATAAGCGGCAGTGTTCTAACAAAGAAATGAAAAAAACGGATAAAACCCGTAGTAAAAATTATCGCGACTACCAGTTAGAAAAAGAGATAAAGCCAAATGGCAACATCGTAGGCTATAAATATAATGACAAACATGAAATTGTTCACATAGAAGCTCATAACCATAACTATTCCCATAAGCTCTATGAGGTCGCCTTTAATCAAAGAACTACCGGAGATTTTGCAAAACATCCTAATTTAACAGTTAGTACAAGCGACAATCGTGCACACACCTACTTTTTCACAAAATTAGATGGCAGTTACATGCACGGCACCTATTCTGTAAGCCACATTAGACGCCAAGGACACCCCTTTACAAATTATGTATACAGCCAGCAAAGTCCTCGCCATAAAAGACGGGTAGTGAAAAAAGAAACTGAAGATGGCTATTACGTTAGTACAAAGTACTATAGACGTGCTGAAAACTGGATGAATTCACGGCAAGTGACTCCAAAAGACAAAAAAGAGAGGGAATTTTTAAATAATCGAGTGCGCATGCAGCTGGCACCTGTTGGTCCGAATGGGCAAGAGGTAATCACCCATCGCTACTTTTATTATATGGACAATGAACCCTCAGGGCATGCGACAGTGCGCGATGTCTATAACAATACAAGCCGCTATTACTGGAACAAAGACAAACGGCTGGTGAGTGTAACTAAAAATGACAATCAAAATACGCGTCTCATGTGCGAAAAGTATTACTGGGGAGAAAATGGCACAGATGATGAAGGACGCCTGCTTTCTTATGTACTGCAGGATGAAAATAACAAGCCAATTCTTGCACGTACATATGCTTATGATGCCAGAGGCAATGTTACGGCTGAATCATTATACGGTGCTATCTCAGAAAATTCAGAAAATTTGCAGGTCGAAGACGGCAAACCTCAAGATGTGGGTTGCAGTATACAAACCACACGCTACACCTATACCGATGACGGCTTTAACCTTGTAAAAAGTAGCTGCGATCCACTTGGCAATTACACGTATTACGAATATAAAAAAGGCACAAATTTGGTCATAGCCAAATTTTGCTGTGAAGGAACTCACATTAAAAGAAGAGAATTTTTTGACTATGACGATAGTGCCCTTCAGATTTTACATATTATGGATGATGGCAATACTAAAGACATAAATAATTTAGAAAAAGCAACCGAGCGTCACATCACAAAAACAAAGCCGCGAGCTATCAGGCCGCGACTTGGCGAGCCAGAAGAGATCGTAGAATTTTTTTATAACTTCGCAGAAAAAAAGCAGTCTTTTCTTAAAAAAACAGTAAATTATTTTAACGATAAAGGCTTTGTAGTAAAGCGTGAGCTAGTTGATCAATTAGGTAATAGCCTTTTTTATGAATTTAACTACGATGATGCAGGACGTATTGTTTTTACGAAAGACCCTCTTGGACAATCTGAACATATTGAATATGACATATCGGGCAGAATCATTAAAAAAACTGGTCCAAGAGATGATATAAGCTATTACTATGAATATGATGTAGCAGGCAGGCTTATCAAAGAAACAGAAAAGCAACCAAACCTTGATCTCGTTACTAGCTATGAATATGATCTTCTTAGCCGAAAAACTGCCATTAAAGATCCACAGGGTAATACTACGCGCTATGAATATGATGCTCTAAATCGTATTACGGCCATCATATACCCTTCCATATACGATCATAAAGGCAAAGAAATTGTACCAAAAAAAACCTACAGCTATAAAAATCTTGGCACACAGGTAACCGAAACTGATGAAAACGGCCTTAAAACAAAAACTACCTATAATGCTCTTGGTAAAGTTTGCAAAAAGGTGCTTCCTAACAAAACAACCAACGCTTACTACTACGATCTTAAAGGCAATCTTGTTAAAGAAATTTCACCAAATGGGGCCTGCAACTGCATTGAATATGATGCTTTTAACCGCATAAAGCGATCACGCCTGATGATGCAAGATGAAGTGCTATGCAAAAATGAAATAGTTTACAACAGCTTTCATCCTATATTGGAAATAGGCCCAACCGGAGAAAAAACAGCCTATGAATATGATTTTGCGGGAAGAAAGATTGCAGTTACTTTGCAAGATACGAGAGTTACAAAATATGTCTACGATGCAAAGGAAAGACTTTTAAGAGAGAGAACATTTTTAAGCCCGAATGAATTTATAGGCAAAAGTTATAAATATGATGCTCTCAATCGTGTTATATATGAAGCATTCCGAGATGACAAAAAAAGGGTAAGAACCTACAAAAGCTATGGCTACGATGTTGATGGCAATATCTCATCTATCACACAAAATATCGAAGACTCACCATCTACTAGTATTAGCACTTTTTTACCACATGGCATGGCCTCATCCGTTACTGATGCCCAAGGTAATATAACCAAGTACACATATGACTATCATTTCCAAAATATGCATGGTCAAACAGTAGTTCGAAAAATAACTACAAATGCAATAGGAGCGCGCCAAGAAGAAATTTACGATACAAGAGGTAATCTTTCCCAAGTTCTATGCTACGACCCGCAAGATACGGTTATTTCCAAGAAAAAGCTATTTTATGATGCGGCAAATATCTGCATAAGAACAAACGAATATGCCATGAAAGAGGGCAAAACAACTAAAAAAGTAATCACGCTCTTTGAATATTTTAATGGTCAACTTATTGCAATTACGGAAGCTGCCAGAGAGCCAGAAGAAAAAGTTACTAGATTTTCGTACAATGATTTTGGCCAAAAGGAAAAAACTACGTTCTCAGATGGTTCACATCTTAGCTACACGTATGATGCAAAAGGACGCGTAGATCGTTTTTTTGGGAATACTATAGATTACACATACACCTACGATGCTTCAGATCGCATACTTGTCTCACGTAATAACCTCACAAACCAGCAAACTACAAGAACTTATAATGCCTTTGGAGAGCTACATTCTGAAACTTTAGAAACAGGCATGGCTTTTTCGTACAGCTACGACAATGCCGGCAGACCGACATGTCTGAAACTGCCAGATAGCTCAAAGGTTATCTATGAGTACTCGTGTTTTTTAGAAAAAATTACGCGTCAAGATGCACATGAAAATAATCAATACTCTCACAGCATCCTGAAAAGAGATCTGTCAGGTCTAGTAAAATCATGCGAGCTTGCAAACACTCAAAAAATTAGCTATACACACGATAAGCTCGGCCGCCTTACTAATATCCGTCAAAAGCAGTTTTCACAAAAAGCTCAAAAATTTGATGCCGTGGGCAATCTTTTAGCCCTTCACGCCAAAGATTTAGATGGTCAATATGATAAAACCTTTAGCTATGACTTTTTATCACAGCTTACAAGTGAAGATGAACACACCTACAGCTATGACTCGCTACATAACCGCCTTAGTCATAACAACAATGTCTACGATGTAAATAGCCTCCATTCTGTGCTGTCAGATAACACAAGAAGCTTTCATTATGATTTGCGCGGTAATCGCATAAGCATGCTAGATGATGCTTGCCAAACTCGCTACAAATATGATGCCCTCGATCGCCTCGTATGAGTAGAACTTCCCACTGGCATGCGCTACAGCTACACATACGACGGCTTTAACAGGCGCATCAAAAAAGAAAGGTTTAAGGCTACAAATATCGGCTGGAGCCTAGATTCCTGCACAAATTACCTATATGCCGTCGACAACGAAATAGGCTCTGCAGATGCTCAAAACAACATTTTAGAGCTTCGGATACTTGGCGAAGGACTTGGTGCAGAAATTGGCGCTGCCGTAGCTTTGGAGCTTCATGGTAAAACCTACGTTCCCGTACATGATCGCCAAGGAAGTGTTGTATGCCTACTTGATCTTGAAGGCAAAGTTGTCGAACACTACCGCTACGATGTTTTTGGCAACCAAATTTCAGGAACTGAAACTTCAATAAATCCATGGCGCTTTTCAAGTAAACGCCATGATGACGAAACAGGCCTGATTAACTTTGGCCGCCGCTACTATGATCCAACTCTCGGCAAATGGCTCACGCAAGATCCCCTTGGCCTTAAAGCTGGCCCCAACCTTTATGCCTACTGCCTCAACAACCCATTAGGGCATGTTGACCCATTTGGCTTGCTCGAAAGCGATACGGCTGACAGAGGTTTCATAGGACGAATTGGGGATGCTATCTCGGGATTCGCACGAGGGGTCAGAGACTTAGGCTACAAAGCATTAGAAAAAATTATCCATCATGGTCCTCATATTGGCGATTACAATGATAGAATTGTGGACAAAATCCGCAGCTGGCGCGGCGCTGAGCCGGTGACGCAGGTTGCTGCTGGATTACATAAAATAAGTGAAGGTCCTATAACCTCTAATGGAACCAAAGCAAAAGTATACTGCAATGGAATTCTTTGCGATTTTGAAAATTCATTAAAAAATTTAGAAACTATGTCGAATAGTTTGGAAGAAATGCAGCCTGATCTATATATTGCTTATTCTCCTTCACATGGATTATTTATGGACCTATTAAGAGTTGTTCTTAATAAATGTGGAATTGAAACAGAAAACATCGCAAAAATATCAAGCGGGTTAGATAAGCTTACGTCCGAAACACAAAAATTATCGCCTAGTGCACACATACTTATAATGGCTCACAGCAACGGTGGCCAGACATCATATTTGGCTTCTCAACGTTTATCCACAGATCAAATAGGAATGCTACGCATACGAAGTTTTGGTTCCACAAAAATGTTTGAAAGTAAACAAGGATATAAAGACGCTATAAATTATATTGGATGGTCAGATTGGGCTCCAATATTAACCGATCCTATAGGGGTTCTTACTAAAGGATTGTTCAAACAGAATAATGTTTTAATGGTCGGTAGCATATTAAATCTTCCATTTTCAGGACATCATTTTGCAAGTAAAGACTACGTTAATGCGATTCAACACAGTAATGCACATAACTAAAAGTATTTCATGAAAACAAAACTTATTTTATCCGTTCTTTTTTTGTTTCTTGGATCAGCCTGTTCTACACCAGATAGGCTAACAGGCCGAGGAGAACATCGCAAAGATTATGATATAGCAGATCAAATACAATATAAAATTAACCAACAATTATCCAAAGAAGGCTTTTTTTTATACGGATCCGGAGGACGTTACTATCCAACAATCCATCATATCTCAAATTTCTACATAACTACATTGCATACATACACTTCTATTGATGATGTTCGCTCTATTTTATGCAAAATCGTAGAGATGAATGCCATAGCGTTTAATAACGATAAACGTATTCGGCCATTTTTACATAACTACCCTTTCACTTCCAAAAATATAAATATATCCATTAGTTTTTGCGATAAAGACCGCAATCCTCTAAAAGCACCATATATTACCTATGCTCAGTGTATAGAAGGCATAATAAGTTACTATGCAAAAGATGAAAGTGGAAAAAGGTCACTTATTTCAAAAGAATCTTACGAAACAGCATACAGCATCTACCTACAAAATAGAGAGAAAGCGAATGGAAACTAATAGCAAATTGTTTAGAACTTCACTTTTTTTAGTTTTAGTACTGCTTTTATGTCTGACATCAGGCTGCATGAATAGATGCGAGCACCCCATCGATAAAACTATGCGCCACTCACACGAAAAATATGGCCTACAAGTTGCAGAAAAAAATCAAATGCAACTACTCCTTGTTGGTAGCGTAAATGATGTCTATTCAGACTACTGCATGCTCTTCACAAGCAATAAACAAATGTCATTGGAGCAAGGAAAAGGGCTAGCTGTGCCTATAGCAAAAAATTATCTTGAAATGATTTTGCGCGATCCTAGTGTTAAGGACTATGTAGCAAATAAACGAGGAAAAGCTCCACAAGCCAATAATATTGGTCTCAAAATTACCTTCTGGGACCACAATGTCGATAGGCCAAAACCTCCATACCTAGCTGAAATTATGCTTTCCAAGGGCGTCTTCCACTACTACGAAGCTGAACCGAAAACCCAAAGCCTAAAATTAGTTACCTCAGAGCCATATGAGGAAGCCATTGCTAATAATTAATAGAAAATTTTATAGGGAAACAATAAGAGAGAAGCGAGAAAAGGCAGAAGGCGTGAAAGGGCCAGGCCTAAGTGAAACAAATAGCCAAAAACGTGAAGCTTTTCCTCTCTAAAATTCCCCCTAAAAACCGTCCCGTTTTTCCAGCGGCAGCGGGAGTTGTGGGTAGCCCCGCATGAAATGGAAGGCCGGTAGGCCTATAATGGAATGCGGGGTCAGAAAAATAAAAAATTTGAAGCTGCGGTAGCAGCGATACAGACTTGTGTCGCTGCTACCGCAGCTTCATTTAATAATAATCCACCATTCCCCACGTTACAATACAGACCTATCGGTCTTCCATTTCACGCGGGGCTTCCCACTTTACCAGCTGCCGCTGGAAAAACAAGGCAAAAACTTGGGGGGTAAATTTGTGAATATTATTTTTTAAAATGATCGATTTGTTTCACCCCAGGCCCGGCCTTAGGTGAAACAAATAGCCTAAATTGGATAATTTTCTTCTCTAAAATACCAACTAGATTTGGTCCTGATTTTTAGATTTCAAAAAAATGTAAAAGCTTTTGTCCTGTAGGGACAAATTATTAATAGCCCACGGTGAAACCGTGGGTATAGTTATAAACTAACATTAAGTCGCTTCGCGACGGCTTATTATTTTAGCTTAACATTCTACTCCCATTTATTAAGTCGACGCGAAGCGACTCAATCTTCTTTTATAACCATACCCACGGTTTCACCGTGGGCTATTAATAAATTTGTCCCTACAGGACAAGAGGTTTCCATTTTTGGAACATAAAAAAACAGGACCAAATCTGGTGGGTATTTTAGAGAGGAAAATTATTCAATTTTTGGCTATTTATTTCACCCACCTTAGACCCTATTTTCTACGAAGCTGACCCGCAAACCCAAAGCCTAAAATTAATTGCTTCAGATCCCTATGAAGAGGCAATTTCTTCTAGGCTTTAAATATTTTTGTCTTTAACTTGCTGGCTGGCCGCCTTCGATAAAATCCCAAGAAAGAGGTGTGGCAAAAGGGATATTTTTGAGGGCGCGCTTGCCGATGATGTGGTGGTAGTATTTGGGGGGAAGGCCGGAACCTGGTCGAACTGAGCGAATGTTGGATTCCGTAAAGAGATCTCCCTTAGCAATTGGGGCTGATGCAAAAAGAGATTTGCGAAATTTTGAAAGGGCCTGTTCATCTTGACTTTGCTCGTAATTCGGCTGGTAATTGGGTTTGCCAAGGGCCTGTTCAACAATGCGGATTGAGGCAACTAGGGCTGCAAATTCTTTTGGTTCAAGTGAAAATTCCGAATCGGGGCCGCCATCTGCTCGATTAAGCGTAAAGTGCTTTTCAATTACACAGGCGCCAAGGGCTACGGCAGCTATTGCGCTATCATTGGTCAAGGTATGATCTGACAGCCCCGCGTGAACGTTAAAGCGCCGAGTTATATCTGGTATATTTTGAAGATGCATATCCTTTGGCTGAGCAGGATAGGCACTTACACATTGAAGAATAATAATATCTGTCGTTCCGGCATTACGTAATACATCTACTGCCGTCTGAAGCTCTTCGAGGCTTGCCATGCCTCGTGACATAATCACTGGCTTGCATGTTTTACCAATTGCCTCCAATAGAGGGATGTCAACAACTTCAAAAGACGCGACTTTATATACAGGGACATTAAGCTTTTGCAAAAATGCCACAGCAGTAACATCAAAGGGTGATGAAAAACAGATCAAATCAAGTTTTTTTGCGTGCTCAAATAACTGCTCATGCCACTCCCAAGGAGTATAAGCTTCTTTATATAGCTCGTAGAGACTTTTATTTTTACCTTGCCATTGAATCATAAATTCAGCATTTGAACTATTGAGCGTAATAGTATCGGGAGTATAAGTCTGAAGTTTAATAGCATCCGCTCCGGCTTCTTTTGCAGCATCGATACTCTTAAGTGCTCGGTTAATATCCTGATTATGATTACCTGAGAGCTCTGCTACTACAAATACGCTTTGATCTACACCAAGCTTTCGATTGGCTATATCTATTGCTTTCATTTTTACTTCCTATAGGTTCCGTTACGTATGTGTTCACATCCAGCATGTTCTTGTGCAAGAACTTTTTTCATAATAGGCAGGGCACGTGCTTCTTCAATCTTTTTTTGCCATTTATCAGGATTTGCCTTCAAAAGCACATACTCTGCTGCCACAAGAGATGGCTTTCGCATTTTTAAAGCTTCAAGTTCTGGCATATATTCGATCATAGCCTGCACTCTTGGCATATGCCATTCATTTGTAACTACGGTAATTTTTTCAGGCTTTTGGATAGCTGCAAAGTTTTGTAATTCACATAGCTGTGATAACGTTTTTTCAGAGCGTACTTCTTTTATAATTTTTGACACTGCTATGCCAAGTGCAAGCAGCTCTCGCTCTAGCACACTTGCAATTGATGGATGCGTATCAGATGCTAAATCTCCTTGAACAAAGAAAAAAGTTTCATCATCTGCTAAAGAACTTGCTGCAACTACTCGAAAAGATTCGGTAAATCCCTCATTTGCCCCATAGCGTACATTAAGATCGCATGTATGCCACTGTCCATTTGAATCTTGATAGATGTCAGCACCAAGTACTGAAATAAGAGTTTTCATCGCTATTCTTTAAAAGTGGTTGACACCAAATTGTGTACTATTTTACACGCATAAGTCAATGAGGTTTTCTATGAGAAATCAGGTTCCAAATTTGCAGCTAAGAAAAGCTACGCTTGACGATGCAAAAATGCTTTTTGAATGGTATAACGATCCTGTCACGCGAAAAAATTCTCGTAATTCAAACAGCATTTCTTACGAAGAGCACATTGCATGGTTTACAAAAGCGCTCCAAAACCCTTTAAGGCTTTTATATATTGCTGAAGATAATAGCATTGCGGTGGGAACCATACGAGCTGAAAAAGGCAAAGATAATACTGAGCTATCATGGACAATAGCCCCAAATATGCGCTCTAAAGGCTATGGCAAAGCTATGGTATGCCAGTTTGCAAGCCAAATGCTTGCAAATGACAAGCTTGTAGCCTGTATAGAAGAAGGCAATTTAGCTTCAGAACATATTGCAAAAGCACTGGGACTAACAAAAGCCGAACCTGAAAACGTTACGGATAAACGTCGTTTTATGATTTGGCGCTAAATTGAATTTTTAATTTGACACTCCTTTAGTTATCTCTTTTCTCAAATAAGTCAAATGGCTACTCTAGTAGCCTTATGGATGAGTCATTTAAAATTAAACCCCTGTTTTGCGTCAAAAAACTTTTGCAAGAAAGTTTTTTAAAACAGCCTCCAAAAGAAGCTGGTAGTTTTCGAGCAAGCAATCTTGTTGATCTGGCAAAACTAGATACTTCTTTTCAGATGGATATTCGCTATGCTACTGCTAATAACTTTGTCGGCACTGCTGTATATAACCAAGCAAAGGCTTTTTTACAGCTACCGGCGGCAATTGCGCTGGCAGAGGTAAATAAGCATCTTGCAGAATGCGGCTTCGGGCTCATTATCTATGATGGATATCGACCATGGTATGTTACGTGGGTATTTTGGCAGGCAACACCAGATGAGCAAAAAATATTTGTTGCCGATCCAGATGAAGGCTCAAAACATAACCGTGGATGCGCAATTGATGTTGGAATGTATTCTTTACAAAGCGGCAAGCCAGTAGAATTTCCTAGTGGGTTTGATGAAATGACACCAAAAGCCTTTTCAGATTACGCTTTTGGAACTGCCCAACAAACTTATCATCGAGAAATTCTTTGTACGAGCATGCAAAAAGAAGGCTTTATCGTTCACCCAAAAGAATGGTGGCATTTTGACTACAAAGATTGGATGCATTATGGCATCCAAAATCAAAAGCTATAACAAATACTCAAGATGACTTCATTAGAAGTAAGATTAGCTTTATGCATAGGTGCTTTGAACTTGCCAATACGCTGATGCCCACCTTTGAGCATAAAATTTCATAAATTCATATTCAGCTTTTACTAACCATTTTGCAGCAAAAAGCCATTCAAGTGATATTATTGCAATATTCCCAAAGGACTTAGTTGCATTATTATGTAAATCAAAGTTTTGACTATCCTTATGTCGTAGATTCCAATGTCCTCTAGCATCATATTTTAAAGGAAAAATCAGCGAGTAGCCTGCTGAAAGGCTTACATTCTTACAAATGGGCTTCTTAAAGCTACACCCAAGTAGAGGGCCATACCAGGTAGATGTAAAGGTTGAATTGAGCCCATGGATTTTGTAGGCCGCTGACTTGCCCCCATAAAAGGCGCTCATATTCCACCCGTTACCATGACGAAATCGCAGTTTTTGATGATATGCGCTATAGCCTATATAAGGTGAAATAAGTAATATCATACATGCTTTCAAAGTGTTTACCTAAATTTAAAACAAAATCAGCAGTATAATCTCCAGAAATTTTGTGCATAGAATGGGAATACTGACCCTTTCGATTATTTAATAAATAATCATCATCTACGGCCTTGCCATTAAAAATATTACCATAGCAAACCATACCTTTAATATAATAACCACCTTTAGTAACTGAGGAACTTAGTCGTGTGGTATAAATCTCAATATGCCTAAATTTAAGTTCTGACAGTATATTAGGCTTGCCATGAATTCCTGAAATGCTAAAGTTAACATGTTCATATCTAAGACCTTGTGATAATTCTAAATTAATTTTAGCTTGATTTGCACATAAAAAACCGGCAAAAAAAAGAAAAAGTACAAGCGTTTTGCTAAACATAAGCTCTCGAGTAAAAAAGCAACAATGCCAGAAAAATCACTAAAAATCACCTTGTAAAAAATTGTTGAAAATTTTATTACGAAGATATGTGAACACTAAAACAAAAAAAGGTTATTTTATGAAAAAAACAAATATTGCTCTATTTATTTCAGCGCTAAGCGTACTTGCTCCTCTTGCTGCAGGATCAACCGCTAGCAACCCAAACGATACAAATTCAAATTCTAGCAATCCAAGAAACAACAAGCCAGGTAGTGGCAGAGATTCAATTGCTATGGATAATGATAATCGTGATGATACTTCAACAGACAACCTAAAAAATAAAAAAGCAACAGATATGCGTTATGGCTCAACTGGTGCTACAGGCTCTACAGGATCAATGCAACGTTCAAGCAAAGATCATCTTGCTTGGGAAAATACTCGCAAAGATAACGATGATATGACACAACCAGAAAGCCGTGCTATGCGTAATGGCGCAACAGGCTCAACTGGCGCAATGCAAGATTCAAGCAAAGGTCAAATTGCTTGGGGCAATGCTCGTGATCAGAGTTTAGAAAATCGCGAAGGACGTGCTGGCCAAAGAGGCAACACTTCTCGTGAACAAAATCTTGACAGCCGTCAAGACAACGCACAAAACAAACAAAACAACCGTCAAGACAATCGTAATAATCGTCAAGACAACCGCTAGTCATTTAGCGAAGCCCCTTTTAAGGGGCTTCCTTTTAATAGTTTTTATCTTTTTTTTCATCTCTCTCACCCCCCTAAAAGCACAATTAAGTTGCCAAAACATCTTCTTGGATGGATTCCTGTATAATTTAGCCCCTTGCAAAAGTCCCATACACCAAGCACCATCTTCAAAATGAAGCTCTTCGTTTATTCTACCAAAACGAAAATCAACCTTTTTCTTGCCCCTTCTAAAAAAACAATTTTTTAGTATTTTCTTGTGTAAATTTTATAATTATGTTTTCGTAGGAGCCGCGACTTTGACATTGGCTCTCAATTGTGGATTGTCTATGTCGATTTCACTTTTTAAAACACGTTATTCAAGGCAAATTATGAATATTCGCAAATTTTTAAGTCTTATAGTAACCATGGGGGTTCTATCGAGTACCCTCTTTGCAGCTCAACAACAAAATCCGCCGATCAAACAGAAAAACAAGAATCTAACAATCGCTCGTGATGTTCAAGAGATTGCTCGTGATCTCAAGAAACATAAAAAGAAAGATTGCTCAAGTTCAAGCAGTTCTTCAAGTTTTACTGCTCCAAGCTCTAGTAGTTCAAGCACTGATAGTTCAAGCTTAAGCTCAAGTAATGATAGTTCAACCGTGAGCTCGAGCAATGATAGCTCAACTTCGAGCTCAAGCTCTACCAACCGTAGCTGCCCCCCAATGTGTCCTGAAGGACCAAGAGGGCCCGAAGGTGAAAAAGGGCAAAAAGGTCGTAGAGGATCAAAAGGACTTCCAGGGATGACTGGCCCGCAGGGTCCTCGAGGAATACCTGGAATTCCTGGCACTGCTAGTGCTACAGGCGCAACTGGTGTTACTGGTGCGACGGGACCTAGTGGGGCGACTGGTGTAACAGGCCCAACTGGCCCAAGCGGTGCGACGGGTGCTACAGGTCCAACGGGTGCAATTGGTTTCACTGGCGCAACTGGTCCGACTGGCTCAGGTGCGACGGGTGCTACAGGTCCAACTGGCCCTGTTGGCTTCACGGGAGCGACTGGTCCACGTGGTGCAACTGGCGCTGCTGGAGGAATTCTAGCTTCTGCAGATTTCTTTGCCTTAATGCCTGCTGACAACTCTGCAACAGTTGCACCTGCTACAGAAGTGGCGTTTCCACAGGATGGGCCTATTTTTGGTGGAATAATTACTCGTATTAATTCATCTGAATTTAATTTAGCTGTCATTGGTTACTATCAGGTGCTATTTCAAGTAAGCGTAACTGAAGCGGGGCAACTCGTTGTAGCGCTCAACGGAGCAGAACTAGCGTATACAGTCGTTGGACGAGCAACTGGCACTAGCCAAATTGTAGGCATGTGCCTTGTAGAAACCTCAGTTATTAATTCGATACTCAGTATTCGTAACCCTACGGGCAATAGTACAGCATTGACTATCACTCCATTAGCAGGGGGAACACATCCTGTTTCTGCGCATCTTATGATTACACAAATCGAGTAGTGAAATCATTTCGGAAAAAGGGGCTGTGTCACTTGACACTGCCCCTTTTTAGTAATGCGTTATAGATGATAGCTGCGATTTAATGCGGCAAGACATGCCTCTTTTATGGCTTCAGAATATGTTGGATGGGCAAAAGGAAGATCACCTATTTCTGAAAGAGTCATTCTTTTATATAAAGCTAGTACACCGACCTCTATCATTTCAGAGGCATGACTTGATAGAATATGAAGCCCCAGTAGCCTTCCAGTTTCTTTGTCGGCCACAACCTTTACTAAACCATCAGTATCTTCGGCAGTTCTTGCTCTTGGATTACCTTTAAAGGCACATTTTCCTATTACGATTGGTCGTTTTAGCTCTCTAGCCTCATCCTCAGATAATCCAACTGTTGCAAGCTCCGGACTTGTATAAATAACATTTGGTATGTTTATATACTCAACTCTTGGTTGCATGCCAGCTATAATTTCTGCTACCGCTACACCCTCATAAGATGCTCTGTGGGCAAGCATGGGACCATCGATAAGATCGCCAATGGCATAAATGCTAGGTATTGACGTACGAAAATTTTTATCAACTACTATGGCCCCGCGGCCAGTTGTATCAATATTTAAATTAGCTACTCCAAGATCCTGCGAGCGCGGATTTCTTCCAATTGCTACTAGCACAACATCTGCTTTAGCAACAACTTGCTTGCCATTGGCTTGGCGAATATTAAGTTCAATCCCCTCTTTACCTAAATCTCGGCCGGCAAGCACCTGGACATTAAGCAAAAACGAAATTTTTTGCTTTTTTAAAAGTTGATACAGACTTGAAGTAAGTGTTAAATCGATGCCCGTACAAATTGTAGGCATCATCTCAATTATGGTGACAGTAGCTCCAAAACGTGAATATACAGAAGCAAGTTCTACGCCTATTACACCGCCGCCTACTACCAGCATAGATTTTGGTATATGATCTAATGCTAAAGCTCCAGTAGATGAAAGTACTTTTTTTTCGTCAAATGGCAAAAATGGAAGACCTATAGGAGCTGAACCTGATGCCAAAATGATCGATTTAGCATCTATAATTTTTGAATCGGCTTTAATTTGATGCGGTCCGCTAACTTCTGCGCGAGCAGTAATAATATCAATTTTATGTTTTTTAAAAAGTTCTTTAATAGAGTCAGTAAGACCTGTCACAATTTCTACTTTTTTATTTTGCAAGGCAGGAAAATCTAATGCATGATCCTCAATTGCAATGCCGAATTTTTTTGCCATCTCAGCAAATTTCGCATATAGCTCTGATGAATGTAAAAGCGTCTTAGAAGGTATGCAGCCAACATTTAAGCATGTGCCACCAAGCGCATGCTCATGTTCAATCATGCATGTTTTTAAACCAAGCTGGCTGGCACGAATGGCTGCAATATAACCGCCCGGCCCGGCTCCGATAATAGCTACGTCATACATACTCTTATACTCCTAGCTCAAGGCGGTGAGGATCCTCGATCATATTTTTAATATGCACTAAAAACGAAACTGCTTCTTTGCCGTCAAGCACTCTGTGATCATAACTCAGGGCCAAATACATGATTGGACGAATAACTATCTGCTCACCAATAACCACAGCACGTTTTGTTATTTTATGCATGCCCAAAATCGCACATTGCGGAGGGTTAAGTATTGGAGTTGACAGCATCGAGCCAAAAAGGCCCCCATTTGTTACTGTAAAGCCCCCGCCTTTTAGATCTGCAGGTTTTAACGTCCCATTTTTTGCTTTAAGAGCATATTCATCTATAGATTGCTCAATGTTCGCAAAGCTCATAGCATTGACATTATGTAGCACTGGCACAACAAGACCGCGCTCGCTAGATACCGCTACGCCGATGTTAACTGAAGCATGAAATACCTGAGTATCACCTTCTAAATAGCTATTTACCTGAGGATACACTTGAAGAGCAGAAACGGCGGCCTTTACAAAAAAGGACATAAATCCAAGTTTAGTTTTATATCTCTCAAAAAATGCCTCCTTGTATAATTCTCGAAGCTTAATGACTTCGCTCATATCTACTTCATTAAACGTTGTAAGCATAACTGTAGTATGTGCTGCTTCTAAAAGATGCTTACCCATGGCTTTACGCAATGCAGAAAGCGGCTTTCTCTGCTCTTGATTTATTTCTTTATTTTGCAAAGCAGGTTCTTTGACTTTTTCTTCAAGCTCATCAAGCCACTCTTTTTTGGAAATACTTGCTGGACTTGTTGCTTTACTAACAGGTTTTTTTGGCTCTTCCTTAGCTGCTTCTTCTGGGATTTGTTTTGTAGATGCATCTAAAGATTCCTCTTGTACATCTACAAACCCAATTACATCCCCTACCTTAGCTTTATCACCCTGTTTTACGTTAATGTGTACAATACCAGATTGCGGGGCATATAAAACTTGATTTAACTTATCCGTTTCAAGCTCAAGGATTTCATCATCTTGCAAAACTTGTGATCCAGAAGACTTTAAAATGCTTCCTATAACGACTTCTGAAATGGATTCGCCAAGTGTCGGTATTTTTATATCTACTTTCATGATTTGCCTTTAAATAATGACTCTATAATCATTGTATGTTCTTTTTGATGCACGAGGTGCGATCCACATGCCGGAGAAGAACTTGCCACTCTTCCCCTATATTCAAGTTTTGCATCTGTTGGTAAAAGCGCAAGCAAAGATTCTTGAATGTAGCCTCTTGCACCCATATTGTAGGGCTCTTCTTGCGCCCAAATATACTCATGAGCATTCTTATAGCGCGATATAATCTGTGTTAAGAGTTCTTGATGCAATGGATAAAGCTGCTCAAGTCGTATGATAGCCGTATCACTCTCACACTTTGGGAGTAAATCAAAGTAAATGCGCCCAGAACAAAAAATTAGCCGATGTATGCTTTGGGGATCTTTGGTATCATCTATAACCTCTTGAAAGCCCTTTGCAGTAAAATCTAGTAAATCACTTGTACACTCTGGAGCTCGAAGAAGCCCCTTTGGAGTAAAAACTATAAGGGGTTTTTGTTGCGGCATTTTTACTTGGCGCCGAATGAGATGAAAGTACTGGGCAGGAGTTGTCGGGTAAACAACAAACATGTTGTTTTCTGCACATAATATTAAAAACCTTTCTATTCTAGCTGATGAATGCTCAGGGCCCTGTCCCTCATAACCATGTGGAAGCAGCAAAACAAGCTTTGAATGAGCGCCCCATTTTTGCTCGCCTGGTGCCATATACTGATCGATTACAATTTGCGCGCCATTTGCAAAATCTCCAAACTGCGCTTCCCAAATAACAAGCGCCTTTGCTCTTGCAAGGCTGTAGCCATATTCAAAGCCAAGTGCAGCATATTCTGAGAGATAGGAATCCACCAATTCAAAATCACCCATACTTGCATGAGGAATATAACGTTTATCAGTAACCTGGTCCACCCACATACCGTGTCGCTGGCTAAATGTCCCTCTTTTTGAATCTTGCCCTGCAAGGCGTATAGGTACATTTTCTTGCAGAAGCGTCCCAAAAGCCAAACTTTCAGCAAACGCCCAATCTATTTTGGTAAAATCTGTCTTTTTTCGTGCTTCAACTTGCGATAAAAGCCTTGGATGCAGTGTAAAGCCTTCTGGAATTTGAGTAATTTTTTGCACAACCTTCTCAAGAACTGCCTTCGCTACTTTTGTATCACATGCAGCAAATAGCTCGCATTGATCACCAATTATCTTTGCAGGCATGTCAAACTTTAGTTTTTCTGCTTGATGGACTGTGTCAACATGTGCTTGCTGAAGCTCTTTTTTAAATTCGTCATCAAGTACTGCAACTTCTATGCCTTCTTGCACAAGCTGGTCATGATATTGAGCACGTATGGAGGCCTTTTTACGAATTTTTTGATAGGTAAGAGGCTGAGTAAAGGCTGGCTCATCACTTTCATTATGACCATATTTCCTCCAGCAGTTCATATCAATAAATACATCCGAGCCAAAACGTTGCCTTATTTCAAAGGCAAGTTCAACAGCAAACATACAGCTCTCCGGATCTTCGGCATTTACATGAAATACAGGAATGCCAAAGGCCTTTGCAATGTCTGTACAGTATGTTGTTGAGCGGCCATCTTCGGGCAGGGTTGTAAAGCCTATGTGGTTATTAATAACTATATGGATAGTGCCGCCTGTTTTGTAGCCTGGAAGATTTGACATCTGCAAAGTCTCATATACAACTCCTTGACCACTTACCGCAGCATCCCCATGCACAAGAACAGGAAGTACTTTATGTATCTCATTTGATACCTCTTTGGCCCGCGCTATGCCCTCCACTACTGCATCAACTGATTCTAGATGACTTGGGTTAGCAGCCAGCACAACCAGCATTTGGCGAACTTTAGCGCTGTAGCCCTTATGATATTTTACATCACCGCTTGTCTCAAAAGTATCTACAGCAACATCTTCGAACTCTGAAAAAATATCACCATAGCTTTTGTTCAAGATATTAACTAATACGTTAAGCCGTCCGCGGTGGGGCATGCCTATAATAAGATCTGATAGATCTTTTTCTAAAAATGTAGCAAGCATCGGAATAAGAGTTTCTGCTCCTTCAAGTGAAAAGCGCTTTTGACCCACATATTTTGTATGAAGAAAAGTTTCAAAACTTTCGGCCTTATTTAACAGATGCAGTATCTGCTGCTTTTTTTCTTTTGAAAAAGCAGGTCTTGTGGAAATCTCTATTTTGCTTATGATAAATTCGCAAATTTCTTTTGAACACTGCGGATAAAACTCATATCCAATTTTTCCACAGTATATCTTTCTTAAGTCATCATAGACTGGCAAGTCTGCGCTTGGTGTAATTTGCTTTAATCCACTTGGATAAAAATCAGCCTCAAGATGGCCAAACATACGATAATGCTCTTTAAGACAGGCATTATCTGCGGTTGAAAGTTTACTTGGCGCGCCCGTACTTTCAAAAAATATCCGCCATGCCTCATCAAGTTGCTCAGGATTTGAGGCAAAAAGCTCTCTATACTGCTCAAGCAGTTCAAGATTTTCAGGATTTATGTCTTCAAAATCAGGTAGCATATACACTTAAATTATTATTTTGCACCAACCTGTTTGATAACCTATATAAGGATTATTTTCTACTCGACTTTATACATTTTTGCTCCTATCGAGCCCGAGGCCGTGACCAAGACTGAGACCGATTGTTTTGTATAGCGTCACCCCTGCCGCACTATTGGCCTCGTGCTGTAGTAGAAATAGAATCAGATACCTGATATTTGTAGAAGAAATTCAGGAGACCATGTTAAGATTAAGTTATAGAGAAGGATTTAGTCGTATGTCTTACCAGTCAATAATTACCATGCAACCAGGGAAAAGAGATGGCAAACCATGTATCCGCAACATGCGTATCACGGTCTATGACGTTTTAGTATGGATGGGATCTGGGATGACAACACAAGATATACTTAACGACTATCCCGAGCTTACTGTTGAAGATATCCAGGCTTGCCTGCAATTTGCTGCGGCTCGCGAACGATCATTACGATATCTGCCTGCAGCATGAAATTACTTCTCGATCAAAATATTTCCAGGAGAATCCTGCCTCAGATCACACAACAATTTCCTGATTCAGCCCACGTATACTTGCTAGGCCTACAGGAAGCTGATGATATTACGATTTGGGACTACGCTAAAAAATATAATTATACAATAGTTTCCAAAGATTCGGATTTTCACGAGTTATGTCTTCTCAATGGAATTCCTCCCAAAATTATATGGCTAAGATGTGGTAATGAAACTAATCAATTTTTGTGTAACCTTCTTGTAAATAAATCTGCAGAAATCGAAGAATTTTTACATGACAAAAATGCTTTCTGCCTCGAGATCTATTAAGCCATTTTATTCAAAGAGCCTAAAAAAATGGGGTCATACCAGAATCGTAGGACACCGCCCAATTATTGAAGAGTAGATTTAGAATTTTACTTAAACAATAAACATTACCATTCCGATATAATCTAATATTTACATTAACTATATTATATAGTATTATTTTCTTTTGTTCAGAGTTAATTGCATAAAGGAGAATATAGATTGACTATAGTAATCCATCCAAAAAATCATTATACTGATTTTTTTGAGCTTAAAGAAGTGGTAGTTGAAAATCCAAAACAAGACAAAACTCACCCCCCTGAACCTATTCTCACTGAAGGCTACCTACTTAATGGTTTTGTAACTGTTGCAACGACTTTTACACAGGCAGGCTTTAATCGTTTAATAGATAATAATAATTTTAATGTGCCTGTTGGTAAAGATACCTGGCTTACCATGACAAATACAACCTTTACGCACATTAGCAATAAAATGGTAAAAGGCAACTACCTTAATGTTCGCACCGCAGGCCAGCAAACATTGGTACTTGTTGGATATGTAAGTCAAGCTGTTCTTTTTGATTTGCTGGCTTATTCACTGCCAATACAAAGCAACCAAACGCTTCCAATTGGACAAACCACAGTCCTCACAACAGTAAACGCTTTTGGCTATTTCAGTGCCATGGCAGCCGCGGGTTTACTTGGAAAGGGCACCTGTATGCTCGTTGATACAAAGGTAAAAAAAGAAAGAACACATATGGCTGCAAGACGCCTAGCAAGTTGCACCCTTTTAGCCTTTATTGCCATGGGGGCAGCAACAATAAATCGAAAACTTATAGGCATGAACAGCTCTTTAACACCTATAATTAGCCATGCAAATACTGAAGCTGTAAACAAAATATTTAAAGCAGGCCAAGCCACCGAAGAGCGCACTTCAAAAAAAGTTTTATTACTTGGATGCTATGGAATTACCGCAGTTGCGGCAGATATGTTTATAGGTTTTGTCCTACCAAGTAGCATGTCTCTTACAAGTCCATGGCGCTATTTTGGACCTGTATCTACTGGTACGGCTTTAGAATTTGCAAAGGTCTCAGCTAAAGCGCTCTTAGATCATGACCGTGATCCGAATGCAATAATTGTAGATGATGTCGAAATTAAAAAAAGAGCACGCTCAAGAACCATTAAAGGCATTATAGCTGGCATTATTTCTGCCATAATGCCGCTTGTGGCTATTGCGGCAAATCACTCACATCTTGCTTCCACAACACCCGCGGCTGCTTTATTAATCAAACAGGTGCAGCACAGCCTTACAACCCTAGCGGCTCAAGAAGTGTTTAAAGCAGTAGATGGCGCCTACAAACGCGTCATGGCAATTGCCGCGCCTGTAGTGATAGCACTTTCAGGTGATTTAATCGCCAATTGGCTAGATCCCACCAAATCAAGCTTTTCAGCCACAAGCATATCTATGGGCACAGCCGGTAGCTACATGGCCGTGATCGCAAGTTCTTGGCTTATCGGCCGCGATGATGAAGATAACTAAATGAGAGATGACAAGACTTTTATTGAGAAATAAATATATTTTTAATAGCCCTGATTAATCTGTTATGCAGCGGCTCAAAATTTTCAAGCCAATCAAACGCATCATCCCTTAAATCTTGGTCGGTTATTTTGCTGGCTTGGGTAGCAGCATCTGAAAACTTCGCTGTCTCTACAAAACTTAGCGAAAGGCGCTTAAGCAGTAAATTTTTTAATGTTTCATCTATTATGTTATCTATAAAAGGTATGGCTATCTCTAAGTTTCCCACGAGAATATGAAGGTAGGCAAAAGTAGAGTTTCGAACATCTGTATTTGATATCGTCCTAGCAACATTTACAGCCATATCGAAATTCCCACCCATTTTTAGAATAAATTTGGAAATTGCACTAAGAACTTCATCTCTTTGTATTGGGTTAGTTATTTTGCCGGCCGCTTCTATGGCAATCTTGAAATCATTCTGTGCTTGCTCAAGGTTTAAGCTGAGTAACCTGACCACACCTCTATAAGTATAGTTGTCGGCAATTAATATATTTCTTTTGTCAGGGTCAGCTATTTTACTAACTACCTCCATACGTTCATTAAAAAATTTGGGGTCATGACCCAGCTCAGAAGAATGAATTCCTTTTTCTGTATGCCAATACTGCGGAGGAAGAAGCTTTTCAGAGAAAATGCTTGGAGCGTAAGCAGATCTATTGACAAGGCTCTCAAAGGCTTCCTGTTTTTGATCTGGTGCAAACAAATTCTCAATTATTTTTAGTGTATCATAGAAACCAATTCTTCTTTGTGTATCTGAGGAAGGAGGGGGACCATGATTACTGGAAAAACGAGTACAGCATAAAAGAATACCAATAGAATCAGAAACTGTAATAGTCCTTGCATTCATTTGTGAATATACATGTGCAATAGCTAAAATATTATTAAAAAATAGTGGTAGCTGATTATTTGATATACTATAGATCTTGTGACACTCCTCTTCATCTAAAGAGGGCAAAACTTTTTCTAGTACTTTTACTATATGATGCAGCACCAAATCTGAATACTCTTTATGCGTTTCTAATGAACGGTTTTCTGGCCCAAGCATTTTTTGCTTGAGATCTGGGGGAATAACAAGTCGATGCTCGTCTTCTGCAGTTAATTTTCCTATTGATTTTAACTGTTCTACTAGAAAAACAGTAAACTCCACCATTAATTGAACATCATCGTCAATTATTTTTCGTATTGAAACTTGGCTCAAATGTTGACTTGTCACACTCACCGCAAGCTGATCTTTTAGTGGTAATTTTCCTACAATATTCGCTGCCAATTCAGGGGGCAAAAGAGTTAATATGTCTTCAGCTTCAGGAATATCTGAAGAATCCTCATCCGAACGTTCTCGTTTTTTTCCACCAAAAGGTGCTTCTGTTGATAGAGTCTTTTTAGCTAGCTCATCTGTCTCAAACGATTTATTATTTGCTGGGGAATTGGCCTCATCTGGTTTTATTCGCTTTACTTTTCCAGCATACTCATCCGTTGAGGGTATTTGAGTATTTTTTTTCTGGTCACCAGGCGTAGATTCAGGTGGATGATAAGGAAAATCAAAATCTGGCCCCCTATTAATGTTCATAAGATAGCCCTCTATTTAAACCTTACCTGAAGGTTATTATAAAAATAATTTAATGTCAATAGAAATGAGCCGAAAGTGGGTTAGGCCTGGGCAGGCCTAATACTTAAACAAATTTATTTGGCCAAATTTATTTTTGGTTGATTAATCGGTATATGAATCTTTGCAAGTGCAACTTGAAGAGCTTTTTGCATGCGTCTCATGGTTTTAAACTGTAGAGCAAAGAACATGGGTTTTTCGTTCCAGGTAATTTCTCCTTTAGGAATGAAATTAGAGTAACAAAGCGCGCCAAAAGAGGTTACTTTTAAAGCAAGTTTTATAATGAGTAGTGGTATTTCTGCCGGTGGACATGTCATGCCTACTATTTTACAAGCGCAGCCTACAGTTTTTAGGCTTGTCTTTACAGCCGCAACTGCCACTCTCTCACGTACTCTATTTTTTAAGCATGTAGCGATACATTTACTCTCAGCTGCTGCTTTTTGGCGGATTTCGCTATTTTCGTTGTTAAGATCACTAATAATATTTTTTAAGCGAGGTTTCAGTGATGCTTCTTTAGAAATAACTTTTACTTTTTTTAGCTGTTTTTCTTCGATTAAAAGCTGCTTACACACACGCGTTGCATTATCAACTCTATCCGCACCCGGTTGTTTACATAGAGCTATTCTACTACGAAAGCCGCGCATAAAAAGGACTTTTTCAGAAGTTTTATATACTGAAAGAGCCGCAGAAATAAATTTTATGGGCAAAAAGATATAACCAGTAATTGTTGCCCAAGCAAGCGCAGATTTTGGAATAATCTGAAGCTTTTTAAGGTATTTAAATACTGTCTCTACTGCACCAACCATTGATTTGGTACATTTAATAACGCTCCAGCCAGCAAAAAGACGCTTTTTTAGGTCGCCAGGCCTGCACACCTTCAGTATGCTTTTCATAAATTTTTCTATAGAAAGCATGCCTTTAATAATTTTAAAGGAAGAAAGGGCCGTAATAACTTCATCAATTTGTCCCGGAATCTTAGTGAAGGCCTCAGATACTTTTACTGAAGATTTGAATAAAGAAGTAACTTTTGAAGTATATTTAAAACCCAGTACAGAATGCCTAAATGCTGTATCAACGGGATCAGATTTTTTTTTAATAGCTATAGGTTGATTAGCAATAATAGCAACATTCGTAGCTGTTGGTTGCAATTCATTTATTTTCATAATACACTCTCACATTTATATAATTTTACACGGCTTTGTTGACGTAATTCACCACTGAGGCACTGAGCTCACTGAGGGGGTTGAGATAGTGAGAAGGCTTATACGATCAGGCGACAAAGGCCGTGTTCCAATAGCTTTCATTAAAATTAATTAACAATCCTCTTCCACCACGCTTGCTTCATGACTATCCACTAATCCTTCTCCTCATCTCAACCCTCTCAGTGAGCTCAGTGCCTCGGTGGTTAATAATGCAACAAGGCCATTTTACACTTCAATAAGTGGAATTGCTGCCTTATCTATTTTAGGCTTCTTTTCAGCTCGCAGATAATCTTTAAGTTCATAGCCGGCAACTCCCATAGTAGCTGCCAAAAAAGCCGCACCTGTTGCTCTTTGAACGGGTGTTAAAAGGGTAGTCATGCCGCTTAGGGTTTCATAAAGATGATAACCCGCACCAGCAGTTAGCATACCGACAGATCCAAAAAGGGCCACTGCATCTGGAAGTAGTTTGCCGGATGCTATTTTTAATAAAGAGCTCATCTCTTGGCAAACTGTAGTCAAGATACCGCTATTGTTTGTTACACTAGAGCTGGCAGATGATGAAAGTGTCGAAGGTCCTACTACATAGGCTATCCCAAGAGTTGCCCCGACTAAGCCAATGCCGCTAGCTACGGTAAGACATTTTCTCCACCAGGGAGCAGGTGGTGGCGCTTCGCGAAGCCCTGCTTTGATTTCAGCTTTAATTTTTTCTTGATATTCTTTCGGGATTTCACACGTTTTAGCAGCATTTTTTCCTAATCTTGCAAGCAGATCACCAAAAACGACCAAAGCAGCCGCCGGTCCCCAGCTAAAAGAAGACTGTCTTACAATTTGCTCTGTCAGCGCATAAGCAGAAGCTGCGGCACCTGCTGCCGAAATGGTAATTACAGAAGCTAAAACAGCTTTTTGCTGTATGCCCCTTGGCATTGAATCAATTTTTTGAAATAAAGTATCTACAACTCCGCGCATATTGGCTTTTGTAAGCACGGCAGCAGCTGATTTTATAAAAGGGCTGACTTGAGGGATATTCATCATTCCTCCCCCAATAAGTGTAAAAACTGTCTTTGTAATAGCTTTTGCTACCCGGTCCGGCAGCTCGCGATTTGTGCATTTTTTTATTACCCTATTAAGTAATAAATCAAGCCTTGCACTACTTAAATCACATTTTAAAAAAACAGTCATGAACATGTCAGTTAAAGGAGCTGCACGCAAGATGCGAATAACTCCATGAGGATCTTCGGGTACATAATAAAGAGTGATGCCTGCAATAAGCGTGGCAATAGCAACAGCTCTCATCACATATTTAGCAGGGGTTCCCTGCTGCATCTGATTATAAGAAATTTTAATCGCATTAATAGTTACGCCTGATGTGCCTTTCATAATTGGCTCATCGCGAAAAACCACCTGTAATCCAAGTGATGATAAAATGGTGGCAACAAGCGTGATGTACTGTTTTTTGTCGGGGGGCATTCTTTTTTTGGCTTCTTTTAATTCTTTGGCATCTGATTCATCTTCGTCATTATGAATTTTCCACCAATTTGCTTTGAGATTTTGCCAAGCAGTTGTTATTTCTTCTTCTATCGCTGCAGATTCAAATTCTATCGGTTCAAGTTGGATGTCATGGGAGGCAACGGTGGGTTCATCATGCTCTTCAAAATTTGCACTTTCGGGTATAACCTGTAAATCATTATACGGATTTGATGCAGAATTAAAGTTAACAACTGACATATTATAAACCCCCTATTAAGACAATAGTTTAGTTTATATATAAATAAAAAGAAATGATTATTTGGTTGTAGTATAAATAAAATAAATACTATATCATTCTGTAATATCTGTCTGAAATTGACATAAAAGGATCCCTTCAGCAAAACTTTAAAAAATCTTTCCAATAATAATTTAATTCTGTAGGGTAAAATTTTAAGCTTTGGTTCATGAACAGGAATTAATTTGCATGCCCAAAAAAAACTCCTCTAATATCAGCAATGCCTACAAGATCATTTTTAATGAATTATCCAAGAATAATGATTCCGCAAGAAATGAAATCGCCAAAGAATTGCTACAAGACCTTGAAAATATAAAAACCTGTGCCGCACGTAAGAGTTCTCAGGAATTTTGTCTTTCAGATAAAAGTCTTCAGAAATGTTATGAAATTGCACAATCATTATTTGAACAAAAAAACTATACGAATGCACTAGAAGTTTTTATGGTGCTTATTAAGCTAAACCCCACGCATGAAAATAGCTGGCTTTCACTGGGAATTATTTATCAAATTCAAAAAAATTGGCTGCTTGCAATTAACGCATATAAAATAGTAGTTGAGATTAACGACAAAAGTCCCCTGCCTTATTTTCATATGGCTCAAATCTTTTTGAATCTTGGAGACATGCCTGAAATGCAGCGCAATTTCGAAGATGCAATGCAAGCAGCTGAGGGCAATTCAGAGTGGGATTGGTTAAAGCAGCATGCATCCCAAGTACTTAGCATAGTTAGAAAAGCACACCCATAACCGTAAGGCTAATCTAGTCTTATTTGTTTAAAAAATCCAATGCCCTTCGCAAAGCAACATCTGGAATTTTGATCATTCCTTGTAAGGGAGTATTCATTTCAAAAATCAAGAATATGGCACCAGCAACTGATATGGTACAAATAAACATTACCGCGACAATCGTCCAATTAGGTGGTGAAAGCAATCCGAAAATCATAAAAAAGATACAAAGCCAAAAAACAAGCACCACAAGAAATGGTGTTGGCAAGACACCTTCTTCACGCTGTATTAGCAGCCACCTTGAATTTGTAAGCTCATTTGCAAGCGACAAAGCCTCCCCTTGAAGCGTCCGCTGCTTATCATTTTGCGGCTTTAAATCCATAATTACATCGCGCACCGCTTCCATTCCCGGTGCTTTTTCAACTGCCTTGAGGTTTACGGCCTCACCTCTTGACGGCCATACTTTTTCATGAGCAAAAATTAAATTATTTTTTAACATTGTCCGAGCTGCTTGAGATTCTTCTCCGAATTTTGCAAGCATGTGGTCAAGCACGATAATCTTGGCACTTGACTGCCTTATTTCATCATTCATTGAATCATACGAACTTTTAGCAGAACTTACAAGCAGTCCCAAAACAAGTGCCGTAAGCGTAGCGATAAGCCCCGCGCCGATTTTTATAGCGTCTTTTGAATGCTGATCCAGATGATGCTTGGGCAGTTTTATACTTAAAAATAATCCTAATAAAGCACTTGCAAAAAGACAGCCAAAGATAATAAATGACGTTTCAAATAAATTCATTGAATCCTCTGTTATTTTGGTATATACTGTAGTAAGAGAAATTTTACAATCTCTGAATTTTTCCAGAATTTCGCAAAAGGTAATACATTGACTCAATTCAACAAGTATGGTAGTAAATTATTTAATGCAACATATGAACTTTTGGGGTTATTTTCATGGGAACACCATTGCCATCAAGTGGGCACTTCTCTCGAGAGATAGATATGCAAAGTACCATAGCGGAGTACTGCAACATCGTAGCGCAGCAAGAAAAGCCAAAAGATATAGCTGAACACGTAAAGCCCGTTGCAGATCACCTACATAAAATCATACTTAACGTTTTTTTAGAAAAATTTATTAGCTTTATCAGCAAAATCCCTCTTTTTACCCCCTCTTTTCGTGGTAAACTAATAAACCTAATTACAGCAAATACAGAAGCGAAAAAACTTTTGAAATTGCACAACAAAATAGTAGCACTTTTCAATGAGGGAAAAATCATACCTTTTGATAAGAATGAAAAAGCCTCATTGCCAATTCTTTCCTTAAAAATAAAATCTATAAAATATGAAAATGCCATTTTGCGACTGGGAAATATGCCCGCAATGGTTGCCGGATCAAAGCAGCAGCAAATAGAAAGCGCCTATCATCTACTACCAAAAAAAGTGCAAAAAACATTAATAGGCATTCTCCACTTTACAGGCCTAAGCTCTCATGACAAGTCTTATCAAAAAGTTCTTAACTTATTGCCGGTGATCCAAAAATATAAGAACTCTTCAGGTAAAGATGTATTTTTACAAATCGCTGAATTACTTATAGAAAAAAAACAGTATTCAGATGATCTTATAGCACTTGATGCCTGTCTTAGAAATCCTCAGCTTTTAACCGATCCTAATTTTTCTACACGATTTACATGTCCGGATATTAAAGCAAAAATAAACAGCGTCGAACACAGCTCACGCGGTGTCAATCACGTCATAGAATATGCGCAAGAAAAAGTAGCCGACATTAACGAGAACTTCAGAAATATTATCAATAAAGTTGATAGAGATCTTTCTATCTATGAAGCATCGGCCGATAGACTCGCAGAAAAATTTGGAGATGATATTTTAAAAAAACCTATCTCAGTAACCATGTGCAGCGTTGAGTATCAAGGTTTTTTTAAAGAAGGAGGCCTTGCCGAAGCGGTCGAAGGAATGGCTCAAGGGCTCTTAAAGCAGCATCCCGACAATAAAGTACGTCTTATCTACCCAAAATTTTCGATTTTGCCGAAAGCAGTGCTTACACGGCTCGAAAGTGCTCCAAGAACAGAACATAAAGACTCTCACGGCAATCCATTTTTTGTACTTAAGTTAGATGTAAATGGTGTTGAATGCTTTTTTATAGAGCATCCTCTCTTTGAGATTACTAATGAAGCAAGAAGCATCTATGGCGGAAATGAAGATGATATCAAAGGGCGTTTTGTCGCCTTTTCTACCCTTGCAGCAGATCTTCTTGGTCAAATTCCAAAAACTGATATTATCCACCTCCATGACTGGCACGTAGCTGGGGTAGAAGTTAAATTGAGAAATCAAAATAAAGAAATTGCCCCCATAGTATTTACGTATCATAATAATCAAAGAATGTCTGCGCAAGGAAGGTATTTTCATGATATATATAACTACGAACCTGTCATGCAAGCATTGCAACAAGCAGGCATTACAAGTCAAAATATTAATTTAATGGTTGAGGCAGTAAAAAAGGCCGATAGCATCACAACAGTATCAAATTCTTTTGCCGTAGAAAGCCAATCTATAGAAATGGGTGAAGGTATTTCATTTGCTATGCGCGATGCAGCAAAGGAAGAAAAATTACACGGCATTGTCAACGGCACAGATACTTCAAGATGGGATCCCAAAAAAGACCCCGTTTTAAAAAACTGGAAGAGTTTAACAACCGGCGAACCTATTGATCTTACCTATGGAATAGATAGCGATGATATTTTGGCCAAAAAACAGCTTTGCAAGCAAGAGCTTCAGACGTGGGTTACGCAAACCTTCCCTGATAGAACATTTGATAGCTCAAAGCCAATTATTACATTTATTGGAAGATTCGATTACGACCAAAAAGGCCTAGACAAGTTTGAAGAAGGCATACAAGCGGCTTTAAAAAACGGCGCTCAAGTAATCATTATGGGTACAGGGTCCATTCCTGAAAAAGGAAAAAAACCATCTAACTCAAAAGAACTTTTGGACAGATTACAAGAAAAATATAAATCCGGTGTCTTGATTCTTCAAGACTATAAAACTGAAGAAGGCAAACTCTTTTATCAACAAGGAACTAGTCAAAAGCAGGGAATAGGATCTGTTGTTCGAGCAGCTGCTGACATGATGTTTTTACCCTCAAGATTTGAGCCATGCGGTCTTGTGCAATTTGAAGGTTGGTTGTTTGGCTCACTTGTTGTTGCTTCAAATGTAGGAGGCTTTGTTGACACAGTAAACCCGCCAAATACTCCCGGGTTTAATGGCTATCTCTTTGATAGAGGGGCAACAAGCGGAAGTACCTCGTTACAATCCACAATAAAACAAGCAGTAGATGCATTTAAAGCCGAAAGTCCAGATGCAAGAAAAGCTCGAATGATACGAACAATGAGTGATGGCAAAAAAAATGGCTGGAATACATCCCCATCTGGCTATTCACCTGTTGAAAAGTATCGATTTGTCTATGAAAATGCAAAAATAAATGCACAAGAACGAATAGAAAATGCAAAAGGTTCCTACTTTGATGTCAAACAATTTGGCCGAATTCTTCGTGTATTTACACAGTCCGAAGCTGGAAAAATCCCACTAGAAGAAACTTACCTCCAGGCATTTTATTCAGGGGTTAGCTCTAGGATAAAATCCCTTTATAAACAGCTTCCAGATTGGCTAAAAGTTCAAATGCCAACGCCATATAATTTTGATGTAAACCATCTAGAATATCAAAGACTAGGAGCGATGCATAGTGCTACTACAACAAATTTTAGTGTTGAGGCTCCAAACGCTAAAAAGGTTTCATTAGTACTCATAGATTCTGAAGGTAAGCAAAAGCAAATCCCTATGCAGCGTGCAAGCAATGGCTCATGGAATACCTCTGTTGATGCCTTGCCTATAGGAAGCCAGTATCAATACCTTGTAGATGGTGTAAAGAAAATAGATCCATTTGGCCTTCACACAACAACTGTAGAAAAAGCAGGCGATGTGCCCAAATCTGTTGTCGTAAATAGGAATTTTACTTGGGATGATGCTGCCTGGACACAAAAAAGAGCAGCACAAGGTGCAAATCAGCCTTTAACGATGTACGAGATGCACCCCACTTCTTGGAAAACACAAGATGGACGCTATTTAAATTACCGCGAAATTGCTGAACAATTGGTAGAACACTGCAAAACAACTGGCTATACTCACGTAGAGCTCATGGGCATACTTGAACATCCTCACGAAGGCTCACAGGGCTATCAGGTCACCAACTACTTCTCTCCCAACAGCCGCATGGGAAGTGTAGAAGACTTTAAATTTATGGTAAATCTCCTGCACCAAAACAACATTGGCGTAGTTTTGGACTGGGTACCAAACCATTTTGCTTTAGACGATTATGCCCTCACCAAGTTTGATGGAACAAATCAATTTGAGCCATCTAAAATAGCGGCTCTCTTTTCACTTCGCGGGCTATTTATGCTTAAATGGGGTGCAAAACCTTTTAATTTTAGAAAAAAATCTGTTAGAGATTTTTTAATATCAAGTGCGGCATATTGGATAAAAGAAATGCACATCGATGGCCTTCGAGTTGATGCGGTAAGGCCTATTCTTACATCAGAACATCCCTCTTCGGCACGAAAATTTTTGCGACAGTTCAATGAAGTTATACACAAAGAATTTCCAGGAGTACTAAGCATAGCAGAAGATTATTCAGGATCGTTAGAAGCAACTAAGGCAACTTCTGTTGGCGGCTATGGTTTTGATTTAAAATGGAATACAAACTGGTCCAAAAATATAATGGACTACCTAAAAATTGCCCCCAAAGATCGTTCTATGTACTACAATAGGCTTATACAGGCAATTGAGGGAGATGCACACCACAAAATGATCATGGCAATATCCCATGATGAAATTGGTAGATCCCCTCTCATCGATATGACTCCAGGGCTTACTGAATCAGAAAAGTGCGCCAACTTGCGGGCGCTTTTTAGCCTGCAGATGTGTCTGCCGGGCAAAAAGCTCTTTTTTATGGGCAGCGAAATAGGGAGCTCTGTAGAGTGGGCACAGATTTTAGGTAGAAGACAGGGGCTTCTTAATCAAGACATCTCAGAAGATCGAAAAAAAATACAGACTACGATAGAAGCTCTTTCAAAGCTTTACAAAGAACATCCTGGCCTTTGGAAAAAAGACTCTAATGCACGCGATCTTGAATGGATAGAAAAAAAAGACCCCAAAAACAGCTTTGTAGCCTATCGACGACAACTTGATTCGGCAAATACCTTTGCCTGCTTTCATAACTTTTCGGCTACCACACCAAAAAAATACGAAATAGTAATACCGCCACACCTTGATGGAATGACAAATATTTCGCAAATGTTTAACAGCAATGCTATTGAATTTGGCGGTGATGGAAACCATAACAACAACTCCATTCAAGTTGAAAAAGACTCAAATGGCCACATTACTAAATACACTATTTGGGTAGCACCACTTTCGGCTGTAGTTGTTAAAGAGACACAAGGCAATTTATGAACAAATTAGTCTCATTATATAACTTATGTAGAGATGAATTTTACACATATGGCCGTATACTCGATCCTTTCGTGCATAAAAAAAACCTCGCATATTATGTCATGAATCCCCTTGATGATAACTTGCGAAGGTCTCAGAAAGTTATCGCATGCACCCTTAGCGCAATCGTATTTATCGGCACTTTAGGCATGTTTCATGTAGGAAGTTGGATCAATAAAAAAATCGAACAAATACACTACGACAGAATTACTTCAAATCCAAACCATCAAAAACATATACAACTGATCCAAAAAACAAATAGAGTTGTACGCCTACATCAAGTAGGGCCTCAATTAAAAAACCTCTCAAGAGAAAATGTTTCAAACATTATTCAAACAAGAGTAATCGACCCATACTATAGCAAACCATTACCCTCTTACCAAGATGTGAGTGTCCCCCCTCCTGATAGTTTGTCAAAGGAGCAACAGGCTCAGGTTGAAAGCAATGGCTTAATCAAATGGAATCTTCTTTCACGAGAACAGAAGATAGAGGTTATCAATAAATACGCTCTTCCTAATGTCAAAATCCAAAATATGAATCTATCTGAAAGCAAAGTAGATGAATATCTTTTTACTCCTTATGGCCATCACTCCAATGCAAGCTCGCCGGATCCAAGAGGAGCACATGGATCGGATCATGCTGTACGAGTAAGTCTTTGGTCAGCTGTGTTTGCCTATCTATATGAAAAATACCATCCTACTATAGCAGTAGATAGCAATGAATTACTTGTTGGAGAGCTGGTAGCAAGTTTTCATGATTCTGGAAGACAAACAGAAGGTGTCGATGTATATGATGATGTAAGTGCCAAAAATGCTGTAGGATGCCTTCACACACTCCAAATCGATAATAAAGAGCTTCTTCATGCAGCAGAAGAAGCCATTGCAAATAAGGACAGCCTTGATTTTGCAAAAAAACCCTTAATTGCAAAAATTGTTCAAAATAGTGACTCAGCTGATTATGCCCGTATTCTTTTACGAGGACCTGTTCAAGAAAAAAGCCAGTTTGACGACTCCAGAAAGTTTCTCGACATCTTTAAGGAACTGAATCAACTTGCGAGCGGCGATCCAAATTTTATCCTCAAAAATGGCTTAAAATTTAAAGATTTTCTTGAAGAGCTCGATGCTCTTCGCTCTGATATGAATAAAGTGATTGATAAAACAAAAGCTCAAAGCTTTCGTAAAGTGGCGTCAAAGCCAGGGGAAAATTACCGTGTACACGTATTAAATGAAATTAAGTATATTGACCATCCCCATTTATACAGCGTATTATCTGATGTCGGAGTAATTAAAAAAAGCGATAAAGATATTACCGATGAATTAAGTGATTTATATCGATTTGGAGTAAAGGAACTATCCGTTACACATCTAGAAAATTGTCTTAAAACTTTAAATGACTTACCACTTTCAAGCATTGTCAAAAAACTCATAGTTAACTATACCGAGGCCCTCCAGAATAAAAAAACACTTTCACAAGAACCTGACTCCTTTTCAGAAGAGCTCATAAAAAAATTATTAGAAACCACCGACAAATCACATGAAGCTTTTATTTCAAAAAAAGTTTGGAGCTCTTGGCTTGAATCTACAGAAACTACTCCAAAAACACGATTTGACCTTTGCAACGCGCTCAATATTTACGTCCAACAGCTAGAGCAGCACATAATTGAACCCCACTTAATTGATCAAATAGCAGAGCTAGTCGTCTTTATGCACCAACAAGTAGATCTGTTAGATGATGCGTTTGACAAAACGCTTTTCTTGAGTACTATTGCCTTTCATTATGAAAGAATAGCAAATTATTATTTAACAAATCATGACACAGAAAATGCTCATAAAATTTTAGCTAAAGCCGCCCAAATTCCAATTACAGCCGCAAATCAGTTTTATGATATGGCAGGCCTAATGGAAAAATTTACAAGCAAACCGGGCCATCTTATTTCAGATTCATCCCTCCTTCGAAAAAGAAGACTGCGTTGTCAAGAAAAAGCCTTTGATACTCAAGCAACAAAGTGGGAATTCAGTTTTGAAATACCTCAGGAAATAAGAAAAAACTGGGAAAAAATAGGCTATCTAGAGTTTCTTAAATCTATTCCTGGCGCGAGCCTCGAAGAAAGCACCTATGGCTTTGAAAAATTCAATAGTTCCAATAACACCTTTCACTCCGATCAAAAACACATACTTAAAGTTGGTAAAGCCCATATTCTTAAACTACCAAACGGAATAGAAATGACATTTGGAGCTGAGATGGAAAATTTTAATGTGGCACATCTAGTACGCCTAAGAGCTCCTAAAGGCATGTCTCCCCAAGATATTCATAAAACTTTTTGTTCAATAGGCCTACCAACCACTTTAATGCAATCAAGGCCTGTTGATGCCAAACGAGAAATCATTAACAAACTTATTCATAGCTACCATACAGATAAAGTCTACGAAACAGATCCAAGACGTACACCTGAGGAGGTATATCATCTGCTTTCAACTGAACAGCAAGAAGAACTTGATCAACTTGCTGAACTTGCAGATATTGAAGAAGTGAATACCAATCACTATGAGCTCGTACAGCCGCAACTTCCACAGAGACTTTGGAATCAGGGCGCGCGAGGCTTTATTCACACTTTGCATAATGGCCAGCTCGATCAGACTCTGGATATTCTTGTACGTGTATTAAATACAGGGTTGCTTTCTACAATCGAGCGCTACCAAGCTGGTATGGTGAGCGGCCTTGGAACATGTCCGATGACAAATATTCGTACAGGATCAGCAAACCAGGTATTTTCTCGTATAATTACAGATGAATGGCTCAAAAAAAGGTATAACCTTGACTACCTACCTCACGCAGAAGCTTCTGTAATGCTTATATTTGATATTGACGCCGCAAAACGAATGCCCTACGCTTATCATAGTGATTTTGGTGGTCAAAGAAATCCAGATCTTCACTATCCAGAATTTGGTATTCCCGGCGGAGATACCCATTATGATATTAAATCAATTGAACTCCTCAGACAGCGCCGGGCTTTACCCCAGCACATTGCACATATCAACAGCAGCACTTATGCTTTTGATAGAAATGAATGTATGATGGATCAAACACTGGGTGCCAAATTTATCAATAAAATCATTGTGTCAGATGAAGCTACCAGATTCAAAACCATGCGCAAACTTAGAGAAAATGGTTTTGACACAATAAATGGTATAAAATTAGAAGATTTTGTTGTGGCAACTCACCACCTAGATGAAAAAATAGTTAGCGCAAAAAGGTAATAGATGAAGAAAATATATAAAAAAGATGGTGTGTTTTTAGTTTTGCAAGATGAGCAATTTTATGCTTTTTCGCAAGGCGTGTCTATTGTAGAGGAGCACAATCAAGTTGAGATGCAACTCGTTTTATATTGGTATGATAAGCTTGAGGATCGACTTCATTCTTGGCCGCTTGCAAAGCCCCCTCAATTTACTGATCAAGAAGTACTTGTTCAACCAAAGATTGGGCCAGCCCTTCGTTTTTTATACATCAACAAAGCCATATACGATTCCTACATACGAGAACGTGGAATTTTACAAGAAGATGCAGCACCGGAACTTGCCACAGATGACGCAGTACAGCAGCATATGATGTCTATCTCAGCTTATCAGTAGTAAACGAAGTTTAAGATCTTGCAAAAACTGATTTAGTCGGATTTTATTACATTGATTTTTGTTATCTATTATTCCTTGCTGCTGCAAGATTTTGCCAATTTTAGATCTCATTTTGTTCATGTCATCAATAGCGGCATAATTCCAAGGCTTGCCAATATTACTCATTCGAGTATGCTTTTGGATATATTCTGATAAAGTCACTGGGGGTTTAGCACGACTTTTAATATTTTCTTGGGCTTTGTTAGCATAAAATTGAGCATTTTGATCTGTATCAAAATATTCTTTAGATAGTGGAAGAGCAACTTCTGGTAAATGGTGCTGATAGACAGTACTTATTGCTTTACCCAGATGCCTTTGTGTTTTTTTAGCAAGCCCAGCAGGTAAGCTCGTCACTTTAAGATGCACGATATAGTCTTTGGCTTTATCACAGATTTTTTTATCATCGGGCACATAATTTTCCTTATCTTTCATTATAGCTTGAAAGGCGGCTCCTTGCTTCATAAAGTACTGGAGAGCTTTTATTGACAATGATGAGCAGTTTCTAGTATCACTTTGTACAATCGCACTTGAAACTACAATTTTGAAGCTAGGATCTATTGGGGAAATTACCTGTTTTAATACCTCTTGCAGTTGAGCATAGGCATCTTTTGAAAATACTGAAATTCCAAGACCTGGATCAAACACGAATGTGTGTATTTGTCCCTGATCTTTGTAAATATATAGAGAAAAAAAGTGGGCTCCATCATCTCTTTTTAAAAGTATTTTGCCACTTTGACCATCGTTTAGTTTAGGTAAAAGCTCATCCAGATAACTTTTTGTGCGATCAAATGTTTTAGTATCTTCAATAACTTTAGTATGGGCACTGTCAAGTGAACTATTGCCACTGTTTTTTTGTATATATTCATCAAGTAGTATCGCCGCATCTTCTGCCGTTAAAAAGTCACTTAAGGTTTCAAAGGAGCCCATTTCACCAACGCCTTGCGGCGGTAGTTGATAGTATTTTGTGAATGCATCAGGTGTTATTACTTTACTCATAAATAAGGCATGTTTTTCAGCAGGTGTCGTCTCGTTGATTTGTGTAGTTGATGGGATATGCTGGATAACCTTTTTGGGGGTAAAAAAGAGGCGCACTTTATGAGCTGAAAGCAATACAAGACTCCAAAGATTCGCCAACTGCTCTGAAATTATCGCAATAACATGTGCGGGAATTTTAAGAGAGGATTTACGAGTTACATGCTTTTCATGTTCTACATTTGGAGCATTAGTACCTTTATTCCGGTTAATTCTCACGACAAGCATCCCCTACATCTATTGACTTTAATGTAGCATTTCTTATGCTTATTTTCAATAAATAACTTTATATCATAACTATTGCTAATAATACATTATTTGTGTATAATTGTTTATTTACATTTAATAGGTGAATATGAGCATAGTTAACTTACCATTACAATTTAACCCAGTTGGAGTTGTTCTTACTTGTCCTTCACTACCTTCAAGTTTTCAAGGATATGCAACAAGATTTGCATCGTATTGCGCAAGCTATTTCCTAGGAATTAAAAAACAAGAATGCACTTTCAAGCAGCATCCAATGCAAAGACTTTATCAGCTATGTAATGGCGGCAATCAAGATCAAATTAAGGTGGCACTTGCCGAAATTCCTTCAGTTTTACGAAATGATATTCTTAACCAAAGCCGCGTTTCCAATGGCAAGCTATTAGGGTTAAAACAAGCCATTCAAGTTGTAGCAGAACGATGCTTAGAGCAATTGCCGGAATCTAAAAAAAATGTAGTGTTTGGAACTATCTACAGACTTGCAGGCCAGCCTAAGACTAACGATTTTCACTGGGGCGCTCATCATGCAAAAGACGATACAACCAGACTGATTCGCGCACTTCATCGCCATCAGTGCCTACACCTTCGAGGAAAAGCAATTTCTGTATGGAGCAACTTAGAAAAAAACATACAACATCCTTCTCAAATGTTTCATCTCTATCGAAAAGAGCTCAAATGCGGTCAGATCAACTTTACTAATGGAATGGGATGTCACATATCAGGGGCAGATCCTAATGCAAGACTCATATCCGATAGCTCGGCACAAGGCTACAACATTCACGGCACCTTCAGTGCCACCGTTTCACCACTCTGGGATTTACTTTCAGCGGTACTCGGCCAGGGAGGTACATGTACCCCTCCGATTATTCAGCTCTTAGAGCAGTGGCAGGATTTTTTTGAAAAAGATGGCAGCAGTAAAATCCTTCAACTATGTACCAGCCGAGGTGCAATTGAGGTAAATAATGCGTTAAAAGAACTGCCAAACGAGCTTCGAAAGCGTGTCATTGTTATCACCATAGCTCCTGCTTGTTTGATCAGCACTGATGATTGCCATAGAGCAGTAAATCTTGTTATTGAATCGGATCCGGTTGTACAGATGGCAGCCAACCGACATCTGCTTCATGACCCTCGCCATACATGGAAACTGGCAAACCACGCCAATAATGAACATCCACATAACCTACATGGCTCAAGCTTTCGTGAGAAGCTCATTACCCTGATAGATCAGTACATCCGTACAAATGACATCTTTGAGGTCCGTTAAAAGTGTTTTGGGGCAATGTTATCAACTTAAAGCAACTCCTAAGCTAATATAGATTTCTTTACATTTATTTGCCTAGAGCATAAAATTAAAAAAAGGCTATGAGAAGACTTTATGATTAACCCCCTGTCTAGGATAAATTTTACAGCTATTCAAGAGCGCATTACTACGTATAAAAGCAAAGTAGTGCAAAGTACCCTACCAATATTAAAAATAATTGGGCAAGCTATGACTTTTCCTCTGCGCTGGGCGGGGTCAAAAACCTATTCAATTCCGGGAATTATTGTTCGATTCCCAGTAGTCGCAGCAAAACATTTATTGGGTAAAAATGATCCAGCTACTACTTTTAAGGATGAACTTCTACCTCAAAAAGGATATACCTGGTTTACGCATAAGGATCTGAGTAGTGAAGAAGCAAAAGAATATATGCTCTACGCCACTGCTGCTGGATGCATTCATAGAAACAATGTCAACTGGCTAAAGCCATTTGGATTTGTTCCAATTAAGGCAGATACCTTTGCAGTAGATGCTGAAAAAATTGATAATATTATTTTTGATCGTGCTACCGGGCTTAAAATCGGAGTTTTTCAAAAAGATAATGAAATTATAGTAGTATTTGGTGCGCTAAAGACACATGAATCTCAGTTTGCACATAGTGAGTACAAAGAAGCCGATAAGCTCACAAGGAAAGTCCAAGTACAGTGTATTTCAAGCCTATTAGGCGGAAAACCTGAAATGTATACCAAAGCCGATTTGTTAGTGGGACAGCTCATGCAATCAAATCGGCTTAAAAATAAAAAAGTCACTATTTGCGGCCAGTCTTTAGGTGGATCACTGGCCTCTTACGTAGGACTAAGACAGCAAATTCCAACAGTAGCTTTAAATGCCTTTCCCCTTGGCACAGGGCTCCAACAAAAAATTGGCGCAGAAAAATTACATAACGCAGATCAAGTAGTAACAAATATTCGAGTAAAAGGCGATTACTGGTCTGATCTTCCTTGGATTGTAAAAACTTTTGATGTATGCGTGAATGCTCTTGGACTAAAAACACCAGGAAACTTTGGAAAATTGCTTGATGTTCCTGCCATCCATAAAAAGTCCGGAATCACTCATGTAGATGTCTATGGCGCCATAGCTGCCAAGTGGAAGCCAGAGTTTAAGCCATTATGTCTCGATCGTTTTGAATTCACCTCTGCTACTCAAAAATCAAGTTCAAAAAAACTTGCAGAACTTGTCGCCAAAGAATTTGCTGCAAAAGCAGCTTAAACCTAGATTCGGCGAGCCAAGTAAGTCCTTTAGATAGAATCTTCTTTTGTCCTCAACAATTGTTGCAAATAAATAAGAACTCTGACAATAGAAGTCACAATGTAACTTCGATTAAACTTACATTAAAAAAAGAATATGTCATATCGTTAGCGATTTTTATTTATGGCAACTAAATGAATGAAACTAAAAGCAATTTCATAAGTAAAGTTCCGCAAGTTACCTTTATTTTTTGGATTATCAAAATTGCTGCCACTACTTTGGGTGAAACTGCGGGCGATGCAATCTCTATGTCTATGAATTTGGGGTATTTGCTTAGCACAATTATTTTTGCCACCATTTTTGTCATTTCAGTAATTGCCCAAATTAAGTTACCGAGATATTCGCCTTTTTTATATTGGGCAACAATAATTGCGACTACAACAGTCGGGACAACTCTTGCTGATTTTGCTGACCGATCACTTGGGATTGGCTATGCAGGAGGCTCATTATTATTATTTTTAAGTTTAATGATTTCATTTGGAATATGGTATATATCCCTGGGATCGATTTCTTTAAACACGATTAGTTCCTCCAAGGAAGAATTTTTTTATTGGATAACAATCATGTTTTCGCAAACTCTAGGTACGGCGCTAGGTGACTGGGTAGCTGATTCTTTAAGGCTTGGATACCTAGGTGGCGCTGCTATTTTTGGGTCGTTGTTAGCCATCTTAGCTTTGTGTTACTATTTTACTAGAATATCAAGGACTTTACTTTTTTGGTGTGCTTTTATCTTAACACGTCCCCTAGGAGCCGTTTTAGGAGATTTCCTTGATAAACCCCTAGATCACGGTGGATTGGCATTAAGTCGTTATTTAGCATCTGCAATTTTGATAATATTTATTTTTCTTTGTATCTATATTTTTCCTGATAAAAAAAATATCAAAAACGAACCTTAAAAAATAGCCTAATCCCCCCGAATTTAGGTTTGTTCCCAACAATTGTTGCAAATAAATAAGAACTCTGCCAATAGGAGGCATCTATGAGTGAAAAAGAGTTTTTTCAACTCGCAGCAAAAAAACGAATATGTCATAGTATTGGCGATTTTTATTTACGGGTAACCAAATGAAGCAAATTAAAAGTGAGCGTCTACGCAAGCTAGAAGCAGAATTAAACGATTTACAACAGTGGCTGCAGCTTGGTTTAGTGCCAAAAAAAGATGTTGAACGCCATAAAGAAGAAATTGTAGTACTTCAGTCAAGAATCGAAGAAGAAAAAGAGCGTTTGCAGTTCCTCAAAGAAGGCGGCGAGGCCGAAGAATTTATTGCCCCTAAGCGCACACCTGCCAAGGCCGGCTACAACGAAATGCCCACAATACCTGATGTCGACATGGGTGATGGCGGCTCAAGCATGTCAGAAGGTGGTTTTGAATCTGATACCTATGTAAATAATGACACATCCTTTGAAGATGAAACCGAAGAAGAAGAAAACTATGCTACCGGCGAGCACGATGAAGCAGGCGATGATAAAGCAGAAGCTGCAGCTGATGCTGAAGAAGAAGAAGATGAATCCTACTTTTCTGATCGCAACCGCTGGAAGCGCGGCGGCATTGTCGACCCTGATGCAGATGAATGGTAGATAGTTTATCATTATACATCCACATTCCCTTCTGCAAGCACAAATGCCCTTACTGCCATTTTTATGTTATAAGTGACAAAGAATGCTTTAAGGAGCAGCTGCTTGCAGGATTGCAGCGCGAATTCGATACCATTGCCCCCCATATTGCCAATAAAAAACTTATCTCCATATACTTTGGGGGTGGAACCCCTACACTTTTTGACCCCGAGCGTATTGCTCAAGTGCTTTCATGGATTAAAAGCACTTTTGATTATGGCCCAGATGTAGAAATCAGCATCGAAACAAATCCCGAAGAACAGGCCGATTACACCCAATATCGCGATGCAGGCATCAACCGTATAAGTCTTGGGGTGCAGAGCTTATCTAGTGATGAACTGGCTATATTAGACCGAAGACATCGCCCAGAACAGGCTATTGAGGCTATTTTGGCCATGAAACAGGCAGGAATAGACAATATTACAATCGATCTTATGTATGATTTGCCAGGCCAGACTATCAATTCCTGGGATAAAACCCTAAAAGTCGTAAAAGATCTGCCCATAACGCATCTATCACTATATAATCTTACTATTGAACCTGATGCTGCGTTTTTTAAACGTGAAAAGCAACTGCGCTCTCAAATGCCAGATGAAGATACATCACTTGAGATGTTTTCCCTTGCTCAAGAGCGCCTTACGAGCTACGGCTTTACCCAATATGAAATTTCAGCCTTTTGTAAAGATAACCTCTACTCACGACACAATGTGGGATACTGGACTGGAAGGCATTTTTATGGTCTGGGGCCCTCTGCCTTTAGCTATGACGGCAATAGGCGCTTTCGAAACGTAGCTAACCTCGTACGCTACTGCACCCTCTTAGAGCAAAATGCCTCTCCGATAGACTTTGAAGAGCCTTTGGATGCCAAAGCCAGAAAAAAAGAACTTTTGGCATTAAATTTCAGATTGCTTGATGGCGTAAATCTTGCCGCATATGAGCCCCTAGAGGCTGAAACCCTAAAGGCGCTTACTTACCTAAAAGAAGCTGGCCTTCTTGAAGAAAAGGGCTCTAGAATAGCTTTGAGTGAGCGAGGCATACTCTTCTACGACACCGTCGCCTCGGAGCTGATCTAAAGCAATGAGCCCTTTGGGCTCCCTGGAGTGCGCGTGCTTTTTGCACCGCCCTTAATTTTACGCACAACTTAACTTCAAGAACAACAAAGCAATATCAGTTTTTACTGCTTTGTCGATTACGTGGTTATGGTGTTCGTAAAATTAAGGGCGGTGCAAAAAGCACGCGCACTCCAGAGAGCCCAAAGGGCTCAAAATAAGAGTTTATTTTCTGCGGCCGCGCAGTTGGGTTACTTCATCTACGCTTGCTTTGCCAACCCATTTAGCTATCTCTTCGCGGGGAAGTCCTAGCTTTTGCAGGGCCTGCCACTGCTTATGATATTCCGGAAAAACGTGAAATATCATATCTGCAAGAGTAAAGGGCTTTTCGGTATCAAATGTGGCAAGTCTATCTACTACTTCATTAAATGCTCCCTTAACGGCATCTGAGCGGACATTATCACCAACTTGATATTTATCAAGTGCCAATAAAACATTGTTTTTATTTTCTTGAATTTTTCCGAGCAGCTGCACCACGTGTTCTTTTTCAGCCCCATCTAGCTGCACATGAGCCTGCGGATACCCCATAAGGCCGAGCTGCAATGCGCAGATAGAACCCTTTTTAGCAAGTACAGGATCGTCTGTCAGATCGTTTTGTGTAGGCCAAGTTTCATCTAAATCAATTAGTTTCAACTTCAGCTGATCATCAGCTTTTATAAAAAGAAAGTTTGTATCTTCAAGATCTGATGCCTTACCATCCTGGGTCCGAAAAAGCATTGCAAGCACTATACTATCACTAAATGAATCGGTATTAATCATGTTGAAAAAGACTTCTCGGGTTTTTGAAGGAGCAAGAGTATCTACGGGTTTGCCATTTATTTGAGTTACCACATCTGGAACCCAGTTTTGAACAAAGCCTTCGACGTCTCGACCAATAAGTGTCGTTGTTTCATCAGTTTCATCTTCTACAAGCTCAAAGCGACTATCACCTCTTTGCACATATTGGCTTTGCTCATCCCCAAGAAGTAGATGCGCACCCTGTTCTAGCACAAGAAATTCATCATCATTTGCAAAATACACCCTAACTCCGTTTAAATCTTCCGGATTAAAATCTTCCTCTTCAGGCTCTTCATGTTGTACTTGATTTGCTTCTTCTACATCAGATGATGCAAATAGATCATCGTCTTCAGAAGACTCATCTATTGCCTCATCTTCTGTTCTTTCAAGACTTGTCACAAAGCCGTCACCATCTTTTGTAAGCTTTAAGGTGATGTTATTTGCCAATTTGACAATATAGCCTTCATCATCTGAGGGTTTAAGATATCTTATGTCAAAGCAATCACTTGGATTAATTAAATATTCCTGATCATTGATGGTGGCCTTATCATATGCAATTGGCTTGCCTTCATCGTCTAAATCACCCTTACTTATGACATGGGACGCTGTAGCCTCTATAGTTTTTGGAACGCTATCATGCAGTTCTAGCATTTTGGCCACTTTCGAACACAAAATAGCCTTTATTGTGTTAGATTTACCTGGCTTAAATACAGCGTGAGGGTTTGTTGCTTCGAGATGCAGGGGATAGACGTTGCTACCGGTAGAATCTTTCTTTGGCATTAAAGGCGATGGTAGATTTTTTATTTTTTCAGCTGAGGCACGAAGTTGCTGCTTTTGATCCTGCATAGGCTTAAGTATCTTTTCCAGCTTGGCTGCAGATTGAAGATTTTGCTGTTGCGGGCCTTTAATGGGCTTTTTATCACTTTTGGGGGATTTTGGTACATTTTCTGAATTTGGCGGAATGTATGGTTGATTTGGACCAATAGTAGCCATTTGCGCTCCCTCATTTCTTTTTTTAATTATATATAATAATTATTTTATTATCAAGTGGCTTGATTTTATTTGAGCTATATGCTTTACACTCAAGTTTATGACAGACAGAACAAAAAACAGCCAGGCTTTGTGGGTTTATCTGTAGCTTTGCCTATTTGGCAATGTTTTTTCTTTCTTTTTATCTCTTTATTTTTGTGCCGCAGCTGCTAGGAAATCCAGAGATGACCACATCTATTGGACTTTTACTTATAGGCTTAAGCCTTCTTACTCCCCTTTCAATTGTTGTAAGTATTGCTCTTATTTGGAATCGCTATCTAAATCAAGATTATAATAGCTTATATTTGGCATGTTTTATCCCACCTGTTACAGTAATAATCGTAGTTATATTACTAAAGTTAATACAAGTGCTGTTTTTATAATCTTGACTTTGCATTTTTTAGCGATCAGTTTACTTTTTTTATACTAAAATAAATTTTAATATGTTAGGTTAAAAATAGCGTAAAAATGGGGCGCATTATGTCTCTAGGGTACTACACTCCACAAGCAGATCACCATCAACTTACAAAAAGTGAATATGTAAACACACTTAATCAACTTTCAAATGCCGCTCTTGATGATCCATTAATCGTTACTGACAAAGCACTTGCGGTTACTAATAAGGTGCAGTGGGTACTAAACAAAATTAAAGGATTTTTTGGCTTTGAAGATCGCACTGAGATTGTGCGTGTCAACTACGAGCTGCTAAAGCTTCTTCGCTATGGAAAAAAGAAGCATTTTCACGACGATATCAATGTCCAACAAACAGTGCAGGTATTATCTAAAAAGCTTGAATTGCGCCCTCAAATTGATAAAGCCGTAAAAGACTGCTTTACCTTGCTTAACACCCACAATACAGCTGCAGTTGATGAAAATATCAAAACCTACTACAACCAACATGGAAACGAGCTGCGCCCATCTTTTTGGTCGCGCATCACTTCAAAACACACAGAAGAAAGTCAGCGCACCTCAGCTATATTTGAAAGCACTATAGCTGACCAAAAGAAAGAATCTCCCATAACTCCAGAAGCTCCGAAACCTGTAATACCACCTGAAGTTGAGACTGCAACAAACCCTCCTTTAACCCCACCATCATCTCCAAAGCCTACAACATCTCCTAAACCTCAAACCCCTATTAGCTTTGACACTCCCCCACCATCACCAACAAGCCCACGAGTGGATACCTCAGTAACAGAACTTTCAGAATCAGATGAAGAAACTGAAGATGATCTCAAAGTACGTGATGAAGCATCTGACTTACTTGAACAGATTGGCACTGCCATCGAAGAAAATAATGAAAATGAGGCACAACAACTAGTTAAAAGTTTCCACGACAAAGGCTTTGAACTTCCTAAAGACCATATGCGCCTAATCGTAGGAGCCCTTGCCGAAGTTGGCCAATATGAAGCGGCAGCAGAGCTTGCTAGAACATATAAAGATGAAAGCGCAGTTACCGATCTGCAACTAGATGAACTTGCTTGGTATGTAGATCGATCATATCTAGAACAAGCAAACGCACTTTTTTCAGAAATTCAGGGTAAAATGAATCCTGTGCAAGAAAAACAGTATCATAGCCTAAACGCTACCCTTAAGCAAAAAATTGCCGAAAAAAACCAACTCGACGAAGAATATACAGCTCTTGAAAAAAGTAATGCCTTAGGTATGCAATTGATGGAGATAGAGGCTTTAGTAAAAAAAGGTGATTTAGAGCAAGCAGGCAAACTCATACATACAATCAATGCCCCTGAGAATCAGCAGCTACAAGATCTTAAGGCGGAAATTGAAAGGCTTATTTTGGAAAAAGAAGCGCAGGCCAAACCAAAGCCAAAACCTCCTGGTGCTCCTGGCGGGGCGATAGAGCCTTCCACATCTGCTGACAAGCCCGTGCAGGCAAAACCAAAACCTCGAGAGCTAGGCGGTGAAATGACCATGACACGGCCGACTCGCCAAAAGGAAGCTGAACCTGCAGTAACTATAGGTCCCCCACCTGACCTAGAAAAGGAAAAGCTTGCATGGAAAATAATTGAAATTGAAAGTAAAGCTGATGCCTACGAAGAAAATAAGCAATTCCAAGAGGCCGCCAAAGCCTTCTTAGAGCTATTTAAACTAACCAATAACCCCATATATAAAGCAAAGCTACGCGAGACATTAAATCTACATAAGCAGTCCTTGCAACCTCCTATCCTTCCGCCAGAACCAGTTACTATTGCAATAGAAAAACCTCCTGTTATTGAACCCATTGCTCCGCAAGTATTTAGCGTTCCAACACCGATCGTAGTTGAGCCTGCAAAAGTTGAAGCGGAGATAGTTGAAGCCTTGCAAACTCCTATCTCCTCGCCAGAACCAGTTGCTATTGCAATAGAAAAACTTCCAATTATTGAACCCATGGCTCCGCAAGTATTTAGCGTTCCAAAACCGATCGTAATTGAGCCTGCAAAGGTTGAAGCTGAGATAGTTGAAGCCACTTTGCAAGTACCACATGAGTCTGATTTGCCGACTGATGCTGCACCTGAAAAGCGCACACTTGAAGAATATCGTGAATTGTATGCCAATGCAGCTCCTGATTTACAAGAAAAAATAGGTCCACAATACCAAGAAATGTGCATTACACTCGGTGATAAATGCCTGTCTAATGCAAACAGCAGATGGACACTGCCATGGAATAGAAATGCATATCGCATAGCGGCCATTGCTGCCTATAAAGAAGCTGTAGCTATTAGGGCAGCCTCTTATGAATATTTGAATCGCTATATAACTGCTTACATAGAGCTTGGTGAACAAAAAGAAGCAGCGCTACTTTATGAGACTCTCCTCAAACAATTTCCTGATGCCAAATTGAGCATTGATCCATCAACTTATCGTCTCCATTATATCGCCGAATCAGAATTGATGGTTGCCAATGGAAAATATGATGAGGCTATCTCGCGCATGCAACTAGGTCTTGATCGCACACAAGAGATTTCGGGCAATGATTACTTGATGTTATACCAAATACTTATCAAAAAAAGAGATTATAGAGGAGCTCTTATCCAGCTAAAAGAAGCTGTACGATTAGGTGCAGGAGGGGTTGAAGACCTTTTATTTCTTGCTCAAAATAGTAGTGATAATAAAATAAAAATATTTCATCTTGCCAAGGCCTACGAGATGCAAAGTGAGAACCAAGATGTTGCACGAGCCTATTTTGATGCGCTCAAGACTGAAGTTGATACATTAGATATACTTAATCAACTGCCCGAAGCAGAAGGCTATCTTACACAAGCTTTGAAGGTAGGATCTAACCCTTTATTCAAATACAATACAGATACAGAACTTACAGCCGATGTAGCAAAGCTAAATGAAAAGAAGATAAAGCTTCATACAGATATGGCAAATAAGGCGTCTATAGCAATGAAATGGAGAGATGCCATCCATCACTATTTAAAAGTGCAAGAACAGCATGCACAAGACCCCAACTTTTTTTTCAACCTTGGCAAATGCTACCTACGTCTGGGAGAAATGCAAGCAGCACGAGGCAATCTTTATCAAGCACTTGATTTATTAGCAGGCATTGAACCACCAGATGAATTAAGGGTTATGCTTGAGTGTATGGGAAAAACGCAAGAAGAGCTGGAAAATATGGTGTATACCAGACCTTCTAATCACCACTATGGCATTGAGCTTGCACATCGGCTCGTAAATCAAGGAAAAGTATCCGAAGCACTCTCAAAAATTCAAATTACCCAAGCGCAATTTCCTGGAATTGTTGAAGTTGATCTTGTAGTGGCAAATGTCCTCAAAAAACAAGGCAGCTTGGCCAATGGAGAAAAAAGTCTAGCAATTCTCTCCAACCTATATGCCGTTCGGGGCCTTGACTCCACACTTTATAGCGCCATTAAGACCACGTACTTTGATGCCTGCATCGAACAGGCAAATAGGCTCTGTGACCGCACCCGAAGTGTCCTGCCCTATATTTTTAGCTCAATCAATCAGGACCGCAAAGCAGCTTGCACCCTCTTTGATAAGGCGCGCGAGCTTATGCCAACCCAATACATAGCACATGCAAGCGACCATATGGAGATGCTACTTGGTCTTGAAAAGTATGAAGAATTAGGCGTTTTATATGATTACTTAAAAAAATCAGCACCTTTGCAAGCAATACCTATGTATGACGAGGTACTTGCCCACCTTGCTACCTCAGCAGTCAAAGACAAAGACAAAGTTACCTTTTGCCAACTGTTGTATGAACGAACGAGCACACCTGCTAACCTCGAGCAGCTTTGCAGTGCCTATATTAACTACGCTAATGTTTTGAGCACAAAAGGCCATGATGAAGAGGCTATTCAGCAATTAAAGCATGCTTTTTACTTAAAGCCCAATGATGTAAACGTGCTTAGTGCACTTAAAACATTCTACAGAAACCGAGCTGATGCATTCGCCCAAAATGGCGATCGAGCAGCAGCACTGAACCAGATGCAGCAAGTTAAGGCTCCCTGGATGCGCCCTGAAACTCAAGACTTACGTAAAATTGCTGATCTTCGACGCCAAGAGCGTCCCGAAGATGAGCGAACCTTGCGACGTCTTGTGGCGCAACATGAGGAAGCAACTTCTGAGGACTTTCTTGCACTTGCCGACCTTGCCACCTCACATTATGAACAAATCACAAATCTTGAAAAAGCCTATGCACTGGAGCCTACATCTGTTGAGATTGCCAATAAGTACCTGCAGGCATTGATTAAAGATGCAAAAATCAAACAACAAAGTGCAAGCCTTGATGAAGCTATGGCAAGTCTTACTCTTGCAAATGAGATCTGCCGAAAATTTCCTCAATTTCAAGAGGTTCTGCCTCAAATTATTGCCTTACAAAATAGACTCATTGTGCTTACTAAAGATACAGCTGCCAGCCAAATAAATCTTTTAGAAGCAATTACTGATCCCAAATTGCAGACAGCAAGCTGGAGAGAGGCTTTAAAGACCGCATATGTTGCATCTGCACAAGAAGAGCTAAAAAAAGGCAATATAGAAGCTGCAGACAAATTACTTCTTCAAGCGGTGCAAGAGAAGCTAGAGCCATCATCTGAGCTTCTCTTAGAAGCTGCAATGCTGCATCTGAATTATGTTGGCCCTATAGGCAAAGATCAAGAGCACACGAAGGCACTTGAGCTTGTAGCCCGTGCCTTACAGCATCCACCTGAAAAAAGCCAAGAGGCCTTTGCAAGCCTTGGGCCTATGCTCACAAAAATAGGTCAGATTCGCTACATTGCATCCATTGGACATAGCGGCAATAGCGGCTACTGGACTCCCTTTTTTAACATTGCCTCTCGCTGCTTTACCTTGGCTAAACAAGTCTCTCCTGATGCTCTTTACGGACTTATATTGGGCACACTCGAGACCGAGGGTAAAGAAGCTGCCAAAGTCCATTATGAGCAGCTTGCAAAGGTTGTAGGCGAAAACAATTTCGAGCTTTGGGAAACGCAAAAGAAGCACGAGATTGAAAAAATGGTACTTATACTTGATCATTCGATTGATCACGAAAAAGAACATCTAAAAAATAAATATGATGAAACAACAAATGCAAAAGAAAAAAATGACATCCAAAGAGTACTTGATCAAATTTTTACCGAACCTCTAGAAGCTAAACGTCGCCGCCATATGAAGCAACACGAACTTTTGCACGAATGGTAAAGTAACTTAAGGGGCTCAATGATGGTAAGGAAAATGGAGGCTAATTGGAACAACCTTCTTTAAGCGCCATAAACTCACGAATACTCGTTCCTGTAAAGGAACTTGGCTGGCTGTCTTGTGCTGCAGTAAATCGAGCCTTTCATGAGACAAAAAAACATGTCAGCTGCAGATCCTACATTAGCCTTAAAGAATACTTTGCATACCCAACTTGCCTGCAAGAGGAAATTCTGTTTGCAGTAGCCCATTCAAATGCTTACAAGCACTTTAGAGATAGCGATCAAGAGGACATAGTACGTAAGTTTAATGAATTATCAAAATTTAATCAAAAAAGTTTGAATTGCGCTAGTTGGACTGAGTACAAAAAAATGACTCTTTCTGATCAAGAACAAATACGTTTAGCAATAGCCAAAAATGAAAATCTTGTTAATAAAACGCCATGTCTTCGTCCTTTAGGCTGGGAGTTTTCACATTATTGCTCTTTTGAATATGCGACAAACCACCATATTCAAACCCTATTGGAACTGCATGCAACACTTAAAGCAGATGAAAAAACCATTTGCACTCCATCAAAGTTAAAATCGCTGACAATAAAATCTTTAGAAGACCTTTTAGGCATAATTAAAAAACATTGCCCTAACGCGGGTTTATTTAAAAATCTCTATAAGATCGACATATATAAGATATTTACCACCAAGCACCCTTTAGAAAAGAAACTTATTTTTTCTGCGCTAGCATCTCTTTGCAATAACTTGCCAAAGTCCATAAAAGCCAAATTATTAGCCCTTAGCACTGAGGAATATAATGTAATGGCCTTTTATGCAAAAATTGAAACAAAAATTTCAGATACTACTTCAAAGCTAAAAGTCGTAAAAAAACGTATCAGTCAGCTATCTTCTAATCAATATACCTCATTAAAGCATCAAATAAATGAAAAACTCGAAACGGCAAACCAAGAATATGACTCCTATATAGCTGTACTTACTTCCATGAAAGAAGCAAACGCCCCGGCACATACGATCAGTAAAATGGAAGCTCTTCTTAAAAGCTCCGAAATCCCACTATTACAAAAAAAGATAAAAATTTTAGACAAAAAACACATCTGGACATCCACAAAACTCGAATGTCTGCAGAAACTTAAAACTAAATATATGCATAAGATCACAGGACTAAAAGAACTATTAGCAAATATTATAAAATCATAGCATGTTTAAGGGCTTTTTGGGCAAGTTTTGAGATTTTTTTTAACGCAAAGGCGCAAAGGCACAAAGAAACGCAAAGAAAAACAAAGTGCTTCGCACAGAACTAACTGTTTCTATGCGAAGCACTTTGTTTTTCCTTTGTTTTTCTTTGCGTTTCTTTGCGCCTTTGCGCCTTTGCGTTGAAAAATCTCGACATCGCCAAAAATTACGCTCGGCTAGGCGAAGCTTATGCTCATTACTCTTTATCAGTTTCAGTTACTTCCAGAGGATCTTTTTGGATAGACTCAAAAAAAGTCTGCATTGCTCTTTCGACATCATCATTGGAAAAGATTATCTCAAAATGCTCTTCGTATTTTTCAGGAAAGTATACTTTAGCTGTGCGCAGTTCCGATTTTTGCCACGTGCCATTTTCCGATTCTGCCAAGAACTTGCGATTTTCTGGGGTATTTAATAACCACCCATTATCATTGGCTAATTGAAAATCAACTGGATCAAAGATATCTTCTGAACCATTTAGGCCATCAATTGACTCTTTGACCCACTTATTGCAAAAGTCCAGAGCATCGCCAGTAAAATTGTCTTTCAAAGCATCTTCAGTTGCCGCAAGTGCTTCTGTAACCACTGCCAGCACATACATTCCATTGTAATCAGTCCAAGAGCAATACGCATTTTTTATTGTATTGATGATCTTCAAAATGCCAATTGAAGTTTGATCGTTTAGTTTATCTATTTGAGGTGCTTCGAGGGCTTGCATTTTATACTGCCTAGCATTTCTCTCTTCGGTTCTTAGTGTAACAGGGTGTTCATCTAATTTTTTTATGACACTATAGCTGTCGTAAATGTTATAATTTTTTTTAACAGCGTGACCAAACAAAAGTTTATTTTTACGAGGGATTGTATTTAGGATGTTCAAAGCAATATCTGTTGCTGGATCACCCTCATAATTATTAATTACGCATGAAAATGCTGCCCTGAACTTGCCCCATTGTTTTAAAGTAATATCGCTTTTTTCTTGCGCTAAAAGTTGTGTTACAACGTCATTAATTTCGGCTAATGTGCTAGTTTTGTCAGTTACATGGCAGATTTTACCGTGAATAGTATCAGCATAGAGATACTTTCCATGCCCATCTAACTCTAAAGTATTAACGGTGGATATAAAATGATTAAGTTTACCAGAAAGTGAATCACAAGACAAAGTAGCCTCATATTTATCATTATAATGGTTAATAATAACATCATTTTATGATTAAAATCTAAAATATTTGAACTTAAAAATGTTTTTATGTATAGCTAAGAAAAACCATAAAATAAGGAAACTACATGAAATACTATCTTACATTGTTACTTTTAGGGGTAAGCTACTCACTTTTAGCAGATAGTAGTGCGGATGCAAGAGCGCGGGCAGATGATAGAGCACGCGATGAAAGAATGTATCAACAACGTCAAGAAGATCGCGCGCGCGATCAGAAAAAATATGAAGAACGCCAACAAGCTTTAAAACAGCACAAGGTTAATCTTTAATATTTTCGAGATCTTGTAGGCTGGGGCCATTCATAACTTTGCCAGTACCGCTAAAACGAGAGCCATGGCATGGACAATCCCAGCTTTTTTCGCCTGGATTCCAGCGTACGAGTCCTCCGAGATGGGGGCAAAAGGCGTCGTTGAAGTGTATTTTGTTGTCTTTATCTTTGTATACCGCAAGCTTTTTTACGCCTTTTCGTAAAATAAAACCTTCATCTGGTGCTAATTCTTCAATTTGCTGCACATCACCTGGTGTTAGCCAATCTCTATATTGCAAAACTACATTTACATTGTTCTCTATAAAATCAGCAGCAGCCTTTAAAGTTATGCGTGAAGGCTCATAAAGTTCTTTCCAAGGGTTATCTTGCCCTAAAATTAGATCTGGCAGCAAAATTGCGGCAATTGCAGCGTGTGTTAAGCCATTACCAGAATCACCTGTGGCGATGTATATATTTTTATCACCAGGGTTTTTACCGATAAAAGCTAATGAATCCATAGGTTCAAAGATTTGTCCTGACCAGCGGTATTCTATTTTGCCCAATTGAGGTATGCGCTGTCTTGCCCATTTTTCTAATTGATCATATTTGGCGTCAATATCGGGATCTTGGCCTGTTCTATGATCTTCACCGCCAATTAATACCCAATCTAATTTTGGATCTGAAAGATGTTTTTGCACGCGAATATAATGGTAGGGATCAGCGGTGTCCCAATATAAAGCTTTAGGGACTGCATCTTTTGGGACGGTAGCTCCAATTACATACGTGCGATAAGCTGATTGTTTAGTATGGATATAAAAGCGATTATTGCTCGGTGTACATATGGCAGCAATCACCGATTGTGCAGTTATTTTTTTTCCTGATTGCATTGTAACCGTGCATGGTGATCCATCGGTAAATTGATCGACTTGTGTATCGCTATAAATTTTACCACCATGTTTTTCGATAGCCTTACATAAGCCTTGCAGAAACTTGAGGATGTGGAATTGAGCCTGCCCCGAAAATTTCAAACAAGGGCCGGTATCAAATGAATTACTAAAAGGTGCTCTTGGAGCTCTTTGAACTGGCATTCCTGTTTTTTTAATCGCATCAAATTCTTTATCTAAAACATCCATCGAATCTTCGGGCGGTACAAAAAGATAGGCATCTACCCGTTCAAAATCACATTCAATATTTTCATCTTCAATGATTTTTTCTATATAATCAATTGCTGCTGCATGACTAATGGCTGCAAGTTTTGCGCCATTTTCGCCAAATAGTTTTTCTAAATCTTGAAACCGATCATCTAGTACCCATGTCAAATGACCCGTTGTACGTGCACTTTGCCCTCCAGCAATAATGCCTTGATCTACTATCGCTACAGACTTTCCATTCTTAACTAGCGTATAAGCTGACATAAGCCCAACAATGCCGCCACCAACAATGCATACATCCACATTAAGATTTTGATCTAACGCTGAAAAAGTAGGAAGCTGCACCTGCATCCATAAAGATTCACTAAATCCGGAATTGTTATTCATGCCTATACCCCAATTTATTTGCATAATATCGATTTGATAATTTATCTCAAGGCCAAGTTCAAGAAATTAGCCTCCCTTTTGCTGCTCTTGTATTTCTATTACACTTAGTATAAAATAATTACTATGAGGGCTGAAATCATGTCACATATGAAAATTTTGCAGGTAAAGCCTGCAGGCCTATATTGTAAGGAAGGTGATTTTTATATTGATGCCTGGAAATCTGTACCTATTTCAGTAATTACCCATGCCCATAGCGATCACGCATATGGGGGTCACAAACACTATATAGCTTCTCACGATTCAAAAGAGCTTTTACTACACAGGCTAAATCCCCATATATCCTTGCAAACCTTAAGGTATAACGAAAAAATTAAGCTTGGTAATACCTGGGTTTCATTGCACCCTGCAGGGCATATTTTAGGCTCAAGTCAAGTAAAAATAGAAACAAAGTACGGCGTAGCAGTTGTTTCTGGAGATTATAAAAGAGAGCAAGATTCCTCCTGTTTGCCATTTGAACTTGTTGAATGCGACCTTTTTGTTACTGAGTCAACCTTTGCCCTACCAATATACGCTTGGGAAAATAGCAATTTAATAGGAAGGCAGATTTTTGATTGGTGGCAAGAAAATAAGAAAAATAAACACCCTTCAATTATCTTTTGCTATGCCTTGGGAAAAGCGCAGCATATTTTATCTTTACTTAGCCAGCATACCGACCAAGCGGTATTCTTGCATGGTGGTTGTCAAATATTTACCCAAATTTATGCTGATAAAAACATACCTCTAGTCCCCTTTAAACCAGTAAGTGACGCCGAAAATGGATATTTATTTACTGAAGATCTCATCCTAGCACCGCCCTCAAGTGCCGGCACACCCTGGATGAGGCGCTTTGGAGATTGTAAATGCGCCTTTGCCTCAGGCTGGATGCAAGTTCGTGGCACAAGAAGACGTAAAAACATGGATAGAGGTTTTATACTTTCGGATCACGCCGATTGGCCAGGCTTAATAAAAACAGTGGAAGAAACCAAAGCTACTACAGTTTTTACCGCACATGGTTCTACGGCAACACTTGCAAAGTATCTGCGTGAAAATAAGGGCATTAATGCCTTTGAATTACATGGCTTAGAATCTAGTGATATAGAGGAGGACTAAGTGAAAAAGTTTTCTTGGCTATTTGATCAAATAGACCAAACGCACTCTACAAATGAAAAGGTAGCTTACATTGAAGCATATTTTCGCTCTACTGCTCCAGAAGATAGTGTGTGGACACTTTATTTCTTAAGCGGCCAGCGGCTTAAAAGAGTTATAGGCCCTCATCTACTTTTAGATTGGTGTATGCAAGTTACAAATACCCCCGAATGGCTAGTAGAAGAGTGCTATGCTGCAGTAGGCGATACAGCTGAATTGATTTCATTGTTATTAAACCACAAATCCGAGACTAACAAAGTTTTTGATATAACTTTTAATACACTGATGCAGACTCATGTTTTGCCTTTAGCAAAAAAAACAAAGGATGAACAAAAAAAGCTCGTAGTTGACCTCTGGAGCCAGCTTAACTCTAAGGAAATTTTTATTCTGAATAAAATACTTACCGGAAACTTTCGTGTTGGAGTATCTCAACTTCTTACACTTAAAGCACTTGCCCAAGCACTTAATGTACCTAGAGAATTTTTAAGCCAACGCGTTATGGGTTATTGGCAGCCTACAAAAGAATTTTTTGAGTCTCTTTCTATAGTTGACATCGAAAATAAGTATCTAAATCCATACCCTTTTTATTTAGCCTCTCCCCTAGAAGATACACTTGAAACACTAGGATCCCCTCTTGAATGGCGTGCAGAATGGAAATGGGATGGCATACGCGCACAAGCCGTCCACCGTAAAGGAAAAACTGCCATTTGGTCGCGTGGTAATGAGCTTATCACCGAGCAGTTTCCGGACCTTGTTGAGGCACTAAAAAAGCTTCCAGATGGCACAGTTCTCGATGGTGAAATTTTGGCCTTTAAAGACAACATACCCCTTTGTTTTGGAAGTTTACAAAAAAGGCTAGGTCGAAAAAAGCCTTCTAAAGCCATTCAGCATGAGGTGCCTGTAGTATTCATGGCATACGATCTTTTAGAGCTTAACCATGAAGATCTTCGAAAAGAGCCTTTACAGATACGCATCAATAAACTTTTGCAATTTGAAGCCATAGACCCGAGCTTCAAAATGTCGGCTCCTATTTTATTTCAAGACTGGCAAGAAATTTATGACAGACGACTACAGGCCAAAGACATGCATACTGAAGGCCTCATGTTAAAAAAGCTAAATTCAACCTATGGTGTTGGACGAGAACGTGGTAACTGGTGGAAGTATAAAGTTAATCCCATGACCATTGATGCAGTGCTTTTATATGCCCAAGCAGGTACTGGAAAGCGTGCTAATCTTTATACTGATTATACCTTTGGCATATGGCATGAAAAAGAGCTTATACCCATTGCTAAAGCCTATTCAGGCCTTAACCAAGAAGAAATACATAAACTAGATAACTGGATACGTCATAATACAATGGAAAAATTTGGGCCTGTACGTAAAGTTAAGGCCGAATTAGTATTTGAACTTGCCTTTGAAGGCATTCAGGTATCAGCCCGGCATAAATCAGGAGTGGCACTTCGTTTTCCACGTATAGCCAGGTGGCGTGAAGATAAGCCTATGGAAGAATGCGACACTCTGGAGCAAATAAAAACAGATTTTTTGCATTAGCCATCTGCTAAATTTAACCTTGACACTACACTATTATTTCGCTATCTTCAAACAAATAAATAGAGGTTTTATGAATCCAAAATTATCCCCACTACTTGCCCTTTTAGCTGGTTTAATCATTTTAATTGCCCCCCAGATGCTCAATTTTGTGGTAGCTATTTACTTAATTGTTATAGGCATACTGGGAATGCTTGGTAAAAATGCGAATAAACCTAACGAAAAATAGGGGTTTTTCTAACCTCTCCCCTCCTAATTTGAGTAGTCAAATTATTTTTAAAAAAAACTCTATAAGCTAAATAATATTGGTATTATAATAGGGTTAGCCCAAGGAGGAGGTGGTTTATGATTAACAAATATATCGTTATTCTTGGAGTTTTAGTTGGCTCTCTAATGGCACCCTCGATAGGGAATGCTGTTATGGGGGGATCAAGTACACAAGGTAGTACACAGTCTCCAACCGGGGGGACTAATCCCTCTCAGAATAATACGAATAACAGTATGTTGCAAAATTCAACTTCAGGCCAAGCAGGCTCTAGTTCTAGCAGGGTAAATATACCAGGCAATACTGGAGCTGGCATGTCAACCAGCACAACAGGCGTTCCTGGGGGAATTGGGGGAACTGATGCAAACCAAGCTACAGTCCAAGGCAAAATCATGCCTGGTCAGCCAGGGGTTCCGGGTGGCACTGATGCCAATCAAAGCACTGTTTCAGGCCAAATTGGCACACCTGTTCCTAGTCAATCAGGCTCACAAGCTGGAGTCGCTGGGCAAGCTGGTTCATTACCAAGTCAAGCTGGTGTAAATGGACTGCCAGGTTCTGTACAAATAACACCTTTGCCAGGCCAGCTTTAATAACTAGGGTTTGAAGCCCTTTAAAAGGCTTAGGCAACACAAGGGGTCAAAGAGGTTATAATAACCCCTTTGACCCTATTTTATCGGGCAAACCGCTATTTTTTAATTTCTTTTAGCTTAAAATAGATTTTACCACTATCAGATGAAACAACCATATTGAATTTTTCTCCATAAAAAGGATTAAAACCAACCTTTGTTGACGCAATAACAATGCACTCCGTTACCATCGAATGAACGATGCTATCTAATTCTAAATTTATTAATGTAGTTGGCGTGAACCAAGTTACAATAAGTCCATTATCTATAGATAAATAATTTGCAATATCTGTAAATATGCCATTTTCGTTTTGCATGCATAAAAATGATGCCGAACAAATGCCTACTTTTTGATTATGTACATTGTACACTGCGGCCCTTCCTGCTAAATATTCAGAGCTGATTGTAGTACTGTCACTTGAGACATTTGATGTTGGTATTTGGATAAAGCTGTTTATGAAATCATCAACATATAAATAATATGACAAGTTCTTATGTTTGCATGCTTCTGCAACATTTGGTTTGTTCATTGCATGTTGCGTCGCCTTAGTGTTTGGATTAACTCTTTGGCCACGAGCTTGCTGCAATGTATTGCTATACATGTACAAAGGCGCACACGTAAATAACAAAGCAATAAATATACCTTTAAACGCATTTAGTCTACCCAGCATGATCACTCCTTAATTAGTGAATTTTCTTTTCCAAATGTGAGTATTTATAAAATTGAATACTCTAACATTAAGATTTTTGATTGTGCTGGCAAGCCCATTTTTAGGCCACGTTTTTTTTTGCCCCGCGTGAGACGAAAAAAAATACAATTTTACCGCAGAGCAAAAACCGAGGAAATATCGAGAAAAATACAGAGAATACAGAATACAAATACAAATACAAAAACAAAATACATTTTACCGCGAAGAAAAAAACAGAGACGCAAAGAAGCGCAAAGAAAAACATGCTTGTAGTTCACGGCTAATGGGCATTTTCCGCGAGAAAAATGCCCAAATGGCAATGCCGCTGGGGCGGCAACGCTTCGCCCTGAAACAGTTGTTTGGCTGCCATTATGGCATTTTTTAAGTTGTTTCAGGGCGAAGCGTTGCCGCCCCCAGCGGCATTGCCCTTTGGGCATTTTTTCGCGGAAAATGCCCATTAGCCACGACCACAATATCATGCAACCATCGCGAAGCGTTCTCGTGCCACTCTAAGTTTCTTGTTTTTCTCTGCGCTTCTTTGCGATCTCTGTTTTTTCTCTCGCGGTAAAATGTATTTTGTTTTTGTATTTGTATTCTGTATTCTCTGTATTCTCTCGGTATTTCCTCGATATTTCCCTCGGTTTTTGCTCTGCGGTAAAAATGTATTTTTTTTGTGTTAAGCCTTAAGCAAAGACAATGAATATACAAGGACGCTTATGTAGATTTGGTAAAGGTTCTTTTTTCCATTCGCGGATGGTTTTTACAAAGACTTCTTGGGTTGGGCTTGTAAGATCACAAGCTACTGCTAAATTAGTTGGGCCCTGAAGTTCGGCCAGGAGGTCTTGTAAAAGCTCTTGATTACGATATGGAGCTTCCATAAATATCTCTGATGATTGCTCTTTTTTTGACTTTTGCTCTAACGCGCGAAAACGCACCTTTCGCAAATCTTTTTCGCGCGGTAAATACCCATGAAACGAAAAATGCTGGCCGCTAAAGCCCGACAGCATAAGAGCCATAATCAAAGATGATGGGCCAACTATAGCCTCTATGGCTATTCCTTTTTTACGAGCAAGTTTTACCACAAGGGCTCCTGGATCTGCAATGCAAGGTAGTCCCGCATCAGATAACAATCCCCATGTTCCACCCTTTTCAAGAGGCTCTATGAGGGCGGCAAGCTCTTCTTCTTTGGTGTGTTCATTAAGTAGTACAAGAGGCAATTGGGCTTTTTTAAATCTAGATAAAAATCGCCGGGCTGGTTTTTCTGACTCGCATATGACCCCATCGAGTTTTGCAATGATAGTGCCGATATTTGCCGGTAAAAATGGCGTATGATCTGGTAATTCATCATCTAAAAGATTTGGTAAAAGATAGAGCGTCATACAAAAACCTTCATAAGTAAAGTTGTTTCATCAAAAGGCGCATCTTTTAGACTGCGTTCTGTTTTATCAATTAAGATAAGCGATTTTTTAAGAAAAGAGCTTCCGGCATCTTGTGCGTAGCGAAAGTTTTTCTCAAATAACTTGCCCCTAAGCTGTGGAAAATGCTCTTGAACATTGCCGGGATTTACTTCAGAGAGACTTAGCATCATAAGTGCCTGGTGGCATACGTTGCGCAGTTGACGGATAATTAAAAAGGAACTTACCTGCTGCTCTAATAGCTGGTGAAGCACGCTTATGGCCTTTGGCTTATCTCGCTGCAAAAAGGCATCCGTCAGCTGCCATATAGTCTGTTCGTGCTCAAATGATGATATGGCTTTTATATCATCTAAAGTAATTTCTTTTTTATCACCAACATAGCAAATAAGTTTTTCTAGCTCTTCCTTTATAAAAAAGCGATCTAGAGTTCCTGTGGCAGCAATAAATGCAGCTACTTGCGGACTCATCTTTATGTCCTGAGCTTTAACATAAGACAATATCCACTGGGTGATATGATTCTGTTTTTCCCAAGGTTTTACCTCGTTAATAACAACAAGAGGTAAGTGTTTTGCAAGTTCAGTCGCGCCCGATGAGTGTACAACAAGTGAAACTTTTGGTGTTGGCCGTTTTGCAAAGGCAATCACAAGCTCTAAGGCTTTAGCACTTAGTTCTTGGGCATTTTGTATAACAACAAGAGTTTGAGAAAAAAATGAAGGGGAAAAAAGCGTCTCTTCTAAGGCAGCTGCTTTTAGATCCTTTGCTTCAAAGCAAATTTTAGTATCAGCCGTAAATTGAGCCATTTGGATTTGCAAATCAAAGCCGTCGCCTCCCTGGACCAATAAAGTGCTTTGCATAAAATTAAAATTTATTATTGAGAGTTAATCTAAAATCATGTAGAATTATATCACTTTTTACTCTATTTTTGTGTGATTTTATGGAGAAAACATGAAACTTTGGGCCCAAATTGCCATCGCTATCCTACTCGGCTCTCTCTGCGGCTTTCTTTTAGGTCCTCAGGCAGAAATGCTGAAACCTATTGGCACGCTCTTTTTAAACCTACTTGGGATGCTTATAGTACCCCTTATCTTCTCTTCAATGACCTGCGGCATCACAAATATAGCAGATCCTTCAAAACTTGGCCGTGTAGGCTTTGTGGCGGTAGCTTTATATGCCATTACAACCCTTTTAGCGATCTTTTTTGGTATTTTCTTATCTGATTGGCTCTCACTTGGAAGCTCATTACAGCTTAGCACAAGTAGCCCCAATGACAGCCAAAGCTCTTCCTAGTGTATCAGAGCTTATATCAAATCTTGTACCAAAAAACCCTGTGACCGCCTTTGCCGAAGGAAATGTGGTACAAATTATCATCTTTTCAACCTTTTTTGGCGTAGCATTAAACTTTGCAGGACCAAAAGCAAAGCCTGTCATTAACTTTCTTGAAGGCCTTTCTGCGGTTATGTTTAGCCTTACAAAAATTGTGATGGCAGTATCTCCTATAGGTGTTTTTGCCCTTATGGCATGGACATGCGGATCGTTTGGACTTGATGTATTATTACCAGTGCTTAAGTTTTTATTAAGTTACTGGGCAGCCTGTATTTTGTTTGTACTCATTGTGTTTTGCCCAATTTTAAAGTTTATGGCCAAAGTTTCACCATGGCCATTTTTTCGCAGTATGGGCTCTGTTTTTGCTACTACGGCATCCACCTGCTCAAGTTCTGCCTCACTGCCAGTTACCATGCAAACTGCCGAAGACAAACTAGGTATTTCTAAAGGGCTTACAAACTTTATTATGCCTCTAGGCTGTTCTTTAAATATGAACGGCTCTGCCCTTTTTCAGGCAATGAGCGCCATCTTTTTAGCCCAAGCCTATGGCATAGAGCTTCAGGTGCAGCATATTATTGCCCTTACAACCACTGTTCTTATGGCAACACTTGGTACGGCAAGCATTCCCGGCGGCGGGCTTCTTATGCTGTCGATGGTATTAGCTTCTGTAGGCATACCGATAGAGGGAATAGCAATACTTGCTGGAATCGACCGTCTTCGCGATATGGCCACCACAACGCTTAATATTGCAGGCGACACTGTTTGTGCAGTTTATATAGCAAAACGTGAAAATGAGCTGGACCTTGGCAAGTACTACCAGTATAATCCAATTGAAATTCCACAACCGAACGAGACATAATTTTCCATGCGCCCGTCATATCAGCTGACGGCCCATCCTGTAGGTAGTCTACGAGAAATTTGGGCTGTAGCTTGGCCACTAATGCTTAGCTTATCATCAACTAGTCTTATGACTTTTGCAGATAGGCTATACCTTACTCACTATAGCCTTTCAGCCATGAATGCTGTAACGTGCGCTAGTACATTTTGCTTTTGTCTGCTAGCTCTTCCCCTTACAATATGTGAAATTTCTGGTGTTTTTGTTGGCCGTTGCAATGGCCGCGGCGAGCTTTCAAAGGCTGGAAAACCTGTATGGCAGATGCTTTGGCTTGCTGTATGTATGTGGCCCATTTTTATGATTGCAAGTCGCCTGCTAAGTCCAATTTTGTTTACTTTGGGCTCTGATGAGGCTACTTACTTTGTTACGAGCCTTGATTTTGGCCCCTTTCAGCTTGCATCATTTGCCTTAATGGGCTTTTTTTTAGGTACCGGAAAAACAAAAACTATTACTGTCAGTACTATTCTGGCAAATGTATTAAACGCCATTCTTGCCCCCCTTTTTATCTTTGGCACTCACTTTAGCGAAGCTATGGGTGTAAAAGGAGCTGCAATTGCCACAGGCCTTGCACAAGGTTTTCAGGCGCTATTTCTATTGTCTTTATTACTTAAAAAAGAAACCAAAAGCCGCTATCACACCTCGCCTTGCGGCATACAGCCATCACTTATTAAAGAAATGCTCTACGTAGGGTTTCCAGCAGGGGTTGGCCGCACTGCCGAAAGCGTCGCGCACAGCCTATTTTTTCGTATTATTGCTATGGCAGGAGCTCTTGAGCTGACATGCGCAACTATCGCCCAAAGTTTTTATATGCTTGTAGTGTTTTGTGTATACGGCATTTCTAAAGCAATGACTGCCATTATCTCAAATCTTGTGGGTGCAAATGCCCTTTCACATATCCCAAAAGCTGTTTTTTCTGCTTTTAAAGTACACACTATACTGTTTTTGCTGCTTTTATCTTTTTCCTTTGCAGGATGCGACTTAGTACTTGCCAAAACCTTAAATGAAAGCGATAGATATCTTTTAGAAATGCCAGAATTTATAAGCACGGTAAAAATGACATTATTTTTTATGTCCATTTTCTTTTTGCTCAAAGGCTTTTCTTGGATATTAGTTGGTCATCTTACCGCACTTGGCGATACAAAATTTATTATGTACGTCAATGGTATTACTCATTGGATAGGCTATATAGCTCCCATTTATATTCTTGTAAGCTACTACGAAGCAGGAGCCATTACTGGTTGGACAATCATTGCCCTCAATGCTTTTATTGTTACAACAATTTTTTGGTATCGCTCAAGCACCATCAGCAAAGCCCGGCAGCTTGCTCCAATACCAATAGACAAGAACTTTTAAAAACCTACCTGCCCTTGCCCTTGCCCGTGCCCGTGCCCATGCCCTTGCCCTTGCCCGTGCCCTTGCCCGTGCCCTTGCCCTTGCCCCAAAAAGCCCTAGAAACTGCTGATTAGTATCGTGTCTAGTGAAACTGGTCATAAAAAATACTAATCGGGCAAGGGCACGGGCAAGGGCACGGGCAGGGGTATGAAATTGGTTATGCAAGGTGTCTAATACCCTGTTTATTTAAAGGGTCTTTTGGTATAATCACATAAAATTAACAAGATATTATGTCGACTCGCCCGAATTATCAACTTACCCCCCATCCTGTTGGTTCATCCCTAGAAATTTGGTCTTTATGCTGGCCCTTAATGCTAAGCTTTTGCTCAAGCAGTTTTATGATGTTTGCCGATAGGCTCTACCTCGCTCATCATAGTGTATCTGCCATGAATGCAATGGCCGTTGCGGCCAATTTTTGCTATTTAGTGCTTATCTTTCCGTTTGGAATTTGTGAAATTACTGAAGTCTTTGTAGGAAGATTACATGGAGAACATCGCCATAAAGAAGTAGGAAGACCAACCTGGCAAATTATCTGGCTCTCAATTGCCTCCTGGCCTTTTTTCTTTTTGATAAGCCATATTTTATCTACCATGCTTTTTTCTGCTGATTCACTAGAAGCTACATATTTAAATACCTTTTTAGGATTTGGGCCGTTTCTTTTGGTATCACTTGCACTTACTGGCTTTTTTGTTGGTATTGGCAATACTCGCGTGATCACCTATGCCACAATTTCGGCAAACCTTGTAAACATTGCTTTGGCACCTATACTTATCTTTGGTACTCAGTTCTCTCCTGCCATGGGCATTAAGGGTGCAGCACTAGCTGGCGGAATTTCTCAAGGATATCAGGCACTTTTTTTATTTGTGCTTTTTTTACAAAAAAAAACGCGCGATGAATTTGCTACAAAAAATTGCTCGGTAGACTTAAAATTAACAAAAGAGATGCTGCGTATTGGCTTGCCTGCGGGTACTAGCCGCTCTTTGGAAGTGCTAGCTCACTGCGCATTTTTTTATATCATGGCAAAGGCCGGGCCTCTTGAGCTTACTATTGCTACCATAGTTCAAAGTTTCTTTTTACTAGTTGTATTTTGTAATGATGCAACCTCCAAAGGTGTTACCGCTATTATTTCAAATCTTTTGGGCGCAAAAGTCTTTGATCTTATCCCAAAAGTTATGAAAGCCGCCTACCGTCTGCAATTTATTCTTTTTTGCCTGGTATGCGCGCTTTGTTTTGTAGGGGCAGATAGCCTCTTTTCATACGTGCTGCAAGAAGAAGATAAGCTCCTTTTAACAAATGCTACATTTGTATTTACATTAAAAATATGCCTATTTTTAATGTGCCTATTCTTTTTGTTCGATGGTTTTTGGTGGATTGTGATTGGGCACTTAACTGCTATTGGTGACACCAAATTTATCTTGTATGCCAATGCACTTAGCCAATGGCTTATTTATATTTTGCCTACATATGCACTTGTTGTTTGGGCAGAAGGCGGAGCTCTTTGTGGTTGGACAATGGTTACTTTAAATTCTTTAGCTCTCTTTGTAATATTTTGGTGGCGATCTAAGTGGCAGCTCAAACAAGCTCTTACAACTTTGTAGGAAATAATGGCTAAAATTTTAGTTACCGGCGCTACAGGCTTTGTCGGCAAAAGACTTATTTACTCTCTTTTGGAACAAGGCCATAGCGTTTATGCCCTTGTACGTATACAAGGAACAAAAGTATTTTCTAAAGATAAACCAAATCTCTTCCATATTTGCGGTGATCTACAAAACCCAGAAACATTAAACGCTCTTCCACTAGATATTGATGCCGCCTATTATCTCGTCCATTCAATGGCAGGAATTGTAGATGATCTTTTAAAAACTGAAGCCGACGTTGCCAACAAATTTGTTACATACATTAAAACAACTAATGCCAAACAGATCATCTATTTAGGCGGCATTATTAATGACGAAAAAAAGCTTTCACCGCATCTTGCATCACGATTAATCGTGGAGTCTATTTTAAAAAATAGCGGGATAGCATGTACTATTTTAAGAGCGAGTATTATAATAGGTTCAGGAAGTGCTTCATTTGAAATTATTCGAGATCTTTGCGAAAAATTACCTATAATGCTTGCGCCCAAATGGCTTGAAACACCCTGCCAGCCCATTGCTATTCAAGATGTGCTTTTTTATTTATCAGAGGTGCTTTTAAATGAGCAGTGCTACCATAAAACATTTGACATCGGCGGGCCATGAGTACTTTGCTTCAAAGAACTACTGCTTGAATATGCCGATTTTCGAAAGCTTAAACGCTTCATATTCAATGTACCTGTGCTCACACCGCGCCTATCGAGTCTTTGGCTTGTATTCATTACCTCCGTTAGGTTTTCAATATGTTTTTATTTAGTTGAAAGCATTAAAACAAGTTCAGTATGCCGCCTTAACGATATTCAAAAAATCATACCACACAAGTGCCTCACGTTTAAAAAAGCACTTGAGCTTGCTTTTCAAAACATTGAACAAAATGAAGTAGTCTCCACCTGGATGGACTCGTGGAACATAGATGATACCCAATCAAGTATCAATAAATTTATTGAGGTACCTACTGATGGCTGCTTAAAAGATATCCAAGAATATGAAGTATCAGATTCTAAAGAAGCTGCAATTTCGAGAATTTGGAGCATTGGCGGCAAAACTGGTTATTATTCCATAAATTGGGCCTGGAAACTAAGAGGTCTGGTAGACCAGATGATAGGCGGAGTTGGCCTTAATCGGGGAAGACGTCATCCAACAGAATTTGAAGTTGGAGATTCAATTGATTTTTGGCGCGTGCTAAAGGCTGACAAACAAGAGGGTGATCTCATTTTATTTGCCGGGATGAAAGTGCCGGGAGAAGCTTGGCTTGAATTTCATCTAAAAGAACAGCCAGAAAAAAATTGTTGGATGCTTATTCAAACAGCCACTTTTCGTCCCAAAGGACTGCTGGGTCGGCTATACTGGTACGCCATGCTACCCTTTCATTATTTTATTTTCCGTAAAATGGCTAAGGGACTCAGCAAGAATAGATATCTTTCATAACTCCCCTGCCCCTGCCCTTGCCCCTGCCCTTGCCCTTGCTGAGAAAAAAAGCTCTAGCTAACAATGCTATATTTTAATATAAGATGATTAGTATCGTGTCTATGCTAGTGAAAATGGTTCAAAAAAAACACTAATCGGGCAAGGGCAGGGGCGAGGGCAGGGGCAAGGAATTGAATTCTGCAATATCTAATAAATATTCAGCATGATTTTGGCAGCTATTCTTAAAAAGACAAATCTGCTAAAGTTTCCTGAAATTAAGGTGAGAATTTCGTGAAAAAGCTTTTGATTGTTTTAGTGCTTTTTGGAGCAGCCTATTGGGGTCTGTATACCGCAAATGACAACTTTACAGTATCTAATATCACTCTTAATAAATGGCCAATATTCCAAAAAGCACCACAAAATACTGTTGAAGATTTAAAAAAAGCTCAAAAAATTTTAGAGCAGCCTTTTATATATCTTGGCAAAGGAAGACAAAGTTTTGTCTTTGAAAGTAAAGACCAAAAATATATTTTAAAATTTATCAAGTGTCAGCGCATAAATCTAACTACATTCTATGAGACAATGCCACTTTTTTCTTCAGTAGATAAAAAAAGAAAGGCTAATATTTACGAAAGACAAGATAGACTCAATAGGCTTTTTACCAGTATGTCACTGGCACAAGATCCGCTTGCGGATCAAACAGGTGTTTTGTTACTACATATACTGCCTATTAGCGAAGTTAAAAAAACGGTTATATTAAAAGATAAACTTGGATTCAAACATAGTGTAGATATCGATACTGTCCCTTTTGTTCTTCAGCAAAAAGCTGACAAGGTAATGCCCCTCATCAAAAAATGCCTTAAAGATAAGAATATTACAGAGCTTAACAGGCGATTGGATCAGTTAATTGATATGTTTGTACAAAGAGCACATAAAGGAATTATCGATCCTGATAGTCGCCTTCTTTTAAACAATAACATTGGCTTTTTAGATGATCGGGCAATCTATATTGATATTGGCACATTTAAAGTTTCTAAAAAAAGCGCCTCTGCCGAATACTTAAAAAAAGACTTTTTAAAGCTCACACCTCTTGTAAAATGGCTAAAATCTCGCAATAAAGAGCTCGCATGCGATTTTCAAAATCGAATCAATCTCGCCGTTGAAACCTATAATAAAAAATAAATTTGACTCTTATGTTGGGCTCCTTCTATACTAAAACTAGCAGAAGGAGTTTATTTTTTTCATGAATCTTGATGATTTTGTGGCACTCTTAGAAGAAAAATCAGGGATGAGTCCGCTTAAATTTAGCGATGAAGGGGTTATTTCTTTTGCTTTTAACGGAGATTTTTTACTCAATATCGAAACCTCAGATAATAACACACATCTAAACATCCATGCCAAAATTGGCACTTTACCACACAAAAATAGAGAAAATTGCTTAAAGAGCCTACTTGATGCCAACCTATTTGGTCAAAAAACACAAGGGGCAAGTCTTGGCACAGAGGCACAAGAAGTGTACCTTTTTAGATCTTTTCCATTAAAAACACTTGAATTTGATTATTTTTTGGATGCCTTAATTGGTTTTATGCAAGCACAACAAGAATGGACTCTTGCTCTTGAAGAAAACACCTTTACTGAGCTTCAAAAGTGACTTAAAAAGGCAAAAAGTTATGTCTAGCATACATTCAGGGGCTGAAAATCAAGTTCCGCTTAAAAATAGCATTCAACCCGCCGCAAGTCCTTCTACTTCCACTTCCTGGAAACGAGGATCTTTACAGGGCGCTATTAGTAATATGGCTACTGAAAAAAGAAACTCATCAACACCCGCTTTGGGAAAAAGGGCGATTACTGTTTCACAGCGAGCAAGTTTAAATATTACTGCAGCAAAAACTCCAGAGTCGCCATCTATTTTGAGAAAATTATTACATAGAGCCGGCGGCGCGGCGCGCGAAAATGTGTATGCCCATGACGCTATTGCTGCCCTCAGAAAAGCGGACGGAAATTATAATAATTTTAATAAGCATGCGGATCTGCTTAAAGAACAACCTGGCTGGGAAAAAGCCGTTGAGCGCCAAGTGGCAAATTTAACTATTCATGAGCGCATGCAATGTGCAGCACTTGGTGAATTAAACTTAAGAGGATTTGATAAGGAAGTTGCCCAAAAGATCCTTTCATGTATGAAATTAAGTAATCAGGCAAAGCTTGTAAAAAGTTTAACCCCGAATGTAATTACAAGTACTGAAAAGACCGTATTGGGAGGCGGAGCTGTTAATACTGTTTATAAAGTTACCCACATCAAAAATAGACGAGAAATCACAGAGGTCTTTAAGCCCGATCCTGCCGGAATGGGCGCCCTAAAACGTTTTAAAGAAAAACTTTTTGGCACGGCGGTTGCCTCGGGAATTCCTGCAGGTGATGATGCACATCTTTCTGCGCGCGCAGTAGCAAGTTCTGAAATTGACAGATTACTTTTTCCGGATAGGCCAATTTCTGTACATACTCGCTTTGCCACAGTAGATGGCCAACGAGGAATTTTAATGGAAAATGCGGCGGGAGAAAGCCCTAGAGTTGTAATGCAAGATACTCAAGAATTTAAAATCAGAGATCTTCCCCAGATTTTGCAAAAAAAAATTACAGACACAAAATTTGTAGCAGCGATGCTCAAAGCAAGTGATATCCAAATCAAAGATGACATTCTTATTGCTACCAAATCCATTTTAAATATTGATGTTAACAATCCTAGAACAGCAGAAGGCCTTGTAATGTTGCAGTGCTTAGATATCATTACAGGCCAAGTTGATCGCCATCCCGGCAACTATCATGTTCAATCTGATGGAGGTGTAAAAGGCATCGACCAAGATTGCAGTTTTGGAGTAAACGCACTGCCAGAAAATGTTGATGTCCGCAGCCAACCGCCTTTAAAAGGCTTTATTCCAAATAACAGCTCATTGATGCTCAGAATGCCGCCAGTTATTACCACATATATTCAAACAAGCATTAATAACCTGCATGCAAACAAAGAACGCTTAAGAGCTACTTTAAGCCCTTATATTACACCCGCAGAAATTGAAGCTACAATTTCAAGACTTGATAAATTACAGGCGCATATTTCAAATTGTTTTGTGGCCGACACTGAAGAAAGTCTAATTGAGCCATTTGCTCAAAACCTCCTGAATCCAGATAATAGTTACCTATCAAGGGAAATAATGATCTTAAAACAAGAGCAAAAAGGCTGGAACAATCTGCGAGAACGATTTATAGAAGAGGCAAAATAATGCAAGTATTAGGACATTCTTCTGAAGGACAGGGCTTAGCTGCAGCTGCCAAGTATTTTGAAAGTCAGATGCTGGAAATGCCTTTTATTCCACCTGAAGAAAAGCGCAAAATTATCCCTATCAACGATAAAGGCGATGCATTTGGCACTACAATCCCTTTTAAATCACTTTACGGTATCGATGACTTTGTAAAGAAGATTCTATCAGAGCCTGTGGGCGATTTTGTCTTTTTAGGCTCTGATGGCTACGGTATAAACAACCGCCCCATCCATTATTATGCTCTAAAAGAACATTTGGCTCTTTTTGTTCAATTAAATGCTCGAAGCCCTCGTGAAACAATCGATGGCATATTTCATGCCATAGGCTATATCTTTGAAGCACTTGCCCAAAAGGGCGATAAAATTCCTGAGGGAAAACGTCTATTAATTATACAAAGCGATATTTATCCTGATCGTAATGGGTATGGCTGGATTCAAGGCCTGCCCGGTAATGTCTTAAACCCTACCTGGAAAACCGACGATCCACTTTTAAATTCATTGATAGAACTTGATAAGCTTTAGACATTTTTGTGTTTTATATGAGCATTAATAGCCAGCCAATCAGGGTGCTTTTCTAATAATGTCATCACATCTTTGAGAGTAAATTCTGGATTTGTTGGGTAGAGTGCCTTAATAATGTGTTCTATGAGGGTAAAATCCTCTTGAGTATCGACAGTCAAACGATAGGATGACTGATCCTGATTTTGCTGCATATTAGCCAGTCTAAAAAGTTCTGGGTGTTTCCATATATAAGGCGTAACATGTTCTTTTTCTAATGGTGCTTGTGCCTCAAAGAAGGCTTTTTTAAGAGCATCAGTGCGTATAATTTCAAAGTCCATGCCCAATGGATAGGTGCGTTCGTGACATATGGATAGGTAATCAAGAGATTCTGAATGTTCTAAAAAGCATGCTATGCCCTTCTGGATTAGATTTGGATCAATTAGTGGGCAATCTGATGTTATTCTAACCACGGCCTCAAGACCAAAGGCATCGGCGGCTGCCACATAGCGGCTTAAGACATCATCTTCACTACCGCGAATGCAGTGAAGACCCTCTCGATTGCAGTATTCAACTATAGGAATATCAAGCGGGTTTGTGGTTGTTGCTATTATTATGCCTTGGAGGCCATTAACTTGGCGTAGGCGCTCAAGTTGATAGGACAGAAGGGTTTTACCCTGGATTTGCCTGAAAATTTTACCTGGAAGACGTGTTGAGCCTAGCCTTGCCTGTACTACTAGCATACAGGGCAAAAAAGGACTAGAGGAAGGGGTAAATGACTCATCATCTGAAAAATAACGCATTAAATCAGTACCTCTCAAAATTCTGAATCTACTGATTTGCTGCAAAAAATGATAGCCTCCTTAGCAATTAGGCAGCTTTTTTCTTAGAGCCCTTCATACCGCGAAGTATAGCTCGACGCTTGCCTTCTGCGGTTTGTATTCTTTTTGGTTCGGCTCTTTGAGGTTTTTTTTCATTTTCAGCAATTTGTTTATCTTTCATAGTAAAACCCATATTTATTATTAAATTATAACCACATAATACAAAGTTAATAATATTAAGTAAACAAAAAATTGCGATTTATATATTGATCCCTATCAAAGCACTATTTTTGATGTTTGTCTGCAATAAAGATCTATGTTATATAAAACCTATGAATACAATCGATCGCTTACTTAATTCTTGGGATAATGTAAATACAGCTGATGGCTTTTGTCCGCAAAAACTTTTTCTTGCTTCACGTGATGGAGAACTTCGCTTTGAGCCAAAAGTTTCTAAGAGCTTTTTTGAGAGAGTGATTTGTTTTTTTATGGGTGAGCCAGAAGATGAATCCTTTCGGGTACAAGTAGCTAAAATTAAAGCTATTTTTGCGTCGCTTTCAGAAAATATAACAGATGAAGAAAGAGCTCGTTGTACAAGGTTAGAAGAACGTATTAATTCTCTAGGTCGTTATGTTTTTGCAAGAAGATCAGCAAAAACTTTATTTTGTTGTTTTAACCCTAAGTTAGCAGAGTTTCAAATTCGCGCGTTTTGCCAAAATAAAGTACTTATTCCGCCGGATTTAATAAAGCGAAGTCTTTCAAATTTCGGACAAACATGCTGGCTAAATGCTGCTTTAAAATTCCTTACCGGAACATGCCGTTATGATTCTATGCTTACAAAACCAAGGCTTAATCTTGAGATTGAAGCATTACGACTTGCCTTTTTTCGCATCATAGAAGCCCTACGCAAAAACTGGGATCAATATGTTGTTGATGCCCTTCACAGTGAACTTATCGATGAGCTTCGAAGTAGCAATTTTAGTAGCTTTTTGAACGGACAGCAAGATGCTGATGATTTTATCTTCTTATTAGAAAATTACTTTACAACCAAAAAGACTAAAGAAATTTTTGTCGCAAAAATCTATACAAGCTTTACTGATAACGTTTGCAAGAATGGCAGCATACATGAGGGTGATAAACTTCAAATCTCGCCTCAAGGCGATGAAGTAATTGATATTGATGAATGCTTTACTCGCCCTGAGGTGGCCGAAAACTTAAATGAATATTTTGTTGGAAATGTAACACAAAAAAATGCATCTCCCCTGCTTTTTGGGATGCACAACTATGTTCTAGGCTATCCTGACAGCCTTGAAATTATCCAAAGACGAACAATTGTAGATTATAATTCAAGACTTGAAAAAGGGCATGTAAGCAGTCCAAAATTTAAACTTAATGATGATGGCACAATAACTCTCACTGAATATGAGCCAGTAATTACAAATAACCTTTTACTAGGAGTGCAAAAAAAAGCACTTTGCACATTTAAAATTACAGCTGCGGTAGAAAGGCTTGGATCATCATCTGGTCAAGGACATTATATTGCACATCTTCGATCTTTACATGATGGTGTTATTTCGACGCATGATGATGCAAATATCACCTACAATCAGCCAGAAAGCGTTTGGGAAAATGCCTACTGGCTTGCCTTGCAACTAATCAAACGCGTAAATGTAGATGCTTTTTAATTGTGTAAAAAGTCTTTTTCTTTTATGAATTTAGCTTTACCAAGGAATACATCATGATATGTCCGGCATGTCCAGCCGTGGGAATGGCTGGAGGATACATTGGTGGATATTTTGGAATTAATCCACCAGAAAGTACCAACCTTCGTGTACTAAGTTCAATAATTACCGCCGGTATGATCGGCGTTACTGTAGTGGCCATAAAATATCTATTCGGAATTTCCATGTGCGATGGGAATGGAAATTTTACTATAAGGAACATTGCCCAGGTCGGGGCTATATCACTTGTCATGGGCATAATCTGCTCTATAGCGGTAAATTATTTACTCAATTACCTAGCCCCACCAAAAGCATTACCAGAACCCGACAGCACAACCAAACCTCCCTGCTGCTGCCATCATTGATGTCTCAAAGTGCGATTATTTTTTAACACAGAGGCACAGACTCGACCATTTTTAGGACCTTTTTTTGACCGCAGGTCCCTGGAGTGCGGGACTTTTTGTCCCGCCCTTAATTTTACGAACACCCTAACGTCAAAAACAATAAAGCGAAAAATTACCGCTTTTTTCTTCTTTGAAGCTTATGTGGTTAAAGTGTACGTAAAATTAAGAGCGGGACAAAAAGTCCCGCACTCCAGGGACCTGCGGTCAAAAAAGGTCGTAAAAAATTCGTTTACTACCAAAAAACATGGCCGTTTTTAACGAGAAGTTCGGCAATTAAAATTGCACCACCAGCTGCTCCCCTCACGGTGTTGTGTGAAAGCAACACAAACTTAAAATCAAGAATTGGGTCGGGCCTCAGCCTGCCAACTGACACCGCCATTCCCCTTTCTAGATCTCGTTGCAGCCTTACTTGGGGTAAATCATCATCTTCAAAGAAATGTATGGCATTTACTGGCGAGGATGGCAAATGAAGCTCATCCAATGGTGATGTAAATTCTTTAAAGGCCCTCTTTACTTGCTCTAGCGTGGCTTTTTCCTTAAGTTTAACCGATACAACTTCAAGATGTCCCTCGGTTACTGGAACTCGTGTGCATGTTGCAGATATTTTCATGTCATATGGCTCAATCTTGCCATTGTTAATGGTGCCAAAAATTTTTGCCGGCTCTTCGTACAAGCGATCTTCTTCTCCAGCTATGTAGGGAATGATATTATCAGAAATTGCCATGCTAGGAACACCTGGAAAGCCGGCGCCTGAAATCGACTGCATGGTAACTACATTTATTGCCTCTATGCCAAATTCTAGCTGCAAAGGTCTTAAAGCTAGCATGAGGCCAATTACGGCGCAATTTGGCTTTGCAATAATACAACCCTTATCAGGAAATTTTTGTTCTTTAAGCAGCTCAAGATGCTGCAGGTTAACTTCTGGAATAAGTAAAGGAACACTTGGGTCCATGCGGTGGCTACGAGCGCAGGAAATTACCGTATAGCCCTTTTGTGCAAATTTTTGTTCAATTTCACCTGCAATATTGCCATCTAGACAAGAAAAAACTATACGACATGGTAAATTAGGCTCACAGGCACTTACTTCAAGATTTGCCACCTCATCAGAAATAGGGGTTGGCATACGCCACTGAACCGCTTCACGATAGGTTTTTCCTTGTGACTTTTCGGATGCCGCAACTGCAGTAACATGAAACCAGCGATGCTTGTCAATAAGCATAAGAAGTTTTTGCCCTACGCTTCCTGTGGCTCCAAGCACTCCTACAGGTACGCGTCTACGCTGATGCAGCTCTTGAGATGTTAGATCTTGAATATACTTATCAGGGGTATCTTGTGCGTCCAAGTCATCTTTAAATGTCATATTTGTCTCTTTGTTCAAAATAGTCAACCAGCATTCGAATTCCTATGCCTGTTGCATTTTTTGGCAGGTAGCCTTTAGCTTCTTTAGCAAATGCAACAGATGCCATATCAAAATGTGCCCATGGCACATCCTTGACAAACTGTTCAAGGAATTTAGCACAAAGTATTGAGCCGCCTTTTGCTGTAGCTGCATTTTTTATATCTGCAACATCAGATTTTAGCTGATCTTTATATTCTTCATAAAGAGGCATTCTCCATGCTCTTTCATGAGTCCTATGACAAGCTCCTAAAAGCTCTTCTGCTAAAACATCACTATTAGAAAAGAGTCCCATAAGTTCATTGCCAAGGGCTATTTCTATTGATCCTGTAAGAGTTCCTATGTCAATTAGACAGCTTGGCTTAAGTACATCTACTGCGTAGCTTATGGCATCGGCTAAAACAAGCCTTCCCTCGGCATCTGTATTAGTAACTTCAACACTAATGCCAGATCTTGATGCATATACATCTCCTAGCTTATAGCTAAGTGCACCTATTGCATTTTCGCAAGTAGGAATAATTGCCGTAACATTTACCGGCAGGCTCAAAGCTGCAATTGATTCAATGAGTGCCAAACAAACTGCCGCACCGCTCATATCACTTCGCATGGTTAACATACCATCTACGGACTTAAGCTTTAAACCACCGGTATCATAGGTTATTCCTTTACCTACTAATACGGTATGATCAGATGAAACTGGCTTTCCTTGATATGAGCATATAATCACCTTAGGCTCAAGAACTGAGGCCCTAGAAACGGCCAAAAGAAGGCCCATATTCTCTTTTTGAATCCAAGGTTTATCTTTAATTTCTGTTGTAACTCTAGGAAATTCTTGACTTAACTCTTTTGCAAATCGTGCAAGATACTCAGGGGTTACATCATCGGCATTACCATTAATAAGATCTCGCGCTTTATACACTGCGCTCATTACTTTCTTGGTTTTATCAGCAACTTTTGCGATGAGGTGAAGATCGGGGCCAATAAGTGTAATTTCCTCCAATACTACATCACGCTCACCTGAATTTACAGTTTTGTATATATCATAAACGTAAAGCGCCGATATAATTCCCTCAAAAAGAGCCTTTAAGGATACATCTAAGGGTATATTTTCAATTTCAGGCACTAGGATATTTAAGCTTTTGCATTTATGCTTTATACAGACCTTGGCAAGTGCTCCATAGCTTCTTCTGATAACTTCTGGGCTGCATGTTTCTTTTGGCCCGAGCCCTAGCATAAAAATGCGCTTTTCAGCGGGATCATCATTCCATACGCTGACAATCTGCCCTGCATTTGCCGTAAAATCCCCAGCCTGAATAGGTCTAAGGCAAACCTCTTGCAGATGACCTATATCATCTCTTTGGTAATGATCCTTAAAGTAGGCAATAACAAGAGCATCACTTGGCTCTCGCTTATCAAGTGACGCGGCGCGCAGAATTTGCATAGAGAAATCCGAGGGTGATATAAATGCTTAGTGATAGCAGTGTTTTATATGTTTTGTAAAGCACAAAGTGTATTCGAGAAGGTTACGAGGCCAAGGTGCAAGATTTTATTAAACGCAAAGGCGCAAAGGCGCTAAGAAACGCAAAGAACACAAAAACAAAGGGCTTCTGTTCGATTTATTTTAAAATCGCACATCGCAAAGTTCGGCCTTTTTAATTATTTAGCTATAGTTTGGCATTAAGTAGATGTTTCTCAGAAATATATGCCATAAGAGGAGCACATAGTAAAGATAGTATCTGGTTTACTAGACCAAGCCAAATTAAAAAAATAACATCCGGATGAAGAAAATGTACAAAAGGGAATATTATGCATGCAACAATAAAATAAACAATTGCACCAGTTATTTCTTGTTTGCAAGATGAAAATATCCTAAATCTACTGGACAAAATCTTAAATTTATTCGTACGCATCCACTCGAGTTCTGAGAAAAAAATAACCGAATAAAAAGCAGCATTTCTTATATAAGTTAGCGATCTGGAGGCTATAGATGATAACAATTGATCTTTCCATGTGCCTTTTAAAAGACGAATTGTAATCCAATTGCCAATAATGGTTCTTACTAAAGCAAGCGGTATCATAAATAGAATAACACTCGGAAGTGTAAAAGATTGTTCCTTTACTACAGAAGACCAAAGACAAAAACCTAAAATTGGAATGTTGATAATAAAGCTTAATCCTTCGCCAAAAAAGTTAGAAAGACTATGTGATATTTCTCCAAATTTCTGCATAAAAGTTAACTTACCGTTCTGGGTCCAAGGGAGGTAAAGTTTCCAATGCTTCATAAATTGCTGAACCGGTCCTGCGCTCCATCTGAAGCGTTGCTGTTTGTAGCATTCAAAGGTTTCAGGAATTAAGCCTTTGCCATATGTATGATTTAAGTAATATCCTTGATAGCCTAATGCATGTATCCGTACAGCTACTTCTGAGTCCTCCGTCAGACACCATTCTGCCCAGCCTTTAACTTTATCTAAAACTTCTCGTCGTATTATGCACATAGTACCAATGGTATAATTGATATCCCATTCATTTTGCCCTGGTAATTCAAGTTTAAAGTGTGTTTCGTATTCGTAGTAACAAGCTGTTTGAAAACGATTATTTTGCCAATTTCTGTAATCTTGACATGATTGTATAAAACCTACTTGTGGATCATCAAAAAAGCCAACGAGATCGCTTAAAAAATTTTCAGTTGTAACATAATCTGAATCCATTACGCTGACTAATTCAACATTTGGAGATGTTTCCTTTAAACAAGCGTTGAGTGCGCCAGCTTTTGCACCTTTAAGACTATCAACATGGAAAAAACGAAAGCGATCCCCAAGTTTTTCACAATGTTCCTGTAATGGTTTCCATATAGCAGGATCTTTTGTATTATTATCAAAAACAATTACCTCAAAATTTGAATATTTTAAGTTAGCTATTGCATTGAGAGTCTCAATTACTATTTCTGGTGGTTCATTACAGCAAGGTAGGTGAATAGATACCTTTGGCAGGGATGTTGTTGACTGAGCAACTTTTTCCAACTCTCTTTCTAGCCTAGGGAAACGAAAGTATAAACTTGAATATCTTGCTAATGTTATCCAACTTATCATGACCGCGTTTATTATTATTAAAGATGAAAATATAGCACCGCCAACCCATGCCAGAAGCGTCAAATTCCATCCCACTTCTAAAACTGAACCCAGTATTATTTCAGTAAGCCAAATAAGCACATAAAACGCAGGAGTTAACATACTTGTAAAAAAAAAGAGACCAAATAGTGAAATTGTACGGACTAACGGAAAAAAAATGAGATTAATAACAATATATAGAGCAATTGCTGCAATGATAAATAAGAAATTATAAGTAATAAACCAAGTGATCAAACCAGAAAAAGTATACGCTAAGAACCAAAGGGCAAATGAAGTTACATCAGATTTCCATCTAAATTTATAGAGAGCTAAAAGTAAAAAACCCGAAAGGAAAAATAAAATTGAGGAAAAATAAAAACCTACAGATGTTAGATTAGAAATTGGCAACATGTCGATGACCCCGAAAGCAATTTAATATGTAAGTTTCATACCTTAGCTAGAGCAAATCGTTAAAGGTGAATTAGGATTATTCGCTCAAAACATTTTACAAATATGCCTACTAGCTATCTATACAAGTTGTCATAGATGGATACAAATCCAGAATATGACTTTAAAAATTACCATAGCATAAAATATAAATTTTTCAATCAAATAAGGAAGAATTTAACAAAGAAAAAACACTATAGCACAACGTACTCAGTAAATTCGTCTTAATAAAAGGTAAAAGGGGTAAAAGGGGCCGGATGTTGATTTAAGTGCTTTTTTACAAAATGATTTTCTTTCAATAGTTGTCCTTGGCAGAAGTTTTTTTGGAGTGACTCGATTCATCGAGTCTTTTCTTAAGCCGATTCATCGGCGCACCGCTTGAAACTTTTGCGGCCAGATTGATAAGCATAAAGCTCATGTCGGCTCGGCCGATGAATCGGCCTAAGAAAAGACTCGATGAATCGAGTCACTCCAAAGAGCTTCGCTCAAAAAACATGCGCCAAGCGCCTCATTCAAGGACAAATATTGCATGATATTCATGTCGCAAAAACGCCCTTAAATCAACACCATAGGCCGGCCCCTTTTACTATTTTTCCCTGTTGAAAAATTAAGTAGTTACAGATAGAGTCAGATAAAACTAAACATAAGGTATATTTTATGAAAGTACTTACTACTTTGCTTCTCACAGTACTAGCCGGATCTTTACAAGCGGACTCAAATGCCTCTTCACCACCAGCTGACACTGAAAATTGTGATAAAAGTCCCAATTGCAAAGTTTGCAAAAAAAAGAGAGAATCAATTGCAATGAATGGTGATACCTACGACAACACTCTCAGCAATGAAGCAAACAGAGCGGCTGAAAATGGCAATACTGAGCGCGAACAGCGATTACTTAACAGAGAACAATCTGCAGAGATTAGACAAGATCAGCGTGAAAATACCGAATCTTCTCGAACACATGGGCGCAGGTAAGGATTTTTGACGAATGAAAGGGGCCGTGAAAGGGTCGTATTCTGCGATTCGTGCGATTTCAATTAACATGGTTCAACAAGCATCGAAAGCATCGAAAGGGCCGGCCCTAGGGTGAAACAAATCGAAGATATTCGACGAAAGCCTTGTCGTTTTTTTCCCCTAGATTGTTGTCCTAAAAGGACAAATTTATTAATAGCCCACGGTGAAACCGTGGGTATGGTTATAAAAGAAGATTGAGTCGCTTCGCGACGACTTAATAAATGGGAGTAGAATGTTAAGCTAAAATAATAAGCCGCCCTGAAGCGACTTAATTTTCTGTTACAATTAAACCCAAGGTTTCACCCTGGGCTATTAATAATTTGTCCCTACAGGACAAGAGACTTTAACATTTTTGAAACATAAAAAATCAGGACCAAATCTGGGGGTATTTTAGAGCGAAAAATTATCAAAGTTTAGGCTATTTGTTTCACCCCAAGCCTGATCCCAATAGACATAGTGAAAAAATCCAGAAAGCACCTGATTTTTGAAGGGAGATGCTTGTATTGCTTGTAGCTTACTAATATGGGTTGCTTGGGTTCGTTGTATCCTTGCAGTATAGCTACAAGAGTCCCCTTTTTTAGCTCCTGCTCTACAACATACTGGTGGAGCTTTACTATCCCTAAGCCATCAAGTGCGCATTTTTTCATGGCTACGGTGTCGTTTAATAAAAGACAGGGCTCTACATATACTTCTAGACCATCTTTAAACTGTATTATATGCACAGGTACGCGCAAGACATGGTTTATATACCGATGGCCTTTCAAATCCTGTGGTTCTTTGGGCGTGCCATGTGTGTTAAGATACTCACGACTTGCACATAGCACATAGTTTGTGTGGCCAATCGTTTTTTGTATGCTGTTTATGGATAGCGAGCGGCTGAGGCCTATCACTATATCAAGTTCTTCTCGTTCTAAATCTGGTATGCGCTCCATCAATTCCAGGCTAAACTGTAGTTTGGGGTATTTGTTTAAAAACTTGCCAAGGTGTGGCAAAATATAGCTTTCAGCATAGTGGCGCGCTGAAGCCACTTTTAGGCTCCCAAAGGGTTCGGTGTTCATTTCCAACCCCATTGCATCAATCTCGGCCATCTCGTGCAGGACTTTGCGGGCCTGGTCAAAGTAGCTTGTGCCGGCTTCTGTAAGCTTGAGGGTTCTTGTTGACCTATGCAAAAGCTCAAAGCCAAGTTCCTGCTCAAGCAGGCTTATCTGCTTGCTTACTGCTGCAGATGATATATTGAGCTTGCGGGCGCATCCAGCAAAACTGCCCTCTTCAAACACTAACACAAACGTAGCCAAACGATCGAACTTACTCATTGCTAACCTATAGTTACTAATGCTTAACATTTGGCTATATTATCAACAATTAGTGAATATTATACAATGAGCTACTAAACGGAGAAAACTATGAATGCATTATCTAATACACAAAAATCAGAGTTATTTTTTAAGGAAGTATTTCCAAACTATAGCGGATTTATTTTATCCAGGTCAATTTATGCTATAATAAAGCTCAAAGTAGCTGAAGCTTTAAATGATGACTCTTTGAGCATCATGGAACTTGCCAAAAGGCTCGATCTAAAGTACGCCGACCAGCTTGAGCGGATGCTAAACTTTCTTGCCTCGCACAATATTTTTACAAAAACAGATGACGGCCACTTTTTACATTCAAACCTGTCGCAAGATCTGTTGTGGACTAAAAGCGGCACGCGGATCATCAACCATCAGGACAAGCGCTGGAGTGCTCTTGCTGATGCAACCGAGGCAAGCCTAATAGCTTTGCAAAATGAAGACGATCAGCCTACGCAAATAGAGCGCCTAAGCAGACTATACCTACAGGCAAGAGCTATATATGTAGCTTGCGGCCTGCAAGTTTTTGAAAAACTTAAGCAAAACCTACCTGTTCCACAAGTGCTATTGCAGCATTTAGAGAATGCAGGCCTTGTGCAAAATAAAGCACTTACAAATACAGGCGAGCTCTTTTTAGACAAAAACTGCCAGGGCTTTATTTTGCATGATAACGCCGAGCGATGGAATGCCTTGGGAGCACTTGAAGAAGCAATAACACAAGACATTATCCCCTTTGAAAAACAAACCGGAGCCTCATTTTTTGAATACATAAGCTCGCGCCCTGCGACAACAGAGCTATTTTCAGATGCGATGACCTTTGTAAGCGACTATGAGTGTTCATCGCTAATGCCATCTCTCAAAGACATTTTACAGCCGGGAATCACTGTCGCTGATATCGGTGGAGGCAAAGGTCGCTACATGCAGGAGATTTTGCGGACCTATCCAAAGGTACGTGGCATACTATTTGACCTTCCAGAGAATATTGCAAACTCTGTCCTGAACGAGCATGAACACCAGCGCTGCCAGCATGTTGGAGGCAGCTTTTTTGAAGAGGTCCCTCAAGCGGACGTCTTTTTATTCAAGCGAGTGCTACACGACTGGGGCGATAAAGAATGCATTGCCATATTACAGCAATGCAGAAAAGCGGCACTCCCCCATACAGAGTTAGTCTTACACGAGATGCTGCTACCCCAATCTGAAGCCCTGATGTTTGACATCCAGTTCATGACATGCATAAGTGGCCAGCAAAGAACGCTAGAGGACTTTAACAGTCTTCTCCAACTTTCCGGTTGGAAGGTAAAAGCCGTCTCCAAAACCCCCTGCTGGATAAGCCAAATAGTAGCAACAAAGTTGTAAAAAGCTGACAAATGCATTATTCAGGGCCTAGAAGGTTACCTATAATGATGAAAATTAACGCTTGGCAAAAACAGAGGGCTTTCCTAGAAACATATTTTGTTCTAAGGAAAGCCCTGTTGTTTTTTGTATTTCTCTGCGAGCTCTGCGCTCTCGTTTTTTCTCTGCGTTAAAAAAAATCTCACACCTTAGCATCATAACCCTCACGCATACACACACCTAGAAAGGCATGTCATCGTCTTGGGCAAATGTTGCTGGTTGAGCGGGCTTTGTGCCAGCTGTTGGGGCTTTGCCCGCAAAGCGGTTGGCAAGCACTTGGTCTTCTTCTTGGTCTTCTTTTTGGTCGCCACTTGAGCCGTCTTGATTTTGACGATCTTTTCCACCAAATGGGCTAAAGCTCAAATGCTCAGCTATGATTTCAAATGAAGTTTGTGGATTACCTTCTTTATCTGTGTAGATATCAGGAATGCCCATTTCACCCCATGCAATCACTGCGCTACCTTTTTTCAGGTAAGCAAGCCTTTTATCAAAGCGATCGCCCCACATAGTGACCTTCCACCATACAGTCTTTTCTTTATTGCTACGCTTAATGTTTGTAGCAACACGGATTGTAGTCACTTTTTGACCGCTTGGTGTATAGCGCACTTCGGGATCTTGGCCAAGGTGACCTGCTATTTGAATAAAGATCATAATCTTTTTCCTTAAATTTTGATAAACCCTTGTGTACCATGTCCACCTGGACGCGGCATCATAGTTTGTGGAGTTTCTGCTTTTTTATCTGAACTTTCTTGTCTGCCTTCGGAAAGATCCTTGCAGATTTTGCGCCAGCGCTCAACCATCTCCAAAAAGATAGGAGCATAAGCACGAAGTGCTGATGATACAGCATGTTCCATTGTAATTGTAGAGTGAACTAGGATAAGTTCTTCTTTTGTAGCAACGCCAACGCCGCCGCCTGCCATTTGGCCGCCTAGCATAGAACCTTCCAAAAGGCGCTCATAGAGCTTTAAACGAATTTTATCATCTTTTGGCAATCCGTCAAGTAGTGGTGAGTAAAGATACATACGCTGTGAGTTTGGTTCAAAGGTGATATGCAACGAATAATCATCGTCAATACCCAAAATACAGGTGTTATTTTCATCAAAGGCAAGTTCTAGGTTAAGTTCTTTGCCAAATTCTTTTAAATTTTCTTTTGCGTTCTCTAGAGACATAGACTCCTCCAATATTTTGAATACAAGAAGTTACGCCATAAATCCTATTATTGCAATTGAAAAAAATGAAAGTCTAGCTCAAGGTGAAAATATGAACACTAATAAGAAAGGCACACCTTCCCCCCTTGGAGCAAGCAAAGTCGCATCTGGCTGGAATTTTGCTGTCTATTCAAAATTGCCTGTAAAAGAAATTGTTTTTGCTTCATTACAAAACCCAAGCGCTATAACCACATTGCAACTTGACCCTCAAAAAAATCGCACTGGTTCGATATGGCATATTTTTGTGCCAAGTAATGATACCGAATTACTGTATGGCTTTAAAGTTGAAGATAATTTATTGCTTGACCCTTATGCAAAACTTATTGCTAGCGGCAATCATTTTGGTACAAATGCCTTTAGTGAAGAGCGCTATAAAAACCAGCCGGTTGGGGTAGCTTTTTCAAGGACGCCTTCAATTGGGAAAACGATGCCCCACCTAGACATAATTTAAGTGATTTAATAATTTATGAAATGCATATTCGCGGTTTTACTAATCATCCATCAAGTCAAGCCCACTATCCAGGTAGCTATAAAGGAGTAATCGAAAAAATTCCTTACCTAAAGCAGCTTGGCATTAATGCTGTAGAATTTTTGCCAATCTTTGAATTTGATGAAGCAGATTGTATAAACAAGAATCCCAAAACACACAAAAAACTTTGCAATTATTGGGGCTACCAGCCCTTAAGCTTTTTTGCGCCAATGCAGCGCTATGCAACAAGTGATGATCCTCTAGAAGCACTTCAAGAGTGCAAGGAAATGATAAAAGCACTTCATAAAGCAGACATTGAAGTTATATTGGATATTGTATTTAACCATACAGGCGAAGGCAACGAACTGGGACGCACAATAAGCTGGAAAGGCTTTTCTGAACATGAATATTACACAAAAGATTCCCACGAAGAATATCTTAACTATTCCGGCTGCGGCAATACGTTAAATTGCAACCATCCTGTTGTTGCCGATATGCTCATCGAGTCGCTTCGATATTGGGTTACCCAGATGCATGTAGACGGCTTTCGCTTTGATTTAGCTTCCATTCTTATGCGAGGACAAGACGGAAAGGTTTTAGAATCTTCATCGCTTTTAGATCGCATCACACAAGACGGTATTTTATCACATACTAAGTTAATAGCAGAACCATGGGATGCTGCCGGGCTTCACCAAGTTGGAGCGTTCTTTCAGGCCCCCTGGAAAGGCCCTGATCAGTGGATTGAATGGAATGACGAATATCGCACATCTGTGCGCAAATTTATTAAAGGCACACCCGGATTTGTTGGAAAATTTGCCACAAAAATATGCGGCTCACAAGATCTCTACGGCAAAGATGGCAGCCCCTTAAACAGTATCAATTTTGTAAGCTGCCATGATGGTTTTACATTAAGAGACCTTGTTTCATATGAAAAAAAATACAACCTCGCAAATGGGGAAAATAACCGAGACGGTGTAGAGCATTATGACACATGGAATTGCGGTAAAGAAGGCCCTACAAAAGATGCCAAAATAGAAACACTCAGGCAAGGCAGATGAAAAACTTATGCGTCGCACTTATGGTATCAAGCGGCATTCCAATGATTAATATGGGCGATGAATATGGTCATACAAAACTTGGCAATAACAACACATGGTGCCAAGACAATGAACTAAATTGGTTTTTCTGGTCAGAACTTGAGACATCAAGCTCTTTAGTGCACTTTTGGAAGCTAATGATTGACTTTCGACAGAACCCTCCTTAAAAAGAAGTACTTTTTTTGCACCAGATGATATCCAGTGGCATGGCATAAAACCAAATGCTCCAGACTGGAGCTATAACTCCCACTTTATTGCCTATACCGTACTTGATCATAAAGACCAAAATGACATCTACATAGCCTTTAATGCATGTGCTAATGCCCCCACTGTGCACCTTCCGAATGCACCAAAAGAATAGGAAGTGGGCGCTTGTTGTAAACACCTTCCTTAATGACCCCCAAGACATATCTCAGCATCACACCCTAGATGCAAATGAGCTCAAAATGGGGCCTTATTCATCTGTAATTTTTAAAGCTGTAGACAAGACTTGAAGTTAATTTAAGTCTTTTCGAAGGTAAAGATATGTGAGGTTATGGCTAAAGCCTTCTCGGCTAAATTCAACATAAAAACCCATTTTTTGATAAAATCCAAGTGTATCAAGATAGCTCATCGTTTCTAAAAATGCAAAAGTACATCCAATATCCTGGCCATATGCTATCGCTTTACCATAAGCTCTGTTCCAATTTTCAAACCTCGGTATCGCTCTTCTACAAAAAGATATTTTATATATAAAGCTACCAAATTTGCTGCACCACTACTGTGCCTACAAAACACCCTTCAGTATCTTTTGCAATAAATGCATAGGTATCAAAATTACAATTTTCACCAAGACGCGTGTGCGCATTTTGGGAAAAACCTTTATTAATATAGTTTTGCAAATCTTGAGTAAAAGGCTCTGCTATAATTTCGATAAAATTATCCATTGGGATCATACCTGGTGTTGATTTAAGCTCATCTTTACAAGATTTGTTTCAACAACCTCTACAGGCTACTAAAGAGAAATCATTTATATTTTTCAGGTGTTACAGGATTAATATTGCAAAAGAATACATACTGAAAAAGAACTTAAATCAACTTAGCCTCACAAATGCTAACTTAATTAGATCTCAAGCACATTCCTCGAGCCTGAAGGGCTAGCATAAAAAAACCCAGCAGCGCCCTGGGCATGCTGTGAGAGGCATTGCAGGCTTCTGAAGGCCTGCGTTATAGTAAAACAATAAATTATAGAGATATTGGCACAAAATTTTTAGCATTTTTTATTTACTATAACGCAGCCTTGACCTCAGAACTACACAAATACCCAGGGCGCTGCCCTGGGCTTTTATATGCCACCCTTCAAGCTGGAGCATTTTAAATTCTTATGTTCACCCTTAATCCCTTCGCCTCGAGATTATTTTTGGTGTTTGCACTTCGGTGCTTTGCAGACTATTGATTTAAAAATGTTCTCCACAGGATTCATGAATTGGCGAAATTTCAGGAAATTATTTCGATAATTTGGATACATCGAGATGATTATTGGATCTTGGAGCTTTCAAAATTTTACTTTGCTCTTCCAGAGTAAAATTGGTCCATGTAAATTGCGGATCAACATACTTTTTATACAGTGCAAGTACTTCGTTATGTGAAATAGTGCCAGGATTTGTGAAATTATAATTTCCTGTCAGCTTTCTTTGCGCCATTTCAATAAGATGGGCAATAAATCATCAAGAACGCTCATAGAATTTGGAACGTTGACTACTTTTTGATATTTTGTGATTTTTGTGATTAGATTTCGTGGATGTAGATCCGATGAAATAGGTAATCTTAGTCGTAAATTCAGTACATTAGGGTAGCTGCTAAGTAATTTATCGAGCATGAGTTTTGTCTTCGAATAAAAAGAACCTGCAAAATTAGGAGTATCGGTTTCTACAAATCCAATATTGTTTTCTATACTATGTTCTTCATCATACTCATAAATGCAGCCAGTTCCAAAGTTTGTCATGTGGATTTGATGCAAAAAGGCAATATCTGCCAGGTTCAGCGCGCCAATAATATTACTTCGTATAGTCTCCTGCTGGTGATCTTCGCACCAATCAACATTTGGAACTCCAGTAACCCCGGCAGCATTAATAATAAAATCTGGCTTAATCTCGGTAATTTCTTGAACAAGTGCTTCACGGTTTTCAAGACGAGCGCTTCCTGTATAGACAATTTGATCTTGCTCGTTTAACAATGTAACAAGCTTTTGTCCAATCCATCCTGTTTTCCCACCATACACTAAAAATGTCTTTGTATCAGCCTGCATGCTCGACACAAAACAAGCAGCCAGTAACAAAAATAACCTACATGCGCATTTCATAATTTAACCCAGTAAATGTTTTTGAGGAGAATATAATACAACAACAAAAGCGATCAAGTGTTTATTGTAAAATTTATCTTAGAGAATAACACTTGAGAGTATTTGATAGGAGCATTGCTATGGTCATGGGGCCGACACCGCCAGGAACGGGCGTTATCGCACTTGTTAGAGGTGCCACTTCCTCAAAGGCAACGTCGCCAACTATTTTGTAGCCAGAACGGCTTGCAGTATCTTCAACGCGGTTTATGCCAACGTCTACTACAACTACCCCCTCTTTTACCATATTGGCACGAATAAGGTTTGGTTTACCAACAGCAACGACAAGGATGTCGGCAGTGCGGGTGATTTCAGCTAAATTTTTTGTAAAACGATGCGCCACTGTGACTGTGGCATTAGCGCCTGGTGCGTTTTGTAAAAATAGAGCTGCCAATGGCCTGCCAACGATGTTACTACGTCCAACAATGACAACATGCTTTTGTTCGACTTCAATTTTGTATTGCTGCAAGAGCACTTTAATGCCAAGTGGTGTGCATGGATGCAAAGAATTATGATCGCCAAGTAAAATCTTGCCTACATTAACAGGATGAAAGCCGTCGACATCTTTATTGGGATTAACGCGCTCAAGTACCTGCATGATGTTGATTTCATGAGGAAGCGGCAGCTGAATTAAAATACCATCGATATCGACATCATTATTTAATATATCGATAAGATCAAGTATCTCTTGAGTTGTCTTTGGAGCAATTTGGATGACTTTAGACGTAATGCCAGCTTCTTTACAAGCGGCAACCTTTCGCTTTACATAGCTGTGAGATGCTGGATGGTCTGTAGTAAGTACTGCCGCAAGACAAGGTGGTCGATCAATGCATGCGCCAACTGCCAACTTTAGCTCGTCTTGAATACGTTTAGCAACAATTTTTCCGTCAAGTATCATCACTGTATCTTCTCCTGCTTACTCTTTGACGATACTGATGCCATAAAAAACTGGGAAGCATAAAAACGATTATCGCAAAAAAAGCATTAATAAGAGGTTGGAGCAAAAGATCTAATGGACCGGTTTTAGGCAGAGAAATATCAAAAAATAAAGCTACTAAAACCTCTATGAATCCAGCTATGAATGAAAACAAAAAGGTCATTATAGGCAAAGTGCTATGCGAGTCTTTAAAAAAATACAGCCTAGCAGGATATAAAAGACGGCTTGTAAGTAGGTATGAAAGGCCTAAAAAACCAAATTTTGGGGTAAGTTCAATGGCATCAAGTGCCAGGCCGCTTAAAAGCGCGCACCAAAGGCACATAGCTAATGAAGCATTATAAAACAGCATTACTAAAGGCGCCATCACAAACGCTACATGAAAGTCGTTTACTGAGGGAAGAGTACATGAGAGAATTATGCTGCATAAAAGAGCTATAATGCTAAAACGAAGGCTAGTTGCCATGTAAAGCATCCATAATTGGCTCTTCTACAAGCTCATGCGGCAAAAAATCTTTTTCGGTGAAGTGCATTGCAGCAGGCTGGCCAATACTAAAATAATCAAAGCCATGCATAGCCATCTCGCGAGGTGCATATTGATTTCGACCATCAAAAAATGCTTTACCTTGCATTTGGCAAAGAAGTTTTGGAAAGTCTAGCAAACGAAACTGCTTCCACTCTGTAACAAGGGCAAGTGCGTGCGCACCTTTTGCGCAATCCAATTCATCTTTGCACCAAATAATTTGATCAGATGCGCCAAGTATGTTTTGGGCATTTTCCATAGCTACAGGATCAAAAAGTCGCAAAATTGCCCCTAGCTCTAGTAATTCACGTATAATAACAAGTGCCGGAGCCTCACGCATATCATCAGTATCAGGCTTAAAAGCAAGGCCGAGTATGCCTATAGTTTTATTTTTTAGACCATCAAGCGGCTCAAAGTATTTTGTAATCTTTTGAGAAAGTATACTTTTTTGATGCTGATTTATTTGTTCAATACTATCAATAATATGACTTGGCAAACCAAACTCTAATGCCATCTGCCTAAGAGCTTTAATATCTTTAGGAAAGCAAGATCCGCCAAAACCAACTCCTGCCCATAAAAAGGCAGATCCTATACGTTTATCAGAGCCAATTCCTCTACGTATTTCGGAAATATTTGCACCTGTTGCATCCGCTAGATTTGATAGCCAGTTCATAAAAGATACTCTTAAGGCAAGCATAGTGTTTGCTGCATATTTTGTAAGCTCAGATGATGCTGGATCCATAACAATCACGCGATCACCTCCCAGCATAAATGGGCGGTAGAGCTCGCGCATAATTTTGGCAGCTCTTTCTGACTCAACCCCAAGTACTACGCGATCGGGTTTCATAAAATCTGAAACCGCAGAACCTTCTTTTAAAAACTCGGGGTTAGAAACTACGTCGAAGCCAAATGTGCAGCCGCGCCTGTGTAAAACTTCGGCTATAATAGAGCGAACAAGCTTGGTTGTACCCACAGGAACTGTAGATTTGTTCACAATTACCTTATAGCCATTCATTACTTCGGCAATCTGGCGACTTGCCGCTTTAATAGAGCTAAGATCACAGCCGCCATCTGGGCCAATAGGAGTATCTACTGCAAGTATACATACTGTAGATTGCTCTACTGCTTCTTTGTAGTCAGTGGTAAAATTAAGGCGGCAAGCTTTAACATTGCGGCGCACCATTTCCTCAAGGCCGAGCTCATAAATAGGAATATTTCCAGCTTTTAAAGTATTGATTTTAACAGCATTTTTATCCAGACATGTAACATGATTTCCCATCTCTGCATAGCAAGTACCGCTTACCAATCCCACATAGCCTACGCCAACAATTAAAATATCGTACATAACATCCCATCAACTAAAAAAACAACAAGCATGCCGACAATAGGCTATTTTGTAAAGTTTTACCCATGCGTAGATGCCAAAAATCCATTGCATCGCTATGCCATGATCTAAAATTTTTCTTGGATTAAAAACATAAAAAAATTACCTTGAGTATCGACTCACAAAACACAAAAGGTTTTTATGAAAAAATTGCTCGTTTTTGCACTGCTTACGTGCGCATCTCTCTCTAATCTGCATTCTAAATAAATAACTGTCACAACAGGTGCTGAGCTTACTGAGGGCGATTTATTAGAGCCCACAGTGAACCGAAGGGAACTGTGGGAATGTCATACCAATTCCTAGAGCCCTTTTTAGGGCGATTAATTTTATACTTTGGCGTAATTAAAGTTAGTTTGTGAGATCTGAGTCGCCCTTTAAAGGGCTCCAGGATGTCGTAATGATATACCCATAGTTATCACTATGGGCTTAGATAAGTCGCCCTAAACGGGGCTCTAAAAAGTTAACTGGCGTAGATACGGACACATATTTAAAGAAAATTTCATGTCAAAAAATTTCAATATTTGACAGCCCAGGCCTGACTCATTCTTTTTTGACAATTTCTGTTGTCAAAACGTAATCAGACTTGTCATTACCACCAACGGCCGAGCCAATTTTTTCCACTCTTCACGTAACTTATTGCTCCAGTCGCAGCAGGCTTTTCTCGAGGTGCTTGCAATTGAACTATTTCCCCCGCTGTGGGAGCGACATAATCAGTCAGAATATCGCCTCTTGGCTGCAATGGCGTTACAACAGGAAGCGGTACCATATCGACATAGGAAGAAAGTTCCTTACGAAGAGCGGCATCATCTAATGCCATAAGGTCGTTCACAATTTTTTCGCGGGTAGGGCCATAATTTGGTGTTGAGCGCAGCTTTCCTGTTTCGTCTATGCGCGGATCTACTTGGCGATAGAGACGCTCGCGTATATAGCATTCCCAAAACTTTGTATCATCTTTATGTGTCACCCCAAGTTTGCGGAACATATCGATAGTTCGCATATAAAGCTCAAGCTCCTTAATCGTAGGCTGAATAAATGGCAGGCTTGTCTCTAAAAAAGCTACGTTCTGCGGTACATTAAATTTATTTTTAAATTCTTCAAACACCTGGCCCGATGAAAGTCCAGAAGTAATGAAATCTACAACCCCTTTGGAATCCTCTCCAACCAAAGGCACGATAGCATTATGAAGAAGGAACGTACCTATAGATTGAAAATGTTTTATTATATCAGTTTCATTGATAACTCGATCTTGCTCTTGAGCTGAAAAGGATTGTATCATTGTATCAACTATCTTCAAAGCAATAACAGGCCAAGAAGGATGATCAATTAGCTCCAAAATCTTATCAGCTAGATAATCTGTCTGTTTTGTACCAGTAAGATAGCTGACCAGCCCCATTGCATAGGGGGTGCCCTTTCCCTCTCGAATGTGATTGATAGTAAATACAGCACCATTTACAAGCCCGCGTATAAAAATCGGTGCAAATCCGATACCGGGAAGTCTGCTTGCCTGTTCTGCTAGCGTATTAAATGTGGCCTGCAGCGACCGGGGAGCAATAGGCTGCTTGTCAGTTTTAATACTATCATAGATCATTCCAGATATAACTTTTTTTAACTGCGCTCTTGCCTTTTGTTTTTGATCTATCACTTTGCTTCCAGCTGGAGCACTATCAAGTCCCGAATCATTAAATATCTTTAGAATTGAATAGCTACTTGCATCGCTCTTTTGGGACTGTTCCATCATCTCTCTACCCGTCTTAAAAATTCGCTCACGGGAATTCTCACCATATTTATCGTGCTCAAGCTCCATTGTTTCGGCGCCTACTGCTGTTAGAATAGCTACATATAAACGATGTGGATCGATGATCTGTCGAAGTCCAAATTCAGTCAGTAATGAAGCTGCAAGATCAATTGATTGATACTCACCTTCTAAATCCCAAACCCATCCAAAAAATCCTCTATGAAGTCCATCCGGGGCATGCTTTTCAAAAAACCATGTCGCCAATTGTTTGCCATACGCTAAAAGTGCCTCGTCCCTTTTTTTAGAAAGCTCCCCAGCCTTTATGCTAGCAGGATCTGGCAATCCAGGAGGCAGTCCCTTACTTGTTTTTAAAATTTCAAGACGTACAATAAATGCATCATCACTCTTGGGATCCAATTTCATTTTAGAAATTTCTTTATCAATTTCATCATGTCTTTCTAATACTGAACCTAGTGATTCTATGAGTGCTGCCACTCTTTTGGGCACTTGCATCTTTCCAGGAATACTTTTTGCCTCAAGTGCCAATTTTTTTTCTAGCTTATCTACCCCTATAAGGCAGTTCAAAACCAGATGCTTTAAATTCACCGAATAATTTACACCCCTGCCAATAAAATATTGTGCAAAAGTGGTACGTATGCGGCAATAGAGTCTATCAAGAGCCATTACAGTAGGTGAAGTGCTGAGAGTAGCGTCCAGCTTTACATTCCTATTTATCCGATCCTTGGCATACAGTGCACCATAGCCAACAAGGCCATAAGCATAATAGCCAAAAAGACCATTGATACGTACCCACGAGCATGCCCAATTTCCTGCCACTGAGGGAAAAAGATTCATCTGACTTCCAGCTACATGGGCAAGGGCTGTTTGCAGAAAGCTCGCGGCGGTATGCGCAAAAGTGTCGCAGCACTTTTTGTTCTCCAACACCTTCTGCATCGCTTTTACTTGTCTATCTTTGTGAGTAAGAAGCCTATCTTCAGAAAAAAGAGATCTTCGGAAGCAAGATTCAGCACAATAATTCATCGCACGCAAAATTGTAGTATATGGAATATCAATCACTGAAAATTGTCTAAAAAAGTTTGAGGAGAATTGATCAGTTACTGGAACAGAAGGTACGCCTGATTGAGTTGCTGTAACTTGCATTTTTTATCCTTGTGGTCAACGCCGGGCTCAGGGCGGCATTTGGGCATTTGGCTGCCCAAATGCCAAGCTTCGTTACTAAGACTTTTGAATATATTTATATGAAATGCGCTCTTGCGGCTTACTAAATCTCTCTATTACAACTGGGGCTTTGCTTTCGATTCTTGTAAGCTTGCCTGTTTCAATATTATAAATACTTTCAGTCTTTGGTGTTACTTGGTCTTCAAATTGAATTGTGGTAGTAGTTTTTAATTTAATACGAGTGCGTAAATCATTATCTAACAGTACATCTTCAGCACTTTGGATATCTGTAATAGGATTTAATTCGGATCTAATCCTCGTAAACTGCAGATATTCACCGTGAGCAAAAGTATTAGCTTTAAGTTTAACAAGAAAATCACAAAATGCTTTATTACCTTTTTCGGCAGCATATAAAAGCGGCGTGTAGCGTCCGGCTCTAAATTCAAGTGCTTTATCTTCGGGAAGGTCAGCCTTTAGGCCTGTTAGCGATAATGGATAGCCCTCGCGAATCCAGAAAGAGTCATCGAGATTTGCCCCTTTACCTGCATATTTTTTAGCAGCAACAAAATCATTATTTACAACTAAGGCTTTGACCATTTTTTCAAATAATAATCTTGCTCTTTCTGCACTTACGTGATCTCGCATAGCCCCTTGAGTACTTTCTGCTTTAATCTCAAGAAGTGCCACATCCAAAAATCCAGCAACATTTTCTGCTGTTACATCCTTGTGAGCGGTATTATTATTCAGCCAGCGAATATAATCTGACTTATTTACATGGCGGCATTTACCATCAATAGTAACCTGTGTTGACCAGCCAAAAAGCTTAGCCACACATCTCGTAAGAAAATTGTTATAGCTATCAATCGAGCCTGCATAATTTTCTTCTAGTCCAACATGCACCCTTCCGCCGTCTACAGTAGAATACAGCTGCTTTTGCTGCATCACAGGCTTTGCTGTTGGTTGTACGGACTTTTCTACGATACCTTTAACATTTTTATTTATACCTTCTACAGCAAAATGCTTAGAAGCTGATTTTTTTACGGATGCTACAGCCATACTATTCTCCCCTTTATGATTTTATATCTGAAGATATAGAAGGTTCAGTCTTTTTACGCACGAAATTTTAAGGGAGATTGTAGGTGCCTTGACCGATTTTTTTGAAGTCGGTATCTGCCGAGTGGGAGCCGTCGCCAAAAGAAAAGCCTACAGAGTAGTCATTTCCGGTTGGACGATGGCGGAAGGTAAGAGTGAGCCTAATAGTATTACGAAAGAGGGTAATGCAATTTACTTCGTATTCGTTGTAGTTACGCTCATGTTTTCTTCCCCAACCATGCCTAGTTGTAAATTCAAAGGCAAGCTGCGGCATAAGACGCACAAAGAAATGGGTTAAAAAGGTATCACGCCTATCGGACATTAAAGAGTGTCTAAGAGAGCGCTGTGAATGGAATGTATCGACCATAAAGTTTTCATAATCTACCTTTCTCCATGCATAAGCACTTCTGTGGCGATATTCTAAGGCCATTGCAAGGTTATCTGTAAAGGTAACATCCGAACGCAAGTTAAAATGATCAAGATTATTACGCTTAGTATCCCAGGCCGTATTTAATGTATATTGAGAATAGGCAGTCGGCCGCCATATGCTATCAAGGTACACTTTTGGGATATGCGAACCAATTTTAGGGGAATTAAAAAATGATATTGCATATAAGTCAAAATTAAGCTGAGAGCCATCTGTTCGAGCAAAAAAGTTTCTCGCCCCAAAACGAAGGCTATCTTGTCTATAAAGGCCATCTTGTAGATCAAATAAAAAATGCTTATGTGGATTCGTGGTAGGTTTTGAATAGTAATCATACTGAACATATGGCTCTACAATCTGCTGCAAGTTTTCTGATGAGCGTTTAAAGCGCGTGTGGGCCTCCACTCCCGCAATACCCTGAAAAAGCATTCGAGATTCATGTTGAGGACTATTACCATAGCCGATAGCTCGATAACCAAAATGCGGTGTAATACTGAAAATACTTACTGGACATGGTCTATACAACTTTTGAGCCAGCGCCACTCTTGTAGAGCTAAAATTATGCACATCGGGTGTTTCATGGGCATATAGATAGTTGAGATAACCTGCATTAAAACGGTTATCCAAAACAATCTGGCTATTACCTAAAGCCATAGGGCGCATATTAAAAGTAAAAAGTGGCAGTTGCTGCTTTACTGTTTGAAAGTCATTCAGACGCACCTTTGTATTGATACTCGTAATCCAGTTGGGATCTTTTCTTGTAATTTGCGCCTGTGTAGGTTTGGCTCTACCTGAATCTAGGCCCCGGCTTTGAAAATCCGCTGGAAATTCGGGATCTGACATCTTGTCGTAGCTTGCCGTAAAGCCCACTTTGTCTTCAAACATCCGATTTGTATACTTACCTTGAAAGCGGTATCTGTTATCTTTATCAGAGTCATTTGTCGCAATATCGTGAGCGTAGTAATTAAAGGCATTAAAGGCTTCTTTGCTGTTTGGGTTTTTGTATTTGGTTTCAAATCCGCCAGCAAGGCCCCTAAGTGTACTAATATCAAAGAGGATTTTGTTATCCCAATTTTCGCCAATCTCAAAGTTGTAGCTTAAGCCTAGACGCACATTTCTTTTGCCATAATATCCCACGCGATACTTAATTGGGCTTATGGAGTCTTTGTTAAGGTCTTTTGTAAGTGAGGGAATCCAAAAAACAGGCTTCTTAAACACCATAAAACGTACATTTTGTGCTTTAAGAGTGTTATTTTTGCTCAAGTGTACTTCTTTTGCCTGTATTGTCCAGTCATCTTCTTGGTTTTCATCTGTTGACATATGACAATCATCTATCACACCTGAGCCGTCAGGATTTAAAAACAGCTTACTTCCTCCTAAAAACCACGGACCTGCATCTGTAAGAACGTTGTAGATAATGGCTGTTTGTTTATCTAAATCAAAGACAAGGCTATCACCTGTGTAGATACGATTTTTAAAACGAAAGAACAAATCACCTTCTGCTTCGATACGTCGCACCATGCGCCCATCTTCTTGGCGATGAAAGTATTTCATCCGTTTTGCTTGCAAGAACAGATCTTTTCCAGTAACCAAACCACCTTTATCAGTACTTGTTATCCCATCTTTATAAACCGGTTCCTCAAGTTTAATGTTAAGACTTTTTGAAAGTATGTCGGGAACAGCAGGCAGCTCTGCAAGTAAATGAGAGGTAAAAAATAGGCAAAATGCTAAAAAAAAAGCTCGAAAAGTCAAAAGTAAACCAATAGTATGAAACTCGTAAGCTAATACTATAGCGTGTTTACCCAAAACCCTCAATACAAACGGTATGTAAGGACAACTTGAATGGACGGGGCTACATAAATCACCACTGAGACACTGAGCTCACCGAGATATTTGAGAAAAATGAGAATTCTTATGTAATCAGGCGACAAAGGCCGTGTTTCAATAGCCTTTATTAAAATTAATCAACAACCATTCTACCACTCAACTAGCTTCAGGACTGCCAATTAATTCTTCTCCCTATCTCAACCCCCTCAGTGAGCTCAGTGCCTCAGTGGTTAATTATGCAGTAGATCACTTGAATGAGTTAATTAAGAAGGGTATTTTTCAAGGGCGATTTCTTTGAAGATGCGAGGGGCCTCTTCAAGAATAATAATTGATTGCTCATGAGAAGGATGACGTCTTGCATAGGTTACGGCTTGCTTTAAAAGAGCTTCGGCTTGACTGAAGTTTTTCATTTTAACACAGCACTCTATTGCATAGGCATAGCATTCATAGCGAGTTGGATCCATTGTAAGAGCCATTATAAAAGCATCAAATGCTTGAGTATATTCCTCATGCTGGAGATAGCATGTACCAAGTCCAATCCAAAAATCAGAAGCAAAGGGATTAATTTTTGTTAAAAATAAAAAAGAACCTTGAGCTTCTTCAAGACGATTTGAATCTAGATAATTAAGTGCCTGCTCATAAAGAGCTGTAAGCTCTTCACATGAAATACCCAAAACATCCTGAAATATCTTTGTTCGATTTAATATAGCATCCAGATCGCGAGTATTATCTAACCCCTTAAATTCGGGCTTTTTGGGGCGAAGATGCGCCTGTTTAGGTCTAGATTTTAGTCCTTTTTGCTTCCTCATAGACATCCCCCTTTCGAGGCTGACAGATCAACCTCTCTTCCCTAATTATATACAAAATAAAATTTAAATCATATGCAATACGTAAATCATTGATTATTAATGTAATTTGAATCAAAATAGACGAAGAACTCGCCCCTTTAGGATAAAAAATGTTAAGTGCTATAAATCGTAAAAATAAAATCAATCTCTCTGATTATTCTTATAAAAAGGATATTGCGAATCGTCTTTTTTTAGCTGATCTTTCTTTAACTGAAGTAGCAGTGTTACAAGAGCTTCTTTTTCAAGCAAGCAAATGCAGAATAAGCGACCTAGCTGATTCTCTTGATTGCTCAAGTGCTGAACTTTCATCTGCATTAGATACTTTTAGTCGCATTGGTCTTACTATGCGCCAAGCTGATTTATTATTTGTTGATAAAGAAATGCGAAAGTACTTCGAATTTCATATTATAAAGTTTTCAGATAATTACGAGCCTTCTTTTGAAAGTCTACAAGGTCTGTTGAATCGTGTGCCCATTTCGATACTGCCTACCTGGTATAGCATTCCCCGAACATCAGATAGTATATTTTCATCCATAGTCGAAAAGTATTTACACACGCCAAAAATTTACGAAAACTACCTCAACGAAACAACCTTTGATGATCCAATTATTAACAGCATTGTCCAAGATGTTTTTGCAAGCAGCGATCTTAAAATTGAAACTTCGCAGCTAGCAAAACAATATAAGCTAAGCCGCGATAAGCTTCAGGAATACATTCTTCTTCTAGAATTTCATTTTGTCCTAGTATCTGGTTTTCAACATGGCAAAGAAGTTGTGTGTGCATTTTCGGAATGGGCGGAATTTCTTCGCTTCCAAAAACACCATACTATTAAGCCTTTAGCCCAAAGCACTGTTTCAGTTTTAAAGCCGCCTATTAGTGTTTCCAGCCGTCATGATCAAGAACAAACAATGAAGCTCTTTCGAAAAACTATTGAAGATTGGCACACGGAATGGAACGATCATATTGGCTACATTGAAAAAAGTGTATTTGAAATTGAACGCGCGCTGCGTGTTATTCCAAACAATACCTGGGTTCACTTTGATGATTTCTTTGCTGGACTTATCATTCCAATTGGTTATCAACCACAAGTTACGCTGCAACGTGTAGGCAAAAAGTGGCGTTATGCACTGCCAAATTACACACCAAAAGAAAAAGCATTTATAGAAATGGTTATCTTTGAACTCCTTCATAGCGTCGGCATCACAACTACCGGAACCTCTAATGGCAAGGATTGCTTTATGATTACCCCTTTCGGCCGCGTTGCGCTGGGCGAGGCGTAACTTGGGCCGACTGGCCCTTCACAAGATAGATCCAAGCACATAGGTTATAGGCTTTTTGACCGAAGGTCCCTGGAGTGCCGGTGCTTTTTGCACCGCCCTTAATTTTACACACACCTTAACTACATAAGCTTAAAAGCAAGAAAAGGGTAATTTTCGTTTTTGAGGCTTTTGAAGTTAAGGTGTGTGTAAAATTAAGGGCAGTGCGAAAAAGCACGGCACTTCCAGGGACCTTCGGTCAAAAAATTTTCTCAACAATCCATAGAAAATTCGTGAATACAATCACTAAACTTGGGTTAATTTGCCGTCATGAATATGTAGGGTATGAGAGCCTGATTGCAATGAGCTATGCGAAGATAAGAACAGCTGGCCAAGGGTGCCAAGTTCTTTGAAAAGCAGTTTTTTGCGAGTTGAATCTAGGGCGCTGCCAAAATCATCAACAATCATAGAAAACGGCGTCATAAACGCGGTCATAAAACGGAAGACGGGGTCAAAACGGGGTCAGGCCTCACAGTATCACAGTTAAAAAAGTTAATTCTCTTGCTTGACTACCTGTAAGGAAAGTTCTTTTTTTATACCTTCAATTTCCGTAACTAATTCATGGTTGCTTCTCATCCGAGCTTCTAAACGCGCAGCAGCTTGGCTCATTGAGTTATCTGCTCGTCCACAAAAATCAGCTAGCTCACGAAGACTCACACCCTTGATATCCTCTTGCTAGATATGCTCACTATTGCTCGAAGGTGCGCTGGCTTCCGTTCTATTCCAGGTGTTAACAGTATTTCGCTTATTAACGCCAAACCATCTCGTAACGACAGACACTAATGTCTTTAAATCCATTGTCAGAAGCTTACTGCACATGTCCACGTTTCGCTTGTTCCACTTGTTTTATGAATACATCATCTCCTACAATTCCTTGTGTCATCCCTCTCTTGAAATCAATTTCATCCCTTTGGCCAATACCTGAGAGCACAAATTGCTCGAACTGAATGGCCGCTTCTTGCTGAAAATCACCAAATAATTTCAGGCCAACATCTCTTGCAAGCCAGGTATATTCTTGATTCATCAAATATGCTTGATGACTGCTCCACTTATAGTCTAAGGGGTTTTCCGTTAGCTTTGCGCGAACTGGATTGAGATGTATATAGCGAATAAGTTCCTTAAGATATAGCCGACTATCGACCAAGATAGATTTGAATCTTCCCTGAAAAAGATGACCTATGGTTTTGTGGCGCCAGTTATAAAATCTCGTGTATCGAAAGGCCAAATTTTGGCAAATTTTAGATAAAGGAACATCTGTTAATTGAATGGCAAGATGTACATGGTTGGTCATAAAACAAAATGCAAGGATCTGATGCCCGTAACGTTCGACACCTTCCTGCATCAGAAGGCAAAAATGACCACGTTCTCCTTCGGTAGAAAAAATTTGCTGCCCATTATTGCCACGCAACATCACGTGATAGGTTGAGCCGGTGAATGAATGTCTTTTTCTTCTTGCCATAGTAGCCTACGAAATTTGTTTTTACCGCAGCCACTCTAACAATGAGAAAAATTAACGGAAAGCAAACTGTGATAATGTGAGGCCTGACCCCGTTTTGACCCCGTTTTTGGATTAACAGGTCTGACCCCTTGTTCTAGGTCTGACCCCTTGTTCTACTATCCTGCGGCGATCGCTTCAGGGGTTTTGGCAATTTGCCTTATCGAGCTCTGGTTTTATCCCGAGCCGCTTTTTAGCCTCGTGGCTGGTGTGCGGTAATTTAAAAGGAGGACGAAACTTTGCCCTTAACGGATGTGGTTATAAACCGCAGAGTAGATAGCGCAGAGAAAAAGAGAGTTAACTTACTCCTCATGAAAAGAACAATCAACCTCTCATTTCTCTCCCGTTATCTCTCTGCTCTCTGCGGCTCTGCGGTTTTAAGCCCACAACCTTATGGGCGAAGCTTAAGTCCTTTTGGTCCTTTTTAAAATGCCCCCTTACGAAAGTTTGCTGTGGACATACGCTAAGCCTATCGTACCAGCTATACTTACTCCATAGGAAGCTTTAGCAAATACTCGATTTTTTGGAGCGAAGGAGTCTATTGCGCAGCCGAGTGCAAATCCCCCAATTGCCATACCCAGAGCCCATGGCAAAACACTCATTGCAGTAGCTTTTTCGCTCGCTTTATGCAGTTCATAGACTCTCTGTCCCATCTCCTTTACTGCAGATGTTGCATTCGTACAAAAGGTCTCTGTAACGCATGAGAGAAAGTTAGTGGCAAGGCCACATGCCTTTTTGCAGCTCTCTGCAGCATCACATACCGTTTTATTATACTCAATCCATTCTGGACTTGTAAAATTTACAGAAGCATTATCTTTAGTAATGCAGCGGGATTGCTCACAGAACATATACGAAAACGTATTATCAAAACTCTCGAATCCAACTTTACATATTGCACTCATAAATCCTCCTATTATTTTATGATTAGAAGAGGAAGATTTAACCAGAGTGTACGTTTATATTCAAGCATGATAGACTACAAAAGTAGGGGTCAGACGAAAGTAGGGGTCAGACGTGGGCTGTCAAAAACTTTCAGTTACATAAAAACAGTTTTAAAGATGTGTCCAGATTTATTCCATCGCAATCGCAAATCATCGCAAGTTGAAAATGGCCTGTAAGGCCTATATATCATAGCCCAGGTTGAAGCGAAGCGGAGGCCTGGGATTTCAGAAATCAAGCACAGAGTCCTGTAAGGACGACATTTTGGCCTCAAAACCTGCCGTCCTTACAGGACTCGGAATTGCACTACCATATGACCCAGGCCTTCGCTTCGCTCCAACCTGGGCTGTGATATATAGGCCTTACAGGCCATTTCAATGGAATAACTACAGACACAAAATCAAAACTGTTTTTATGTCAAAAATTTAAAGTTTTTGACAGCCCAGGTCAGACGTGACTTGTTGACTTATTTCAGGCATTTTTCATGTTATTTTTTTGAAATCATTTTTTAATGATGTGATCTCTAGCTTCAGCACAGAGGAATTCTTAACATTCTTATTAAGTTTGTTCAACAAACGGCTGAGCCCTGACTTGAAATAAGTCAACAAGTCACGTCTGACCTAGGATGAAACAAATCGCCTAAAATAAGATGATTTTATTCTCTAAAATTCCCCCCAAAAAATGTCCGGTTTTTTTAGTGAAAGCTCAATACTGTTCACCGCAGAAAAAAAATCAGAGTACACAGAGAGAAAACAAAATATTTATCTCTGCGATCTCTGTATTTTTTCTCTGCGGTGAATTTTCTTTGTATTTATTATTTTGCTTTTATAAAAGGTAAAAGGGGCCGGACTTAAAAGGGGCCGGACTTTGCGATTATAAAAGTAAAAGGGGCCGGACTTTGCGATTATGCGATTTGGCTTTTCATCAACTCATCAATGAAGTCTCGCAATATAACATCCTTGGTTGCTCGAGTTGCTAAACGTGAAATTGTACCTGGATGTTTCTTAAGGGCGCTACTCACATCGCTAAGATTTAGTCCTTTTGAAAGCTGAGCAGCTCTAGCTAGAACGGCTCGCGCACTCACGACATTTCGTTGCTTATCTTCACTGATTAGCTGTTCAGCTGTACATGTAAATCGAGAGCACACCAATTTGATCAGCATATCTATTGAAGCAACCTTATTCTTATTATCATCTGAAATTTCTAATTTTTTAGTAGTGACTACAAAGGCTTTCTTAAATTCTTCACTGCCATACACTCCCATTCTCAATGCTCGTCTTATTTCCTGTAATTCCTCGGCAATGTCTATTTTGGCTGTCATAAATTCAGCTAAGTTTGTAAGAGCCACACTACGTGTAGCACCAAAGTAGGACAAAACCCGCTCAGTTTCTAACCAAGTAAAATCTGAACGAGAAAAATATCCGTTGTGGCTGGACCAGTGAAAATCCTGGGCGTAGAGACTAGGCTTGCTTCAAGTGGATTCAAATGAATATAGCGTAGTAGCCTTTTCATATAAATCCCATCTTCAACTAAGATAGACTTAAAACGTCCTTGAAAAACATATCCGCGCTTTTTATGGCGAGCATTGTAATGCTGAGCATATCGTGTTGCAAATCTATGTACACCATTGGCCAAACTACATTCTAATGGTTCTAATAGCAAATGAATATGATTTGTCATCAAGCAAAAAGCATGTATTCGGAACATATGAAGTTCACTTGCCTCTTGTAATAACAGGCAAAATCTAGATCTGTCTCTGTCATCTTTAAAAACATCTTATTCCGCGAAGCATTACATGGTAACATCGGCCAAATTCCCAGACTCGAATTCTACGTGACATGCACAACATCCTTTCGTGCTAGCAGTTTTTTCATTATTGGGGATAAGATTGCAAAAAAACAATAGGATTGCAACAAAAATCGCATAATCGCAAAGTCCGGCCCCTTTTACAAAGTCCGGCCCCTTTTATAATCGCAAAGTCCGGCCCCTTTTATAAGCTTAAAAGCAAGAAAAGGGTAATTTTCGTTTTTGAGGCTTTTGAAGTTAAGGTGTGTGTAAAATTAAGGGCGGTGCAAAAAGCACCGGCACTCCAGGGACCTTCGGTCAAAAAATTTTCTCAACAATCCATAGAAAATTCGTGAATACAATCACTAAACTTGGGTTAATTTGCCGTCATGAATATGTAGAGTGTGAGAGCCGGACTGAAGTGAGCTATGCGAAGATAAGAAAAGCTGGCCAAGGGTGCCAAGTTCTTTGAAAAGCAGTTTTTTGCGAGTTGAATCTAGGGCGCTGCCAAAATCATCAACAATCATAAGAGGTCTGCCTCTTGTTTCGCGCTCAAGATAGTGCCATTCAGCAAGGCGCATAGCACAGGCTGCCAAAGCACTCTGGCCAACGCTAGCAAACTCGCGGGCGGGTTTGTCGCCTATCAAAATTTGCACATCATCGCGGTGAGGGCCCACAAGAGTTATTCCAAGATGCAGCTCTTGCATACGCTTTTTGTCAAACTCTAACATGAAGTTTTTTTTAAGCACTTCGATATCGTCAATGGGCTTAACCGAAGACATATAATGAAGTGCTAAGGCGAGTTTTTCTGATGAAAAAGCACAAAAAAATTCTGCGGCTTTTATACCTACAAAATCGACTGCTTTTTTTCGCTGAATGCTTATGTAGGCACTTGAGCGCGATAATTCCTCTTCCCAGCATGTTATGGAACTAATTTGCTTTTGTTTAAGAAGAACATTACGCTGCTTAAGAGCGCGCATAAAACGGCTTAGATGATGCACGAAGACAGGATCAATTTGTGCAATCATAAGGTCTAAATAGCGCCGCCTGAGTGATGGCTGGCCTTTGACAACGGCTATATCATCGGGTGTACTTGCAACACCTGGCATAAGGCCCAAAAGGACAGTAGGACTCTCACAGGGAGCCCCGTTTAAAAACACACGTCTTTTTTCCCCATCGTAGCTAATACCTACTTGGTGATCAACGCCTGCCTTTTCAAAGCTTGCTTCAACAAAAAAACCTTTTTGAGAATGTTTTATGAGCTCTTTGAGATGCTGCGAGCGAAACGAGCTTGCTGTCATGCACAAAAAAAGGGCTTCTAAAAGGCTCGTTTTTCCTTGCGCATTATCGCCAACTACTTCGTTAATACCATCGATAAAATTCACGGTAATTTCATCGAAGTTTCGAAAATTTCGCGCGTAAAGCTGCTTGAGATACATGCAATTTACTCTTCAGATAGCCGTAAAGGCATAAGTACAAAGAGCGGATTTGGTAAAACCTTGTCTTCTGCTTGATAAAGGCCATCTACAATAATACCTGGATTATAGGCATCTGTAAAGCCGAGAGAAACTGTTTCATTTTTACTATGGCGCAATATATCAAAGAAATAATGCGGATTAAAACAAATGTCAAAGCGTTGTCCATCGTAGCTTACGGGCATACTTACTTTGCCCTCACCCACATCCATAGTAGTTGCATTTACCAGCATTTCACCTTTAGCTAGAGTAAAGCGGGCTGACTGATTATCTTCGGTAGTAAAAAGCGATACCTGTCGAAGAAGGGACATAAGCTCTTCGCGATGAAGTGAAACTACGCAATTAGACTGTGAAGGAATGACGCGGTCAACATCTGGATAATCACCTGATAAAAGCTTACTGACAACTATTGAGTCATTAGCTTCGACAGCAATTTTATCGGCTAAAACACTTAACGTAGCAGGCTCGCTCTCTTCTGTAAGTGATTTTAAAATTTCATCTACTGCCTTTAGAGGAATAATACATTCAAAGTTAGTACCCGGTTCCATAGTAGTAGGAATACAGGTGCGAGCAAGGCGTTTGCCATCAGTACCAACAAACACTGCTTGATTATTTGATAAGTGGCAAAAGACTCCTGTTAATACGTAGCGATTATCTTCTTTAGAAACAGCAAATGAGGTGCGATATAATGCGTCTTTAAGCTCGCCTTGCGAAAATTGGACACGGGCAGCACCACTTAAATCTGGCAGGCCAGGAAAATCGGCTCTCGGAAGGCCATTGATGCGAAATGTGGATGCATCAGCAACAATATTTGTTACGTCTTTACTGTTTGTAGTAATTTCAAGGTGCGAGGCTGTAAGTTCACGTACTAGCTGAGCAAAACGCTTTGCCGGCAAAGTAGTAGCGCCAGGCTCAAGTACTTTTGCACTACCTGTACAGCGAACACCAACTGTTAGGTCAGTTGCTGTAAGGATAAGTGTAGAATCATGTGCCTCCAAAAGGAAATTTGAAAGAATTGGTATAGGAGTTTTTTGTGCAACAATGTTCTGTACGCGATTGACGAGTTCTGCAAGCTCTTGTCTTGAAATAACAAATTTCATATGGGCCCCTTTAAATCTAGGGTATAAGATACAATTTTGCACAATTTTAGAGAAGATGATATAATCTCAGTTTATGAAAGATACAACCGAAATAAAAGAATTGGTTTCCAATCGAAAAGCTGGTTTTCAGTATGAAATCCTAGAAACATTCGAAACGGGCATTGTGCTTGTGGGAACTGAAATCAAATCCCTACGCGATCATGGAGGCAGTCTTCAAGAAGCATATGTCAGTATAGATTCTGGCGAGCTTTGGCTTGTCAATGCAACTATTGCCCCATATCGCCATGGAGGCCTTTACAATCATGAAGACAAGCGTAAACGCAAGCTCCTGGTTCATAAAAAAGAAATCGACAAACTAAATAGCGCTATTCAAGAAAAAGGGCTCACATGTATTCCCCTGTCCATTTACCTTAAAAAGGGCCGGGCAAAAGTAAAGATCGCCCTCGCAAAAGGCAAAAAACTCCACGATAAGCGCGAATCTATTAAAGAGCGCGAAGATAATAAGTCGATTCAGCGTGCTATGAAGAATTTTTCTCAAGGTTAACTTTTTCTAACCTCAAAAATCTTGCGCTCTAGTATATTCTCAAGGTCATTTTTTTATTTTTCCCAAAATTGTTTTTTGAATTTGTCGACAAAAATGCGCCATTTTTTTACTATTCGAGCGCGCCTAAAGGTTTTATAACCCAAAGAGGCTACCTACACCAAACACTTTGAGGATTATATGGAACGAAATGGATGGTTTTTTCGAATATTTTTTCTGATTTTTGCATGCATTGCATCACTTAGCTTTATGCTAGCAAACCCAAGTGCTGAACAAACACAAATGCTTACTATTAAAGGTTTGACTCTCGGTATTTTAACCTTTGTAGGCATGCTGATAGCTGAATATGTCATTAAAAAAATCTCCCTGCGCACATTTAATACTGCCCTTCTTGGATTATTTGTAGGCACACTTATTGGTCTTGTGCTTGCAATGAGCCTTCGTATTTTACTAGGATTTATTGAAGCAAGTAATGCTACCTTAAACATCGTTACCTTATACAGCTTTTTAGCAAGTGTATACATTGGCGTCATGCTTACAAGCTCATCTCAAGAAGCTTGGTGGCTTAGCATCCCCTTTGTTCGCCTTGCTCCGGCAACTCAAACCAAGAAAAAAGAACTTGTTTTAGATATCACAGCTATCGAAGATCCACGCCTGATTGAACTTGCAAGATCCGGTTTATTAGATCACCAACTTGTGGTGCCTACTTTTATTGTAAAAGAAATTCAGAAGTCATCAGAAAGCTCTGATGAAAATACAAGAGTTCGCGGAAGAAAGTGCCAAGAGCATCTAAAGCGCCTTGAAACTATGCCGCAACTTGATCTTCAAATTAAAGAATTTCACTTTCCGGATTCTGATGAGCTGCATGTAAAGTTAGTTCGTGCTGCAAAGCTTATTCAGGCCTATATTTTATCATCTTGCGAGCCATCACAGCTAAGAACTGAAGAAGACATACCTACCACAATTAGCCTTGATACTATAGCTACAGCCTTAAAGCCTGGTGCTCAGCGCGGAGAGATTTTATCCATCAAGGTTCAGCGTCTTGGCAAAGAGCCAAAACAAGGCGTCGGTTATCTTGAAGATGGTACTATGGTTGTAGTAAATGGCGGCGGAGAATTTTTGGGCCAAACGATACGCACACAAGTGCTTTCTCAAAAATACTCCTCTTCTGGCAAAATAATATTCTGCAACGCAATTACGCAAGATGAAAAAGGCAATATACGTCCTGCTACACTAGTAGAAGGTACACCCTATCATCTAACGTATCAATAAAGGTTTTATGATTTATGATTAAGGGCATTGGCATTGATATTATTGAAATTGCACGCATTGCCAAAGCCCTTAATACATGGGAAAATACCTTTATTGAAAGACTGTTTACGCGAAATGAAATCCGTCCTTCATCTTCAAATGCTTCATATCAAGCTACCTATTATGCCGGCCGTTTTGCTGCCAAAGAAGCAGTTGTGAAGGCCCTAGGAACAGGCTTTCGTGGGATTACCTGGCAGGATATAGAAGTACTTAATGACTCTGTTGGTAAACCTTATGTAAATCTATCACCAGATGTTGCCAAAAAATTTGATTATCCCCAGCTGCTCATCACCATCAGCCACTCCAAAGAAACCGCCTGTGCTTTTTGTATATGGCAAGCATGAAGAAAGCTTTTTTTGAACAGCTTTGCAAACAGATTGACGAGCTTAAAAAAGCGGGCCTTTATAAGGCAGAAAGAGTCATTACATCGCCTCAAGAGGCTGTTATTTGCCTTCAAAACGGCCAAGAGGTCATTAACCTATGCGCAAATAACTATCTTGGTTTATCTAACAGCCCTGAACTAATAAAAGCTGCCCAAAAAGCATTAAGCCATTATGGCTTTGGCATGTCCTCCGTTCGCTTTATTTGCGGAACTCAAGATGTGCATAAAGAATTAGAAAAGCGCATAAGTTCTTTCTTAGGTACTGAGGACACTATTCTTTATTCTTGCTGCTTTGATGCAAATACGGGTCTTTTTGAAACTATTTTATCAGAAGAAGATGCCGTTTTTAGCGATGCCTTAAATCATGCAAGCGTAATTGATGGCATACGACTTTGTAAAGCCAAGCGTTTTCGCTACAACAACAATGACATGCAAGATTTAGAAGCCAAACTTATTGAAGCCAAAAATTGCCGTTATCGCCTAATTGCCACCGATGGTATATTTTCGATGGACGGCATTATGGCAAATTTACAGGCAATTTGTGATCTTGCAGATAAGTATGATGCCCTTGTGATGGTAGATGACTCTCATGCTACTGGCTTTGTGGGTGATACTGGACGTGGTACCCCCGAGGTGAGCAAAGTGATGCATAGAGTTGACATACTCACTGGAACTCTCGGCAAAGCTTTGGGCGGCGCCTCTGGGGGCTATACTTCCGGCTCTAAAGTACTTATAGAATGGCTGCGCCAAAAATCTCGCCCCTATTTATTTTCTAACACACTAGCTCCGGTAATTGCTTGCACCTCACTGACCGCCATTGACCTGATTGAATCAGGTAATCACTTACGCCAAAAGCTTCATCAAAATAGCCAATATTTTCGAGATGGCATGCAAAAATTAGGTTTTATACTTATCCCCGGCTCTCATCCCATAATCCCCGTAATGCTTTTTGATGCACAACTTGCCAAAGATATGGCAAGCCGCTTACTTGATGAAGGAATCTATGTAATAAGCTTTTCCTACCCAGTAGTCCCCTTGGGTAAAGCTCGCATTCGCACACAAATGTCTGCCGCGCATGACAAAGCACATCTTGATAAAGCCCTCAATGCCTTTGAAAAGATTGGCAAAGCACTAAAGGTAATAGTTTAATTTATGTCTCACACAATCGTGTGCGGCTATGCAAAAATTACAATAAAAAAAATGATGTGTGAAAAAAAATTTTGATGAGGTGGATTACGAAAAGCTAAATCGCCAATCGCTCGGCATGGAAATTTCAAAGGGGGTCTCTAGTTTCTCCGAGGAGAACCATGAGACCCCCTTTGAAATGCTTACCTGTTCTATTTCTTCTTTTAGTTGTGATGCTTCTTATGAGGCTTCTTGTTATGAGGCTTTTTGTTATGAGGCTTTTTTGCACAATCACAATGTCCGCATGACACAGAAATATTTCGTGTCACCACCTTTGGTCCCGGATAGCACGACAAATTCCCTTGCGAGATGTTCGGTTTTCCACCCCAGTTGATCGCGTAGTTTTCCTTCTCTGATCCCACCGCTCCGTTACAATATGCGATATTACTAATCCATAAGGAGCTGGTACACGGTTTCTTGTCGTCTTCGTATCCGGTGATAGAGCAGTTGGTAACGTTGTTGTCTTTCACCAAGCCCCTCTCAACAAATCCGGGCGAGTATACAACAGCATAATAAAGATTTCCGCATACAAGTCCGCCGATTGGCTGGCCCCCGTTACAATCATAACGTATTCGATCGCCCGGTTTCCATCCTAGCGCTGTAAGGTCAAAACCGACTGGCCAAATGAAGCTTTGTTCTCCTCCAGGATTACCGGGTAACGGCGGAGGCGACACGAGTTCTATGGTACCATTGTCAAAGGTGTCATTCTTTACTGACGGTGATATCGTAACGCTCGTTCCGTTGCTCAAATTCTTAAACGTTTGCAATGGTGTCGGAGGTGGTATAGACGTAAGAACAATATGAACCGGAAATTCCGCTGTAGCGTCCGCAAACGTCGCCGCCAACTGAAACGCATTTGGTATAATCGCATTTGTGCCAGTAAAAAGGATACCGCGATCACAGTCTACAACACTATTGTTCGTTACCTCGGCATTTTGCACGGACGACACATAGATTCCAGCAGAATTTGTGCTAGACGGCGCGCCAAGAGCCCTGACATTAGAAACGCGACAATCAGTGATCTGGAGATTTCGCATTTTGTCAAAAAATGTGTAAATGTTATGCGGCCTAATTGCGTTGTTGGACTGGAACACAAGACCTTCACCGAGACCTATTGTGATGACAGGATCGTCGGATACTGTTCGAATGCGTTCTGCAATGCATCTTTGCATGACAATATCTGTCTGTGCTCGCTGGGTCCCCGTGTGATTGAAGTTTGCCACAATAGAGAAAATACCGGCCGCACCGTTGCCGCCGGTAATATCAGCAGCTATGCAATCACGAAATGTCTGGCAAACAGCAGGACCCACTCCAAGTTCAGGAATGTCTTGATAAGGTTCACTCCCTATGGCTGCACCAAACGCTTTGTATCCGAGGTTTCCCTTAACGTCGTGATTGAGGAACCTGCAGTTTTCAAACAGGCAATCGCTATAGGTAATTGACGTGAATCCTCCAATGGCGCTAAACGCAGCTCCTCCTGGATTGTCAGGACTGATGGATGCTTGGTTGAACTCACATCTTGTAAATCTGCTTCCTTTTCCGTATTGATTGAGAAAAGAGATCGCAGATGATCGGTGGACTCCAAAAACGAGAATCGCTCCTGCTCCCCCAGAGGCACCATTGAACTGACAGTCTTCGTATACATCATTAAAGTTAATACTCAAGTTGTTGTTTACGATATAATCGTTCTCGGCAAAGAAGTCGTTGAACTGGGAGTCCTTTACTAATACATCGATTGAATCGTTGATTGTGATGCCTCCGGTCTGTGCAATATATTCAGGACTTGCAGGAGTGGGAGTAAAGTTCCTGGAACCATTTCCCTGGCAACGAAACATCTGAAGGTTCTTGGCTGTCAAAAGCCATCCATAAACAAGTTGGAATGGGGAAAAATCAGCTGTGGTGTTGTTCGCAGTGGAGTCCATAACGAAACAATTCTCAACGCCATTCATAAATACTCCAGCCGTACCTTTGGACCGTTCCACTTTACATTCCTCGATCCACACATTTCTGTAGTTAGGAGAGACTGGAAAAACAATAAATGATCCTATTAAAGCGTCGAAATCTATTCCTGAAGCAAAATCCGTTGACTCTGTTAACGATCCGCAGTCAAGAACGTTCAGTTTGTGTAGTCGAATGTCCTGGAATGCAGCTTGATTGTCTGTCCCGTCAAAACTTGCGTTAAAGGCAAAGATTCCTATGCCGGTGAAATTTCGCACTGTACCATTTCTGATGGTTATATTGGAGATAACGAAATCGGGGTCAGAACCGAAATAGCCCTCCCCCAGGCGGATTCCGTGGCCATTTGTCGTTGTGTTTCCTTGTGATAGTGTGTGCCCGCACAAATCGACTACTACGTCATTGGATAAAATTTCAATTGCTGGAACATAGTCGTCAGGAGTATTGAATGCAACGTCGGTCGAAAGCTTGTATACCCCTGGCGTTGTTATGCTGTAGGTAATATTACGGTCCGGTCCAAAGTCGTCGGGCATAATTGGAATACACTCGCAACATCCCTCTTGTTCCTGCTCACTTTTAGCAATTACCGGACGATTCTTTGCAATTTCAGGACGCTTCTTTGAAACAGAACCCCGAGCAGCGTATTTCGCCTTTCTCTGTTCATGTATTTCAAGTCGTCGCTCTATTGGTGCCGCGATGGTACACCCTGCTAAGGCCTCTGATAGAGACAAACTACGATTTTTGTTACTGTTTTGATCTGCATAGCCAAAAGCTGGCAGAATCGCCGTTAGAGCAATTGCTCCAAGGCACATTAGGTGTAGTACATATTTGTTCATTCGAATCTCTCCTTAAATTTAAAGTTTGGTTAGGGACTATAATGTCGGGGGGGGGGGTGTCAACAAATTTATACTGGACGCAACAATTTTCAGCTGAAGTACTTTAAGCACAAGTGCTTACTGAATGAAAAATATTTGAGGATTTGGAACATCAAGACATACAATAGGGATAGTTTTCGTAAAATTAAGGAAAAAGCCCTTGCAACATTAATGCGCAATTAGAGAACCCCAAACATTAATGCCTTTGAAAAGATTGGCAAAGCACTGAAAGTAATTTAATTTATATCACACATAAATCATTTTTTTGGTCATCCCGCCATCAACAACAAAATTTTGCCCAGTGATAAAACCTGACTTTGCTGCATCTGCAAGAAACAGAACCATGCTGGCAATATCATTTGGCACGCCCACACGGCCTGCAGGATGCTGCTGGTGATCTTTTTCTGTAATTGTGTATCTTTGTGCGTGATTTGATGCTGAATGCGTAGCGTTTAAAGCTTGATGATGCTGCACATCTATCCATCCTGGTGATATGGCATTAACACGGATATTTTGCGGCGCAAGTGACATAGCCATAGCGTGAGTCAGTGCCAAAATTCCAAAAAATTGATCAGCATGATAACCTGAGAATCTTAAAGAACTTGTTTATGCTAAGATTACTCAGATTATCATGTCTGACCCCAATATATTAGGTAAACATCTCACACAGGGCTTGAAGCACCTTTGCAGCCGTTTGGTTGTCAATTGTGCCTAAAAATTCAACAAATCTCGATTTATCTATAGTGCGAATTTGATCAAGCACAATGAATCCTTTTTTTCTAGAAAAAGTAACAGGTATGCGTGTTGGATAGGATTTGCAAGAGGTTGTCATAGGAGCAACAATAACGGTATTTAGCCAATGCATTTCATCTGGAGAGACGACCAAACAGGGACGAGTTTTTTGTATTTCACTTCCCTTGGTAGGATCTAGTGCGACGAGATAGACATCAAAACGCTTTACCATGTCCACTCATCTTTATCAAAATCGTTTACGATGTTATCACCCATTAGCATTTGTTCTTTTTGCTGTTTATTTGATTGTTTTTTACTTGTGGTCTTAAAAGCCTCTTCCCAACCTTCTCGCGGCTCTCGGACAGGTGAAATAAGAAGTCCAGCATCAGTTACCTTGAATACAAGGTTTGTATCTTCCTTAAAACCTACCTGTTGGATAATCGCTTTGGGGATTCTTACCCCTAAGGAATTTCCTATATGACTAAGATGTGCCATGATTCTCTCCCTCTATATTATTACATTGTAATTACTTTCATTATTTTAAAACAATAAAGAAAATCACAAATCTAGCATATCAATACACTAGGGATGTTTTTTCTTTGATTGCATTAGAGCTCCAAAAGAGAACTTGGGTTTGATAGGCCGGCCATTCGGGACATTCCATGCAATTGAGAGTGCCCATATCTATAAATTGATTTTTTGTAAAAAAGTCTAATGATGCGCTATTGGGTACAGGCTTTGTTAAAACTGCTGCAACAATTCCACTAGGACTCATGCTTTTTGCTTTATTCAGTAAATTTGTGCCTATTCCTTTATGGGCTTGATCACGCTTTACTGCGATTTGCTCAACGTATCTAACCGTATGTTCATCCAAATACTTTTCGAATACCGATTGATTTACTAAGCATTCAAAAGTCCGAATAGGCGTATGCATATATAGATCAAAAAATTCCGTAATGTCTGTCAAAATAATGTATCCTACCAATTCTTTATCTGTAGATGCCGAAATAATTATAGCGTTTTTGTGCTCAACAAGATGGTGTATAAATTCTGGTTGCATCCTGACGAATAAAAAACCATTCCCAGTATCGTTTTGAGATGAATAAGCACGGATGTCGATTTGCCAGTCATGCTGCAATAACAAAAGATTTGAAATAACCTCTTCTTTGTCGCTCGAGTGCTTATCGGTAATGTCAATTGTGTATCCATAAAGTCTCTGGACACAAAAAAGTAGAAGAATCACATATCTAAACATTAAATTTTTCCTTACACAAACAAGTCATCTATCACTTGTTCATTATTACCACTCACCTAAAAACTTTATGCTTTCGCAAAAATTACCCAAAGAGCTACTAGTTGATGTATGAAAGCACTAGGCAAACTCCATAAAAAACCAGGCCTTTGGCTCTATGATGCGTTGATGCCAGAGGTTGGTCCAAATGATCTTTTGATAAAAGTGAAAAAGGCATCACTTTGCGGCACTGACTTGCATATTTATAATTGGGATGCATGGGCTGAGCATACTATCCCAGTACCCATGATAACGGGTCATGAGTTTTTTGGCATCGTGGAGAAAACAGGAACTCAAGTTTCCAATTTTAAAATAGGCGACAGAGTAGCTTGTGAGGGTCATATTGTTTGCGGGCAGTGCAGAAACTGCCGAGCCGGCCGCTTTCATCTTTGCCAACACACTCTTGGTATTGGGATAAATAGACCTGGCTGTTTTGCCGAGTATGTTTCTGTACCTGCTTTTAATGCACTTTTGTTGCCCGCTGATATTCCCGATGACATTGCAGCGATTTTAGATCCTTTTGGCAATGCAGTGCATGCTTGCTTGTCGTTTGATCTTGTTGGAGAGGATATATTAATTACGGGGGCCGGCGCTATTGGGCTTATGGCGTGTGCCATAGCCAAAAAAGTGGGTGCAAGGCATATTGTGGTAACAGATCTTAGCGATATACGATTAGAAATGGCTCTGCAAATGGGTGCAAGCGTAGCAATTAATACTAAAAACAAGTCCCTGCAAAGCGTCATGCGAGAGCTTCGGATGAATGAAGGCTTTACAGTAGGTCTTGAAATGTCAGGTGCCCAAAGTGCGCTTGTTGAAATGATTGATGTTATGTCCTGCGGAGCAAATATAGCACTTCTTGGAATACTGCCGTCTAAAACTATGATCGATGGAGCCAAAGTAATCTTTAAAAGCCTGCATTTAAAAGGAATCTATGGCCGTGAGATGTTTGAAACCTGGCATAAAGGTTTTCGGCTGCTACAAGAAGGACTCGATCTTTCCCCCATCATCACCCACTCTTTTTTACCCGAAGAATTTGAACAGGCATTTGCAGTGATGCAAAATGCCACCTGCGGAAAAGTCATACTCAATTGGGGCGCTCTTGCATAAATCACCACTGAGACACTGAGCTCAGTGAGATATTTGAGAAAAATGAGAAGGCTTATGTGATCAGGCGACGAAGCCGAGTTTCATTAGTCTTTCATTAAAATTAATAAACAACTCTCTTCACCATCAACTTTCTTCAGGACTGCCAATTAATCCTTCTCCCTATCTCAATCCTCTCAGTGAGCTCAGTGCTCAGTGGTTAACTATGTAACATGGCCCTCAGCTGGAAATAAACCTAAGCAAGTAATTGCAATTAATTATCAAAGCAATTAAGCTTTGATAGGAAAAGGTTTTAACATGAAACAAATGTTATTTTTTCTTTTCCTGTTAATTTCAGTTTCTGTTTATCCCGATCAAATAAACATTCCTCTGCCAATCATTGTTAGTAATCATGATGCGGGCCAAAACTCGTTGCAAAAATCAGTATATGACCTTTTAAATAAAGCAGATTCTTCGATACTGCTGATGTCTTTTACATTTTCTGATCCTGAAGTAATTAAAATAATAAATTCTAAGGCAAGTGCGGGTGTAGATGTGCAGCTTATAGTTGATCGCGATCATTTAAGCGGCTTAGCATCATATATGCATCCTTCAGTCAAAATTGGCACTCGAACAATTGGCGAGGGGCATATGCACCACAAAATTTTGGTGGTAGATCGCTCACTTATCCACTTAGGCTCTGCAAATTTCACTCACAATAGTATCGCAGGATCAAAAAACCTTGCCATTATATTTGAAAGTCAGGATTTAGCAGCTGCTTTGCATTTAGAAAGTGAACACATTGCATCTCATACTGCTAGAGATCCTACTCAGCCTTTATTATGTTTTTTTGATAATCAATTGCTAGAACTCTACATACTTCCTCATAATCAGCCTCAATCTTCTCGCCGATCAGAAACTGCGTTAAATGAGGCTGCAAAACAAAAATTATTAGGATTAATTAATTCAGCTACTCAGCACATTCAAATTTCAGTAGAAACATGGACCTTTAAAGACGCAAGTAGAGCTTTAATCATGGCTCAACAACGAGGTGTTCAGGTTCAAGTTGTTACTGCTAACTTGCAAGAAGAAGCAGTCAAGCTTCTTATACAAAGCGGCATTGCCGTAAAACAGGGCCGCAACCTGCACCAGAAATTTATGCTCATCGACAACAAAACCCTGCTGAATGGCTCCCCCAATTGGACTATGAACGCATTTTCAAGAAGTGATGAAAGCTTTATTGTACTCTATGATTTATCTGAAGATCAAACAGATGTAATGAAAGGTGTTTTAGAATCTGCCGGATTAGAAATGCGCCCTATGTTAGAGCTTCCTGAATCTCAAGAGGACGTTGAAGCAAGCCTTGCAAAGCTTGAGCTAGTACAAAGAACAATCACTGCACTGGATAATGAAATACTCAATAAAATTTGCACTACACAAGAAGAAGAAAGACTGGTAACAATTGCCAAAAAACTAAGGCTTAAGCTTATAGAATACATACCCCTTCTAAAAAAATTTTCTGTGCCAGGCTGCTGCCACTATTTTGGAAATGATTATTTAAAAAACATTGTGGCAATCGCTGAAAAGCAAGAACGCATTGAAGATGCCATCAAACACATAAAGCTTGCCCCAAATAGTAACACCAAAGTTTCTGAATATTTTATAAATACTCTAAAAAAGCTGCAAGCTGGCAATAATGTCCCCTTACCAGATTTTTATCACGCAACACGCTCTGGGCTAGAAAACATCATACAAACAAAAACTATCCTACAATCCATAACAGGTAGAGCCGGACCTGGCACATACGTATCATGTAATAATGAAGGTGAATTTGGATATGGCACGCATGCCTTTGGGATTGATGAAGCCTCTTTGGCAGATACTCAAGGGAACTTTTTTACCGGAAGATTGCCAGGCTCCAATGTGTTTTACAGTATGTGGGCAGCTGTTTTATCAGACATTACAGTTGGCAATGACACCATAGCTTTCATCGATACTTCTTTAGACGATATTCCCTATGTACATGAGCTTCTAGCAGCAAAGAATTTATCCATACAGGTAATAGATCGGGCAACCTCAGATGCTATTTTGCATGTATTTGATGCAAGCACAAGACGCCGAGAGCTTCCATCATTTTATTGGGCCGGACATGAGTTCTTGCCATCAAATCTATTTAGACGTAGTCTTTTAGGCAATTTTAGAAGATTTACTCCTGAAGAATAAATTTCTTTGGGTATCGCTTATTGCAACTCATAAAATCGGATAATAATTCACATGAACATCTCGGCTTATGTTGCAGATATTACCTCATTTGCTCCCGGTTCCGCAACTGGCCTGCTTGGCAGCACTGCTTCCTCATTTATAACCAAATATGCATCTTCAAGGTTGCTATCAATTTTTCCTTCAGTCAGTCCAAAATGGCAAAGGGGTATAAGCAGCTCACTTGCCTTTGTTGTTTCCCAGAAAGTTGCAAGCTATGCTGGCAATGCCACTTTGTTTCATCAAGGTGTTGCATTTGGAGCATTGATCAATACCGGTCTAGTTGGATATATCTGGGGTAGAGATGAGGCTTTTGAAGGCGTTGAAAGCGCAAGTCCCGGCATGACTTCAAACGCTAACTTTAAAATTAACTATGATAAGGCTATTAAAAAATATGGCCTTGATGCCATGTCTGCTATGGCGCTTGCTTTGCTCCGTAACGATATTTATAAACCCTTCTATCAGCTATTGGGGCTCGCACTAGGGTTTACATGCGCTACAGTATCAGTTTATAGTAGCACCTGCGGCATAGAAGTAGAAAACGCTAATCAAATTATCCAGTAAATACTTCAAACTTAAGCTACTATTTTAGCAGAGATATTGCTGCACTTATTTCTGACAGTTTCTCCAATAAAATTGGATATTTTGTATAAAATCATAAGAAATCCATGTAGTTTCTCCAATATTGGAGTCAGTTTGACTGTTTGTCAAGTGTGAACAAAAGATCGGTTCCTACAATGTTTTCGTTTCATTCAAAAAATATCGAAACATTTCTTTAGACCAATCTGCAATAACTGCAGAATCTGCTATAAAGGGCTTAACATCATTAAGCGCACTATTCAGATCAAGCGCGGAAATTTTATCAACCATAAGCCTTTCAAACCTTTCTCGCGTAAAAATATCTTTTGTTTGCAAAAACCCTGAAGTATGCATATGAATAGCTAGTCTTTCAAGAGGAAGCATTGCTCCTTTTCGTACTAACCATAACCAATCATACCAATCTCGTCCCTTAACGCGTCCTTTCCATTCTCTAAAAAGTAGAGCATGCATTTTTCCTGCAAAAACATCTTCTAATACAACGGCGCGTATTCCAATATTTATAGGATTTTTAAGAAATCTTATTTCAGTGCGATAGGCTGGAGCGGGATCTGTGTCTATTTCAAATTTTATTTTCATTAATGCTTCTGGATGAAAGCCTTTTGTTAGATTTTTTGGAATTCCTATTTTTAGCAATTCCCCTAGTGTATTTGTTTTTATAAATGCAGATTGAATGGGAGTTTGCCATACTTTCGAAGAAGTTTCCACTTCTACATCAAATCCATAGGACTCAAGTTCTGCTCTGATAAAAGAATTATAATAATCAAGTGAAAAATTTTTATCAGGAGATAATAGTGTAAAATCTAAATCTTCCGAAAACCGATCAAGTCCATATAGAATACGAAGAGATGTACCACCATAAAAAGCCGCATGCTCAAAAAATTTAGCGCGCCATAATCCTACTAAAGCTAGCTCCTGAAGTATTTCTTTTAGGGCACGTTCAAATTGAGGGCGCGTTTCGCAATTATAGCGACTTAGCATTTGTTCAATCGCTGGATTCATTTATTACTCCTTATCCAAGTGATTAATTGGGACAATACTGGACTTCCACCCGCTTTAAGTATACTTTCCAACACTCCAATACGTAAATTTTTTATCATAACTTCACCCAATCGTAAGTTGTCAAAAAGCAAGCTTTCTAAATCGGCAGATGTGGAAACTTCAAATTTTCGCACATATAATAAATCTGCCAGTGCCTTTTCTGGCGTAGCAAGTAATGCCGATCCATATGGTGCTACTTGTTCTAAAGTAAATGCCACTGAAAAAAGATGCGTAGGAATAGGTAAGTAGGAAAATCGCCCAATTGGCGTTTCATATTCTTTTTTACGCTTGGTAGTTACACTAGTTATCTCCGCTACAAATTCAGGAATTAATCCATAATAGCTAAGTGCATATTCTAATGAAACATAGGAAGGTCCATAAATCTGATTGGCAAGAATTTCAAGGCTAACAATTGAATTTCTATATTTTTGCCCGAAAATATAAATGCCTTTTTTAACACGAATAATCTCTTTGTTCCTTAGCATCTGTGTTACTTTGGAGCGTGGAGAACTATATTCACGTAGAGTTTCCATGAGCGTAGTATAGTCAAAAGATTCTCCTTGAACTTTATCACGTAAAACGGACATATGCACTTCCAGTATGTATGATTCTATCATACATACTGGAATTTTTTCCGTCAAGCTTTCTGCTTGTATGTATGGAAAAATCATACATACTGGCATCATCGACAGAGATAAGCTAGGTCACGGGGCCAAAGCTTGGCATTGGACAATTAAATTCCCAATGCCAAGTTTTGAGCCCCAGTTCTTTTACGGCTTAATTATCCCATTGTGCAAAAGAAAAGAGGTAGGTGTTTCTGTAATCAGTAGCCACAATGCGCCCTGTTGCATTGTCAAGGCGTGGGTTCCAGAGCTTCCTGTCGCTGATGCGCTGTTTCCAGATTGTGTGGCCGGTATGAATATCAATGATGTGCATATTTGTCTCTTCTGGATAGCCCTCTTGTTCGACAAAGAGAGCAGCCCTATCGTGACTTACCAGTTGAGCGCCGATAACCTTGCTTTCGTGATCTAATCCAGAAAAGGTAGTTACATCTTCTGCATTTGTATTTTTGTACAAAATCTGCAACCTTCTAAAACAGCTATGGATAGGATTGATATCAAAGGTCACAATTCTCTCCTCTTCGACTGAAAGAAATTTGCCAAAATGGTTTTGAGTTGTGTGAAGAACCTGCGGCTTTGCATCTACAATCTTTACGATCTGATAGCCGAGCGGATTATAGGTATCTAGAGACAAAAAAGAGAGCACCATTTGCATCTTGATACATATCTTGGATAATGCCGTTACCAAGGTTACATGTGTGATGTGTTTTTGTGTCCATTGCATAGACAACAATTGAGGAATTATAATACCAGGTAGGCTTCGGCTTTGCCTGGATGGCAGCAACTATTGTATTGCCAAACACCTTTATATCAATTGATTCGATCTGCCGATCGCCAATATCTACTGGAACAAAGCTTGCATCTACACCTAAGGTCTTTTTTAGGATTAGATGTTTTGCATCGTTGGATTTTACAACAACCGTTTTTCCGTCGGTACGCACCATTTTTGTCTGAAACTTAAATTCTCCAATCTCTTCTTGAGCGTTTGTTGCAATGTCATGCACAACAGCTCTTGGGCCCCGAACTGTGAGCAGTCTAGTTTGTGCACAAAAACTAGTGCCTATTCCAGAATTGATATAAACCACTTTTTGTTCATTTAAAAAAGTGCTTTCTCCATAGCCGTCATAGGAATCCAGGACTCTTTGAGATACCTTTAGGGGAAATGTTACTAGCTGGGTAGCGTTTTGAAGCTGATCAATAAAAGCTTTCCACCCAATTAAGGATGGCGCCCCTGTTGAAGCATTTGGGTATACTGCATTTGCGATATCAAAACGAAATGAAGATAAAGGAATCATAGTCTACTGTAGTTTATAATTAATAATAAAACCCCAAGTTGAGGGGGAAATAGCATTTTCTGTAACACAATTAACAGAAGTAGTCCGAGTATAGTAGTTTATTTCGGCTAAAACAAGATTTTTTGCATTTCTTGTAAAGTGTGGAATCTGTCAAATATAGGTCTTTTTACACGATTAATTTATCATTATTTTGAACCTATTTCTGTTCCACCTTAAGTGGTATAGATACCCCCTAAATGGTTACAACAATTCTGCCTACCCTGCCATCGAACGATCCTGCTTATCTTATTTTCTGCTGCATCAAAAAAGAACAAGATGAGCAGGATCGTTAGGCGGCAGGATAGGCAGGATTGTGGAAGAGATTTTTTGAAAACATTTTTTTTACCATGGCGAAAATGGAATCAGCACACCGATTTTAACGCCCCAAGTATGCTTGGGACAATAGCGAGCATGTAAGCGGGTTGTTCCCTCGATGTACAAAGAGCCAAAAGCTACTTCTTTTAGTGTATAGCTAGCGCCGAGTTCTTCAAATTGGTAGCCAATGCGAGACCAGCTATGAAAATCTGATAGACTAGAGAGTTTATGCGATGAAAGGCCCTTTTCAGCGCGAAAAAAAGATCAAAGCGGTGCGCTGCATGTACAACTTGGCCAAGATGCACCTCAGCTCCAACCCACGGTGAGCCGCTTGATGCAAGGCCGCTTGTAGCAAGTGCCAAAAGCTTTGTATAACTATCTTCATGCAAGTTAAACTCCCGCCCAATAGCTACAGATGCTTCAGTTTCAAATACACCGTGTTGTGAAGAACTAAGGTCCTTTACGCGCTTTGGGGTAGAAAGTGCGGCCGAAAGCCCCACTGTAAGACTTACTGGATCACCGGTAAGATCATTAAGGAGCCGATAGCGGCTTGAGCCTTTAATAGCATCAAAGCCGTATGATCTTTTTTGGGTTTTGGTTAGATCAAGTTCGATCTCGGCTGAAAGGTCAACAAAAGGCATAAACTCAAGAGAGGCTATGGTTTTTTCTTGGTGCAAAAATTTATGCTTTGTCCCATTAGCAGTATCAATAGTGCGAGATTGGGTATGCTCTTGGTCGATTATGCCTTCAAACTCAAGCCAGTTACCAAGCCAAGGCGCACTTTGTAGGCCTAACAAATTTGTAGCCGCACATAAAAAAAGAAGAAAAAAGCAGCAATGCATTAATGTACTTCAATTAAAGATAAATACCGCTCGGCTTCAAGTGCAGCCATGCATCCCGTGCCGGCAGCAGATACTGCCTGACGATATACATGATCTTGCACATCTCCGGCTGCAAAAACGCCAGTCACATTGGTCTGAGTAGTGCCCGGAATTACTTTTATGTAGCCATTATCCCAAAGCTCTACTTGGCCATTTAAAAAGCCAGTATTTGGAACATGGCCTACTGCAAAGAACAAACCGCCAGCAGCATACTTTGTAACTACTTCAGTTTTTATATTTTTTACGGTAACACTTGCCACTACATTTGCGCCTTCTACAACTTCTACAACGCTATCCCATAACACTTCAATTTTAGGATTTTTTATGGTGCGCTCTGCCATAATTTTTGAAGCACGCAAGTTCATCCCGGCGATGCACCAAATAAACTTTTGAGGCATATTTTGTTAAAAACATAGCCTCTTCACACGCAGCATCACCGCCGCCAACTACAAAAAGGTCTTTATTTCGAAAAATAGGAATAGCCCCATCACATACAGCGCAGGCAGAAACGCCTTTTTGCCAAAATTCATGATCGCGTGTGCCTGGAATATCTAAGCGCTTGGCTGTAGCACCTGTTGCAATGATCACCGTTTCAGCATAAAATTTACTTTGATTACCTTTGATGACAAAAGGCGAGCTACCAAGCTCAACGCTTACCACATCTTCGGTAAGACACGTGGTACCAAAACGAATAGCTTGTTTTTTAAAGAGATCCATCATCTCAGGTCCGCTGATACCCTCAGGAAAACCTGGATAGTTTTCTACATCTGTAGTCGTCATGAGCTGACCGCCGGATGGACCGGAGAAAAACCCTTCAAACATTACAGGCTCAAGGCGCGCGCGCGCGGCGTAGATGGCTGCGGTGTAACCTGCTGGTCCTGAACCGATAATGACTACCTTCTTTTTGTCCATGTAGAGTGCTCCAGAATAGATGAAGAGGAAAATTTAGACCTAACCTCCATTTCCGACAAGCATAAAAGCAAAATTAAAAAAAATCAAATACACTTTTACCGCAGAGGAAACAGCCGAGCTCGTAGAGGAAATACAGAGAAATACAATAGAATAGTTATAAATAATAGTTTAATATTTATTATGTTTTTGTATTTCTCTGTATTTTCTCTCTCGTCCTCGGCTGTTTTCTCTGCGGTAAAATTGTATTTTGTATTTGTTTTGTTATTTTGATTTTCTCTGTAGTGTAAAAATATTTTATCAGGTACAATAGCCCAGCTTCTTTTTTTTAATATTATGAGGATCTATATTCCCGAATTGAAGAAACACATAAGGCGACTTTTTAATGTACACTCCGGTGAAGAGCGTAAGGCAAGCTTGTTTGCTCTTTTGGGATTTATACTCTCTCTTGCCGTATCATCGGCATGGAAATTTGCCGATGTTCTCTTTATTATTAATGTCGGAGCAGATCAACTTCCACAGGCATATGCCACAGTAGCACTTTTGCTTATTGCTATGGCAGTCATACTCATTAATGCCTACAATCGCTTTACCCCAAATAGCATCTTTGCAATGCTTATGATTTGCGGTATGAGTTTTTTTGGAATAATGGCTATAGCACTTTGGTTTGGCCTTGAAAAAGAGCATGCCTGGTTCTGGTTTTTCTTAAAGGTGCTTTCGCAAATTTTCTTTATTCAAAGTATAAGCAACTTTTGGACAAGACTAGATCAACATTTTCATTTTCAGGATGCCAAACGGCTCTTTACCCTCTTCAACTGCTCGATATACATTGGCACATGCGTTGCAGGGATTATTATCCAGTCAGGATTTTTCGGCATTCATAGCTTTTTTACCCTTGTTTTTGTCTTATGGTGTTTTGCCTTTTATCTAAACCAAAAAATCAGTTGTATAACATCCGTGTCTGTTGATTTTCCGCATGAACCAGCAGTTCATGAAAAAACTTCCTTTGCAACTGTGGCACGTCTGATCTTGAACTCACCCTTTACTATACTCTTGATGCTTGGCAATCTTACGCTGTTTCTTCTTATGACAACCACTGAATATAATTACCTTTCGATGTTTGCCAAACATTTTGAAGACAAGTCTTCGTTAGAGCTTACTCATTTTATGGGCAGCTGCATTGCAACAGTTGGACTTGCAAATTTAATTATGGGTTGGTTTTTATATAGCAGACTAATTGCGCGCTTTGGAGTTACGCCTCTTATTTTTATAACGCCCATTGCCTACTTCATAACCTATTTTGGCTGGCCGCTTGACTCTAGCCTTCTATTTGCTGTAATTGCATATGTTGTTGTTGAAGGTTTTTATCCCGTTATTCACGATAATAACTTTAATTTACTGCTTAATGCCGCACCACGAAAGATTAAGTACAAAGTTCGCGTAATGACAGAGTCTTTTTCTGAACCGATAGGCATGCTGATCAGTGCAGGTCTGCTTTTATCACCTCTGATAAATAACCTTACCCTTGGGCTTGTTCTTTCAATTATTGCCATTTTTGTAGCCCTTTTGCTACGTAAAGGCTATTTTCAGGCGATTTATAGCAATCTTTCCGGCTCTAAAGAGCTTTTTAGGACCCTCTTTAAAGCAAATCATGCCTCTGAAAAACAGGTTCTTGAGCTTATTACAAATCCTGATCCAAGCTTGCAGCTGTTAGCCTTTAAGGCATGTATCTATTCCGATAATCTTCCGCTATTAAAAAAAGCCCTTAGCATAAGTGATAGCCTTGATACTCCAGCGCGAATAGCTCTTCTGCATCTTCTTGATCGCTCATCGTATCGAACATCAAATATAGTATATAATATTCTTGATACTTGGGAACAAAACCCTACAGATGATGAACTCAAAGCGCACATTCGGGCCTATCGTGCCAGATGCCCATTTTCTCAAAGCCCTATTTTAATTTGGCAGAAAAGTACTTAATTTGTACAATCCCCTAGCATGGCAAATTTATCAAAAACACTCATCTTTATTGGCACTGGAATTATTTTACTTGGACTAATTATCTGGCTTGGCAACAAGCTTGGAATTGGCTTTGGGAAATTGCCTGGTGACATACAAGTAGAAAAAGAAAATTCTTCTTTTTACTTTCCCATTACGACCTCCATTATTATTAGCATTATCCTAACAATAGTACTTAACTTGTTCTTCTGGTTTAAAAAATAAAAACAATTTTTACCGCAGAGAAAACAGCCGAGGAAAATACAGAGAAATACAAAATCAAAGGTGCTTTGCTTGTACTTCTCTGTATTTTCCTCGGCTGTTTTCTCTGCGGTAAAAATTGTTTTTTCTCTGTCTGCACCTCTGTGTTTCAAAATTTCTTGTAGCAAGTGCAAAATTTTGTATTATTTACTTGTCTAGGTCATGGTAAATCTGTTACAATGACCACTGTATTTTTGAGAGGAATACGTGTTTATTCTATCTGGTTTCAATTTCTTGCCCTTACCTACTTTCCCGCCCGGCGGGGTGTACATTACTGTTTGACTTTCGCTAGCTTTCTATTTTTAAAAACTTTATCCTCGATTTTTTGGAGCAAGTATGAAACCTGAATATTGGGTCTCTTTTTTAGTCTATTTTGGTCTTTTGTTTGGCATTGCCATAAGCGTTCGCAAAAAACATGCCACAAGTGCAGATATTTTGCTTGGCGATCGTAAACTAAATTTTTGGGTAACTGCCCTTTCGGCACAGGCAAGCGACATGAGCAGCTGGCTGTTTATGGCCTTTCCAATGAGCATTTTTATTGGCGGCATGCCTCTTGCCTGGACGGCTTTATCACTTATTATCGGCATGTATTGCACTTGGACATTTATAGCACCCAAACTTAGAACCATCACAGAAGCTTATAACTGCTACACACTATCATCTTATTTTGCTAAACGCTATGGCGATCCTAAAAGCTATATACGTATATCTAGTGCCTTGCTGCTACTCTTATTTATGACTTACTACTTAGCTAGCGGCCTTATTGCTATTGGCTTTTTGTTCGGATCGCTCTTTGAGATGAACTATCTTGTCGGCATCACGATTGCCGCTGTTGTAATGATCACCTACACTTTTATAGGTGGATTTGTATCTGTAGCTTGGGCGGATTTATTTCAGGGTATCTTTTTGCTAGCTTCGATCATGATTGTGCCAATACTTGCTATTTCTCATATTGGCGGCCTGCACACTATAGCTGATGCTGCCGCTCAAGCAAATATATCCCTTAGTCTTTTCTCAGAAAATGTAAGTGTTAAAGAGTTTTTCTTTGCCCTTTTTGGCTGGGGCCTTGGCTATTTTGGAATGCCGCACATTCTTATCAAATTTATGGGCATAAAAAAAGCATCTGATCTAAAAAAGGCTCGTAATCTTGGTATTACCTGGCAAATACTGGCTTTAACATCTGCAGTAGCTGTTGGCCTGATTGCCATTGCCTTCTTTAAAGAAGGCATTACAAATCCTGAACTTATCTTTGTTGAAATGGTAAAAGTGCTCTTTCACCCTGTTGCTGCAGGCATTGTTATGTGCGGAGTACTTGCTGCTACAATATCTACAATGGACTCTCAGCTATTAGTTGGGGCATCAAGTCTTACTGAAGATATCTACAAGCACCTTATTGCACCAAAAATATCAAGCAACAAAGAAGTACTTGTTTTTCGCATGAGCGTACTTGCATTATCAGCCATTGCCTTTTGGATAGCTTTAGGACGCAATAAAACCATAATGGACACCGTCTATTTTGCTTGGGCAGGACTTGGATCTACTTTTGGACCGCTTTTACTTGCTTCCCTTTACTCAAAAAAACCGAACTATTATGGTGCACTTAGCGGGCATTTTATCTGGTGGCTTGACTGCTGTTTTTTGGCCAACTATCAATGGATGGCTCATCAATTACGACATGATGGGCTCGGTTTTATCGATGATTGTCGCTTTTCCTTTAAGCCTTATTTGTATCTTTGGCGTATCTTATCTAACAAAGGCTCAGGAAATTACAAAGAACAGTCCAAGTGGTGTGTAAATAATTGAATATTAATGACTTAATAATTACACATTCCCACATGGCAAAAAAGCAAAATCATGTGGTAAGCTCTCCTTTACAGCTTTTGGCAACTGAGTAAAAATCACTTGCCAAAAGTTACAAAACAGAGCTAAGATCACGCCTAACTAACCAATGGTCAAACAATGCAGAACTTTTTTGAATATGAAGTTGGGGGCAGAAAGTTTGTCCTCGATGAAAAAAAAGCAAAAGAAGCCTTCGAAGCAAAACGCGTAATTTTAGGCCGTAACAGCCCAGAGTTTAACGTTATGCCGCTCAAATACAAATGGGCCTACGAAATTTACCGTGACATGGAAGCCAATCACTGGCTGCCGCAGGAAGTGCCCATGTATGATGACATCAAGCAGTGGAGTGATGATCGCACGCTCAATGATCGCGAGCGAAACATTATCCGTGTAGGTATTGGCTATTTTTGTTCTGCAGAAGGCATTGTAGGCGATTGTGCGCAAACAATCATCCGCGAAAATCTTTCGGCTCCCGAACTTAAAATGGCAGTAGGGCGCCATGTACAAGAAGAAAACATCCATACAGAATCTCTTTTGTATATGATTTCATCGCTGCGTATTAACCCTCACGAAGTATCGGCGCTCTTTTTGTCAATGCCATCGGTAATTCGCAAAAATGATGTAATCTGCAAGCATTTACCGCAGCTACGACGCGACCTGGATTTAAACATATTAGAAAACAAACAGCTTTTTGCTAAAACTGTATTTGGCATCACCCAAATTATGGAAGGCACACAGTTCTTTGGATTATTCTTGCCAATACTGCATCTCGGACGAAGCGGCAAGATGCCCGGCATGGGACAGATGTTTCGCTATACTATGCGCGATGAGTCAAATCACATAGAGCTTGGCCGTAAAATTTTCTTAGCGCTTTTAGAAGAAAATCCTGATATTTTAACACCGAAGTTCAAGCAAGAACTCATTGATTTCATGCGCGAAGGTGTAGATGCAGAAATTGCTTTTGTCGATGATCTTTTACCGCAGCCTATTGCCGGATTATCACCTGAAGAAGTAAAGCGCTTTGTGCGCTACAATGCAAACCGTCGCCTCATGGCAATTGGCTGGGAGCCAATTGATGATGGCAAAGGTAACTTTGTTCTCGAAAATCCATTCCCATGGTCTGCAGAAATTATCTACCTCAAAAAGAACGAAAATTTCTTTGAAACAACAGTAACAGAATATGGCAAGCTTTCAAATCTGCAAGAAGCATCAAGTGAGCAGGAGCTTTTTGAAGGCATAGAAGTTTAATATAAGTAAAAAGAAAGTTTATATCAGGTTTTATATATGGTTATCGCCCCTACAGTCCAAGACATTCGCGTATTCGTTGAAACGCCAAAGTCATTAAAGCCCTCTATTAATTGGGCTACATTAAAAAACAACCTTATCATACCTACGCATCTGCCCAATATTCAGACGTCAAAGGGTTTGGCAGAATGCCAGCCTGAAAAGCTTTTGAGTGCTATTGGAGCCGCTATTACTGATGATAGGCTTGCTCGCGGCTGCACAACGAGCGATGAAATTTTTGTACCTGAAACAAAATTTAAAGTAGTAAGTACTGTAAATCGCGTACTCATTAAGCTTGCTCACCTCAAAAAGCACAATATAGGCTCTGAAGAAGTTCATGAAATATGCGAAAATAGCTTATTAGAAGAAGGTGAAACACTCGCTGCCAAAGGATATTTACTTTATCGCACCCAAAAACAGCGCCGCCATCAAACCGTAAAAAATCTCGAAGTTATACGTCGTAACGGCAAAAAAGTACTCTGGAACTCAGATAAAATCGTAAATGCTATCTACAAAGCCTTTTTAGCAGATCTCATCGAACGAACGGGCGAACCAACCGAACAAGAAAGCCAAGAAGCATCCGAAAAGGCAAGCCTTGTTGCTCAAGCTATGATTCATGACATCACAGGTGCCGGCCGGGAAGTTGTGCACATCGAAGAAATTCAGGATATGGTCGAAAAATACCTTTCTGAAATGGGCTATGACAGTATTGCCAAGCGCTTTAGTCACTATCGCTTAGAGAGAGCAAGACTTCGCCTCATTAAAGAGTCGCAAGTAGATACTATTTTTGTTTTACCTGAACTTGTTACGCCCAACCTTTTGGCACGTATTGATTTTGCTTTGATGGACCTTGATTTGCCACTATCGAGGCAAGAGCTTGCCCAAAAGCTTATATACGGCATGGATGTAGGCCTTACAGCGCATGAAAAGATGGATACCATCTTGATGAATGCACGATCGCTTATGGAATTAGACACAAATTTCCGCTTTTTTTGTGCAAGGATCCTCCTTACCTATTTGTACGAAGAAGTTTTGGAATGGAAAGTGGAAGAAGGTATCGGCAAGCTTAAAAAAGCCCACGAAGAAGGCTTTGCAATTTACCTTAAACGCGGTATCGAAATTGGTCTTTTAAGTGCAGATCTGAAAAAATTTGATCTAAAGTCCATTTCGCAAAAAATTAACCCAATGGCAGATTTAAAATTTGACTTTTTGGGAATTATGACGCTCTACGATCGCTACTTGCTACACGAGCGTGATGAATGCCGCGATCCAAGCATTTTGATTCTCGACCAAAAAAACAAAAAGCGTATCGAAGTTCCACAATATTTGTGGATGCGCGTTGCTATGGGCTTGTCGTACAACGAAAAAGAAAAAGAAGAATCGGCAATTACCTTCTATACTACATACACAAGCAAAAAGTTTTGCTCATCAACACCTACTCTGTTTAACTCAGGAACCCAGCGTCCGCAGCTATCTTCTTGCTACGGCCTGACCGCAGGTGATGAAATTGGCGGCATACAAATTGATGAAAAGGGCCGAAGCTACCCTGTAGGTATTTTTGGAACCTTTATGAACTGCGCTTATTTATCTAAGTTTGCAGGCGGTCTTGGGGTAGATTTTACATCCGTTCGCGGCATGGGATCACACATCAAAGGAACCAATGGTGAAAGCCAAGGTATTGTGCCGTTTTTAAAGATTATGAACGATACAGCCGTGGCTGTAAATCAAGGCGGAAAGCGCCGCGGCGTTGTATGCTGCTATCTTGAAACCTGGCATAATGATATAGAAGAGTTTTTAGATCTTCGCAAAAACACTGGCGATGACCGTCGTCGCACCCATGACATGCATACTGCAAACTGGATTCCAGACCTATTCATGATGCGCGCTATTAAAGGCCAAGACTGGACACTCTTTCGCTCAAGTGATGTGCCAGATCTTCATGAAAGCTACGGCGCAAAGTTTAAAGAACTGTATGAAAAATATGAAAAGATGGCCGAAGAAGGCAAAATCTGGGGCCGCAAAACGCGCGCGGGAGCTCTTTGGAAAAAGATGCTTAGCGCCCTATTTGAAACGGGCCATCCATGGATTACATTTAAAGATCCTTGCAACATCAGATCGCCGCAAGATCACTGCGGAGTTGTGCATAATTCTAATCTTTGCACTGAAATTGTGTTAAACGACTCAGATGAAGAGCATTTTGTCTGCAACCTAGGCTCTATAAACCTAGCAACGTTTGTAAAGCCCGACGGCACTATAGATAAAGATGATCTAGCCAAGACCATCCAAATTGCCGTACGCATGCTTGATAACGTAATTGACATTAACTTTTATCCAACAATTCCGGCAGAAACTGCAAACTTTCGCCATCGCCCTATCGGCCTTGGCCTTATGGGATGGCAGGATGCTCTGCACTTGCTCCAAATACCATTTGAAAGCGATAAAGCTACAGAATTTGCCGATGAGATCATGGAATTCATTGCGTGGAATGCCTACAATGCATCATGTCTACTTGCTAAAGAAAAAGGCCCCTACAAAACCTTTAAGGGCTCTAAGTGGGATCGCGGCCTTATGCCGCTTGATACACTTGAAATGCTCGAAAAAGAGCGCGGTGTCGCTATAGATGTAAATAGAAACAGCAAAATGCCTTGGGATGATCTTAGATCGCGCATTAAAAAACATGGTATGCGAAATTCTAACGTATTAGCCATTGCTCCTACTGCTACAATTTCAAATATCTTTGGCTGTTCAGCTTGTATTGAGCCTGATTATCGCCATATCTATAGCAAGTCAAACTTGTCAGGTGAGTTCATCAATGTTACACCGCTGCTTGTACAAGCACTTAAAAAAATGGGCATATGGAATAAAGATGTTCTTGAAGACCTTAAGTATCATAAGGGCGAACTTGATGACATGACCTCAATTCCTGATGCTGTTAAGGTGCAGTTTAAGACTGCCTTTAAAATCGATCCTATGGCGCTGCTTAAACAAGCTGCAGTACGCCAAAAGTGGATCGACCAGGCACTCTCACTCAATTTATTTTTGGATAGACCAGATGAAAAGATGCTCTCGCGCATCTACCTTAAGGCCTGGATGATGGGACTAAAAACCACCTACTATCTCAAAAACAAGTCTGTGACAGATATCGAAGATGCAAGCCTTGACATCAAGCGCAAAACGCAAGAGCTTCAGCAAACACAAAATACGGTAAAGGCATGTTCTATTGCCGATCCTAACTGCGAGTCTTGTCAGTAATTATTTGGAGTAAAATTGGGGCCGTGTATGCACGGCCCCTTTCCCAAAGAGGTTTTTTTGACCGAAGGTCCCTGGAGTGACGGTGCTTTTTGCACCGCCCTTAATTTTACACACACCTTAACTTCAAGAACCTCAAAACAAGAATTAGCCTTTTCTTACTTTTAAGCTTATGTAGTTAAGATGTATGTAAAATTAAGAGCGGTGCAAAAAGCACCGTCACTCCAGGGACCTTCGGTCAAAAAAACCTATAACCTATAAAAAGGGCCCGCCCTTTCGACTTTCGACTACGTAAACTATTATGCTTCCTCTTGATGTGCAGCTTTAAATACGAGAGCTGCAGCTATTCCACCTAATAAATTTGCCGCAATAAAAATCCAGAGATTTACAAAGGCGCTGAGTTTCATGAATGTGAGACCAATTGCAACTGCAGAATTAAAAGCACCTCCAGATATTGCACCTACGGCGTAGGCTCCAGCCAAAACGGTAAAGCCGATAGCAAATCCAAAATAGGAATTGTTGGCTGTAGCCTTAGCTGTTGCTACATTTAAAACCACAAAACAGAGGGCAAAGGTAAAGATAAACTCGACAATGAAGGCCTTTACTACATCTAGTTGCTGAATATTTACTGCAGGACTTCCTTTTAAGTAAAGTGTCACATAGGCTGCAAGTATGCTGCCAACTATTTGAAAGATCCAGTAAAGTATCATATCCTTACCTGTTAACTTACCTCGAATAAATACCGCCAGTGAAACCGCCGGGTTGTAATGCGCGCCAGATACATGGGCTCCTGCATAAACCATTACAGCAAGAATAGATCCAATAGCAAGCGGGGCAGCAAGACCCTGAGCATCAGGCATGAGCACTGTCATTCCGATTGTAAAAACAAGAAAAAACGTTCCAATTAACTCATAGAGATACTTCATCGCCAAACCTTTTGTGACAAATGTTAAAAAACATAATCAAATAATTTTTCAGCTTTATTTTCAAGTGAATTCAAGATTGTAAGCAGAATTCCGGTAAGGAGCAGCCCCTTTTTACCTAACGTATACTGTAACACCTTTTAGGAAGGTATAAACTTGCTTAATTATATGTATGTTTGTTACTTTACCTTCTCACAATTGACTTTTTCTTTTATTATAGAGGTTTTATGACTGCATCAACTCCTATTTCAATAGGCAGCGCTTTTGAATTTGTTTTCACCACATGCGCTCCTGAAATTCTTAAAGTGTCCGCTAAATTTAAGGGCGATCTTGCGTGGCAGCACTTAGCACAAGATCTCATCTTTTCAAGAGATATTATTCCATACACATTGGGAGCAACTGTAGCCTCTGCAATAGGATATGGATTAGCTAAAAAATATAATTCATCAGTAGCTAAAACTTTTACACGAACAGCATTGACAGTATCAACACTCGCTTTAGGACTTTCGGGATTCAAACTACTTAGCAGCATAAGCATTTTTCAAAGCTTGAGCAGTGCTTGGAATAATCAATATCCCAATCACAACATAGATAGGATCTTATTATCTGCTAAAATGCTAACTGGCCGTGCATGCATTGAATAGCAAAAATGAAGTCTACTTTAGGTATCATTTCACTTAATCAAAATCTGTAGAGAAAAAAATGATAAAAACGATAGAACGATAATAACGATAAAAAATTTTTTGACAGCTCATCTGCCGCTAAAATTAGGAGAGCTCTTTTTTATTTTTTATCGTTTTTATCGTTCTATCATTCTATCGTTTTACCGCTGATAGTAGGATTTTGCTAAAGACCTCATTTAATTGTAATAATTGACAAAAATTTGATAATTAATATAATTAAGTATTATTAATTATAATTGTTGGTAATTATGTCTTATACTGTTTATATGAAAGCTCCTTCAAATAGTGATAATATAGCATTTGCTCATAATCAACCTTGGAAAGTACTAACACCCCATGAATTTGAAGCTAGCAGTGTAGATAAAAAACTTACTGAACAATTTACAAGGCTCAAACTTCAAGATACTATCCCCTACTGTCACCTCGCGTCAAAAGAGCATATGCGCTATTCAATTGGTCTAGCTGAGCCGGGAATGTATTTGCGCACTTCTGCATTTTGTAAAAGCATACAAACAGCTACTGGCGAGGAGTTGGTTGACGAAGTAAAATTACGACACTACGTAAAGCCAAGTCAAATCACTATACCAGATAGTTCCTGGCTAAAATTCTCTGTGCAAAACGGCAGATTATTTCTTACGGACATGTCTGATTCAATTACTTTCAACCAAAGTCCTTCATCAGCAAGCAAACAAGCAGACAATTCCACTCTTTTTAACGAATCCTTTGACAAGCAATAGCTAGGAAAATTGTATATTTGTTATTCTTTTGCAGTTAACGCTGCTTTAAAATGAATTTTTAATATAAGAACCTGAATCTATCCCGGGAGTTTACTCTTTATGCACTTAAATCAAGTTCCTCCCATCCCTTTCGCTGATATTGCCTGTATGCACTCTTATACCATGGAACAACAGGGCTATATAAATCTTCTAGAGCAAAATGAGGTGTTACAAAGGATCGATACTGTTTTTGAAAAAAGCGGCTTGATAGAGTTTTTTAAAAAATCAAGAAATCAACGAATTAATATTGTTAGTTTTGGGGCTGGTGAATCTCCTGAGTTATCATTAATAGAATCGCATGCCAAACGAATTGGGTTTGGCTACCGCTATTTCGCGTTGGATAACTTGCAGGTTTTTCATTATTTAAGAAACAAAAACTCCAATCCCTCGGCTACCTTTCATATTGTGGATTCAAGCGATGTTGCTTGCATCCAAAGAGAAATTCCTATCCTGGAAGAGGGCTCGATCGATGTGGTACTTCTTCTGGCTCCTGATATAGAAGATGAGCCTTACCCTTTCTGGAAAATGTTTCTTGATGTTATTCCACGGCTTAGTAAGCCTGGGGGCATGATTATAAGCAGCTTCCTTCAACACTCTGAAGTTGTTAAATTTCATGAATATACACAAGCTGCAGCAATTCGCAGAATCTATTCGGCTATTGTCTCTCAACAAACTGTGCCAATCGATAGATACCTGTTTGCCTCTCAGCATCAGTGGTATGCGGTACTTACGCTGCAACCTGACTCAAGACAGTATGTTTTGAGCTCTTCTCAAGGCAAGCCTGATGATCCCCTCTCACAGCTATTTTGCCAAATTGTTGCAGCACCAACCGGCAGCTGTTACACACTTTCATCGCTTTCTGAGCTCAAAGAAGAACGAATACGCAAAAAGGTAGAAGAGGCAACAAATGAAAGTCGCAGGCTGCAAGAACATACTCGACGAGAAAGAAATAATGAAAGGCCTCCAAGGCAAATGTTCATCTACGAAAATCAACCTGGGGCAAAATAGCCGGGCTACTATTCAAGGCGCAACTCAAAAAAAGGTCAAGTTTTCATCATGGTAAAAAGGGTCGTGCCTGCGATGTAGGATTTGTGAGAAATCGCATATTGCGGGGACTGGCTCATTTTATTGATCCCTGATTGCGCGAGCCATAGCCGCAGAGCCACGAAGTGCTATGCCTTGAGTTTCCATACAACTTTTAAACATAAAGCAGCCCCCTGCCGCAAGTATCGAAACTATGCCTAGAGCAAAGCCTTCCTTATCTGGATAAAGAACTGCGCTACTGATGCCTAATATCATAAGAGCAATACCGCAGGTTTTAAGAGTACTACCCTGTGTTCGATTTAATTCATCCATTGTTCGAGCAGCTTCATCTGCAACGCGAGCAAGTCTTTCGACTTTTTGATGTTTTTGTTGTCTCTCAAAATATTCAGGATCAACTAAGCCATTCATAGCACTTACAAGCCAAGCCATACTAACCTCTCCTTATTTACATAAAAAAGAGGCATTATGCCTTTTACTTTATAAATATGAAAATAAAAAAGTAAAGACTTTGCACAATTTTTACTGGCTTGCTAAATTCCCATGTAGGCTATAGTGGTATGCATAAATAACCATGAATTTTTATGAAGAACTCTTGTTTTGCACTATTTATTGTGAAAGGGGCCGGAGCTGCGATGTGCGATTCAATGGCAAAAGTTTGGTTGCCAAATCCTCTTTTTTCTCGACATTGATAACCCATATAGATGAAAGAATATGGCGAATATCGCAACATAAAAAATTTAAAGCAACAAAGAGTCGCACATCGCAGCTTCGGCCTGGGGTGAAACAAATCGAAGATATTCGAAGAAAGCCTTGTCGTTTTTTTTCCCTAGATTGTTGTCCTGAAAGGACAAATTTATTAATAGCCCACGGTGAAACCGTGGGTATGGTTATAAAAGAAAATTGAGTCGCTTCGCGACGATTTAATAAATGGGAGTAGAATGTTAAGCTAAAATAATAAGCCGCCCTGAAGCGACTTAATTTTCTGTTACAATTAAACCCACGGTTTCACCGTAGGCTATTAATTAATTTGTCCCTACAGGACAAGAGGCTTTCACATTTTTGAAATATAAAAAATCAGGACCAAATCTAGGGGGTATTTTAGAGATAAAAATTATCCAATTTTAGGCTATTTGTTTCAGCCCATCTCCGGCCCCACAACGAAGAATCGCACATCGCAGCGCCGGCCCCAATCACAGCTCCGGCCCCAATCAAAAAATGAAAGTCGCAGACTGCAAGAACATACCCGACGAGAAAGAAGTAATTATGGAAGGCCTCCAATGCAGATGTTCATCTACGAAAATCAACCTTGGGCAAAGTCATGGTAAAAAGGGCTGTGTTTGGGGTGAAACAAATAACCTAAAATGGGATAATTTTCCTCTCTAAACTACCTACCAGATTTGGCCCCAATCAATGTTTCTGGAGCAAATGTTAAAGATTAAGAAGAGACCCACCTTAGCGGGTCTCTTCAAAAAAAAGAATGCTTCTTTCTTAATAACCACCAAAGCAATTGCTCATAGAGCTACTTGAAGTGCTGCTAGAGGAACTACTATCAGTAGAACTACTACTTGAAGAGCTTGAACAATCAAGCTTTTGGTTGCTGTACTTAAACCTTATGTTGTCAATAATGATGTTTGTGTTTTTCTTTTGTTCTTTAATCTGATGCGTGGAATTGTTAAAGACTTTATTGCCTTGAACAAGGTTTCCTTGCGCGCCGCATTTAAGTTCAATACCTTTATCATTGTTACTTACAATGTTGTTTACAATAGCATTGCTTGTTGAGGCAGCTCTTCGATTATATGAAAGCTTGCCTTTCAGCTCGATGCCAACGCCTTTTTTACAACTATTTCCTTCAATACCTTGCACTCTGTTTCCAATGATGGTTGAGGAGTGAGTGTTTTCAAATAAAATGCCTTCTTCAATGGCTGTGATGCTGTTGTCTTGGATGGTGATGCGTTCATTAGGGCTTGTATCAGTGCCTGTCTCGGCATAGATTCCCACCTGAGAGCCCCCGCAGATTTCGTTGCCGCGAATTGTTACATCCCGGACGTTGCTCGAACCTGTAATCTGTGTAAAGTCTCCAGAATAAAGAACTCCTCCTAAATGAATGTTGGCAGACTTTGCTACTATGCCAAGTGTCTCAGTATGCTCACATCCTGAGAGACGCCCCGTTGCTGAAGAATCAAAAATGCAATTTTCGATTAGCACACCCTCAATGCCAACAAGAAGTAAATCATCACCTCGAGGAGGTGCACCTTGGTGTGTAAATGTTGAATTTTGAATAATAACATCTCGCGTATTTATGCCAGGGACATGAATGCTTCCTGCAAATAGGGTTGCGTAATTAAATACAAAATCTGAGTCACCTTGCGAGGTAGATGTAAAGGTGCAATTATCTACCAAAAATCCACTTGGAGCTGGTGAGTTAATTTGGTTAGAGGCATTTTGAAACGGCTGAAAGCCTAATGCGCCAAGCTGGTTTCCAGTTCCATAAAAACTGCAGTTGGTTACATGAACATTGCTTGTTCCTATAAATCGAGCATCGCTTGCTGATGGAACCCCACTATCAGTAAATTCACACTCATTTACCTCTATATTTGTGGATGGAAATGTAAAGAAAAAGCCTAAATCCGGATCAAAAAGAGATTGGACAGTAATGCCGGTTGTTAGCTGACCATCAAATGTGCAGCGTTTGATACTTGCATTTTTTGCATTGTTTACAAGCAAAATGGCTACGCCAGCAGCTTCATTAGGGTCATTTGCTAAAAAACTGCAGTCTTCGACAGACAGGCCTTGGATTGTTGAAAGGGCTATACCACGACGACCCACGCCAGTAATTCCCTTCAGATCAAATACGCATGAACGGAAGGTTGCATTGATGTTTGTATCTGTTTGTGAAGGGGCTAAAAAGCCTCGGCGCGTATCAACAAAGCGCATGTGCTCAACTGCTACAGTATTAAAATTTGTAGCAAACACACCATTGTTTGCACCCGATGGCGTAGTACTCTTAATTACGCCATCTTTAATAATAACATCCACAATAGGATCTGCGGCAGTGCCAAGCATGCTAATACCATTGACAGATGGAGCCAGATCAAGTTCAAAGCCATTAAAGTTAATGACGATGTCATGTACACCAGGATCTACCGTGATAGCAGCCGTTGGCATACCTGTACCACCAAGATAAGTAAGATTATTAGTAACACAGTAAGTTGTATCACTTGGATTTACAGTTCCGTCAATATGAAAAGGGACAGCTTGTATTTCGACAATATTTGGAGTACAGCTGCAATCAGCCTGTAGAGCCTTGCTGCATAGCATGCCAAACAGTAGCACGGTAGCAAGAGACAATGTTTTTTTCATGAATTTCCTCATGGTTACTTTTGAATGAAAATTAAAATTGGAATAAGTTCAAAATAGAACTAGCTCGTTCAAGAAAATTACATCGCCACGCGAAAAAGTCAACTAAAAAAGTAAAGGCTTAATGAAAGGGACCGGAGCTGCGATGTGCGATTCAATGGCAAAAGTTTGGTTGCCAAATCCTCTTTTTTCTCGACATTGATAACCCATATAGATGAAAGAATATGGCGAATATCGCAACATAGAAAATTTAAAGCAACAAAGAATCGCACATCGCAGCTCCGGCCCCATCATTTCTCTAAAAGACAGTGCTGTTTTTTAGAGTTCCTTTTGCTTGTCTCAAGCCAATATTGGAACCTATTTTAGGTACTACTACAGTTTCTTCAAGAAGTTTTGCAAGTTCTTGATGTGTAAGTTGCTGGTTGTCCGTAAATTTGATTGATTGTGAAAGCTTTATAAGCTCCTCTAATACTTCCCATTCATAGTCTCTTAAACCTAGACGCCAACTTTGAGTATCAGTTGCATTTTTTGGTTTAATCCACTTGGTTTCTTGAGAAAGTATCGTATCACGATTTTCTTTTTGGCCCGCAAGCTTGCTTCGCACCTCTCTCATTTGATCAGAGTCCCATTCTTTAAGAGCAATGATCACCCTTTCTAAACTATCTGAAGTATCAAGCATTTTAATATTGCCCAATTTAAAGGTCATCGTATGCATATACACAGTCTTTTTTAATTGAGCTTGGCGGAGAAAAGTATCTTTAGTCATAGCTTCAGGATTCATACTTAAAAGCAAAATCTCAACATGAGCCTGCAATCCATAAGCTGAACATTGATGCGATGACTTACCTCGTACATCGTCCGGGCCTCCCGGAGCAAAATAATACGTAGGCTTAAAATCTCTTAATGCTTGAATGTGGGAATAGCCATCACTTTGCCTTTTATAATCTAGTGGAGCAGTATCTCCAGCAAAATAGATTGCCCCATCTTCGTGACCTTCTAGCACATAGCCCAAAAAAGTAGAACCATGCCCTCCACAAGGCCCTTGGCCTGCCCAGTGACGCGCAGGAACCGCACGTATGGTCATTGAGTATTTTTCATTATTTTGCGAAAAATTAAGTTTTGTCCCTTGCCACCAGTCAAGCTCTTGCACATTTTGAAAACCCATTTCTGTATAACGATAGCCATCACCACGTGGTACAACCATAATAGGCTGCTGTGAAATAAGTTTTTTTATAGTAGATTTACTGTAGTGATCCAAGTGATTATGAGAGAGTAAATAAACCTGCGGAGTTGGGATTTCGTCCATCGGTTTTGCAAATTTTGTCATGCGAGGATACAAAAGCGGATTAAGATCTCCTTCAACAGGATCAGTAATAACTCGAAGTGTAACTACTTTATTACCCGTTTCACTTCTGAGAGGTATTCCTAAAAGACAACTAGCATGACCAAGCCAGTAAGATGTAGGTTCAGGTATTTTTTCATCTTTGCCAACTGTTTGGGGCATTTCCGAAACATTCAAAGGTGCATCTTTACTATAGATTGTAGACTTATCGACACCTGAGGAATAACGAAATTTTTCAAACGATTTTGCATCTACTCCAACCATCCTCAAAACTCTGCCCACTAAATTAAAAAACCTTTCTATTTGTGTTGCTGAAAAAAGCACAGTCGCATCTTTGTAGTGATCGCGGCCCACATCTGTTGGATAGTGCTTAACTGAGTGCGCATGAGTAAAATGTCGGCCTTTAACTTTTACTGGTTTATCATCTCGTTGTTTTTGTGGTCTTTCTAAAAATTCGCTTTTTTCAGGTGTAATGCCCATAAGTTCAGGCACATTTTCCAAGTTAAGTCGTGTGAGAATAACTTTCTTTTTATAACTTGTTTTAGGTGGTTGATTATTTGCTGTTTCTACCGACTGATCATAACGCTGAGTTACTGCAGAAAGATTTGGCAGTTTTGCAAATACCTGACGCTCAAGTTTTGTTATTTTTGTAGTTATATTTGCGACAACACTTTGTACTTTTTCAACATGCTCTGTGCTATGGTAATAAGGATAAAAAAGCACTCTCCGAATTATGCTATTTGTTTTTAAAACATCCCCTGCTTCTGTCTTAACTACACGAATATAGCTGGGATCAAGAACACCGCCTGCCTCAACATTACTTCCTATAATTCTTAAATTTTCCGCTAAAGCGTCATACTCTCTTGCATTATGCTCATTTATCATGCACCAGGCCCTGCTTTATATAAATTTTTATAGTATCAGAGCTCTAATAATTTAGATAATTTTTATTTTGCAAAAAATTTAGTCATCGTAAAATTTTGGATTAGAAGGGCTAAAGCGATTGGGGCCGGAGCTGCGATGTGCGATTCTTTATTGCTTTAAATTTTCTATGTTGCAATATTCGCCATATTCTTTCATCTATATGGGTTATCAATGTCGAGAAAAAAGAGGATTTGGCAACCAAACTTTTGCCATCATGTCATGTTACGTGGATGATGTGCTACAAAACCATCCTGTTTTAGGCTATTTGTTTCACCCCCAGGCATGGCCCTTTTTATTGATCCCTGATTGCGCGAGCCATAGCCGCAGAACCACGAAGTGCTATGACTTGAGTTTCCATACAACTTTTAAACATAAAACAGCCCCCTGAAAAAAGTATCGAAACTACGCCTAAAGCAAAGCCTTCCTTATCTGGATAAAGAACTGCGCTACTGATGCCTAATATCATAAGAGCAATACCGCAGGTTTTAAGAGTACTACCCTGTGTTCGATTTAATTCATCCATTGTTCGAGCAGCTTCATCTGCAACGCGAGCAAGTCTTTCGACTTTTTGCTGTTTTTGTTGTCTCACAAAATATTCAGGATCAACTAAGCCATTCATAGCACTTACAAGCCAAGACATACGAACCTCTCCTTACTTACATAAAAAAGAGGCATTATGCCTTTTACTTTATTAACATGAAAACAAAAAAGTAAAGGCTTAACACAACTTTACTGACTTGCTAAATTCACCTGTAGGCTATAGTGGTATGGATAATAACCATGAACTTTTTATGAAGAATTTTTGTTTTGCGCTATTTATAGCATTTCTTACCTGCAGCATAGGCGGTTTTTGTCAAGATGAGCGCGTGCTGGTAGTTATACCAGATCCTTTCATACGAAATGCCCTTGTACAACGACTGCAAATCGAAGGCTATCACAACATACGCGAAGAAGCTTGCAACACGTGTGATTTTACTTCGCTTTTTGCAAACTTTCGACCGGATTATGTAATAGTAGACGGCTCTAAAAACAATGCTGCTGATACCATGATCATTGACACCCAGGTGATTAATACAGCTCACAAAGCAAATGTCAAAAAAACTCTTGTGCTGAGCCCGGCTGATATATATTCCCTAAAAACCCCATTGCCTTTTAAAGAAGATACTTTGCTAAATGTGAAGCTTGATACACTATCAGATCCGCAAGCAATAGCAAAAATAACAGCCTTAAAGCAGTGCCACGAATACAACGGCCTCAAGCGTCCTCGCTTTATTTTTTGTCCCTATCCACGTTTATGCGGCCCGCATGATACTGGCTTTACTGTTCACTCCCACGATCCGGTAAAAAATGTTGCAGCACGAATTTTGCGTGCCAAATGGCAACAAGAAGATTTTGCTGTGATCTCAAATGATGGTAAAGCACGCTATGAATTTATGCATATTGACGACATGTGTTCCGCCGTAGTCTTCATGCTTACAGCACCAACTGAAGATGAAATAGTAAATATTGGATATGGACGCGATACTACCATAAAAGTGATTGCAGGCTATATTAAAGAGCATTTAAAATTTTTGGGAAATCTAATATTTGACTGCACAAGTTATGACGAAGTACCAAGGCAAGTTTTAGATAATAGCCGCCTTACTATGCTTGGATGGTATTCAACCGTTACTGCTCAAGATGTTATAAAAGATACCGTATTATGGCTCGAAACAACTTTGCAAAAGCCCTACAAGGCATCGGAAGATACGCCTTTTATCCTCCCCTAAAGCTTAAAGGCAGTAATACCTTAAGAGGACTTTAAATATGTGCACCACAGAATCTATCCAAGGGGCTTATAGCCATATTACAGAATGTGTACATGATACTTTAAATAATCCGTTTTTACGCAAAGCCTCTTCAGACTTTGCAGAAATTACCTCGCGCGTATCTCTCATCGCACAAGAAGTATGGAAACAAATAGATGCCTGTCGTCAGTATGTCGACCTCATAATACTGCGTGTGCAAAAAGGAATTAGTTCATACATAAAAAGCGCTTTAAGTTCACTCGTTGCTAGATTTGTGCTTTATTCACTTGAATTAACAGGTGATGAATATGAAGAGCACATACAAAAAGTCTTTAAAGAACTAAAGGATGAAGGTAGCCAAGCGGTAACTTTAAACTTCCCCGTCACACAAAATGCCACATTATCTATTGTTACATTATGTCATCCACCAGAAAAAAACCCCGATAAAAATACAATTATTTACTTTCCGCGAAACTTTGAAATCTGGCAAAAATCCATATCCTTCTTGCAAAAACTTCACCAAGATAGTGGTGCCGATATACACGCTATTAACTACCGTGGCACTGGTGATGGTAACGGCTTTCCTGAAGTTTCAGACGTGTTAATTCAAGATGGTCTAAGTTATGTTCGATCACTTGATCTAACAAATAATAACATTGTGCTTTTTGGAGATGACATAGGTGCTGCAGTAGCTAAAAACATTGCCGGCATACTCGAACTTGAAAACATCAATATAGATATTGTTTCGGTGCGATCTTTTATATGCCTTAGCGAACTTATTCGCCGTACAGCCCCCATTGCCCCTGATTTTTGCGCCAATTTTGCCGAAAAAATGCACTGGAAATTGGATGTTGAAGCGGCCCTTCGCAGGCTTAAAGGACGCCTTATTTGCGTCTATTCTGCACAAGATCCAATAATACCCTCAGAAATTAGCGTGAAGGCATTTATTGAGACCGCACCTGAAAATACACTTAAGTTCAAAAAAATTGAACTTATTGCCATGGATGAGGCTGCATTTAAAGAAGAACATCCGCAAATGGCAGAAGATCCCGACTGCAACTCACATATTCGCCCTTTTGCAACTTCAGAACTTAACTCTATTATTACAGCAATAAAAAATTTATGGGTTAACCCGCAATAAATTTTGTTTATTTTCGGATAAAGGTTTGCGTAAGGATATAATTAAGCCTTTTTTATCGTTCTATCGTTCTATCTTGCCGTACTCAATACCATTCACTTAATCAAAATCTAGAGAGAAAAAAATGATAAAAACGATAGAACGATAATAACGATAAAACATAAAAAATTAAATTTCTTGACAGTCATCTTCCTATAAAATTAGGTCAGCTCTTTTTTATTTTTTATCGTTTTTATCGTTTTTATCGTTCTATCGTTCTATCGTTCTATCGTTTTACCTTTGATAGTAGGATTAAGTGAAAGGTACTGAGCAAGATAAAAACGATGGAACGATAAAAACAAGGCTACCTTTCGATTATTCTTGATCGGCCTCTGCTGGAAATCATTACATATACATTTTGACCAGGAATCAAAGCAGGCTCAATGCCTTGCACGATTGTTTTTAGCTCGCCATTTTCAAGCTGTACAATGTACTGCATAGCTTTTTGGTTTTTTAAACCTTGTTCAAGGGCAGCTCCGCCTGTAGCGCCTACAATCCCGCCAGCAACTGATGCCACAACAGAACCATTTCCGTGGCCAATAGTCGATCCAAGAAGAGCACCTGCAAGGCCGCCGCCAATGAGACCTGTGGTATTATTTTGCAGGCCGTCGCCATTAGTTACTGATACCTCTTGCATTTGCATAACAACGCCTGGATAAGTTGAGGATGCCTCACCTATGCTTGTATCGTCATATACATTAGAAGATGTTTCTCGGCTGCAACCGGCAAATACCGAAAGCCCAAGTAAAACAAGCGCAATAACTTTCATAAAAACTCCTATTCGTCTTTCACTTGACATATATATAGATAATTATTTATGCAATAAAAAAACAGGAGCACAAATGGAAAATCGACCGCTTATCAATCTTATCAAACTATATAAAAATCTTTTTATAGCCGAAGGGATTGCTTTTATCATCCTCGGTATTTTTGCCATGCTGCTACCTCAACTTTTTGCTTTAACACTGGATTATTTTATTGGATGGCTATTTATCTTGAGTGCTATAGCATTGGGATATCGAGCCATTGTCGCAAAAAGCATGCCTAACAAAACAGCAATACTAGTAAACGCACTGCTTTATCTTGTCTTAGGCATTTTGCTTTTAGTGTACCCACTTTCCGGAATACTTACGCTTACCCTACTTATAGCATTTTATTTTCTTTTCGATGGATGCACAAAAATTTATGCAGCTATACAAATGAAGGCTCTTAAAAGCTGGGTTTGGATACTTACCAGCGGAATTCTTTCGCTTATTTTAGCGGCTCTTATTTTAGCAAGCTGGCCAGGTCAAGCCTCGTGGATACTCGGAATGCTTGTTGGCATAAATCTATTTATTACAGGCATCACTACACTTGGCTTTATCTGGGCCATCAAACGGCTGCCGTAAAATTAAACTCGCGATAAAATAACCGCGAAGCTCGCGAAGACTAGCGAAGAAAACAGAATACAAAGGGACTTAAAGGACAATGGATTATGTCATTTAGGTCCCTTTTTATGTTTTTTTCTTTGCTAATCTTTGCGACCTTCGCGGTTATATCATGAAGCTCAAATGAAAAAGTTTATATTAACGAATAGAGTTATATCCACCCTCTACGCCTTCTTTGGATAATACTACCTGCCAAAGTTGAATTTCGCGCGCACGGAAACTGCCAGCACAGGAAAGTAAGTAGTATTTCCACATGCGATAAAAACGTTTGGAATATTTAGCTTTTAGTTTTGGCCAGGCATGCTCAAAATTTTTATACCATGCCATAAGTGTTGTATCATAGTAGGCACCAAAATTATGCCAGTCTTCCATTATAAACTTATTCTCAATAGATTCGCCAATTTGTGCAATAGATGGCAAATTGCCATTGGGAAAGATATATTTGTCAATCCAAGGATCCGTTACAAGTGACGATGTATTACGGCCAATGGTATGTAGCAAAAATAATCCATTTGGTTTAAGAGAGCGATGAACAACATCCATAAACTCATCAAAATTCTTTTTGCCAACATGCTCAAACATACCTATCGACAATATTCTATCAAAGCTTCCTTGCACATCGCGATAATCTTTAACTAAAATTTCTACTGGCAAATTTTGACATGCTTTACGTCCAAAATCAGCCTGATTTTGCGATAACGTTACGCCTACTATGGATACTTTATGATGCTCTGCCGCATATTTTTCAAAGCCGCCCCAGCCGCAGCCGATATCAAGTACGCTCATACCTGGCTGAAGCCCTAATTTTTGGCATATAAGCTCGAACTTTGCCTCCTGAGCATCGGCAAGCGTACTTGCATTTTTCCAGTACGCACAGCTATACACCATCAAAGGATCTAGCATCTGTTCATATAAATCATTACCAAGCTGGTAGTGTTCATCGATAACTTTTTTTGCCCCAATTTTATCCTGAAGATTCACAAGATATGCTTTGAGATATGCCCAGCGCATTTCCCATGTGGGCGCAACACGCTCGTCAAGATCTGCCTTCAATAGACGCTCTATAAACTGATCTATAGCTTGAGAGTCCCACCAGCCATCCATATAAGATTCTCCCAGAGCAAGAGATCCCCCGGTAAATACTTTGTCATAAAATTCATCGTTATGTACTTGAATATCCCAAGGCCTTGTACCATTTATTTTTATATCTGCCAAAGCAAACAGGTTTATTATCTGTTTTTTTGAACTTGTTGATGTACCTGTACAGGCCGTCAAAGCTATGAGAATAATAAAAATAAATTTATGCATATTAGTTCCGAAAAAGTTTCCAGCTACATTACTACTTTTCTGATTTTTACAAAAGTCCAAGGCTTAAAGTTTTTTGCGAATTATGTCAATCTAATACAGTATTCGAGGATACAAGCGATTTGCTATCCCTACCAAAACAGCAAAACAGCCTATGCTTATAGTAAAATCCATCAATATCCCAAACTGAGCTATCTGCCCTTCAATCATCAGGGCGCGTAAAGCATCCACTTGATATGTTAAAGGATTAAAAGTTGATACTGTACGTATCCAATCGGGCATGCCGCTTATTGGGTATAGAGCATTGCTTGCAAAGAAAAAAGGCATCGTAAGAAGCTGGCCGATTCCCATAAAGCGCTCTCTTTTTTTTACTAAAGCCGCAACAATAAGTGAGAATGTTGAAAATATGCCCGCCACAATCATTACCATTAACGTAACTCCCAATAAAGAGAGCACATCTAACTTTAAATGAATATTTAAAAAAGAGGAAAGCACATAAATCATCACCATCTGAAAGCAGCTTCGAATGCCCGCTCCCATTGCCCGCCCAAGTACAAGTGCAACCCTAGGAGCGGGTGTTACCAGTATTTTATATAAAATGCCGCTATCTCTTTCCCAAATAAGGGCAATTCCATAAAAAATAGCCACAAACAAAACACTTTGGGCAAGTACTCCAGGAGCTATGTAGTCAAGATATGAGATATCTCCTATATCCTTCATGATTCCCACATGGCTCATAGCGGTACCAAAGAGTAAAAGCCACATAGCAGGCTGTATCATGCGCATCAAAAGCTCGTAGGGATCGTGCTTCAATTTGCAAAGATCAGCCTCTACAATTGCCAGAATCTGCTTAAATGGCAAAAGAGCTCTATTGATGCTGCGAAAAATTGCGTCGAATCTGTTTTGCATGCGCAAAATCTCCCCGATCTCTAACTGAATTTCCGGTATAATAAATAAAGGCATCATCAAGTGTTGCATGGGGACTAATAGCACTTTTTAGCATCTGAGGTGTATCCAGTGCCACAATATGACCATGATCCATAAAGGCTACCACATCACATAATCCATCTGCTTCATCCATATCATGCGTAGTAAGTAAAATGGTAGTATTTTGTTTTTTCCGCCATTCTTGAAGATGCCGCCATAACATACTTCTGGCAGCAGGATCAAGCCCGACAGTTGGCTCATCTAAAAAAAGTACGTGCGGCTGATGAACAAGGCCTTGGGCTATTTCAAGCCGGCGCACCATTCCGCCTGAATAGCTATTTACAAGTTCATCTTTTACTTGAGTTAAACCCATAAATTCTAAAACTTCGGCAATCTGTTCTTTTCGAGCATGGGCACTTAAGCCGTAGAGTTTGGCCGATAATGTGAGGTTTTCATAACCTGTTAAATCACCATCGGCAGAAAGAAGCTGGGGTACATATCCAATGTTTTGGCGCACAAGATTTGACTGTTTTTGTACATCAAGTCCGCCAACATGAGCTCTGCCCTTGGTTGGTGGAAGAAGTGTCGTAAGAATTTTAACAGTAGTACTTTTTCCTGCCCCATTGGGACCTAGAAGACCAAAAATTGATCCCTTCTTAACTTGAAAGGAAATTCCATCTACAGCAGGATGTGAGTTATAGTAGTGGGAAAGATTTTCTACATCGATTGCTACTGAAAAACTCATGTACTTAATCACCACTTTTTAGCTGTTTGTCAATTTCTTCAAAGGCAACCAAAAGTGCCTCTGGGTGATTTATTCCCTCGCAATGCTTGGCGGCCTCTTCCCAGTCTTCTTTGGAGTTCAGATTTTGCTGCCACCATGGAAAAGTTCTGCATTGCTTAGGCCTCTCAGAATAAATCTTACACCGGGTGCCATCAAGAAAAATACAGTCATAGGTCTTTACGCGTTCTTTTAAAGCAAGTCTGCCATTTAATTCACGAAGATAACGCTTAGTAAAATCAGAAACCGTAATTTTAAGGAAATCCGCCATCTGTTCGACTTCTTCAACTTGAACCCATACATAGCCGGGAGAGCCCGTACAGCATTTGCCACAACCGGTACATTTAAATGAAAGGCCTTCTTTGTACCATTTATCACTGTCAATTACATTTAGATGACTTTTTTGATTATCCATTGACTTTATCTTTAAAATAGTATATAATTAATCTTTAAACTTGTGAGATGTATGCGTAAATTTATTATAATTATTAGGACCATTTTTTGCCTCCTTTGTTTGCCTATACTTAGCCTTGAGGTAAGAACAACGCCTCCAGCCATAGAAAAATCGGCTGACAGAGTGCATTACTCAAGCTTTGCCAAACGCTTTTCAGACAATTTAAAGCTGCATCCTCCTGTTTCGGATTGCCAAGTGCATCTAAAGTTAGTAGAAATTGGTGATCTTTTTGATCATCTTGAAATATCTATAGACCTTAGCCGAAAAGCCTTGATTGCATATCTTGCCGAAGAACATAAGCTTCATATAGTAACACAAAGAGACCAGGATCGTTATATTGATAGTTTTAGAAGCTCAATAAAATCAGCTGCGTTTGAGATATTTTCGGATATCAAACACGAAGCAATTAAAGTAAATCTTACAATAATAGAATAAAATAGAGGTATATCATGTTAGAAAAAGTAATAAATGGCTGTAAATTTGCAGCGAACAGTGTCTCAAGTGCTGTTATGGGAGCATGCCATAAAGTTCAAGAAGCTGGCTGTTTTTTAGGAAGAAAAGTATCACAGCTTACAGAAGAACATATCGCAAAGCCAAGTCGTGAATTTCTTAAAGAAGCGGGCCCATCCATGCCCTACACTGCAGTTCTTACACCTTTTGCAGTTTTAGGTGTTGGACCACTAGCCGGCGCTGTAGCGCTTATTGCCGTACGAGTACTTGAAAATAAATCAAATCACGATGTTGCCGAGCGAGCCTATATTGGCATTCGCAATTTCTGCATTATCGGTGCCGCAATTGACTCTGCCAAGTCATTGATTACCTTAAATCCATTTTACCTTATCAATCTCCCCTTTTACCTACTTATAGGTGCCCTTTCCAACGAATATGCCAGCCGCGCACATACTCAAACAGCATAAAACCTTTCTCACCCAGCCCTAAACAAGGGCTGGATTTCTCTGATGGCAGTCAAAAAGACAAATCTAGAACGATATAACGATATTAACGATGAAAAAAGAAAAGGAATTACCTTTCTGACTTTTTTTTATCGTTATTATCGTTATATCGTTCTTATCATTCCAGAAACCGTCACGCTTAATCTAATGCCATCGTGGTTTATTCCCCTCTTATTGCTGCAAATAAAAATTGACGTCTAATTAATGAAGGATTAGCTTGGACTCCTGATCATTATATTGTGAAATAAAATATTAAAGGAGTTCATTATGTCAACACTTGTAATACCTTCAGATGTCGCATTAACCGTAACCTCTTACTACAAAGGACAGGGCGATATTGCAACAATAATCAGCCAAATTGGGCAAACACAAAATCCCCAGGAAACTCTTGGAATATTAATGCAAGAGATCGTCAATGTAAGTGAAGGTAAACCAAGTGCATTAGGCATAAATTTAGATCAAAGGATTATTGAACTGTATGAAAACCTTACTTCTGTTCATGAAAGCAGACTTGAAGCCACTCAAAGTCTAGCACAAACACACTTGTTTTCTCAGGCAAAGCCCCTACAAGTATTGAAAAGCCTCCCCTGTACTGGAGAGCTTGTTTCGCATCTATTAGAAAAAAGCACTGTTGCTTTAGATGCCAAAAACTTTGAGCCTATACAACGCATCAGCGTATCAGATGAGCCACTTGTTGTAACTTTACGTACATACAATCCCCTGATTGCCAATTCTCTTTGCGCATTGCAGCAAGTTCTTGGAAATATACATACACTCCGTATTGAATATGAATCTTTTTCAGAGGAAGAGCTTATTGCCATTATCACTGCCTGTTCTAGGCTTAAGTGTATTACCTTAAATTATTCTAATAACTTTACTGACGGCGTTATTGAAAAAGCATGCTGGCACGAAGGGCTCGAAGCTATATCAATTCAGCAAACTCCAGTGACAAAAATTGCACTTGAAGTCCTTTGCCAGAAATGCCCTGGGCTTTTAGTGCTTAATGTATGTGGGTGCTCTAATATTTCGCATATTGAATTAATGACAATTGAATTTCCTAAAACACTTATCGACTTTTCATGTGATCCTTATGATGATATAGATAACCTAAAGGAACTTTATAATTTAGTAGAGGCAAACCAGCATTCACCTGTTGCTTTAACCATCGCAGCAAGAGCTTGGATTAGCAGCCCCGAACAGCACAAACAACAAGCTTTACAATGGCTGGAAAAAGCAATGCAAAGACCAAACTTTCTAGCAGCTGAAATAACCCATGCTGAATTAGTCAGAACAGGTGCTTTAGATATCCCAGCATTTCCTACTGACACTCATGTAAATAGGCTTCTTAAATTGTTTCCTCGTCATCCAGGACTTTTAGCATGCACAGCACGATTTCTTATTGCTGCAGGTTTTTCAGATGAGGCATATACTAATGCCGAGCTTGCATATTTAAGCTCGCCAGCAGATGATTTTGTATTAGCTACATATGCCGCAAATTCTCATCTAACATCATTTTTTTGCAAAAATGCACTGCGTAGAAACCCAGAAAACACCTATGCACTTTCACTATTAGCTGAAGTTACAGAAAACAACGTAGAGGCAGAAGAACTTTACAGAAAAGCCCTTCACATCAACTATCATGATCAGGATGCCTTAATAGGGCTTGCTCTTCTTTTACTTGAAAGCAATAATGCAGAAAAAAATATAGCGGCAAGAGGCTATTTGCAAGAGGCGGTTAAGGCACACCCCTATTCCGCCGGCGCTTATATCGAACTTGCAAAACTCTTTCTTGGAAACATTAATGGCATAGCAAAAGATGAAGCTGAATATACAAGGCTTATTGAAATAGCATTATTTCTTAAACCTAATCATTCCTTTTTTTCGGCAGCTCGCGAGGAGACTGCCGCCGAGCCAAATTTTAAAAAATCCAAAAATATAGATGCAGATGAAATTGAAGCAGATGATGAAATGCAGGAAATGGAATCTAATTCAAGTGAAGATTTAGGACTTGTCGCAATAGATGTAGATGCTATAGCCGTTGATGAAGAAGAACCTAAATCAGACCTTGAAAAATTAGAACGTTGTTTTGACTCCAAAAATCCAGAACTTCTCACGGCTCTCGGTGAGCTTTTATTACCCTATGATTCAGATCGAGCAGTAATGTATTTAGACAGGGTAGCAGATGAACATTTTAATGAAAGTTTAGCGGCAAATCTTGCTCTTGCAAAATTCCGCGCAGCGCATCATTATGAACTTGCAAAAGATCATTTATCAAATGCATTAAAACTTGCTCCAAAAGATGTTCATGTACATGTCGAATGCGCAAAACTTGAGCTCTCATACGGAAAAATGGAGGATGCCAAAAAATTCTGTATATCAGCACTCCAGCTTGCCCCAACATATCCTCCCGCTTTAGTTTTAAAAGCAAAACTTCAGCTTTTAGGTGTTATGAAAGATAATCCAAAAACTACTTTAGAAATCATTCTGAACACACCGCTTGCTGTAGAGATGCGCACAGAAATACTTGCAATTCTTTGCGAATTTCCAGATTTTATGAGTGAGCAAAGATCAGAAGTCTTGAAAAACCTAACAAAGAATTAATTTATTTGTAGGGCTAACAAAATTAGCCCTATCTTTTTTGATAGGACATGAAATATTTGTTGTGAAATATACATCAATCTGTTTCTTTAGCAACAACTCGCGTGCCTATTCTTGTTTTGGAATATGCGCATCTCGGGAAATTCGAACACCAAAAATGGAGATCACAATGAAGTTATCATTACTTCCTAAAGTAGTGGCCCTTTTGCTGTCATCACAGCTTTTGCTTGCTGACAACGTGCCACAAAATAAAAGAAAACCAGTTCCTACAAAAAAAATTATTCAAACACAAATACCTTCAACAACTTCCACCCAAACAGAAGAAAATAACTGGGCAGATCATTTTCCCGAATATTTTTTAAATGCTATTCCTGCAAATGGATTGATCGGACCCCGTGGCCCTACAGGTCCACAGGGCCCACAAGGTATCCCAGGTCCAACTGGCGCCCAAGGTCCGCGAGGTTTAATTGGCCCGCAAGGTAATGTCGGTCCGCAAGGTGATGTAGGTCTTCAGGGAATTCAAGGAAATCTTGGGCATCAAGGACCGCAAGGACCACAAGGTCTTCAAGGTGATATTGGTCCGCAAGGTGATGTAGGTCCTCAAGGATCACATGGTGATATGGGACATCAAGGCCCTCAAGGACTGCAAGGTCCACAGGGTGAAATTGGTCCTCAAGGAGATGTTGGTCCTCAAGGTCCTGTTGGCAATAACGGATTAGATGGAGCAGTTGGTCCAGCAGGTCCTCAAGGATTACAAGGCGATGTTGGCCCTCAAGGTCCGCAAGGTGATATTGGGCCGCAAGGTCTCGCTGGTAATGATGGTGCTGTTGGTCCGGCAGGTCCACAAGGTGATGTAGGACCACAAGGACTTCAAGGTGACGTAGGTCCGCAAGGTCCGGCAGGCAATGACGGCGCAGTTGGCCCAGCAGGCCCACAGGGAGCTCAAGGCGATATTGGTCCACAAGGTGTTGCTGGTAACGATGGTGCAGTTGGTCCAGCAGGTCCACAAGGTGATGTAGGACCTCAAGGACTTCAAGGTAACGTAGGTCCGCAAGGTCCGACGGGTAATGATGGGGCAGTTGGTCCAGCAGGCCCGCAGGGAGATCAAGGTGATATCGGTCCACAAGGTATTGCAGGTAACGATGGGGCAATAGGTCCAACTGGTCAACAAGGTGATATAGGCCCTCAAGGTCCAACAGGTAATGATGGTGCTATCGGACCTACTGGCCCACAAGGGTTGCAAGGTAGCATTGGCCCTCAAGGCCCAGGAGGAAATAACGGTGCTATGGGACCTGCTGGTCCACAAGGTGTTGCAGGTAACGATGGTAGCGTCGGACCAACCGGACCACAGGGAATTCAAGGAAATGCAGGCCCTGCTGGTACGAATGGAACGAATGGAGCTATTGGCCCAACGGGTCCTGCAGGCGATCCAGGTATTAGCGCTCCACGCAATTTTGGATCTTATTACCTTAAAGGTACTAGTGTATTAGCTAATGCTGGTGATCCTATTATGTTTGACACAGAAACTGTACAAGCAGGTACTGCATTTACGTACAATGCAGGTACAATTGTGTTTAATACTGCAGGAGAGTATCTCATTACATATGGTGCATCTTTTGAAGAAGCCGGTGCTCTTTTTGCTCTTAGCCAAAATGGTAGTATTGTTTCAGGAACAGAACTTTCCGGTGGTGATGCAACAGGTGGGCTTTCAGGAAAAAGCTACCAGATGATAAGTGGCTCTACAATAATTACTGTAGCAGCAAATGATACTTTATCTGTAGTAAGCAATTCTGGAAGTTCACTTACTGTCAGTGCAAATGTGCCTGTTAATTCTAATGTAGCGGCACAGCTAGTCATTAGACAGCTATAAAAGCTGCTTTAGCACTAGCTTTTCACATGGGCTCTCGGGTTATTCTCGAGAGCCCTTTTTTTTATCGTCTTGTCGTTTTAGCTTTCTTGTCGTTTTAGCTTTCTTGTCGTTTATAATTTTATCCAATAAACAATAAAAGTGCTGTGTAGAAAAAAGCGGCAACCAAAAAAGCTCCGAGGCTATGGGGATTGTTTTTGGGCAGCTCATGCCGGGTTACGTTCATGATCACACCGCCGGCAATAAATGCACTGATAAGGGCTACAGCTGATGCGGGCAATTTCCAGATTGTCGCCACTAGCCATCCAAAAAAAAGACTTGCTATGAGTATCCAGCGTCCTTTACTTCCATATGTTTTTGGATGTTCGCTAGTCAAACTAAAATCATTTACAAAATAATGTAGTGCCATAGCAATGGTAAAAAGAATAAGCGGCTGCACCTCTGGGTTATCTTTATCACATACTGCATAACCAACAAAAAAATTAAAAAGAGAATAAGAGCTAAGAGATAGCCAAAATCTACCTTTGGCATTAAAAATCTGATGGCTTTGATCTACTATAAAAAAGAGCAAAAAGCCAGCAAGAGCAAGAATATATACATGCCGTTCAAAGTAAGGAAATATACCCGAAAATGCATCGCGTAAAATAAGTTCGGATTTTGCAAGCTTTGGTAAAAGGTCTATAAAAACATAGGCAATAGCAACCCCGCCGCCCGTAGATAAAATTTTACCTTGAACATCATGACTAAGTGCGCGCGTTTTTGATGCCCAAATATGCACACTTGAAAAAAGCATTACAGAAATAAGTGATGCCAAAGGATAATAATACACGTTTATTCAAGATCTTCTATTGGTATTGTAGCAGATAAGGGCAAAGCCTCTTTTTGCACGCGCTCATAAAAGAGCTCACCTACTGTTACAGTTACATTGTCTTGGCTTTTAGCTGTAATTATAGCGTAATTTACTATTTGCTGAGCAAGCTCTGGATCGTGCCAATATGGCCGGATAACTTTTTCTATAAGATCCTTCTCACTTGCGTCTTTATTCCAGAAACCAGCAAGTGAATCCCATAAACCATCGCAAGCAAAGACAACTCGATCTTCGATAGTTGATTCATCCAGTGCCTGGCACATGCTAACTTTAGGCTTTCTACTAATAGCAGTTGTGCCTTCAATAATACCTTGAGGTGTTTTTTCTCTTAAAACCATGCGAAGATCACCAAGTGAGCGTGAAACATTTACCGCTTCACCTTGCCCAGGAGGAAAACGACGTGCCTTAGAAGGTTTTTCAAGCCAAGCCTTGAGTATCTGTTCTTTCAATTTTTCATTTTTGATGCCTTGAATTACTTCTTTAAAGCGGTTTTCATCTTTTATACTACACCAATCTCTGGTTAACGATACGGGTATTGAGAAAATATCATCTCCTACTTTGCGATATATCCGCATTTCAGAATCGCCAAGTGTGGCAGTATAAAAGCAGTTTGTTTCATGATGAAAATAAGTAATAAGTGCACAAGATCCACCTGATGTATCTGTAATTTGATTTTGCGCTTCTTGACATAGGTCAATAAATACTCTTCGAATGTCACTAGGCGTTTTTTCTAGTTCTTGTTGAAAACGTTGCTGAAATAAACTTGATACTTGTGCTGCAATTCTTCCCTGCTCTCCGTGACCATCAAAAATACCAATTAAATGCCCTTCAGGAAGCTCGAAATCAAAATGCGCATCTTCCATACTAGGACGCGACCCTTGCGCAGATTTTGTCGTACAAGAAAGATACAGTGGGAATTTGGCTTCTTGAATTTTTAGGCGCTCAACTAACGAAGCATCAAGGCGTCCTTGACTTGCTTCAAGAAAATTATCATACATCTTTTTTTCTTGTGGCAAAAGCACTTTAAAACGCTTTTGGCTACTTGATAAGCTTTTTGGTTCTATTGAACGATCTAGCGAACAAGAACGACTTAACGAAGTAGAAGAAGACGATCTGACTGCAACACTCATGATATACCTCTTTTGTAAAGGCTATTATAAGCCTAAGGCTTTATATGAAGCATCAAGGATTATTCGTGTTTGTTTAAGTATTGTGCCCATGTTTGGATCATAATACCCATTTCTTTCCAACAAATCAAATTTATGTTTGGCCATAACTATGTCACATCTCTTTTCAAATGATAGTTTAGATAGACTAATTAAAAAAGCTTCTGTTACTTGCCTATGACACTCTTTAGCTGCTGCTATAATAACCGCTTTCCCAATAGAATTTAGTTCCTGAACTTTAGAGCCCTTACAAGGCAAAAAGTCATCCTCTTCAAGACGTCCTCTTTTTCCGCAAAATTCTCGCTCATCAGAATATTGAACCGCATGCATATATTAAACTTTTTTACGTTTATTGGTTTCTTTACTTTCCGCTACTTTAGCTTCAAGTGCTTTTACTACTGTTTTAGCAGTTTTTGTAACGTCCGCTGCTTCCTGAAGTGTCAATTCAGTCATATAAACAATATGTCCGAGCTTGGTATCGACATAATTCTTTTTCGCTAATGCATCAAATTTTCTTTTAGAAGCTCTAAGATCTCTTTGTTGATGTTCAGGAAAAAGCTCTAATTTTTTCTTTAAAACAATGTCTTTCAATTTATTATGACATTCCATGGCGTCTAATATGAGCCTTGCCTTCGGTAGATGGCTCGTTAAGGCCTTTCCAACACGGTTAAGCTGCACTAGTTGTTTCTTAGCTATTTGAACAGAGGGAGGCTCGCATTCCATGCCTACATGCACTATTTTTCCATCCGCACGATCTTCAGTTCGAACAACTGGTTTGCAGCCGGCCGGCGGATGTATATTCAGATGAAAATTACTATGGATGTTATTGGTATTGCTTGATCCATATCCGCTTGAACTTCGCAACATAGCAATGAAGCTTAAGGCATAAAAAGCTCCTGCTCCATACACAGCAACCTGCAAAGGCGCTGGAAGCCAGCTTACATACCAATGCACTCGAGAGGCCATAGATCCAATCGAACTAAAACCACTGCTTACTGCATTATACACCGTTGATCCAAATACAGATTCTGCGGCATGACCTACATTTTCAGCACCTGATGTTGCGCTTGTCAGAGTTTCATTTGCTTTTTGTTTAACACTTTCGGGAATATGAGTAGTGACTTTTTGAAGTACTTCTGCAGCCGTATATAAACCGCCTGCAACTCCGGCACCTTGTTTTAATTTTTTTACATATGGCGCACTCTGGGCTTGTGGCTGCACATAAAGATGATGATCATCCTCACGATTTTGAGTTAAATCATTAAGTATCCTATCTGCGGCTGATGGCTGCCACCCACCTCCAAATATACCTGATAGTAAACCTGACATATAGACCTCCTTGCATATAATTAAATTTGTATGCCCATTGCACAAATAAATCTACCAAAATTTACCTGTTGCTCAAAATCTACTCTGAGTTTACATGTTAGACTAATCAAAGATAGTAATAGAGCAAGAGACGGCGGATAATCAAGTGGATAATACCCTTATGACAGATTTTGAATCACTTATTCTTCTTATGAGCGTGGCAATTCTTCTTGTAAGCCTTTCGCAAAAAATTGGCATACCTTATCCAATTATTTTAGTTATTGGCGGTGCGTTTCTTAGCTTAGTTCCAGGGCTTGATTTTACTTATTTTGACCCAAACCTCATTTTGGCAATAGTACTTCCACCAATACTTTACTACGCCGCTTTTTGGACGTCACTAGGTGATTTTAAAAAGCACTTTCGGGAAATATGTTCACTTGCTCTTGGGTTAGTTTTAATTACAACGCTTATTGTAGGTTGTCTTTTCAAATGGTTTTTCCCGCAATATTCTTGGGCACTTGCCTTTGCTTTTGGGGCTATTGTATCACCTCCTGATGCAGCAGCTGCAACTTCAATACTTAAACGCTTTACACTCGGAAAAAAGCTCATCACAATCTTAGAAGGAGAAAGCCTAGTTAATGATGCTTCTGCCTTAGTAATATATCGTATAGCCGTTGTGGCTATACTATCTGGTACTTTTTCATTACTGGATGTAAGCATTGATTTTGTCACCATGTCAGCAGGAGGCATTTTATTAGGAAGTGCCATTGGATACTGCCTCCAAAGCTTTGCAAAACGTTTTTTAGATCCTGTTGCAGGTACTTTTGCCTCATTTCTTATTCCCTACATTATCTACATTATCGCAAACTTTATAGAAGTCTCTTCCGTGCTTGCCGTTGTGGCAAGTGGTGTGGTCGCATCGCGTATAATATTTAAACATCAAACTGCTCTCAGACGAATGATCGGACGAGTAACATGGGATATGTACATCATTATCCTTAATTGCTTTATCTTTATTCTTATTGGCTCACAGCTTGATGAACAGACTTCGAATATGAGCTGGAATCAAGTATTTACTTATACTGGTTATGCCTTAGTTATAACCATAGCTATGTTTATTGTACGTATCATCTGGGCATGCATAAAAAATTTAATTTCATATATGCGCTGTAAGGACGACAAACTAGTAGCTGATGAGCTCTTAAATACATTAAGAGATGGCATAATCATCGGTTGGATGGGCATGCGTGGTATTGTATCTTTAACAGCGGCACTTGCTCTGCCTCTTACACTTAATGATGGTACAGCACTGGAAGGACGTTCCGAAACAATCTACATAGTATTTTGCGTTATTTTATTTACACTTATTATTCCGGGCCTTACCCTTGGAAAACTTATTTCCTGGCTTAATCTTCCTAAGCTTTTTTTCAAGGATGCAACACTTGAAACCAGGCAATCTCTTATAAAAGTTGCTGTAGATGAAATAAAACGTCTTCATACCACCCAAACAGTATCTGAAGAAGAGCGTTCGTTATTATTTGATTATTTTACAAATAGATATCGGCTTTGGGAACTTCTTTCTCCAGAAAACAAAACACATAAGCAATTAGAATCAGCACGTAAAAAAGTCCTTCAGGCGCAGCGTACAGTGTTGATTGACATTTGGGAGCGCGGGCACATTGATGATAAAGTATTAGAGCAAATCGAACATGAGTTAGACACCGAAGAAACCCAAAGTGTCCGCGTAGAAATCTAAAAAAAAATACAATTTAACCGCAGAGCAAACAGCCGAGGACTAAAGAGGAAATACAGAGAAAATTCAAAAGAAAATCAATTTTGGTGTATAAAATTGTAGGTTCATTGGATATTTTCGAAAGTGAGTGTTATGAAAGTTGAAAAAAGAGAGGAAACGCTAAACAATCTTACAGGTAAAGTTATTGTAGAAGTCAAAGCAGTCAGCGCTTTATCGACTATTCATCAAGCACAATTGATGTCGTATCTTAAGCTCTCGGGATGTAGAGTAGGGCTTTTGATTAATTTTCACACTGAAATACTTTCAAAAGGTATTATGAGATTAGCTAACAATTTTTAATTCCTGTATTTTTCTCTGTATTTCCTCCTCAGTCCTCGGCTGTTTACTCTGCGGTAAAAATTGTATTTGTATTTAAGTTGAGAAGCAAATAGCCGAGGACTAAAGAGGAAATACAGAGAAAATTCAAAAGAAAATCAATTTTGGTGTATAAAATTGTAGGTTCATTGGATATTTTCGAAAGTGAGTGTTATGAAAGTTGAAAAAAGAGAGGAAACGCTAAACAATCTTACAGGTAAAGTTATTGTAGAAGTCAAAGCAGTCAGCGCTTTATCGACTATTCATCAAGCACAATTGATGTCGTATCTTAAGCTCTCGGGATGTAGAGTAGGGCTTTTGATTAATTTTCACACTGAAATACTTTCAAAAGGTATTATGAGATTAGCTAACAATTTTTAATTCCTGTATTTTTCTCTGTATTTCCTCCTCAGTCCTCGGCTGTTTACTCTGCGGTAAAAATTGTATTTGTATTTAAGTTGAGAAGCAAACAGCAGAGGACTAAAGAGGAAATACAGAGAAAATTCAAAAGAAAATCAATTTTGGTGTATAAAATTGTAGGTTCATTGGATATTTTCGAAAGTGAGTGTTATGAAAGTTGAAAAAAGAGAGGAAACGCTAAACAATCTTACAGGTAAAATTATTGGTGCTGCTATTGCCGTACACAAAATCCTTGGTTGTGGGCTTCTTGAATCAGCGTATGAAAATTGCTTATTGTATGAGCTAAAAGAACTTGGTTTGAATGTAGAATCTCAAAAAGAATTATCCTTGACTTATAAAAACTTGGAAATTGGTTGCGCTTATCGCCTCGACTTACTTGTTGAAGGTAAAGTTATTGTAGAAGTCAAAGCAGTCAGCGTTTTATCGACTATTCATCAAGCACAATTGATGTCGTATCTTAAGCTCTCGGGATGTAGAGTAGGGCTTTTGATTAATTTTCACACTGAAATACTTTCAAAAGGTATTATGAGATTAGCTAACAATTTTTAATTCCTGTATTTTTCTCTGTATTTCCTCCTCAGTCCTCGGCTGTTTACTCTGCGGTAAAAATTGTTTTTGTGTTTAAGTTGAAAAGTATTGACGCCAGAGGATGGTTTTTTTGATGGCCGCTACGTTCATTTCTTTATTGCTTTTATCTTGAACGTTGCAATTTAACGGCAAAAAGCAAAGGGCCAGATAAAGATTATTTGCACGATTTACCTGCTTGTCATCCATATTAAATGCTCGCTCATTTTGGCTATATATGCGCCTTCCGTCATACGGATACACTAATCCATAAAAAGCTGCTCGCAGGCCATAAAAACCAAAATATCCGCATCTTGCAGCTGTTTGAAAAGCCTCATGTGTTTTAGTTATTGTAGTATTGGCATCACTAGTTAATGCTTTATAAGGTAAAGTAAAGAGATGAAATACACCCATTGCAATATTTGAAACCACTCGAGCTGCACTTGTAAATGCGGTAGCAGGAACAAGAGCTGCACATTTAAATCGTACTAAATTTTCCGAATCATCGTTGTAAATATCTTGCGAAATACAATCGCGTACATACTCGTGAGTTTGACCTCTGAATGAAAAATGGGCTTTACCCCACCGATTTAGAGTATCTTCGAAAACGCATTCGGGCTCATCAAATACATCCGGTGCAACAAATTCTTCCTTAGTATAACTTTGATTTGTTGAAGAGCCCATCTTATAAAGAGTAATTTTTTCAGAAAGATGCGCTTTATGAGCTACTAGTAGTGTTATGAACCATTTTTCATTATTTCGTAAATTTACACATCCGAGTTGTGGTTCAAAAAGATAAAATCCACCTTGAGCGTCCTTTATCAGGGCTACATAACTGCCTTCTATTTGCACAAGATATTCACCAACATCAATATTTTTATCTAAGTAATAATAAAACGCATTAGCTGGACAGCGAAGCACCAGTTGATGTTCAATGCCCATGTCATAATGGCTTACTAAATTTTTTTCTGGTGGATAAGATCGAACAGCCATCTCTTGCGTAGCTTTTAATACATCTTGAACTTGGGCATACTGAGAAAGCCATGAAAGGACTAATTCCTGATCTGTGCTATGAGAAAATTTTTGAGGATTAGAAATGGGGGCCAATATCTTTTCTGGCATCGGAATCTTTTTAGCGATGGCACCTTGTCCCGCACCCATACAGCATACTTTGAAGCAACCTTGAATAGTCATAGATAAAAATTCCTTTAGGCTTAAGATAAGCTTAAAGAGCCAAATTCTGCAACTGCTCCCATCGCGCAAAAAGCTCTTCTAATGCTACTTGAGCTTTACCTAATTGCTGATATTGATCAAGTGCGATTTTTTGATCAATTGTGCTATTCAACGCTACTTTTTCTTCAAGTGAAGCTACGAGTTTTTCTTGGGTGATAATTTTTTGTTCCATACCCTCAAGCTCTTTTTGCTCTTTATAGCTTAACTTTTTGGAAATAGCTTTTGGCAAAGGCTGTTTTGCGTCTGGCTGTTTTGCAACTGCCAATTTTTGCTCCGTACAGGCCTGTTCCCATTGCTGGCAGTCTGCGTAAATCTGTGGAGCTTCTATGTTAGTGCCAAGGCCTAGAATTTCTGTACATACTCTATCAACTAAACAGCGATCATGGGATATAAGCACTAATGCCCCTGGAAACTCTTTTAGGCTCTCTTCCATTACTTCAAGTGTTGGAATATCTAAATCGTTTGTAGGCTCATCTAAAAAGAGGATATCTGCTGGTTCAAGCATAAGCTTTGCAATCAAAATACGTGCTCTTTCCCCACCTGAGAGCCTACCAATAGGCATCATAAGGCGATCTGGTGAAAACAAAAATCGTTTTGCCCACCCATTTACATGCATGTACTGGCCTCTAAAGCATACCATGTCACCGGAGGGACAAAGTGCGTCTTTAAGAGTAAGATGCGCTGGCAAATGCTCACGGTGCTGATCAAAATACACAAGCTTTAAATCATCGGCATACTTTCTGGAGCCCATATCTTGGGGTATTTTACCGGCTAGCACCTTTAAAAGCGTGGTTTTTCCTGTACCGTTTTTGCCCATAATGCCTACGCGAGAACCAGGTGAGAGCGTAAGATCCAGTCCTTTAAATAGAAAATCGTCATTAAATGACTTAGCCAAATTTTTTGCCACTAGCAGCTTTCTTGTTTCGCGCTCTGATGCTGAAAAATCAATTGTTACCTGAGTAGTTTTATTTCGCTGTGTAACATCTGCAAGCTCATCAATAAGGTTGTAGGCTCTTTGAATGCGAGATACTGATTTAGTCGTACGAGCCTTCGGTGATCGCCTAAGCCAGTCAATTTCGTCCTTAACGCTAGCTCTAAGAGTGCGCTCTTGCTTTGCTTGGGCCTCTAAAAAGGCTTCTTTTTTTTCAAGATAGTCACTTAATGTGCCATCACTCATAAACAGGCCTGTTGGATAGCACTTGTTTATTTCGATAATCTTATTGCAGACATTTTCCAAGAAATAGCGATCGTGGCTTACCACAAGATATGAGGTTCTTTCTCTTTTTAAAAACTTTTCAAGCCAGATAATACCTTCAAGGTCTAAGTGGTTTGTAGGCTCATCTAAAAGCAGTAAATCAGGCTCCATCATCAGGGCTTTAAGCACACTTAAACGCTTTTTCCAACCGCCTGAAAGAAGCGAAGCATCACTTGAAAAATCAGAAAACTGGGCTTTACTGAGCAGTATGCGAGCTTTTGTTTCATTTTCAGTTGCATCAAAGCCAGCACTTGCCAGAATCAGCACCTCTTCAACGCTCATTGCAGCAAAAACAGGGTCCTGTTCAGCATAGGCCAAACGAAGGTGAGATTTTTTTGTGATAAAGCCCTTATCTTGCGACTCAAATCCAGTAATAATTTTTAGAAGAGTGGACTTTCCAGAGCCATTTGGACCAATAAGTCCAATTCTCTCCCCTTCCTGAATAGTAAATGAAAGATCTTCGAAAAGTGTTTGACTTCCGAACGATTTTGAAAGGTTTTGTATACCAAGTAATGATGTCATAAGAAAAACTATAACAGAACTTTTCATTGCGGTCAACAGGTGACTCTAAGAATGTAGGCGCCAAATAGAAATGTCAAGTTACATAAAATTTCAACCAGACGATGCCAAGCTACACTTAATTGAAAACATTCTTCGACATCATACGCCATAAACGATAAATTTTATATTGCAAAAAAAAAATATATAGAATAGCGTCACTATCGTGTTTAAAAAATCGATCTATCTCGGACGATTGCACATCCAAAAATGGAGTTACAAAACAATGAAAAAGACACTCATTGCCCTTTTTGCCTGCATGCTGGTACTTACGCCAGGTTTTGCAAGCTCTAAACGCCACCACTCAAGCAGCAGCTCAAGCTCATCCGATACAAGCTCAAGCGATAGTTGTGAAACTGGCGTACAAAAACCTAAGATAATTAATTCCAGCATCGTGGAATTTGTTATAGTGGACCTCTACAGCGATGCCACAGTTCCAAGAAAAGTGGTTGTTCGCGCACTTGACGCAGTAAAAGAGCAAATCGAAAAAGATTTTGCGCCTATATGGGGCGTCGGAGCTACATTTAAGCTCTTACCCCGCGGAAAAATTCCTAAAGTCACATCCAACACACGCTCCATAGTATATCTATTTGATCAAGTAGCAGTTTCGGGTTCATTTGATGGAGGAGTAGCAGATCACAATATCGTTCAACCTCCACCAAATGATTTAGATGGCCCTCAGCCTCAATTTTTTGTAGCAGGTGTCCCATTAATTCCGAATGGAACACCCTATATTATTATTCCCTATGGCGATTCATTAAACAATTATGGCCTCAGACGCGCACTCTTTGGAACAAATGCATCAACACGTCGACCTGGTTTTAGGCTTGTAGATGCACTCTCAACAGCATTGGGTCATGAAGTAATGGAAACGTTGGCAGATGATTTTACTGGTCTTAATTTTTTGGGAGCATATCAAATTTTAACACCTGGCCCTACACAAACTTTTGCTTACTTAAGAGAAACTGGTGATCCAGTCTCGTGGGGTTCCTTCAATTTTTATACCCGTATGGGAGTCAAGGTACAAAATTTTGTGACACCTGATTATTTCAACCCCTATGCTGCTCCAGACACATGTCTAGATTTCTTAGGCAATGTTCCGGCACCATTTACACCTTTTGGTGGTAGCCAATTAGGATACGTAATCAATAAGTGTGGAGACTTTGATCAGATTGAACTGGTATCACAAGCTGCCGACCCAACAAATGTGTCGACCTTGACATTTCCAGTGTATTCATGTGCGCCGGTAACAAATAGCTTTGATGCTAAAGCACCTGGCAAAAAAACACGAGTACGAAAAGAACTTTAAAAGTTCCTCTAGATCGTTAAAAGCGAATAAAAAGAGCCCTGCTCTCTTGTGATCTTGCGCTCCACTCAAAGCGCAGAATCACAAGAGAGCACGGCCTTTTTTAGCCTCATGCAGCCAGTTCTTGCTTCTTTGAAACTTTCAGCTCATAGCCAAGCACATGAAGTAAAGTGAGAATTGTTTTCATTTCTGGATTAGCTTTTTCTGAGAGTATATTATATAATGTACTTCTACTCATGTCGCATTTTTTTGCAATTGATTTTATGTTGCCATGAACTCGAATAACATCTTTTAGAGATAAAAGAAAAGTACTGAAATCCTCTTCCTCTAGTGCTTGTGAAAGAAATTCTGCTGCAAATTTCTCATCTTTAAGATATTCGTCTAAAAGTTCTGTATATTTACGAAGTTTTTTAGTCATTATTTTGTCCTTTTATAATCTTCTAGATATTCTTTGCATTTATTAATATCTCTTACTTGTTTTCCTTTTAAACCGCCCCCTAGTAGCAAAACCAATTTATCGCCTATCTTAGCAAAATATATTCTATAACCAGGCCCAAAGTGAATGCGCAATTCCTGCATTCCATTACCAATTGGTTCGCAATCCCCAAAATTCCCCTGTCTGACTCGCTGTATTCTTATCAATATTGTACGCCGGGCAATTCGATCTTTAAGGGAACTAAGCCATTCTGTTATCGGCTCATTTCCTTCAGAGGTTTGGTAAATTTCAATATCATATTCGTCTGTCATATACCCTCATTGTAGTTTATAATGGACATTATGTCAAATATACAAGACACATTTTATTGAAAATTTGAAGTTTTCATGTTCTTTAATAATATATTTTGATTCTCTAATAGAAAATCATGCAATTCTAACACAGAAGAGGGTTCTAAAAGGTTTACAGGTATCAAGCCTGAGGTTGTCCAATGGCTAAAATTATCGGCAACCCAATAAAAATATGTTTCATCTCGAATATGTTTCGATAAAGCTGACAGAGCATCTGCATTCATAAATCCTCCTCTTACTGAAGTCAATTTAGAATGTAACGATATGTGCATAAATATGCAATAACACATTGCACTTTTATGCAAAAAAATTGGTCAGCTATTTTTGACAAAATCTTTAAATGTAAAGGAAGGATCGAGATTGAGTTTTAAAATTACGTTCTTCAATGCTCTGTAAGGTACAGTATGATCTATCTTTTCGCCATGTCGACCTAAAAAAACATACCCGCTTTTCCGATTGCCAATGTATTCTTGAATATCTTCTAAAACATGCTTTGGATAGTAAATCTGTTCTTGGGATAAAGTTAAGGTGTTATTTTCGAAGTTAACATCTTTAATTTGAAGCGAAAGGACTTCTTCAAGTGGTCTGCTTCCTCCTAGGTAGAAAATTTTTGCCAAAATTCGATCTCTGTCAGAAAGTTCCTTTGCTATTTTTATATATGTATCATAAGGCAAACTTCGATTCATAGTTACTTGGCGATCAGGATCTTGAGTTTTAGTAAAATAGCCAAAAGTAGTCTCTGAAGCCCAAGCAGTAAATTGGCAGTACAGAGCAATGTAGTCTTCTCTCTTATCCAAAGACCACTTTTTATAGCAGCGAATGTTATTAAAGATGTGCTCTGGATCAATTTTTGCCGCTTGTCCTGCAGTCAATTGGCGATGAGGAATCAAATTATTTTCTAAGAGCTCCCTCATCATGAGAATATACCTTTCTCCGAATATGCTATCTTCTTTAATCGAAGATGCCCACAGCATTACAAAAGCAAGATATGGCATTTGGGAAATATCTGCCTGAAAAGATGCTATCTGTTTGGATACCATATCAACAGCTTGAAGTATCTCCCTGCCAATGTTCAGATATTTTTTAGCGTCGAACTTTGGGTTAATGTTTGTAGCGTAATCTAACAACTTAGAGAAGGCAGGACTTACCCCTTTTGTAGAAAGAAGTTCATCATTGTGTTTCGGTTCTTTTTTTATCGTTGTCATTCTAATTCCAAAGCGCCACATTCCAGATAGAAATCCTAGCAAATTACACTGTTTTAAGGTAGATCTTTAATACTCCAAAGTCTTCCAAAATAAATACAGTACACCACAGGAAATGCCTTCCCAGACAAGACAGGACATTGCACGCCGAAAGCAAAGATAAGCTACAACTCTACCTTCCAAGCCGCTTTGTCAAGCAAAGTACTTAATAGAATCTCATCAAATGAGTTAAAAGTTTTAGAAGGCACCATACATAAATATAATTTTCGATACTGATATATATATATATTTATGGGAAAATGCAATGAGAAAATTTATCTGAAAACGGGGTCAAAAACGGGCAGCCAGTTCTGCTTAGGATTAGCTTTTTCTGAGAGTACGCTATATAAAGTATTCTTACCAAGGCGGCCTGTTAATCTGTCAATCTACGCAAATTTTTTCTACGAGATTAACTGATTAACAGGCCTTACATTTTTATGATGAACTAGATGATGTACTTTCCCAGCTAGACGAAGAGCTAGACGATGATTTTCCTGATCTGTGATGATGATGTTCGTAATGATGATGATGTTTATGATGTTTGTGGCTATGTTCATGATGATGTTTATCATGGCTGCGGTGATGTTTGCCATGATGATGTCCTGCTTCAACTGGCACTGCAGTAAACACGCAAACAACTGCAAAGGCTGTTGCTAAAAGCGCACTTAACAATTTTGCTTTTGACATAAGTAATCCCTTTTTTCTAAATTGAGTATTTTATTCTTTAATTTACCTTTTGCAAAATATGCAAAGGGCATTTTAATTCATAAAACGTTATAGAATTTTAAGGCAAGAAAAAGAAACAGGTCCTTTACAGCCATTGACACTAAAAGCAAAATTCTCTACTTTGTCCGATACAGAAGGTTCATCAATAAGGACAACCAATGCTTAAAATACTCGGCCTTTCATTACTCGCACTCACCGCTAATCTAACAGCATCAAATACACCCACACCTATGCAAACAGGCATTAAGCATGTTGTGGTATTGATGCTTGAAAACAGATCCTTTGACAATGTGCTGGCATGGGTTTATGACCAAGATGAGCCTAAATTATTTATTCCTGAATCTACTGAACCTGTTTATAGAGGCCTTACAGAGGACACTCTACCCTTTTACACAAATACTGTAAAAGACGCCGATGGCAATGTGGTGTTTAGTTCAAATCCAATAAAAGGCATACCTTCAGTTTCTGATTGGGCATATTTGAACTCGCCTCAGTATGATCCCTACGAAACATTTCCGCATGTTATGAAACAGATGTTTGGCGATGAAGCTGATAATGAACCAACGATGACAGGCTTTTTGCAAAATTATGCTTCATGCTGGTGGGATGGTTCTTGGAATAGTGAACAAAAAAATATTTTCGCTGTTATGGAAACATATACCCAAAATGAACTACCCATTATCAACGGCCTTGCCAAACACTACGGAGTAAGTGATGACTGGTTTAGCTCTGTACCAACTTGCACAAATCCAAATCGCGCATTTGCTACTTGTGGCACCTCTGATGGGCAGATTTATAATGGCATATTAAAAAGCACTTTTAGCTCTGATACCATCTGGAATAAATTAAATGATTTATCACCTGATACTACATGGAAAATATTTTGGCAGTCAAATTTGCTTCCAGGTATATATTCCGGCGCATTTACGGGTCCTAATACTTTTGAAGCCATGCAAAAAATTCCTGATGTTCATAGCCACATAACAAGTGTTGCACATTTTCATGAATTAGCACGAAATGGCCAGCTGCCTTCATATAGCTTTATCGAACCTCAATTGTCTGAAAACATGCTTGAAATAGCAGGAATTCCTGTTCCTGGCCTTACAGGATATCGTTTTATGTTAGGCATACAGGGCAATGACATGCACCCTCCAGGTGATGTACGCTGCGCGGAAAATCTCGTTGCAAATATCTATACGAGTCTTATTGCAAATCCTGATGCATGGAATGAAACACTATTTGTGATTACCTTTGATGAGCATGGCGGCCTCTTTGATCATGCCATACCGCCTGTTGCAATAGCACCTGATAGCAACTTTGAGCAAGGATTTATGTTTAATCGCTACGGCGTTCGGGTTCCGGCTATTTTTATTTCACCCCTTATTCAAAAAAGCACCATTGTTCGATCAGATGTTCCAAATATACCATTTGATCACACATCCATAATTTCCACACTTCTTCAATGGCAAAATGTCGATAAAAATCTTTGGAATATGGGTCAAAGATGCGAAAATGCCCCTTCATTTGATACAGTGATCACCCTGACTGAACCACGTACTGATCCCATTATTGCCCCAGAAAATGTAAAGGCGCGAAGAGATGACGATTCACTCATCGTACACATTGGCGATGCATTCTATCTTCGTGATAAAAAAGGGCACTACCTAACTCGCGGAAGTATATTCTTTGCAGATGGCGCCTATGCTGGCTCAAGTGATGACAAAGTAGTTCTTAGCTTTACCGGAGGCTCTGGAGAAATTACGCATGGCTCGTTTGCCTACATTGAAATGCAAGGCGATGATTTAGAAAAAACTGCTCTAGAATCATCTCTTTTTGGCGCTGATTGTATTTTTTCAAAGCGTGCTTTTTGCACAGGCCAGTGGTGGACAATAAAAAATGTAAATAATCCCCACCTTGGTGCACCAGTAGAATTTGGTAATCATATCTATCTTGAAAACCACATCTTTCTTGATATTTTTGAATTTATGCCAGCAAGACTTGCTAAATCTGGTGGCTTTTTTAAAAGTCTTTTAACATGTAAGTCTATTGTCGATGAATCTAGTGATGATAATTATTGGATAATCGAAAGAGTGTAAGTAAATTTTTTAACTTTTTTTGGAGGAAATTATGAACCGTTTTCTGTTATTATTGGGCGTTATTTTAACCAACCTATTATCGGCTAATACTATGCAAAACAATCCTGTTGTTACGTTAGAAACTACGCAAGGCAATATTCAAATCACCTTGCGTCCAGATATTGCGCCAAAAGCTTGTGAAAATTTCATTGGCTTAAGCAAAAAAGGCTACTATAATGATGTTGTCTTTCACCGCGTCATTCAAAACTTTATGATTCAGGGTGGAGATCCAACTGGCACTGGCCGTGGTGGCGAGTCAATTTGGAATAAAAACTTTGAAGACGAATGCTCTCCTCAGTTAAAATTTGACCGTCCAGGCTTACTTGCTATGGCAAATCGCGGTCCGTCAACAAATGGAAGCCAGTTCTTTATTACATGCGCAGCTACACCATGGCTGAACGGCAAACACACCATTTTTGGTGAAGTAACCCAAGGTATGGATGTAGTCCAAAAAATTGAAAATTGTCAAAAAGATAGCCAAGATAAACCTCTTACACCTATCAAAATCCTAAAAGTGACAATTCAAGAACCTCAAACTGCACCTGCAGCTAAGTAATCACATTTTCCCGGGCTGTGAGATTTCACAGCCCTATTCAATAAATACAATTTCCTAAAATGCCTTGTTTTAGTATATGCAAATATATGAGCCTTACCCCGCGTCTAGTTTTATAAGAGGCTCTAAACAACAAGGTTACTCTAATGAAACATAAAACTGCCCTTATCATCCTAGCTGCGCTTATTGCCTCTGTTGCAGCTTTTTTTCTTATTGGTCTTTCTGCCGACATCCCACCACAAGTAGCCCCACAACCGCAGCTTCAACCTCAAATACACACCAATTCTCCTTCGGTACAAACTCCCCCAACACAACCTCAACCAACCAACGCACTACATACTCCAGCTTCACAAACAAAAACTCCTCAAATCCAACAAACTCAACCATCAAGTACAAAAGCTAATGATGTGCCTAAGGTCGCAATTCCACCAACATCTCAAAAAACTGAGCAAGGACAGCTGCCTTCTATAAATTCAGCTACAAAACATACTTTGCCGCAAAATCAATCTATACCTAAAACTCTAGCCCCATCTGCAACTACACCTACAATACCCCATTCGCAAAATCAAAACACCATTCAGCCGCAAATACATGCACCTACATCCAAATCTTCGGCAAATAAATCTATTCTCGAACCAAGCAATAAAACTGCTACTCAAACAGGGAAGAAAAATGATTCTCAAATAAATGAACATTCCGCTCAAACCCAAACTAACCCAAAATCTACTACTTCGGCAAATAAATCCATTCTCGAGCCAAATAATAAAACTACTACTGAACCAGAAAAGAAAAATGAATCTCAAATAAATGAACAATCCACTCAAGGACCTATTAACCAAAAACCTGCGGCTTCGGCAAATCAATCTATTCTCAAGCCAAACAATAACACTATTCCTGAGCCCGCTGCAAAAACTGGCCCACAAACAAATCCACAAAAAACAATGCCGCAACAGCCAAATCACAATCAAACGCCTACTACTAATAACTCACAGCCGCCAAAACAAATGAGCCAAACTGTGTTAAATCAGCAAAAGCAAATTTCGTCTAAGGCTCCCAATATTCAAAATAAAATTAAAGAACAGCGACCTCATAGCGGGAAATGGTTTAATAATGGATTTTTTGAAGACCATCATCATCGTCATGCATTTCATATGGGAGATGATAATTGGTGCTGGCAAAGCCCATCGTGGCAGGGCGTTGTAGGCTGGCTGCCTTGGGGCGGACAGGACCCAATATACTATTCAGACGCTGGAGAACCCTATATTGTTGAGCCAGAAATGTATGTAACATCTCAGCCAAGCTATACACCGACAGCGCAAGAAAACTGGATGCCGCTTGGGGTGTTTGCAACAGGGCACTCTATTGACGATACTTCATCTTCGACTCAATTTATGCAGCTAGCTTTAGCAAAAGATGGCCTTATTGCAGGTACCTACTACAATACAGCATCAGATGAGGTGCTTGATGTACAAGGACAAGTTGATCCATCGACCCAAAAAGCTTCTTGGAAAGTTGCTGATGTGCCAAATTCCCCCACTATGACCACAGGTCTGTATAATCTTACTCAAGATGCAACAGTAGTTGAAAATCAATTTGATGATGGGACAGTTGAACCTTTAGTATTTGTCCGGTTGAATAAATAGTGATCTTCAGAGTATAACGTTAGTTATAAATAAGGAGACATCTATGAAAGCAAAAAACATTATTTTTTCAATTTTATTGGTTTTTAGTTCAAGTGCTTGCTGGGCGGGAAATACATTTTTTCCAAAACTGGTAGTAACTGGCACAGCACAACTTCACAAGCCGGCCGATCAACTTGGCTTAAGCATAAGTGTTGTAACGCAAGCAGATACTGCCGATAAGGCATTAGATGATAATAACACAAGAATGCACCAGGTAATTGATAGCCTGCAGATTGCAGGTCTAGAAAAAGGTGAATACCATACAGGCCAGTTTTCTATTCAGCCTGTATATTCCACTCCTCCAAGAAACATCCCTCCTGATTGGAAATCAACTGTGATTGGCTACGAAGTTACAAATAGCCTAAATATACAAACACAAAAGCTAGACTTAGCTCCCACGATTATCGATGCAGCAGGCCAATCTGGTGCCAGCCAAATCTCTAATATTCATTTTGGCTTGCAAGATACAAATATCTATCGCCAAGAAGCGATCACTGAGGCAACTGGAAATGCCATCAAGGATGCCGAATCGCTAGCAAGTGTAGCAAACATCCAGCTTGTTCGCATACTAGACATTAAGCTTGACCAGCCGCAAATTTATGCAAGGCCTGGCCAAAATATGATGTACATGGCAAAAAGAGAAAGCGCGCCGTTTATAGAAGCACCAGATGTTGATGTAAGCGCAAGTGTTACAGTCACCTTCGAAATCGCCTCAAAAGCATAAGGCATTTCTTCGCATTAGCATAAAGCTTGCGAAGCAATGGTGTGAGATTTTTTTAACGCAGAGGCGCAGAGACTCTAGAGCAACGCAGAGAGAAAATCAAATACAAATTCAGAGTTAAAACGAAGTGCTTCGCATAGACACTATTGTCTCTATGCGAAGCACTTTGCTTTTTTATTTTCCTCTGCGTTTCTCTGCGCCTCTGCGCCTCTGCGTTGAAAAAATCTCACACTTTATCTTCCCAAGCCTCAAGCTTTGGCAAGGCCGCCCTCAAAAGGCAGATCCAGAACAAAAGGATTTTTTTCGGTATAGACTGATGCACCATGAGGTCCTTGGTTTTTGCCCGTAACCTTGTACAAAATCCAAGTAATGAGATGAGGTAAAGCATAAATACGCTCTAAAGGATAACGCTCTAGCTGAAACCAGGTTACTTCTCGCGTACCTTTTTCATCGGATATGATCTTTTTAGAAAAAAGACATTCCTTAAACAAAGGTCCCTGAAAAGAGTATTGTTCACTTGAGGCTTCATGCGATGAATTTCTATGTCTTTTGTGAGGAACATTTTCGAGCCATTCTTTATAAAAATTGCCGCCATCATTGATTTGGACATATGCTCCTTGCAGAACTTCTTGTACAAAGTCAATTTTTTTGTCATCTGGATAATTTTTAATTAAAGCTCCAAAAAATTTTAGTGAATAATGTTCTGCTGGGGTAATGCGCACGTCATGTAAAATCTTTTTTTGGAGATATTCTGGCAGTCTAGACACGACTTTGCGAAATTCTATGGTAATATGCTTTGTTAACGACGATTTTTTACCAAATAAGGGCTCAATTACCCTTTCACGGAAAAATTTTATAATTAAGGCCAGAAATGGCGAGATATTAGTCATCTTTAATATAATAGGCGCATGCAGACCTGTAATAGCACACTGTTCTTTTTCTATGGTAATTGATCTACTTCTTGAGTGACTAAAAAGCGTAAGTGACTTATTTTCAATAAGGTTAGTGATTATTTCTTTAATTTTTGCGATAGATAGGCTACTTGCTGCTCCCCCATCATCTAGCACTTTAAAACGAAAGGTCCTTCCTTCTTTAATGACATCAAGGTATCCCTTATTTTCAAAATATTCATCTTTAAATTGGTAATTTTCATTTATTCTTACCATAAGGGCACCTTCTACAAAAAAAAACAGGGCCATTACTGGCCCCGTTTATTGTCCATAACTTACTACACCTCAATGGTGTATGTACTAAACTACTTAGCTTTTTTAGCAGCAGAACTACGAGTAGCAGTTTTGCGAGCAGCAGGCTTGCGAGCAGCTGGCTTACGAGCAGCAGGCTTACGAGCTACAGTTTTGCGAGCTACAGCTTTCTTAGCTACAACCTTTTTAGCAACGCTTTTGCGTGCTGCAGGCTTAGCTTTCTTAGTAGCTGTTGTTTTTTTTGCTTTAGTAATCATGTTTTCTTCTCCACTTTTGTTTTTTGTTAAATGTTTACTGTATATACTTTTTTCCTTACGATTATTTATGCAAATTGTCAACTGTTATTTTAATGTATAATTGAACATCGCTTTCATACATATGTGTCGACGTGATTTATTTTTTAACTTTTTTTGAAAATAAATGATCTATTTTAAAAATAAATAGACCATTTGACTTAATATCTATACATATTATATGCATGCATATATACAAATATGTGAAAAATAATGAAAAAAAAACAAAAATATATCGAAGATGTAAAAGAAGGCCTTGGATTTATGCTTTGGCAAGCCAGTACAAAGTGGCGACGCCAAATTGAAGAAGCACTTAGCCCTCTAGATCTAACCCACACCCAATTTATACTACTTGCAAGCCTAAATCACCTTAGCTACGACGGCAACGATGCCTCGCAGGTAGATCTTGCACGTCATGCAAATCTAGATGTTACCATGACTTCGCAAATTTTACGCACGCTTGAACAAAAAGGCTTTATTGAAAGACGCATGCGCGCAGGAGATGAGCGCTCAAAATTTCCGCACTTAACAAGACTCGGATCACAGCTTATTGAACAAGCCATGGCTGTTGTTGAAGAAATAGACGGCTATTTCTTTGATCATCTCAAATCTGACACAAAAAAATGCCGAGATATTTTGCAAAAACTACAGATTTACGAATCTTGACTTCTAGTGGCTGTTTTTCTATAATTTTTTATAAATTTAACTAGATTTGTATGAAAATTGCTTATTCCACTGATCAAGCCTACCTGAGCTTTTACCAAAGTGCAGCCGCAGGCCACTATGACACTAATTTTGTTGCTGACAGGCTAAGAGTTTGCTCTTTTGCTGCTGGAACCTCGTTATTTGGAGTAGTTCGAACTGGCGGCCGGATTATAAATCTTATCATTGAAATTGCTAAAGTTATCTTTTATTCTGCAGCAAGTCTTGTAACCTTGGGAAAGTTTTATAATTTCGAGCGACTAAAAGACCATTCGGCGCTTTTAGCGCTCAATATAGCAGCTTTAGTAGCCCAGCCTCTACAAATTGCCATTCATATGACAGCCATTGGCGTGGGACTCATCAATCCTAAGATCGCGTATCATATGATGCAAGTGGGGGCTGCCCCACTTTCCTTAATTACGGGCTATGAAAATCAAATTTGGAACAACTACCGCACGCCTGAAATATGCGATCAGATCTCTGATGCCATCAAAACAAAAGCATCTGTTGCATTTCAAAATGCTCCCTGGGTAGTAGAAATGATAGCACTAACGATCATAAACGAATTTTCTGATGCCTTTGCATCTGCACTTGTAGCGCCACTTGGTTTTATGGAACCGTTTCGGATCTTTAAGGCAAACCCTGAGTTTTTAACTGACGAGCAAAAAGAGCTTATACCCATACTATTGCTCAATGGAAACTACAGCCACCAGGGTACATTTCTTCCTTTATTACATGCACTTGATCAAGCCGGGAACACGCGAGCAGTATATACAATTAACTTACCTCCAAATTCTCTTACCAATGCCCCAATAGTTGAAAAAGTCAACGACATCAAAAAACAGTACGGCAAGCAGGATGACAATTCATTTAAAATTGATATGATTGGCCATTCAATGGGCTCTGGCTGCATACAATATCTTGATAGCAAGCAAATAAACTTTAAAGTGCACCGCGGTATTACGGTGGGCTCCCCTTTTTATTACAAAGATGTATGTGAAAAACATTTCGACATAACTGCCAAAAAAGATCTTCTCATAAGGAGCAAAAGTACTCTTGAAGAAAGCTTCCAAAAAGACATTGATACAGGACATTTGGGCCTTCTCTTTAACCAAGAGAGCCTGCTTGCTATGCAAGAATTTTTAGAAGCATAATTAATAAAAACAATTCACAGCGAAGAAAATTAATGCTATCTAAGTAGATAGGTAATAGACTTTTTGACCGAAGGTCCCTGGAGTGCTGGTGCTTTTTGCACCGCCCTTAATTTTACACACACCTTAATTTCAAAAGCCTCACGAGAATTAGTCTTTTCTTACTTCTAAGCTTATGTAGTTAAGGTGTGTGTAAAATTAAGGGCGGTGCAAAAAGCACCAGCACTCCAGGGACCTTCGGTCAAAAGTCCTTTAATTTATGCCTCTCTCTCTGTGTTTAAAAAAAAAATCTCATGATTCAACATCACTACCCAGTTTCTTTGGCGATTAGCGCATCAATGAGCGCTTCATCAATTTGAACGGATGACCCGCTTGCAAACTGATTTTGATAGGCTTCAATTTTGGATTTGAGGTTTGGCACTAGATAGTAGTTCCAGAAAAGAAACTGATTGCTTGTTTTAGCCGAAGCATCCTCAGATGCACTAAGTGCCATTTTAAACATTGCAGAAATCTGTTCAGCTCGAAAGCGCTTCATGTTATGTAATGCTGCATTATGCTTTGATGTCTCTGCATGGGCATTTTTTAGATCGTTGATCTCTTGCTTTAGCTTTTGCATTTTTTCAATATCATCATTTGCATTTTTTGTATCGGGCTCAGCTCGTATTGCAGAGCTCATTAATGCCACATTTTGCTCTTTAACTTGAATCTCAGGGGTAATATCATGCTGATTTGGCATTGCACAGCTACTAATAACCCTTGCCAATATGCGAATGGCCGCTGCCGGCTGCTGGAGTTTTGGCATATGCAAAGTCGAAGATTCGTAGATTTTTTCTAATACTTTTTGCGAAATTTCAAGGTGCCCTGCTTCACAGTTTGCCATTTCACGCAAAATTAAAAGTGTCTGCGACTTATTAGTAGCCTTTACGTTAACTTTTTGAAATCGGCGACAAAAAGCAAGATCTGGCTCTATATATTTTTGATATTCTGCTTCGGTAGTTGCTGCAATGCAGTACATCAGTGCATTGGGATGCGTATCTAAAATGGTCTTTAAGCGCTCCGATGCACCTGCTTGCTGTTTCATGGCATTATGCACTTCATCAAAAAAGACAATATAGTCATTTTTATGTCTATCCATTCGATTTAGCATGCGCTGCAATTTATCTTCTGGCTCTCTTTGAGAAGATCGCCCATCAAAAAGTTCTGCTGCGTTTACTGATAGGAGTTTTTTACCTTTTAAACAATCTGGCACGTTGCCAGTAGCCAGTCTTTGAGCTATCCCACGAATAATTTCAGTTTTTCCAACTCCGGATGGCCCGCAAAGCAAGGGATGAGAGCGATGAGTTTCACTAGATGAGGCCAAAGCCTTTAGAACTTCATCAATTTCAGCCTCTCGAGCAAGGACGGGCTTAAGAGATCCTTGCAGGGCAAGCGTGGTCAAATTTAGACAAGGCTCAATAATGTCAGGGCTGCCCTGCAACCAATTTGTATATACCCAAGTCGCAAGTATGGCAGCAGCGGCAATACTTGCCGTAACAATCAGTGCCACTACAACCGAACATACAGTAGCAAGGGCGGCAAAAATTAATAAAGGACCGGCAATAATCTTGGTATATGCCTGCAGCCTTTCTGATGCATCCCAGCTAGATCCTGGCTCTTTACCAATATCTAAAATGCGGTATGAAAGAAGCGCAGTATCAATAAAATTGCGTACTTTTTTTATGACTGTTGTACCATGCTGCTTGAGAGTAGATTGTGCAGAGCTTGTAACAAGCTTTTGATATTCTTTTTCGGCTAAGGCAAATGTTTGAAGAGCTTCCTGAGGTGTCGTTTTGCTTTGGCTAATTGCATTTTGGAGCATATCCTTTAGCTCTGTGGTCGGGATTAAGGCAAGGCATTTATTTATGGCATCAAGTGCCTTTTCATCCATTCCAGAAGCTATAAGTTTATCAAATATCTGTCCAAGCTGTTTAAACTCTAGTGATTTAAATATAGTGCGAATGGGCGCGCGAAGTACATAATAATCAACTGAAGTAAGCGCTTGGACAATATTAGGAAGCGCGCAATCCCAGCTATTTTTTGCATCACCACTTGCTGCTAAAGATTCAATCGAAATGCGAATTGCTGACTTTTTAGTAAATTTATCTTTAAATGCATCCCAAGTGCTGGTTGATTTTTCAATTTCTGCTATAATAGGGTCCTGAACAATAGGTTTTACAGTTGATGAATTCCAAAAAAAAGGATTCCACTTTATTGAAGAAAATAAACTATCTACACGCATAAATACACCATTTATTATAAATAGTATCACTTATAACATATTTTAGATAATTAACCAACTAAATGCCCACTAAACACATATTTTTTCATTTGACGAAAAAATAGAGTAATGTATACAGTAGGTGTATATGGCAAAGGAGGAAATTTATGATTAGAACTCAACTTTATTTAACAGCACAGGAAAAAGAAAAGCTCTACTTGCTCTCTCAAGAATTAGGTCTTCCTCAAAGTTCCTTAATAAGAGAAGCCATAGATCAATTCATCGAAAATAAATTCATTGAAAAACAAAATAAACGTAATGCCTTAAAGGCTGCATCTGGGCTTTGGGCAGATCGTGAAGATTTACCCGATTTTGATCAGTTAAGAAAAGAATTTGACAGATAGGAAATTCCATGACGACGCCAAAATGGTTAATTGATACAGACATTATTGTAGATTATCTCCGAGGCAATCCACAGGCAACAAAATTTTTAGAGAAAACCATTCCAAACTCTTTTTGCTCTATCTCAACAATTACTATTGCAGAACTCTATGTAGGAGTTCGAGAAGGAACAGAACGTCCGATTCTTGATCAATTTATAAAGGAATTTCACATTATAGTAATGAATGAACGAATTGCAGAACGTGGAGGCTTATTTAGGCGCGATTATGGAAAAAGCCATGGCGTAGGTTTAGCTGATGCCATAATAGCAGCAACAGCTAATGAGATCGAGGCACGTTTAATAACTTTAAACAAAAAGCATTATCCAATGCTTAAACACGTGCATGTACCATATCAAAAATCATAAGCTTTGTGCAAATTTCTAGAAGTCATGAATAAATAGAATTCAAATAATTATCATATGATTATGGTATTGTCAATACTTTTTGATTGTCAAATAACCCTTCAAGCTTATGATGCAAATATACCTTTAAGGAAGAAAATATGAGTTATACCCTACGCAAATCAAAAGATCGTGCTTTTTTTGATCATGGCTGGCTAAAAACCTACCATACTTTTTCATTTGCAAGCTATTACGATCCTAGATATGAAAATTTTCGTTCTTTACGAGTTATCAATGAAGATAGAGTTGATGCAGATAAAGGCTTTCCCTCACATTCTCATCGCAATATGGAAATTATAACGTACGTTCTTTCAGGCGAGCTTGCGCATCGTGATAGTCTAGGCACAGAATCTATTTTACATACAAATGAACTGCAACTTATGCATGCAGGCTCAGGAATTACACATAGCGAATATAACCCTTCACCAACTGACCCCGTACAATTTTTACAGATATGGCTTATACCTAATAAGCAAAACGTAGCTCCTGGCTATCAACAAGTTATGCCGCAACTAAAAAAAAATAATTGGACGCTTATAGCTTCAAAAGACGGACAGGATTCTTTAACAATTTATAATGACTCTAAAATTTTTCTTGCTGATGTAGAGCCGGAAACTAAATTACCCATCAAAATCGAACACTATGGCTATTTACAGGTGATGTCTGGGAGCTTTATGCTTAATGATACATTTATTGAACATGGTGATGGCATTGCATTTGATGAACCGGGTACGTTTTCACTTATCGCAAAAACTGCCGGCAAGGTTATTCTTTTTGAATTAGAATAAATTAGCCTTGATCTCTTAAATCTTAGAAGAAAGAGATGTTACGCTAAATTTGCCCTCTTCTATAGGAGCAAGAACAAGCAGATGTATTTTGCCTGTGGTCGTATTTGTAGCAGTACATAAATCGACTTTGCTAAACATGCGTCTATCATCAAAAACCTGGCAAGCAATCTGATCTTTATCCATAAAAGTTTGATTAAGGACGTAGTCTTTAATGACTTTAGCCTGCTTATCTTTTTCACAGCGAATGGCTACTTGTCCTTTATTTTGAATAAAGCTTCGCTCAAAAATATAAGGAAGACGGACAAGCGTTGTTGTTTTTGTTTTCTCATCATGTCTATCATCCCAAAGAAATTCCGCCCCTGCCCTAAAACCAGAGAAAGTAAAAACCTGCGTCCTGGATAAAAGTCCTAATTGATACGAAAAATGTGTATTAAAACACTTTACTGCAAGCATTCCATCAACACCAGTTCGATCAAATTTAGCATCCGTATAATCAAATTTTGCAATTACTTCCACTGCCATGTTTTGAGTATCAAATAAAAAAGCTAAATTGGCTTTGTATGAGCTTGTTGCCTGCATTATTTATTCCTGATAGGTAAAAAGTTGTGGTAGAATAAGACTCCAAAGACTTTTTAGTCAATGCTACTAAAAAACCAATCTTAAATATGCCAAGTTATCAACATATGTATGACAAATAATATGTTGCTTTGCTTAACGAAATTGCGTTATAGAAGCAAAAAAGATGTCTAATATAAAACATGCGGTATATCAGATATGAGAATGAGAGGTGAGCTAAAAACCCCTGAGGGACTTTATTATTATCCCAATTTTTTATCATTGAAAGAAGAAGATACACTTTTACATTTTATTGAATCCCTTACCTACCAAAAAGTCCGCATTCATGGCCAAGATGCAAAAAGAACAGTCGTACATTATGGATATACTTATGACTATCAAGCTGTAAGTCTTGTTCCAGGTGTACCATTTCCAAAATTAATAACTGATTTGAGCGAAAAATGCGCCATTTTAGCTGAAATACCCACTGATTCAATTGTACAGTGCCTTATATCAAATTATCCAGCCGGTTCAACAATAGGTTGGCATAGAGATAAATTTATATTTGGCCCAAAAGTTATTGGTATTTCTCTTCAATCTTCATGTTCAATGCGCTTTCAACGTACAGAAAATGCAAAAAGATATGTTTTCGAACAAATTTTAGAGCCGCGATCAGCCTACATACTTAGCGGCCAAGCACGATACAAATGGGAACATAGTATCCCTGCTGTTCCAGCAAAAAGATACTCTATTACTTTCAGAACATTAAAATAGTCAATTTATTTATGAACGAGTTGAATTTCCCTAGCAAGTCCCGCACCAAAAATGAGAATAATCCAGCTATAGTTTAACCAAATAAGAAACAACGGAAGCGCGGCAAAACTCCCATAAATAGTTCCATAACTGGTTGCTTGAACTTGAAACATGATATACAAAGATTGCCAAAGTAAAAAAATCACTCCCGTAACAACTGCTGCTGTAAAACAAGCCGTCCAAGAAACTTTGGTATTGGGTAAATAAATATAGATAAAGCTTAAACTTGCCCATAGTATTACGTAAGAAGAAAAAGAAAGAGCTATCTTAATAAGAGGCCCAACAAAAGCAATATCTTTTGTAATGCTCATAGAAAAAGCAAACAAGCTACTTGGTGCTACTATTAAAATAGGAAAAAAAAGAACAAGAGGAATGAAACTTTTCACCTTTTGCATTAAAGTACGCTCCGTTCTCGCATTCCAAATCTCATTAAAAAATCTCTCAATGCTGCCTATTGTATTTACAGATGTCCAAACAAGAAGAAAGATACTAAGTCCTGCTATAAAGCCATTTTGTGTGGTTTTTAAAGAAGCCTCTGAAAATGTAACTAATTTTTCGGCAACTTCAGGCTGACTTGAAAAATAGGTATTTATCTGTTCTGTTAAGCTTGGTGCAAATCCAAAGATTTGTGCGACTCCAAATGCCACTGTGAATAATGGAATCATGGAAAGTAAAGAGTAATAAGTTAATGTCGAGGCTTTATCAAAGCCGTTATTATTTATAAAATTCAATACAGATGAAACAAATACTCTTACACAGGCATAAAAAAAGCCTTTACGCTTTTGAATATCATTATTATAAAAATTTTGTATTTTCTTTAAAAATTGCATAATATCCTAATCAAAACTTTTTAAAATTTTTATAAGATTAATTCCTTTACCAAGTACAGGCTTGAATAGATCCCCTTCGTATCGTATTCTTTCAATAGCATTTTTTAGAGTGAATCTTGTTGGCTTTAGACCTTTTTTGACTTCATCCCAATGTAGCGGCATTGAAATGGGCGCGCTTGACTTTTGGCCTTATCTGAGTAAGGAGCAGCCAAAGTAGCTTTTGGTCTATTTTGTAAAAAATCAACATAAATTTTATCAGGCCGTTTCTCCGTATACCGTTCTACACTCGTTATATTTGGCAATAGCTCATGTACTTGTGTTGGCAATCATGCGTCCAAATAATTGGCATTGATCATAGGTATATTTATTTTCCATTGGAATATAAATATGCAGACCTGTTGCTCCTGAAGTCTTGCAATATCCTTCGATTTTAAGTGCATCTAAAATCTTTTTTGTCACCTTAGCTGTTTCAATCACTTGTTCAAAAGTATTTGCATCTGAAGGATCAATATCAATAATACACCATGTTGGATAATCCGGTTTTTTTATTGTACTATTCCAAGGATTCATCTCAATGACACCTAAATTTACCATCCAAAATATATCCTCTTCATCTTGTACCACTAAAAAATTTTTATCTTCACCTAAACTTGTATGGTAAGGGAACTGTTTTATCCATTCAGGTGCCGATTTTGTTACATCCTTTTGATAAAAACTTAAACCCTCAATACCATTTGGAAAACGATTCAACGTTTGTGGCCTATCTTTTAAATATGGCAAAATGTAGGGTGCAACTTGGTAATAATAATTAAGCATATCGCGCTTTGTATAGCCTTCTTGAGGCCAAAAGACTTTGCTCAAATGATTAAATTTTAATTCGTGATTCGTTTACGATTTTTACTTGCGTATCCTCTTTGGGATTAACTAAAGTTTTTCTTTCGCCCTTTTTTTCAGCTTTGATTTTCATTACTGAATGTTCTTTTGTTTTCACCATTTTCTGCGCAATTTCCGCATGAACATCTTTTGCATTTTTATCTTCACGCATACCTTTAAACGAAGGATGACGCATAATTCCATCACGTGTTAGTTCAGTATAACTGACTTCACATACAAGCTTGGATTGAGCCAAACAGCTTTAGCCTGAGGTGGATTGGGATTAAAGCGCGAGGGTTTATTTACATCAGGAATAAAAGTAAATGGACATGTACTACGTATTAAAGGCTTGAACTTATTCATCATTTCTTTTTGAGCTCTATCATTAAAGCCTGTACCAATTTTTCCCATATATTGCAAGTCTGCCTTTTTCATAAATTCCCACTAAAAGAGAACTAAATGCTTTAGGTGAATTTTCATTTTTAGTATATCCCCCAATCACCACTTCATGTCTTTTTTGTACTTTTATTTTTACCCATTCGTCTCTACGCTGACCCGAAAAATATTTGCTATCTGATTTTTTTGCGATTATGCCTTCCAATTCAAATTTTTTTGCCTCTTCCAATAATTTTTCCACGGAAGTTAAAAAAAATGTACTTTGACGAACCTGTCCATCTGTCGGAATAATTTGACTTAATAATTCTTTACGCCGTTGCAAAGGAAGCTGGGTAAGGTCATATCCATTGAGCCACAAAATATCAAAAACATAATACAGTAACGCGCCATCAGCTTCGCTTCGCCAATCTTGCAGACCTTCAAAACTTGCTATGCCCGTTTCCTTAACGACAACAATCTCTCCATCTAAGACCGCTTCTAGCCCCATTTTTTTCAAAGCATCTAATATTGGATAAAATTTTTCATTAAATGATTTATTATTTCGAGAAAGAAGATTTACGCTTGTTTTATTACAAAATGCTAAAGCTCGATAGCCATCAAATTTTATTTCATAAATCCATCCATTTTCTTTAGGCGGAGCATCAACCAACGTTGCAAGCATAGGTTGCAAGTTTTTCGAAAATGGCGCTTTTTTTGCCCCAGTAAAATTCAATTTTCGCGGCATAATATTTTTTATTTTCCCTCATATGATACGACATTAAATTTTTACTATATTTAATGCCAGAAAAAAAAAAGAAAAAAGGGGCCGGGCTATTCGATTCGCACGATTTTCACACAAGTTCACGTCAATCTTTTTTTAGATGACTTAGTCAAGGAAAACTAGCAAGACAGAAGCTTACCATAATTTGTACCTAGCCTAGTAAAATTATTCCATAGCATAAATTATCGCACATCCATATATTAGAGAGTTCTTTACATACATATTTTGCTGGTCACTTTATGATAGAAAAACAACGCCTTATCGATTGCCTAAATACTAATTACGGCATTAAAATTACCACACTTACACGTATTCCTCTTGGCGCGGATATCAATGCCTGCGTGTATAAAGCTCAAAGCGCATGATCATAAGTCTTATTTCATAAAGCTGAAACGTGGCCCGCACGATGATGTTAGCCTTATTATATTAGCACTGTTACATGATGCTGGCATTCAACAGATTATTTCACCCATTAAAACAATGAAGGGTCAATCATCACAAGCTATCGATGAATTTACCCTTATTGTTTATCCATTTATCGAAGGACAAAATGGATTTAGCCGTCACTCTAACCGCTGATCAATGGCTTACACTTGGCAAAGTGCTGAGGCAAGTTCATGAATTGCCGCCTGCCAGAATCAATACAAAAACGTATAAGGCAAGAAGATCTATTCACCCAAATGGCAAGAGGCTGTTCGAGCTCGTCTATACTCATATTGAAAATGAACCAAGAGGTGATGAGATTGCCCTAAAACTCATTGAATTTATGAAAGAGCATAAAGCCTCAATTTGCCGTTTGGTAGATCGCGCTGAACATTTTGCTCAAAAAATTAAAAAACAATCTACCTGAATTCGTGCTTTGCCATTCTGATATTCATGGCGGCAATGTATTGATAGCTGAAAATGACGCCCTCTACATAGTGGATTGGGATGAACCCATTATGGCACCAAAAGAGCGCGACCTCATGTTTATTGGCGGCGGTATTGCTAATGTTTGGAATAAACCGCATGAAGAAGAATCTTTTTTACCAGGGCTACGGTAAAACAAATATCAATAAAACCATTTTAGCCTATTACCGGCATGAACGAATTGTGGAAGATATTGCAATCTATGCCAACGAATTACTTATGACATTAGAGGAGCGAGAATAGACCAGAAATGTACAAACAATTTATAGACATGTTTGAACCACAGGGCGTGGTAGACATAGCATTCAAAACATGATTCAGAATCTGCTTTTACTATAGCTCACCTAGATTCTATTTTTACACCAGGGAAAAGTAAAGCCAAGCTGCTGAGATATTCCGCGGTAAAGTTATTTTTTACCAGGAAAATATCTGTAAGTTTTTCGCATTTTGTTAACTCACTAGGAAGCTCTTCTAGCTGATTATAGCTAGCAAAAATTTTAGTTAAATTTTCACATAATCCTAGCTCAGACGGCAGATGAGTAATATCATTAAAGTTAACGTTAAGCTCCTTAAGAGCTTTACATCTTCCAAGTGATGCAGGAAGCTGCGTTAGTTTGTTAGAAGAAACGTTAAGAATCTCTAGTTCTCTACATCCTTCTCCGAGTAATGAGGGAAGCTCTGTCAAATTGCAACCAATAATTGTCAGATGTTTAAGTGATGAAAACTTAGCAATATCCAGAGGTAGCACCATTGGCCTTCCACAGCCTTTGCGATAGACTCTGCTCTCTTCATCGGGATTATTTATTGAAAGCGACTCAATTTGTGCAATGAGCTCAGGCCTATTCATAGCATCTTCTAGTGTCAGGCATGCTCTAAAAGCTGTATTACTTTGCTTTAATGCGTTAAAAAGCGCTTGGCAGCCTCGGTTATATTCTAAAGTGTAGTTTTTCTTTGCAGCGAGTATTGCCTGTAAACCTTCTTCCCTAATATTTTCTAAAAGTGTTGGATGTCGTATAGCTAATTCTTCAAGCACAACGACAGCATTGGCCTGATTTCTTGCCCCAAAAGAAAGCATCGCACCTATATCAAGTTTTGACATATTCAACTTTAATCGCTTATCTGAAGGCATATTAAGTAGTGCGCGCACTTTTTCTGCATTCTCTACTTTACTAGCAAGAAAGGCATTTTCTGATGAGCCATTTTCAGCGTGAACGCTCTTTTTTCTTGAAAGCGATTCTGGCGGAGATTGCTGTTGTTCTATTTTAGATATGTGCACAATTCGCTCTTCTTGCGTAGTGTCTGGCGAATCGCCTGCTAGTTTAGGTGATTTTCTTATTCTATCCTGATTTGTATTCTTTTTAGATTCGCCCTTGTCGTTAGCACTAAAATCTGAAGAGTCGCGCTTTGGTGGTTCGACCATACTCCCCCCTTTTTTACCTATACATTTTTATATCAAATTACATATTTAATTATGCAAAAAAATAAAGTTTGCTGTTAGAGCTGACAAGGCCTGATATTCCTAAATCTGCATTTATCGCGAAAAGCGGGTATATAAAGGAAAGCAATATTTGCAAACGGATTACAAAACAAGACATAAGAATGCCACCATGAGTCTCAAAAGTTACATCGATATATCTCAGCCCATCCCAAAATCCTCAATATCCTCTTGGATTTGATATAAAGTTTTGCTACAATCTCTTTTCGATAGAATCTAATAGGTTCTATGAAAATTTTAACTTGAGCTTTTGATTCCTTAACCTAAGGCTTACTAAAGAATGTCTCCTATAAATAAAATTCTCGTAATAGGAGCTGGTATTGCTGGACCCGCAGTTTGTTATTGGTTAAGAAGATTTGGCTTTTCTCCCATTTTAATTGAAAAGTCTGCCAATTTACGAAAAGGAGGGCAACGCACTGGATGTTCGAGGTGTTGCAATCGACCTCGTTAAAAGAATGGGTATTTATGAGAAAATATGCAATATGCGCACCCAGGTGGAATTAGGACGGTATGTTGACGCCGAAGGTAATATCTTGCATGAAGAAAAAGGCGAAAGATTTTGCTTTAGGCAAGGTGAAGACGTTGAAATTATCCGCGGTGATTTAGTCGAAATACTGATAGATGCTATTGAAGGTGTTCCCTGTCATTTCAATCAATTGATTGACAGCATTAAACAGAGTGATAATGATGTAGAAGTTCAATTTAAAGATGGCAGAACCGAACATTACGATTTGGTTATTGGGGCTGATGGCTTGCACTCAACAACAAGACGTATGGTTTTTGATAATGATGAATATAAATTAACTAACCTTGGTGCGTACTTTAGCGTTTTTAGTATTCCAAATTATCTTAATTTGAATCACACCGAAGTTCAGTACGAGGCCAATCAAAAACTGATATCTATTACTAGCGATAAGAACCCTAAGATGGCTGAAGCCGCATTCTGCTTCCGTGCACAAAATGTCTTGAATAATATTCGCGATGAAAACGAGCAACAGAAATTCCTACGCGATACTTTTCAAGATTTTGGCTGGGAAACGTCAAAAATACTTGAACTGATGTCAGATAGTGATGATTTTTATTTTGATTCAGTCACACAAGTGGAAATGAAATCATGGACTAAAGGACGAGTTGCTTTGTTGGGCGATGCGGGTTACTGTGCATCTCCAATATCTGGTCAAGGTAATAATCTGGCACTGGTTGGTGCTTATATTTTTGCGGGAGAACTAAAACAAGCAGGCGACAATTATCATCGAGCATTTAATCGTTATAATGAATTATTACATCCATTCGTTGAAGCCAATCAAAAATTGGGAGTCTTGGTTAACGAATCATTTCTCGTTCAAGATGAAGTCTCTAAAGAGGTTGCAGAAGAAAGATCAAATAAGATTATGGAAGAAGTAAAAATCGCATCGAATATGATTTCGTTGCTAGATTATGAATGAGTGAAGCTTGCTTTACTTAATTAGGTCATAGATTCTGCTGGTATTCATAATTTAGCGCTACAATTTTGAGATTGCAGCATTGCAATCAAAACACTATCCAAATTGCTTACTTTATGCTAAAAATGTGGTTTAAATGTGAGGTAGCCAATGCAAACTGAAAATGAGATTGTGCAGCGATATATTCACAGCCCACCACCCAATTAGGATTTACTTAATTATAACGCACGTCCATATTATTCATTGTATGCTCCTGTATAATTAATACACGTTAATGGATTATACATAAAAACCAAGTAACTGAACAACCACGAAGTTTGGAGGATCGGTCTTATTCTGACTCAACATATTGCACCGCTGAAGCATCTCTAACTGTCGTTTTTAGGTTAGAACTTCCAGACGATCATATTCCATTTTATTTTGAGCTAACAAAGAGTATACTTCTTGCTCAAATGTCTTTGAATTTTTGATTTTTCCAAGTAATTCGCCAACTTCGTCGATATCGACTGTAAATGCAAATTCAGACTTTTGCCACTCAAATTCCCTTAATTCACGAAAGTTTGTCCGCAACCACAACATCGATGCTACTTTTAAATTTTTGATCAAGTCAGAAAGTACTGTATCAGGAGAAAATTTTAGCACTATTTGGATGTGATCATCAAATATACAACCCCCTATGAGATGGCATTTTTGGGTTAATGCCATATCGCACAAATAATCATAAAGAAATCGTTCAACAGCATGCGAAATTAGTGGTTTCTGGTCAATTGTCGACCATAACAGATGCAAATATAATTCATGATGGATTTCATTTTCATCAAACTCTTTCATATACATCACTTTTAGCTAGTCTATCTCTAAACAGACGACTCTTCAACTCAACAGCTCTCATGAATGAAAAGGCCGGCCCCCTTTTAACCCCTATTTAAGGCCCTTTTACCTTTCGCAGGATCCAGCCACTTTTACTTACCTATGCAATCCTTAGTCTAGGATGTTCTTTTGGATTGACGGCAGTTATTAATTTCTCATAACTATCAATAGAAAAACTTTTTTCCCCTCTTTCGTAGGCAGAATAGCTATTTGGTGACTTTGAACCTAGTCTTTCAGCTACTTCTCGAACTGTCGCACCACTTTTAGTCCGCTGACGTCTCAAAGAAAGAGCAAGCAACAGTTTGCTGTCGTTTGCAGAAATTGCCATTTTGCCTTTCTTATGATCGACTACAACTATATCGAGCTGATCTATAGATTCCTTAGGAAAATAACCCATTAAAAGCTCTTTAACCGCATCCACCATCATATGCATTGCATTTTTTTGTGAGGTTCCTTGCGTCATTACATCCAGTGAAGGCACTTCCACAAGCCAATATTTGTCTTTTCTGCTTTTCCAAATTTTACCTTCAAATTCCATAATTATTTTTTCTCCTTTTTGGGAGGATTATTTTTTGCATTACGAAGAATTTTTTTTGCCAACATCTCGTTAACTTCTCTATGCCTCGGAATAGATTCCATATCAAAGCCATTTGTCCATCGATCATGTTCTCCACCATGATGATCAAACCACCAGCCAAGCTCCATCATCTTTTTTTCTATATCCCGTTTCTTCATCTAATACCTTAATTGTACAACGCTAGTTGTACAATGTCAATGTCAATCTAGCACAAAGCGATTTTCTGCAGGTTTTGTAGAAATTTCGCCAATTCCGAATTTTCTCATTACCTATCATTAAACAAAGGCTTTTCAGGCTATTGTGCTGGGGTAATCCATTTTGCGCCAGTTTTTTGCAAGCTAGTGCATAAAAATATTATGTAATTAGCCCAAATAAAAAAAACCGGCAGGAAGCTGGTGCATCCTACCGGTTCTGTTTCCAAGCAAATGTCTATTATTTAACGCTTATGTTTGTGTGTTGAACTGCTGCTCGAAGATGAAGACTCATCCTCCACAGGCTTAACAATACTTACGTATGGCGATTGGCGGTAGTTATTATCCACGAAGATTTGTGCATTATTTGCTGGATCATCGAAGAACAGCGTTGGTGGTGTAAAAGGACCATTATGAGTTTGCGTAAAACAGGCATAGAAATTATGTTTATTTGTCACTAAGAAGGAGTAATCTCCATTAGTCATAACGCCTATACTAGTAGTTGGACCATTTTGTGCAATGTAAGAATGTTTTGATAGTCTTATTTCTTGTACAAAATCAAGTCCTATACCCGTATTACCCGCACCTTTTACTTCTTTATAAATCGCAAGCCATGTGTCTGTTTTTGTTTCTGGAGAATCATTTGGTACTGGCACATTATCAAATCGAAAATCAGTATAAAGCACGCCAACATAACCATCTTCAGTTACGGCAACAAATGGAGAAAATGCTTGAGGATTTGGCGCATCTTGCGGCGTTCTATTAATGCGTACACGCTCTGACCAAGTATACCCACCATCACGTGATGTTGTTATACCAATTTGCGGTAGGAAATCAGATCTAAATTGGCCAGTTTGATATACTGTATATAAAAAGCCATTTTTTGAATTAACTGTAGATGATGGCACTATATCGCCCGTTCTTAATTTAGTTCCATTACCAGCGGCAGGATTTCCATCCGAATCATAAGTATAACCTCCTGTAAATACAACAGGATCAACAAAAGTTGCACCAGCATTTCCCGCAAAATCAGAGTTGGGAACTATCACTTTTGCTGTTACATCCCAATTTGCACCTTGATCTTGTGATCTTACTACTGCAATATCATTCTCAGTAAAGAAATAGGTAATTGGGCCAAGGTCATTTGCAAATTGAGTTGATGTTGCACCAAATGAAGGATAAAAATCTCGATCCATAAAATTTAATACATCTCCACTAAAGCGTTTTGCTTTATTTTCATGATCACCCCAATGGTCTTCGTGCGATTTTTTATCACCCCGATGCGCTTCAGGTAATACAACAATAATATTATCAATAGTACCTGTTCCACTGTCCCCAGGAACTCCAGAAAATGCTGAGAAAAAATTACGATCACAAGTGCTTAATCCTTGTACACACATATCTGCAAATGGATCATATAACATTGTACCTATTGAAGACCAAATATCTCCTCCGTATGATACTGTATTACTTGACCATGTTTTTCCACCATCAGTAGTACGACTGAAAAAGGTTGGTGCATAAAATGAATTGCCATTAGGGATAAAGGCATCCCAAACAATGTATGCCTTGTCAGGATGATTTGGATCTGCAGTTATTGAATCTTTATCAGGACGAGGTCCTTTAGATAAATCACTGTTAATCAGATTTGAACCGAAAACTGCTTTTGGGAGACTCCAAGTTTTGCCACCATTTACGGAAATAGATACGGATACTGCATATTGATTTTCTGTATTAGGTAATACATTAAAATTATATGTGATTGCACTTAAGTATAATTTGCCATCTTTTGTAAAAGAAAGCCAAACATCTACGTTTGATTGGTTAATTCCTCTTTCACACAACTGAAAAGGAACCTGTGTTCGTTTCCAAGATTTACCACCATCAAAAGTATAAGCAATACCAGCCTCTAAACTCCCATCCCCAAAGAGTTTGTCTTGCATCCAACAAGCAACGATATTTTGTTGATTTGTTGGATTGACTGCGAGCGTTGGCTCAACAGCAGATCCATGATGAATAGTTCTCACATTACCAGGAGTTGCGATTTTGAAATAACAGGGGTTAGGCTGCCCATCAATAAAAAGATGCGTTGGCAGCTTATTCTGCGGATAGCCAACATTAACTGTGCGCTCCAATTTAAACTTCTTGTGCTGCTTTGCAAAAACAGGCTCGTGCAAGGCAAAAAGCCCTGCCAGCATAGCTACAGAGCCAAATAAGAATGGTTTTAATTTCATAACCAAAGTCCCTTTTTTAGGTTTTCCCAGGACATTAAGTTATTTTTTTTTTTTGCAAACTGAAAAACAAAATATACAAATGAATGTCAAGGATTAGACTTGATAATCTGATGATCTTAAGCGGCAAGTATTTTGCAATCAAGTACGTAAAATTTGCGCAAATATCTTGACCTGGCAGTATTCCAGAAAGTAAAATGCAAATATGAATGCTCAATTCGATAAACCTAAAACAGATGAAATACATATGAAACCAACTCAGCATCAAAAAACTTTCATCATGATTGAACGGCCGATTGTAACTGAATTCAAAAGCGAGAATTTAATAAATATTCTCAAGCCATTTCAGAAGATTCAGTTGATTGCAACTGAAGATAGAATTGAATTCTCTGGAGAATTTCCGATCCATACTCGATATTTCAGCAATGGCGATAGACCTCTTGTAGCTCTGGTAAAACATAGTGGAACTGCGAGATTACGATATGGAATTGAAAATGAGGATGTTGTAATACCTGATCAACATTTTGTATTTTTTGATGATAGCGTGCCCCATGCATGGGTTTTCAACAAATGCAATCTAAAGATTTACTACTATCGCCTGACAGATAATGAACGACCTGCACCCACATCAGGCGATTATTGCTTGGATAATTATTTCTAATTGTTTTTGGTATCTGGCCTCCTGCCGCTCAAGGCAGTGAAAAAGAAAAAAGGCCCCAGAATTATTGCGTTTTGGCAGCTTGTTGCAGGAGTTTTACAAAATGTTGAAATTCCATTTCTTTCGATAAATCCAAGTTCTGAAAGAGCTTTTTTTACCTGGATCATATCCTCATTAAGTTAAGTAATTAAATCGTACGATTGATATCGACATTTTGAATAGATGGTAACGCAAGCTCCTCCGACTAAAAATGTTTTAATGTTCTTTTCGCCGGCCTTTTTCTTTACAAAAATTATCTTTAAATTTCAATCATTTACATATCTTGTTTATGGGCTTATTTGACCTCTTTTTATGGTCGTTTTTATAGCTGATTCATGAAATTTTTTAGATTAAAAAAAACAACACTAACTTGACGAGTTATAGCAAAAGCTTTAATGTTGCTAAATATGAATACTAAATTACCAATGTCAAAAAATCGACTTGAGGCATATAGCGATGGAGTTTTTGCTGTAGCATTGACTTTGCTTATCCTTGACCTTCATGTGCCCAACATTTCTGAGCACTCAAGTATACGTCAATATACTGCAGCCCTGGCACCATTAATCCCAAAGTTGATAAGTTTTGTACTGACTTTTACAATGATCTGCATTTATTGGGTAGGACATCATTATTTTTTTGTAAGATTACATTATGTAACAGTCCCTTTAGTTTGGCTTAATAATTTATTTTTACTATGGATCTGTTTTATGCCATTTCCTATGTCTTTGTTAGGGACTCATTACACAGACCAGTTTCCTATACTCCTCTATGCCGTAAATCAATTATTGGCCTCCATAAATTTCTTTCTATTCAGAGTCTATGCCAGCAGGCAAAATCTTTTTGTAGATGAGAATGCCGCCAAAGAAATGGGTCCATGCTACAGTGTCCCTGCAATCTTAATTATTTTGCTATCCATTATATTAACATTTATTAGTATACCTCTTTCATTATTTTGTCTTGTTTCAGTTCCGGTAATGTATTTTTTTCCAAACATTAACATAAAATAATTTTCAATAACTCCTTCTAACAACATCCTTTTATAAAGCGAATCGCAACATCGCAAGGGCCGGCCCTTTTCTCAACAGGCGATTATTGCTTGATAATTAGTTCTAATTGTTTTTGAGGAGAAATGGGCTCAGGCTTCTCATTAAATGGGTCAAAAAAAATTAATCTACGGCTTTTTTAAAACCTTTTAGAACATACTATTTTTAGCGATGTATTTTTTTGGACTCTAAATAAAAAATAGTGAGGCAAATGCAGATTAGAAGAACATAAAGAATATTAATAGAAACAACGAGTTTGATAATAAAGTTGAGATTGCTGTAGGTCTTTTTTTCGAGATCATCAAGTGATTTTTGTTTTTCAAATAGTATGTTATCCACAAGGGTACGAATCTGGTCCATGACATTTTTTCCAATATTAGAAGACACCTGCCTCTGAGCAGCAGAAAAGCCATCTTCTTTGTATTTCTTGATGACATCTTGCAATTCATCAATTTTATTATTAGTCAATTTTCTTAATTGCTTAACAGCCGTGCTAAAAGCTTTTTGCTGTTCATTTTTAGCTAAAAAGTCCTGTGTTTCGGTTGAGCTTATAAAAGAAAGACTTTTATTATACGGTTCTAAGTAGGAATTATTTCCCGTTATAATATATCCACGCTGACCTGTTTCGGCATCTTTAAGTTCAGATATATATTGCCGAAATTGAGATAGGTCAAGAAGTAAGGCATCTTTTTCATTGATCCATTGCGAAAGACCAGGAGTATATTGATAAAAAATAACCACATTAAATATCAATGTTAGCACGCTTATTGCGATGCCAATGATTAACAAAAATCGATTCATAAATTGCTGAACTAGTAAAAAATTTTAGGACCTTTTTTCAAACTATACATTTTAAAAAATAATGTCAACGAATGAATGAAAATCAATGATTCTAATGAGCAATGATGGTGGGGTAGAAATAGGCCTTCACATAAAAAGAAAAAGGGAGCCTTGCGGGCTCCCTAGCTAATTATGTTTTAGCACGTTTTAACTTCGTGGCTTTTCTTGGTAACTTAGGTTCGAAATATCTATCAGCTCTTTTTTGCAATTGAGCTTTGTGCTTTGCAAGGACTGGCACAATATCCACCCCTGCCGTAGCAAGAGGTGGTGTAGCTGCTGACGACACAATAAAGAGCGGGTTAGAAAGTGGTATCGCATTTACCAACTTATCCAATGTTTTAGCTGGCAATACGGCACCCATATATTCAAGAGGCTGAAATGCGGTTGCACTCTTTGGATCGGTATTCCGCCCATCGTACCAACCAAACGCCAAGTTACCAGTTTTTTCATCCAGTGCCATTGATGCATACCCACGATTTGCAAAATTGGTACTGCTTATATCAAGGGCATGAACCCAAGTTTGGCCATTATCTCGAGAAATGAGCAGTGTTATTCTCATATTTTGAGAATAATCGGGAAATTGGCCTTCATTGATTGAATAAAGAGCCTTTCGGGTTTCATCATAAATAATTGCCCGAGGTGCATTAAAGAAATAACCCGCTTGTGGATAAGATTTAACATTGGAAGCAAACCATTGATCGGGAAAATCATTTGAGCTGAAATTGTTCCAAGCGCCGCTCCAATTTTCATCTAAAGCACCAGGTGATTTAAAGAAGATTGTATTTGCGTGGATATATGACGATGTTTCAAAGCTGTTCGGAACACTTGCTAGCCATACTCGACCATCAAGAGAAGCAGTAATATCTGCAAATTCCGCTGCATTTCTAAATCCAGTAAGTAATTCGGTAGTTGGACTACCAATTTGACCAAGGCCTGTAATTGGTATAAAACCAATAAGGTTAACTACATCTCCAGTAATTTGATTAGTACTATCTGATGAAAACCAAAGCCCATAATTTCCAAATTCATCTCCACCAAAACAGTATTCAGGATAATCAAAGTCAGAATCTGCTGGTGGGTTTGGTCCAGTAAATACTACCTCAAAGGTAACACCGCCATCGGTACTTAGAGCAAAGAATGGTATGCCAACAAAATTTCCAGGATTTGGCAGAACTCCAGAGCCATCATAGCGAATGTTTCCGCAATACCAAATACCTCCAAATTTGTCAGATTGAACACCTGGAAGATCGGCTACATCCAAAGCACAGGCACCTTTTTGCCAAGGTGATCCTAGTTGCAATGGCCCATTAAATTCGGCGGGCCATGTTTTGCCGCGATCAAATGATACTGCTCGGTAGAAAGTCCCAGAAGTACCCGCGCATGTCGCCCCTGTACGATCAAAAATTGCGTAGGAAACTACAATGTTATCTTTGTTGGCACGATTAATCGCAACTGCATGATCAAATTCAGATGAAATATTTGGTGTAGTAATACTAGTTAATTGAACCGGTGGATTCATACTTACTTTTCCATTTTTGCCAACTTTGCCTACAGCAACCATACAATTCATGATACGTTCGCTCTGATCAGCAATCATGGAATTATCACCCCATGCATACGCGATGACTCCATCAAATGCATCATTAACTTGAGAGTCTCTAAGAGCCGTATTGCCAGGAAATTGTGAAACATTTGTGGTGCCGGCACTTATTGTAAAGTTCTTGCACAGCTTCTTTTTTTCTTCTACAAGATATGTGATCGAACATGGCAGCAATATTTGCGGTCCCGGTTCAATGATATTCCCAAAAGCTCCCGCTTGCTGTACTTGCAATTCGCCGGCGGTGGTTACTTGTACAATATATCCGGCAGGCGGTTGAGGCAGTGTTGCAGGATCTTGTGTAAATGAAAACACGGGACTCATGCCATTATTGGATGCTGCTACAATTGATGGCGGCACCATATCATTCGGTCGAACACATTCAGGTAAAAAGCCGTCAGAAGTATACAAATATCCTCCTGAAATATATGGCAGTGGTCCCGGAAAAAACGGATCGTCCATTGATATTTGACCAGTCTGGAAATTGATTAACGGAATTTGAAGGGTGACGAGCGGTCCATTTTTGACCACATCAATAGTGACCCAAAATTGCGTCTTCTCTACTGGGAAACCTAATGCATCTGAAAGCTGCAGCTGTATATTGTGCTTGAAGTATTGAGAGTCCTTGCATTTCTTGTCATTACTTAGGCACAACACCTTATTACGCTTTTTATGATGATGTGCTGATGAGGATGAAGATGAATCTTTAACTTTTTTTGCAGCAAAAACAGGCTGCTGCATAGCCAAAGCCAGCGATATCATAGCTGTCAGACCAACTAAGAATGGTTTCAATTTCATAACTAAAGTCCCTTTTTTAGGTTTTTACAGAACTCTAGTTTGTTTTTTCGATTTCTGCAAGAAGATATATATATATATATATATATACTGAAAAACAGCCCCACACACCACTCTACAGCCATTCCAGTGAAAAGGGCCGGCCCTTTTTATTTGTGGCGAATTTACATGGGATGAAATGGATGATAAGATTGGGGACAGAGTAGCAACTGTAATTTTGTAGGACATGTTAAAGAATAATTTCGATTCATTTGCAAGAAAAATAGGCTAGCTTAGCCTTGGACCTTATCCCCTGCCTTTTCCTTCCACGCATCGCCTGACAAGCGACAAAGGAACTTCTGCTTAAGGAGATCGTGTGCGCGATTGACATCATACGAGCGATCCACGCTTGCAGGCAACAGTTGCATGATATCTTCGGCAAAAAAGGGGTCCCTCGCTTTTTCATGCATATTGGCTTCAAATTCCGCACGCGATACTCTATTGCCCTCTTTGCTTAGATAGTGGTGAAAACAATCAATAACATGATCGAGTTTGAGCTCAGGAAATTGCTCTGTACATAGGTGCAAATCAAATAAATCTCTGCCTTTTTTACGCTGATAGAGCGCACGAAGCTTCGTACCTAAAAGCTCTTCTAAAGTGTATGTTGTAACCTCTGCTGAATGCGAAAACCAGGGACTTGCTACAGAAAATTGTTTCTGTCTATACCCCAAAAAAGCAAAATTTTCAGTCGTGTTAATTTCTATCTTAACTCGCATATCTACTACAGGTTCCGATTCCGTTTCAAACTTATAGAGCATTTTAGCTCTGTTTTCGGATCTTGTTCTCCTTGGCTCACCTAACCATGGATCGAGCTTGGAGCGGATTGCATCTAAAATCTGTCCGATTGCACCTGCTTGAGTCATAACGAGGTCTATATCCTCAGAATACCGCTCCGGATTTTGTAAAAATAGTTTATGAAGAGCGGTTCCTCCTCGAAAAGCTAGCTGCTTTGCCAGAAATGGGTCAGAAAATATCTCCACAATAATTCGGGACAATACCAAATCCTGTTCAATTTGCGATTCAAGTAACCAAGGAGCCTTTGCACTCCATTGAAGAATATGCTTTTTTGGAATCATGAATCTATCTCCACAGTTTCATTGATAATGAGATGCCAACGAGGATCCCTTGGGCAGCTTTTCATAGCCATTTTTTGCCTTAAAGGCATATATCGCAGCGGGTGCTGACTAAGCCACATAAAAAGATGGTCAGTAACCTTAACTTCCCCAAATCTCTCAAGAAGATACCCTGTACGCTGCACAGTTGCAAGGTCGTAATTGCTTGCAACAGTTGCCAACGTAACTGGATTAATCTTGTGTGCAAGTTCTGCTAAACATGTTGCTGCGTTATCAAGTGAACCTGATGCTTTAATATACTTTATGACGTCAAAAGCCGTGATTTCAGGAGTTGAAACATTAAAATACCCTGTTTCAGATTTCATCTTAAGAACAGGTATCTCCCCTGCCTGCTTCTTATAATAAAACTTCAGTACTGCACGCCCTATGTGTAGTTGCTTGATCTGCTTCGTTGTAATTACCTGAAAAACTCCCGGTTGTTGATGCGCCGCTCCATGCAAACTACTTGCTGTAAGCAAACCAACATAATAAGTCAGCCCTAAATACTCCATCAAAGGCTCAATGTACCACACTGGCGGGGGAGCTCCTGCATTTTGATATTCGAGAGGAATGATAAGAAATAAGCCTGGATAAAGGCGAACGATGCGTTTTTTTGCAATAAGCCGCGACAATGCTAGACTTATAGCTTTAGGCGAGCTCTTAAGTTTTTGAGAAATCTCGTCTCGACAAAAAATATATGTCGCCTTCGCCTGAAATCCATCAATAATCTTAGCCAAACTTACGTGAGACATGACGCACCAAATATGCCATTTATATCACAATATGAGGTATTTAGCATATTTGGTGCAATATATTTCCATCAAAGCCTAAACGCGGGTAAAATGAAAAGTGAAAAGGGCCGTGCTCTGCGATGTTGCGATTCGTCTCAAATCGCACATCGCAGGGGCCGGCCCTTTTTATAACCCCAATTCCTACCTGCAGAAAAAGAAAAAGGGAGCCTTGCTGGCTCCCTATTTGGTAATGCTTTATAATCGTTTTAAAGTTAGCCTTCTTGTGAAATCTTGGTTCCAAATTTCCCTGTTGGCCTTTCCTGCTTTATATTCGCCTGCTTCTTAGCCGCCCCTGCAGTAGCAGGAATAGGCGGACTTGCAGAAGGTATTATATAGAGTGGATTAGATAGCGGGATGCTTTTCACAAGATCATCCAGCGTTTTGCCGGGTATGATCGCACCCATATACTCAACTGATTGCAAGGTTTTATCATTGCGGCCATCATAAAAACCAAATATTAAATGACCATGGCGCTCATCGAGTGCCATGGATGGAAATCCGCGATTTGCAAAATTGGTGCTATTGACATTTATCGCCTGAGACCATGTTTGGCCATTGTCTCGGGATATGATAAGTATTAATCTCATATTCTGAGAATACTCAGGAGATCGCACTGCCTGGATTGCGTATAAAGCCTGGCGATTTTCATCAAAGAGTATTGAGCGAGGGCTATTAAAATACCCCAAAACAGGCTGAGACACAACCCCTGACTCACCATAAGCTGCAACTGCATTCCAGAAGCCCGCATCCCAAAATCCTGCCCAGTTCTCATCAATTGCTCCAGGAGATTTAAAAAGGTTCCCAAAAGGTAAAATATAGCTATAGGGAATAACACCGGCAGCTCCGGTTGGAACTCCGTACAACCACACTTTGCCGTGACTATCTGCTGTAATATCAGTAAGTGCATTGTTATTCACTAAATCAGAGAGCACTGTATAGGATGAATTGGCGATATCGATATTGGCAAGTCCTGCGCCATGAATCGGTATAAAACCAACAGTAGGCGTACAATCACCAGTCACAAAATTATTTATGTATGTCTCAAACCAAAGTCCATACTGTCCATTTTCATCCCCACCAAAGCAGTATTGTGGAAATTCTAGGAATGAGACATTTGGATCATAAAGCTCTGGCACTATATAAATCAGCTCAAAATCTACTCCTCCATTTACACTTACGAGAAAGTATGCTGGGTCATCAGTAGCAGGATTTCCACTATACCAAATATTTCCATATCTATCAGACTGAACACCACCTGCATCGCCAAAATCACCAAAAGGCTGCTCTGTCAAAGGGCCGCTTATAGGGAAAGTATGCCCGCCATCAAATGAAACAGCACGAAAAAGTAGTGAAGAGACATTTGGCAGATCTGATCTATCAATTTTACCCCATGAGACCACAATGTTATCTGGATTGGCACGATTAATTGCTATCGCCGAATCCCAAGCCTGTATTCCATGATTTGTTGCAGTAAATTGATTATCTGGATAGTTTGTAATATTAATAGGTGCTCGAAGTTTAAGATTTCCTTTTTTATCGATCTTACCAAGTCTCACAATCAAATCCATTGTCCCATTATCTTTATGGACCATGTTAGAGTTATCATTCCAAGCCCATCCGACAATTCCCTTATAGACATCGTTTACATGAGAGTCTCTGATTCCATCACTCGCGGCACCTCCAATAAATTGGGTAGTATTAGTAGCGCCTTTGCTTATTTTAAAATTTTTACATAATTTTTTGTCATTATTAACCGTATAGGTAATGGAGCATGGCATGAGTATTTGAGGGCCTGGTGCAATAATATTACCAAAAGTGCCTGCGCTCTGTATCTGAAGCTCTCCCGCGCTTGTGATTTGCACAATATAACCCGCTGGAGGTATTGGCGGGGTGCTTGGATCTTGTGTAAAAGAAAATACTGGGCTTAGTCCATTGTTAGATGCAGCCACAATAGATTGTGGAACTAAATCGCTCGGTCTAACCCCTTCTGGTAAAAAGCCGGCGATCGTATATAAATATCCTCCAGGAACTATAATAGAATCTGGGCAAAATGGGTTACTGCTCGAGCATTCTCCCGTCTGAAAGTTAATCAGAGGCAACTGAATGGTCACGCGCGGGCCATTCTTAACAATATCAACTGTTACCCAAAATTCTGTTCCCACAACACGAAAACCATTTGAATCAGCAAGCTGAAGTTGGATGTTGTGTTTAAAGTGTTTGCAACCCTTATCTTTCTTAGCATCCTTTGTGCAAAGCACCTCATGCTTAGATGACGAAGAAGATTGTTTTGCAGCAAAAATAGGCTCTTGCAAGCCCAAAAGCCCTGCCAGCATAGCGAGAGAGCCAAATACGAATGGTTTCAATTTCATAAACAAAATCCCTTTTTTCCAGGACATTAAGTTATTTTTTTTTTTTTGCAAACTCAAAAACAAAATATACAAGTGAATATCAAGGATTAGACTTGTTATTCTGATGATCTTTAGCGGAAGTAAAAAGGGCCGGCCCTGCGATGTACGATTCACAAATGTTGTCTGCGACCTAAGACAACTATAGTTGAATTCTTGTCTTGTAGGAAAGACAACTATTCCCTAATATTTGTCTTGTACAAAAGACAAGCATATGCTATATCTAGAGATAGCCTTCGGAGTGGTATATGAGAGAAACGCTGGTAACTTTACTTGATGAATCTTTTGATGCAATTGCATCGGCACGTGCTGGTGTGCCGCGGTCCATTATGTTTCCCCAATCAGATCTGATGATTAGAGTTGCTGTAGGAATGCGACGAGCGGGTAAAACCTATACGCTATATCAGAGGATCAACGAGCTACTAAATCAAGGTATAAGCAAAGAACAGATACTTTTTATCGATTTCGAAGATGACCGGTTATTGCCAATGACGGCGAAGGAAATGGGTCAGCTTCTAGATGAGTTTTATTCTGTCTATCCGATTAATCATCAAAGAAAATGTTACATGTTTCTCGATGAAGTTCAAAATATCGAAAATTGGCACCAGGTGATTCGTCGCTATCATAAAAGCAAAAATGTCGAACTCACAATTACGGGATCCTCTGCCAAATTATTGAGTAAAGAAATCAATACTTCGCTTCGGGGAAGGTCGTTATCAGTGGAAGTCATGCCTTATAGTTTCGATGAATTTCGAATCGCACAGAATTTACCCGTTCCTAAACCGCCCTTTGGTAGACAGGCCTATGATGTTTCGAGCAAACAACTACTAGATTTTTTTACCATAGGTGGATTTCCAGCCGTCCAAAAGATGCATCTTCATGAATGGCGTGAAACATTGCAGGGCTATGTAGACAGCGTCATTCTTAAAGATATTATAGAGCGCTATAAGATCTCAAATATCACACTGCTTACTTATTTGGCAAAATCGCTACTTATCAATGCGGCGACTTTATTTTCGGTCAATAAATTTTATAACGACATAAAAAGTCAGGGGTATCATGTAAGCAGGGAAACAATTTATAACTATTTGGGTTATATTGAAGATGCATTTTTGATTTTCAGCGTCCCTGTTTATTCAGAGTCGGCGCGAGGACAGCAGACTGTTCCAAACAAAATCTACGCGATAGATAATGGATTGATCAATGCATACTCTCTGAAAATAAAAGATATTAACCATAAGTTTCTAGAAAACCAAGTGTATCTTGATTTGCGCAGGCAGGGTAAAGATATTTACTATTATCACACTAAAGAGGGTTACGAAGTGGATTTTGTAACTGTGGATAAGAGTGGTAACCGTGAACTCATTCAGGTGACTTGGGATATGAATGACCCAAAAACGGCCGAGCGCGAACAAAGGGCGCTCAAAGCGGCTGTTATAGAGTTGGGTATCAAAGGCCGAATACTTACAAGTCGAGATTATGCGGTCCATCAAGTGAATCAAAATCAAAATTAATCAATATTGGGATCGGCTGGGTGATGCCTAAGGATCTACTGCCTGAAGAATGTGAAGAACTAGTCAAGTGCTTTCAACTCACAAAACAAGAAGATATGGAACGTTTTGGTGGCGGTGTTGAATGGCTCACTGAGGTGCTTTTTCGTTATGATTTTGTATCTTTAGCCAGATGTGGCATGCCGAAAGACGAATATGAAAGTGAAGCTCGCCATATCCTAAAAATCCTGGCCGGAAGTGAAATAGACGACCTATACAAGTCGCCGAACTTATTAAACAAGAATTTATTTTGCAGTTCGATAGCGCAGTCACAGCTGACGTGAGCCTGTATATAGGCTTGGCAAATGAACTTCTGGCCAATAAGCAATATTGGCAAGGTAAATAATTAGTGAAAAGGGCCGGATCCGGCCCTTTTCAGCTAAGTTTCGAAGCTAAAGCCTATTTTTTGCGCTTATGCTTGTTTGTAGAAGAACAACTGCTCGAAGATGAAGAAGAATCATCCTTTACAGGCTCTACAATACTCACATAAGGTGATTGTCTATAATTATTGTCCAAGAAAATTTGTTCATTCGTTTCTGGATCATTGAAGAACAATGTTGGCGGCGTGAAAGGTCCATTATGGCTTTGCGTAAAGACCGCGTAAAAGCTATCCTTATTCGCCACCAAAAATGAATAATCACCATTTGTCATAACGCCACTACTTGTTGTAGGGCCATTTTGAGCTATATATGAATGCTTAGAAAGTCTTATTTCTTGCACAAAATCAAGCCCTATACCGGTAGTTCCAGGGCCTTTCACTTCTTTATATATAGCAAGCCATGTATCAGTAGCTGTTTGTGTGCTTGTATTTGGCACAGCGACTTGATCATTGCGGAAGTCTGAATAGATTATACCAACGTAGCCATCTTTTGTAACTGCGACAAAAGGAGTAAAAGCTTGTGGATTTGGGGCATTTTGAGGTGTTTGATTAATTCTCACTCGCTCAGACCAGGTATATCCACCATCACGTGATGTAGTGATACCAATTTGAGGTAGAAAATCACTTCTGAATTGGCCAGTTTGATAGACGCAATACAAAAATCCATTGCTTGGATTGACGTTAAATGATGAGACGGAATCACCTGTTCTCATCATGGTTCCATTTCCTGTGGTTGGATTGCTATCAACGTCATAATTGTAGCCGCCAGTAAAAACAGCAGGATCAATATAGGTAGCTCCTGCATTGCCTGCAAAATCAGTGTTCGGAACAACGATGCTTGCAGTTACATTCCAATTAGCTCCCTCGTCTTGAGATCTCACAGCTGCAATATCATTAAAGGTGAAAAAATGAGTAAGAGATCCAAATTCATATTCATTAACATACTGATCAGCAGTTGCAGTTGTTGTTGGATAGATGCGCAACATAAAGTCTAATAAGTCGCCGCTTAGGCGTTTTGCTTTATTGCTTATCCATTTTTTATCTTCGGATTTTGCCTTAGGCAAAACTACGATGACATTACCGGTGACTATGATTCCTGGGTCACCAGGTACTCCAAATAATGGTGTAATAAAGTTACGATCGCATGTGCTTAATCCTTGAGTGCATAAATCTCCAAATGGATCATAGAGAAGTGACCCTAGTGATGACCATATTTCACCTTCATAGGATACGGTATCAGACGACCATGTTTGTCCTCCGTCCGTTGTACGACTGAAAAAAGGTGGTGAATAAAATGCACTATTATTTGGAATATTTGTAGAGCAAACAGCATATACGTTTTCGGGGTGATTTGGATCCGTCGTCAACGAGGTTTTATCCATGAAGGCAAATGATGCTTCATTAGAATACGCTACATTAGAAGCCATTACTGGCAGCGGTCGAGACCAATTTTTCCCGCCATTATTTGAAGTTGAAATGAATACAGCTTCTTGATTTTGAGTTTGAGCTGAAGGATTGGCATTTTCTCCCAGTCCAAGCAAATAAAGTTTTCCATGAGCATCGAAGCTGAGCCAGAGATCTGTGACTCTTTGCATAACTCCTTTACTGCAAATTTGAAAAGGAATTTCGGTCCTTTTCCATGTTTTACCCCCATCAAAAGTATAAGCGATTCCTGCCTCTAAAGCAGCCCCCAATGCCATGCGATCTTGCTGCCATATCGCAACAATATTCTTAGAATTTTGAGGATTGACCGCAATACTTGGCTCAACAGCAGATCCATGATGTATGATATCCTGGAAAAACACTTCCTGGAAATAGCAAGGATTGGGTTGCCCATCAATAAGAACATTAGTTGGCAGCTTATCTTGCGGATAGCCTACATTGACAGTGCGCTCCAACTTAAACTTCTTGTGCTGCTTGGCATATGCCTGCTCCTGCAAGCCCAAAAGCCCTGCCAGCAGAGCTACAGAGCAAAATACGATTGGTTTCAATTTCATAAATAAAGTCCATTTTTTAGGTTTTTCCAGGACATTAGGTTATTTTTTTTTTTTTGCAAACTGAAAAACAAAATATGAATATGTAAAAAAAAGTTTCACTGCTGCCGCAGCTCTATATTTTCACACTTAAATACCCCATGTTCCATTTCAGGCCTATCCGGCCTTCCATTGCACAAGGGGCTTCCCACTTATCCCGCTGCCGCGGGAAAAACAAAAGCAAAAGATGCCATAATCACAATAGTTTAACCTACAAAACAACACGCACAAAACGAGCGAAAAAGCAAAGCTAAAGGTAAAGCGAAGCAAGAAGAAAGTACAAAGAGAGAATAAAACGCGAAGCGAAAACTGGAGGCAAAAACCCCCAAACTTATTTAAGATAGATTGATAGAATGCAGAGCACCGGCAGTACTTAGAGTACGGCGTGCTCTGATTGCGTACCCTAATAACCTGCTGCGAAAACCACCAACTTTATTTGAATCAGATCATAAAAAACTCAGGCAAGACAGTACTTCGAGTACGGCTTGCTTGAGGATTGCGTGATATGGTTCAAAAGAAGTTTGGGGGTGGCTGGATTCGAATCAGCGTATACCGATAGTTGTGGGATTTACAGTCGGTTTCCCTTCCACACGCGGGCAGTAGCAGGAATACATAGGCGTAAAACAATCAAGGGTTTATCAAAACCTCGATTGTGCTGGCTTACTGCATTTTACGTGAGTCTTTTGCATCTAGTGCGTAAAATTTGCGTAATTCTACAAATGAAAAAGCCGGCAGGGCGATTTCTCACTCTGCCGACTAAGTTTCCAAGCCAAAGCCTAATATTTAACGCTTATGCCTGTGTGTTGAACTTTTGTTTGAAGACTGAGAATCATCCTTCACACCCCTTACAATGCTTACGTAGGGTGATTGTCTATAATTATTATCAAGTAAGATAGTGGTTTCAGTTTCTGGATCCTCAAAGAACAGTGATGGTGGTGTAAAAGGCCCATTATGACTTTCTGTAAAGGCAGCATAGAAATTATTTTCATTCGCTACCAAGAATGAATAATCGCCATTTGTCATAACCCCTTGCCCGGTGAGACGACCATTTTGAGCGATATAGGAATGTTTTGAAAGGCGAATTTCCTGAACAAAATCAAGCCCTATACCTGAAATTGGGGTCAGGCCTGGCATTCCGACATTCCCCATCTATTACTCTAGAAATTCAAAGACTTAAAATGATAGTTTACAATCCTTAATCCGAAACTATCATTGCGTTAAAAGGGCTAACTAATTGAGAATGTCGGAATGTCAGGCCTGACCCCAATTCTGACCCCAATTCTTTGCCTGCATTGTGCATAAATTTTTGCTACGGATAGGCATCTAAGATTGCTTTTATTGCACCTTCGATAGTGCCATCTAAATGATGAGCCCCTGCAAAAGCTGTTTTCTCATTATACTTCTCAGTTGTGTATCTATAAATTGCAAAGGGCATATTTTCGCTATCACCATTATATGTCATGCGTCCTAAATTGTGATATGTCCAGTCAGGCCTTAAACGACGAAGATAGACATATTTGCCTTACAATCTGCAACAATATCCCAAGACACTTTTGGATGCATTTTCTTAATAAACGAACTAGCACGATCTTGTAGCTGGCTCTGACTACTGAGTGGAATTACATAATCTGGCATACTATTCATATATTCTCCTACAAATACCTCAGTTCATTCTTAGTTTTTGCTCAACTTCTATAAAGTGTTTTTCGTCACAAAAAAACTAGAAAGGGGGCTTTTTACTTCTAGGGCGATTCTAGTTTTTCTACTGTGGAATTAGTTGGATACTAGATAAAGGTCGCATGTTTATCAATAATTTTATGTTAAAGTTGATGAGGCCGCTGAAGCGAGTCACCCCAAACAATATTTTAGCTTCGCCGGGATAGGGTTAGGTGAGGAACCCCAAACTTTATTTTGAACCAGATCATGAAATGCTCAAACATGACAGTACTTCGAGTACGGCATGCTCTGCATTGGATCAATATAGCTTAAAATAAGTTTGGGGGTGGCTGGATTCGAACCAGCGTATACCGAAGTAGAGGGATTTACAGTCGGTTTCCCTTTCACATACTGGCGTAAACGGAATACATAGGCACAACACTTTCAGTGGTTTATCAAAGCATCGATTGTGCTGGCTTGATGCATTATGCGCCAGTCTTTTGCAGTCTAGTGCGTAAAAAGTGCGTAAATTGAACATCAACTAAGAGATCTTTACTAATTGATGGAAATATTATGGTGTAAAAGGGCGGGAGCCAATTATAGGCTCCCTCCTAAGTAAAACTCTCTAGTCCATTCAACCTTTATTAATCACCTTTACACATGCCTGAAGTGCGATTTTTGCGTGTTTGCAACACCTTATGCACACTTTCCTTTGCAAGCAATGAGGATATGGGTGCTTGCATGTCAACAGGTGGCTGAATGAATAATGGGTTTGAAAGTGGAATACTATTGACTAACTTGTCCAGTTTTTTAGCGGGAAGGATGGCCCCAAAGTACTCCATAGTTTTAAAATTAGGGTCATTTCGACCATCGCGCCACCCAAAAACAAGGTTTCCTGTTTTTTCATCCAATGCCATAGAAGAAATACCGCAATTTCCATCATTGCGGCTTCTGATGTCGATCGGATCGGACCACGTTTCTCCATTATCACGAGAAATGAAGAAATAAAGCCTCATATTTTGTGAATAGTCAGGATTTTGCGCATAGGCAAGGGCGTAGAGAGCTTGACGCTTAGTATCGTAGATGAGACCACGAGCAGTAGACATGATATCGTATCCTGCTACTGGGTACGAATCAAATCCGGAAAATATATTATACCCGTGCTTGGGAAGTATTGGGAAGAAAGATTGTTTAATGTCATCAAGTCCCAAGGGCCAACCCAATTTTCTTCGATCTCTCCTGGCGACTTGAATGCAACAGTTTGTGGGTGAATGTAGGTATCCACAAATTGACTTAAAGGTTCACCTTCAAGCCAAACTCTTCCCCCACTGGCGTCAGAAGATGCTGCAATTTGGGCAAAGAGAAGGACGTTATTATACTGTGGGAGCCGTTACTTCGGCATTTGCAGTGTCAATATTTGCTAAACCAAACCCATTAATCGGAATAAATCCGACATAGGGAATGGAATCAAAGGTAAGATTGCTGAAAATAAAGTAGGTATGCCACAGGCCATACTGCCCATTTTCGTCAGTTCCAAAACAAAACTGAGGAAATTCGTAAAATGTGTTAACAGGATCCACTAGATCAGGAACTGTGTATACGACAGAAAACGTTTTCCCCTTGTCAAAACTGACTGCATAGAATGGTTGGCCGACCGTGTTTCCCGCGTCATCAGTACTAATTGCAGCAGCAGCCCAAATATTGCCATATTGATCTGATCCAACTCCACGATAATCAAATACATCAAAGCCACAAGGCCTGTGAAACGGTGGATCTAATTGAAGTGGTCCATTGAATTCAGCGGGCCATGTGCGTCCCCCATCAAAGGAAACTGCACGATTGTAGGTAGAAGTAGAGTTTGGGCATTGCGAATGACTACGATCAATTAAACTATATGAAACAATAATGTTACGAGGATCAGCCCTGTTGATCGTCACAGCCTGATCAAATTGTGCGGTAAATCCAGGTGTAAGATCGGTTAGTTGAATTGGGTCATTGACTTTCAATTTGCCATTCTTATCTACTTTGCCAACAGCAACCATTGCGTTCATGACTTCATTGGTCTTATCAGCCACCATTGAGTTATCGCACCAAGCCCATGCCACAACACCCGCATACGCGTCGTTAACGCTTGTATCTCTGTAACCATCATTAGCAGCAGCTGAATCTGGTGGAAATTGTGTTATATCACTCGCACCACTGCTAATGGCCACATTTTTGCACAGTTTCACCTTTGGCTTTACAATATAGGAAATCGTGCAGGGCATGAGTACTTGCGGACCTTCAGGAATGATGTTTCCAAATCCACCAGCAACCTGAATATTAATTTCACCTGCATTCGTTACCTCTACAATATAGCCGGCAGGTGGTTGCGGCGGCAATGAGCCAACAAATGAAAAGATAGGCGATAAGCCATTTTTAGATCTGCAACTATTGAGACGGGAGTCGTAAAACTTGGTCTTACATGCTCAGGTAAAAACCCATTTGCTGTTGCAAGGTATCCTCCTGTAACAAAGAGGGAGCCACCAATAGTTTCAGCAGGATTGTTGGACCGTCCGGAAGCTAATCAAGGTTCAGTTGCAGTGTCGATGGGCCTTTTTTAATGCTCGTTGTACACCCAAAATTCGGTGCGCCCAACAGAAAATCCAAGGGTATCTGAAAGCTGCCCATGGATTATGCTCAAGTGTTGGCAGCCTTTTTTCATATCACTTGTGCATAGCACATTCTTAGGCTGTTTTTCTTTTTTTATGTTGTGTAGATGACGTTTTAATCTTTATCTTTTTCTGCAGCATAAACCGGCTCCTGCATACCCAAAGCCCGCGAAGCATAGCTATCAGAGCAACTAAGAATGGTTTCAATTTCATAACTAAAGTCCCTTTTAAGGTTTTCCTAGCACCTTAAGTTGTTTTGTTTTTTTTGCAAACTCAAAAACAAAATATGAGCAATCTAAAAAAAAAGTTTACTTCTCCCGCAGCTCTATATTTTCACACTTAAATACCCCATGTTCCATTTCAGACCTACCCTGGCCTTCCATTGCACAAGGGGCTTCCCACTTATCTCGCTGCCGCGGGAAAAAGATATGAAAAAGAACTTAATCGCTATGAAAGGGGCCGCCCCCTGCGATGTGCGCTCACAACTTTTGTCTTCTGCATAAGTCAACTATAGTGGCATTCTTGTCTTGTACAAAAGATAACTTTTGCCTAAGATTTGTCTTGAAGGAAAGACAAGCATCTGGTGGATTTCCAGCCGTCCAAAAGATGCATCTTCATGCAAAAGATGCATCTAAGTAATGAAAAGGGCCGGCCCCAATGGTGTCAACTTAAGCAATTTTTATCTTAATCTCGATCTTGATCTTGATCTTAATCTTTCTTTTCGCATAATGCTTTAAAAAAAAGAGATTAAGTAATCCGATCAAGATCAAGAAAGGCCTTAAGTTGACACCATTAGGGACGGCCCCTGCGATGTGCGATTTGCAAATTGCACATCGCAAGGCACGGCCTTTTTACGCAACTAAGTGATGTGTGCGGTGAACGGCTTAGCGGGACTTTTTAGACAGAGCATCAACAATCGTGCAGGCAAACATTGCTATGCTCTCCTTATAGTAAATGCCCGAGGCTTTAACGTTTACTATAACGCACGCCTTCAGCGTGATCGCATAAACAAGTGACAGGACTTAAACGAATGCCGACCCTGAAGCGATAATAGCATCAAGGTTATAATATTCTCTGTTTCGCGCAACTTCACGCTCCCCTTCATTTTGAACTATTCGGAAATTCCGAAAAGTTGCCTACTCGGCAATTTCCTTCTGAGAATAGAGAGCAGAGCTGGTTCAAAAGAAAGTTGGAGGCCCCCCAAACTTATTTTTAGATAGATTGATTCACTGCAGAGCACCGACAGTAATTAGAGTACGGCGTGCTCTAATTCGTACCCTTATGAAAAGGGCCGTGGCTGCGATGTGAGATTCACAGAAAGAAAATCGTACATCGCAGGACACGACCCCAATCATATGTAACTCTATAGCTGTTTCTTAATCGCTAGGATTTGCTTTTTTAACTTTGGGATCTCTTTAGTTAAGACCCTCCAGGTTAAATCCAGGTCAACTCCGAAATATTCATGTATAAGAATATCTCGCATACCTGCAATGTTCCTCCAAGCAACTTCGGGAAATTTTTTCTTTAAGTCTTCTGGTAAATTTTTAATCGCCTCTCCGATGATCTCTAAACGCCTGATAAGGGAATCTTGAAGCTGGATTGAATTTTTAAAACTCTCGAAAGTCTGATCTGCAAGATAGATCTGTATGAGCTCGATACACTCAAAAATATGACCTAGAAATACCTTTGAGTCTTTTTTCATAAAATTATCACTTGCTCAGCTAAGATACGATCACGCAGTAATGGATGCAAGGAATTATATGTTAGCAAATCTACATGCCTACCGAGCTTTTCTTCTAATCGGATTTTTAGCTCTACGAGATCAAACAGACTTTTTGTCTTCCCCTTAAATTCGATAAGCAAATCAATATCGCTATCCTCTGTAGCATCTCCGCGTGCAAACGACCCAAAAAGAGCTGCTCGTTTAACTCCACTTTCAACTAACATTTTGGAAATTGATTTCTTTAGATTACTTATTTGAGATAAATTCATATTTTTCTTCCTATTTCAAAAGGTACCATCTTACAGATTTTAGGACAAGAGCCTGGCAAAAGCTAAATTGCTGCAGTTTAGAGCGTAAAATTTGGGTAAATGGCGAATTTGTTAAAGGGGCCGGCCTCTGCGATGTGCGATTTGTGTGAAATCGCACATCGCAGACCCCGAACTCCTTTTTACAGTGCCAATTGTACGGCTCCTTGAAAAAAGAAGTTTCGCTGTTATCCGCAGCTTTATATTTTAATACTTTAAATACCCCATGTTCCATTTCAGGCCTACCGACCTTCCATTGCACAAGGGGCTTCCCACTTATGCCCGCTGCCGCGGGAAAAACAAAAGCACCCTCTTCTCACTTACAAGAGAAATTGGGTCAGGTTTGGCATTCGGGCATTCGGTTAAAGATGCTAATATTTAGATGATTAAATTTACGTCTTGATAATCAAATGACTGAATGCAAGGCATGACCCTTTTTTTATTTAGATATAGGTTGCATATCCACCAATAATTTTACGTTAAAGTAGGTGAGGCCGCTGAAGCGGCCGCACAAAAAACTCGCTGAAGCGAGTCACTCCAAAATAATAACATTATACCGGCAGGTTTGGCCGGGTAAGGGCTATGCGGGAAACCCCCAACTTTATTTTGAATCAGATCATGCAATCGTCAAGCAAGACAGTACTTCGAGTACGGCTTGCTTGAGGATTGCGTGATATGGTTCAAAAGAAAGTTGGGGGTGGCTGGATTCGAACCAGCGTATACCGAAGTAGAGGGATTTACAGTCAGGGGGGGGGGGGGGGGGGGGGGGGGGGGGGGGGGGGGGGGGGGGGGGGGGGGGGGGGGGGGGGGGGGGGGGGGGGGGGGGGGGGGGGGGGGGGGGGGGGGGGGGGGGGGGGGGGGGGGGGGGGGGGGGGGGGGGGGGGGGGGGGGGGGGGGGGGGGGGGGGGGGGGGGGGGGGGGGGGGGGGGGGGGGGGGGGGGGGGGGGGGGGGGGGGGGGGGGGGGGGGGGGGGGGGGGGGGGGGGGGGGGGGGGGGGGGGGGGGGGGGGGGGGGGGGGGGGGGGGGGGGGGGGGGGGGGGGGGGGGGGGGGGGGGGGGGGGGGGGGGGGGCCCCCCCCCCCCCCCCCCCCCCCCCCCCCCCCCCCCCCCCCCCCCCCCCCCCCCCCCCCCCCCCCCCCCCCCCCCCCCCCCCCCCCCCCCCCCCCCCCCCCCCCCCCCCCCCCCCCCCCCCCCCCCCCCCCCCCCCCCCCCCCCCCCCCCCCCCCCCCCCCCCCCCCCCCCCCCCCCCCCCCCCCCCCCCCCCCCCCCCCCCCCCCCCCCCCCCCCCCCCCCCCCCCCCCCCCCCCCCCCCCCCCCCCCCCCCCCCCCCCCCCCCCCCCCCCCCCCCCCCCCCCCCCCCCCCTAAGTTACTTCAAAACTCTGCCTAAGGAAAGCAAGGGTAGAATCGATGCGGTTCATCTCCCAAGCAAAGATTGGTTACCTAAAAAATAAAGCAACGTAAGCATGAATAAATTATTATCTCTATCACTTTCAATTTCTATAATGTTTTGCACCTCCTATGTAGACTACTACATATGGAAGAAAGAAAAATCCAAAGCAGAAAGAATCGAGAAGAAAGAAAAGCTAAATTAGATAAAAGACAAAGATTAAACAAATACTATGCATACGAGTTTAAATATGCCATTATTGATGCATTAAACCCAAAAAGCAATACGGAGATTGCTCTCCTTAAGTGGGATGAAGTCGGCGAACTGAAAAAATTTATGCTACAAGACGGTTATGATAGGGCTGAAATTGACGACCTATACATTAATGCTTTCGGTGAAGCTAAAGAACACGCAGAAAGATACTTTGTCACCAAAAAATAAATCGAAGACGCAATCTCTAAAGCTCAATAAGCCTAACTAAAGTAGTGGGAGTCTATACTAAAAAATCCCTTCAAGCCCAGCCTTAGCTTGCTTAATTAACTCACGCATAGCTTTCCGCTGGGCTATAGCCTCTTTAGTGTATCTGCCATGCTTAGTATTAACCTCTACAAGCTTTTTTCTTCCCTCTTCGGTTGTGGCACCGCGGCACTTTCCACCGTGGAGCCTACAACGCCCGTTTGCCATTGCAGGTTGTCTACATGGTTTATGGCCATTGTTTCTGGCTGAGGCGCCACAGAATTTATCGAACATGGCTTGTCTCCTTTGTTTTCGCTTATACCCCCCACCCCTATAATTGTGTACGGCTCTATTATCAATTAAGGCATGCTGCACGTTAACCGTTTGAGTGCCACCACGACGATACCTTGACAGGGTCTCTACGGTTTCATTGTGCAGTCTGGTTACCTTTGCTACCATGTTTAGGTGCAATTCACCTTCCATGGCATTTTCAGAATTGCTGAGAAAATATAACAATCTCATCAGCTCAGAATGCAAAATAGTCTCTTGCACGATCAGTCTTGTCTCAACAACATCTTTCGGTTTCTGGTTGTGGAGTGTTTGCAAAACGATATTTTCATTCTGATAAGGATGAGCAACTTGTAATGCTTTTGCTGCTCTATACAGAATAGAATCTGCAAGCTCAGTATCTTCAACGCCCATAATTTCTTTTAAGTGTATGTTGGCGAGCTCAGTGGGATCTTGATTACGGGCGTCGTCTGTGGGATAAGAACCTACCAGTCTGACGTTTTTACCTTCTTTATTTTTGACATACTTGATTGGTGTAGACTCTAGTTTTGGCCCTTTTTGCGTTTCAACCGGCAGGTGTGCAGTAGTTTTCTGACTTTTAGACCTCGCTTTTACCATATAATTCCTGTGTAAATATTGGTTTTAATGATTTCGCAAAAATACACTATTTTAATCTCTTCTGCGTGACGCTATTAACTTCTTAGCCTCAAATTTTGTAATTCCTTCCTTCACGTTGATCCCACGATGTTTTAGCCAGTTAACTTGTCTCATTGTCGCGGGCTCGTTTACTTTGCTATCGATGAGTTGTGCAGCCTGCCCCTTTGTTAGTCCTGGATTTACCGTAAAACCAAGGTTGTTTAGCGTAACAAGTTGTTTTTGTGTTGGTGGCTCCTGTCTCCAAATAGCGTCTTTTCTACCCCAGGCACCTTTTGTCGTTTGCCTCCTAGCCCAATCCTCGGCCACTCCTAAGATAATTTAATGGTAAAGACCTACTGGATAAGTTAAAGATCTCTCCCCCATTTTGGGCCACAACAAGAAACCCTTCTTCACTTTTCCTGACCGTAACCCGATCTGCTGCCAACTTTAGGTGCCAACTCTCTCCTATCGGAACCCAAGCAAATTGTGCTGCATCGAAAAACTCAATGTCCTCGATACGGTCGCTAAACACTCTGAGAGCATCCATCGCGGTAGAATCGTTCAAGCTCACTTCATGAGGGGTAATGGCCCCTGCATCTTCGATTTCCTCATCCTCGGGCATAATGGAATCACTATGCCGCTTAAAGTATTCTTGTACGTGCAAATGCTGTGGCGTGATGAGTTATCAACAAAATCTAAAACCATACAATCCCGTTTCATTGGAAAAAGGCGCGTACCCCTCCCTATTTGTTGAATGTAAAGTGCTTTTGACTTTGTAGGCCTTGTTAAAAGAATGCAATCTGTGGCGGGCTGATCGAATCCCTCGGTTAGGAGCATGCAGTTGGTCAAAACTTTAATATTCCCTGAAGAGAAATCCCTTATAATTTGTTTTCTCTCGGCCTTTGGCATGGCTCCATGTACTGCACTAGCTGAAATCCCTTCATTCATGAAAGCAGCCGCCAGGTCCTGGCATGTTTTACGTCAGCACAAAAGGCTAGGCTCTTCTTCCGACAAGGTGCAAGCTCTTTGAATTTACTTACGACCAACCCATTTCTGGCAGGTGTATTCACCACTCCCGAAAGCTCTGAGACAGAAAAATCACCGTTCTGAATGCCAACCCCTGCTAGCTCGATTTTAGTAAAAATCTGCTTACTCGATGAATGGTGACAAATACCCACCTCGCACCATTGTGTGGATGCTGCACTCAAAAACAATCTCTTGATAAATCGCACCAAGACCTATCCCGTCTGATCTTGTAGGCGTGGCGGTCACTCCGATAAGCAGCTTATTTGGATCATCCTCCATGAAGCCAAGTTCTTTTATAACTGTGCTGTAAGAAGAACTGATGCTGTGGTGAGCCTCATCGATGATCATTAAGCCAAAGTTTTGCTGCTTTAGCTTTTGCAGACGCGCATCTCGGGACGCCGTTTGGATTGATGCGACGACGACTTGTGCATGTACATCGTCATTTTCAGCCTTAACAATGCCGATGCTGACCTCAGGCCACACGATCTTGAACTTGTCCACTGCTTGAGTTATGAGCTCTTCGGAGTGAGCGAGAACAAGCGTACGACTATTGTGTTCTTTAGCTAATAGCGAAAAAACTATTGTTTTACCACAGCCAGTTGGAAGGGATATAAGCTGGCGAGTTACACCTTTAGCGCGGCATACTTTTACAGCTGCTATGGCATCAATTTGATATGGACGAGGCGCAATCATACAGCCCTCCTTATGGAAGGGTGTATAAAGACCTGTAGTGAAGGCCTGCCACCAGTGTTTATGGGCTTTCTGACTAACCAACCAAATTCCTCAGAAATTATAGGTTTTGGTTTATGCTGTTAAGAAGCTGAGACCAATGTCTTGAATGATATACGTCTCTAGGAGAAAACCCATCTTGCAAATCGCCCTTCTTAATCCGTTCTAAAAGAGAGCGGGCCGATTCCATACCCGGATCTTCCGCAGAAGCATACAAGCGTTTGGCGTGAGTTTCTAAATAATCACACCACTTGATGGCTAATAGTGCTGATTCTTCATCGACGCAATAAGCCTCTTCGCCTTGACCTACAGTCTTAACCATGTAAAAAATTAATGCGAGTTTCGGCATTAAGAGCGGTATTTCGCTAAGTGACTTTCTAAAGCCGAGGATATTTTTTGATCTTTTAATTTTACATTCTCAAGGATATACCTCCACTCGTCAAATAACTCTTGAGCCTGCGGCGAAAATCTAAGCAACTGTGGGTTTAAGGGTTTTAAAACCTTTTCGCTTAAAGCATGTGTGCTTTTGAAAGCATCATCTTTCAAAGGTTCAAAAGGTTCAAAAGCATCTAATCGCCGGAAAATTGTGCGAACTCGCTCTTCTGCTTCGCTGTCGGCATAACGGTCCACATTTTTCCATTCTTTTAGCATATCGGGCCAAACTATGAGTTGAAATCTTTGTAAGAGCCCATCATCACCTGCTCCTCCAGCTGTTGCCTGGTATATATAAGATTTTAATGGACCAGGTTGAATCCCACCAAGGATTGATAAGCATAATGCAGGGATTTGCCGCGTACCTCTTCCAATTCTATCGACCGTATAATTGCCATTCCCATTCCAACTTTCTAAGTAGAAAGACCTGTCACTTTCATGACCGTACTTCTCGAGATTTTTGAACCACCCCACAAGCTCGTCTCGATACAAGAGGATTCCTTGGGGGTTTTGCAGTAAAATTTCACCTAATTTTTCCTGTGTCGCATCAGAGGTCTTGTATCTTTTTTCAACTGGTTCATTTACAGAATCTAGTTCATCAAGCTTAGGCCTATCTTTTGATGTTTGGGCCGCTTTTTGCAACTTATCTATTTGCGCTTTCTGCTGCGCCTTTTGCCATTGGAGATCGCTTTGATAGTTATCCATGTCATTTTTATGTTTTAAATTAGCATCGGTAGCAAGCTCATCGAGAAATTTTATTGCAACCGCCAAGGACGGAGACTTCAAGCCAGATGGTCTTCCAACGACCGCGCCCCAAATATTTGCAACTACATGCCAATTGTCCTTTGCTTTGGGGTATATTCCCACTTTTCTCCCAAGAAGCGAGCCAATGCCTACTATTAGGGCTACAGCAAAAAAATCTGGTGGCGCCTGCATGCGTTCGGAGCAGTCCATCACCCAGGCCTGCAAATTTGCAGGGAGTAGGTCTTCAGTAAAGTAGGCTACAGGTAGCAATTCTTCCACCAAGGGCATGGGATCCTTAGAGAAAGCAATTTGCGCACCCTCCTGAATTTCTAAAAAACTTTTTAAATCAGTTATGGTTCTGTCTTGGCAATGACTATGGAAACACTTGTAGGCATGACCTCTATAGCCGTTAGTATTAGGTTCATAATAGCAAGTGCCTTTATCCTTAGAAGAATGCAGATGTTCCCAAGAGCATTTTATCACAATGCAGCCCGGGGAACTTTTCTTTCGCTCGATTACCATGTCACGCGCTTCCAAGGAAGCTAAAACAGGGTTGTTTGCGGTGGATGATTTCTGCGTGTTACTAGTTACCAGGTCAATTCCAAAAGTTTCTACAAAAGTCGAAAACTTCACTGGTTGTTATGCGCTCGTGCTTACTATGCGAGTCATATAAGGAGATTTTTTTTGATGTAGAAAACCCGGTAGACGCATTACCCTCGATAGGTCGCAAACCTTAAGGTCGCCTCCATACTTTTCTGCGAGTTGCTTTTGCACTGTTACGAATGCATCTAATGGCACATCTTCAACAAGCCAATAGAAGTGAAATTTCCCCAGAACTTTCTACGATAATGTAGGCACTTATTGGGGCATTCATAACTGGTTCAGGTGGAGAGGCATCCAAGTCAACAAAAAACGCCTGAACTTTGATGATGTTAGCAGAGGACCTGCCTTTGAGATCTGTTTTGTTTATCGTGACACAAACACCCGCCCCCTCAACATTTAACTCTTCGAGTTCACGAGCAAGAGCATTAAGGCTGCCTTGCTTCATTCCTGCAAGCGCAGGATTTTTCTTCTTATCATCGAAATGTTGAAAGGTAAATTGATCATCTTCACTAAGCAAGTCTAGGAACTTTCTAGCCTGATGTAAGTCAATCCGTTCTTGCGAAGAAGGGTCTTTTTCTGTAGTATTAGTTGTCATAGGGAATTTTTTTCCTTAAATCGGAATGTGAAAATTTCTTGGCTGGCTGTCCTCGCAACGCCTTGCGCTGACAGCCGTCGTTTTTATAGAAGGTCATGGGGTTCGACTTAGACGGTTTCGAGCTAGCTGCCTTCCTTTGATAAATGTCCACGAATCTGCCCCTTTGCCGTTTCTGTTTAACCACTGAAAAAACAATTCCGGTGAAATTAAAAGCTTGCGTTTACCTAGCCTGCGGACAAAAAAATCTGCCTGGTTTTGTTTTGAATTAAAAAGAATCCAGCGCATACTCCCTTCGGACACGATGGAGCTGTAACGCTTACAAAAGTCTTTTAAGGTCAAATACTCTTGGTTGAGCTGTGTAGTCATAAATATGTTCCTCGTTAAAATATTTTCAGCCAAACTCAATCTCTGATCACATCAGTACGATTGATTACTCGCTTGTCATAATTCTACAACACAGGACAATAGGAAACCACTAACAGTGTATTGTGGGGGCACTTTCTGAACTTTCTATAGAGATAGAAAAGAATAAAAAAGGAAAATTTCCGTCGAATTAAGATTGGAGTTTTTTCGCATATGAGGCTAAAAACGCTTCTACCTTTTTGATAAAACCCAAATCCTCCCACCTTCGCAATTGGGATTCTACAGCTCTACGTGGAGGAGATCCCTGATGCTCATTCAAGTGACAGCCAGTCTGTATGTAGTAAACAATAGCCCTGAGATGTGCTTTTGGGCCATATTTTGATTTTGCACCCGCATTTCTTCTAGGCTTTGGCAGCTGCTCTAAAAGTTCTAAAAATTCATCTAGTTGCGTTTCAGGAACATGAAGGTGGTTATTACAGTTTTCTTTATAAGCAATGGCTCCTTCAGAAGATGGGTCATAGATAGAACGAAGTAGTCTTGGTGTAACGGTGAAGCCTTTACAGACAAGTCTAAGTTTTGCCCGTTCCCCTGCAAGCTCAAAATGCGATGCAATCAGCTTAGGAGAAAGCGGGCCACCCTTTCGATTTGCGAATACAAAAATGCTATTATCATTAATCAAACGAAGAATTCTATTGTAAATACCCTTTGGGAGTTCTATGGATACCATCTCAAACCGACCAAATGTACTGCGAAACAAATTAAGCATTTTCTTATCCCGGCATACTTCCCAGTACCTCACACGTAAAACTTGCTCAAGTGTAACGAAAGCACCTGAGTCTCGTAACCGCTCGTTCAAGTACCAAAGGATATCAGCGATAAGAGCACTTGTTTTATCAATCATCGCTAACTGAATAATGAATTTTTCGTATTCATCGGTACTTAGTGGAACGTCCTCACGCTCTACAGCCTTACGCGGAGTATTATTTACTTTCACTCCCTTTTTTGATTGCCTTTTACCAGTCACCCAGTAGTATGAAATACCATTTGTCTTGCACAAAGCTCGTAGCTCTTTTTCTGACATCTTTTGAGGATCTATCATTTCCGAGCCAACAAGCAGAGGATTGTGGTTGTTGTTTTTCTAACACCTCTTTCGTTTCAGTAACTGGTGCATACGGTACAGGCACGTCAACCCATTTTCCTTTGTAGTACGCTACCACAAAATCCACAGCAACTATATCTTTCACTTTCTTTGCCATTTTACCCCAAGAAACTCTTATTCATTCTTTGCACTACATCGAGCTTGTGACTGTCACTTAAGTGCGCGTAACGCTTGACCATCGCCAATGTTTTGTGGCCCAAAATATCTGCGATTTCAGCTAGTGACGCCCCGCTCATGGCAAAATAGCTTGCAGCGCAATGGCGCAAATCGTGAAATCTAAAATCTGCTATTTGCGCTTTTTTCAGGGCTGATATCCACGGACTTCGTAACTGGGCAGGCTTTTGTACCTTTTGAACCTTGTCAACCTCATGCTTTTGTAAAGAAAGTGGGGACACAGCTTGCCCATCATTCAGCGCTACTTTTGACCTCAATTTGGGGAATATAAGGTTTGTATCAATACGCCTCTTCTTTTCTAAGCTTTGTAGAATGTCAAATGCCTGGCCCGCAAGCGGAACAGCGCGCCGCTCCCCATTTTTAGTCTCATGTAAAATAATGCGCTTGCGACCAAAGTCTACATCTTTCCAACTGAGGTGCATGATCTCGCCGTATCGCATACCAGTCGATAACGCTATTAGCACGACAGGGTAGAGGTAAGCACTAGTACTTTCTTTACAAGCTTGCAAAAGACGAGCGAGCTCTTCTTCCTCAAGGAAGCGCACCCTACCACGAGATTCTTTAAGTTTTGAAACCTTACGCATTGGGGAATCCTCTAGCCACCCCCAGTCTCTTACTCCAATAGTGAATGTGTGACTAAGTGCGCTAAGGTATCTGACCACCGTAGCATTAGATCTTTTAGTACCGCGGTATGTAATGCCGCGCGAAAGCTCATCTCTTTTTTCACAAATCATTGATGAGGTCACGTCCGCAAGTAGGAAGGCGCCAAGCTGTTCTTTCCACCAAAGAAGCTGCGCGGTTTGCTTCACTTCGCTCTTCTTTTTTTGAGGTAGAACATCCTTTATGTACCTATCTATTAGCTGACCCAGCGTGTGCTTTTTGGCCTCAGTAGTTTTGAAGTGCCGACCTTCCCGAATATCTGTCTCTGTCTGTTGAGCCCATCTTTTAGCATCAGCAAGACGCTCATGTGTGGTAGTCTGTGACGGGAAACCCTTCAGCCTTACCTTGACTCTATAATGAATTTTTCCATCTTTAGTTTTGCGCTTTTCAATCACTGCCATAATGCAACACCCCTTAACAAGAATAGCTCACACTATACAAAAGCAGGCTAAAATAGACAACAAGGGATTGTCATTCCCACCATCACACAACTATATACAGTTAATGATGAGTGAGTTAGGTGTAGCAAAAACATGAAAAGGGACACTTATGGGACACTAACCGCAGAAAATCCCACATTTTGCGAATAAAGCGGTAGATCAAAAGGGTGGGTTGCTAAGGGAAAGAAGGTTGAGAACTGTTGGAAATTGCTGTCCCATTTTTGTCCCACGAGGAAGAAAAAGGCGATTACAGCTTTGTGAATTTTAAGGCAAAAACGGCTTGTGGGGGAAGTGTGGGGGTGGCTGGATTCGAACCAGCGTATACCGAAGTAGAGGGATTTACAGTCCCTTGCAATTGGCCGCTATGCGACACCCCCGAGAAAACCTTGCCGGTCGGCAAGAAAGAATGCTGACTGTAGGATTCGAACCCACGACCGTCCGATTACAAATCGGATGCTCTACCAACTGAGCTAAGTCAGCGTGAACTTGGCTTTATACAAACCAAGCTTAAAACAGGCAAAACGTTACCAAATGTATGATTTTTTGGACAACAACTTTCGCTTAGTTCGTTTTTATTTCAAAGCTTCCGGGAGATGCAAGTTCCGGAGTTTCAGCCTCTTTGGTTGAAGCTTTGGACTCTGGAAGATCTGATGGTGGAAGCGCTTCTGGCTTTGATTCCATCACCTTAATGATCTTGCGTGCAAATGCTGCCATGCCAGTTTGGCCTGACTCGCCCACACTATAGCTGCGCTGAACCTTTTTGGATTCTTGCTCTATAGCCCCGTGGCACTTTTTATATTTTTTTCCTGATCCACAAGGACAGGGGTCATTTCTCTTTGCTTTCATAGGCAACTAGGCTATCATATTTGGCATGAATAATGCAATCCCACTTGCCGAGCCGCCATGGACTGGGCTTGGAAAAAAATTAGAAAGTGCCACTCGTAAAGCCTTATTTGACTTTGGTTTAGTGGAGGGCGTCAACAATCTTGGCATCGCTTTGAGCGGAGGAAAAGATAGTCTTACTATGCTTTTTCTACTAAAAGCCATTTCAGGCCGTGGTTTTCCTCCATTTAAAATAACTGCTATAAATGTAAATGGCGAATTTACTTGTGGAGCAGCTGTAGGGGGTGGATATTTAGAAAATGTCTGCAAAGCACTTGATATTCCCCTGATTGTCTGCTCATCTCAAAAAAAACTTGAGAATCTGGAATGTTATAGCTGTTCACGAGAGCGTAGATCACTTCTTTTTAAAGCTGCCAAAGATGCTGGCTGCGAGGCAATTGCCTATGGACATCACCGCGACGACAACGCCCAAACATTGCTCATGAATCTCTTTCATAAAGGCGAATTTGCGGGGCTATTGCCAAAAATTACGATGCGCGAATTTGGCATTACTACCATAAGACCTCTTATATATATATCTGAGGCAGATATTAAAGAATTTGCAAAAATGTACGGCTTTGCTCGAATTACCTGCCGCTGTCCTGTAGGACAAAATTCTGTACGCAAAAAAACTGATACACTTATAAATGATATTGAAACGCTTTTTCCAAATGCACGAATCAATATAGCCTCTGGCGGCCTGATGTATGGCTCTCAAAAGGCAAATTGGTAGGATATTTACTAAGGAATAACATATGTCTGAAACTGAACAAGAGAGCCGCATTACCATTCAGGGAATAGAACTAGCTCTTGCCTGTCCTGTTGAGCTTTCCTACACTTGGGTTGGCCAAAGCGATGTGATGGAGCAGCTTTTGGCAGCTTGGCTTGTCATTGACCCAAAAGATATTCCTTTAAGTCCGCGGCTTATTGGTAAACCGGGTGTTGGCAAAACAACTCTTGGCTATGCTACTGCTAAAGCTATAAAGCGAGATGTCTACATCTATCAATGCACCATGGATACTCGCCCAGAAGATCTCCTTATTACACCTGTTGTCGATAAGACCGGCGGCATACGTTATGTTGCCTCATCACTTGTTACAGCCATGATTCGCGGCCAGGTATGCATTTTAGACGAAGGAAATCGTATGGGAGAAAAATCTTGGGCATCACTTGCTCCCCTACTTGATGCAAGACGCTATATTGAATCTATCGTGGCGGGCCTTAAAATTGCAGCTCACCCTGATTTTCGTATATGCGTAACAACAAACGAAGATGCCTCCACCTTTGAAATACCAGAATACATCCACAGCCGCCTTCAGCCGCAAATTTATATTGATTTTCCAGAGCCTGATGAAGAAAAACGCATTCTCTCTGAAAATTTGCCGTTTGTAGATGAAGGAATACTTGATTATGTCGTGGACTTTTTGCAGCGCGCACATATTAGTGATGAGCGATACACCGTGCGAGACGGCATTAATATTGCACGCTATGCTGCAAAGCGCTTAAAAAGCGTAAAAGGAAAACCCGATATTGCGGGCATTTTGCGACAAGCCATACACATGACGCTTGGAGATGAAGCACTCGTATATGCCTTATAAACCCTATTCGATAAGTGTTGGACCTTTTTGCATTGTCCCAGCACTTCATTATACTATGGAGCTGGCATCTGTTGTACGACAGGCATTTTTAGAGCTACAACCAGATTGTGTCGCAGTTGAGCTTCCTGAAAACATGCAAGATGTCTTTTTACATGCTACCAGCCGTCTTCCTGATGTAAGCCTTGTTACGGCTAAAGGAGAGGATGAAACGCTCTGCTTTCCTATCGAGCCTTGCGATGCAAGCTATGAGGCTCTAAGATCTGCTCAAGAAACGCAAATTCCTGCCTTTTGCATTGATTTAGATGTAAAGGGCTATCCAAAATTTTCTGAAAGAATGCCAGATCCTTACGCTATTACTAAAATAGGCTTAAAATCCTACTATGAAGCATATTCCGGTACGCTAAGGGCCGATCCTGTTGTTCGAGGCCAGCAAGATAAAGCTCGCGAGCTTTATATGGCAAAAAGACTGCGAGAGCTTTCTTTTTCATACGATAAAATTTTAGTAGTTGTTGGCATGAGCCACTGTCAGGGGGTTATTGCTCATCTAAAAGATTTATCATACCCTGAACAAAAACATTATGAACGAAATGAAATTACTCTTAGCACCTATCCCGAAGATACCCTAAGAGAGATTTTAGCCGAATGCGGCTGGATAAGCACTAACTACGAACACTATCGTCAAAAAGCTGAAGGGATCCTTGATCGCAATACACTTTATTATGATCTCATCAAACTTGCCCAAGTGCCTTACGAAGAATTAGCGCGTGTAACACTTGGGCCGTACGTTATTAATCAAATATTTACATTTTGTCGTAACTGGGCTCATATTCGTGGTATGCTACTACCAGACTTTATGCAGCTGCTGAGTACCTCTAAAGCCTGCGTTGACCATAACTTCGCCTACGAAGTATGGAAAAGAGGCACAGAATACCCTTTTTATAAGAATGTAGATGCACTTGCGGTAACTGAATTAACTTCAGAGCAAATATGGGGCGGACTAAAACGTATACATTTTCACCTAAAGTCACCTTCTGAAAAAAGCCTCTTTTGGCGCCGTTTGAATAAAGATAAATCCGGCAAACTGCACTATGCACCAAATCCTTTTTCTATTTGCTCCTACCCTCCAGAAGACAGTATTGTGGAAAACTTTGGATTATTTTTAAAGAAAAAGGGCGTTCAGCAACAATCAGAAGAATCTATGCTTACAGTTCCTTTTTCAAACAGCCTCGAAGATGGCATCGATGTAAAAGAAACTATTCGCCACTGGCCAGAAAAAAAGTTGTATGTAAAAGCAAGAGGCAGACCTCCAGGTCTTGTGGGCTCATGTGTTGTTATTTTTGATGAGGATTTAGCTGATGAATCAAAAACTATAGAGCGCTACCCCTGCAAAATGACCTGGCTAGGAGAAAATGAACAAGAATCTGATATGGCATTTTTTTCTACTTCTATGGCAGAAAATATTGTTGGGCCGGGCATTGCTCGCTGCGAATATGGCGGCTTTATGCTTTCATATCCTGCAAGGCGCGTCTATGATGTATGGTCAGATCCTGACTATGGCAATTTCCACAAAAAACACGAAGTACTACTTGCCTCTGCAATCGACTATTCAAGACGACCTGTGGTTGTCTACGCAGGCCTACATCCACCAGAGGCCCTACTCAAAGCATATGCAAGCCGCCAAGGAAAAAAAATACTCTACATTCCCCTGTCGCAGTTTTCTAAACAAGTCATACAGAAACTTCGCACCTTTCACATATTAGATGGCCAAGACAAACGCAAAATTGCGGATGAATATATTTATTAAATTGCAGCCAAATGATGCTCGCTATAAGCTATTTTGAACTACCTTGAGCTTCATCATGCAAATAGCGTATCTCTTAATTATACTTCTACTTTTTATAACGCCTCTTGCTGCACTTATTGATAACTCTATAGTTCCACTTATGGACTACTATCATACACCAAAAAATATTGATGCAAAAAAATACTCTAAGACCCAGTTTGAAGCTATTTCAGAGGCTATGAAACTAAAAGATGCAAGCTTTCGCATAGCCACCTACAACATGCTTTTTGATCGCTATGATCACTTACTTGCAAAGCCCTATCGCTGGCTAGCAAGACTTCCTAGACTTCTTGATATTATAGATGACATGCGCGCGGATATTATATGTTTTCAAGAGCTATATCCCCAACAAGCCGAAGAGCTGTTAGATGAGCTTGGTGATGAATATGGCTTTGCAGGAAAGCTTCCAACAATTGGTACAGCCCCGTCTGAAATAAATGGTATTTTATATAGAAAAACGCGCTTTGAGTGTCAGTCTTTTACAGTGCATTATATTTCTGAAACGCCGCAAAATCTTTCGTCAGATCCTTTTTCAAATGAGCCTAGAACCCTTATAGAGGCTCATTTAATAGATCGAAAAACACATAAAGAGGTAGCCGCTTTTTGTACGCAGATTGCCTTTGGCTCTGCAGATTCTCGCGAATATGCTGCAAACTTTATTGTAAAACATATAGAGCCTATTTCTCAAAAAAAGACCTGTTTACTTGCAGGTGATTTTAATAGTTTTGCCCCGCATGTAGATGACCCTCATGTTCCATTCTTTGATGGCAACTTTATGCTAAAAATACTAACAAGCAAATCCCTTTGTAATAGCCGTGATGAGGCACTTATCGGAACCATAGGCCCAATTTCAACCTATACAAATCGCCCAGGAGCTATTTTACCGTTTCAGGGCACCGGTACACCGGGAATATTGCTGGATCATATATTCATATCAAGCAGCATGCATGTTCTCATTGCAGCAGTACAGCCTGCACAAGTAGATGGTATGTATGCTTCAGATCATTTACCTGTCATAGCTGATTGTATCTGCAAATAAAAAACAAAAAAACAAAATACATTTTTACCGCAGAGAAAACAGCCGAGGACAAAGAGAGAGAAAATACAGAGACTCTTCCGCCGCATTTAGCACGAGTCCTCTGATGTTGTTAAATGCTATTTTGACCGCAAGGTCCCTGGAGTGCTGCGATTCTGCGCAGCTCTTAAATTGTCATACGCCTCAACTTAACACGGCCCAAGCCAATTCACCTATCACAGGTCCGACTTGGGACTTATTATTTGCTTGGGAGGTTATTGAAATTGAAGCTGTGTGGAGAATTAAGAGCTACGAATAATCGCGCACTCAGGGACCTTGCGGTCAAAGATGCATATTTTTTCATTACCTCACCGTAGTGTTCCCCCAAAAACAGTGTCAATTTCGCGAAGTCTCTCTGTATTTCCTCGGCTGTTTTCTCTGCGGTAAAAAATGTATTTTTGTATTTGTATTTATTTATTGTTTTTTTTGGACTAGGAGGCCTTCTGCATGTTTGATGCTGTCTTTGAGGCTTTTAAAGCTATCTAGAACATGTTTTGTGTGGATGCTTATTCGACTAAAGCGCTCAAGGTCCACTTTGAGATATTCTATAAGCCCTTCAACAGCATCTATTGCATTACCATCCTGAAAATGTAAATTTTCTATTCTGGAAAAAACATCACTTACACGATCTTCTAAAGTGGAAATATAGCTCATCGCAAGTGATAGATTTTCAAGCTGATGCTTAACAAGCTGAGGAAAAGGCTCCTCTAAAGGTATATCATCATCTTCATCATCAAGTTTAACTAACGGAGTTGTTTGACCTGTATTTGTCAGGGCATCAATTTGAAGCAAGCCAAGTTCGACTAATGAATTTCGCCTATCATCAACACTTGACTTCCATACAAAAAACGCATGCAAATCATCAGTTTCATGGCGTGATTCTGACATACCTAAAAGCTCTGAAATTATCGGATATAAATATCCATCAAGTGAAAATTCGAGCTCTTGCTTCTCATCTTCAGCCCATTTACTATTTTTAATTGCGTTCATTTTATAGTTTGAAAGCACTTCAAGATCTTTGTCGATTGACTGCTTTATCAGCCCTTGGGCAACCTGTACTATGCGTTTTTTTAATTTTTTTTCATCACTAAATTGTGAATAAAGCTCAACACTCTCTATTGCCTGACTCAAAATGTTGCTTAGGTTTTTTACTTCTGGCGGAGGCTCTTTAAGAGTACTTGTGAGGTATCGTGCATGATCAATCATAGGGTCAATGCACTTCGAGATAAAACAGGAGGCAGAAGAGCCAAATTCTTGTATGAGCTTTTGTTTGATTTCATCAAGATGGGTACAAATAGTTTCAGCGTTTTTAATCACTTCACTTGTTTTTTGCTGCTGTAATATAATTTCCCGCTTGAGATGTAGAGGTAAGACTTTTTCTTCTTTTTTGGCATCTAGGCGCGCTTGTTCTGTGATGAGCTCTCCAAGCCAGCCAAAAAAATTACCCACTTGGGCAAATACACTTCGTTTTGTCTCATTTGAAGAAGATTCTGGCAAATCTTGAGGCAGATCCTGTGGCGGTATCTCTTGCTTGTGGAGGTCTTTTTCATCTTGCGACATGCTTTCCTCTTTTAAAGCAAAAAACTCTCTGGTCTTCCTATAGTATTATTATAAAAGATTATTTGATTATTATATATAATTATTTTTAAAAAATATTGAATTAACGCTTTTTATCAAAGGAATCTAACTTTAATAAAGCGGGTTCTTGAGATTTTTCGATTAGCGCACGAGCTGATGGCATTGCATAAAGCCTTAAGAATTCATCGGCGAGCTCTTGGCTTAAGCGTTGATCTTCAACCGATGGCTGCCATGTGACGTTATGCTTTTTTTGCCATTTTTTTGCCTCTATCATCACGTCTACAAGCAAGTTAAATTGCTTTTGCATATATGGAAGAGCCTGAATAAGATCATCTAAATCATTTATTTCGTGGCAGCAGTCGATTAAATCGCGATTCAAGGCACGACCTTCAGCCAAAAAATAGTCTGGAGACTTTGAATTACAAGAGGTTACAAAAAAACAAAAGAAAAAAATCCACCACATATGATCCTTTAATAGAGCAAAAAACAGTGTACCTAAAGTCACCTAATTTTCGGGTTTCTTTTCTTTTGTTTTTCTGCTTGTTCAAAATCCTGGCTGCAGGGTAGAATATTGGCACTTAGCGAGTCAAACTTGACTTTATAAGGGCGTATAGCTCAGTTGGTAGAGCTCCTGTCTTACACACAGGTGGTCATAGGTTCGAGTCCTGTTGCGCCCAAATTGCTATGCGGGAGTAGTTCAATTGGTTAGAGCACCGGCCTGTCACGGCGGAAGTTGCGGGTTCGAGCCCCGTCTCCCGCGTTTATTAACTAAACGCAAAAATTCATAAGTTATCAAGTCGAAAACAAGAGCAGAAAAAAGAGTCAAAAAATCGAAACTTCTCTAGAGCATTCCAAATTTGCACGTATACATCTTATCGGCTACTTTAAGATGTTTCTCGGGACTTTTATCGCTGCCTTTGCTATCAAAATTTTCTTTTTACCAAATAACTTAATTGACGGCGGCACAGTTGGCTTAGCCATGATCGCCGCGCGCGCTTTTGGCAATAATCTATTGCCTTTGTTTTTGCTGCTCTTTAACTTACCCTTTATTTATTTAGCCTATCGCCATCTTGGCAAAAGCTTTGTTATACAAATTGTTGCGGCCATTCTTTCATTTGCCTTTTTTTTGTTTATCATGCCAAACATCATTGCCACACCTTTTGTTGGCGACTATCTTGAAGTAGTTGTTATAGGCGGTGCAATTCTGGGTGTTGGCCTTGGCATAGTCATACGCGGTGGTGCATGCGTTGACGGCTCTGAAATCATGGGCATTATCATCAACCGCAAACAAGGCTTTACGGTTGGACAAACAGTATTTTTTTGTAACATTTTGGTATTTGGTACAGCTGGCCTTGTTTTCCAAGACTGGCATCCCCCATTATTATCACTTATTGCCTATATCGTAGTTGTCAAGATCATGGATACCGTGATTGTAGGCCTTGATGAGACAAAATCAGTGCTTGTTATTTCTGCTAAATATGATGAAATTGCCAAAGCTGTAATGCATGAAATGGGCCTTGGCCTCACAATTATGTATGGCCGCGGCGGCTTCTCAGGTGCTTCTACTGAAATTCTTTATATAATTATTGAGCGTCTGCAGTTAGCTGATCTCAAAAACCTTATCTACAGCATTGATCATGATGCCTTTATTGCAATTGAAAACTTGCATGAAGTCTCTTCCGGCAAACAAGGCGGCCCAATGGCCTTCACCAAGAAAAAAAACATTCATATGCTCGCCCGTAAAGTCCTCGGCAAGAAATAAAATACTTTTTTATTATTGAAAAATTGCCTCTGACAAAATTGTAGTTAATTGACCTAAATCGTTTTGAAAGCGACTTGATGGATCCACCTCAACTACCGCATCGATTCCCAAACGTGCTGAAATGCGATTTATACCCTTTAAATCTAAGTTCTTATCACCAAAAGCTTTTAAAGTAGCACCTTTTACCCATTCTTTGGATACTGTATGGGGGTTATCAGAAGCAGAAGTGTGCTGTAAATATTCTTTTAGTACGGCTGCCTGGCAAGTGCGGATGGATGTAACCATAAATTCTCTTGCTTTAGCTTTTAAAGCATCTTCTAAGGAAGAATGGGAATTTATTATTTGTTGCAATAAGTCTTTATCTATTACCAGAAAGTCATTGCACTGTTTAGTACAGCTTTCAAGCAGTTCAGCGACTTCATCGCCATTTCTCTTTAACAGAGGTGATCTTAGGCCGGTTGTTCCCATTTTTGGGGTAGAATAAATAAGAATTCGGTAATCTTCAAAAAGCCTTATAGCTTTTTCTTCACCAAAGATTCCTGTAAATGTTTTTCCATATTCCCCAATAAAAGCATCTAGCCTTGCTAGTTTCTCTATCACATCTTTGGATCCTGAACCAAAATCTTCTTGCAACTCGGCATCGATTTCTTCTAGCTTCTTTCGTACAGCTATAGGCTCTTTAGGAATACCCCATTTCGAACAAAATAGATCCCCAAATATGCACGAGGCAAAATCGCAATTTTTGTAGTAAGGTTCTACGGCAACCTGCTTATAGCCCTCTTTTCTTTGTAATTTGAACAGCTGTGACTGGGATTGTATACCTTCATGCCCCCCAATTTGAGCAAGTCTTACATTTGCATTATTGGCTTCATTTGGGTCAGCAAGCTCTTGAAAATACTTGATTACTATAGGCTTTAGCGATCGAAGCGATAGAGCCTTATAAGCAATTGCTGAACCTCCGACTCCGATACTTTCTTGCTTAACTACAATATCCGCGCACCGAAGATTATCAGGGTCTAAAAGTAATACTGTTGTATATTCTTTTTCATCAATAGTACTTGTAACTTCGCATGCATCAGGATAGCCCTTAAAAGCCCTTTCAATCAAAGTTAGGCGGCATTTAAGTGGTAATTCATGTCCATCCATACTCTCTTGTTCGGCTTTAAAATCTTGAGTTATCTGTTCGATTTGATCTTCTTCATCCTTTGACAATAAACTTAAATGACTGATGGACGCTTGAATGAGCTCTAGTAGTTTTAAGTCTTCATTGTCTGTACTCAACTGACGCGGCTTTTGTTTTTTTTGATTAAATTCCTCTTGTAATGCTGCAAGCTCTTCAAAGGTAATAGGCAGAACAAAGGGTTCATCTAATGTCGGCACTTTAGGCTCTGCCATGCGCCGGATAACTAATGAAGCCAACGGGGACACTCCGATATCTTTTAATGACTGCTCAAGTCTATTATAATAGGAAATGTCGTCATCATTTTTTGGTGGGCAGGTGCCTGTAAGGATTGCGTAAATAGTAAGAGCTGCTGCCCGAATGTCAAAAGCTTGGCAAGCAAGTCTAAAATTTTGTTGGGCCCCTTGCCAAAAGTAGTTGCACATGGCTCTTATATACTGTTCGCTTGCATAGCCTTTAGTAGAATCAGGAAGAAATTTAGTTGCCAAATAGTCCTTAAGTTCTTGTAACTTTTCAAAATCATAAACAGTTTCTTTAGAACAGTTTTCAAGTGAATTAGTATTTAGAATTCCCCAATCTATTAGCTGCAGTATAGCATCATGATTGTTGCCCATAAGTGGTTTTGGGTTTGGTTCTGTAAGAAAGTGCACTACTTTTCTTACCGCATTTTTTTGCTCTTCACTTTTAAAAATAAATTCCTTATGCATAGCTGCACAGACATCATCAAGTGCGATAGCACCATTAAAATCGCTAATTACAAAAAGAATCTCATCCCATAAAATATTTTCAGGCTTAAGATCTCCATGACAGACATTTGCTTCCAGAATGACTCGTAGAGCCCCTATATATGTGTAAATACGCTGCTTTTTGTCTGATAAAGATAGTGTATTTTTTGTTATTGCTATGGCAAGCACATCGAATAGGTCTTTGATTCGTGCTTTTGCCTCATTAATTTTGGATATAGACCAAATAAGCTCTGGAAAGGAATTGCGGCCCGCATCTTTTGGCCTGGGAGCACTTGCCTCATCTCCTCGATTTTTAGACGATCGAGAAAAAAGATTTGTCATGAAATCTTTTGTTTTTCTTCCTGTGGATTTTACATCCGTAGCTTTATTCCTCAAAAAGGGTCCTACCCCTTTTCTTTTTACCTGAGGACTCTCAGATGCATTATCTGAAACTACAGAGTTTCTTCTGATAACTCCCGGGCTTTTTCTGGGACTTTCTTGCGATGTTCTTGCGGTGCTGGCATTACCCTCTCGCAGTACGCTATCGCATACTTTTTTTAATAAATCTTTTACTCGAGTATTTCTTTGCCTATCATAGGTGACAATATTCTCATGTATTCTTTTATATGATGTAGTAGATGCTTCTATATTCATAGAGTGTGGTATTAGTATAGTTGTTGCTATCTTATGAAACTGGGAGTTTTAGGGCAATCATCACACAGCGCCCCAGCGAGGAGCCCCTATGTCTATTCCCAGTTGATCAAGGATTCTGCCTACCAAAAAATATTCCATTTCTTCCATGGTTTTTGGATTCATATACCATGCAGGTTGCGGTACAAATATACAAGCTCCCATACGCGCAAGCTTAAGCATGTTTTCAAGATGGATCTCAGAAAAAGGCGCCTCTCGTGGCACTATCACAAGCTTTCGTTTTTCTTTTATCGTTACATCTACAGCACGCCTGAGCAGATTATCAGATAATCCCATGGCAACTGCTGAAACTGTAGCCATACTGCAAGGAATTATTAAGCAGCCATCATGCTGAAAAGAACCACTAGCAATTGGAGCGTTAAAATCCTGTATGGAATGAAGTCTTATGTTTGATTGGTACTCTAGCGGGAAACTTTGCACAAACTTTTGGGGACTGGTAAAACTTTTGCCCATTTCATGTATTATTGTAAGGGGCGCATCGCGGCTAATTACCAATTCGATTAAATGACCAAGCTTTACAAGTTCGAGTATTGCCAGATGAGCAAGTTTTACGCCCGAGGCGCCAGATATTCCTACAACAAAGCGTGCCATACATCCTTTTATTGAGTAAGTCCCATATGTAGAGCAAATTGCGCCAATACACAGATAAATAAAATTAGGCCCGAGAGCATATTAATACGGCTAAAGGCCGCCATGTATGATATTTGCCCAAGTAATAGCTTCATATAGCAAAAGGCATACACGCAGCAAACAAGGCAGGCTCCCAGACGTAAAAAATAGGATTCCATAATGTAGCTTTCAAGTAACAATGAGCCAGCACTTGCTGTATGCAGCATCATAGCTACAAAAAGGGCCCTTTTTTTGTCCAATTAGGACCGGAATACTATAAAGACCAATTTTTTGATCAAATTCAATATCCTGACATGCATAAATAATGTCAGATGCGGCAATTGTTAATAGAAGAGCTAGGCCAAAAAGAAATGGCACAGGGCTTATCTCTCCAGTAACTGCTGCCCAGGCACAAAAGGGAGCAAAAAAATAGATTATGCCTAAGGCAAAATGGCATAGGGGCGTTATACGTTTTGTAAGTGAATAAAGCACAACACTTGTACCTACTGCTAGAGATAACAAGCCGCATAGAGAGTTTATAGACCAGCTAGCCAAAAAAAATAGGCCGAGATACATAAAAGCTTGCAAGAGGCACGCTAAGGCGGAAATTTCGCCTGCTGGTAAAGGTCTGTCACGTGTTCGGGGGTTTTTGGCATCAAAGGCGCGATCAAAGTAGCTATTAAAGCACATTCCAGAAAATCTTGCCGATATGAACGCGGCTATCAAAAGCAGCCAAGATGATAGGCAAAAAGCAGGAACATCTTTTTGTAAAAAAGGTAAAAAAGCTCCCGCACATAGCCATGTAAGGCCAAATAGCGTCTGTTTTACTAAAAGCAGTCTTTGTAAAGCCACTATATTCATATGCAAAGACCATACCTATCAGGCGAGTCAAAATCCACTAGAAAATAAAAATTGTAGTAGCATAAAAAATTTTAGTTGATTAAGGTCCAAATAGCAGACAAAGGTGCATTGATGAACTATAATATGGGTGACTTTACTCACCAAGGTGAAATTTCAACCTCAGCGCATGACTCCTGGAGGCTTTTTCGCATAATTTCTGAGTTTGTAGAAGGCTTTGAAACGCTTTCAACAATTGGACCTTCGGTATCGATATTTGGCTCAGCACGCTTAAAGCAGTCAAGCCCTTATTATCAAATTGGTGTTGATGTATCTTATAAAATCGCCAAAAAGGGCTTCAGCATAATCACAGGAGCAGGCCTTAGCCTCATGGAAGCCGCAAACCGAGGTGCGCAAAAGGCTCAAGGAAGATCATGCGGGCTGGTAATTGATCTACCTTTTGAATCAGAGCCCAATGCCTTTATTGATCCGAAACTAAAATTGCGCTTTCGTTACTTTTTTGTCCGTAAGGTAATGTTTGTACGGTATGCACAAGGCTTTGTATTTTTGCCTGGCGGTTACGGCACACTTGATGAAATGTTTGAAACACTTACTCTTATCCAAACAAAAAAAATCCAACCAGTGCCCATATATCTTATTGGTACAACTTTCTGGAAGGGGCTCATGAGCTGGGTAAAGGATACGATGCTTTCTCAGAAGTGCATTGACAAAAGCGACTTAGATCTTTTTGTTATCACTGATGATCTTGACGAAGTAGCTTCAGGCCTTGAGCGCTCATATCATGATCGCTTAAAGCTCAAAGAACCCGAAATTTAGAAGGTTGTAATAAACTGACGAGTTCATAAATAATGCTCTTCCGATTTTACAATACAACCCAGAGTCTATTTATGTCATCTGTATCTAATTGCTCCTATTGCTCAGTTAATAACCCATATACAATTATCCAAGCCCCTGAAAAAGAGGCTGTACAATCTGCATTAGATGTTCTTAAGTTAAAAGGTAGAATTTATTTTGAAATAGCTGATGGCACTAAGATACGTTTTATGGCGGCTGATAGACAGTATACTGTAGACCAATCGCTTATAACAAAAGTTCAAAGCCTAGCAGAAAAAGCAGGTCTTATTGTTTTAAACATACCTGAAACAACTCAAGTATCTGTAAGAAACAAAACCCCTGAAATTTTAGGCATCAGGCTTGTTAGAGGCTTTATTAAAGCTAACTTATAGGGCAAGATGCAAAGATTCGGCAACTGCTTTAGTTCCAGATTTAGAAGTTTGGCGATTTGAGGAAGCCATGTCTTGGCAAATACTTGATAAATCAGGGTTTGCCTTGACAAGCATTGATCCGAGGATATAGCTATGCGTAGCTGATATGCTAGAATACAATGATGGAACACGCAGACGTTTTCCAAAATTTCCTGGTGTGCGAAGACCAAAGGCATTGGCTATTGAATCTAGCACCTTAAAAACCCTTGGAACATCAGATGGGTAATCACCTGATGCGCTGATTTGCGTAAGATAATTTTCTGCTTGTTGCAGCTTATAATCGCCAATTTTTTTTTGGAGTCCTGCACCAAGTGGTACTGAATTTAATGCAAAGGCAGTAAGTCCCTGGCGTAAAGATACGTAAGAAGCAATTGAGCCTCCAAGGCTTTGGCCGCATAGCACAATCTTCTTATTTTTCATAGCATCAGAACTTGCAAGCTTACGTATTGCCTTATCAGCACTTGTATATAAAGAAGGTCTACCAGCTATAATATCCCCTACTACTGCCATCTGCATTTTAACGCTAAGCCATGCAGCTTTATTTTTTTCATGAATTGAAAATTGAGAATGATGAGAGCTTACGGCTCCAAAAATAACTATAACCTTATCTTCTTTTTCATAAAGAGAAAATTTTAATCCTATTGACGGATCAAAAAAAACGCCATCTTTTTTATCCAATCCCAAATCAATTGCATCTACAGACATAGGCTGATATCCAAATGGGCTCATCCAGCGTCCGTCATTTTTATGAATGGCTGCCGTTGCAGCTGCATATACTAGATATTCTTTTACTTCATGCTGAGATAGGTTGTGATAAGTGAACTGATGATAGCCTTTATTGCAAAGAAGATCTGTTTTCCATGTAGGCACTCCCCTAATTTTATCAATAATTGCTTTGGGCAACCGAATTAAAAGTCCTGGAATAGTAAATGTTTTTGACCCCAGCAGCCGAAAAGGATACATTAAAGAATTTTTTATAGCTTTAAAAATGGGGTAAACGACCGAGCTTACTTTATTTGTAAAAGCTTCTCGAAAAGTTGGTGGCGCAATTACATTTGAATTATTAACCGAACTAACCAAAATAAACCTACATTAAAAGCATACTATAACAAAATTTATATTATTTTACAAACTTAATATAACTAGTTATGACTTCTAATGTTTTATCTATTTCTTTTTTTGTGGTGTATTTGCTTAAAGAAAAACGTAGTGATGCCAGGGCCTGTTTTCGGTTAAGGCCCATATTCAACAAAACTCTTGATGGTTCTATGGCCCCAGATGAACAAGCTGAGCCCAAACTCGCCGCAACGCCGTGAAGATCCAAGTACATAAGCAAAGCTTCTCCATCGACATCTTGAAAACAAATATTTGACGTATTGGCTATACGTGGTCCAGACCCATTTATCGTAATAAAAGGATGTCTTTTTTGAAGTTCATGTTCAAAATAGTCTCGCAGTTTGCGCATTGGCGGTAGGTATTCATTAAGCTCGCAGGCGTTGTAGCATGCACTTTGCGCCATAGAAACAATGGCAGGCAGATTTTCAGTTCCTGCACGCAGGCCATGCTCTTGGTGGCCGCCAACTAAATGGGGCTGTATCTTAAAACCTTTTCGTATAATAGCAAAAGCAGCTCCCTTTGGAGCATAAAATTTATGTCCGCTAAAGCAAATGGCCGAAATTCCTGGATGCATAGAGAATGACTCTTTACCAAGTAAAGACACAGCATCTACAACTAAAGGAATGCCTTGATTCATTGCTAAAGTGGCAATAGCGTCAATGTCAGTAAGCACGCCTGTTTCATTATTGGCAGCCATCAAAGCAATCAGAGCTGTATCATTTTGTATGGCGGCTTTGACAGATTCTACTGTAGGTGCGCCGTAGAGTCCAACATCAAGGTAAGATACTGTAGCCCCCCGGCTTTTAAGGTATTCTGTGGTGCTAAAGAGGGCGGAATGCTCTACTGAGCTTGTGATAAGATGACCCTTTGGATCTGCACCAAAAAATCCTTTCAAAATCATATTTAACGCCTCAGTTGCAGAAGCAGTAAAAATAATTTCCTGCGATCGGACATCAAATAAGCGCGCTATATCATCTCGGGCCTTAACAAGCATTGCTTTTGCTTCTTGCCCATAACCATGAATACTAGAAGGATTACCAAAGGTTTCAAAAGCACAGGATGTAAAAAGCGAATAAAGGCGCGGATCAATTGGAGTTGTAGCGTTGTTGTCGAGGTAGCAGCCTTTCATACAATAAATCCTAAGATTTCAACATTAAAGTAACACTTTCGAACAAATTCACCACTCACTTAAAACAACAAGTTGTAAACAAAAGAATTGGAAACACAGAGAGAGAGTCACAGAGAAAACAGAGAAAGGAAAAATTCCCTTTTTTATTTCATTCTCTCTCTGTGTTCTCTGTGACTCTCTGTGTTTCTAATTCTTTTGTGTTATCCATTATCTGACTTTTTTGAATCAGTCCAGAATAATGTGCCCCTACAAAGTTTACTCTGTTGACTCATCAACAAGATTTTCGCCTTCAGCATCTGGTGCAACCTGTACACCCTCTTGCAAATCCTGAGCCAAAATAAGAGCAACCTCATTTCGCTTTACCTCTGTAACTTCTTCTTGAGCACCTGTTGCTGTTTCTTCTGATGAGGCCGATGAGTCTATATCTTCCTTGTCGAAAATGTTTTCAGGAAATGCGGGCCATTTACGCTGCGGCAAGGCAGGGACTTTAAAAACGTGTTCATCAACAACTTTACTCGTTTTAGGATCCGGCTGACTTATAGGTTCATTTACATAATCTAACCATTGTCTATTCCAACTTGAAGTATCAAAATTCACCATATAATATAAACCTATATAAATTTTATAATTATCATATATTATTGTCTAATATACGTAAATACATCGTGAATTATTTGTTAGAACTTGAAAAAGTTGATTCTTTTACCTCGATGCAAACGCAAGTAATGTTGTCATGACCCCCTTTTCGCTTGGCACTTGAAATGAGGCTGCGGACTTTTTCTTCGACCGTTAGATGTGTTTTGAGAACTTGATTGATTTCACTTGGACCTACAAGATCAGTAAGGCCGTCAGAACAAAGAAGGTACATATCTCCCGACTCAACCTTAGTTATTTCAACTGAAGGCTCAACAAAGGGCTCTAAGCCTATTGCCCGGGTGATGATATTTTTAACAGTTATGTCATCTGATTGCCAAGATGAAACTTTGCCTGAATCGGAAAGCTGTTTTACAAGTGAATGATCACAGGTAAGCTGCTCAAGATTTCCTGCTCTCATGCGATAGACTCGAGAATCGCCGACATGCCCTACTATGCAATAATCATTATGAAAATAGACACTAACAAGTGTGGTACCCATGCCGCGCAGTAGCTCATGAGTCTGACTAAGTTGATAAATAAAGTGATTGGCTTCAATAATGCCTAAACGAAAGAGCTCAAGCACCTCATCAGCGCTCATGAGCTCTATTTTTTCTTTTTCAAAGGCTTGTCTAAAAAAAGTAAGAAGAAATAGACTGGTTTCTCGAGCCGCAACTTCCCCTGCTTGATGTCCTCCCATTCCATCTGCTAAAAGATACAGGTGATACTGGGGAAGACTTCCCCAGACATCTTCATTGTTTTTACGAACAAGCCCAGTATCTGATAGTCCATATGAGGCAATTTGAAAAGGCATCAGGCGTAGTACCATAAGCAGTGATCTTTATACCGTTAATCGAAACTATTTCTCTACCACTTCAGGTGAAGCAATTAAACTTACAAACAAAACCAACCCAGTAATTTTTTCTTTTATCAGCACATAAAATGGCTTATCACAGCGAACAACAATAGGGTCTGCAGAATGCTGAAGTGCTGATTTTGTCATCATAGTAACAGCAGTAGCTGCAGCGGCTTCAATTCCGGATTCTGTAAGCTGCAAGAATGCTGAATGCAAGACATCATCAATCACAAGATCTGACTTGGGGCTAATTACCGAAAAATCGGCCGCGCCGGTAAATGCCTGTTTCATGCCAAGGTCTTGTAGAGATTTTTTTACACTTAGTCGCTCGCGAACTGAGCATTTTGGAACAAAAAGCTGCACAAGTTGATTGTTTGCTTGTTTATCCCAGCTATCTAGCTGATCTATCGAAAGACTTTGCGCAACTGATTGTAATGCAGCACTTGACTGAGGAACCACAAACACCACTTCAAGACGTGCGTTAGTTTGGCTTTTTTGCTCAAGATCGCGCCACACTACTTGCACCTGGTCATTTTGGAAAAGGCGCATATTTTTTGTCTGCTGCATCATGCTTACTTGCTTATCAGATCCGCTTAGAGTCCTAAAGCTTGCATCGTGCGTTTGATTTACTTCAAAAGGAGTAAGCCATGCTGCTTTAATATAGATTGAGCTTAGCAATACAAGTTTAGTATTAGCATTTACATTACTTGGCTCAAGAAGATTTTTGATTCTTCCTTGAGTCATTTTAGCCGCCCAGTTGTTGATGCTTTCGCATGCTTCACTGGGTCTTTTTTTGAAATTTACTTCAAAAACATCGGCTTGAAGCGTATCTTTAATCATTTGAAGATAGTAATCGGTGGGCAAAAAAGTACTATCTAATGCCATTGCTTTGGCATTTGTGGCAGCTTGTGATAAAAAACTGTCATTTTTTTTAATTGCATCGGCAAGTGCTTGATCATTTAACATTGGCAAATGCAATGTTTTGGCAATTTCTGCCTTTGTATCTTTTTCGGCGCCAAAGTAGGCAAGTTCAAGTGCACTTGAAATATTAAAGGGTGAAATACAAAGATTACCTTGGGGCGCACCTTGTGCGCTAATTAAATCAAAGCAAAAAGCATTTTGCGCGGCAACGTAGTCGTTTTCAAGATTTGCTGCAAAAGTCGGTGCCATAGCAAACAGCGTGCATATAAGGCATGAGATGAGTTTATTCATATATAAAAACCTATTTTATTACATAAAACATTATAAAAATTGTAAGCGCATTAAAAGAGGCATGCATAGCTATGGATGTCCATAGCGAGCGCTCGCGCATATAAAATACCCCTATAAAGTAGGAGTAAATAAAAAGTCCAATCATCAATTCAATATTCGTAGCACCCTGAAGTGCTGAATAGTGAAATAATGCAAAACAAACCGATGTTATTATTATAGAAAGCTTAGGTCCACAAAAGTTACCAAGATAGTTTTGCAGAAGGCCTCTGAAAAGAAATTCTTCGACAAGGGGAACAAGTGTTACAATACTTACTGCTAAGCTCCAAAAGAGCCAGGGGTAATTTTTAATATTTTTGAGCTGAGAAAGTGCTACTTGCTCGTTTACTGGCTGCACACCAAACCATTCTACGACCAGATGTGCTCCCTGAACAAGCATCATCACAATAGGGTATGCAATAGCACAGTAAAGTAAGCCCTTGCAAAATGATTTAAATTCAGACCCATATCCCCAAATACGATCTCTTATCCCTTCAGGATGTATGCGGCTAAAGCCCATTAGTAAGAAGCAAGAAACAACAAGTGCCATAGCTTGAGCAAAACTTTCAGTTTCATTTTGTGAAAATGAAGAGTAACCGTGCGTATCTGTATAGTGAATGAGTTTGTTTGTCCAACTTGGCACGAAAGCACAGGTGCCAACAAAAATTAAAAAGCCTAAAAGAGGCGTCATTAAAGCAAGTTTTCCTGATTCTCCAGCAGATGGCGGCACTTCATAAAGGCGCCATTTCCAGATAACTGCTACCATGATAATTGCAAGGGCAGTTAATGAAACAAAAAAGACTGCTTGATCACTCATTGTTTCACACAAACTGTTTCTTCAATTTTTTGAGCTAGATCGCGCGCAAGTCTTGAACGGATCATTTCAAGTGCTGCCTTATCGCCTCTTGATGCTTGTTCAATTTGGTAATCTGACATCATGTGATTGCTCTTTAAAAGTTCCATACGGGCAACTTTTGGCTGTGGACCTTTCATGTTGATAATTTCAAGACGAACGCCAATCATAAGAACTTTAGCAGTTGTTGGACTAACGTCGGCCATATATAGAGGTTTTATAGTCCCGCGTTGATAAGGAACTACACTACAATCTACTGTTTGCATCAAAACAACAAAATCTGTGCCTTTAAAACGTGAAAAAAGATTTAAGTCACCAGATTCGGCAAGTTCTTTCAAATTCGTATCGCCAAGCTCACGCATCATCATAGCAACTGGCGGGCTATAAGTTTTGCCAGTACGCTTTAGACGGTTGCGAACAGCTTTTGAAAGCTCGACTGGAAAATCCTGTACGATAGGATTTTTGGTCTCGTTAAATACAGGCAGCAATGTAAACGAGGGCTTTTTAGTGCCGTTGTCATAATATGGAAAGAAATCTGCGTATCTAGGGCCGCACGCACAGGCTACAAGGCACATTGCTAAAATTAGTGCTTTTTTCATAAGTATATCCTCAAGAAAATAAATCAGTGAAACCATACCAAAAAATCCCCTTTATGATAAGTGAGAAATAATCAAAAGGGAAATTATGTGTGGTATTTCAGCACAAGTTAGCTTTCAAGCAATTTTGCAAAAAGAGTCTTTATTAGAGATGCTAAAATGGGTACATCCTGCATTTTCAAAATCTTCTAAAGCTAAATGCTCTGAAACTCGTGAATTTCAAAATGTTTTTATGGGAAGTTGCTGTGAAGGTGCGATGTTCTCTGATCCAGGCAATACTGTATGGCTTGTTTTTTGCGGCACACTTTATAACAAAATACCTATTCAGGATATCATTAAGGGCTACCTCGAATCAAAGGAAGAAAGTTTTAAAAAATTAGATGGCGAATTTTCATTCATCCTTTTAGATACAAACTCTCAAGAGCTTTTTGCCGTTCGAGATAGAATGGGGATATATCCTCTTTATTGGCATATTACCGCAAAATATGCATATCTCTCGACGTCTCTTAAAGCAATTTTATCCACGGGATCTATTTCACCGACACCAGATCTTACAGGTATCGCAGAATCTTTAAGCCTTGGCTTTATTTCACAAGATGTGACAAGCATCGAAGGCATTAACCGATTACTTCCAGGATATTACCTTAGGCTATCTCTTAAAGGCCCTTTTTCTATTATTCCGTACTGGTCTTTTAGTAGCACCTTTGAAAAAGAGTATTCTTCTGAATTTGACACATCCAGAGATATTTATTGCGAACTTGAAAGACATATCAAAACAGCAATTTTGCAAATTGATGGCAAAAAGACTGCCTACCTTGCCGGAAAAGCAGGTTCAAACATCATTTTGGACACACTATCAGAACAAGGGCATGTCCCGAATCTCATAAAAATAGAGCCTACACCCAGTGATTTTCTTTCGAGTCTTATTCCCATGATATGGGCTATGGAAATGCCCAATAGCGAAATGAGTTCTCTTGAAAGCTGGATGTATATTCAAAAATGCCAGCAAGAAAATCTCACATGCTACTTTGATACAGGCTTTAAAGCAGAGTTTTACGATTATTCAAAAGAAGCCTTAGAGCTATACCAAACCCACTATCCTGTACACCGTCATGATTTTCGTACTATTTGGTCAAAGCTTGCCTTTTATCTAATTCCAAGAAGGCATCTTCGCTCGCTTCGCAAAATGCAAGAAGCAACCCCCCAAATTGCCTTTTTAGAAAAAAACCTCTTACTTTCTGATGTTGAATTTGAAAGAGCGGCACCTGAGCTTAGCCGTCATTTTGATGCTACCCTCTTTATAAATCAGTTTTATCACCTTTCGCGTATTCCTAAGCTTGATGCTAGCCTCTTTTATCTAACCATAAAAAGTACAGTGACAGATGGGTTATCAGAAAGTAGAATGCGTTTTGCCCAAAGCCATGATGTACGTGCTCTAAGCCCGTTTTTAGATTATAAGTTGCTTGAATTTTTTGCTTCAATCTCACCTGAAGTATGGGCAAGTCCGGATCTTATTGCCGCCTTTCCAGAATTCTGGAAAGAAAATCATCCAAGCCAAAATAATGCCCCCTTAAGCACGTCGCAAACAAATCTTGAAGAGCTTTTGTTATCCAAAGACGTGTGGCCCTGGTTAGCAGGTCTTGAAAAAGGCATGCTAGTAGACACCGGCCTTATAAATTCACATTGGGTAAAAATGGCTTTAAGCACCCCTAAAAAGCATCTTCAAGCACTCTTTGCTATGCTTGTTCTTGAAATTTGGATGAAGCTTTTTATTGATCTGCCACTAAGAGAATCAAACAAAGATTTAAAGTTGGAAGATATTTTAATTAGAGGCTGATACTGGTTTACAGTCCATGATGTAAGGCTTGTTTCAAATCAAAAGTATATTAGATACGAAGTCTGAACTTTACTTTTTTTATCGTTATTATCGTTCTATCATTCTTACCGTTATAATTTGTCATTAGTATGTGGCAAATCTAAAGCGATAAGAACGATAGAACGATAATAACGATAAAAAAAAGAGTAAAGTCAGATATTAATTCAGGAAGGGATTTTTTTTAAGCCTTCAAATAACTCAAAAAAGAGGGACTAAATTTTTGGGCAAAAAAATGCCGGAGATGATTTGCGACATGCTCATAGTTCTTAAGGCTGCTATCTTCCGATTCTGACCTGGTTCGAACCGATTCATTTCACAAGTTCCCCGGCGCTAAAAAGTATCTCAGAATGACGATTTAAAGGCAATGCTGCTCATAATCACGTATAGTTTTTTCTTTTATAGAGCAAAAGCGACGTAAAGCAAGTTCGGCATCAAGACCTAAGCTTTCTGCCCTTCTGACCTGTTCATAAAGCCAAGCCCCAAGTGCCTCTTCCGAGCTCCAGTCATTGGATACAGCCGTTGGAGTATCTTCAATTTTTACTCTATTCATCTTAGAGATAAGTTTTTGAGCTCGAGAAAGAGAAGGAAGGGTCTTTGGAATGCCGTCCAGCATGCTTTTTGTAGACGATTTTGTGCGCTCTTGCTTTTTAAGCTCTTCCCACTGATTGAGCACCTCGTCTACACTATGCATTTTTTTGCCATCTCCAAATACATGCGGATGGCGAAATATTAACTTATCTATAATGGTATTGAGTGTGTCTGTAAGGGTAAAGTGACCTTCTTTTGCTGCGGCTTTACCTAAAAATACGACGTTAAAGAGCAAATCGCCAAGCTCTTCGTTCATTTTCTTAGAGTCTTTTTCTTCGATGGTATCAATAAGCTCGCAGGTTTCTTCAAGAACAGACTGACGTAAAGTTTCAAGAGTCTGCTTTTGATCCCATTTGCAGCCATTTGGGCCCAAAAGTGTGTCGAGAATATTTGAAAGTTTTGCAAACAATTCAGCTTCAGACATATAATCCGCCAAAGTTAACGTGTGGTAACAAACACTTTTCCATTTTCATCAACAAGCACAGAATTTTCTGCTTGCGCAACGCGGCTGCCCTTTGCTTCTACAAGCGGCCCATAGCCATTAATGGCACCAATTTTTACAAGCTGCTTTAAGCCCTTTCGAACATCTGCTAATTCTAGACCTTTGCCGATCATATCGTGAATAGCAAATGGCAGGCCTTGAAACTCTTTAATTTTTGCAATAAGTGTTTTTGTAAGATCATCTAAAAGGGGTTTTCTTTGTAAAAAAGAAAAGATTAGAGCTTCTCCTGCTTCAACAATTTGGCCTCTACCAGTAGTTGCAAATGGCTCAATAGCAAATGTCATGCCAGCTTTAATAATGCCTCTTGATTGATCTTCATAATTAGGAATAGATGGCGCTGTATGAATTTGATATTGCCCCAAACCATGCCCAGAAAGATTTTTTATGGGTTTATAGCCTTTAGCAACTATAGTCTGTTCAATGATCTTGCCTATATTTCGAATAGGCAGGCCAACCTCTATAATACCTTCTGCAGCCAAAAGAGCCGCTTCTGCCGCGGCAATAAGGCCAGCATATGCACCTGAAAGATCAACCGTCACGGCCGTATCGCCTATTGCCCCATTGTAGCTTACGCCAATATCAAGCTTTACCACCTGATTAGTAAACTCAATATCCTCATCTGGCTGCGGCAAATAATGTGCAGCTATATCGTCGAGTGCAATTTGTGGTGGAAATGCAGCACGAGCGCCCACTGCCACAATTTTATGCTTAATCTTTGCTATGACCTCATTATATGAGGCACCCTTGACTATGAGTTCCTTGCCGTAGCAACGAATCTCTTTGGCCAAAGCTCCAGCCCGGATAAAATCTTGTTTATACTGCTTATTCATGCCAAAGAGTATACAACTGGCAGACTTTTTTTAGATAAGGGAATGTTTATGAAAGAGGCTTCGCCGGAGCTTAAAGGTGAAGAGGGCTAAAGTGCGAGATTTTTTTTAACCGCAGAGAAAACAGCCGAGATAGCAGAGAGAGAAAAATGCAGAGAATACAAATAAAAAATACAAAGAGTTTCCAAATAGGGGCAAAGTTTTCTGCCGCGCTTTAGCGGCGATGCCCAGCTGGGCATTATTCCCCAAGAATAATGCCCATTAGACGTATACATCATAAGCATTCTCATCTTCGCGAAGCGTCTCTGCTTTTATCTCTCTCTCGATCTCGGCTGTTTTCTCTGCGGTTAAAAAAAATCTCACACCTTATCCAATTTACCATTACGCTGCCATGATGCTCTCTTCATCATAGATCACAAATGCCAAAGTTGTTACGATGCTATATTATAAATAGGACTACACATGCTGAGACAGTACACAGCGACGGTATATATTGTTCATGAAGGTAAAGTTCTTTTGCTTTTTCATAAAAAGCATAATGTCTGGATGCCGCCTGGCGGACATGTTGAATTAAATGAAACCCCATGCGAAGCTGCAAGGCGCGAAGTTTTTGAAGAAACTGGCCTGGAAATTGAATTTATTGGTCAAGAAAATGTTTGGTTTGAGGGTCTGCCCAATGCTAAAAGTATCCAGCGGCCACACCATGTGCTGCTTGAAACAATACCGCAAACTACGCAAGAGCCGGCGCATGAGCATATCGACTTTTGCTTTGTTGCCAGGCCCCTGGCGCAAGCTGAATCACACGAAGAGCAAATCTTACGCTGGTTTGACCATGATAGCATACTCAATCTTACCCCAGGAAAAGATATTTTTCTTGAGGTTCGCTCAACCATCATTCATCTTCTTCAAACGGTAGTTACACCTATATGAAAAAAGGCATATTTGTGGCAGCCACAGGCCAGCACGTAGGCAAAACAACACTTTGTTTGGGCATCTTATCGGGATTAAAAAAACGCTACAAATCAGTCGGCTTTTTAAAACCTGTTGGCCAAGAGCTTGTCAGAACAGATGATGGCTCAGATGTAGATAAAGATGCTGTTTTGTTTAAAGATCACTTTGGCCTGTCATCTGATTATACCACAATAAGCCCTATGCACTGCCCTGCAGGCTTTACTCGCGATTTTTTAGATGAAAAGGTTGATCAAAAGTGCTTGCTGGAACAAATTACCAATTCTTGGGAAAACCTTAAATTGCTGCACGATTTTATGCTTGTAGAAGGCACTGGGCATGTGGGTGTGGGCTCTCTTTTTGATCTTAACAATGCACGCGTGGCACATCATTTAAAAATTCCAGTGGTGATCATTGCTACAGGTGGTATTGGATCTGCCTTTGATGAGCTTTCCTTAAATATTGAAATGTGTAAAAGCCAAAATGTGCCCGTAAAAGGCATCATTTTAAATAAAGTTCTTAACGATAAGCGCGACATGATTTTAGAATACTTTCCTAAAGCTTTAGCTAGATGGAATATTCCCCTGCTTGGCACGGTGCCCTTTACTCCCCTACTTTCAAGGCCAAGCATGCGCGATTTTTCTAACCTCTTTAAAAGCCCATTTTTATCGGGCTTTGAGCATGCCTTTCGTCACTTTCAAGAAATTCGCCTTGTGGCAGGATCGCTTGAATCTCACGTTGAAGAAATGAAAAAAAATCAGCTTATCATCACACCTGCTTGCCGAGAAGACATCATCATCTCAACTATCGGCAAGCACCTTCGTGAGAGACAAGCCAAAAGAGACTGGGAAACAGGCATTATCCTTACAGGCCAAACACCCCCCCGCGATGAGCTATTAAAACGCATGCACGGCCTTGATTTGCCAATCATCTACGCCAATGCCTGCAGCTTTGATGTTATGAAAAAAGTAAGCACCTTTAATGCCAAAATCCTTCGCGAAGATACTGCCAAGGTCAATGAAGCCATAACTATCGTCGAAAAAAACATCAACTTTGATGCTCTTTGTAATTAGAAGTCCCTGTTAATCAAAATTAAATATAAAAGAACTTGATAAATTTAAAAAGCTGCTTGCTGTTCTTAGAGATGACGGGATGATATTCTGAGGATTTTCCACGAGTTTGGCGCTGGCTTCAATTTGTTCGCGTACCATTGTAGCAATGGCATTTGCATCTATGGCCTCTTTGCTATTAACCAGCTTTTGCATTTTTTCAAAACTCTCACGGGTGATTTTCATCAATTCATATAGTTGTTTTTTTGAAGAATCTTTTTCATTTGCTGCCCTTCGTATAAGTTCTTCGACATCATCTAATTCTTCAGAATCAATCTCGGTTTTTATCTTTGCATTCGCAGGCTCTTTTTTCTTAAAGATTTCTTCGCTGAACCAAAATGCTTTTTGCAAATTATCTTTTTTCGTCGAAAGAATGGGTCTATTATCAGCTGAAAGCTGGTTAGCACTTGAAAATACCGCCAAATCACAAACAAGATTTTTTATCAGAAGGTCATGAACTCGGAGGCCAATTCTCAAGAACGAACCTTTTTTAGAAAACAGAAAGCTAGGGTTTATTTTAAAAAAATAACTTGCTCTGATTTCATTATTCCCAAAAGTCACTTCCTCTTTTTCTAACCCTTTGTGACCACTCATATTTTCCCAGTCAAAAAATTTTTTTTCAACTTCACCATCTTTTATCGATTTTTCAAAAAATAGCAATGCTATACGGCTGCCATCCATGCGAGCAGGCAGATGCTGCTTTATCGATCTGGTGCTAACAATACATTCTAATTTGAATGAAGCGGTATTAATAATGAAGGGAACAGCTATTTCAGAGTACTTATTATCTTTTCTTTTTGAAATAGACACTTTAGTTATTATTTCTTCGCGCTTTAGTTCTGCAACTTGTTCATTTGTATTTTTATTGAAAACTGCGATGTTTGTGTCCAGTGGACTATATCCAGAAATTGCCATATAAACCTATGTATTTTTGAAAAAGTAACATTCTATGCAACAAGGCTTAAATTAAGCAATTCGCTTTTTCTGTATTGTTTTAGAGTCTGCATGGACCTGACTTATTAGATAAAAGTTAATTGCAGGACCCCAAAAAAATATTTTTCTAACGAAGTCGTTGTATCTGTTTTAGAGACCTTCGGGCGACTTATTAGACCCACACTGACCGTAGAGAAGTGTGGGTGGGGGGGGGCCACACATCTATTTCTGGAGCCCTTTTAGGCTCTCTATTACCCACATCTTTTTGTGTTTGCATTATTTGGAGTGACTCGCTTCAGCGAGTTTTTGGTGAGGTCGATTTATCGACCGGAGTAATATACTTTAAAGCTTAATTTATTTAGTTAGTGACGGCCGATGAATCGGCCTAAAGAAAAACTCGCTAAAGCGAGTCACTTCAAAAAAATTTCTAAGCATAAGTTAAGATCGACAAAAAGATGTGGGATAATAGAGAGCCTTTTAGGGCCATTCAAATCTGTTGTCAGAAATGAGAAAGCCCATCTCAAAAATTTGAGATGGGCTTTTTGCCTTAAGCTTAGAATTTACGCTTTGCTTATGGCGTGCAAACAGGCCCTGGGCCTCGCATGTTTGTAAAGCGAGCGCCAATAGCAGCTTGGCCAGGACCAACTGGGTTTACGGGAGTAAATGCACCATTTGTCCAGCTTATTTGCTGCAGGTTTATGGTTGTGTTTAGACCTTCATAGTTAAAGTCAACACATGGGCCATTACACTGCGCTTCGTTGCCGATAAAAGTTACCGTAAGCAAAGCTGGCTCGTAGCTAAAGCCGGCTGTTGTGTTGCGTAATGCCCTTGAGTCTTGCACAAGGCTGCAAGCAGCAGTTGAACTCGCCGCAAAGTGCACTCCAATGTGATTATCCATAGCAATGCATTCGATGATGGCAAGCGTACTATTGTCGCCGACAATCTCTATACCGCTATTTTGGTTGCCGTGAACCTGCGTGCGGATGATTTTGGAGTCGGTGAGGGTGTCAAACAAGATGCCGTGGCCACCAAGAGCGGAGGCAGTTGTTGTATTAAAGACCTCGGTATCCTCGATTACCACATTTTGGTTCAACGTAAAATAAATACCAACGGGAAATCCGGTAGTATCTTCAGTAGAAAATGTATCCAAAATCGCACATCCCTTAATAAGAACATTTGTCATGCCTGCCACTCCGAATGCACCCCTATTGAATGAGGCAATTCCTGCAGCAGTAACAGGGCCAAAGTATGTTTCCAGAGCAACAGGATTAGCGCTGCCATTCTGGGCAAACGTGCTGTTGATAATTTCTATATTATTTGATGGAGTAACTTTATTATCATTTATTAAAAACACCCCAAAACTTGAATTTGAATTGCCTGAGCAATCTACAATTTTCACATTATGAACATCGTTTCCAACAATAGTATAACCGCTGCCTATCTCCCCTCCAGTATTGCTGTTTGCTTGACAATTTGCTATAACCACATTAGATAACACATCTCCCACTAAAACACCTAGACAGTAGGTCCTAAAGAGATCGCCGCTCAAACTGCCTACAAAATTATCATTTGCTTGGCAATTTTCGATAATGGTATCGCTTCCACCTGTCCGTATGGCATTAAAAACGCTTTCATTTGGATTAGCAGGAGCATTATTAATGCGATTAAAATTGGCTTGACAATTACGTATAATAAAATTTTCTACTGGCGCATCTCTAAAATATGTATCTGCATCTATTGCAAACATTACCGACGTGCTGCCAGGTATCACAGCTAGCTCTGCAATCTCGTTAGTATTTGCCTGACATGAATCACATACGATATTACTTGAATCCAGCATCGCAATCATATAAAAATAAAATATCGGCTTTGATGAGCTGTTATTGTTGGCTTGATGCTCAAAAATTTCGCAATTTTGGCAATGAAGCAGACACAGCATATAATCTTCTGTATCCGATGTTGCAAGATTGCCAGCAGTATCCTGATTATTACTCGTTTCGCACTGATTGATTGAACAGCTAGTGCTTTGTGAAAATAGGATTGCCTCAGCAGTTCTAAAATTAAAACCAATAGAATTAGGGTCAGAAACCGGAACAGTATTGTTAAACATGTTATTGTTCACCCTAACGCGCTCAAAATGCACTCCAGTGCAACCAGTAATTGTATCAACTGTTGGAATGCCGCCACCTCCGACAAAGACAAAAGCGGTTGGAGCTGTAAAAAAGTATGTACCAGCTGCACTTGTTTTTGTACAATTACTTATATTCACATCTTGCACTGATGCATTATGACAAGCATCTAACTCTAGTATTGCCCCAATCGTGCTCAAAAACCCGCTCATGTTGCAGTTTTTTATACTAATATTGTCACATGTATCAAGTAAAAGTGCCCGCTCACCGCTATTGTCGTTAATAAAATTTACGTCATGCACGTCTACATCTGTGGAATTTTGCTCGCGGATGGCATCCAGCAAGTTGCTGCTCATGGTAAGATCATAAAGCTCGGTTGCATTATAGTTTTGCACCAAAATTGCCGCATCTGTGGCATTAATAATGCGGCCATTAAATACATCTAAACCTTCGTGACCATTTGCCACGATGGCATTTGCTCTGCCACCAGCACTTAGCGTATGGCAGCATAAATCTATGCAAACGCTATCGGATGCCACAACAATCGTGCCTGTCACATCGTGTTTAAGAGCGTAATTTCCGGATTTGCGCAAGATGAGCGTGCCGCCTGCCTCATTTATTTTTTCTTGGCAAATTGGCTCGCATTCGCAGCACTCTTTTGGTGCATGCTTTTTGGCAAGGCGCTTAAGCTGTTTTTTAACGCTTTTGCAGCAAGAGTCACTTGAGTGACTTTTATGCTTTTCAGCAGAGGCTATTGAGCATGTAAACAGTGCTAGCATTGAGATAGCTGCAACTAAATTTTTTCGAGACAAGAGATAATTCATGGTCTACACCTTATTCTTGAAGAGGTTTAAGTAAAAAAGTAAATATCTAACGTAACAGTGATATCCCCTCCACGTTGAAATGTCAAGAAAATAAAACTGCGCTAAATTTGCAAATTTTTGAAAAAGATCTTAGATCGGAAATCTGTCCGCTAAATAAAGAGGATAGCGGTGAGTACGATCATTACATGAAAGTGGATTTGCGCTGAAGATTACGTAGTAAGGTGAGTGGTATTTCTCCACAAAAACTTTTATGCTTTTTGCTTGGGTAACCCACCCTGACTTCACCTCAATAGGTATTGCATGACCATCTTGCTCAAATAAAAATTCGATTTCGGCGGTTTTTTCTTGCCAGCTATAGAGATTTGACTGCCCAGCTGCCAAAAATGCTTGAGCGAGATAATTTTCTGCAAAATACCCTTTATATGATCCATAATCATAGTCATGAATCATACCTGGAGTGATTTTGGCCATCGCTCCCAATAACCCTACATCAAAAAGATAGAGCTTAAATACATTTTCCTCTGCATAGGCAGAAAAAGGCAGTTTGCCAGAATTGACAATAGGCACTTTAATTATAAGCCCTGCTTTTTCTAGCCAATCAAATGCCCCCACAAGTTTACTGTAACGATCTATTCCAGGAACGGCACCTTTAAAGACGTATTTTGATGCAGAACCATCTTGTGACCTGGCAAGCTGTGAAGGCACAGATTCCAAAATGCGCGCAATATGCATAGCATTGACAGGTCCTGAATGCTTTGCAATATCACCTAGATAGGATGTGATGAGATTTTTTTGGATTTCTCTTACCTTTTGAAAAGCAACAAATGTGTTATCTTTATGTTTGATAAAGGTACTCACCACTTCCGGCAATCCCCCAACAATAAAATAGTCTTTTAGCTGCTGCCAGAGATGCTCATGTGCGAGGCGAGGAATTGGTAGGTGATTTACATCATGCAAGACCTCTAAAGATTTATGGTCTTCTTGGGCCAAGAGAAACTCTTCAAAACTCATGGGGTAAAGATGTAGAATATCAACTTTTCCAACAGGAAAGGAAACAGGGGCCAGATAGACGCCAAGTAAAGAACCTGCGGCACATAGAGCCAACCGAGGCATTTTTTCTTGAAAATATTTTAAGCTAGTGAGTGCTCGCGGGCATGCCTGTATTTCATCAAAGATAACAAGATCATGCTCAATATCAATATCCTTATCTTGATTAAACCTGAGCTCCCGTATCAAATGCGCGGGATCTAGATTTACTGCAAAAAGCTCAGCTAAAGCGAGGTTTTCTTCAAAATTAAATGCATGCACTTCGCGAAAGCATTCTTTTCCAAACTGCTCGAGCAGTGTGGTTTTCCCCACCTGTCTTGCACCTTGAAGAATAAGAGGCTTTCGATCAGAGTTTTCTTTCCAATTTTTAAGTTTTTCGAGTAAAAAACGCTTCATATTTTAATTATTGTCAAATTAGACATTTTTTCCTAGCACTTTCTTGTCAAATTAGACATTTTTTTGTATCACTTCTTCAGTTTTTGCGCGCGGCATGGATAAAAAAAAGCGCCCCATCTCAAGATTTGAAAGGGGCGCCTGTTGGCCTAAGTTTACATTTTCGTTTTGTTGCTTATGGCGTGCAAACTGGCCCTGGGCCTCGCATGTTTGTAAAGCGAGCCCCAATGGCCGCTTGGCCGGGTCCTACTGGATTTACTGGCGTAAATGCACCATTAGTCCAGCTTATTTGCTGCAGGTTTATGGTTGTGTTAAGATGCGCATAGTTAAAGTCAACACATGGACCATTACACTGCGCTTCGTTGCCGATAAAAGTTACCGTAAGCGTTGCAGGCTCATAGCTAAAGCCGGCCGTAGCGTTATTCAAGGCTCTTGAATCTTGCACAAGGCTGCAAGCAACGGTTGCATCTTCATCAAAGTGGTAGCCAATGTCATTGTCCATAGCAATGCTTTCGATAATGGCAATCGTACTATTGTCACCAATAATCTCTATACCGCTATTTTGGTTGCCGTGAACCTGCGTGCGGATGATTTTGGAATCGGTCATGGTATCAAACAAGATGCCATGGCCTAAGCCGTCTGCGGTTGTGTTGAAGACATTCGTGTCTTCTATTACTACGTTTTTTGCACCTGCAGCACTAATACCTGTTGCAGCTCCTGCGGTAGCGAATGTATCGTATATTTGGCAACCTTTGATAAGCACATTAGAAATGCCACCCGTGTTAGGAAATAAAATTGCTATACCTGCTGTATCACCGATTGCTCCACCATTCTCATTAAATACCGAATTACTTATAAAGATATCAGTTAAAGTAGAAGGATCTGGTGTTCCATTTGGATTTCTACCAAGAACCAATCCTTGTGTACCATTAGAACTTGCTGAACAACCTATCACACTAATATTACTTTCAGAGGAATTTGATGGATAAATCAAAATACCCGGAGCGGTTTCTCCACCACCAGTATTATTATCGGCAGTTGTATTTAAAAAAATAGTATTTGAAACACCAAGCTCTGCTAATATGCCGAATACACCAGTTAATGGCTCAGTTCCACCTATAAAATTGTGGTTAAATTGACAGCTTTCAACAATTGCACTTCCCTGTAACAAAAGACCAACTACTTCACTACCTGTTGTTGTTCTACCAGAACCACCAGATGCAGCTACATTAAAGTTTGCTTGGCAATTACGGAACATATAATTTTCAGGAGATATACCGGCAAATTGTATATAGAAGCCAGTCAAGTCAGCATTGGCGTTAGGAGTTACTAATAATTCAGATACTGAATTATTATTTGCTTGACATCCATCGAATACGATATTCAATGAATCTCTTATATTATATGCCCGAAAAGAGGTTATTGGTTGTGTACAACTATTATTATTTGCTTGGTGCTCAGTTATAATTACATTATCAGTCAGACCAACAAATACCATTCGATCTACAGAGCCAATCAAATTGTTTCCGTTATCACCACTAATATCGGTATTATTACTTGTTTCGCATCGATCCATTGAACAGCTATTTGAATCCACAAATGCAATACAATGACCTCTTCTGCTTCCAACTGCTGTTGTATTGAAAGTGTTGTTATTTACTTTGACATGCACCAGATCAATTCCGGTGCAGGTATTCATATTGATAAATGATGCATCAGTAGCAAAAGAACCAGTTGGAACCGCTTGGGACTTGGTATTATTTGTTACATCAACATCTTGCATAGATACAGCATTGCATGTGTCAAGCTGGACGACCGCCCCAATCGTGCTCAAAAAGCCTGAAGCATTGCAGTCTTTGACGACAATGTTATCACATGTATCAAGCCATAGTGCCCGCTCGCCGCTATTGTCGTTAATAAAATTTACGTCATGCACGTTTACATCGGTGGAATTTTGCTCGCGGATAGCATCCAGCAAATTGCTGCTCATGGTAAGATCATAAAGCTCGGTTGCATTATAGTTTTGCACCAAAATTGCAGCATCTGTGGCATTAATAATGCGGCCATTAAATACATCTAAACCTTCGTGACCATTTGCCACGATGGCATTTGCTCTGCCGCCAGCACTTAGCGTATGGCAGCATAAATCTATGCAAACACTATCGGCTGCCACAACAATCGTACCTGTCACATCGTGTTTAAGTGCATAATTTCCAGATTTACGCAAAATAAGCGTGCCGCCTGCCTCATTTATTTTTTCTTGGCAAATGGGCTCGCATTCGCAGCACTCTTTTGGTGCATGTTTTTTGGCAAGGCGCTTAAGCTGTTTTTTAACGCTTTTGCAGCAAGAGTCACTTGAATGACTTTTATGCTTTTCAGCAGAGGCTATTGAACCTGTAAAGAGTGCTAGCAGCGAAATTGCTGCCACTAAATTTTTTCGAGACAAGAGATAATTCATGGTCTACACCTTAATCTTGAAGGGGTTTAAGTAAAAAAGTAAATAGCTAACGAGACAGTAATATTCGCTCACCCAGCGAAAATGTCAATAAAAAACTAAAGTTAGCTCTGCAAATTTTTGAAAAAAAAAAGGATCTTTGTAATTCGTGCAAAGAAAAGAAATCAGGCTTCACAGTAACCGTGAGGCCTTGAGATTTTCTTGTCCTGTATGGACACAATTATTAATAGCCTACGATGAAACCCTTAGCATTACACATTTTATTCAAAATATTTAAACACAAAGACACACAAAGACACACAAAGACACTTTGTGAATAGCTTGCAACAATCCGTGTCGTAACTTCCCGAAATTGAAGAAAAATACGTTTACAGGCTATTAGAAATCAATGTTCCGGAGGAACAAATTATTAATAGCCCACTGTTTCGAGCCGGTAGGTGCAAACGGTGGGGAAGACAAAAAAACACCCTGTAGTCGCGCCAGCGACTATTTAATATTAAATAGTCGCTGGCGTGTCTACAGGATATTTTTTCCACGTTTCCCACCGTTTGCACCTATCAGCGCGAAACAGTGGGCTAATATTAATTTGTCCCTACAGGACAAGTGGTCTTTCACATTTTTTGAATATAAACCTGGTGGGTATTGCTTCTGACCCTGAGATCGTAGAAATCCCCTACTGTTTATTAGATAAAAAAAGATTAACTCTAACAAGAAGGTTGTTTATGACTGGTTCATAGATTTCATTAGGAAGCTTTACGACAAATGCGCGAAGATCATCAAGAATCATTTCTTCAAAGTGAAATGCAATAAAAAATTCAAGATCATCGCTCTTTATCGCCTCTACCAACTCTTGTAATAGTTGTGGATCAAGCTCCTTAAGTTGATTAACAACAAAGTCAAGTTTTTCAAATTCTGAAGGAAATTGCCCCCTTACAATCACACTATGCAGATAGGATGGTGCGATGCTCTTAAGCTTTTCTACTGCTTCTGGTATTTTTTTATATAGTCTACTTGCAATTGCAGAAGTAAATTGTATTGCTAATTCTTGAGAAAGTTTATGGATTATTGACTTGTAGTGAAACTCCACTTTTTTAGTAAGAAATTTACAAAGTTGCCTTTCTTCACTGCTTGGACTATAATCTGTTTTTGATTCGGAGATAAATTGCTTTAAAGTAATTAATTGAGCATTGAAAAGAACTTCCTGCAGCATTGGAGCAAGATATTTTGTTGCCTCTGTATATTCCTGGATGCTATTCATAGCAAAAAATATACCTAAAAATAGCCTAAAGATCAATAGAATTTACCCTTATGAAATCGCCTCAGATAACATTTGCAAATGGCTTTTGTAACTGACAGATTTTCATTGAAAATTTCAATAGATTCACTTTAATTAATAGCACTCAAACATTATGATACTGCCACTATAAGGAGAAATCATTATTATGAACTACACAACTGGAACTATGAACTGTACTACTGGATTGGATATATTTTCATATATTCCTATGCGCTACCTACAGCATATGGCTTGTAAAACCTTTCTAGATCTATCAAAAGAACTTGCAGATTCTCCATTTATCCCTTATCAAAAGGAAGTATGCGTCATAGCGACTGAGCATATTGATAGTACTTTTAACGAATTCAGAGCTGCATTTTGCAAAACCGCCTCAGCTGCGGTTAAGGCCACAGCACAGCTAATTGATCAAGATCTAAAAAATAGAATGGCTCAAATGGGATTTATTGCTGCAGTTGGAACTATTGGTTGTGTATATGGTGCAAATCTTGCCAGAAAAAATGGCTATACCAATGCGAGCAAAATACTCGTTATATGTGGCCTATTCACAGGAATGTATTCCATCGGGAGCACCTACGTCTCCATGAATAGCTAGGACACTCGGTTCCTGGCAGAAAGTGGATGGTTATAAAGCTGAGCTAATTGCTGGTTATCGTCAATGCTAATAACAACATCCTTGAATTCTTGGCCCAAGTGATGCAGTTTTTTCATGGTAGTATGATCGATATACGTCACTGCATGCAAACTTAAAACAATTTTTTTATGTTCTTGGACAAGCTCTTGGAGTTTCTGTTTACATTTTAGGTAACTTACAAAAGTCAAGGGTCCATCAATTAAAAGCGTTACTTGCGTATCTGTTTTTTCAACTGTAAAGGTTGGAAAAAGCAGGCTTTTTAAGCTATTGCCACGTACGCACAAAAGAACAAGCTTTAAGGCAACTCCAACGGCAACACCAACAAGTAAATCGGTTGCTAATGTAACTATAAATGTAGTTATAAAAAATAAAAATTGATCTTTGCCAAGCTCATAGGCATGTATAAATTCTTTGGGGGATGCTAGGCGCAGGCCCACAAAAATCAATAAAGCGGCAAGCGCTGAAAGTGGAATTAAGTTAAGCACTCCGGGAAAAGCAATTACTGCAACAAGCATAAAAAGGCCATGAAAAAAATTTGACTTTGCAGTGCTTGCACCATAATCGATATTCGCTTTGCTACGTACAATTTCTGAAATCATTGGCAGGCCGCCAATGGATGCGCTTACTAAATTGGCAATTCCTACAGCTCTAAGATCTTTATTTAAATTAGATTGGGGCTGATTACTTCTTAGTGAATCTACAGCACAGACGGTAAGAAGTGATTCAATAGAGCCAACCAGAGAAAACATAATGATGTATTTGATACTGACAAGGCTAAATATCTGTGAAAAATCAGGCAGCTGAATGCCATCAAAAAAATTTGCAGGCAAATGGATCAGAGATTTTGGGGCAATTTGGCCTAAGTTAAAGTAAAGTGACAAAAGAATACCAGCCACTAAAATAACAATAGATGAAGGAATAAAGGCAAATCGTTTGAATTTTGGCCAAATGAGTATAACTAAAAAAGCAAAAATTCCTATACCACATATGATAGGGTTAAAATTAAAAACTTCTTTAGGAAAATATAATAACAGTTCATGTGGTTTGGATGCCGTTGGCACAACTCCGGCTAGCACATACGCCTGTTTTGCAATAATAATAATGCCAATGGCTGCCAGCATCCCATGGATAACTGAAGGCGGCATAACTTCGGCAAAGCTCGCCTTTTTCATAGTTGCAATGAGTATTTGAATGAGGGCGCTTACAACCCCAACAGCTAAGGCTAATTTATAGCCTAGCAGTAAATCACCCTGCCCAAGTTCAAGTACGGCCCCTAGCACAATCACAATCATTCCAGCAGCTGGGCCCTTTATAGTAACGCTTGCACTACCACAAAATGAGGCCACAAGGCCTCCTACAATAGCGGTAAAAATGCCAGCAATCGGGGGAAAGTTACTGGCAATAGCAATGCCCAAACAAAGCGGCAGAGCCAAAAGAAAGACGCAAAATCCCGAAACTATATCATTTTTAAAACTTTTGCCCATATTGCTCCACAATAGCAATGATTAAATAGTGCATAGATGATAAATGCAAGAATTTAAAGTGTTGATTTACGGCTGTTTTTTTATAAAATTAATGGTTATTTTGGCTACTCATTGTTTTCGCGACCATACTCAAAAAAATACGCAATTTGTTCTTTGTTTTTTTGCCTTTTGCCACTTCTACGACTAAATTTTCTAACGCACTGTCCTGAAATACTATGGACACGTTGTTGACTTTTAGAAATAGATAAGCAGCACCAAATCCTGTTCGCTTATTTCCGTCACAAAAGGGATGATTGGCAGACTATAAAATATAAATATGCGGCCGCCTTGTCATAAACTGAAGGATACATATCGTTTCCAAACATTGCAGTCTTTGGTAGTTCAACAGCAGACAGCAAAAGATTTGCATCTCGTATACCTTGAAGACCACCAAATTTTTCAATGAATGCATCATGCATCTTTAAAATTTGCTCAATAGTTAAAAATTTAATCATTTTTTAGCAAGTCTTCTCAAGGTGTCAGCTTTCTCGACGAGCATTTCCTTTAAAAGCTCATCGAATTCATCATTTTCAATATCTTTATGTTTTTTTTTGTTATCTAGATTTGGAAGGTGCTCAATGACAAATTGGCGCAGGCTAATACCTTCTTTTGCGGCTAGGATTTTAATATACTTATGCTGATTTGCAGGAAAATCTATTGTAAGCCTAACAGTCTCATTTTTTTGATGTCTAAGTTGACTCATGATATCCTCCTTTTCTTTTAATTTTACCGCATCGCCGTAAATAAGGCAAGACGATAAATTAAGGCACAAAAACGTCTTCTTCTTCTTGAGGGCCGAAAAAGTCAGCCTTGACACATTGATAAAATACTCACGTAATGATACCATTTATCTCATGGAAATTCTGACTTTTGTAAAAAATAATATTACCTTATGCCTTGCGACGCTAGGACTGGCCCTTGTAGGATACCTGGGATATCGCGCTGTGCTGTGGATTCTTGCAAAAGTGGGTGTCATTAAAAAAATAGATGACGTAGCTCAAAAAATCATCCATACCCTATCAATTATAAATCCCATAAACACCGTAAAAATTTCTCCAAATAAAGTGACCATCGGGCATGGAGAATATGTGGTGTTTCATCAAGACTCTAAACAGATCATTTCTAAAGAAAAATTTGAAACGGCATTTGCCATCCTACTGCACTACTCTCCTGCTGCAATAGTCAAAAGAGCTGCTTATGATGAGTGCGCAAATCGTTATGAATTGATGAAAGCAAAAATAAAAGAACTTGATCCTAATTTAGAAGTTGCCTTTGTGCCAAAGTCTCTATACGAATTATTTTTTATCAAAAAATGCATCAAAGAAGATTTAAAACATAAGAGCATTTGCCCCTACCTCTGTCCTATCGAGCAGACCATAACTCCAAAGTTTTTTGCTAATGAGGGCGGTGATGAAGTGTTTGCTAATTTTCTCGCAACAAAAAAAGAAGTGCAGCTAAAACGAAAATGTTGGCATCTTGGCTATTACGTACACGAACAAAATGTCCCCGACACGGCAACCAAAGAACTAGCTTTTCGTTTAAACCAAGTGATTGTAAAGGCACTTTTGCCCTCAAAAGAGGGCTTCACACATCAGGAACTTGCTTCCTGTACAGAAAAAGAGTTCTCTTTTTTCAAAGACTATTATAATACGTGCACTAAAGATATTGCCCGAAATGGAAACGAAAGTAAATTAATATCCTCTTGTACAACCCCCGGTCCTACCACAAACTTTGGGTATGAATCAAATAGAGGAAGTATTAAGGCTATGTGCATTCGCAATGATGCAGATGCCCAAATCATCAGAAATGCGCTTGCCCTAGAGTGCAGTGAGATTGCACAAAGGTCATTTCTGCTGTACCGAGGATCTGATTTTCAAACTGATAGCAACTTATGCCGCAGCAATAAAGATAAGCCCTACAGCATCTCGTATGGAACAAGCTTGTTTGCCGGATGTGTCTACGATGGCGGCGCTACTGCCTATTATTACATGCGACAGGCAATGAAAGATGCCTATGTACTTTCGATTCCCTATGATCGACTACAGACCTCACCTTTTTATATCCCGCAAGCACACACTATTACTCAATTACTTAGCGACGGAGAAAGCTTTCACGCAAGAACAACTAGCTGGAAAGATTTCGACATAACGCAGCTACGCGGCATACAAGGAGGTGCAAACTATAAACAAGTCGATCACCTTCAGTCTCAGCTAACTCAAGAAGAGCATACCTTGCAATTTCAAGCCTATAAAAACCTGGCCATTCAACTCAAAGTTTAACGCCGAATGGTTTCCCATAGAGATGAACCCAGAATCTTATCTAGCGTGCTTAGCTATATCGCTAGCCGTGAGATTGCCCTGTTCAGTAATGTAGCTGGTAACAAGAGTATGCGGGGTTACATCAAAGGCTGGGTTATATACGGGAGCGTTTTCTGGTGTCCAGGTAACATCGCCGAAGCTACCATGAACGCCTCTAACCTCATCACTTGAGCGCTGCTCTATGTGAATTCCATCGCCATTTGGGCATGCGGAATCTATTGTTGTGTAAGGTGCAACAACGTGAAATGGCACGTTGTGAAAGTTTGCAAGAACAGCTACGGAATAGGTACCAATTTTATTTGCAAAGTCGCCGTTATTGGCAATGCGATCTGCTCCCAAAAAGACGCGATCAATTTTCCCGCTTTTCATAAGCGATGCGGCCATATTATCGCAGATAATTGTATAGGGAATGCCATTTTTTTGAAGCTCCCATGCGGTAAGTCTGCCGCCTTGCAAAAGGGGTCTTGTCTCGCAGGCATATACATGGATTTTTTTTCCTTGTTCATGAGCTGTTTTAAGCACGCTAAATGCGGTACCTATACCGGCAGTTGCCAAGGCTCCTGTGTTGCAGTACGTAAGAATATTTTCACCTTCTTGCACAAGATCAGCACCGATTGTTCCCATTTGCAGACACATCTGCACATCTTCTAAAAAGATTGCTTGGGCCTCCTGAACAACTGCGCGCTGCGGCTCATCGCTTTTTCTCATAGCATTCAAGACGCGATCGATGCATGTAGCAAGATTTACGGCTGTAGGACGTGCACTTTTAAGCAATTTAGCTTTTTCTTCAATTTCTAAAACCGTAGCTCCCCTCTCGGCGATCTGTGCTAAGGAAAGCGCTGCTGACACACCAATTAACGGAGCACCGCGCACCTTAAGAGCGCGAATAATGTCTACCATATGCTCAGGTGAATCAACTTGCACCCATACCTCTTTTCCTGGAAGTAGTTGCTGGTCAAGAATGGCAAGAGAGCCTTTTTCATAATGAATTGAAGGCGAATCAAGCGCCCCTAAAGATGAACCTACGCCGACTAAAGTTAAAGCTATGATGCTGCTATGCATGATGTGTCTCCATAAAATGCAACCATGTTACGGTTCTTGACAATAGCTGTCAATTATCCTAGAAGCAAGAGGCTTCCAGGATGATCTGATCAAAGCGACCTACCGAGTGATGAGCGTTTGTATCGATAGGTTCTTGTTGTCTATTTAATAAACAAGTTTGAATCTGATTTTCGCGTGCAGCATCTAGTTCTAAAACAACATCTGATAAAAATATAATTTCATTGCCCACAAGATCTAGCTGCTGCAAAATAGCTTTATACGAAGAGGGTTCCTTTTTAGGACCAACTTGTGTATCAAAGTATTCGTTAAATAAATAACGCATATCACCAAATATGCTGTATTCAAACAAAAGCTGCTGCGCCTTTCGAGACCCTGATGAATATACATACAGGGCGATACCTTGATTATACCATTCTAGCAATTTGCTATAGGCATCTTCATACACATGAGCTTGGAACTCCCCTTGCTCAAATCCTTGTTGCCAAATATAGCCTTGCAATACCTTTAAAGGCCCGATTTTCATATCGCAATCAATCCAGGCAATAATTTGAGAAGCAATAGCACTCAAGTCAGCATGCGGCTTTGACATTAATTGTTGAACAAGCTGAATTTGGGCGGCAATTTCAGGTTTTTTATAATTTTGTTCTAGAAAATCAGACATTTTTAAACGAGAGTAAGGAAACAGTATTTTATGGACAAAATGAATATCTGTTGTCGTTCCTTCAATATCTGTTAAAATAGCCTGAATCATAAATAACGCCGCCTTTGCAGCTCACATTCAATTAAAAATTCAAGTCCTTCCATATGCCTTTTAGCATCAGCAATCTGATTGCCCCAACAGTATAAACCATGTCCGCGAACAATAAAACCCGACGCTCGGTTTGTCTCTTTCCACGAGGTTCGTACTACGCTTGCTAAGCGGTGCATATCTTGATCGTTGTTAAATATCATGAGATCTAGCTGCTCTTCATGCGAGCTAAATCCTTGTATGGTTTTTTGCATTTCATACCCCGTAAACGAAATACTATGGGCCCTATCTTGCAGCATCGATAACACAGTTAAGGGAACAGAATGGGTATGCAATACGCAATTTGCCTGCTCTGCTAATTGATAAATCATTCCATGAAGCGGTGCTTCGGCACTTGGTTTGCCTTGACCCGCAAGCAGGTTGCCATCTAAATCACAAGTGACAAAATCGATCTCTTTTAACATAGATTTATCTTTTCCCGAGCTACTTATTTTCATAGATTGGCCATCGATACGAATCGAAAAATTTCCTGTTGTTGCACAGGACAAATTACGTGCCGCAATAAAGTCGCAAACGCGCAATAACTCAGAAAGCCTTTCTTGAATTAGCATAAAAGTACTCCCATCCATTCTTGTACAGCTGGCGGTAATGTTTCAAGCGGGGTCATCAACCCATTTTTTAAACTTTGCTCAGAACATCCCTTCGGGTGTAAATGAACGCCTTGAGGAATGAGTTTTTGGAGCAAGCTAAATGCTTTATGGTTATTTTGTCGCATAATAGCTATTATTTGATCCAAAGTTACATGTTCGACCTCATCATTCCAGGCATCATAGTCTGTTACAAACGAGAGCGGCAAATAGCATAAACCGGCTTCACGAGCTAAGGCATATTCGGGAAAATTGGTCATGCCTACAATATCTGCGCCAAGTTGACGAAACATTTTGGATTCAACTTTTGTTGAAAATGCCGGACCTTCAATACAGATATAGGTTTTGTTATAATGCATAGTAATGCCTTCAAAAGGCGCTATCTTTTTGACCAGCTCCACAAGAGAAAGGTCCACAGGCATTGCTAAAGAGACATGCCCTACAATACCTTCTAGACAAAAAGTATGTCCTCGAGGCAATTTCGTCCAATTTATGTACTGTGTAGGAATAACACAATCGCCGCGATTGAGCTCTTGCTGCAAACTGCCTACAGCGGATAACGCAAGCACTTTACTTGCACCAAGTGACTTTAAGGCAAAGATATTTGCCCGGTAGTTAATTGTTGAAGGGCAAAATTCGTGATTTTGCCCATGCCTTGATAAAAACAGTACTGGACAGTTTGCAATATTTGCTTTAATGATTGGACCACTGGGTTTACCAAATGGCGTCGACACTTCTATTTTATCAATTATTTTAAAGTCATCAAAGCGCTCAAAACCAGATCCACCTAAGATAGCCCACATCCAATACCCCCTATAAGATAAAGCCAGAAGTATACATACGAGCCTGAAAAAACGAACGCTTTTTTAAGCAGCGAAAGCTCAATTTACCCCAAAGAGTTGATGTAATTTTATTCTATGTAGCCACTAGGAGGGTTATTTTCTTTTAAATTTGTTGCTTTGAATGGTTCAATGACATCAAAAGAAAGCTTTTCAGCTAATTGACAGCAGTGATGCATATCTTTGCCCTCAAACAATGCAAGGATAAGCTCTTTTAAAAAAGAATCGTTATCAGGATCATCTCTAAATGAATCTAAAAATTCTTGGACGCTTTGAGTAAAGGCTTCGTACACACTTGATATATCACTTCTTTTATCTGTGCCAAGTAATATATTGCGTATTTTTTCGAGTAAAAAAACAAACTTGGGAACACTGTTGTATTCAAGTTCATATAACAATAACCCAAGTGCCCAGGTATCATCTGTAAGTTTTGCCAGGATTTGTTGATTATGTACTTTGTCATGCACAGTTGTAGGTGATGAAATAACTAAGTTAACTAATCCGCTTATAAGTTCACCTTGAATTCTGGCAAGGCCCAAATCATGGATCATCCATGTGTTTTCATACGAAAGTGCGCAATTTCCCATATGCAAGTCTCTATGAACAACATTTTGTGCATGAAGCTGCCTGAGCCCATTAGTTAAGCCTTTGGCAATTGCAACTTTTTGATTCTTCGAAACTGCATAGCATGATTTAAAAATTTCTTGAAGAGTGTTTTGCATGCCAACTAAAAGAATGCCTTCCTTATTTCTTCGATCATGCACACCTGCAAGTAGTTGACGGATGTTGGCCGCAGTTGCAAATTTAGCAGTTAATTCCCCTTCTCTTACAAATGATCTCAAAAGCTCTGGACTTCGATTTTCCTTATTTGGTACCTTATCAGCAATGATAGTTCCAGGCTTTAAAGTGCTTTGAATGCTATAGGTAACTACAGATGTTTTTACAACAGCCTGATATCCAAATCCAAGCGGTTGCATTCCACCTTTTTGTTTGAAATGCGTTACTACCGTAACTGTTTTATCCTTAAAAAAAAATTCAACTGATCTAGGGGGGCCTTCCTTACTTCGTTTAAAATAAACAGATTGGCAGGTTTCATTAACAGATCCAAGATTATCAAAAATAAACTTATTTTGTCGCGATACTTCTTCAGGCGTCATTCCTTTAGCAAGCGCCACAGGTTCCCAATTTCTCACTATTTCATTAAAAGCTTCTATTTTCATCAATTCTTTTCATTTTAGTTGTAAAATCAGAAAAATAATACAGAATTAAAACAAAAATTGCAATGTATTTAGTAAAATTGTAGAAGCAACATCTTGGATATTTTTGTATTACTTGGCTAAATTTATACCGGCATGCTATGTATTGTCCAAAAAGGAACTCTTCTATGATGCCACTAGGTGATGACAATTCAACTGAAAAATCTTTCCCCGTAGTCAATTACATTCTTATAATTTTAAATATATTGTTCTTCTTTGTAGAACTTAATGGAGGAGAAACGTTTGTTGAAAAATGGGCGTTTGTGCCAAGCCGCTTTTTAGCTAATCCTGGGGCTGAATTTCCTACATTATTTACATCTATGTTCATGCATGCGGGTCTTGCTCACATTGCCGGCAATATGCTGTATCTGTGGATATTTGGTGATAATGTTGAAGATCGGCTAGGAAAACTACCATATTTACTATTTTATTTAGTATGCGGACTTGGCGCTACTTTTGCCCAAACTTATTTTGACCCACAATCGAGCCTTCCCAATGTTGGTGCATCTGGTGCCATTGCTGGCGTGCTTGGCGCCTATATCTTTATGTACCCGCAACAAAAAGTCAATGTTCTCATGGGTAGAAGCATAGTTCCGATGTCAGCCTTAATCGTTATTGGACTTTGGTTTTTGCTGCAGTTTACTAGTGGAATATCTACACTTTATTCCACAAATGAAGGCGGCGGTGTGGCATACATGGCACACGTGGGAGGCTTTTTAAGTGGGCTTGTTATTTCCATAGTCCTTTCAAAACTTATGCCTCAAAATAAAGAATAAGTGTGAACTGAGCCATTTTTTTTATCGTTTTTATCGTTTTTACCATTAAAATTTTCATTAACACCTAGCAAAAACACAATGATAAAAACGATAGAACGATAGAACGATAAAAAATCAGTTCATTTTGTCTATCTAGCCTTGAGCGCCAACCTAGGAGTCGTGGTACCAATTTCGGAAAGAAGAAAAAAGGACGTCCACAGAAACTTCGCGAAGACAGGCACCTGTTGGGCAAGTACGCAGTTTGCTGCAGCGACGTTCAAAAGTTTGGCCATAGGGACATGAGCCTTGAAAGGAACCATGTTGCAGTCCAAGTGGGTTATATTTTTGGCTGCTTGAAGGGCCAAAAAAGCTAAATGTAGGACAGCCTGCTGTGGCTGCAAGGTGCAGGGGCAAAGAGTCCATGGACAACGTAAGCTTTAAGGAACCCATGATTTGCTGAAGCCCAGATAAACTTGGCTTAAAGAGCACTTGAGAGCCCGGAAATTGCTTGGCAAGGCAGTCAGCTTGAATTTTTTCTAAATCATTGCCACATAAAAAGGCAAACCTAGGATTGTAGTGAGTTTTACAAAGCTCTAAAAAGGTTGCCAAGACATCTTGTGTAAGCTGTTTGTTTTTCCAATTTGAACCGGGACACACAAGCCAATAGCCTTCAAGATTAGGTAAAGACTCCTTTGCATTAAGTTGCATTGTGGCAGATACATCAATTTTCTTTTTAAAGTAGCTTTCTACTAAAAAGAGGTAGTCATTTCGTATATTTTGGCCAAGTGGCGGATTGTAGCGGTGGTTGTAACTAAAAGCGCTTAGGGCCTCAGGGGCTGTTTTAAAACCAAAACCAATTTTATTTTTTGCTCGTGCAAGAAAGGTGATGATTGCAGATTTTATATTGCCCTGCAAATCAAAAACGGCATCATATGTTTCTTGATTTAATAAATTTGAAACTTGCTTTAGTTCTTGCCACGTAGCCTTAGAAAAGAGATTTGAGCGCCATTTTTTTGTGTCCACTTCAATGTAGCGTGCTACATTTGGATGTTTGCTTACAAGCTGCGACATGCGCTTTTCTACAACCCAGTCTACCTGGCACTCAGGATCGAGCTGTTTAAGGTATCCTAAAACTAAGTAAGCGTGAATGATATCTCCAAAGGCCGAAGTTTTTACAATAAGATATCTCATTAAAAAAGCTCCTTCAAACAGGCTTCAATGTCTTTGGGAAGCTCAGATGAGAGCTGCATCATTTCATGAGTTTGCGGATGCAAAAATGCAAGTGTTTTGGCGTGCAAAAGTATGCGAGGGGCTTTATAAGTACACGAAAAGGTTTTTGAATAGGTAAAATCGCCAAGTATTGGATGGCCCATACCGCTTGTATGTACCCGAAGCTGATGGGTTTTGCCTGTTTTAGGCTCTAAATGCAGTAAACTTGTCTTTTTACCGCGTTTAAGTACATGCCAATGTGAACTCGCTAAATGACCATCAGAGGATACAACTCCCCATTTTACATGGCCCTGGTAGCGCTGTATGGGGCCTAAATAGTTTTGGATGTCGCCATTATTTTCTTGTACAAGCCCGTCGACTATGGCTATATAACTTTTTTGCACAGCTAAAGCTCGAAACTGCTGTATAAAATATTTTTTTACATCAGCGGTTTTTGCACATATCAAAAGCCCTGTGGTTTCTTTGTCAAGACGGTGTACCAATTCAATATGTTTATTTTTTTTGGCAAGATCAGCTACAAGCCTTTCATCACAGGTAATACCTGCTGGTTTATCAAGTACCAAAATAGCATCATCTTCGTAAATAAACAGCATTTGTACGGGAGCTTGTTTTTCTGGTACAAAAAGGACAACGCGCTCCCCTGTAACTAGCTGAGTTCTTGAAAAACGCTGAGGACGGCCAGCTACGGTGCAAAAACCTGCATCAATCCAGCCCTTTATCTTGCGTAAAGAAAAATCTTTGTCTTTAAATCGCCTCTTTAAGAACTCTAAGAGGGTTAATTGGCCATCAAGCCTGCTGACTTGCCATTCATACTGCATAAAACTGACTTAAAAATCGCATGTCGTTTTCTGCAAAATTGCGAATATCGCTAATGCCAGAGCGTAAAGCTACCATGCGCTCTACACCTAATCCCCAGGCGTATCCGGTATATTTTTCTGGGTCGATACCCACGTTGCGAAGCACCTGTGGATGCACCATGCCAGCACCAAGCACTTCAATCCAGCCTGTATGTTTGCAGGTTATGCAGCCTTTTCCAAGACATAGCAGACAGGACATATCAAGCTCAACACCAGGTTCTACAAAGGGAAAATAGCTTGGCCTTAAGCGAACTTCAACTTCTTTTTTAAACAGACGGCGCACAAATTCTGATAGGGTTGAAAGTAGGTCCTGCATAGACACTCCTACATCCACATATAGGCCTTCTACTTGGTGAAAAAAGACGTGATGGCTTGAATCTATGGACTCATTACGAAAAACGCGTCCGGGGCTAATTATACGTATGGGAGGGTTTGTACTTTCCATAACGCGGCCTTGAGAATTGCTGGTATGTGTTCGTAAAACCATACCAGGAGCTACATAAAAGGTATCCTGCATATCTCGTGCGGGATGATCAGGGCTGATGTTTAGCACATCAAAGTTATAGTATTCTGTTTCAATTTCGGGCCCAAGAGCAACTGTAAAGCCCATCGATATAAAAATTTCATTAATTTCATCGAGCATTTGCGTGACAGGGTGCTTTGAGCCAATATTTGTTAATTTACCCGGCAGAGTTACATCTAAAGTTTCTTTTGAAATTTTATCTTGAAGCTGTGATTGCGCACATATTTTTAAAGTTTCTTCAAGGCGCTCTTCGATTTCTGTTTTTAATTCATTTACAAGCTTGCCAACGAGGGGTTTGTCTTCGGCTGGAACATCGCGAAGTGTCTTTAAAAGGTCTTGTACAAGGCCTTTTTTGCCTAAATAGCGCGTTTTAAGTAGTTCAAGATCAGCTGGATGTTTGCAGATTCTAAGATCCTGATCGAAGGCTCGAGCCAGAGAATTAATAACTTCTTTCATTATACCCTCAAAAAAAAAGCCCGAGCAATCAATTTGCTCGGGCGAAATACGTACTAAAAGAGGAAGTGGCGATTTAAGCCGCTAACGCTTTTTTTGCTTCTCTAACAACAGCAGAAAATCCTGTAGGATCGGCAATTGCCATTTCTGACAAGACTTTGCGGTTAAGCTCGCATCCTGCCAATTTTAGACCATTGATAAGTTTACTATAGGACATACCGTTGATTTTTGCTGCAACACCCAAGCGAGTAATCCAAAGACCGCGAAAATCTCGCTTCTTCTTTTTACGGTGCTTGTAGTTGTTTGACAGCGCTGTTGTCACTGCATCGGTCGTTAAGCGTAAGTGGTTTTTTCGGTCTCCCCAAAAGCCTTTAGCTATTTTAAATAGCCTTTTTTTACGACGATGTCTTGCAACTGAATAGGTTGCTCTTACCATCTCATTGCTCCATATTGCTTTATACGCCCATGAGACGCTTGTAGGTAGCGACTTTTGTTTCGCTTACTAACGCAGGTCTTGATAATTGGCGTTTTTTATTTGATGATTTTTTCGTTAAAAGGTGGCGCTTGCCTGGGCGTCGGCGCTTCAGCTTCCCAGTACCCGTCACCTTGAATTTGGCACTAATTGCCTTAACTGTTTTCATTTTCGTCACGTTACATACTCCTTATGAGTGTCATATGCTGCAAACAAGATATCATGTTCTAGACTAAAGTACAATGCCTTATTTCTTCTTTTTGACGGCCGGTGCTAATACGGTCGTCATCATGCGTCCAAACATCTTTGCTGGTGCTTCGCAGGTGGATAGTTCTTCTAAATCTAGAACCAACTTTTTGAGGATGCGGTCACCAAACTCAGGGTGCATCATCTCTCTACCGCGAAAAACACAACTTATTTTTACCTTGTTGCCTTCTTCTAAAAATTTCTTTGCTTGTCGCATTTTTACGTCGAGATCATGTTCTGAAATATTGGGAGTAAATTTCAGTTCCTTAACCTTAACTTGATGCTGCGACTTTTTGCTTTCTTTTTCGCGTTTTGTCTGATCGTAGCGGAATTTACCGTAATCTACAATTTTGCATACCGGTGGAGCCGCTGTCGGCACTATTTCCACTAAATCTAGTCCTTGCTGCTCGGCAAGAAGTAGCGCTTCATGTAGGGCCAAAACCCCTAATTGTTCTCCCGTTTGTGCTATAACACGAACTTTAGGAACTCGAATCTCGTGATTCACTCTCAAGTGTTGGTTCTTCCTCCCTTCTGATTGTTTCTAAAAACGTCTTCACAGGCATTGCAGTAGATTCTGCGCAGTTCGGCAAAAATCTCACCGAAAGCTCCTGTTTGCTAAGCTCGTTTTTACCAACTACTACAGCAGAGGCCACCTTTTGGAGGCTTGCTTGATACATTCTTTCACTCAAAGGCGTAGATCGCATATCCATGTCTACCCTAAAGCCTTGAGCGCGTAATTCTTTTACAAAACCTTCAACCCATTTAACGGCATCTTGCTCAACTGGCATTACCCGAATCTGCAAAGGAGCTAGCCAAAATGGCAAAAAGCCCCCTTCTTTCTCTAGTAAAAGAGCTAGCAGTCTTTCATATGAGAGAACAGCCACACACTCAATAAGAGGCACTATTTCGTAGGTGAGTGTAAGTTTAGATACAGGCCAAGACCTTCCCCTTTGATCACATACGTGAAGTTCAATTTGGGTAGCATCTGAGCGCTGTATTTCAAAGTCAAATCCCGCTCCTTTAAGCGCTGAGACAAGATTTGAGTCTTCTTCCTTACCTCGCTGCAAAAGTAGAAAGCTACTTTGCATACCTAAAATGCTAACTATTTGCTTCATGAATTGCAATGAGGAAATAAGCTCTTCTTGCAATTTTAATGGTTCACACACGGTATACTGCACCGAAGATAGCGCATTATGTACCTGAAATAAGCCATCGGAATCATCGCTATATCTAATAACTTCTTGCGAAAACCGGCAGGGAAGTGCTTTTTTCTTGCCTTTGTACATTTCATAAAGGGCTTTTACACCATTTAAGGCATTTATGCAAAAAATCTCTTTAAATCCGCGCTTGTCATTGTATTTCTTTACTTGTTTTTCAATTAATTTCTTGCAATGCATGCCTTTTGCATGCCAAATTGCTTCACCATCATGAAGTGACAGTAAGTCAAGCGCAAGGCCTAAACGTGTTGGATCATTTTCTTTGGCGCGCTCAAGTGCCTTAAGATAATTTCTAAGCTCTTTTTTATCATCTGAGGCTACACCGCGGATGCGAACGCATGAATCTGGCAAAAAAACAAGTTCATAAAGTGCAAAATTTCGCACCTCTTTACTTGTTTCTAGAAGCTCTGTGGGGCATATATCGTAAAAATCACCCACCTTGCAAAGGGGCACTATATTGCTTGGATATGCTAAACAAAGATCAGCTTGCACTGGCTGTTTTTTTTGTAAAAAGCTCGCTGCATTTTGCGGCACCATGCTGAGTGTCTCTAAAGGGATATTTTCCTGACAAAAGCGCTTCATCTGCTCTTGAATAAGCGGCAGTACACCTACTTCACAAGAGGATTTAGCGATAAAATCGTACTCAAAGCCCCACTCAAAGGCACGGCCTTTTAACGGGATGAGGGTAGGAAGCACCGATTGAGCTGAAAGCGCAAGAAGTTTTTCACATGATGCGTGAAGAATTAGTTTTGAAATATTATCCATAAAGTATGGGATATAGCTGACTCGAACAGCTGACCTCCACGATGTCAACGTGGCGCTCTAACCAACTGAGCTAATATCCCGATTTGACGCTTATTATCATAGTCACCCTCCTACTTATCTAGCAATAAAAAAGCAAACTTTGTAGCGTAGATGCCTATGAGACCCTTTTCACACCTTGATATTGCACATGCATTCTGGCAAATGGCCGTAAAGCCCGGCGATACGGTTATTGATGCCACAGCAGGTAATGGCCATGACAGCCTTTTTTTAGCGAACCTTGCGCTTACTGCACCCTCAGGCAAGCTCATAGTATTGGATGTACAAAAAGCAGCACTTGAAAATACCAAAATGCGACTTAAAGATTTTTCTAACGATCAAATCTTTATTTATGAAATGTGTCATTCACGAATGCAAGAAGTTGCCGCACCAATGAGTGCCAAACTCATCGCATTTAATTTAGGCTATCTTCCAGGAGCAGATAAATCATTTACCACCATGTGTAAAACTACCCTAACAGCCATTCAAGCAAGCCTTGATATTATTCAGCCCCTTGGACTCATCAGCATTACCTGCTATCCAGGCCATTCAGAAGGCCTTTTCGAAGAAGAGGCCATATTAACCTTTCTAGAAACCCTCGATCCAAAACAATGGAGCATCAGCTCTCACAAGTTCTTGAATTGCCCCAAGCACCCACATTTACTTTTGATTGGTCGTAACCAAAGCTAAGCTTTATAAAAAGACGTTCACCAAAAGGTGAACAATTTGTACTGGCAAGCTACCCACGGCAAGCTCCCCCACGGCAAGCTCGCGCTTAGCCGTGGGAATTTGAATTAATGCTACCTAGTCCTACGTAGGTGGACTTCTTTTTTTTCATTAAGCAATTTAAAAAAGCTCTCAAGCAATTTGGATGAACACCGTAAAATTTGCCATAAATTCCCTTAATGCTTAACGTGAAGTTTTTAACAATGGACACATTTTGAAAAAAGAAGTTGTAATTGTAGGAGGCGGACCCGCGGGCTTGAGTGCTGGACTCATTCTAGGCCGTAGTTTACGAGATGTCTTGATTTGTGATAACGAACAGTACAGAAACAGCTATTCTCACGCGATGCATGGGTTTTTATCACGCGACGGAATTCATCCGGCTGAGCTTCGAAAAATTGCTCGAGAACAACTACTTGCTTACCCCTCGGTGTCAATCCAAAAATTGAATATCATAAAAGCAACAAAACAGCATAATAGCTTCCATTTACTCTCAGATGATAATGTAGCAATCGAAGCAAAAATTCTTGTACTTGCAACAGGCATTCAAGACAAATGGCCAGAAATAGATGGCGCCAAACAGCTTTATGGAAAAAGCATTTTTCATTGTCCCTACTGTGATGGCTGGGAAGTAAGAAATATGCCCCTTGCAGTACTTGCAAAAGGCAATAAAAGGGCAGCCGAATTTGCTTTTGAACTTAAAAATTGGAGCCCAGATATTGCCGTTTGTACTGATGGACCATGTGAAATAAGCGCATCGGGACGTGATCGCTTGCACGAGCACAATATCTCCCTTTATGAACAAAAAATCAGTCGTTTAGAAAGCTCAGATGGCATTTTAAAAAGCATTGTTTTTGATGATGGCACAAAGCTTGAACGAAAAGCCATTTTCTTTAACACCTATTCTCCCCAAAAATCTCATTTAGCCGAGCAGTTAGGATGTAATCTAGATGAAACAGGCGGCATTATTGTAGGTAATTTCGAATGCACAAATGTCCCAGGCTTATTCGTCATCGGCGATGCCTCAAAAGATGTTTTGCATACTATTGTTGCTGCCAGTGAAGGCGTCATGGCCGCTATCGCTATCAACACAATTTTAACCAATGCGCAAAACAATCAAGATTTTTCTTTAAATATTGACTAGTAAAACCTTAATTGTTAAAAATGATAAAAACTTAATTGGTGTCACATGGAAATTGATAATATCAAATCTGCCACATTCAAAAGCTGGGATTCTATCACCTACGAAACGCGCGACTTCAGCAAAGATCCTGTACATGTAAGCAAATGGTGGGGTAAAACGTTTATTTATTACGACAAAGATACAAATAAACTTTATGCAGAGACACTGTCTATTATCGAAAGAATTGTGCGTACTATTTTTGGCTATAAAAGAGATTTTAATAGAACCAATTTATGGGACTACTTAACTGAAAATGGCTTAACAGCCGGAGAATGTCCTGAAAAAAGCCGATTTAGAACTATTGTAGGCATGGCACTACAATCATATACTGAAAAAAAAGCTACCTTTACATCAACAATACGTAATTGGCGTGCAACAGACGATGCAATCATTCAGCCTTTTAAAGAGGGATTAGATCCTAAAATGCCACTGGATGACTTTAACAATAGCCCCATATTTGAAGCGGCTTCTCACGGAAGATGGGCCGTGGCAAAGCATTTGGTTGAACAAGGGGCAGATGTGAATGCTACTTTACGTGAAGGCTCTGGACTTACTGCCAGAGTCGCGATACATACAGCACTCTTTCACGCTGATGAAAAAACTACCATGGTACTTTTGCAAGGCGGTGCGGATCTTACAATACTTGATGCTAGTGGCAGCACTTGTTTACAAAGAGCCATTGAAAATCTAAAACCTAAGGGATCCGGAGGACATAAAGTTTTTCATTATGCAGGTGAAGAAACAGAAGGCCCTAAAGATCCTAAAAAAATCATAAAAGCCATTCTTGAAAAAAATCCCCCTCTTGATGATATTGGTAGTGGTGACACTGCGCTTTGCATTGCAGTAAGGGAGCAAGATACAGAAGTTGTAGGATGGCTACTAGACAAAGGTGCCAAAATCAATGCCAAAGGCATTTACGGTACGATTCCACTTTCTGTTGCTGTCTGCACGGGGAATCTTGAGATGGTCGAGCTCCTCATTAAAAGAGGAGCAACGGTCGATTTTGTCGATGCGGAGTTAGACTGGAATGGACAACAAGTTGATAGCCTTCTTTCAAAAGCTTGCAACGTACATTCCCCTGGAATACCAAATCTACAGATAATTACCCGTCTAATTGATAGCGGTGCAAAAGTAAACCAGCAATCTGGGTATACCAAACGTACAGCGCTACACTATGCAGCAGCAGGCGGTCACTTAGAACTTACAAAGTATCTGGTATCAAAACAAGCCGATACCAGCATTAAAGATTTTCAGGGTTGTACACCTGAGGATCTTGCTGTCAAGCATCCAGCTATTATAGGATATCTCAAGTCTATAAAATAATCCATTATAAGGACGCGCAGCATTAAGCAGAACCTTAAAACTAAAAGAGCATTAAGACTGGATAATAGCACCCGTTATGACAAAACTATGACTTTCATTGAAAAGTGGGAATTTTGTTTGTTTCAAGACCGAGCCCGTGACCGAGCCCGAGACGGGTTATCTTTCCACCTGCACTTGCTAAGTATAACAAACGGTCACGGTCACGGGCTCGGTCTCGATACTGGGAAGAATATACCAAATCAAGTTTGTAAAATTAGGCCAATTTACACAAGTTTGCAAGCAGTGTATTGCCGCCGCTTGCAATGCACACTATAGGCTTTGAGTCTAATTGACGATAACGAAGGGCGCCGGCAAGTGCAAGGGCCCCCGATGGTTCTACAAACAAGTGCGCTTGATCAAGTGATAACTTGGTAGCATGAATAATTTCAGCCTCTGTGACTGACATCATTTCATCAACATATGTTTGCATCAGAGGATAGGCAATAACGCCTAATTCCTGAATTTTGATAGCATCAGCTATGCTGTTACTTACATGAGACATGCGTACCTTGTAGCCTTTTTTAAAGCTTTGACAGCCATCATCTTCCAATTCAGGCTCAACACCTATTATTTTGACTTTTGGATTTACTTTTTTTATTGCCATGGCAATACCTGCTATCAGTCCACCTCCACCAACAGGTACAAAAACTACTCCGGGCTCTATATCCTGCAAAATTTCAAGGCCTATTGTCCCCTGTCCTGCAATAATATCCAAATTATCATAGGATGGTATCAAAATCAAATTTCGCTCTTCAGCTAGTTTTCGTGCAAAAATCATGCGCGCCTCAGAGCCTGGCTCGGTAATAATTACTTGGGCGCCGTATTCTAGAGTTCGCTCAACCTTAAAGCCAGGTGCTTCGGGTGACATCACAATAGTTGCTGGAATCCCAAAGTGCTTTGCTACCAAGGCGACCGCCTGAGCATGATTGCCTGTAGAATAGGCGATTACTCCCTTGGCACGCCTATCGGCTGGAATGCGGCCTATACAAAAGGTGGCGCCCCGTATTTTAAAAGAACCACCAGGCTGCAAGCACTCAGCTTTGAGGTATATATTTGAGTTAAATTTTATAAGAGGCGTACGAAGTGCTAAATGATCAATGGCTTTTTCTGCTTCATAAAATGTTTCAAGCGCAATATCATACATGAGCAGGTGCATCCGATTTTTGGGGACATATGTGCGCGCTATCAATTGGCGCTGATGTAATTCCAATAAAATAAAGCCCATACCAAATAGCGATTATTACAAGAAAAATTAGCAAAAACCGAAATAAAAGACGAAAACTCAGGGCAATTAAAATAAGACCAACCAAAACAATTACAGGAAAAAAAAGAAAATGCTCACCCTGAAACATACATACCCATTCTTGGCTGTTACTCTAGGAATATATACATTAGCTAAAAGAATCAAGAAACTTTTCAACGCTTGTGATAATGCGCCAGGAGCTTGTCAAAAAGATCTTCCGGACATATAGCAGAACCTAAATGAGCGTCCGGCTTTGCAAGGCCGAACTTGGGGTCAGAGCTAGGTTGTCATAAGATATACAGGATCGCAAGGGATAGGATAGGCAAGATTGTGGAAGATATATGGAATCACAATGAAATTTTTAGTTTGTGTAATATTTGACAGTCTAGGTCAGGGCTGGCAGTCCGTTGCATAACCTATAATTTTTTTTCGAATGATTTCTTTGCTTTTTTCAGCTAACGTTGGGGCATTTAGATAGGTTTTTTCGATTATTGATTCATGCTCTTCAAACTCAGCGTAGCTACTAAAGTGCTCAGGAGCATGAGCAAGTGACATGGCAAGCATTTCCCAATCTGCAAACCGCCACGCTTCTCCATGTAGAGGATACCATCTCAAACCTAAGGAAAGATGAGGAAGTTTCTCAAGAAATGGGGTAAAGAATTTGTGCGTATTGATGTTACGGCCATCTACAGTAGCTTTTCTGTATTTAGATTCATCTTTATATCCAAGCATGGTGACCTTCCATCCTCCCAGAGAGCCGATGAGTGCGTCAACGGCCTCGCGAAGGCTAGATCTGGAATCATACTCATAAATAGAAAATGGACCATCCAGCATAGTTCCTTTTGGTACAACCACAAACATCTCTTGGGTTAGATCAAGATCTCCTAAGATAAAGCTGTCATAGCAATTAAGATTAACAAGCTGGGGATATAGGCTCTTGAGAGGAGTAACAATAGCATACAGATGCTCTTCCCAATTCATCCAATCCTTACCTACTGGACGTACGAGCTCACCTATCGAAAAATGGACCGTACATCGAATATCAGGGATTCCCTCAGGAATATCTTCTGGTTTTCCATATCCTGCATGTAAAACCCCATCTTCAGGCAAAACATTTGTAGCATGCACTGCAAAAAGATGCTCCCCTAAGTTTTCATTCGCCCAAAGAAAGCAAGGAAACAACAACAAAATAAGTAATATTTTATACATAGAGTTACAAATCATTATATTCATCAATAATAACTCACTTTTACCAATCTAATAAACAAAATAAACAGAATCGCGCTTCATTGGCAAGATCGGGTAGAATCAATACCGTTCACTTAAATCAACTTTTGAATGATAAAAACGATCGAACGATGGAACGATAAAAAAGATGAAAAAGAAAAAGAGCTGCCCTAGCCTTGAAGGTAGATAAGATATCAACAATTCATTTATGTATGTTTTATCGTTTTTATCGTTCTATCGTTTTTATCATTTGATACTTTTTCTTTATTCTGAAACTTTGGGTCATGATATAAAGTTAAGAGACAAAATGTCCGAATGCCAGGCCTAGACACAATTCATAGGTGATAGTCGGATAATTGTAAAATTTTAAGACCAGGAATTTTTGAAATACGTCTATCATCCGTAACAAATGCTGTGCATTTTTCTTGTTTTGCACATACAAGTTGCAGCGCATCAGGAGTTTTTATTTCAAAGCTTGCACGCAGGTGCGCAGCTTGACGCAAGAGGTCTCGATCAAGACTGAGCAAACGTAATCCTCTGCTTTCAGAAAGCAGTTGCTCATACTGCAACGCAAGATCATTATCTTTATTTCGAAATGGAATCACAAGAGTTTCTAAAAGAGTGACACCGGAAGTCACAGCTGATAATATACCAATATCTATAGCTTCGAAAATAGGGGCTACAATGTCAATATAACGGCGATCTTCTTCGATGAAATAAATGAAAACAGAGGTATCAAGGCACACAGGTCCAAGACCAATGTCTTCAAGAATATCTATTCCCAAGAGTCCCTCTCAGTATCTATATGCTTTGCAACGTCTATCTTTTTGCGCGGCTTCTTTCCCAACCCTCTTAGCTGAAGAATTGAGCTTTTTCCTTGTGTTGCTTCGAGTGCCCACTCTAAAAGGTAAATAACTTCACTTGTTAAGGAACGCCGATCTTGTTTTGCCCTGTCGGCTAAAACTTGAAAAAGATCCTCAGGAAAGCCCTTGATATTTAAAGTTGGCATGATTTCTCCCTTTTTCCATCATTATGGCACCATTATGGATTATCGTTAAGCAAACAAGCCTAACCTCCTATTTGCCTATTTCCATAACTCAAATCTTCAGCGATAAAAACGATCGAACGATAGAACGATAAAAAAGATGAAAAAGAAAAAGCCTTAGCGGTAAATAAATCAATAATTCATTTTTTATGTTTTATCGTTTTATTGTTCTATCGTTTTTTCTTATTTTACTCTGCGAACTCTGGCTGTTTGCTCTAGGGAAATTTTATAACTTCTGATAATGCGCCATAAGCTTGTCGAAAACATCTTCTGGGCATGAGGCGGAGCCTAAATGAGCATCAGGCTTTGGTAGGCCGTGAAAGTCAGATCCGCCTGTTACAAACATATTTCTTTCTTTTGCTTTGACTACCCAGTGCTCATTTACTTGAGCTACAAAGCGGCCGTAGTGGGCTTCAATGCCGTCAAAGTTGAGCGCTAGCAATCTATTGACAAGTGATTTTGAATTGATAAGATGAGGATGAGCAAGTACTGCAAAGCCGTGAGCCTTGTGAATGGCATCTATTGCTTCTTGAACATTGCATTTATCACCTGATACATAACACGGAGCTTTATCACCTATGTAGCGCTTAAATGCCTCGCCTACGTTTTTTACATAGCCTTTTTGCATAAGGGCAAGTGCTATATGCACACGGCCATAGGTATAATTTGGATCTTCAGTGGTGACAACATCAGATTCTGCTAACGGTGCGCCGTTTTTGGTAAGAAGAGCGCACATCTGGCGCAGTCGATCCCGCCGCCATACTCTTTGCCTTAGGCAAAAGGCACTAAAGGCCTCATCGTGAGGATTAAATGCATAGCCAAGTACATGAATACTATGCTGTTCAAAGTCAGCTGAAAGCTCTATGCCAGGAAGCACTGAAAGCTTTGAGTCTAGAAATAATGCCTTTTGCAGATCAAAAAAGCCCTGAAAAGTATCGTGGTCGGTAATACTAAAACCCGATAGCTCTTTTTCTAATGCGAGTGCTATCAGCTCTTTTGGTAAAAGGCTGCCGTCAGAATACACTGAATGGCAATGCAAATCAAAGCGTCTGGTCATCGGTTATCCAATATACTTCGGTATGTAGGTCATGACCTGTTTTTTCTTTTACAACACGTTGTACATGCTGGATAAGTTCTCGAAAATCATCAGATGTAGCACTTTTGCTATTTATTAAAAAATTTCCGTGCAGCTCTGAGACTTTGGCACCGCCAATTTGAAAACCTTTTAGGCCGCTTTTGTCAATTAAAAGTCCTGCTGCTGTATTTTGAGGATTTTTAAAGACGCATCCTGCAGACTTTTCTTGATATGGTTGGCTTTGAATGCGAGCCTCTAGTAGTTCAAGTTGCTTTTTGCGCACGTTTTCTTGTTTTTGAAGTATAAAATAAGCCCCCACTATAGCTCCTTGCATCTGCTGAAAGGATGTTACGCGATAGCCATAAGAAAGCTCATCTTTACTAAAGCGCTTAAGCTCGCCAGTTGGCATAACATAATCAACATAATGCAGGCAGTTCCAGGTTTGCATACCTTGAGCACCGGCATTCATAAAAACCGCCCCGCCGCAGCTTGCTGGTATACCTGAGGCAAATTCTAATCCCGAAAAGCCCTTTTTGGCTGTTTGCGTACCCAGCAATGAAAAACTATAGCCTGCACCCACATGAAAATGGCCAACTTCGGGCTCATTAATAAAATCAATTTTATTGTGCAGGCAAACACGATCAATACCCCTGCTATCAAAGAGACAATTAGAGCCTTTTCCAAGGATAAACGTGCGAAGATTTTCTTTATCGCAATGTTGCATGACAGCTTGCATTTCCGGGATGGATTTAATTTCGATATAATACTTGGCAGGCCCGCCAATACCTAAGGTCGATACTTCTGAAAGAGGCTTATTTGCAATAAACTGATCTTTCATTGCTAACTCAATTTTTTAATTTTAGCCATGGCGTCTATAAGTGCCTGACAAAAAGAGGCCGCATCAGGTGTTGCAAATTTTTTAGCTATCCGTTTTGCTTCTGCAATAACTATATTTACCGAAAGTTTTTTCTCAAATATAAGTTCATAACATGAAAGGCGCAAGACTGCCAGCTCTACCTTTTGAATTCTATGAAAGTCAAAAGATGTTGAAACAGCCGATATATCAGCATCAATTTCTGGTAACAACTCTAGGATAGTCTCTACCTTTTCCCAGGCAGCCTTTACCTGCTTAAGATTTACCTTAAGCTCGTGGCTTACAGTCATAAAAAGCTCATCAGGATCACTTGCATGGCTATCTTGACTAAAAAGTAGCAGAAAAACGAGTTCTCTAAACTTTTGTGGGGGCATATCAGATTTTTTGATCATTTTACTTGATATATGGGTTAGACCGGATTTGGAGCTTTAGGAATTTTAATTAGAGTAATAGTAAATGACAAGAACTTTTGACAAGATAAATAACATAATGATAAAGTTTCAATACGGAGATACGATATGACAAGAACAAAAATTATCTGCACTATCGGACCTGCGGTCAATTCTGTCGAAAAAATTTTACAGCTTATCGATGCTGGCATGGACGTTGCGAGGCTCAACTTTAGCCACGGCACCCACAAAGAGCACCTGCAAAGCATTCAGATGATCAAAGAAGCAAGGCAAAAGGCAAAAAAGCCCGTAGCCATCATGCTTGATACAAAAGGTCCTGAAATTCGCCTTGGCAAGGTACCAAAAGAAGGTATCGAAGTGCAGCCTGGCCAAAAACTCTGGCTTGTAAAAGATGCAGCTATCGGCACATCCGAAAAAATACCCGTGTTACCCGCTTTTGTTTTAGAAAAACTTGTCATAGGCACTCACCTGCTTATTGACAACGGCTATATCTCGGCAAATATTGTAGACACATCAGCCGAAGGTGTACAAATTGAATTTGTCAATCATGGCCTGATTTTATCATCTAAGGGTGTAAATATCCCAAATGTGGAACTTAACTTACCTGCTTTAACCGAAAAAGACGAAGAAGACATTCGCTTTGGCTGCGAAAATGATATTGACGCCATAGCTGCAAGCTTTGTTCGCTGTGCAGATCACGCACTTGCCATAAAAAATCTAGTTATCGACGCTAAAAAACCTGAGATTTTAATACTTGCAAAAATCGAAAACAATGAAGGCGTAGCTAATTTTGACAGCATCCTGAAAGCAAGTGATGGCATTATGATTGCCCGCGGCGATCTTGGTGTAGAAGTACCTTTAAGCCAGGTTCCGCGCCTGCAAAAAATGATGATTCGAAAATGCTATTTAGCAGGAAAACCATCAATTACTGCCACCCAAATGCTAGAATCCATGATCAGCAATCCGCGTCCTACACGTGCTGAGGCATCAGATGTTGCTAATGCCATTTATGATGGCACAACTGCAGTTATGCTGTCTGGCGAGACTGCCGTAGGTAAATACCCTATAGACTGCGTAAAGATCATGAAAAGCATTATCTTTGAAGCAGAACAAGATTTTGATTATGCTACATTCTTTGAAAAGCATGCTAAAATGCAGTATAGCGATGTGCCATCAGCAGTTACTTTATCATGTGTAAAAACTGCTAATACTTTGGGAGCAAAAGCCATTTTTGCTTTTACAAGAGGTGGCTCTACAGCGCGGCTTGTATCAAGACTTCGTCCCCACATGCCCATTATCGCACTTACTACAGTCGAAAAAACCTACCAGCAGCTAGCTCTTAACTGGGGTGTTATACCTGTGCTTTGCAAAGAATCTAAAGACGTAGAGCAGGCTTTTAAAGAAGCAAGCACCTACGCGCTTAATCACCATAATATAGTTATAGGCGACTTAGTCGTTATGACAAGCGGCTCGCCTTTTTGGGTAAGCGGCACAACAAATACAATCCGAGTAGAAGTAATTCGCTAATGCCGCAAAATCGATACTATTTTTCAGGTGCTCTTGTAAAAGGGCATGATATTTTCTTAAAGGATGATGAATTTCACTACCTTCGCAATGTAATGCGCTCAAAAGTAGGTCAGGAAGTTGAAATAATCAATGGCAAGGGCTCACTTGCCTTGGCTGCAGTTTCAAAGCTTCAGGAAAAAGAAGCCATTCTTTCAATCACAAGCGTTACTACTGAAGAGCAAAAACCACTCACCTGCAATTTAGCCTTAGCTTTTTTAAAGCCTGCGCATTTTGAATATGCCATAGAAAAGGCCTGTGAAGTTGGCGTCAGCAACTTTTTTTTATTTCCTGGAGATCGTTCAGAAAAAAAAGCCGTATCAGATCAATATCTAAAGCGCCTTCATACTATTATACTTTCCAGTACCAAGCAGTGCGGACGCCTTTTTTTACCTGAAATTCAGGTAAAAAAAGCCCTAAAAGAATGCCTAGCAGGCTTAGTTTTATTTGGCGATCTTGAAAGTACTACTCCCCTGCAAAAATTTCCATTGGAGCCCATTGTCACGCTTGTAATAGGCCCGGAATCAGGCTTAAGCGATCAAGAGGGTAAAATTTTATTTGACGCCGGTGCAAAAGGCGTACGTCTTCATTCAAATACCCTACGCGCAGAAACAGCAGCTGTGGTAGGCATAACCCTTATTACTACATTATGAATTTTTTACTCAAAGACTTAAGTCCCAAACATCTTCACAAACATCTTAGTTTTAGTTTTAGTTTTTTTTGGCTCAATGATGTACTAAACATAGTTGATATGGAAGAAGGAGATGCAGATGTAGAAGTTACCGGTTCTGATTTTGCATATAAGCAAACCCAAGAATGGTTTAAAAACTATTTTTTAAATAAATCGTATCATCTGCCTATAAAGCCTATGGTCGTAGATTTTAACCAAGACGTGCTCAACGAAATGAGCAAAATTCCCCTCGGAAGCACTCTTTCGTACAGCGAGCTTGCTACGAGCGTTGGTAAACCAAAAGCTGCCCGAGCCGTAGGCTACGCCTGCGGATGCAACAGCCTACCCCTAATAATCCCCTGCCACCGTGTAATAGCCAAAGATGGGTCACTTGGTGGTTTTCGTTATGGCGCTAAACTCAAACAGGCCCTCCTTGACCTTGAAAAACAAATAATAAAATTTTCTGGGCCTAACGCTGAAGAGAATAAGGTGTAAGATTTTCTTAACGCAAAGGCGCAAAGGCACAAAGAAACGCAAAGAAAAACAAAGTGCTTCGCAGGGAAACAAGTAAAATGCTGTAAAACAATATTTAAATGTGATCTGCCGAAGCTCTATTATATTCTTTGTTTTGTATTCTTTGCGTTTCTTTGTGCCTTTGCGCCTTTGCGTTAAATAATTTTTTCAAAAACCTTTACATCTTTTCTTTATGTTGAAACTAACTAAGGTTCAATGGATAATAAGTATTCAACAAAGAGGTTACTATGTCTTTATCAGTATTTCAAAGCTCAAGTGTTACATTTTGTACAACTCTTCCTCTTGCCCCTCAACCAAGAGCATCTTATGAAAATAGATTGTATGAGAATACTAATGGCACACTCGAAATAATGCCAAAAACACCTGCCGAAGTATTTGGTGAAAGAGTACTACGGCCTCTTATTGATCAAACCTATTCACTTTCTATGTACGCTTTTCAAACAGTACAAGATGGTTTTTTGGCTTTTGAAGCAATTTTCTCACGCGCTATGAATGTCCTGCCAACTGCCAATGCACAGCCTGTCTCTGAACAAAAATCAAATTTTGAGCGCTGCGTTGAAGGAAACCTTGCAGAAGTATATCGCATTACCCAAGCGGGTGTTGCAAACAACGACCCCCAGATGCTTGAAGCTGCTCACAAACTATATGGTCCATTTTTTGAGCAATGTATTTCTGATGAAACATATAATAAAATGAGAGCTGAACATGACCAAAATAGTGAACATCACGCAAAACAGATAAAGACTCTCGAAGAAAAATTAGATAAATGCGAGCAGGTTCATACCGGAGAAAGCTGCTATAAATACATCGAAACAGGTCGAAGGCCAACCCTCGAGAAAGTAAAAAGTGAAGATGCGCGCGCTATATCTGAATGGAAGGCTCATCCTGGCTACCTTTGCTGGTCAATTTATGTTAATCGCTGGTTGTTTGATAAATTTTTTGCTAGCGGCGGCTATAATTGCGATATAAAGTCTAATAAGCCGACAATATAGAGAAAATACATGCATTCATTAAGCAACATAGTACCTTATCAAGTCGCAACTATTACATTTTCTGAATATCGCACTTTTCAGCAACTTGATGGCTCGCTTCAAATAATACCTAAAACTCCAAGTTTTGTAATTGGAGAACAAATATTAAGGCCTTTACTTGATACTACCTACGATTTTTCAAGCCGCGTTGTTCAGTTTGTAAAAAGCAGCTTTTCATTTCTAGATACTGCCCTCTCAAAAACGCTTCAGTTTATCCCGGGAGCTGAAGCCAGCAGCGCGCCTGCAGCAACAGCTGATTATCCTTGCCCATCTTTACAAGCACTTTCCAACGCACAAAATCGTGCAAGACAAAACCTTAAAATTGCTGGCAGCCCAAGTGCAATCGTAAATCCTCAAATAAAAAAACCTTTTCAAAGTGCAGATGACGCAAGAGCCTATCTTGAAGCACGTATGGGTCCGGTTGCCGCACCTCAAAGTATTTGCCGCGCAGATAGCTTAATAAAATTGATTATGCAACTCAAAGCTCCCAATCGCGCGCAGACGAAAGATCTTGAAAAAGCTTATGAAGAACTCCAAATATTAATTGATCACGATGCTCTTAAGTTCTGTGAACATAGCATAGTAGAATTACTCACTGAGTTTAGCGCTTCCATTCAGCAGTACTCCTTAGGCGCCTTAGAAAAGCTGCCCCAAGTGCTTTCATCGCTGCTCACTACTTCAAGGAGCGATTATACTCTTGCAGATTTAGATTTTATGGTAACAAAAATAAACCAGCTAGCCCGAGATATGGTGCCACGTTATCAGAAGACATCCCAAAATAAAGTTCTTCATCATTGGATAAGTATACTGCTTGATTCTGCTGAGCTAAATACTGAAAATGTAATTATGTCTTTTAAAACAGTAATGAAACTTTTGCACAGCAATTCAGAACAAAAAATCCAAAGAGAGCACATACTAAGATTTAGAAAAATTGCCAGAAACTATCAAATGGGTTCTATTTCAAGTCAGGACTTGGCAGTTGCACAAGGCATTCTAAAGATCACCGGTTCTAAAATATGGCTTATAGATGTGATACACTCCTATTTAGAATGTCTGCCTGACGATATTCAAAGACTGGATGAATCCCTGCAAGATATCGGACGAGCCATATATTCAAACACTGGCGCTCAAGTGATAACGGGGGTACCTCTTCTTACAGCCTTTATGCTCATGCCTGATAGACTTCGAAAAGCACTATTACTTCTGGCTATAGTAGTTGCTGTCAAAAAATATGTATTTTAGTTTTAGCAAGTCTCACTTTCATCTAATCAAACTCTTTATTGACATAAATATTTTAATATGATATAATACTTCTTTTAATATGGAGAAAATTATGATAAACGTAAGTCCTTGTATGGCACATCAATGGGTAGATAAAGTAATTTATAATGAAAACCAATTAGTACATTTTGGGTTATCTGGGCTATCCAACATAACAAGTTTAACAACATTTTTTAATAATAAACCTGCGAATGACAGCATGCAAATTGGCGAAAAGCCCTTTAGAGTTTTTTCCTATGCAAAAAGCTATTCTGATACCCAAAGGGCAGTTCGATTTTTTAAAGGTTTTGCACTTACTGTGCTTACTCTTGGGTTTGGTTTACTTGATAGAAGAGTGCGCAACACTTGGGCGGCTGTAGCTTTTGGCTGCGTTGAAAAACGAGTAGCCATTTCTAGTTCAATTACGGGCGAATCACTTGGCAAACATGCCTTTTCTTCATTTATAAAAGATCCCCTAGGCTCCATTTCAAAAGCTGCACAGTATGCCAAAAAAGTCGTAAATTCAGCAGTTGAAAAGCCTTATACTCATTCGCATACATTTGTACCGAATTTCACTCATTCTGCAACAACTTTTTTTCCTAAACACTGGAATGAAGATCCTTGGGGTAGTCGATTTTAATCGTGTCTTATAGTTGAGGGCCAGCCCTATAAGCGTCTAACTTAATTAGATTTCAGGCACACATTCTCAGCCTGAAGGGCTGGTATGTAAAAGCCCAGGGCAGCGCCCTGGGTATATTGTGGGGCCATTTTGCAGGCTGTAGGCCGGCGTTATAGTAAACGAAAAATTATAAGAGGTTTTGGCCCAATATCTATTTAATTTATTGTTCACTATAACGCAGGCCTTCAGCCTGCATATCACATCCACAGTATACCCAGGGCTATGCCCTGGGCTTTTATATGCCAGCCATTCAGGCTGAGGAATAGGCTTGAAATCTAATTAAGTTAGCGCTTATGAGAGCCAGCCGCTGATTTTTTTGCAGCTGGAAAATATATTAGTTTTTATATGTTTGAATTTTTAGGCTTTCCGCTTTTTTGGGACCGAGGTTTTCAGGACGGCTTAAAAATGTGCGGAGGATTTTACCGTGCTTTTCAAGTGGTTTGTAATGGCCGCTTTGCAATGTTACCTTTGTCATTTGTCCACTTTTTACATCGAAATTGCCAGGGCATTTTACTGGGGCGCCAGCAAAAAATGAACTATGCTGAAATTTGCCAGGCACTTTTTCACCTGCTAACAATGAAACCTTTTTACCCTTACCGCCAAGAGCAAAGATGTATCTTCCATCTTTGGGGGTTTGACCGCCAATTTTAATGTGCCCTTTGTCAAATGTAACCATATATTTACTATGCTGATCTGCCGTGAGATAGGTAACACTATGCTGCTGTAAGGTTTTCTTTTCTTTGCTAGATACATAGGAATCGACATAAGCATCTAACGACTTTTTAGAGCCGCTTTTTTGCCATTTTTTCACTACTTTTAGAGCTGTTTTATCGTAAGGATATGGGCGAACAATCTTATTTTTGCTGCCACCTTTTTTTACTGACTTTTCAGAAAGGCCTGCACCTTCAATGCTATAACCAGTATCCAAATAACACTTGCCGGATTGCTCGCAAATGGCATCTCTAAAGACCGCAAGCTCTTTAGTATGCTTTTTACCCCATTTACGAATGTGAAGTTCAGCCAGAAAAAGAGCCGCAAAATCCCACGTTTTGCTTTTTATCTTTTGAGGATGAGCAATGATTGCCGAAACGCAAGTTGTGATCTCGTCATCTTTGAGTAATTTACACTGACGATTCCATTTATCAACCGGAGCTTCATATATTTTTACTACAGATTCTGAGATTCCTGCTATATTCATTTATTAACCTATTATAACTTGTAAAGTATACAAATTAATACAATTTAACTCAATAGAGTATAACTATAAGCTACAATAGAAAAATCAGAAGTATTGTAAAAGTTAAATAGATCTAAAAGTTTTTCCGATGGCGGCTTATTGGGATTTAGTAAGCCGTAGGTTGGATCTACAATATATGAACCAAATTGAAATTTGAGATAAGCAAGAGCATGGCGCTCATTAGATGTGCCAATATTTAAACTATACATCCCTTCTGGCAAATCATTTAATTTTTGTTTATCAGCTTTATCTGTGTCAAAATGAAAATGGATTTCATCAATTTGATCTGGCAGGCTTTTGATGCGTATGCCTATCAATTCACTAAGATCATTGTAGTACTGTATTTTAGCGCGCTCATATGCAACACCTGTATTGAAGCGATTACAAATTTCTATACGAAAGCCTAAAGTTTTATCGTAAATTTTTTGTAAACCAGCGGCATCGGCATCAAAGCCATCTTCGTACTTCGTGATAACAGCTATAAGCTCATCTTCTGAGGTAATATTGGCTTTTAGACAATCTTTTATAATGCATCGTACAGCCCCAAAACATATTCCATCAAATTGAGCTGCTCTGCAAGATGACTTCAGTAACTTTACAGTAAGCTCAGGAAAATCTTGCGCATGTTTTATAGCAAACTTATCGCGCATGCTTCGACTTACTTTTGTATCTTCTTCCGTCCATATGACATGGCTTTTTGCCATGTTCATTGTATCTGCAAGGCGCAAACTTCGGGGGCTTCTTAAAGTATGTTCTACGTTAAGTAAAATTTTTCTAGTTTCATATCTAAAGTAACTAGCGGCACTTTTTTGACCTACAATTTTGCACGCTAAAGCAAGAATCCGCATTGCAATCACAACAATAACGCTCATTCCCACCAAAGGGAGTTTTACTATGTTGTGAAGCAGCTGAAAAGTTCTTTGTACTTGAGGACATATAACCGCCATAGTTTCTGTCAGACAAAGCGGCAACTTACTTGTTATTTGCATATAACTCGACTTTATATATTTTTGACGGTCGCTTTCATCTCAGGAGAACTCCATCACAAATTTAATTCCCTCGGATGGCGTGTTTAAGCCTATCCGAGGGAATTAAATTAGAGCTGAAGGCCTCCTGAGATGAAATCACCCATCAAAAATGTACAAAGTCGAGTTAACAAGGACTATTTGGATTCATTATCATGATAGTGCCTCGTCCAATAAACTGATTGCATGGGGAATAGCTAGGGATACTTCCACCAAATGTTTTAAATATTACGTGGCATCCTGCCTTAAGAAATTCATTTGCACCAAAATATAAGCTCACTCCAGCTGTCCCGATGCTCAAAGCCCCATAACCCACTTGGGCCCATCTAGACTTTACCTGTTGAGCACGCACAGCAAAATATACGCTGGATATAAGCCCTGCAGATGTAAGTCCAATAGGAACTGTGAGATCTTTAGCGGAACTTGTACAATAACCAATTTTCATGATGTCTAAATTATAGGTGCCTTGATAATAGGCTTCGGTTGCTGTATTTACTACTGAGCTAAAAAAATTACTTATATTATTCATAAAAGACCTCTTTAAGCTTAAAAGCCTATCATAGCTGCATATTTTTTCTGGATAATTTTTCTCATCATTTGCATTAATTAGAACTAAAATGATAGAGTCCACAAAAAATAAAAGTATAGGTCATATATGGAACCTGCTTGCTCTCTTAATGTACCTGAGACTATGGAAATAAAGTGGATTGGTGAACCTAACCCCACTACAGCAGAGCGATATGCTAGCTATTATCGTAACCGCAAATTATTAGACTCATCCGAAAGCTGGTCTAGCTGGGGATTTCGACATGCAACAAGGAATATATTCACTATCGTGCAAACCAGTGCTGCATGGGTGTATCAAGGATTTTCTTCAACCGCAACGATGCTTATAGTAAAAAATGAAGTCCCCTATCACACCGCGGCAAAAGTAGCTCACAGCGTTCATGGAATCTACACTGCAAAGACGCGCACCCCAATTGATCATAACCGAGTAGATGCTGCTGTTGAAAAACTTCGTAGTATCCAAAAGAATCCAGATGCGCATCTGCTTATAGAACGTATACAATCAGTGTATACCAAAGGATATCTTTCATCTAAAGCATCATCTAATTTGATGACAAATTTGACTCTATTAACACTAGCTGCAGTTAAAATCGACCACATTATTCACTACTTAACTCGCAGGTCCCTACTTACTGGCTTTGAAGATATTTATTACAATAACGGCAAGTGGCTCTATCAAGCTATTGTCTGCTTAACGGAAAAATCGGTAAGTACATAAGCCAGGGCATTATTTTGTTTTACTTGTTTCAGGCATAAAAAAAGCAAAAAATAAAATTCCAATTACAGCTGTAATAGCCAACGAAATAAAGCTAAAAGAAAACCCGAAATAAGCAGCGATAAATCCTGCAAATAATTGACTGATCGACTCTCCTATACAATTAGACATAGCTCCTATACTTTGTAAAAGGTTAAATCGCCCTGTGTTAACCGCAAGATCAGAATTTATGACAGCTCCCATAGTGCCAAGAATCCCAGCTGCGACGCCATCTAAAGTTTGAATAAATAAAAAACTATATGGATTATCAACTACTGTATATAATAAGGCTCGAATGGGTAAAATTGTAAAAGCGATCAAAAAAAGAGTTTTACGATTAAACCGATTGACGACACGTATCATAATAAAAGATACAATAATCATCATAACTTCAGCAATTAGCATACATGAAGAGATAAACAAAGTACTATCTGTTGGAACTATTGTGGCTAGAATTTGACTAACAAGCGTCAACTGAGCGCCATTGGACATGTAATAAATAATTAAAGCGATATTAAAAATAATAACAGGACTTCTATTTAATACTTTTGATATGGGCAGTGGAACTTGGCTATTACTTGGAAGCTCTCTAGCAATTTCATAATGAATTTCTTTTGGTTTAATAAAAGATAAAGAAAGTAAACTGCCAAAACCAAAAAATATAATAACAAAAAAAATCCAATGAGTTCCAAACCAAAAACCCATTAAACCAGCAATAATGCACGAAAAAACATTTCCAAAGTGATTCCAGACTTCATTCTTTCCAACCCGCGGAGGAAATTGCTTTCTGCCAAATAAACCTAACGTAATGCTTCCTAGCATAGGGGAAATAAAGGCAACTGATATGCCCATCAATATTTGAGCAAAAATTATCCAAGAAAAAGCAGAAAAGCTTAAGTAAATGCCGCAGCCAAATATAATTAAAGCACTGCAAAATGCTAGTATGAGCCTCTTTCGTTTTGATGCATCAGCTGCAAGTCCAGCAGGAATTTGGCATAAAAATGCTGAAAATTCTACTGCAGCTAAAGCAATACCAACTTTTGCTGGATTCCAAAGTAAACTATTTCTTAAATGTATGGATAAAAGTGGACCGATTCCGTGTCGAATATCAGAAATAAAAAAAAGTAACCAATTTAACCCGGTTACTGATTGAATCGAGGGCTTTGGGTCTGTTGAGGCATTTGGAGGGTCTATACTTTGAATTTCACCCATACATCCCATTATTCAATTTTACCGTACAATATATTTTACAGCAAATCTAGTAAAGGATTGAATTGAAAATAAACATCGGTGTGGGCTCTTTTTTTGACCGCAGGTCCTTGGAGTGCGGGACTTTTTGTACCGCCCTTTATTTTATGCACACGATAACCATATAAGCTTCAAAGAAGAAAAAAGCGTATTTTCGCTTTGTTGTTTTTGACGTTACGTTATGCGTAAAATTAAGGGCGGGGCAAAAAGCCCCGCACTCCAAGGACCTGCGGTCAAAAAAAGTCGGCTAGCTTCTCTTTAAAAATTCCTGATGCAAAGCATAATCATCCCCTCTTTGCTCAAGCGGAATATCATTTAGATAACCGCTTTGTAAGGATGTGAGTAAAATTTTATTTTGCTCGTCTTGCATTGAATAGGTAACGCGCCAGCTTTTGAAGGCTAGGACATGTGTCTGTTTGTCAATTTGCTTTATGCGATTGGAGGGACTTGGGTAGGCCTTCTTTTTCAAAATAGCAAGCACATCTGCTAAAATATCAAGACCTGAATGTTCTTTAACCCACGCAAAACTTGCTGCACATTCATTGCCTACTTCAATTTGCATTGGAGCCGGGATTTCTTTTAGCCAGCCAGTAGCTGCATGTGGATAAGAATCCGCATAAGGTACGTAAGGCTTAATATCATACACCGGGGTTGCATCAAGTAAGTCATGATCTTCAATGTAGATCTTACGCCCATCAATTTTTGTAAGCTTCACGCATGATATGCCAATTGGATTTGGCCTGTGCGGTGATCTTGTAGCAAAAACGCCCACTTTTTTGTCATAGCGAGGCGGAAGCACTTTAGGGCGCCACCCATCATTTTCATGAAACCAAAAAATAACCCAAATTCTTTCAAAGCCCTCTAAATCATCAAGTGCCTGCTCATAATTTAAATTAGATTTAAGCGTGATGACGCCACTTGTACCAGAATCTGCCGTGGGCTGAAGTGGCGTCTGGTAGTGTTTTTTCTTTTCGGTAGAAAAACTGCCAATAGGATCTAGTGATAAATACATTTAGTCTCTTCTTTTTCCTGCAAAGGCAAAGCCAACCTTTGGTTTATTGGGTGCTCTAGGACCAGGTCTTCTTGGGCCTGGCATAGGTCTGCCATTGACAATCGGCACTGCTTTTATTTTCGGATCGGGCTCGAAGTTTGGAATAATAACTTGCTGGATTTTGCGGTTAAGCAGCTTTTCGATATCATGCAAAAGTTTATGCTCGTCGATGCATACTAAAGAAACGGCCTCACCGTTATTGCCAGCACGACCTGTGCGGCCAATGCGGTGGACGTAATCTTCTGGCACTTGCGGAAGCTCAAAGTTTATAACATGCGGTAGCTGCTCAATATCAAGGCCTCGAGCTGCAATATCTGTGGCAACTAAAACGCGCACGTTGCCTTTTTTAAAATCATCTAGTGCTTTTGTACGGGCGCTTTGGCTTTTATTGCCGTGTATTGCACTAGATACAATACCATCACCTGTTAACTGCTCGCTAAGTCGGTTGGCACCATGTTTTGTACGAGTAAAAACAAGTACTTGTTTCCAGTTATTTGAACTTATCAAATGCGAAAGAAGGGCGCGTTTATTTTTGTTATCGACCGGATGCACAGTTTGGGTAACGCCTTCGGCCGCTGAATTACTCTTCGTTGCGGCGATCATTTTAGGTGAATGTAAAAGGCCATTGGCAAGTCTTTTGATGTCATCTGAGAATGTGGCAGAAAAAAGTAAATTCTGGCGCTTTTTGGGGAGCATACCCAAAATTTTGCGTATATCATTGATAAAGCCCATGTCAAGCATGCGGTCGGCCTCATCCAGTACTAAAATTTCTACCTGTGATAAATCAATTACTTTTTGGCTGATTAGATCAAGCAAACGACCAGGCGTTGCAACGATAATATCAACTCCCTGCTTAAGTCTATCAATTTGCACATTAATGCTTACTCCGCCAAATATGGCAATCGATTTAAATGGCATGTGCCTGCCTAAATCCTTCACACTCTCTTGCACCTGCATGGCAAGCTCGCGTGTAGGTGTTAAAATGAGCGAGCGCACAATGCGGCGAGTATCACGTGTATTTTTATGCAAATTTTGCAATAAAGGCAAGGTAAAACCTGCTGTTTTGCCAGTACCCGTTTGCGAGCAGGCCATTAAATCAGAGCCTTCGAGAATAAGAGGAATTGCCTGGGATTGAATAGGTGTGGGCGAAGTATAACCCATTTCATTGACTGCTGTAAGTAATTGTGTCAACAAACCAAAGTTTTTAAATGACATACTAAATGTTTCTCCTGTAAGGCAATAACTATACAGCATCCACAACTATATGTAAAATACAATTTTGAGCTGATTTACCACTCTATCCTAAGCCTGATAATAATTTGTTCTTAACCTTTTTTTATCGTTCCTATCGTTCTATCGTTTTTATCGTTTTAGATTTGCCACAAACTAATAACAAATTCAATGATAAGAACGATAAAAAAAGAGCTATCATTCTGACTTGATATACTACGATTGTAGAGCTAAAATGCTACTAGAAGCATGATTCGAGAGCATCAAATCCATAAAATTTTTATCTCATAATTTTTCCCAGGACTCAACTTTTAGAGTAGTTACATCCAGTATGTTTAGATGGTTTCTTAGGATAGAGCCAGAATTTAAATAATTTTGTTATAAGTGGCATCCAAAAATAGGTCATTATAAGTACAATCCACGGTGTTGACACCAAAAATCGCACCACCAGGGGTAAATTGGACAGATAGGCGCCAAAAAAATAATTAAATACAGTAAGCAGCGGCGTGATAGCAATCCAGCTTACTATAGCCATTTTGTATCTAGGCGGCGGCGTCATAGTTTTTTTGCCGGGTAAGGCAAACCATGTTTCAAGTCCGGTAATTACCTGCAATGTTGTGGGATGCTCAATAAGCTCGTCAATCTTTTCAACCAAAGTCTTGCGCTCATTTGAATTAAGCCAAACATCCAAATTTTTTTGGTTATCAAAATGAAACATCACTCGATACATGGTGTCTTCTGGCGTTTTGGGCTTTACAACACTTGTATTAAGATAGCCTTTAAACTTACTTGTTGCACAAATTATTTCATCCAGCAGCTTTTCAAAGGCTTCTTGGCTGCCAGACTTTACTTTACGATCGACTAAAACGGAGACAGATTCCATAGATACACACTATTTTGTTTACGTGACATTTTAACAATAATTCGTTAAAATGTCACTATGAACAACCTACCTACACAGCCTTTGCTTGCACATCCTTTACTTGATGGGCCAAAAACAATTGTTGTCGGCATGTCAGGCGGCGTCGACTCTTCTGTGACTGCCCTGCTTCTAAAAGAACAAGGGCATAATGTAATTGGCATGTTCATGAAAAATTGGGAAGAAGAAATAGATGGTGTTTGCCCTGCTACTCAAGAATATGAAGATGTTGTCAAAGTTGCCAGTAAATTAGGCATACCCTACTATCCAATAAATTTTTCAAAAGAATATAAAGAGCAGGTTTTTGCTGATTTTTTAACAGAACTTGAAAAAGGCAATACCCCAAACCCTGACATTCTGTGTAATCGGGAAATAAAATTCAAACTACTACTTGAAACCGCACAAAAACTTGGCGCTCACGCTCTAGCAACAGGCCATTATGCTCAAAATGAATATCTTAACGGTGAGTTTAATTTAGTTAAGAGCGTGGATACTGCAAAAGATCAAACGTATTTTATCTACACGCTAAATCAAGCAATTCTTTCAAAAGTGCTTTTTCCAATTGGCGGTCTTCCAAAAGGCATAGTTAGAAAAATTGCAAAAGATCACGATCTTGCAGTAGCTGATAAAAAAGATTCCACCGGCATTTGCTTTATAGGTGAACGAAATTTTCGTGAATTTATTTCTAAGCACCTAGGCTATAATCCAGGACAGTTTCGCACACTTGATGGAAAAGTTGTTGGCAAGCATCAAGGAGCCGCCTTTTACACTATAGGTCAAAGGCGCGGCCTAGCTATTGGAGGAGCGGGTGATGCTTGGTATGTTGTGGGAAAAAACATGGCCGACAACACTGTTTGGGTGGTGCAAGGCGCTGAGCATCCCGCCCTCTTTGCCGATGAGCTTACCGCCCACACTGCCTCATGGGTATCAAATGCTCCAACTCAGCTTCCGTATCATTGCACTGCTAAAATACGCTATCGTCAACCTGATCAACCTTGTGTTATTGAAAAAATAGAAAATGGCACACTTTTTGTGCGCTTTTTGGTACCTCAGCGAGCTATGACTCCCCAACAGTCTATTGTCTTTTACAAAGACAACATCTGTCTTGGAGGAGCTATCATCGACAAGCCAGGTCCAACGTATCATGAAATGAAAAAGCCGCTTCATTCTATATATGTATAGGCCACAAGGGTAAGAAAATCATCAAATTGCTCTTTTGTGACAAGTTCATCAATAATCTTGTGCGCAATTTCAAATTTAGTTGCCGTATAAGCTTCTTCAGTAAAGCTCGAACGTATTTTTTTGAGCTCATCAGTCGCAAATTCTTTATAAAGATCAATAGTAACCGGACGATCATCCAAAAGTTTTGCATTGTGATGTATCCACTGCCAGATTTGAGAGCGCGCTATCTCTGCAGTTGCGGCATCTTCCATTAAATTATTTATTGCCGCAGCTCCTTGACCTCTTAACCACGATTCCAGATACTGCAAAGACACACTTATATTTTGACGCAGTCCATTTTCGGTAATCGTGCTACCAGGTATTTGAAAATCAAGTAATTGGCTACTTTTTACATCAACCTCATCACGTAAGCGTTCTTTTTGATGCGGATGATTTTGTAAATAGCTTGCAAAGACATCCCTGGCTATAACCACGAGATCAGGATGAGCCACCCAAGTACCATCAAAGCCATCTTGAGATTCTCGCACCTTATCTTCGGTAACTTTTTGTAATGCGGCAGCATTTACTTCAGGGTTTTTTCGGCTCGGAACAAAGGCTGCCATTCCCCCCATGGCATGACAAGCGCGTTTGTGGCATGTGTGGATAAGCAAATCGGTATAAGCTCTCATGCAGGGCACTGTCATGGTAATTTGAGACCGATCGGGCAGCAGCATTTTAGATTTTTGAAACTTTTTTATGATGCTAAAAATATAATCCCAGCGGCCGGCGTTAAGGCCCACACAGTGCTCTTTTAGCTCATAGAGAATTTCCTCCATTTCAAAGGCCGCAAGTATAGTTTCAATAAGTACAGTTGCACAAATGGTGCCCTTATCAATGCTAAGTTCCTTTTGTGCAGTAAGAAAAATATCATTCCACAGCCTTGCTTCCAAATGGCTTTCAAGTTTTGGTAAATAAAAATAGGGGCCTGTATTTTTTTTAAGCAAACGATGAACATTATGAAAAAAATAGAGTCCAAAATCAAAAATCGAAGCTGATATGGGTTTTCCATCTATGAGTAGATGCTTTTCTTCCAAATGCAAGCCTCGTGGACGTACCATAAGCACGGCGTTTATGTCATTTAACGCGTAGGCTTTTCCCTCAGGGGTTACAAATGAAAGGGTTTTATCAATGGCTTCAATTAAATTACTCTGCCCTTCGATGACATTTGACCAGGTTGGAGAAAGAGAGTCTTCAAAATCTGCCATAAACGTATCTGCATCGGAATTAAGGGCATTAATCATCATCTTTTTATCAGTGGGCCCAGTGATTTCGACGTAACGCTTTTGCAGATCAGCTGGTGGGGCTTTTACCTTCCATGAAGCATCTTGACGTATATTTTTTGTTTCATCCAGGAAATCCGGAAACACTCCTGAATTGATTAAAGCTTGCCTTTGGTCTCTTTTTTTTAGCAAACCAAGGCGTACATTGTTATATTTGCTATGCAATTTTGCTAAAAAAGCAAGGGCCTCGGGGCTTAAAACCTTTTCATGGCCAGCTTTAAGCGAACTTGTAATTTCAACTTTCACTGCACACCTATATTTAAAACGGCAGAACCTGTAAATTTGCCTGCTCTGAGATCCTCTAGGGCATTATTTGCCTGTTCTAAAGGATAGACTGTAATTTTGGTTTCAATATTAGTTTTTTGGGCCAATTCAAAAAAATCGCGTCCATCATCACGCGTTAAATTTGTTACAGATCTCAATATACGTTCCCCATACAGCAGTGAGTAGGCAAATGAGGGAATATCGCTCATATGAATACCCGCGCAAATTACAGAACCGCCCTTTTTTACTGCTTTAAGGGCCTGTGGGATAACTTCTCCGGCCGGTGCAAAGATCAATGCCGCATCAAGCATAACATCAGGAAGTTCATTTGAACCACCTGCCCATATGGCTCCCAGCTTTTTGGCAAAATTCTGGGTTTTGATATCACCGGGTCTGGTAAATGCAAAAACTTGTGATTGTTGGTATCTTGCTACTTGAGCGAGTATGTGGGCGGCTGCACCAAAGCCATAAAAGCCAATTTTTTTTGCATCACCTGCTAAACGAAGGGTTCTATATCCAATGAGTCCGGCACAGAGCAGTGGGGCAGCATGTAAAGAAGAATATTTTTTTGGTATAGCAAACACGTACTCTTCATAGGCCACACAATATTCAGCATAGCCGCCATTAAGCTGATAGCCCATAAAAAGCCCATTGTCGCAGAGATTTTCAAGGCCCTCTTTGCAATAGGTACAACTGTTACATGTTTTGGCAAGCCAAGGTGCTCCCACTCGATCGTTAATCGCAAACAGGCTGCAGTTTTCGCCTCTTTTTACAACTGTACCGACAATTTGATGACCTAAAATAAGAGGCAAATTTGGTTCAGTAAGTTCGTTATCAAAAATATGCAAATCGGTCCGGCAAACACCGCATGCCTCTATCTTTATAAGCAGCTGCCCGCTTTGGGGTTCTGGGATTGGCACTTCTTGCAGTTGCAAAGGCATTTTTGGCTCAACTAAAACCATTGCGCGCATATATGACCCATTCAATTTTGAGTTTTCGCATGTATGACATATTTTGATTTGCAAGTCTAAATAAAAGCTTGCATTCACTAAGAAATAGCACTATGAAGAACCTTATGAAAGCTTGGCCTGCACATTTTATTTTTCATAAAGTACTACAGATGACGCCGGCATCCACACTGGCGCCTGCTGCTCTAGCTATTTTACCAAAAATCACTCCAGTTGAAGCCAATGAGCCAAACCCTATTTTTATGCTTCCCAAAAATAAAGCTGACATTTTGTGTGAAAGCTCTGGCGGACACTACTTTATGGGGGGATTACCTGCCCTTATGCAGGCAGTACGGCTTTTGCAAAAAGATCCTGCGGCCCATGTTACCTATGTAAATGATGGGCAAATTAAAAAATCCACGCAATCGGCTCACCAAGGTCATGTTCATCCAACTGAATGGACAACGCCAGAACTTGGCACACTACCGCTAACAAAAATTATACTTAATAGCCTGCATCTGTATCCCGATACACCACCTGAGGATGTTACAAACTACTCCTACGTGCATTTTCCACTTTCAAAGATTAGAATTGGGTTATTTATCCGCAATATTGCCTTCAGAATAATCCATACACTCTTATCAAAAAATGGAGTTTCAGATGATGATCGATGGCAGTGCGAGGCAGTACGCGCCTCGTTAGCCTTTCACAAGGAGCTCAGCGATGAAATTGTAGCTACAGGAGGCAAAGCAACTTACGCCTCCGGTTGGCGCCTTATTTGGTCATCAGATAAAGCTAGCATTGAGAAAAAAAGTGTTTTGTGGAATGAGCTTGGCATCCATACAGAACCTTTAAGCGAATATGAGCTTCGCAAAAACACTCTTTTAAGAAATGATGTACCTCTTTATGGCCTAAAAGTTATTGGCGATGGAAAATTCTTTGCCGATGTCGAAGGCAAAATAACCGCCCATCTTCTCAAAAAATACCCCAACTTTACTGCGCGCATCTCCAAAGTATGTGATGTATATATTGATGAGGCAACAAAAGAACCTTTTGCAGTACATGAAGTGCTTGCTGATGGTAGCGATTGCACAGTTTTGGTTGATTCTTTCTTTGGATCTGCTGGACATAATCAAGTTTTTATGTGCGATGAAAAAAAATCTAAAAAAACCGCCATGTGGGATGAAGTGCCTGTAACGGGCGTGAGCACCTTGTGGGTGTGCACCGTTCCAAAAAAAGAGCTTTTAGCTAAATTTGAAATAGAGGAACATGCACTTATTGAGTACATCAAAGAACTCGTGGGAGCGGCAAACCTCACAAATCTGCACATGACAATTTGGGATGCCTGCATCGACAAGGACATGGTGCATATTGTGATTCGGGCAACGCAAGGGGCAAATTTTAATTCACCGCTTGCCGATCCTAATGATTTGTACAATATGCAAGCTAACATTCAACGCTTCTTCATAGGCACTTGGACACTAATTACAGCTGGATCTTGCACAAGAAAGACCACCACGGCTAATGTACCTGAAGTCACCAATCACTTTATTCATGGTCTATCTGGAATAGGCTTTAGCCTTCCTGCTGCTCCTAAAGAAATGCTAAAAAAGGAACCGCTGACAGCAAATCTCGGCAAAAAACTCATAAAGGTCTTTTTTGCTCATTAATTTCTCAAAGATAAAAATCGGGCTTTCCCAGCCAAGCTTATAAAGCGTCCTGGCTATTTCTTACACTTTCTCTCAGGGACACTTCTAAATTGTCCCATGACCAGTCTCCTGGAGGCATATCCTGCAAAACAAATGAGACTTTTTGGGTTGGGAATCTGGTTTGGTCCATTTTCGATGGGCTTTCATCCCAGTGATAATCAAAGCGCCACCTTGGCGTGATTTCTACTGTGACGCTTGCCGTTTTATCAGGCAGACTTTGGATTTCAGAGAGTTTTACGTCGCTGTCCATGATGGTAAAAAAAGCTTGGGTATACTCGCCAACTCTCTTTTTTAGATCGCTAAGAGTGGGAACAATACCTTCGTACACTTTAGTTAAATTCTCATCCCAAACTTTGCGCTCAGGCGAGAGAAATACTGGTTCATATGAAGTCCTTAAACGCATGAAATCAAATAAAACCAGTGCTGCATCGTCCGTAGAGGCTAAATTACCAGGTATTTCTATGCGAATCGTAGCAGGACGAGTGGCTGCAGCTGTAAGTTCATGCTGCGGAGGGTTAAAAGTTTTAATACCCCCATCTTCGCGTGGATAGCCCCATTTGGGATCTATGCTCAACGTAAGGGCAAAAGATGGTTCTGGCTCGCCATGAGTTTTTTCAACGCCTACAAGGGTGCTGTTAGCAACAAATAGTGCTTGATTGTCTGCCTGGGTGCAAAAAGATGCGCCCCAGTCCTTACCCTCTTCTGTTTTCAAAAAATCTTTAAAGAAATCTATTCTTTCTTGGGCTTGAGATTGTATGGCATCCTTCATGAGAGAGACAGCGCTTCCAATGGCTTCGTTAAGTTGTTGAAATGAACCAAAACCTGCTTTTTCACAGGCGCGACCTATAACACGGTTTTCATTCATCAGATGCAAGAGTTCTTTATTTTCTTTGGAAGAAAGATCTTTTTCTCCATTTTTGAACATATGCAGCATGGTTTGTAGCTGGACGCTTTCTTCACCTGTTTCTTTTGGTTCAAAGCGCATGTAGATGCGACTACCCGAAGTGAACGTTGTTATTTTTAGAGTGTCGCCACACACTTCAAGCAATTGAAGCGCCTGGGAAGTTGGGGTGCCTACAACAAAAAGGTTGGATTCATTATGTTGGAGGATCTCTTTTCCGACGTCTGTAGCCCAGAATTCTTTACTGTTTAGGGCGGGGGTAAGTACAGGGCTTGCTAGTATTAATGGGAGTAAATCACGAACATCTGGGCAGAGTGCAAGAAGGTGGTTGATTGTGTCTTGATGAGGCTTTGCGGCCATATCGTAATTAAGTTCAAATTTGGATCCAACAAGTTTCAACTTGCCGGAACTTTCATCGATCAGCTGTATACACTGTTTTGCTTTTTGCATATTTGTATAATCAGAGTGTTCTTCCAATAACATGGATTCTTTTTTTTCTGCTATTTGCCTGGGAGTATCGCTCCTAGGGTTATATCCAAAAATTTTTATTGATTCATTTTGATGCGCTTCGTAGTCTTTTACCTGCTGCTCCATTCTTTCGGCTATAATTTTTTTAAAAGAAGAATTTGTTCGAAGAAGGTTTGCGACTTCGCTCCTCACTAAGCTGGGAGTATCTTCAAGGCTCTTTCCAATAGCGACCAGAATGTCTTTTGCTCTGAATGTATCCAGCATTTTCATGGTTATGACATATTCGCCCTTTTTATTCTGCGCGAGTTCTATGCCTTTTACACGATTTAGTAGCTCTCTTGCTTCTTTGCTCGGAGGAAGGCCTTTCTGTAGCTGGGCGTTGGCGCGCTCCAGCAGTTTTTTGTCTTCGGGGCTGCCTAGTATTTTTCTTGCAACCGGAAGCTCTTTTTCACCCCGTTTGGCAGCAGCTTTTATCATCACTCCGGATAGGGCATCTGCCTCTAGCTTTCCCTCTATTTTAATGGCCTGGCGCTTTGTTTTTGTGTCTGTGGGTGTGCTCTTGGCTATAACCTTTTCTGGTTGAGCGACTTTGCCTGGCTCAACGCCACCGACTTCAAGTGACATAATGCCCCCTTTTTTATTATTCTATTCTAGCATTTAAAATAATTCTTAGTCAATTTAAGGGAGCTCCTTTCTCATCTCTTCCAAATTAGCGAATATAATCGGGGCCGGCCCTTTCGATCTTTCGATTCTTGTATAATCGGGGCCGGCCCTTTCGATCTTTCGATTCTTGTTGTTATAAATTAATCGAACCGTAAAATGATTGCGTTAGCTAGCTGAAGCATTAATTTAATTGAGTTAAAGGAAGTAGATTATGGCACGGCGACGAAGAATTCACAGAAAAGGATTTTGTCATCACGTAATGTTGCGCGGAGCCGGAGGACTTCCACTATTTTTAGATAATAGCGATCGTATCCGGTTTTGTTTATATCTTCAGGAGGCTTGTGAGCGTCATCTGTTCGCTGTTCATGGATTCTGCCTAATGAGCAATCATATTCACCTTATAATGGAACCGGTTAATACTTCTTTATCAGTGTGCGAACATTCGTTTGCAGCTCGGTATGCACAGTATTTCAATCGTAGACATAACCGTAGAGGGTATCTCTATCAAGGCAGGTTTCGATCTATTATTGTGGAAAATTCCGCATATTTGAGGCGGTTAATCAGATATATTCATCTAAATCCAGTAGAAGCTGGGTTAGTAGCTCATCCTGAAGCTTATAAGTGGAGCAGTGCTAAAGCATATAATGATCTTGATTGCTTCACCTGGCTTGAAACAGATCTGATATTGGGACATTTTAGTGAAACTGCAACTGAGGCCAGGACCCAGATGATCAAGTATATTGAGAAAGGGCGTATAGAAGGGATAGCAAATGACCGTAACGAAATTTTAAGCGCTGTTGCTGCTTACGGTAGTAGAGAATTTCTTAACGAATGCAAACATAAAGATACTGAAATAAATGTCTCGAACAATGAAATCAACAGTAGCGAAGATCACCTCAAAGAGCTGTTAGATAAAGTCTGCTCTTCTTACGATCTTCAGATTTCGGACGTTCTTGGCTCAAGCAAAAATAAAAAAATGGTCGATGCCCGATCAGTGTTAGCTGTGTTGCCGAGAATTAATCCTAAAATCGTTCAGAAAGCTATGGCAAAACTGCTCGGCAAATCCGAAGGATCGATCTCTCGTTTGGCTGCAAGAGCAGAACAGCAGTCGGAGCTTATAAGCTTCGCGAGGAAACTTTTCGAAAACTGAGAATCGAAAGATCGAAAGGGCCGGCCCCCTAGGTCTATAATGTTAAATCTTGAAGTGAAGCTTGTACCTGAAGTGTTTGATGGGCACCAAAGAGCTTATCGGCCAGCTCCATATAATGAACTTCATCAGCTTTAAAATAGATTTTTCCTGAAAAGATTCTTTTAAAAAATTGCTGATAATCCAAAACACTTGTAATTATAAGTAAGCCACCATTTGCGCAAGTGTTACTTAAAGCTTTAAGAATAAAATTGTTCATCGCATGATTTGAAAAATTGCTACAATCATCAAATACCCAAATTTGCTCTTTTGTCATTGGGATAGAAACGAAATTCAACAAAGTTTCCGGTGTTACAAAATAAAGCTGCAGCCCTAATTCAAAAAGTTGTTTTGTGATGCCGATAGCCAAATGGGTTTTACCAATTCCTGTAGGGCCAGTTAAAAAAAGTCCCGAAACATCCTCTAAGGATGTAAGACTTGCTAGCTTATTTGCCTCTTCAAGTGCAACTTGGGCCCATATAGTTTTTGTCTTGAAATTTTGTAAGCGGCTGCAAACACAGCAGGTAGGAATGCCTGGGAAGGTAATAAAATAGCTTAGATCGCATATTAAATTATTTAATAAATCTGATGTAAGATAGTAGGGATTAATTTTTGTTATACCACTTTGCTTTTCAAGTAGCAGGCGATAACTGCATGCAAGCTCCCTAAATACCACTGGAGTAATAACATCTACATGATTAGTGCAAAGCTTATCTAAATCACTAATAGAGCTCTCCTCATGTTTACAGCCCACAAGACTTGTCTTATGCGGCTCTTCTATACCGGCCAGTGGCAGCATGCCAAATTGCTCTTGTGCGCGCCTATCATAGGGCGGCTTTCCATTTACATTTTTAATGAATGTTGCATCAAGAAGCGCTGAGTAGCTTTGGGTACTTGTAACGACTAACATACTCGCATGGCTATGTGTTCCCCGAATGGCCCTGTGAAACAGATCACTTATATGCGAATTTGTCTCATTAAACTTGGCAAAAACCCAAATTTGATGAGGAAGCATTTTGGCCGTGATACCTACTGCGTTTTCTGGAGTAATAAAAACTGTCGAAAATCCATGCTGATGCCAAAATTTTGCAATGGCAATTGCAAGGCGTGTTTTACCAACTTGTGCGTGACCTGATAAAAAAACACCTCGCTTTACATAGATAACATCTTTTCGAGCAATGCCAGATGCTTCATCATAAAGCAGTCTTTGCTCATCCGTTTGGCCGTTAAAATTGTTCATGCGGCTGCAAAGGTATTTTACCGGAAGATAAGAATTAGCCATAAAAAATTCAAGATCCTGCTGCAAATCAGAAATTTCTAGATCTGAGAGACCATTCATAGTAAGAAATTTGAAGGTACCAAATTCATCATTAACAATAATCAGTTTAGGAAAGTTTCTCAAAAGCTCCGCGCAGACTTCGGACGTGAATAACAATTTATTCTTAATTACAAGCTCGTGAATCGCCCATTTAGGTGTGAGTCCCAGATTAACTTGAGGTAAATTTGCAGCAGGCTGACACATCATAAGAAAATCCTTGTAAAAGAAGGCTTAATTATACTCTAAGTTTACTTTTCATAGCTTTGCATTTAATTTTTGTTATCTATATAAGAATAGCATATGGATGCAGAAATTTTACATCGAGCACAGTTTGGTTTAAACCTTACTCTTCACTACATATACCCTCCATTAAGTATTGGCTTATCTATAGCGCTCATTATCTTTGAATGGCTCTATCTTAAAACAAAAGATCCTGTCTGGGAAGCGATTACCAAATTTTGGATTCGTGTTTTTGCCCTTACCTTTGCACTTGGCGTAGCTACAGGTGTTCCACTGGTATTTGGCTTTGGTACTAATTGGTCAAGGTGGTCATCATATGTCGGTGATGTTTTAGGCTCGGCACTTGCAGCCGAAGGCCTTTTTGCCTTTACAATGGAGGCTGGAGCATTAGGAATTTTGCTGTTTGGCTGGAACCGCGTAAGTAGAAAAGTGCATTTTGCTGCAACCATAGCAGTATCCATTGGTGCGCACTTTAGCGGGGTGTGGATTACGAACGTAAATTCCTGGATGCAAACCCCTGCTGGCTTTGTTGTGCGCAAAAATGCACATGGAATTGAATATGCTGCCGTTACTGACTGGTGGCAGATGTGCTTTAATCCTTCAGCCCTTTCTCATTTGTCGCATGTTATTTTAGGCTGCTGGATGGCAGGTTCTTTTTTAATTATAAGTGTAGCCAGCTACTATCTGTTAAAAAAACGCTATATAGATTTTGCCATTCGTTCGATGAAAGTAGGCATGGCAATTGCCATTGCAAGTGTTGCATTGCAACTTATTTCAGCCGATCATCTGGCAAAACTCATTGCAAAATATAATCCTGTTAAATTCGCCGCCTTTGAAGGTGTTTTTAAAACTGAAAAAAACACTCCCCTTTATGCCTTTGGCTATGTAGATGAAGAAAACCAAAAAGTACATGGGCTGGCAATTCCATCAGGTTTAAGCTTTTTAGTGCATGATGATTTAACTACCCCAGTTGCAGGCCTTGATAATGCTCCAAAAGATGAATGGCCATGGGTGCAGGGAGTTTTTCAGGTATATCATATCATGGTAGCTACATGGGGCCTTATGTTTATTGCAGTGGTAATGGGCATATGGATGTGGAGAAAAAATAGCTGGCAAAACCACCCTTTGATATTAAAATATTTTGTTGCATGCGTTACATTTCCACAGATTGGTAATATTGCCGGATGGTATTCTACTTGTCTTGGAAGACAGCCATGGAGCGTATATAAACTGCTTAAAACTAAAGATGCTTATTCACCTTCAGTAGGTACAGGCGAAGCATTTTTTACTTTGTGTTTATACATGTTTATATACTTAAGTTTGTTTGCGGTCTTTTGCTTTTTACTTGATCATAAAATTAAACATGGTCCGACAGATCTTCCGGAAGAATCTCCGTATCGCGATCCCTATAAACAAGAGCCAATGTAAATGGAAATTGCAACCGCCCAGCTTCTTTGGTACATAGTGTTTATTACATGCATATTTGCATATGCAGCACTTGATGGTTTTGATTTGGGTGTAGGATGCTTACATCTTTTTACAAAAAATGACATCGATCGTCGCATCTTTATGAATGCCATTGGCCCTGTATGGGACAGCAACTCTCTTTGGGTGGTAATTACAGGCGGGGCCTTACTTGCAGGGTTTCCGCCGGCATTTTCTGAGCTTTTATCAAGCCTTTACCTTCCGATGATGCTTATTGTCTTTTGCTTTACCTACCGAGCTGTTGCTATAGAATTTCGCAGTAAAATAGCATCGCCTAGATGGCGAGGCTTTTGGGATTATGTTTTTGCTATAGCAAGCTTCGGCATGGCATTTGGCCTTGGCATTGTTACAGCAAACCTTATTGAAGGCCTTCCTATTAACGCTAAGGGCGAATTTGCCAGAGATTTACGTGTGTTATTTTCGCCTTATGCCATAAGTCTTGGCCTTTTTGTGATTGTCCTTTTTATGCTGCATGGCTCGCTGTATCTTACTTTAAAAACCTCAGGAGCACTTCATGAGCGCCTGCGGCGCTGGAATATGCGTATTTTTGTCATTTTTTCAATATTATGGATACTTGTAAATGCAATAACGCCTATTTACGAAGAACATGTAATACAGTTTATGCAAAGTAAGCCTGCTTTTTATCCTTTTGCTTTTATAGGCATTTTAGGACTTATTTCTCTTTATATTTGCCTTAAAAAACAGCGCGATGGCTGGGCTTTTGTAAGCTCCGGGGTTGTTATACTTTCACTTGTATTACTGTATGCGTTAGGAACATATCCTAATCTTGTTCGATCAAGTATAAATGATGCTTATTCTCTTACTATTTACAATGCCTCATCAACGCTTTTCACACTAAAAATTTTACTTGGCATGGCCTGTGCAGGCGTGCCTTTATTTCTTTTGTATGTCGCTTATGCCTACAAAGTATTTCGCGGAAAAGTTGAAATTGACACGATGAGTTATTAATAGTATGTGGTATCTTGACTACACGTTGCCACGCTCATCAAAATACCTTCTCTTTTTAGATGCCCCCTTTCGCTATAGCTGGCGCCATCTTATCCAGTACTTTAACGCTCGCATCATCTTTAAGCAAACAGGCCTTGAAACACTTACAAAAAATGAAAGAATGTTTCATTTTTCATTGGCTTTTTTAGAAGTTCTACCAATTTTTGGTATGGTTGTAGCTCTTCTTGATAGGCTTATCTTCTATAAAAAAAAGCATACAGTTGGGCAGTATACATCAAAAGATGCCAAGCCACTTTCTTTTATGCTCCAAAAAATTGTGCCTATCTACATCAAAATATTTGGCGATAATGCTCAAAAAGAGGCCATGGCACAAGAGGCCTACATTTTGCCGCGCTATAAAGAAGAGATGAAACAGATTGCCTACATCACTGGCACCCACTACAACGATATTCTTCTTGCAAATACCATCTTAGACCGGCTTGCCCTTTTTGGTGGAAGCATCCTTGTCAAAAAACAAGACACTCAAAAATGTGCGACAAGCTATTTTCATTCCCAAGGCCGTGACAAAAGTGTTACCGATGTAGCAAAGTCTTTTTGGCGCTTTGACATGCTCGAGCAAGCCTCTAGTAATCCAAGAGGTGCTCTATTAAAAGTAAACATGCAAGAAACCATTTCCTCGTGCATCTATGAAGGCAAAAATCAGTGTTTATATTATGCCTTTGGATCAGACTATAGTGCAGCAAGGCCGTATAGATATTTCAAAATCCCCTTTCAAATACAAGACAACACCACTGTTGCACATAACATCGATTTTCCAATGGGTCTTTTGGCGCCATTTACAAGACTTTTTTTATATGAAAAAACTGCCCACACATTCGCTTTTGTATCAGTAGGCTGGCTTGGCCTACTTGGCACCTACTTTGGCATAAATGAGCATGGACTTGCATTATCGGCTTGCAGCGTACCAAAAGCAGCCGGTGGCTCATCGCAAATAGGCACACCGAACCATCTTCTTTTTCGTCAAATTTTAGAAGAGGCAAAAACAACAGATGAAGCTGCAAAACTTGTCAAAAAAGTAAAAGCTGCCTCCTCCATGAATCTCATCATCGCAGATTGTTCCGGACTTTTACGAATCGAGCTTGGGCGAAAGTAAACTTTGTCTTCTTTTAATATTTGCATTATGTTAACACCTATGTGCGGCCTCGAAGGTCGTAATCTTAAAATTTATAAGGAGATTACTATGTCACGATTTATAGCTTGTGCTTTATGCGCAGTGTTTGCTTTTACTGCAGTACCTACAGTTGGCTTTGCAGCTGCTAAAAAAGCGAAAAAAGAAAGAAATACAAAAGCAAAAAGAGATCGCAGATCATCAAGTAGCTCATCATCTAACTCATCAGGCTCATCAAGCTCGTCAACTGGCGGCTGCGGATGCTAATTCTTGCCTTTTAGTCTATACAGGACTTAAAAGCTTGAAAAACGCTTGTTACGGTTTTCGTAATAAGCGTTTTTTATTAAACACATGCAGCAACGGCGGCTGCAAGGCGTGCGATTGGTACACGATAAGGCGAGCAAGAAACATAATTAAGCCCAATTTTGTGACAAAATGCAACAGAATGAGGCTCACCGCCATGTTCACCGCAGATGCCGCATTGTAGATCAGGTCTTGTTTTGCGTCCAAGTTCCAGCGCAATTTTCATGAGCTTTCCCACACCTTCTGTATCTAAAACTTGAAAAGGATCATCCCCTAAAATATGGATGGTTTCATCGCCTGCAAGAGGGTTAGCAAGTCCTTTTACATACATAGGGACAAATTTTGCACTATCATCTCGGCTGATGCCAAAGGTAGTTTGAGTAAGATCGTTTGTTCCAAAACTAAAAAATTCTGCTTCTTTTGCAATGAGATCTGCTAAAAGGCAGGCTCTTGGAAGCTCTATCATCGTGCCTACACTATAATGTATGCGGCAATTTTGTTCTTTAAATACAGCCTCTGCTGTTTTATCTATATGCGCCTTTTGGTGTATAAGCTCAGCTTCAATCCCAACAAGTGGCACCATAATTTCGGCAAACACTTCTTTTCCTTCGCGCTTTACCTCAATAGCAGCCTCCAAGATGGCACGTGTCTGCATTTCACTTATCTCTGGGAAGGAAATACCGAGGCGACAGCCTCTATGACCAAGCATTGGGTTTTGCTCGTGCAGGCTGGCCCTGATTTTGGATAATTCTACATGCGATATATTTAAAGTATTTGCCAGCATCTCAAGTTCTTCGTCGCTATGCGGCATAAACTCATGAAGTGGTGGATCCAAAAGTCTAATAGTTACAGCAAGGCCTTCCATAGCTCGGAAAATACCAATAAAATCAGCCTTTTGGTGTGCTAAAAGCCTATTAATAGCTACTTTACGATCCTCTGGCCTTGTACTAAAAAACATACAGCGTACATCGTTTAAGCGATGCGGGTTCATAAACATATGTTCTGTTCTGCAAAGACCAATACCTTGTGCGCCAAATGCACGAGCAACTAAAGCATCAAATGGCGTATCCGCATTTGCGCGAACTTCAAGTATTCTATAGGTATCAGCAATTTTCATAAGCCGGTCATACTGCTGAAATACCAGGCTATCTTGTGGTTTTTTTGTCTTTTCAATGACTACTTGAACTATTTCTGAGGGACTTGTAGGAAGTGAAGAAAAAAACACTTCTCCAGTCATACCATCAATAGATAAGGCATCACCTTCATGTATTGTTTTGTTTTGAGATGAAAGTGTTTTTGCAGTTTCGTTTATATATAAAGCACCGCACCCAACAACACAGGGCTTTCCCATGCCGCGCGCGACTACTGCTGCATGACTTGTACTGCCTCCGCGAGTGGTTAAAATTCCTTCTGCTGCTACCATGCCAGGAAAATCACTTGGGCTTGCTTCATCCCTAACGAGTATGCATTTTATGCCGTTCTTTTTGTACTCTACAGCTTTATCCGAGCTAAAGGCGGCAATGCCTGATGCAGCACCGGGGCCAGCATTAAGTCCCTTTGCAACAAACGAGTCTTTTGCATCTTTTTTTGCTTTTGCATCAAAAACTGGAGCAAGTAGCTGCATGAGCATGTTAGGCTCTACTTGCTTAAGAGCCGTTTTTTCATCGATAAGTCCCTCTTCAAGCATCTCTACTGCCACTCGAACCGCAGCAAAACCTGTGCGCTTTCCAGAGCGCGTCTGCAGCATATATAATTTGTTATCATCAATGGTAAATTCAATATCTTGCATGTCTTTGTAGTGCTTTTCTAGCCTTTTTACTATGGCGAGCAGCTGTGAATAGGCCTCGGGCATAAGCTCTTCTAGGCTTGCAAGAGTTGATTTTGTTTGTTCTTTTTGATAACGATTAATTGGGTGGGGTGTTCTTGTGCCAGCTACAACTTCTTCACCTTGAGCATTAATAAGAAACTCACCATAAAAATGATCTTCGCCTGTAGCTGGATCTCGCGTAAAGGCAACACCGGTTGCTGATGAGTCATTTCTGTTACCAAATACCATTGTCTGTACTATTACAGCTGTACCCCAGTCATCTGGAATGTGATTAAGCTCGCGATACAGTATGGCCCGCTCACTATCCCAGCTATTAAACACAGCAGCAATGGCCAAATGCAGCTGCTCGTAGGCATCTTGTGGAAAGGGGCGATTTGCGTGCTGCTCAAACAAAGTTTTAAAGATCCTGCAAGCTTCTTTTAGGGCATTTATGCTTATGTGAGTATCTTCTTCAACCTTTTCTTGAATTTTAAGCACATCAAATGCCTTTTCAAAGATTTTACGGCTTACACCATACACAATGTCTGAAAACATCATGATAAAACGTCTGTAGCTATCATAGGCAAGACGTTCATTATTAAAAGAGGACGCAAAACCCTTAACAGACTCATCATTTAGGCCTAAATCTAATATTGTGTCCATCATCCCTGGCATTGATACCCGGGCACCTGATCGCACAGATACTAATAGCGGATTTTGAAAGCTGCCGAATTGTCGCTTATTAAGATCTTCAAGTACCTTAATGCTTGCTTTAACCTGCTCCTCTAGGCCTATTGGAAATTTACGCTCATTATGGCGATAGTTGTTACAGCATTCAGTAGTAATGATAAACCCGGATGGCACAGGTATGCCGATAGATGCCATCTCTGCACAACCTTTACCCTTGCCACCAAGCAGCTCGGAATTCAAAGGAGGCTTGGGAAGCTCCGGTGCAAAAGGATACACAAATGTTTGCTTTGAAGTTGTGGTAGTTGTAGCCATAGAATCCCCTTCCTCAATAGTTTTTTAGCAGTTTCACATCATGCTTATAGTCGATTAAAATAAAAGCTCAAAAAAAAATAGACCGCACGAGAGCGGTCTATTTTGCAAATGATTTACTATAATTTTTAGTAATCCCAATACTTATAACTAAGTGTGCCACCGCCGACAACCAAAGCAATACCACCAAGAATATAAATCATTGTGTTGTCTGTATATTTTCCACTTGCTTTTTCTACAGCTTTTTCTGGAACTTTTTGCGTTGCGTTGATTCCAAAAATTAAAGCAGCTACGCCTACTGCAAGCATGACTAATCCAATTACCTTATTCATAAATTTCCTTTGTTTATGTACATTTCTGCAATCTAGTCCAACTACAAAAATAGATGCAACAACAAATTACTTAGCGACAAGCATTAATGATTTGTCCGATTTGATTAGAAAAGTCAAGATAGGCAACTGAGTTTCTAATAGATGTTGCAGAACTAAGAGTTTTTGGACAACTCATGATGTTTTTAAGGTGAAAGCTCAAGCTAGATGGATCATTATAAACAGAGCCCTGCTGAGCTTGTGTGATGACTTCTGAGCCTCCGTTAGATGAAGAGGATATCACATGCAGACCCATAGCTAAAGCTTCAACGGTGACATTTGCAAATGGATCGTAAAGTGATGGAATCACGAGGGCATCTGCTGCACTGTAGTAGGGCTTCATATCTGTTGCTTGGCCGACAAAATGAACATGCGGTTGAAGGCCAAGCTCTTTTGCTTTTTCAATGAAGGCTTTGGGATTTCGTTCTTTTCCGATAATGGTAAGCTCGAAATTTTTTTTAGCAAATGTGGCAAGGGCATCTAATAGATGCATAAGCCCCTTACGCCCATACTCATTTCCTACAAAAAGAAATTGATATAAATCAGGATTTAATCCCAAGCTTTGCATGATTTTAGGCCGAAGGGCAATTCCTTCTTCAAAAGGCTTTTGAAGCTCGTGCCATTCAACACCGTTATGTACGACAGAAACTTTATTTGGGTCAACTTTAGGATAATATGTTTGAATTTCTTGCTTTACCATATGCGAATTTACAAAAAGCTGCTTTAACTCTCGGCTCTCAAAAGTACTCTTTTCCATACTCAAAATAAGCTGATGCAAGGGATTAATGCAAAAGCTTGCACATTTTAGCCATGAATCAGTTTTTCTTCGCCTTTCAAGATAGGCTGCATGACAGCCGTTACCTGCTCGATAGTAGTTTTGATGACAAAAGTTGCGCTCTAACCCAAAAACCATATCTTGTTTGTTTTTTTCTACATATTGCTTACAGGCATGATCAAATCGAATAAGCTGCAATAAGGAAAAAGAAGTTTTGTTGCCAAGTGATACAACTTTAAAGTCAATAGCTCCTAGTGCACCTTCTTCCCAATCGGTGGTAAGAAGTGTAACATCATAGCCTGATTGGGCAAATCTGCGTGCTAATTGCAGGGTATATTTTTCAAGACCGCCGCGCTTTAAAATAGTGCTTTTTAAAAAGGCGATTTTCAAGGCTATTCAAAACCTTTTACAACGATGCCAGAAGGCGTAATAAATGCTTTTACAACAAAGGGCTTATTTTTGTCGAAAAGAAGTGAAAAACGCTGCATGTATTCTCTAAATCGCAGGCGAAGCGCCTGCTGTCTTTGCACTGCTTGAGAGCCAACAATTTCTTTTGTTGTTGCAAGCAGCAGTTTTACATACTGCTCTTCTAGTGCTTGAGGATCAACAAATTCAACAGATGTTTGCAAAGGCTCTCGAGGGTCTTTTCTGGAGGCTATAATTACGACTTCGATGTGATTTCGTACAATATCCAAAAATAGACGGCTTACATCATCGACATAAAGCGGCTCTGTAATAGCATAAATCCCCTCTCTTTCATTAAGGCCATCGCTTGCTACAAGTGGATAGGTATGTGGATTAATTGTGTTTACAGTACCTAGAGGGTAAAAAACACGAATCGGAACTTCGCAATCCAGTGAAATCAAATCTTTTCTTAAAAAATCTATATGCAGATTTTTGGCATCAGGACCATTTATTTCTTGTTTTATGTCATGCAAAAAGGGAATCTGCACTCTTTTCCAAGAATCGGGCACATTAAAACTTACCTCATCTCCCTGAACAGATTGGGAAGATGCTAAACTATTTAAATCTTCGAGGGTAATATCGTTTAGATCAAAGGTAAGCTCCAATCCCTTGGCTTGCAGCGCTTTTACATCTTCTTCAGGTCCGCTTACAGTATGTGAAAGTTTTTGCGGCCAAATATCTAAAAATTGATAGCCTTCAGGAGGCTCACCCTTTGGGTGCGTGATATAAACAGGAATTTTATCTGTAAGCAATCGACTTAATCGCAGCACAAACTCACTTTGAGAGAGCTGTGTAACGCTATGAATAAGATCAATATCTGGATTTAAACTGACAAGATTTTTTTTTGCAACCTGAACTATCCATTCTGTAGGCTTTCCTGATGCATCGATCACAACTTCAAAATCGCCAGGCTCTAGACGCTCAATAATATCTTTATTACCAGTTAGCGTAAGTGCAAGCTTCCGGTCCAAAATGCCATTTGGCATAAGTCCGCGAATGGTTTTATCAGCAGCAAGATTAACAACTCGTATAGGCACATGCGTAAAGGTGCGCGTAGTAGTAATGGAATTATGTATCATAAACCACAATACTACTGCCGAAAGAATAGCGATCACTTTTCTTTGCAGATTATCGACAAATATTTTTTTTAAAAGTCTTTCCATTAATCTTTCCAAGACCTCAACCAGTCGTGTAGTGAAAGTTTAGCTACAATTTCAGATTTTGGCGGATTAAAGATGCTGCGCAAAATACCTTTAAAGCGATCCATTTTCACTCCGCGCGTCATGATTCCCTCGCGCGCAATGCTTACCTTGCCGGTTTCTTCTGAAACAACAATACTTAAGGCATCAGTTAGTTGTGTAATACCCAAAGCTGCACGGTGACGTGTTCCCATAGACCTAGAAATTTGCGAGCTATCATCGGCAAGCGGCAAAATAACAGCCGCTGCAAGTATTGTAGTGCCACGAATCAGCACGGCGCCATCGTGAAGCGGCGAGCTTGCAGTAAATATTGATTCTAAAAGCTCGGATGAAAAATGGCTGTTAAGAATAACTGCTCGCGAGGCAAATTCATCTAAAGAATCCTGATTTTCAAGCAAAATTAAAGCGCCAATACGCCTTTCAGAAAGTCGATACACTGTATTTGTAAGGCTATCTAAGAAACGGTCAAATTCACTAAGTTCTTCGTATTTCTTACCTTTGACGCTAAGCTTTGAGAGGGCCAAACGAAGCTCCGGCTGAAAAATAATTAACATAGCAATGATGGCTACGTTTACAAAGTTATGCATGAGGCTTTGCAGCACAGGAAAATGAAGCCAGCTAGCCAACAAAAAAAGAACCAAAAACACAATCACGCCAAGGACTAAATCCATCGCACGTGTATTCCAGAAGAAGGAAAGTAGGTAATAAATAACAGATGCCATGATAGAAATTTCAACTGCTGGCACAAGATATGGCACAAGCAACTGAAACGACTGCATACAACCTCAAATTTGACAAAGCCAATAGTATCAGATTTTTACTATATTTACAATGTGTTGTTGTATAAACCACCACTGAGCCACTGAGCTCACTGAGATATTTGAGAAAGATGAGAAAGCTTATACGATCAGTCGACGAAGGCCGTGTTTCAATAGCCTTTCATTAAAATTAATCAATAACCCTCTTCCACCACCAACTTGCTTCAAATAGGATAGAAGCTGGGCTGCATGAACAGGCAAAAGCTGTGCAACAGCTTTAATTTCAACAATTACCTGACCTTCCACTACCAAGTCCAAGCGATAGCCGGCGTCTAATAAGATGCCCTTGTAACTAATAGGAATAGGCTTTTGCCGTTCGATTTTAAGGTTAAGAAGAGAAAGTTCATGACAGAGACAAATCTCGTAAGTGGACTCCAATAGACCAGGACCTAGCTCTCTATGAACTTGAATAGCCGCACCAATGATTACTTCGGTTAGTGGATCATTCTTAATTTCTGCCTGCTGCATTGCTCCTCACTAATCTGAGTGGTTGCAAAAATTTGTGAACACGAACTTGCTCTGAAATGCCTGAATAATTTAAATTTTGCTTGCAACTCGAAGAGTAAAAAGGCAACAAACTGAAGCCATAGCAAATCCAGATCCTTAACATCATGACAAGCTTAGGATGCCACCTAGCGAGAAAGTATCAACTGATCCCTCCCCCCATCTCAACTCTCTCAGTGGGCTCAGTGCCTCGGTGGTTAATTATGCAACAAGGTCATTTACAATGTGAATCAAGAGGGTAAATTCAAAAATCCTACAACATTTTTATAGCAGAGCAAAAGATGATCAACACCTTGCATGGCTCTATGAGGCTTTGATTCTTTAGGCAAGCTTAGACTTTCTGCTATGTTATCTTTTGAAAGCCAGATTTCATCTGGCAAACTTTGTTCAGCGGCGACAGTTTTTTTAATTTCCAAAGCCCAATACATTGATGCAAGATCAAGCCAGTGATAAGGCCAAAGCATTTTTTCTTGAGTATAACAATCTACCAGATGCGAAAAAAAAGCCCTATCAAATGAAGGATTTTGACAAACAAACACGGCTTTTCCACGTACAATGCCTAATTTTATGAACAAACTGATAATTTCATCGCCTACTGCTTTTTCTGCCCTACCTAACTGCAAAAGATCTTGTGAAAAGCCATTTACCAGTAAAGCTCCGGGATCTGATGCCTTCCAAATAGCTTCATCTTGAGAAATTACTGATTCAAAAGTGGCGAGTACACTACCTGAAGATAGATCTACCACTTTAATGGCAATCTCCAAAAGCTTGTGTTTAAAGCAATCAAGGCCTGTCGTTTCTTGGTCGAGGAATATACCGATCATTTACAAAATCTTAAAAAAGGTTTCCAAAATATTTTATTCGGATTATAATGTATGTGCCCCTTATCGTAAAAGTTCATTTGTAGGCGTATGCAATTTTTTAGTCAGCTGCAGCAAATGTTTATTCGGTTTCGCTATCCAGTATCCCTCCCAGAGGATGTGGCAGCCTCACTAGGTGTGCGGATAGATAACAACATGGCTTTTCAAAGTTTTCTTACCAAGTGTCGTGATTGTCAGCCCACAAGCCTTGCCAAATTTATGCCGCGCATAGAGGCCGAACGTGCTTTTCACTGTGCTGTGCGCAAGGAAAAATTCTCCACCAGTAGCTTATATTCTTTTTATTTTAATGAAGGATGGCTTGAATTTGAGCTCCAATTTGATTCAAACTCGCTATTAAGGCGTGTATACGTACATCACAAGCTCATTTCTGGCCCTGGCATCTATGAACTTCCCCTCTCAATCGACGAAACAACCTTCCTCCAAATCCAAAACGATACATCCGACAGCCTCTTCATAGCTTAAAGTCTTATTTTAAAAATAAAACCATTAAACGCAAAAAGGTCACGCTTATCCCTATTTTTCTACAGACTTGGCAATCAGATTAAGTGCCCCGCCGGCTTTGAACCATTCGATTTGGTTTTCATTGTATGAATGATTTAGCTTAATTGTTTCTTTAACCCCATCTGCATGCATGATTTCAAGTTCAAGATGAGTTGTGGGACGAAAATCTGTAAGACCAGCAATACTAAGCCTGTCATTTTCTCTGATCTTGTCGTAATCACTTGGGTTTGTAAAGCTAAGAGCTAAAATCCCCTGCTTTTTAAGATTTGTTTCGTGAATGCGGGCAAAGCTTTTTACGATAATAGCACGAGCACCTAAGTAGCGCGGCTCCATGGCTGCATGCTCGCGCGATGAGCCTTCACCGTAGTTATCTTCGCCAACTGTTACCCAGCCAATAGCCCTTTTTTTGTAGTCGCGGGCTGTATTTGAAAAAGTATCTTCTACGTCGGTAATAACATTTAAACCACGGCCGACAAGGTCTTTAAAGGCATTGACTGCACCTGAAAACATATTATCAGAGATATGATCAAGATGCCCTCGATATTTTAACCATCTTCCTGCGGGTGATATATGATCTGTGGTACATTTACCAGCAATTTTGGCAAGCACTACAAGATCTTGAAAATCATTTGCTTTCGGGGGCATAAAAGGCTCCAAAAGCTGCAGACGCTCACTTGTAGGGCTTACAATTACTGCGACGTTTTGACCATCTGCGGCAGGTGGCTCATAACCTACAAGACCCGAATCAAAGCCCCTTTCAGGAAGTTCCCTACCTGTAGGCGGGCTAAGACGTACTTTTTGTCCTTTATCATTAATAAGATCATCAGTAAGCGGATTAAATGACATCTTTCCTGAAAGACACATTGCAATTACCATTTCAGGGCTTGCCACAAAGGAATGTGTGCCCGGATTTGCATCATTTCGGCCGGCAAAATTGCGGTTGTACGATGTTAAAATGGTATTCTTTTCACCAAAAGCAACATCCCCACGCTTCCACTGACCAATACATGGCCCGCAGGCATTGGCAAGCACTAGGCCGCCGATTTTTTCTAAATCTTCCAGCTGCCCATCGCGCTGAATGGTAGCACGTATTTGCTCTGATCCTGGGGTTATGGTAAGTGGACATTTTGCTTTAATTCCGGCCTTTAGTGCCTGTCTTGCAATACTTGCTGAGCGCTCAATATCTTCGTAGCTTGAATTTGTACATGAGCCAATAAGTGCTACTTTAATGTCATCAGGATACCCATTTATTTGTACAGCGTTGGCAAGATCACCAATTTTCCATGAGCGATCGGGCGAATATGGTCCATTTACATAAGGTGAAAGCTCTGATAAGTTAATTTCAATTAGTGAATCGTAGTATTTTTCTGGATTCAAAAGGACTTCATCATCTGGCACAAGTTGATCTCTTGCATTATCAGCAAGTGCAGCAACTTCTTGTCTTCCTGTTGCCTTAAGGTAATCTCTCATTCGATTATCATAGGGAAAAACTGACGTTGTCGCGCCAACTTCGGCTCCCATGTTGCATATGGTGGCTTTTCCTGTACAAGAAATTGAAGTTGCCCCTTCTCCGAAATATTCAATAATAGCACCTGTGCCACCGTTTACCGTTAAAATGCCAGCTACACGCAGGATAACATCTTTTGCGGCAGTCCAGCCAGAAAGTTGTCCTGTAAGCTTTACGCCAATTATTTTTGGAAATTTTAGCTCCCAGTTCATGCCTGCCATAACATCCACAGCATCAGCGCCGCCTACACCAATGGCCAGCATGCCAAGGCCGCCGGCATTGGGGGTATGCGAGTCTGTGCCAATCATCAAAGCACCAGGGAAAGCATAATTTTCTAGTAATACTTGGTGGATGATGCCAGCACCAGGCTTCCAAAAACCTATGCCAAATTTATTTGAAACGCTTCTTAAAAATTGATACACTTCACTACTTTCTTGTTCTGAGCGCGCAAGGTCTTTTTTTGCCCCAACTTCAGCTTGTATTAAGTGATCGCAGTGCACTGATGTTGGAACTGCCGTGCGCTTTCGTTTAGCAAGCATAAGCTGCAAAAGTGCCATTTGCGCAGTGGCATCCTGCATAGCCACGCGATCAGGCAGAAAATCGACATAATCCTTGCCACGTAGAGGCGGCTTAGTAGGCAAGCGTGCAAGATGTGTATAGAGAATTTTTTCGGTAAGGGTAAGGGGACGATTTATCCAAGCTCGTATTTTAGTTAAATCCTGTTGCTGCTTTGCATAAACGCGTTGGATCAAATCAAGATCAAAAAGCATACATCCCCCAGTTTGCTGAGACATATCTTTTCAGTAGAAAAAATACAACCAATTAAAGGATGGCTTATATTCCCCGTCCCGACTCTGAAGGGCCTTGTGATTTTTTATAATTGACAAATCTTTGAACAATGTATTACAATATGTAATATCTAGTAAGGAGGCCCCTATGAAGATCAGGACCATAACAGCCAGAGTTACTGATAAAGTGAATTTTGAGATTGAGTTTCTCAAATCTTCTCTACAGCTGCCTAACACAACTTCTGTTCTGACATATGCAATTCATAGTTTATACCAAACGCTTAAGGATGAAGAATCCCAAAAGTCATCTTTAGAAATGTTTGAAGAAAAGGGTCTGTTTGGGTGCATGGAAGCCGCCCCAGATCTTTCCACAACCTACAAACAGGAAATGACTGAGGTAATAGCAAGAAAACATGCTCGGCCCACCTTAGCAGAAAAAAAGTCACGCATTCGCAAATCAGAAAAAAATAACGCATAATGAAAAAAATAAACCCCGAAATAATCATAGATTCTGGTTTTTTTATCGCCCTCCTTAACAGAAAAGACCAATACCACCAAAAAGCAAAAAAATTAATTAAATCTCTCCCAACTAAACGATGGATTTCTACCTGGCCCGTTATGACAGAAGTTGCTCACATGTTAATAAGAGAAAAGGCCTTTTTGGCAATCCAAGGCTTGCTTGATTTATGTGAAAATGGAGGGATCGAACTTTTTCATCTGGAAAACAAACAGATTCCACGTTTAAAACAACTTATGCAAAAATATCAAATTCTGCCGATAGACCTTGCTGATGCATCACTTATTATTCTTGCAGAAGAGCTGGGGCACGGTGACATAGTCTCAACAGATTTACGCGACTTTGAAACCTATCGCTGGAAGGACCACAAGCCCTTTTCTAATCTTTTTCAAACTAAAATTTGAGAAGAAACCGTTAAAGAAGGCTTACGTGCTATGCAGAGCCTTCATTGCTTGAGCGTAGCTCTTTGAAGTTCGGCATTTATGCACCGCTCTTAGATTTATCGCACAATTGCACGTAAAAACCCTCCAATAGTACTGTGAAGGCTATTTTTTGCTTTGGCAATATTGAGGTTGAGGTTCGTGATAAATCTAAGAGCGGTGCATAGCTGCCCCGCACTCCCAGAGACCGATCAAAAGCTCGAGGAGGCCAAAAGGTCTAAATATAGATAAAAAAACTGGGAAGACGATAAGCCGGATTCTGTCAGCTAGCACTTAAGGCATTAGCTAGGCAATCATTCATCTAGGAATGCTGTCGCCAACATCCTCAAGCGACTCTTCTGAGCGCCTGCGGAGAACAGTATAGCCCCATTTCGGTCTTGCTTCGGATAGGGTTTATCACTGTCTTGAGTTTCCTCAAATGCAGGCCACGCTCTTAAAGCTGGCATTTCACCCTGTCTGCCAGACAAGGACTAGGCAGCGGAATATTTTCTGTTACACTTTCCGTAGCCTTACGGCCCCCAGTCTTTCACTGGTATCCTCTCCTGAAGTCCAGACTTTCCTCTCTCTCATGCGTACATGTAAAGACAGCGATTGCCTGTCTTCCCAGAAAAATATTAAACTTTGGTAGAAACTTTACGACGTCGGCGTGTGTTTTGTCTGCGACAACCGTCTCTTCAATGACTTTGCTTTCTTGCCAGTAGTGAATGCGAGAACAATGTTCGCAAAATACAAGCGTCTCCCCTTTACGGACAAGATTTTCATGCTGAGCAGTCAGCATGATGTGGCATCCGCTGCAGCAACGATTTTCAATAGGAACAACAACGCGGTCGCGCTTATTTTTAAGCAGCTTTTCATAGATCTTTAGGATTTCAGGATCTGCATTTACAAGCATAGCATCACGCTTAACTTTAATCTGCGAGCCTTCAGCATTAATCGCAACAACAGAGTCGGTAATTTCATGTTCTGCTTCGGATGTGCTTGATTTTGTTGCATCGTATGTCGTCTTAAGTGTCTTTAAGAGATCTTCTTCGGCTGCTTGTCTGTCGTAAAGATCGCTTAAGCGCTGTTCCTTACCATTTTTTTCGCGCTCACAGGCGGCAATTTCATGGGTAAGCGCATTAAATTCTTCAACTTTTTTAACAGCATTTTGCTGGCTTTCTAATTTTTGAGCCTTTGTGGCAAGCTCTTGTACTTCAACTTCTGAAAGACGAATCTGCTTTTTAAGATCGATAACTTCGTTTTCTTTTAAGACTACCTGATGATGCAAGTCATCGCGAAGCGAGCGTATGCGCTCAAGTTCACCTTCGCGTTCGCGCTTAAGGCGCATAAGACGAATCATCTGGATGTCAAGTTCTTGTATATCAAGAATGACTTTTAGAGCTTCTCGAAGCATTGTATGTCCTTTGAAAAGTATGAGTTTGCACAAAATGATACCCTACTGTTTCAAAAAGTCTCAAGTAAAAACCAATGTATTTGCAATATTTTTGCCTGACTTTTATAAAATGTCACCAATTTTCCTTTTAATTTAATGCCGCATGCCTATAGTGCGAATAAATAGGCTGTGAAAAAATCGACAAAATCGCTAGGGATGTCGATTTTTTCACAGCCTCTTAAAACTAACCTTGTAAGGAGAAGGATTATGGCATCGTTAAATGCGCCTAAAAAAGCTAAAGTTTCGGTAACAACCGTAGCTCAAAAAAAACAAACTATTACTAAATCAAGTAAAAATTCCTGTGCTAGCCCATGCAATGGACGCACAAGTGCTCCCAGCGCTCCAAGCGCACAGAGAAAAAGTCATTTGGCAAATTCATTGGCCGCAAAAGAAAAAACCAGCACAAAAAGTACAAGAATTATTGTAAAATGCAACTGCGGTTTTCCAAATAGTCTTTATATACGCGGCGAAGGCGTTAAAGGCCTTAGCTGGGAAAAAGGCACAATTATGAAATGCACCAAAGCAGATGAGTGGGTTTGGGAAAGCCAAGCTCCATTTACTCACGCGCAAATTAAAGTACTAATTAACGACAAGGAATTTGAACTTGGCGAAAATCATAGCATCACATGCGGCAAATCAATCACCTTTTCACCAAAATTTTCACGCTGAACATTACATTGCTTGCAGAATATTTACAACAAGAGCACACAGTAAGGCAGGTACAAAATCTTGCCTTACTTGTGGGCTTTGACGGCTTTACCGATAGCATCTACCATGTGGTAAAAAGTCGTAAAAATGCTCAAGAATTTGAATGCATGACAAAGATGCATGAATTTTCAGATCGCATTATAGATGCCCACGCAAAAAGCACAAACATAGAACTTGTTTTAAAAGAAGAACGTCTCGGTGGCAATGGCCCAATACTTGCCAATGCACTCAATAGCTTTGGATCAAAAGTTTCATTAATAGGTGCCATAGGCTATCCTGAGGTAGAACCCCTTTTTGCTGCTCTTAAAGATGCCTGCCAAGAATGTGTAAGCATTGCTCCAAGTGGAAAAACGGATGCTATTGAATTTAATGATGGCAAAATCCTTTTAGGAAAACACTCTTGTATTCTTACAATTGATGAAAAAACAATAGTAGATGGTGTAGGTAAAAATAGACTCATAAAAATGCTAGAACACAGTTCTATTTTGGCATCAACGAATTGGACCATGCTTTTTGGCACGACTGCCCTCTGGAATATGTTAGATCAAGAAATTTTACCAAATCTCAAAAAAAAACCTGAATGGATGTTTGTGGACTTAGCCGATCCTGCCAAACGATCGGCATCTGATCTAATAGAGGCTCTTCAGACACTTACTAAGCTTCAAAAGCACCTTAAAGTGGTGTTAGGGCTGAACGTAGCAGAATCTGAGCGTATAGCTAAAGCACTTAATACAAATCCTGATGCTCAAAGTATCTGCCAAAAACTTTCAATTGAACAAGTAGTTATACATGCCATTCAAGAAGCTGAAAGTGCAACTTTAAACAGATCCGCAAAAATTCCCGGCCCTTACGTAAAAAAACCTCTAATCAGCACAGGCGGCGGTGACAACTTTAATGCGGGCTATTTACTAGGCCTTGGTCTGCACCTTGATTTAGAAGAATGCCTCTATCTTGCTACACGCACTTCAGGCTTCTACGTAGAATTTGCTAAATCCCCCTCCTTATCCGAACTATCTGCATATTTAAAAAGATAATTACAAGATAAATCCTCCCTTGCTTTTCTTGGTGCACCTTGTGTACCATCAGTATCTCGATTATAATTAATCTGTGAGGGACGACTATAGTGGATAATCAAACAAATTTTCTTGAAAGCTATCTTGCAAAGCACTCCGAAAATGGCCGCTCTAAAGCTGCTATTGCCTATCTTGCCGCACTTGATTATATCAGCATAGCACACCCGCAAGTTGCTGACAAAATTGTCCAAGAGCTTAAAGACCAACGAGCGTATCTTAAAATGATTGCCTCAGAAAATTTTTCGAGCCTTGCCGTACAGCTTGCCATGGGCAACCTTCTTACCGATAAATACGCCGAAGGCTATCCATATCATCGCTTTTATGCAGGCTGCGACAACTTAGATGCAATAGAGCACCAAGCAGAAGAGTCTTTGAAGGCACTTTTTGGCGCAGAAGCGGCTTATGTACAGCCCCATTCGGGAGCAGATGCTAATCTTGTGGCTTTTTGGGCTATCCTCATTAAAAATGTGCAGCAAAAGGAGCTCGAAAAGCTCTCCAAAAAATCAGTTGAAGAGCTTTCAAGCAATGAATATGAACAAATCCGCCAACTTCTTGTGAATCAAAAAGTTTTAGGGATGTCATTAAATTCAGGCGGCCACCTCACACATGGCTATAGACACAATATTTCCTCAAAAATGATGAATGCTGCGTTTTATGATGTCGATCCAAAAACAGAACTCATCGACTACGAAAATATTTTACAGCGTGCACGTGAAGAAAAGCCTTTAATATTGCTGGCAGGCTACTCTGCACATCCGCGCAAAATAAACTTTGCTAAGATGAAAGAAATTGCTCAAACAGTTGGCGCCACGCTTATGGTAGACATGGCACATTTTGCCGGCCTTGTTGCAGGAAAAGTCTTTACCGACGAATTTAACCCCATACCCTATGCTGATATAGTTACCTCGACTACACATAAAACCCTTAGGGGACCGCGAGGCGGCTTTATTCTCTGCACAAACGAATACAAAGAATTTGTTAATAAAGGCTGCCCACTAGTACTTGGAGGGCCGCTTCCTCACGTGATTGCTGCTAAAGCTTGTGCCTTTGAAGAGGCAAGACATGCGAGCTTTGCAAGCTATGCCCATAAAATCGTAGAAAATGCGCAAGAGCTTGCCGCCTGCTTGTTAAAAGAAGGCTTTAGACTAGTTACCGGCGGTACAGAAAACCATATGGTAATTGTAGATATTTCTTCTTTAAACATTACCGGCAGACAAGCTGAAACTGCACTTCGTCAAGCGCACATAACATGCAATCGCAATGCCATACCTTTTGATCCCAATGGTGCTTGGTATACCTCAGGTATACGCCTTGGCACCCCGGCTTTAACAACACTTGGCATGGGCAAAGTCGAAATGCAAAAAATTGCAAAAATTATTGCAAAAGCACTACGAAATACAAAAGCTGCAAGCACAGTAAGCGGCAGTCCAAGTAAAGCGCAGATCATCACTGATCCTGATATATTTGAAAATTTAAGAAGAGATGTAGCTGAACTGTTAAGTACGCACCCTCTTTATCCAGAAATCGAACTTCATAATTCAGGAACCTTTTGCACAACTGGGAGTTTAGCACATTTTTGAGTGATTTTGCCAAATTTTGTGATTTGCCATAAACCCACATACTCCTAAGAGTAGGGGGTTTGTGGCAAATCACAAAATTTGGCAAAAGCGCCAAAAATTGCCAACTCCGAGTTTGCAAGAGGTTCTAATTGACTGCCTTACTTGCAGATAATTTGACAATACGATAACACAGTAAAAAGCTTTGAAAATAAGGAAAATCCAAATGGCAGACGAAGAACAATCACCAGAATCCCAACCAAAAATATCTATGACAAAAGATCGCATCGATCAAGCGCTACTTAATTCACGACGCATAATGATCGGTCGAGCCTTTGACAATGATCTTGCCGAAGAAGTCATCAAGCAGTTGTGGTATTTGGAATTACAAGGGCCAGGTAAGCCCATATTATTAGTCATCAACAGCCCAGGCGGCTCCGTTGATTCTGGATTTGCAATTTGGGATACCATAAAGCTTATCACATCCCCTGTTACAACCCTTATTACAGGCCTTGCGGCATCTATGGGATCTGTAGTGTCACTGGCAGCTGCGCCAAATAGACGTTTTGCTACGCCTATGAGCCGATTTATGATTCACCAACCATCCATTATGGGTGTCATTCAAGGACAGGCAACTGACCTTGAAATTCATGCTCGCGAAATTCTTAAAACAAAAGAACAGCTCATTGATCTTTATATGAAAGCTACTGGAAAAAGTAGAGAAGTCATTGAAAAAGCAATCGATCGAGATACCTGGATGAGCGCCCAAGAAGCACTTGAATTTGGACACATTGACAAGATCATTACTTCATTTAAAGAGCTTGAGCAATGATAACCAAAATAGAGAATAAAACTCTTAGCATTCAAGTAAGCCAGTATTCCGGATGCGGTAATGACTTTTTGCTTATTGATAACAGAGAAGAGCATATTCCTGAGCTTTCTCAAGAGTGCATATCCGCCCTTTGCCAGCCTAAAACTGGTGCTGGGGTGGATGGCCTTATCATTGCTGCTCAATCAAAAAGCGCAGATGTTGCCATGAGATATTATAATTGCGACGGAAAAGAAGCGGAAATGTGCGGTAATGGGGTACGCTGTCTAATGCAATTTCTGCGCCAAAAACGTAATTATCCCCGCACGCGTTGCCTACTTGAAACAAAATTGCGGGATTTAGTGGTGACAAGTGATGCTACAGATATATCTGTACACATGGGCATCATTCATGATTATGGTTGGAATATCCCCCTTGAGCATAAGGGAGTAACATATTTGGCCCATCACGTGAATACGGGCGTTCCTCATATCGTTATTTTCACCAAAGATCTTGAAAAAGTAGATGTAGACACCATCGGAAGGCTCTTTCGCAATCATGAGCAATTTCAACCGCATGGGGTAAATGTAAATTTTGTTGAACCAATTCTTACTGAGCCTCATTTTACAGCACACATTCGCACCTTTGAGCGCGGCGTAGAGCGTGAAACCCTTGCCTGCGGAACTGGGGTAACAGCCGCTGCACGCTGTTTACAAAAGCTTCATAACTACCATTCGCCAATTTCTTTGCGCGTTCAATCAGGAGAGTGGCTTCAAGTACTATTTGAAGAAATAGATGGCAAGTTAGATAATGCTATTCTTAAAGGTCCGGCTTGCTGGATTCGCGATGGACATATCAATCTTGATTGCCAAAGCCAGCATTTTACTTTGAAATTCACATGAACGAACATGTTGGGCGTTTTTTACAGTACCTTCAGGTTGTAAAAAATGCCTCAGTTCATACTGTACGCAGTTATGGCAACGATCTGAAATCCTTTAGCACCTTTTTAAATAACCGACAAGCAGACAAAAGCCTTATACGCGAATTCCTAGCTAATTTATCTGAAGAACAAAAACTTGGCAAAAGATCCGTAGTTCGCCGCCTTTCTGCTATCCGAAGCTTTTTTGCATATCTTCAAAAGGAAGGTGTGCTCGAATCAAATCCTATGTCAGATATACAAAGTCCTAAACTTGAACGCAAAATACCACTTTCACTAACCTACGAACAGGTACAAAATCTTTTTTGCCAGCCAAATCCAGAAGAATTTATGGGACTTCGCGATAGAACCATATTAGAACTTTTTTACAGCTCAGGGCTTCGGGTCAGTGAACTTGTCGCACTTGACCGTGTAGATTTTGATTTTGAAAAACTAGAAATGCGCCTTGAAGGTAAAGGCAAAAAAATTCGAGTCGTGCCTATTACCAAAAATGCATCCGACTGGGTGCAACGCTACCTTGCACATGCTAGCCACAAAAGTAAAACCAAGGCAGTCTTTTTAAATAGGTTCCGCGGTCGTTTGACATCTCGCTCGGTAGATCGCCTATTCGTAAAATACCTCAAAGCAAGCGGCCTTGCTGCACATATCACCCCTCACATTATTCGGCATACCATAGCCACACACTGGCTAGAAAATGGCATGGACTTAAAAACGATCCAGCTTATACTCGGCCATAATTCTCTTGCCACCACCACCATCTACACACATGTATCAACCACCCTTAAAAAGAAAACCTACCGCGAAAGCCATCCTCATGGGAACTTAGCATGACATCCCCTCCGATTAATAAGCTTACTGACAGTATGGAATTACTTGAACTTGGAAGCTCGCCATCTTCGCTTACTGAAAGCCCAGTACACCTTCAAGAAGGCATAAATTTTTTTGATGAACTAGAGCGCCTAATAGAAAAAAAAAGAAATGAATTACCTGCACAAGAGCTAGTGAGGATCATATATGGTCTTTTACAGTCTCCAAAGCTTGTTGAACATACTAAATCTATTGCTAAAGGACTTAATGCTCTTAGCTATAAACTTATTAAAATGCCGACCTGCAATAAAAAAATATGGGACCAGCTTCTTTGCACACTTGAAACTAAACCAAATTTAGGGACTCTTGCTCATGTTTCACTTACTAATTCACAAGATGATGATGAGGCAGACTCTAGGTTTGTTATACATACTTGGACAAGGCTTGAAAGGTGCTTTAGAGCAGGCATTTGTTTTACAGCTACTGGACTTGCAGATGCCTGTATGCAAGAGGCAGCGGCTTATATAGACCAGGCATTAGAGACGGCAGATGATCATAGCGTATCTCTTTTACTTATGGCCTATCTCCTGGCCGATAAGCGCCCTGAAAAATGGGATATGGAGTTTTTGGCAAAAGATGTTCATGTAAGAAAGTTTTGCATAGACACACTTAATCGTACTCACAAAAATTGTAAAACTCTGCATATCATACAAGCATTCAATGATATTACAGATGATAGCAATTGGCCATTTATTAGGCACGGTACAGCCCAAGTGCTAAAAATCCTTCGCGAAATTTTACCCTTGGAACAAGAAAACCTTGATCCTGGCCTTTGCATAGCCATCATGCAAAATACTGACGCATCTCTTGTATTAAAATTTACCCTTGTCGAACAAGCACTAAGAAGTATTCACAAACTAAATATTGCATTTCTTCATCCGTTATTGTTGTCCCTTTGCACTTTTCCTCTTGATATAGAAACAAAGTCACAACTTTTGAATATCTGGAATATGATTCTAATCAAAACTTGGGTTTATACAGCCGTGCAAATTACACCCAATAAACATGATATCGCGATACCTTGTATTCAATTATTTACACTTTCGCTGCCCAAGCTTTTATCACTGCTTTATGACAATCAAGCAAAAGAAATAACTCGCGATATTACTACTGCAAAAATAAGTTGCATTGAGGCAGTAAATCAAAATCTTATTTTATTTACAGATGAATGCAAGCAAAAAGAGCCTTCAGAAATCCGCTTTCAAGAAGAGTGCGCTGTGCAAATTGTTGCACTAGAAGTACTTAAATTTATAACTAGCTTTAGTTTTGAACCACAAAATCTACGGGAGTGAAAAGGACCAGATTTAGTCCCCTTTCATAAAGAAATGATGTCAACGTATGGCCTTATCTTTTAAGCCATTGATGAAGTGGAATGTACTTTATATTGATCCCTTGGATGGTTTCTTCATGCTCATATGTAGAGGTCAAAATTTTTCCTTCACTCATCTTTAGGCATTGTGCACATTCTAGAAGAGCGGATATTTCTCTCTCTTTTGTGTTTTGGTCATCTAAATTAGAATATGCCACTTGAATAATTTCAACCGGCTTACCTAGCTCGGTGATTACGAAATCCACTTCCTTCTGCTCTTTAAAGTAATATATTTCCTTGCCCTGGCGCCTAAGCTCAAGATATACCATATTTTCCGCTAGCCTTCCCCAATCCTCTCGCTCAGACACTAGAGAAACTGTCCTTAAGCCACTGTCAATTATATAAATCTTCTTAGGATCACGAGCTTGCACTTTAAGGTTTGGATGGTATCGACCCATCTCAAATACCAAAAAAGCTTGTGTTAGATAGTTTGTTAATGTTGAAGCTAACTCTATAGAAATGCCAAATGCCTTTCTCAGGGCATTATAAGAATGTAAACAGCTTAATCCAGTTAAATACCATGTAACTACCTGGTTTAATGCATGCTGATTCTTGATAGAGTGTCGTGCAATGACATCCCTAAGAACAATATCGCTTAAATACTGTTTCAATAACATTATGCGTTCCCCCTCATCTTCAATTAGGGCTATCTTAGGAAAACCACCCCATCGCAAATAAGTGTCTAGTGCACGAATCCAATTTCCTTCAGAAGTGGGCTTCATTTTTACGAAAGATAAATATTCAGAAAAAGAAAGAGGCCAAATGGTGTGTTCAATCACTCTTCCACCAATAGAAGTGGCGATCTCTGAACTTAAAAGCTGCGAAGAGGAACCTGTGACGATCACTTGAAAGCGCCCAATATCAACAGCCTTTCTTACCCATCGTTCCCAACCATCTACATGGTGCACTTCATCCAAAATAACTAATGTTGGACTTGCACCTGTCAGCTCCTCAAAAAGCGTGATCAGAATATCGATGGTCTCAACATTTGCCCCGGAGAAAAAAACAGGATCTTCAAAATTAAAGTAAAAGGCAGAGTTGCTCTTATTGAGTTCATTGGCAATCTGTACTGCTGTAGAGGTTTTCCCAGATCGACGTACCCCTATTAGTGCAAGACAAAGATCATGTTTAAATATAGGCACGTTCTTACGGGGAATAAGTTCTTGGGAAAATTTCCTGAACCATTCCATCCAATCTAAAACGGCCTTCTTTAAATCACCTCGAGTAGTCATAACCCTAAATTAATCGGTTCATCGATTAATTTTCAAGCATTTTAATCGGTCCATTGATTGATTTTCGATTTTTCATCAAATTTCTTGCTTGCAACACATGCTCCCAAAAGCTCTATTTCTGATTGCAATCAACAAATTGCGTCGCAAAAGCCGGAAACTGAGTCAGAAAAGGAGTGCAAAGGGCCTTATCCGGCCCTTTGCACTGACCCAGGCTTTTTTAAGCCTTTCTTTTATGTGACATGAGAGGCAGTAAATCAAAATCTTATTTTATTTATAGATGTATGTAAGCAAAAAGAATCTTCAGAAATCCGCTTTCAAGAAGAGTGCGCTGTGCAAATTGTTGCACTAGAAATACTTAAATTTATAACTAGCTTTAGTTTTGAACCACAAAATCAACGCGAGTAATTGTATAGTAGACAACGCCATCTGCGCCGGCGTCTTCCGGCATATATTCCAAGTAGCGATTTGTAACATCAGTAAAAAATTGACGACGGTCATTTTTGGGAATATTCCAGTTAGCAGTAAGAGTTCCCTCAAACCAATCTATCATCTCATCCTTACAAGCAAAAGCATTTCTTGTAGGCACTACGTCTAAACTTACGATGCGAAAGCCTGCTTCGGATAAAAACTCCCGGAGCTTTTCGGGATTACGTAGATTGATGGTTTCTTGAGTCGGCGCTGGGAAGGACCAGTTGCGCGCTGCCATTTCTTCAGAAGCTGCTTGATAAAAGCGTGGTGCTGCCTGAATGGGAAATGTGGCCACAAAATGAGCGCCCGGCTTCATCTTAGCTTTAATTTCCTTAAAAACAGCAGATGGATGAGGCACAAGATGAAATACGCAAAAAGAGGTTACAAGGTCAAACTTTTCTGAAAATGTTGCATTTGAAAAATTAACATCACTGCTTTGTGCAAAAAACAAATTTTGATAGGCATATTTTGGAAACATCTGAGATGCATAAAGTGTCATTTCTTTTGAAAGATCCACACCTGTCACAGATCCTTGGGGTACCATGCAAGACATCAAAGCCGAAAGTTTTCCATCGCCTGAACCAAAGTCAAGAACGCGCTCATTTCCTTGAAAGCGGTATTTAGAAAGTGCCTGCCAGGCCCATTGAGTCTGCACCTCTGAATTATGATAATACATCGTAACTATCTCTCTTGAGTTCCAACCCGCTGTTGCATCTTGCAAAGACCAAGCTTGGCCCGCAAGAGAAGAACTTAGTAAAAGTACGGCACAAAGATACAACTGTATTCTTTTCATATAAGCTCCAAAGGTTTTGCGAACTTATAACAAGTACAGCCTCGATTGAGCAAGTAAAAAAGCCAAATGTGGCCTGCGAGATCAAAATGAATGCGCTCTTCTTGTTCCAACTTAAGCATAATAGGTCAAAACCTATTAGTATAATTTTTAATATTAGTATGATACTATAGTATTGTGGAGGTGTTGGCCATGGGAATAAACACTAGAAATTTTGATTCTGTGGCCAGTAGAGGACAAGAAAACCTGCCCTCTATAGCCAATCAACCTCAAAGGCCAGTTGACCAATCAATCAAGGTACTAGCCGGCAAATGCTTATTAGATTCAAGTTTGCAAAGCCTGGCCGCTATTCAAGGAGAGCATGTGCCCGCAGCTCTGGCTGAAACTCATGATATTGTCCAACTATCAAGTAATACTTCTTCACCACAGATAAGACTTTCTATATTAGCTGAACAAATTGGTATTGATGTTGCTTCCTTAAAACAAAAATACGTTCAAAACGGTAAATTAAATATAGAAAAATTGGTAGACGATCATCAGGGAAAAATCGAGAACATGGCTAAGTTTCAAACTACCTATCAAAAAATTGCTAATAAATTCGAAATGAAAGGCGGAGAGCTTGTTACAACGGATCCAATTTCTTCGCTGCAATTTGTAAATGAACATGGAAAACTTGTTGACATTGATGAAGAACATATTCATACCGGCATTAATGAGTCCACACTTAAAAAAGCATTAAGCGTTGCTTTAATTCATTTAATGAACGGAGAAACACATGCCACATATACATTAGCTGATGGCAAGTCAATACATTTTCATGTGCCTAATGAACCTGGCAAAACTGCTCTTAAAGTTACCATGTGTTTTGATCAAGTTGTCAAAATTGGTGATCAAGAGATGCATTCAGTCTTAGGTGCCGGAGCATTTGGAGAGGTTCGATTGGTATTGAATATGAGTAAAGCAGAACTTCAAGTTCAAAAAACCGCCAAAGATCAAGCAACAGACCAGTTACAAAATGAATATAAACTTCTCTCTGAATTAAATCCCCATAACGATGTAGTTGGAATTCAGAAACGACCTCATCAGCTTACAAATTTATCAAATGGATCGGTATCTTATCTTGCACCGCGCTATGACTGTGATTTGAACCAGCTTACGCAAGACTCTGGCTTTAGGCATATTCCCTTAGACAAAAAACTCAGCGGCACAAAACAGTTACTATCTGGCCTTGCCTATCTTCACAATCAAGGCGTGCAACATGGAGATTTAAAGGTTCATAATACATTTATAGGCTACGATGAGATTGCTAGTGATATTGTTGTCCATACTGGCGATTTGGGCAGTGCCAGACGATTTGATGAGAATTTTGCCGAAAATCCTAGGCCTCCTTCTGGTTCAACTTTTATGATGACCGCAGCTGACATTAAAAATATGCTTACCGTAGATCACAGGACCCCTGCAGGACAAAAACTTGAATTTGCACGTGATGTTTTTGCCATGGGCGCCATTATATATGAGCTCATTACAGGCACCCCCCCTTATGAAGCTACAACTATCGATATAGGATCTGTACGGACAGCAGATGATTGGGTATTCATTGGCTCGCCTCAATTAGCACCCTCTCCAGAGCGCTGGATCGATGATGCAGCTGAAAAATTGCAAGCTTTTGATGTCCCCGATGAAATTATAGACGTTCTTTTGCAAATGATGGATGCGGACCCTTTAAATCGTCCTACGGCCCAATATGCATTTGATAAGCTAAATCTATAAAACTAAAGGGTCTTAGCTTCCCTTATGTCAAGCATCATATTCAGAGATGCTTCAAAAAGGGTTGTTGTAACTATATACAGTTTTTCTTCTAATGCAGAATCAAGTTCTTTTATACCTGATTTATTGTATTTGTCATTTTTTTTACCGTCGCAGAAGAGGTAGGCGCAGATGCACCCCCAGCCAAGTTTATAGGACTAGGAGGGGTATCGTTTAATACAGATAACACGCCACTTCCGTGGGTATTATTAACATCGCTATTTTCACTATCCAGAATACTTTGCATTCTGGCTGCCTCTTGCAGACTTAGCTCTTGCTCGTACATATCATCTTGTACAGCGTCATCATGTTTTTGCTTCAAAACAGAATTCATATCAGCCCAAAATACTGTATTTGAATCATCTGAGGAACTTTGATTTGATACTTGACCTGGATCACTAGCTGACATAATGCAACCTCCTTGAGGTGAAAATATCCTCTATTTTTATTATATTATAAACATTATTTTAAGTCAAACACTCGATATTTGGGGACCATAATTCAGACTTTTTTTTACGTTATTTTGCTTAAAATGAGATTTGCAGTTTTTACATCATGTTTTGATGTAGCCACTTTCGCAAGTTCGATTGCAAAGTCCTTGTGCGCTGTAAGATCTATACCTTGATCAAGTACTTGTTTTACATCATTAAACGACACCCAATGATCCTCTTTTACAACGTGTTCCAGCAGCAACAAGCCCACATCTGAATTAAAATCTGTTCTTGACCAACTTAAAAATTCAATTTTGTATTGGAGAGGAAGGTTAGCGTGCGTGACAATACCCTTTAGTAGTTCATCTCTGTTGGCATTATCATTAAAATTTGTGGAAATATAAATTTTGTACAAGCCATTACTGCCTCTAAACTTGAAATACAACTGCATAAAATCATTTATAGGCATTTGCAGGAATTTATCCAAAGTTTCTAATAGCATGATCTTATCGCCATTTCTACGAATAACGATGTCAGTTGGCAAATCTTTTTCTAAACCAATAATTCCTTGGAAAATAATGTCTATATATGTGAATGCCTCCTGTTTATCTTGTCCAACATAGCCATATTTTTTTGCTATATCAAGTATGGAATTGCTATCATAATTACGAACATAAAGTCGGCCAAAGTTTAGCTGGAAAAAACTTTAGGTTCATGAAATCGTTTAAAGGCATTTCTTTGAATTTATCTAGCGTTTGCAAATAATCGACTTCATTCCCTTCTTTACGTACGATGTACTCACTTGGTAATTCATTTTTTTCGATTAAACTTGTCAGTCCTTTAAGGACCTGTTCTATGTATTTGAAAGCCTCCTCTTTATCCTCTCCAGTATAGCCATATTTTTTTGCTACATCGACGATGGATGCGACAGCGTTCCAAAGATTAGCAGGAATTTTTTCTGAATCTCGATATTTGATATAGAGCATCAAAAAATCATTGGCGGGCATATCCATGAACCTATCTAGCGTTCGTAAATAGTCAATCTTATTTTTATTTCCGCGAACAATTACTGCTTCGGGTAAGTCTTTTTCCATGATCTTCATTGCCGAAGCCATATGCTTAAGCATATCTAACGCTTTGTCTTTGTCTTTTCCCGTATAGCCATATTTTTTTTGGATAAAATTGACGGAAATCTGCTTTCCTTCAAGAGTGGCTGAAGCTTCTTCATTCAAAATTTTTGAAAAATTTCCTAAATGTGTAGGCATTTGGGCTACTTTTTGTATTTGCGATACCATTTCATTTTTCATAGCGCCTACGGTATCTACTGCCTTGATTCGCTTTTGCTCCAAAGATGATATGCTGGCTTCTGTTTGTTCTACTTTGTGTTTCCAATGCTGTTTTGTGTCGACTGCCGGCATTAAACGCACCTCCAACAAGTGCAACTGGTCCTGCATAAAAAAAGTCGGCCATGCCCCCTAAAACACTAGATTCAGCATTGCCCGAAGGTTTGCCCCCTAAAAAACTTACAAAAGCTGCACTAAGTCCAATCACCACGCTACCTGCCACCCAAGAAATAGGGCAAAGCAAAATAGCACCAATACCGCCCAATACGCATCCTCCACGCTCGGCTATTGAAAGATCCGGCGCTTTTTGGGTATCAGTTTTATATTTTTCAGAAGCTGCTTGAAGTGTTTTAATTTTTTCATCGATAGCATCTACAGCTTCAAGTTGTTTACTCATAGATACTTGAGCTTTAAGAAGATTGCTGCATTGTTTCTTATCGGAAGCTGGCAATGCATCTATTTCTTTCTTAGCAAACCAAGGACCTACTGTGTGGATAATGGTATCTGACATCTACACCTCCCTCACTTGTTTTGATTATAGTGGTAAAACTCCGCAAGTGTCAATAAAATGTTTTAATAGTGGGCGAAAATAAAAAACAGTTGCATTTTTTGTAACAGTGTTATAAATTTAGCTTTGATGAGGAAAACATGGGAACTTCTACTAGAAAACAGCGTGAAAAAGAACAATTTAAGTCTCAGGTGCTTGGTGTAGCTTACAAGCTTATAAAAGAAGGCGGGCTTGATGGACTTACACTTCGCAAACTTGCTCAAGGACTTGAATACAGTACAACAAAACTCTATCACGAATTTGGAAGCAAGCAAGACCTTTTGGTTTTACTTGCCGAAGATGTATGCCAACGACAAAATGCACGACTTGAGACTCTTAAAAAACTACCTGATCCTGAAGAGCATCTTTTGCAGCTAACGCATGAAGCTACACGCTTTTATGTAGAAGAGCCATGGAGCGCACAGATTTTAGCATTTATTCGCTTTGGAACTAATGCTATGCCGCCATCCTTTGTACAAGCAGCTGAAAATTATAAGGCCAATTTAATGGCACTTAATTTACCTGCTGCTTGGATCGAAGATGGACTGAATGTGACGCGGGCCTTAATGCTTGGCGCCTTAAGTATACTACGTACGGACAGTACGCCTGATGAAAAAAATTTAGTTTTAAAAATTGTAGATAATGGAATGCGGCTCATTATAGCCGGATGGAGGAGTAAACAATGAATGTTTCTTTAAATGGAATTATTAATGGGTTTGGAGATCTTTTGCTGGATCATCTCAGATCCAATCTGCCAAAAGTTGTGCCAATATATGAACGAGCTATTGATAAGATAGGACCGATCCTACATGAGCATTTTATGGATCGCTTTACAAATTATGATTTTGAAGTTGTTACGATGAGCTTTGCTGCCTATCAAACTGTACGAAAAGTTGAATACAGATTTTGTGATGCAGCTTCTAATGATTTTTTATGCGGACTTCGCAGTCAAGCTGTTCCAGAATTTACCAAGCCAGCAATTGATGATAGTGCAACGCATCTTGCGCGCGATTTTCTTAGCGCGGTTTTGGAAGAAAAACTTGTTTTATACAAGCCAAAGGCCGAACCTGCTCATGTATTGAAGGTATACCAATTTGTGCTTGCGACACATATTTGTCCGCTAGCTCAGGAATTACGCAAGGTAGATCAGCTTGATAGGGTTTGTGCATTGATCCAAACCCCAACCGGTAAGAAACTCTCCGCACTTGAAAAGGAGTGGCACATTTTGCTGAAACAAAAAGTTTTGGAAGCATAATTAAAAGAAATTATTTAAAAAGCGGCAAAAAGAACATTTTTGCCGCTTTTTTTATTTATTTAGCACCTGTTTCTGAATCTTTTTTCATCTCTTCTTGGCTAACATCCTTAACATGGGTAGCAACCATCCAAAGATAGCCAAAGGGATCTTTTAGCCGGCAAACACGATCACCCCAAAACATATCCTGAAGGGGCATGTCTACTGTTGCACCTCCCTCAACTGCTTTTTTAAAGAAGGCATCAACATTGCGCACGTAAAGATAAAATGAAATGGGCGATATTCCAATAGTTTCTACGCTTTTTGTATTCTGGTCTGATCTTTCATCCCCCATCATAAACATTGAATTGCCAATCTTCATCTCGGCAAACATAACACCCTGTCCATTTGGTCCCGGAACAAGTTCTTTTTGTTTTGCTCCGAAAGACTTTTTATAAAAGTCTATCGCCTTGCGGGAATCTTTAAAAGTTATGTATGGAGATAGTGAGTGATATCCACAAGGTATCCATTTTTTTCTTTTTGAAGCCAGAAACATCCAGAAGCTCAAAAGCCCTGCAACTATAAAGCCAATAGTATTGACCATAAGAGGCACGTTCCAAGTACCAATATTCATTGGAAATTCAAAATAGAGTCTGGCAAGATGAATTAGTGCTACCAACGCAAAAATAATTCCTGCCACTCGAAGTGCAAATCTTTTCATAGCGTGTCCTTTTTTGTGTAGTTTTACGTAAAATACCCTAATTTATAAATTTTCCGATACATTAAAAGAGATCTACTTTTGAAGCTGTGGATTATTCCTCCACCTGCTACAATTACCATAATCAAAATTCGAGAAACTATGATTACTTTAGATGATATTACAATGGTCATTCCAGGTCGCACGCTTTTTGAAGGCGTATCGTGCGGCTTTTCTCCAGGCAATCGCTACGGCCTAACAGGCCCAAATGGTGCGGGAAAAACTACGCTTTTCAGGATTATTATGGGCGGCCAGGACCCTACAAAGGGCACCGTCACAAAGCCAAAACGCGTAGGGATACTTCGTCAAAACATTCACGACTTTCTTGGGTACACTGCGATAAATGTAGTAATTCAAGGCAACACACGCCTCTGGAAGGCACTAGAAGAGCGCGATAAGCTCTACGAAGTAGAAATGACCGACGAAGTTGGCCTAAAGCTTGGCGATCTTGAAATGGTGATTGCCGAAGAGGATGGCTATTCAGCAGAATCTAATGCTGAAAGTTTGCTTTTGGGAATTGGGGTGCCGTCAGAGTATCACTACAAGCCTATGAAAGAAATTCCACAGGATATGCAGTTTAGAGCTCTACTTTGCCAGGCATTATTTGGCGAGCCTGAAGCATTGCTACTTGATGAGCCCACAAACCATCTTGACATGACATCCATTGGCTGGCTCGAGCAGTTTTTAGGCGAGTATCGCGGAACACTTGTAGTTGTAAGCCATGACCGCCATTTCTTAAATTCTGTTACCACACATATTGCTGATATTGACTATGAAACAGTTATTCTTTATCCAGGCAACTACGATGACATGGTAGAGACCAAAACTGCCGTACGCGACCGGGCTGCAGTTGATGCTAAGTCAAAGGAAAAAAAGATTTCACAGCTTCAAGAATTTGTATCGCGCTTTCGCTCAGGAACCCGCGCAAGCCAGGTGCAATCTCGCCTTCGCGAAATTGAAAAGCTCCAGCCGCAAGATACAAAAAAAACGAATATCCAAAGGCCATACATTCGCTTTGTCCCGTCCGATAAGCAGGCTGGTAAAATTACCATTACAGTAAAATCCATCTCAAAATCCTATGATCAACCAGTTATCAAAAACTTTTCTATGGAAGTGCATCGCGGTGATAAGATTGGTGTGATCGGAAATAACGGACGCGGTAAAACTACCCTCTTAAAGATGCTTGCAGGTGTGCTAGCGCCAGATTCTGGCACAGTAGAGCTTGGCCATAACGTGCAAATTAGCTACTTTCCTCAAAATCATAGCGATATTGTCGACAAAAAAGACCAAACAAATCTTTTTGAATGGTTAAAAATGCGCAAAAGCAATGTCTACGATACCGAAGCGCGCAGCGTGCTTGGCAAAATGCTATTTGGTGGAGATGACGCCTTTAAACATGTTTGCAACCTATCTGGTGGTGAAACCGCGCGTCTTATTATTGGCGGTATGACGCTCACCGATCATAACCTCATCATACTCGATGAGCCCAACAATCACCTTGACCTTGAAGCAGTTTCTGCTCTGGGCTGGGCTTTGGATGAGTATAAAGGTACAGCCATCGTGGCAAGCCACGACCGTGACTTACTTGATCGCTTTGCCAAAAAACTCATTATTTTTACTGATAAAGGTATAGAAGTATTTGACGGGCCGCTTGAAGAGTATCTCGCGGTGCAAAAAAGCAAAAAATAATGAAGCGGCAGTATCACTTTGAGCAAAAAAAGTTCTGCCAGCTGCCTATAAAGCAGCAACATAAAAAGTGTCTCGAGCTCTTAGAACACATTTTGCAAGGCAATTTTGATTTGCTAGCTCATTATAATGAACTAGCAAATCTTTTTTCTTATCCTGCAATTATCCTAAAAACGGCAGTTGGGGATGCTCCAGCGGCGCAAGATTTTGAGCCAGAATCGCTTGCAATTGGGGGCGAACATTGCCAAACGGTGAAGGCGCCCTCAATTACAAACGATTCTGGCACAAAAGATTGTGTCGATGGAGCGTCTTCAACTGCCGTTTTTAGGATTATAGATAAAAAAGCACTTTTAGATAGGTTGCAAGAGCACTATCAACTCTCTGGAATGCACAGAAAAGAACATGACTTTTTTGTAACGACTCAAGATAAAGCGCAAGGTCTTGAGTATTTACCTATCACCATATATCTTGATCACCTACGCTCTAGCCACAATATAGGCAGCATTTTACGCACAACAGAGGCTCTTCGACTAGGAACTTGTGTATTTAGTGAGAAAATGGTGGCATTTGATAACCCACAGCTTAAAAAAAAGCGCTATGGGGACAAAAGAGTGGGTTACTTGCCAATATAAAGCCCTAGAGGCTTGTCCCAAGCCGCTAATTGCTATAGAAACTGTGGCAGATGCTTGCCCTTATTATGACTTTTGTTTTCCAGATGTATTTACCTTAGCCCTTGGCAACGAAGAATACGGACTTTCAGAAAAGGTCCTAAAACAAGCTGACTTTGCCATCCAAATTCCCCTCTATGGGCGTAAAAACTCTCTAAATGTTGCCTGCGCCTTTGCCATTATTGCCAGTGAAATTGCCCGTCAAAAAAGACGCTTTATAAAATAAAAACAATATATATATAAACACACCATTCTTATAGTATAAATTATAAGGACAAAAGGTAAAAATATGAGCTCTGTTGGCATACCCAGAGGAGATGATCTCAAAGCAGCATATGCTGTTGTCGAAAACCATATAGCACAAACATATGGCATTCAGGCTGTCTCATCTGATCAAATAGAATCTATTACGCGTGCCGCTTTTAGACATATGCAACACGACAGTCCCCAGCGAAACCGAAAATGGACAGAGCAAGAAGCAAGCTTGCTAATTGCTACAGTCAAAAAAATTCTCATAAGTGCAGAAACTCCATGGAAGCCAACTCTTGAGCCGACTACAAAAATCACTAAACTTACACTTAGTATCATTCGCGGCCAGCTGCCAACACTAAAGGAAATTTTATTAGAAAAAGCTCTTTTAAAAGCCGTAGTATGGAAAAAAGACACAGAACTTTTAAAAGAATGCCGCCATCTTATAAATGATATTTTTATTGATATGTTCAACAATCATAATCTTAACCAGTTATCCGAAAATGAATCTTTGCATATGGAAATGGTGATCGGTGATCTATTATCACTTTTACCATTTCTTCGACCCGAACAAGATGAGCAAATTCAAGTGCCTATACGATATGACGGAAAATGGCAATTTGCTAGTTATAAGGTGGCTCAAATTGAACTAACGCCAAGCTGGATGGGATCACCACTTATGGCATATGGTTTAAATCCTCAAGAAAAAAATACACCCCCTTTATTACTATTTAAAGGCACCACCTTTCCAACAGATTCAGGTTGCGGTCTTAGCTTACTTGCCGATCTTAACCCAGGAGCATCAGTTGGCTCTTATGCCTTTCGTGCCGGGAAAAATAAAATAGATAGTTGGTTAAATAGTCATGCAGAAAAAGCCGTTGTCTATGGAAAAAGCTTAGGCGGCGCACTTGCCTGCCGATCAGCTCTGTACTTTCCTGATAAAGTTGCAAAAGTACTTACCTTTGGAGCACCGGGATTTACTGGGCGCGATGCAAATCGCTGGAACAAAATAGCAGAAAAGCCCCAAATAAATATGTTTTATCAAAAAGGCGATCCTGTACCTTATTTTGACAAAGCTCCAGGTCCAAATGATGTTAACTACTACCAGGTATATGGCCAAAAGCAAAGACGCGGCGTACTTGCGCATGCCGACATGTTCTCTGGGCACAAAAATGCAAAACTTATCAAAATGGATCCCGCAAAAGTAGAGCATAAATACAAACGCCTTGCCTTTACTGCCCTTCGTGCAAGCTTATCGGTAGTATTATTTCCTTTCATAATACTTATACATGCAAGTATTACCGCCACCAAAAAATCTGCTGGTCTTATTGATAGACATATTATTAAACCAATACATACAAAAATTACTAACCCTAAAGTGTAAATACTTGACCTAAAGGGTCAAAAAACAGCCCTTACATTGAATGTAAGGGCTGAAGATATTTCTTATAAAGCTGAAATATTCGTTTGTGTTGGAAAATTCGTTCCACCAGAAGAAAATACATACGTAGCAGTTGGAATACTATAAGTATGTATTTGAATGACATTACTGATGCTGTAGTTTACGCCGTTATCTTGCGCGTAATTATTTTGATAGCCTGTATCAAAAGGGGCAGGCAGCACTGCGGCATGCTCAAAGCCAATGCTTGCGTTACCAAGGGCACGATTGCCTTGAATTACGCCATGCACAAGCGTACTTCCCGCAGCTACGCTAAAGCCCTTGTCGTTGTCTATGGCAATAGAGTCGAGTATCATGACATTAGTGTTTACACCAACTAACTCAACGCCGCTATTTTGGTTGCCATGCACCTGTGTACGGATGATTTTAGAGTCCGTCACAGTGTCAAATAAAATTCCGAAACCGCCAAGACTTGAGGCCGATGTGGTGTTAAATACATTTGTATCTTCAATTACTACATTTGTATTGAACGTTGCATAAATGCCAACCGGAAATCCACTTACTGCATTGGTAGATACCGTATCATAAATTTGGCAGTCTTTTATAAGGATGTTATGATATCCGTTAACTATGAAATGCAGCGACCGGCATTTTGAATACTTATTCCGGCTGCAGTAACTGGACCAAATGTAGGATTCAAAGCTAGTGCATTGGCTCCTCCATTACTATTGAAACTTGAGTTAGAAATCTCAATATTTCCGTATGAAACAACAGGGTCAAAATTAAAAATAGAAAGAGCCAAAATTTGCATTAGAATTTGCAGAGCAATTCAAAATCCGTACATCATTTGCAGGATTAAAAATGACAATCCCTGCTGAAATTTCTGCACCATTGTTATTATCAGCTTGACAGTTTGAAACAGTTACATCCAAAGCCGGACCCGCAACAGATATTCCTGCAACAGCTGTCTTTGGAATGTTTCCTCCATGCAAATGAATTTTGTTAGCCTGGCAGAGAATCTATTAGTCCACTTGATTCCATTCTTATGGCAAAAAGAGACATATCACGGTTGGAACTGCCGGTGCGCTTTGCAACACATTAAAATTTGCCTGGCAATTACGTAATTCGCAATCCTTTGTTACTGGGGAGCCAAAATAGGGCGTAACCCAAATTGGCATATAGCGGGGAAGTGTAATGCTACTAAGTAGCTGCACAGAAGTATTGTTTACTTGGCATCCATCAAATACTATATTACTAGAATCAAAAGCGACCATTGCAGAGTAATACACTATTAACTGCTCACATACATTATTATTTGATTGATGCTCGGTTACTATAAAGCTATCACAAGCAAGCAAAAGTAATATGTATTCTTCTGTATCGGCAGTTGCTAAAGCACCCGCGATATCTGTATTATTGTTTGTTTCACATTGGTGAAGTGAGCAGCTTGTTGATTCCAAAAACATAATTGCTTCAGCAGTTCTCCAATGAACATTTTGATTTGTCACAGGCACATTGTTGTTAAACGTGTTGTTATTCACCTTGACTAGCACAAAATCAACGCCAGTACTTGCAATTACCGATACAAATGCAGTTCCAGGGCTAAACTCATTTACATTTGCACCCGCTGTTTTGGTGTTATTAGTAACATCAACATTTTGAATTGAGGCTGCATCACAGCTATCAAGTTGCACAATCGCACCAATCGTGCTCAAAAAGCCCGAAGCATTACAGTGGTTTACGCTAATGTTGTCACATGTATCAAACAAAAGGGCTCTTTCGCCGCTATTGTCATTGATAAAGTCAACATCATGTACGCTTAAATCTGTAGAATTTGACTGTCGGATTGCATCAAGTGCATTGTTGTTCATAACAAGTTTAAAGATTTCGACTGAGCTGTAATTGTCGATCAAAATTGCCGCATCTGTTGCATTGATAATACGTCCATCAAATATTTTTAAGTCCTGATAACCATCGGCAACAATAGCATTTGGCCGGCCTGCTGCATCAAGTGTATGACAGCCTAAATCTAGGCAGACGCTATCTGCTTCAATTACAATAGTACCTGTTATATTTTCAGTTACGCAGTAATCACCAGAGTAGTGTAGTACAAGTGTACCACCTGCTTTTGAGATCATTTTTTGAGTAATTGGCTTTGGAGCTAATTTGATGAGGCGCTTTTCGCCCTCTGCAATAATGTTTAGTTTTCTGTTTACACTGTGAAGGCGTTTTTTTACGCTCTTGCAGCACGAATCACTTGATGAGTGATGATGAGATTTGTGACGCGCTTTAAGTTGCTCTGCGCTCATAAGATTTGCGGTAACTAAAGTAAGGATTGCAATCGCAATGCCTCTTGATAAACCTAATAAATTCATGTTCACACCTTATTGTGAAAAGGGATAATAAAAATACAAATAATACTTTCCAGCTACTATCACTTCATGCAACAAATAATGTCAAGAAGTTGCACTTTGTATTTTGACCGAAGGTCCCTGGAGTGCGGGACTTTTTGCCCCGCCCTTAACTTTACGAACACCATAACCACATAAGCTTCAAAGCGAAAAAAATGGTAATTTTTTCTTTTGTTGTTTTTGATGTTACGGTGTTGGTGAAAACTAAGAGCGGGGCAAAAAGCCCCGCACTCCAGGGACCTGCGGTCAAAAAGGCCTTACATGAAGCAAGGCCTTTAGTTATTGATTAGCTAGCTGAGATATTCGCAAGTGTAGGAAAACTTGTAGCACCGTTTGGCTCCAATGTATATGTAGCAGTTGGAATGCTGTAGTCATATATTTGGATGACATTGCTGATGCTGTAGTTTACGCCGTTATCTTGCGCATAATTTTTTTGATAGCCTGTATCAAAAGGGGCTGGCAGCACTGCTGCATGCTCAAAGCCAATACTTGTATTGCCCAGGGCACGATTTTCTTGTACTACACCATGCACAAGCGTACTTCTGGCAGCTACGCTAAAGCCTTTGTCATTGTCTATGGCTATAGAGTTGAGTATCATGACATTGGTGTTTACACCAACTAACTCGACACCGCTATTTTGATTACCATGCACCTGTGTGCGGATAATCTTTGAGTCCCTGACGGTGTCAAATAAAATACCATCACCTGTGCCATCTGCAGTTGTATTAAAAATATTGGTGTCTTCAATAACAACATTGCTCGCAGTTGCAATAGTAATCCCAGCAGCATCGCCCCCGCCAGAAAATGTATCATAAATTTGGCAGCCTTTTATCAAAATGTTTGATGCATTACTAGTTAGTGAAAGGACTCCAATTCCTGCAGAATCACTTAAGGCATTTCCATTTTCATTGAATACGCAATCAATAATAGATATATCAAATGTTGCTGTAGTTAAGTCTATGGGATCTCCTATCAACAGTCCATAATTGCCATTTGAGCTGGCTGAACAATTACTCACAATATAGTTAGAGCCAATCAATCCGAATAGTCCAGAAAAACCTATTCCAAGTGAAAGTTCTGCTCCAGTATTACCATCAGCTGTAGTATTTGATATGGTTATATTTGATGTCTCCACTGAAGCAATTCCAACCAGAAGTGTTAAAGGCAGTGGTGTTGCATCCTGAAAAGAATTGTTATTTGCTTGACAGTTTTCAATGATAGATGATCCATCAACTTCAATTCCTGTTAAGATTGCATAATTTCCTAGCAACGGATCTCTTCCTGCTCCGCCATTTACAACAGTGTTAAAGTTTGCTTGACAGTTTCGAATTACGCAATTATCAGATGTTCCACTAACAACTTGTGTTTCAAACCCTTGCATTTCAGCAAAGAATACTGGGCTAACTATCAATTCTTGAACAGAATTGCTATTAGCTTGGCACCCATCAAAAATTATATTATTTGAATCTCGAACATTGTACATTCTGACGGTTCCTATTGGCGCGGTAAAACTATTGTTATTAGCTTGATGCTCGGTTATAATTATATTGTCACTTAGCCCAATAAACACCTGGCGGTCAAGTGCTGCAAATTGAGTTAAATCATTGCCAACATCACCGTTGATATCCATATTATCGCTTGTCTCGCATCGATGCATTGAACAGCTGTTTGAGCGAACAAATCCGATTGCGCTAAACCGTCTGGTACCAATAGCGGTAGTATTGATTGTGTTATTGTTTACTTTAACATGAATAAAATCAACGCCTTCGCAGGTATTGGCATTTACCATAGCTGCATCAGTTGCAAATGATCCAGTTGGAACAGCCTGCGACTTGGTATTATTCGTCACATCCACATCTTGCATAGATACAGCATGGCACGTATCAAACTGCACAATCGCACCAATCGTGCTCAAAAAGCCTGAAGCATTACAGTGATTTACGCTAATGTTATCACATGTATCAAACAAAAGGGCTCTTTCACCGCTATTGTCATTGATAAAGTCAACATCATGTACGTTTAAATCTATAGAATTGGACTGGCGAATTGCATCAAGTGCATTGTTGTTCATAACAAGTTTAAAGATTTCAACTGAGCTGTAATTGTCGATCAAAATTGCCGCATCTGTTGCATTGATAATACGTCCATCAAATATTTTTAAGCCCTGATAGCCATCTGCCACAATCGCATTTGGATGGCCAGCTGCATCTAAGGTATGACAGCACAAATCTAGGCAAACGCTATTTGCTTCAACTACAATGGTACCTGTTATATTTTCTGTTACACAGTAATCACCTGAACAGTGAAGCACTAATGTACCACCTGCTTTAGAAATTAGTTTTTGGGTAATTGGCTTTGGAGCTACTTTGATGAGGCGCTTTTCGCCCTCTGCAATAATGTTTAGTTTTCTATTTACACTGTGAAGGCGTTTTTTTACGCTTTTGCAGCACGAATCACTTGATGAGTGATGATGAGATTTGTGATGGGCTTTAAGTTGCTCTTTTTGTTGAGCTGCACCCATAAGATTTGCAGTAGCTAAAGTAAGGATTGCAACTGCAATTCCTCTTGATAAACCTAATAAATTCATGTTCACACCTTATTGTGAAAAGGGATAATAAAAATACAAATAACACTTTCCAGCTACTATCACTTCATGCAACAAATAATGTCAAGAAGTTGCACTTTGTATTTTGACCGCAGGTCCCTGGCAGTAGAGGGGCTTTTTGCCCCGCCCTTAATTTTACGAATACCATAACCACATAAGTTTCAAAGGGAAAAAAATGGTAATTTTCTCTTTGTTGTTTTTGATGTTACGGTGTTCGTAAAACTAAGAGCGGGGCAAAAGCCCCGCACTTCAGGGACCTGCGGTCAAAAAAAGATTTTTTAGCAATCACGCTAATGTATTTCTTGGCTTGAAGTATTTCTTGTGTGTTGATAGGGTGCAAAATATGAGCATATATGAGGTAAACCTGTGAATTTATGTAACTCAAAAATTTTGGCAATATTTTTGGCAATGGCTGGAGCAAGTTTTCCTGTCCATGCACGAGTAAATCCTGAGTATATCGAACATCAAGCGGCAAAGAGATATGCTAAATCTGGTAGAGAAGTAGCCATTTATGCCTATCCCCTTGTGCTCATGGGTAATTTAAAACATTATGCAACATACACTTCGTCTCCAGGAGAGCTCAAGGCACCTATCAACCAATTTAGTCACAGCAAAGCTCAAAGCACTCCTCTTGATTTATTTGCCTATCCAAGTGTTGATGTACTCACATCCAATGCATGGCTTGATCTTTCAAATGGACCAATAGTTTTTCATGTGCCAGATGTTTATAAGCGCTTTTTTATGTTTGAAATTTTTGATGGCTGGACAAATGTACTAGCTACAATCGATCCTTCAACAAATAATTCTAAGGCCAAAGACTTTGTGATTTGCGGTCCAGGTTTTAAAGGTCAGGTGAATAATAACTTTACTCAGCTGCGATCTAGCACAAACATGATCTATGTTAAAGGTTTCACGCAATGTTTTGGGCCCAATGATTACGAGGCTATTTATAAGATCCAAGATGGTTATACCCTAACCCCTCTTGCCTATTTTGGAAAAAACTGGTCTCCTCCTGCCTATGTGGCAGTAAAAGGTTCAATCGCTTCTAAAGAATCCGCGGCAGATCAAGTAGATGAAATGCAATCAAATGAATATTTTAATAGATTTGCCATCCTGCTTAAAAAGAATCCCCCAGGCACGCTGGATATTGCAATAGCAAAAGACCTAGAAGAATTGGGAATTACTCCCGATAACAATTTTGATACAGAAGATACAAGGTCGTATGTCGAAGAAGGTCTTAAAATGGCTTTGGAATCTTGCAAAGATAAAATCGAAAATTGCTACAAAAAAGTTTATTCCACTCGAAATTACTGGGAACTTATACTACGTCGTGAAAGCGATTTTGGATCGGACTATATACGCCGGGCTCTGCTTGCCAGCCAAGAGCTTCCTGCAAGCCTTTCACAAAATATTCTTACACTTTCCTCAGAAAGAGACTCTGACGGAAACCGTTTCAATGGATTACATAAATATATTTTACATCTTTGTAAAGATGAAATTCCTCCTGTTAAGGCCTTTTGGTCACTTACTGTTTATAATGAATTTAACAACCTTTCTTATAATCCAATTAATCGCTATAGCATTCAATCATTTGCAGATTCACTTATATTTAATGAAGATGGTTCTTGCGACATTCACATACAAAGAAAACCTCCAAAATCAAAAAACATAAACTGGCTACCTTGTCCCAAAGGCGCATTTAATTTATTATTCAGGCTCTATCAGCCTACAACTGCAGTACTTGATGGTGCATGGGCACCTCCTGATCCATGCTGCCAAGATCCTATAACTTTCTAACATAAAGATGGAAAGCAAGCTGTGACGAGAAAAATAAGTGCTAACATAAAAATATCTCCTTGAGCAATAGGACCTTTTATCATTATACTTGAGATAAGAATTCTAGAATCAAAATGAGGAATCTGTGACAAACGTTGGATCTTTTTCTCTAGACTGCATTGACTGCAAAGAAAGCATTACTTTTTCAATTCTAGACCTAGATGCAGCATCGCATATTGTAAGCTGCCAAAACTGCAGCAAAAAATATGCTCTCGGCGAAGAAACCTTAAAGCGCCAACTAAAAAAATTTGCTGCACTTTGCCAGCAAATACAAGATTCTCAAGAAATTTTGGGCGATGCATCTGTGGCTGTAGATGTTGCGGGTCAGTCTGTGCAAATTCCTTTTAAGCTTTTGTTGACACGTCTTAAATCTGTACTTAACTTAAGTATAGGTAAAACACGCCTTTGTATTGCCTTTCGAGTTGAACCAACCTCCTTACCAAAAGTAAAAAATCCATGAGCCAACTAGATCAACTTAAATCAATGACTACTGTAGTTTCGGATACCGGTGACATTGACGCCATTCGTGAATTTCTCCCCACTGATGCTACTACAAACCCTTCTTTAATATTCGCAGCTGCTCAAAAACCAGAATATGCTCATCTCATCCAAAAATCCATAAAAGAAATGCCAAACACATTAAATGGAAAGGAAGAGCGCCGCAGCCTAATTCTGGACCATATTTTTGTAAATTTTGGCCTTGAAATCCTTAAAATCATTCCAGGCCGTGTATCAACCGAAGTTGATGCTCGCCTCTCATTTGACACCGAAGCTTCAATTGCCAAAGCTCGCTCACTTATTAGTTTATATGAATCACACGGCGTACCGCGCAATCGCATTTTAATAAAGCTTGCAAGCACCTGGGAAGGTGTTCGTGCTGCAGAAGTTCTTGAAATGGAAGGCATTCACTGCAATATGACGCTTTTGTTTTCACTAGCACAAGCAATTGCCTGCGCTGAGGCCAAAGCAACCCTGATTTCCCCATTTGTGGGCCGTATTTTAGACTGGTACAAAAAAAGCACCGGCAAAAGCGACTATCCTGCAACAGAAGATCCTGGTGTTATTTCTGTAAAAAACATTTACAACTACCTCAAAAAATATGACTTTAAAACCGTAGTAATGGGAGCATCTTTTCGCAATAAAGGTGAAATTGTAGAACTTGCAGGTTGCGACCTGCTTACAATATCACCTCAGTTACTTCAAGAGCTTGCAAGCTCCTCAGAGCCGCTTGTACAAAAGCTTTCAGTTGAATCAGCAAAAAATGAAAACATTGCCAGAATCAACTTAAATGAAAGCCAATTTCGCTACATGTTTAACGAAGATCCCATGGCAGTTGACAAACTTGCCGAAGGCATCCGCAATTTCGCCAAAGATGCAGTAAAATTGCAAGATTACGTCTTCAGCCAATATCCCGACGCACTTTAAATCTTTTATAGTAACCTTTAAGTCTTTTGGCAACTCCAAAAGACTTAAAAGATCCAACATGTCACTAGATAGCGAATAACTCATGGTTTAAGGGTTTTTATCGTTATTATCGTTCTATCGTTTTTATAGCTTTAGTTTTGCAATAAGCTAACAAAATCTTATATATATGAACGATAGTAACGCTAAAAAAATAGGCGTAAATTGACAAATTAGGAACAACTCTTAGCAGCAAATTATAATATCGTAATTGTACAGTCATTCAAACATACAAAAAATACCATTAAAGTAGTTGCATTTAATTTAAAATTTCTGTATTATAGTTTTAATTAATAAGAGATAATAAACATGATTCCAATTAATCGAGGATTTACGCCCGCGAGCTACGATCCATTTGCTGATTCGAGCGGCGATGAGGGCGAATTTAGCAGCTCAGCAATTGACAGCAACAGCTCCTCAGGATCTGAAACTTCTCCAGTACTAACACGTAAACGCACCTTAGAAGAAGAAGACGTGCCTAAAAATCCTGCTCAAACCCCCGAAAAAGTCAAAAGACTTGAAAAAAGTATGCGTGAATGGGATCCTTCCTCCTCACTAATAGCTGGCGAAAAAAAAATTTATAGTGAAGGCATAATTGCCCTCGGCCAGGTTGTTGATAGTCCGCATAAAAAAAAGAGATCATTTCTTGCTCGCCGCGTAATTGATGGGACTGTATCCCAACTTGCTAGCATTACGCCTATTGCAGCAAACCCGCAAGATCCGCAATTTCATCGCCAAATGACCGAATCTTTAAATACCTCACCCTGGTGTCAAGCCCTGCTTAGCGACGCATCAAAAATTGATTATGAAGCAGTACACCAAGCACCTGGCAGAATAGTAACAATTTATAATGCAGCCCACATTTTTGAACCTGAAGAACACGGTGAAAAAACAAGAGGGTTTCACTTTTGCCCACCGCATCATGAATTGCGAAAACAGATACAGTCCTGCTCCCAGAATTGTGATACAGGAGTGTGGTCCGGTTTTTATAAAGGAAAATTTTCGACATTTTTCCCTGACTGGGTTCAAACAGAAACTGAAGTTCTCAAAGTTCTTGATGAAGCTATAATCATTCGATCCCAAGACAACGCTCAGCTAAGAAAAGTACAGTCAAATGATGAAAATAAATGCTTTTATGTACAAACTTTTGTCCGTCTGCATGGAAGAAAGATTCAATCCGCCTTCCCTCTTTTTTGCTTTGAAAATTGGACAGCTAAAAATAGCTTTAAGATTACAAACAATCTTATACTTTCTAAGCAAGATGTGCTTGATGCCTACAAAAAATTAGGACATAAATCTATTCGTTTTGAAGATGACCAAACCATCGTGGTTGACATTGCAGAAGTTCTACCTTCTGCTGCAATTATCATGCAAGGTATCTACTTTGAAATTCCAAGAGATGCACTTTGAATAACTTTTTCAGCAGCATCTCTTCGACCACGCAGGCGATCTAGTACCATAGCAAAACCACCATTTCCGAGCACGTTCGCGCATGTAATTACGGGATCAAACAGAATATAAAGCGCTGTAATCATTGATCCCATTTCAGCTGTAAAGCCTAGCTGGCTTTCAAGTATTGGCAGCATAACAAGAATACCGCCGCCAGGAATGGCTGCCACAGAAAACTTGGCCAGCACAAAATATAACGCAAAAATAAGATAACTATAAAACATGGGCTCGGCCATCCCGTAATTTTTCATTACAGCAAAGGCAAAGATAGGAATCGCAAAGCAATCACCAATGAGGTGCACATTTACGGTTGTTGGTATGGCAAGACGCGCAAGAGTTGGGTTGGCAGAGTTTTTTTCGGCACCCATAATTGTTAAAGGCATAGCAGCCGCACTTGACATACTGCTAAAGCCTGCAATTGCAGCAGGAAACATGTTTTTTAAACTTGCAACGAAGGCACTTAGTCTAAAACGAGAAGATACAAAATAAATAGCGGCAATATAGACTGCGAGAGATAGTGCCACCAATGTAAAAATAAGCGCATAATCCTGGGCAATAGTGTGGATAACTTTATCATGATTTAACTTTAAAATAAACCCTACAATAAAGACTGGCACTATACAAGTAAGCACTTTAAATGCCCACGATACTACTGTATCAAAAAAAGCCGATATTTTAGCTGCGACTCGAGGCACTACAAGCGATGACAATACCCCTAAAATAAGCCCAGAAAACATTGCAATATCATTTGAGGCCACACTTGGCACAATGACCTTCCACGCAGGCAAAAGCCCGGATACGTCTTGCGGTATAGCTAAAGATAAATCCATACCATACACAGCAGAGCCTATCTGATAGCTAATCATTGTGGATAAAAAATTTGAACAGCAAACACCACCCAAAACCAGCAAAATAATCTTTGTCGCACTCGAAGAAAGCTTAGCCACCGTCTTAAAGAGCAGCATAAAGATAATGAATGGCAGCGAAAAGATAATAATAGATTTTACAAGAAGGCTCAATGCAAAGATATGCGACTTTACCTCATACGGTATAAAGCCATCTAAAATAAAGATTGCTGCGATTATCGCAAGCAAGATAACAGGCATTTTCTGAAACATATACATCTAATTTTTAATTAAGCATACAGAACCAGATAAAATATGTCAATACTAAGAGTTCATTGTTTATGAAACAAAATACAATTTTAACCGCAGAGAAAACAGCCGAGGAAAATACAGAGAAATACAAAAGAGAAAACTTTAACCTATTATTTAAAGCTCTGTTTTTTGTATTTCTCTGTATTTTCCTCGGCTGTTTTCTCTGCGGTTAAAAATGTATTTGTTTTTCTCTGCGGTTAAAATTATCCCTTAGCGCGCGCTTTTATTGAGGCATAGAGTTTTTTCATAGCAAAACGCCTCGGCACAAGTTTTTGCGCTAAAATTAAAAGGCGATACTTCCAGTTAATGATTTTAAAAGGCTGTTTTTCATCGAGTTGCTTGAGTATTGCAAGGGCTACATCTTTGGCATCAAGCACCATACCACCTGCTTCAAGTGTGCCCAATTTGCCTTTTGATGCACGATTTGCAAACTTTGTTGATACTCTTCCTGGACATGCTACTAGAACACGAATGCCATGAGGGGCAAGCTCAATGTCTAGCGCCTCTGAAAAGCTGTTTACAAAAGCTTTTGTTGCTCCATACACTGTCGCACCAGGCGATGGCATAATTCCGAGGGCCGATGATATGTTTAGAATAGTCCCCTCGCACTTTTCTGCAAGCCACCAGTAAGTAATATGCTGGCAAATGGCCACAACTGCTGCGCAGTTAGCAGCAATCATCTGCTGTATTTCGTGGGGTCCGTGTGTATTTAAATCACCATAAAGGCCAAAACCTGCCGAGTTTATAACTACATCAGGAAATTCTTCTTGAAGCATCTTTAAAACAGTTTGTGAGCCATCATAGCTTGCAAGCTCTGCAACGCATGTTTTTACGATAGTTTTATTTCCAATCTCCTCTTGAAGGCTCTTTAAAGCCTCAACATCTCGTCCATGTATAATTAACTCGACGCCGCGGTCTGCTAAAAGATGCGCAAGCGCTCTTCCAATGCCGGAACTTGCTCCCGTAATAAGTGCTTTTTTCACTAGTTTATCCCCAGGCTTGAATTTTATCTTTCACGCGCACGCGAGTTGGGTATTTTACACGGAAGTGGCCAATAGCAAGGAGGCTCTTTACCATAGCTTTTTTCACGCGGCCGAGCTCTTCAAAGGTTAACAGCGACTCATCAAACTGGCCATCTTCCATCTTTTCCTTCACAATTTGATCCACTAAGCGTGTAAGTGACTCTTCGTTTACCTCATCAAGTGAGCGAGAAGCCGCTTCTAGTGAATCTGCAATCATAATTATGACAGATTCTTTTGTGCGCGGTTTAGGCCCTGAATAGCGAAATTCCTTTTCATTTGCAAGCTCTCTGTTGCCGCCTACATTTTCAAGCTGTTTGTGGTAGAAAAAATAGACTAGGCCGTTGCCATGGTGTTCTTTGATGATATCGATAAACTGCTCTGGAAGTCCTGCCTTTCTTGCAAGTGATACTCCCTCACTTACATGTGATATAATTACTTGGGCTGATTCTATGGGAGTTAACAGCTGGTGAATATTTACCCCTGGCTGCTGATTTTCTGTAAAATATTGGGCAATAGACATTTTTCCAATATCATGATACAGCGTTGCCACCCTGCAAAATAAGCCATTTGAGCCAATGGCATTGGCAGCAGCTTCTGCAATGTTACCCATAATAAGTGAGTGCTGGTATGTTCCCGGTGCTTCAAGTGAAAGACGTCGCAGAATTTCATGGTTTGGATCCATGTATTCCATAAGAGTGATGTCGGTAAGTATGCGAAAACAGGCCTCAAATACAGGTAGCAAGCCCACAACAAGTACTGCAGTAAAGAGCATAAAAAGCCCAGAGCTTGCCAGATCTGCCACAATGGATATTCCCCAACGGCTTTTATCATACAGATAAAAAGACAAAATAATTGCGCATGCAGCAAGCCAGGCTTTTCCACAAACTACAAAAATTTCAGTACGTCTACGTAGTGATCGGGTATACAAAATAGCAAAAAATGCCACGATAAGATTTGATAAAATAAAGCCGTGGCGATCTATGGCAAGCACTGTATCAAATACACCAGTTTGTAAAGCTGCAATAAATATGGCAACACTTGTATTTACAAGTGAGCATAAAAGGATGGCTGTAAAGGGTGTTAGTAAAGGATAGCGTACAATTTCATACAGATCTGGCGTTGTTTTTAGCAGCAAAAATTCGGTAATTTTGGCAAGTGCCATACCTATTAAGACAATGGCACAAAGTAGAAAAATGCGTCTATTTGAAGCTAAAATATCGCTATGATGATAGCGCAAAAATACAACCGTTACAAACATAAGTAAAATAGTAAGCAGCAAACTTCCCGCAACTGTTCGGGGATGAAAAAGGTTTCGACGCTCAGCCAGGGCCTGTTTTACCGCCTGAATCATGGCAATATGTCTGGCAGTAACCTTTTCACCTTGGTCAATGATGCGACTTCCTGCTTGTACGTAGGTGTATTTTGGCTGAATATTATGCTGCAGGGCTTTTCTGAGCTTTCTTTCGGCTTGAGGATCTTCTTTGAGCGTCCAAATTTTGTTTTTTAAAAAATCTATTACAAAATCGATCGTAGCGGGATTAAAAAGCTGGTGACCAAAGGCCTGCTGACGAATAAAATCCCACACTTTTTCCGGAAAAAAGACTCCCTGAGCTGGATCAAATGGGGCAAGTTCATGATAATTTGCCGTAGAAAACCCAAGTTCTTTCATTTTTTCTATGGTTCTGGCATCGCTAAAGCGTATTTCAATAAGTGATTGTTCAAGTCTTTCAATAGCCCGGTACATCTCATCAAATGTACTTTGCAAAACACGTTTTCGCCATTCTTGATCATAAATAAGTATGTTCTCAAAATCTAGTCTGCGCTTTCTGACATCATCAGGATCGATGCCAAAAATTTTACCAATATCTAAAAGAGCTTCTTGTTTTAATATTGTAGTAGCTTCTTCATCCGGAAAAGTAAAGTCGGCCTCGGCCACAATATAGCGTGGGGCCAAACGTCCAAGCTCGAGCATTTCAATGCGCACTTCGCGAAAGTGCAAAAAAGAAAAAAGGCCAATGCCAAAAAGCAAAACAATGGTCCATCTGATGGCGCGGCTTTTGTCAAAAAACCCCTGCTCTCTTGAAAATTTCAGCTCACTGCTTTCGTTCACAATTGCCATACTCGTACAAATCCCTAGAAAATGCTGTTATATCTTATCGCACGTTAACCCGTGACTATAAATTACTGAAATTTGGGTTAAATTCATGCATTTTTTTATTCCTTATAGTATAGTATACACAAGCGTTATGTCACACTACCAAGTTGTTGCTAGAAAGTATCGGCCTCAAACATTCAAAGAAGTGCTTGGTCAAGAGCCGATCGTAAAAACCCTCAAAAACGCCCTCAAAAGCGGAAAATCTGCCCATGCCTACCTTTTTTGCGGTTCGCGAGGTACTGGTAAAACCACTCTTGCGCGTATTTTAGCAAAAGCTCTGAATTGCACAAATCTTACAAGTGATTTTGAGCCATGCAATAGCTGCACCTCTTGTAAAGAAATTACTTCAGGATCATCGCTTGATGTGATGGAAATCGATGGTGCATCCCATCGCGGAATAGATGACATTAAACAAATCGCAGAATCTGTGGGCTATTGCCCCTCAAGCGGCCAGTGTAAAGTATATCTCATTGACGAAGTACATATGCTGACAAAAGAGGCCTTTAATGCCCTGTTAAAAACCCTTGAAGAACCCCCAGCTAATGTAAAATTTTTCTTTGCCACAACCGAAGCACACAAAATACCCGCTACCATCCTCAGCCGCTGCCAGCGCTTTAACCTGGCCCGCATACCTCAAGCAGCAATGATAGAAAAACTCAAAAAAATTGCAGCCGACATGCAGGTTGAAGTAGAAGATGCTGCCCTATTTCGCCTTACAGGCTTTGCCGAAGGCGGCCTTCGCGATGCTGAATCACTCTTTGATCAGATGATTTCCTTTTCTGAAGGCAAAATAACACAAGAAGTGGTGCAAGAAGTGCTTGGCGTTATGCCGCGCGAGCAATTTTTTGCCATTGACCAAGCCGTAATTACAGGCGACATAAAAGTTGCCTTTGAGCTTGCTCAAAACCTGTTTGCTCAAGGAAAAGAAATTTCACATTTTCTAGAAGATCTTAATGCCCATATTAAAGCCATACTGCTGACAAAACTTGGCTGCAATGAGCTTCTTGTAGAACTTGATCCTGCATACCGAAAAGCAATAGAAGCTTCAGCCGCGAATTACACCCCTGATCACTGCGTGGCTATATTTGACTTCATCCAAGAGGCCTCTTCTAATCTAAAAAATGCACCTTCACCTCATATGGCCTTGGAAGCTTTGCTTATACGCATTGTGCGCATACGCCAAAAACTATCCATCGAAGCAATTGCCCGGCGCCTTGTGCAGCTTGAAGACAAAATCATGTCCCTAAAAGGCCCCACCGCTACTCAGGAGGCCCCAAAAGAGCCAAAAAAGTTCGTGTCTGAGCCTGTAATAAAGGCTCCAAAAGAAGTCACGCCAAAACTTGAACCCTTACCCAAACTTACAGAATCTCTTGCGCCTATTATAATGGGGGGCGACGTGCAAAAAAATGCACGCTTTGACACCCTAGTACAGTTTGCAGCAGTAGAGCTTGAAGGAACAGTCCAACGAAAAAGGAGAAAATAACATGGGATCCGGATTTTTAAAGAAAAAAAAACAAGCAAAAATGTTTCAGCAGCAAATCTCGCAAATGCAAGAACAGCTTTCAAGCAAGCTTGAAACCCTAGAAGTTACCGGCAGCGCCGGCAACGGCCTAGTACTTGTAACACTTAGCGGCACAAACGAGATGAAAAAGATCTCTATAAAACCCGACTGTGTTGACCCACAAGACATCGAAGGCCTAGAAATGCTCATCAAAGCCGCCTACAATGATGCCAGCGCCCAAGTAAAAGCCCAAACCGACAACCCAGACATGGCCGGCGGCCTTCCCGACCTCTCCATGCTCGGCTTTTAATTTTGACCGAAGGTCCCTGGAGTGACGGTGCTTTTTGCACCGCCCTTAATTTTACGCATACCTTAGCTGCATAAGTTTAAAAGCAAGAAAAGGCTAATTCTTATTTTCGAGGTTTTTGAAGTTAAGGTATACGTAAAATTAAGGGCGGTGCAAAAAGCACCGTCACTCCAGGGACCTTCGGTCAAATCGCCCAAAAAATAGTCTTCTCAGCTAAAAAACCAAAACTTACGCAAATTCTTCTTCAACCAGTAGCATAAAATCCCCATCACCCAGTATACTTTCGCATCTCAACATCTTCGCTCGGATGGTGGAATGGTAGACACTGGGGACTTAAAATCCCCTGGGAGAAATCCCGTGCCGGTTCGACTCCGGCTTCGAGCAAGCCAAACCGCTCGAAGATAAATAGGTCCCTAACGGGACTTGAAGTTATCTTCGTTAAAGGAGCCTATGTCAGCAATGGCATAAGCTCTTTTATTTTTTAAGTTGATTCAAAAATCAAGTCAAAATCACTATCTCTAACGTTAAGTCTAAAATACTTTTTTCCTTCTGCAATATTCAGAATTTCAGGTAAAACATAAATTGCAGGCGAACGGCCTGAAGATGGTCTTATTTTTGATATAAAGCCACCGGATTCTAGTTGTGATAGAATAGTGTTTGCAGTTGCTCTATTTTGAATTCCTGCCTTTTCAATAAAGTCACTTGATTTAATCACCGGAACAGCAAAAAATGCGTCTAAAGCAGGTATGGCATATTGTGATTTCGTTAATCGCATGAATTCAATTTTTAACTTTGCGTATAGTCCTAAAACAGCCTTGCCTTTCTCAAAGTTCTTAACTGCTTGCGTTTCTACCGCATGCAGGAAAAACTCCACCCATCCTTGCCACTCATTATGATTTGAAATATGGGATAAACTATCGCAGTATTCATCCCTATGTTCTTCTAAAAATTCGCTTAAATAAAACATTGGCCGATGTAAAAACTGTCTTTGATAAAGATATATAGGGATTAAAATTCTCCCAATCCTGCCATTGCCATCTTTAAAAGGATGGATAATCTCAAACTGAGCATGAATAATTCCGAGCTGAGAAATAATATCCCCATTTTCAGAATTTATTATGACATCCATTTATCTAAATATTCATGAAGAATAAGGGGTGATGGAGGTACAAAAGTTGCTTTTTCAATTGGTCTATTTTTTGGCCCAATATAATTTTGCGTATCTCTAAATTCTCCAGGAGACTTATCTTGCCCCCTAACTCCTTGCATTAAAATTTGGTGTAGCGACTTTACAAAACTCAAAGATAATGACCTTCCAGTATTTAAAGCTGTTTCAGCTGTTAAAAGCGCACTCCTATAATTTTGAATCTCTTGAATATCATTCGTTTTTTCTTCATCGAACTTACCGCCTGCCTCATACTCCAAAACCTCACTCAGTGTTGCTATTGTTCCCTCAATTCTTGATGACAAAACAGCTTCATTAGTCGTAATAGGTGATAGCAATATATTCGGATTTATCATTGTCTGTAAAAGGCCATCATATCTTGCCAAGGCAGCACTTGCCTTCCCGACCAATGGCGCAAGAGCTTTCCAATTAATATTTGAGGGTGGCAAATCATGTGGTATAAAGGGCTTTTTCATAAATCCTCTCTTTTTGGTTGCGTCAAGTCCAGTAATCACAAGCAGACTTGTGTAAAGTAAAACTAATATCCACTTTACACTATTATGATTATGTACGGTAGACTTTTCACAATAATGTTCTGGAATTTCAGCTATTTTCAAAGTTTTTCACTATTCAAAATGATTATTACTTAATGTAAGAGCTTCGCTGTTAACATATTGGGTCAATGGAATCCTTTAATTTTTAGAAGATACTCCACTTGTGTTTCTAGCTAGGGCAGGACGACAAGGTTTACCAATGCTGGAAGAAATCCGATCCAACTATCTCTTTTGGCCACACGCAGTTCAAGAGATTACTACAAATACGCCTTCCACTCTATAATCCTTGCTGCCTAGCAAGAAACCTGATAACATAAGATTAATTACCAAAGGAGTAACCGATGGCACTTACTGAAAAAGAAATATCTTATCTAGAAGAACACATTCCAGAACTTGCCGATGCTGCGTTTACACAGGCTTACTGGGCAGCACTGGCTTCGGGCAGTAGCGTTCTTGTTAGTGAAAGCGGCAAGCTTATGGAAGTTTTCCCAGATGGTACAAAGAAATTTATTAAGCAGTTACCACCGCCAACATTAGCAACTCCTGGTCAAAGGTATACACTTCGATGAACGATGTTCCTCGTATTCGTATGTTTGCCGGTCCAAATGGTTCAGGTAAAAGCACTTTTAAATCTCTAATCCGTCCCGAACTTGTTGGAATATATATAAATCCTGATGAAATTGAAAAAGGAATCCGGGACTGCGATTTTCTCGATTTAGCCTACTATCAAGTTTCAACAACAAAACAAGAAGTGCTGAACTTTTTTTTACGCTCCAGTCTTCTAAAAAAGGCTGACTTGCTAGAAGATGCCGAGAATTTATGCTATAATGATGGAAAATTAATTTTTCGCGATGTTGGCGTTAATGCCTATTTCGCCTCCGTGGCAGCCGATTTTCTACGCCATAAGCTCGTAGAAACCTCCAAATCCTTTACTTTTGAAACTGTAATGTCCTTTCCGGACAAGGTAGAGCTACTTCAAAAGGCACAAAAGAGGGGCTACAGGACCTATCTATACTATGTGGCAACAGAAGATCCTTCCATTAACATATCACGAGTTCGCTATCGTGTACGCATGGGAGGTCATGATGTGCCCGATGATAAAATTATCAGCAGATATAAACGATCTCTTGAATTGCTACCACAAGCTATCAGCTTTACCAATCGTGCCTATATTTTCGATAATTCCGACCGTGCACACAGATGGGTAGCAGAAATCACAAATGGACAAACTCTTGAATTAAAAACAGAGCAGATTCCCTCATGGTTTAAAATAGCTTTGTTAAATAAATTAACGCCTGAATCTAAATCCTAACAATCAAGCTGATAGGGCACTCTATCTGTTTCTTGAGACGATAAAGACAGACCTCATTACATAGCTTGTTTTAAAATATCACGAGTTTCTAAGTCACTAAGAGAGGGAAGGGACGGAAGATAGTTATAAACGAAGATTGAGTCGCTTCAGGGCGACTTAATAAATCGGAGTAGAATGTTAAGTTAAAATAATAAGCCGCCCTGAAGCGACTTAATTTTCTTTTACAATTATACCCACGGTTTCACCGTGAGCTATTAATATATTTGTCCCTACAGGACAAGTGGCTTTCACATTTTTGAAACATAAAAAATCAGGACCAAATCTGGGGAGTATTTTAGAGAGAAAAATTATCCAATTTTATGCCATTTGTTTCACCCCAGCCCCGACCCTTTGTGCGCTACGAATCCAAGTTATGGAGGAAACTTTAAGATAAGGAGAACTATACAAAAGATGAGGGTAGGTCCCTCAGAATCGGCTTTCAGGAGCAGGTTCTAAATCACCTTAAGCTGCAGTAGTAAAGAGCTATCTGTGGTGAGCATTAAGGAAAAGGCTCGTCTAAGAGCGAGTCAGATAAATGTCTGAGAAGATGAACGCAAGTGAACCATTGATGAAGTGTCGAAACGGGAAGACGATGTCAAAACTAGGCTCTAAGGGGAGCTCTACGATAAACTCAAGAGAAACCTGACTACTGCTTGAGTGGCATCCGGCATAAAGATGGCATGATCTGGACATAGGCTTTTGTATGGAACGTAGGAACCTGTCGTCTCCGATGTTAAGAGAGAAATCCAAGTGTAAGAAACGTTAGAGTGAGAGTATCGATGCGGAGAAACAGGGGCGGAACAACTCGTAGTAGTGATGAAGTCCTTGTAATGAGGATGGAGCGAAGGAGTTGTGTTATTCAGCGGAACTCATTTGACAATTGAAAAAGAGGATCAATGTGAGCAAAGCAAAACCATTTAATATTTCTAAAGCAGTCGTTTGGGACGCTTTCCAAGCAGTGAAAGCAAACAAAGGATCAGCAGGCGTTGACGGCTTAACGGTAAAAGATTTTGAAGAACATCTAGAAGATAATCTCTACAAAATCTGGAATCGAATGTCATCAAGTACTTATTTTCCTCCTCCAGTGCGGACGGTAGAAATACCAAAAAGCGACGGAAAGATGAGAAAATTAGGTATACCAACAGTGCCAGATCGAGTTGCCCAAATGGTCGTCAAGATGTATCTAGAACCAACGCTAGACCCGCTTTTCCATCCGGATTCATACGGATATCGTCCAAGGAAATCTGCGATACAGGCCCTGGATGTAGCTCGGAAACGATGCTGGAAGTTTGACTGGGTTATAGATCTGGATATCAAAGGATTCTTTGATAACATGGATCACGAACTCGTGATGAAAGCAGTGCGGAAAGCATACAGAAGAGAAGTGGATACTATTGTATGTGGAAAGGTGGCTAAAAGCACCAGCACAGCTAGCTGATGGGACGCTAGGTCCTTTGAGAAAAGAGGAACACCACAAGGAGGGGTAATAAGTCCATTATTGGCAAATCTCTTTATGCATTATGCATTCGATGAATGGATGAAAAGAAATCATCCTATAATCCATTTGAAAGATATGCCGATGATGTGGTGGTGCACTGTAACACAGAAGCAGAAGCCAAAGAGTTGCTAGAAGCAATCAGGGAACGATTCAAGCAATGTAAGCTTGAATTGCATCCTGACAAAACAAAAATCGTCTATTGCAAAGATGATAGATCAGAAAAGATGACTATGTGAACGAGAAGTTTGACTTTTTGGGATACACTTTCCGAATAAGGCAATCTCAAAGTCGCAGAGGCGGTCTTTTCATGAATTTTCTTCCAGCAATTAGCGACAAAGCAACAAAGAGAGTCAGGGAAGAGGTGCGAAAATGGAATATACACAGACGTACAGACATGTCCCTGGAAGAGCTTGCGGCAGTGAATAATCTAATTATTAGAGGTTGGGTCAATCACTACGGGAAATTCTATCGGTCAAAGCTTGATGATGTATTAAAATGCATTGATCTGGATCTCGCCAAGTGGGCACAAAGGAAATACAAGAAACTTCGAGGGAGCATCGGGAGAGCAATCAGTATGGGTCAAGAGAATCAGAAGAAGGGACCCGGCATTATTTGCTCACTGGAAATGCTCCTAGGGAGAAAAAAAAAAAAAAAATTTTTGGTTGAATAACAAGAGCCGTATGAAGCGAGAGCTTCACGTACGGATCTGTGAGAGCCTAAGGGTGAGATCCCCTCGGGCTACTCGACTTACGGCCCTTTTTATTCCACCCTTAACAATATCGGCACTCCTTCCGGTAACAATCCCCCATAGCCTTACTTGGGATTGGAAGACAGCGATTAATTTCTAGGAAATAAACCTCCAAAAAAAGTTATCAACAGGATAAGGATAAGCGGGGCCTTATAGCCCCTTTTGTGTGATTTATGTGTGGCTTATTTTGCAACTCGCTCAGCTATCTTTTTTGCCAAATCCCAAGCAGGATATGTTCTTGTAAGTTCATATGCTGTTTTGCCTGTTGCAGGATCTTTACCTTCAAGACCAATACCTAATCGAATAAGTGTAGAACAAATTTCAATTACCTCGTGTGAAGTACTTGCGTACCTAGGAGATATTAGTCTTGCAACTAGCGCGTTTGAAAATAATTTTACCGCTTGTGGATATTTTTGGAGCAATTCTTTTGCATCGTAGGTCCAATTTCCTATACAACTACGCACAATATCATCATCACAAAGTGTCTCACCCTGTTTTAAAAATGCAATAGCTTTATCAATATTTTTATGTGAAAAAGCATACTGAGCGTTATTTTTTTCTAGCCTTTCTACAACTAAATTATTCCTGGCGAATTTGGCAACTTCCAAAGCGGTGCGCCCACCATAATCTGGAATAGAACGATCTGCACCTGCCTCAAGTAGCACGCCTACAACCTCTATACTATTTGCACTTGCTGCCTCATGTAAAGGTGTCCAGCCAGCCGATGTAAACTGTGCAAGAGCATCCTTGTTATTTTCAATAAGTCTTTCTAGAACTTTAACGTACCTATCACCTTGTCGACAAGCAAGGTGTACAGCCGTAATACCGTTATGAAGTTTTGCTTGGGCATCAACCCCTTTGTCAAGAAGTTTTTCAGCTGCGTTTGCTAACCCATGATCTAACGCACAGTGTAAAAGCGTATATTGTGTAATCTTTTCTCTACCAGTAACCGCTGCTCCCGCATCAATAAGAGCTATGAGCGCCTTTTCGCTTTCTACTCTTTTCGCCAAGGTAACAAGTAATTTAAATGGTGCAGTTTTTGCTAATTCTGGATAGTTAGCAATAGCACGAAGAGATATCTCACGATATCGAAAGCAAACAAGTGCAAAATCGTCCATTGAAAGTGGAACATTTTTATCAAGCATTCCCCTTATTTCATCTCTTTTATCTTTTGCAATATAACTTGACAATAAGCCTTGATTGTTAGAAATAGCACTCATAAACATTCCCCACTTTAACGATTAATGAACCGAAATTATTACATTAAATGGTTAATCCTAGCAATTCATTATTATTGAATCTGTAGACCTATCTCAGCAACATTATTATTCATTCTTTAAGCGCGTGAGACACCTCTGTGTAGCATAACCATACATGCAAGATGGCAACGAAAAAGCCAAACCCCTCGAAGATCCTTTCCATAATTCTTGCTGCCTAGCGGGAAACCTGGTAACATAAAATTAATTACCAAAGGAGCAACTCCCCAATTAATCTTATCTCATTGGTTACGATAGTTAGAATTTTAAACACTTAAAACGAGTTATTATTTTGGATCCGCAAATTGCACAAATGCAACAGACAATCGATAGCTTGACAAGCGCGAATGCAGAATTAATAGCTTGGAAACAGGAGCATAATTCGCAAAAACAGAGTTTTATGAGAATGAGCACACGCTTAAAAAAACTTTGTAAAAAATTGACCCCCACGTCAGAAATCGTTGTTGAGATGCAGCAATTAGCAGCGGAAATTAAAGAGCTAGCAAGAGCAGCTACAGAATGAAAGGAGCATGTGTGATTTGAACGAAGAGCACATCTCAAGAAGATGCCCTGTTTCTTATAGTATATAGATACAACCTTGCAGGCTTACAGCAAAGATGCTGAAACGAAAAATAGATCAATCTATCACAAGGATTGCTTTGGAAACCTTTTAAACGGCAGCTGAAGACGTATCATCTTCAACGAGATCTGCCCTTTGCTCTTCAAGAGCAACAATTGCCTCGCCTCCCCTTATCTGTTCGCGTACAATTTGACCAATTAAATGGTCAATTGATTGCCCAAGTTCTTTAAAATTTTGGTTCACAATCTGCTCATTAACTATGTTCCTATAAAAAATCCCTCTACCACTGACTTGCTCTATACGATCAACAAGTGCTTGGAGTTTTTGTGCAGTTTGTACGGCTGTTTTCATTCTTCGTGCGGCATCACCCTCGCTAAGTTCTGCTACTGGCTTAATATATGAATGGAGAAGGCCATTTACGTGTGCGAGAGCTTTTGAAACGTTATATCGCCTCTGATCAATGCCACAAGAAAAAAGCCTACCGAGGAAGCTATTTTTGGGTTTGATAGTGCCATCGATAGCAATCCATGACGTATCCCAATTTGCACGAATAATTTCCTGAAACGTTGACTCTGCTTGTTGTATATCAAAGGTCATAGACTGTAGCCCCCTTAACTTTAACCTTACATTTTTTATCCCAAGGCAAATAAAGTCACGACTTTTTTTCTTTCGCAGCTTCCGCCGCTCTATATTTATTTATCTTTGTCCCCGCATTCCGTTCGCACACTCACTGCATACGGGGTTACCCACTTAACCCGCTGCCGCGGGGAAAAACAGGGCGATTAGTGTGGGGATTTATTTGTCGATATTATTCTTTAAAGTGAGCCATTCTTTTCATCGCACGTCTGACCTGGGGTCTTACAAAAAAGTTTCTACAATGAAATTTTTGGCATCTCGCCAGGCTCGTTCGGCTGAGAGTGGATTATAAAGGATTCCTGCAGATGGATCGTTGGCGGATGGGTTTGCAAATGCATGAAAACTATTAGCAAAAATGTGAGATTGCCAATCTACTTTTCTTTCGTCGAGCTCTTTTTGAAAAGTATCTAGTTCGGCTAAGGTTGAAACTGGGTCATTGTATCCATGTAAAACAAGCACTTTGCTTTTTATGGGTTCGTTCGGGCAATTTTTTGGAGCATCAAAGTGACCGTAGATACTAACAACACCCTCTAATGCCACGCCAGATCTTGCAAGATCAAGGGCGCAAAGTCCGCCAAAACCAAAACCTAAGGCTATCACGCGAGATGCATCGACATTGGCAAGAGAGCAGGCTGTGTGATAGCCTTTAAGTAGTCTTTTTTGTAGCAGCTGGCGATCATCAAGAAAAGGTTTTTTTAAGGCGGCGTTTTCTTGATTGTTTTTACCTAACACGCCCTTGCCGTACATGTCGATGGCAAAGCCAACAAATCCCAGTGCTGCAATCTGGTTTGCCTTTTCAGTGATAAAATCATCACGTCCCTTCCAGGCATGACAAAGCAGTACTAAAGGTCGTTTTTCTGCGGTTTCATACGCAGAATAAGCTTCAAGTTGTGTGCCATTGTCTTGATAGGATATTAGTTCAAATTTCATAGTACAGCCTAAAATTTAGACTGTACCGGATAGGAGTATTTTTATACTATAAATTCATACGCTTTGAATAAGCCAACCCAGCTATACCGCCGGCTGTTACTAAACCGCCGCATACCATAAGCGCAATTGAACCGCCAAGCGTAACGGGCAATAAACAGCCGCCTAAAATCATGAGCGCAATGCCGGCAACTAAAGCAGTTACTCCAACCGGTGCTACTGGAATAATCCTACGAGGAGCAACGATTACAGGTGATGATGAAGAATATGTTATTGGAGCAGAATAGATTATGGGTCTAGGTCTTGGCGTCCAAAAATTCGGCCAAAAAGAAACATGCGGTCTTCTATGATAATGAGGCTGGGGATGGCAAACTACTACTGGATGAGGACGACATCCATGTCCGTAAACTCTAGGCATACTATTTCTCCTGTTATTATTATTATTATTATTAAAACAGAATAATACTATGTTTATTAATAAAGTGCAAAATATATTTATTATATTATAGTTATAATTACGCCGCGGCGTTTATATGCTGTAGCACCTCTTGATAGGCCTTAAGTGATACCGTAGTAGACCCACTGAATGGTTTATCCAGCGAAAAAATAAGCAATAACACTAAAACCAGCATGGATACCGTAAAACTTACTAAAATCAAATTTGAAGTTGTTGATTTTGTTGAGAGCATAAGTAAGCTTGCAATCATAATCACAGCGCCGTAAATTAAGACAGTCCAAATAAAAGGCGATGTAATTCCATCAACACTCGTAAAACGCTGGTATCGAGCATCGGTGAGTTCTCCTAAACGGCCAAGCATTGTTTGGTATAAAGCAAATTGTTTGTAATCTTTAGGGTTTATGTTAGAAATTACATTCCAAAGTTGATCATAGTGAATAAGCGGCACTAAAGCATAATCTTTACCCTCTTGCATTAAAGGAAGCTCTTTATTTAAGACATCCAAAGCATACTGGTAAATTGCCTTAGAAACTCCAACTTTATCATAAAGAGACAATGCACTACTTGTATGGTACATATCTATGAGTATGGAAGCTTCTTTTTCAACATTGTCTTGAATTTGATTATGTGTACTTTGCACATCTACGAAAACCAGCACCACAAATACGGCATAAAATAGCGCAAGGAAATTTAAAGAAACATTTATTGTTTCTTTTTCATCGTCAGTTTGAAATCGGTTCACCGCTTTTCTTCCGAAATAAAAGAGAAAAATAGTGGCAGCAATCACGATAGCAGTAACCAGAGCAGTCGTCAGATACCAAGGCATTACATTAAAAAAATTATCCATGTGGCACTCTCCCATAAAAAATTTCATTAAACGAGAGACAGCTATTTTTAGCAATAAAATTTTAAATGAAGTATTTACTCAAAAATGGATAATTTTGTGGGCTTTTACGAAAGTCACTGGATTCGGCCATTTCAGCAATAGTGCCATCCTTCATAAAATACAGCTTACACTTAAGATGCTCAAGCAATCCCATATCATGAGTTGTAAGTAGTACAATGCAATTTTGCTTTGCCAAATCTTGAATATAATCAGCTACCTGGCTTGTAAGCACAGGATCAAGTGCCGATGTTGGCTCATCAAGACAAATAATTTGCGGTCTGGTAGAAATTGTCCTGGCAATTGCTAATCGCTGCTTTTGTCCACCCGAAAGCCTACCTACAGAGGTTTGGGCTTTATCAAAAAGTCCATACTTTTCTAATAAAAGATCTGCGGTAATGGCAGCTTTTTGCTTTGATATTCCTTTTAACACCTGCGGAAGCGTGATGTTTTGTTTAACGCTCAAGTGCTCAAAAAGATTAAAATGCTGAAAAACCATCCCTACATCATGTCTTGAAGGAGTTCTTTCATCTAACAAAAAACTGCCAGAATCATACGTTTCAAGACCGTTGAGTATACGTAGCAATGTAGTTTTTCCAGCACCGGAGCTACCTAAAAAGCAGGCTATAGTTCCCTTTGGAGCTTCAAAGGTTATCGATTGCAGTATTGATTTATTTGTGCGCGATTTACACAACTTATGTACACTTAGCATATTTTTTATTCCTCAAAGTTACCAAAAATGAAAGAAAAGAAGTCATCACAAGATAGATGCAGCTTACAGCCAATAAAATAGAAAAAGCATCGTAGGTTCTGCTACGAATAATAGAGCCCTCTTTAGATAGCTCCATAACCCCAATGATAGAAGCTAAGCTTGAGTCCTTAATGAGTGTAACAAGTTCATTGCCAAGTGCAGGAAGTGCTATTTTAAATGCCTGGGGAAACACAATGTATCGCTTTGTGGCAAATGAAGTCATACCCAAAGTAAAAGCCGCTTCAACTTGCCCATACGGTACGGCATTAATGCCAGATCGTATAATCTGGCTGATATATGCGCTGCTATTTAGCCCTATGGCAAGCGTAGCAGCCCATAATGGAGGTATCATAATGCCAAATTGTGGCAGCACATAATAAACAAAAAGAATCTGCACAAGCATGGGAGTGCCGCGAAAAAGGCTTACATATATCCATACAAGCATTTTTACTGGTGTTGATTTTGAACCTTCACAAAAGGCAATTGGCACTCCCAAAATAAAGCCTAAACATCCAGCAAAAAAAGCAATCTGGCAGCTATAAGCTGCACCATGCAGTAATGCAGGTATTGAATGCCAGATTAAGTCAAAATCAATCATTTAAAGCCCCCATTTTGTTTTGAGGGCGTCTATCGTTCCATCTATTTGCATTGCATCAAGTGCCTTTTGAACAGCCGTTAAAAGTTCAGGCTTAGACTTGCACATAACGAGCGCGCATGTTTCGGAAGTTCCTTCTATAGGATGGCTAAAAAAACCGTTTTGGGCATTTTTTAAATAGGCTTCATAGGTGCTTTTTGCTGTAACAAATGCAAACACTCTATTACTTTTAAGAGCCATAAAAGCATCGGATGTTGCGCCAAGTCGAACCAGATCAATGCCCTCTTTAGATGAAAGCAGCGTATCGGCTGTAAAACCTTCGTTTACAGCTACAGTTTTACCAATAAGGTCTTGAAGTGTTAAGGGCGTTTCATTTTTACAAAGGATGACAAGTGGATCGCCTACAAGGTAGGATTTTGTAAACAAAATTTTCTTGGCTCTTTCTTCGGTGTAGCTCATGCCGGCAGCTACAAAATCAACATGACCAAATACGGCATCTGGGATTAGTGCATCAAATGGCATGTCTTTAAATTGTGCTTTTTTACCAAGTCTTGAAGCTACTTCTTTAGCGATATCTATATCAAAGCCAACAATTATGCCATTTTCAATGGTGCAAAATGGTGGAAATTCAGCATTTGTGCCTATTACAAGCGTATCTTTTTGCGTAAAACTACACAAAACAAGCGCACACAGTATTATAAATAGTTTTGCGTTCATGATTTTTTCCTTTTAAATCCTAATTTTAGACAGAGAAGAGCACATGTTTTTTCAATGTTTTTGATAGACTTTGGTGCTACAAAAACTACGTTCTCACCTGCAAGACAACCAAGTATTTCTAAATCTTCAAGTGAGTCCACTGAGTCCCCGACAAAATCAGCCAATGCGGGTTGGGTTGTTATAACAATGGTTGATTCATTGTGGGCAACATCAACAATGGCAAGACGCAAAATTTCTGCTAAAATATCCACTGTGGGTAGCTCGTAGATAAGCTCTCCTTTTATTTGCTTTTTAATCACACCGAGTTTTCGCAGGTCTCGTGAAACTACTGCTTGATTTGTTTCAATTTTATATAGCTTCCACAATAGCTCCACGAGTAGCCCCTGATCAGATACTCGTTCTTTTTTCAGGATTTGCTGAATGGCAGCTTGTCTTTTACCTATCATTTCTTGATCTTTCATGTTAACTCCTAGCGAATATTTATGCATTATTTACTGAATATTAATTCATATCAGAGATTTAGTCAAGCACGAAAATCCACGGCTTTTAATAGTCGAAAAGAAATCTTTTGAACACACAGAGACACAAAGAGAGCACAGAGAGAGAGAGAGAGAGAAAGCTTAGGATATTATCCCAGCGAATAACGCTATTGGTGAGTCACATAGGCTTTTAACACATTAATTGTCCCTCTCTCTTCCTCTCTCTATCTCTCTTTCTCTCTGTGTTCTCTGTGCCTCTCTCTCTGTGTTTCAAAAAATCTCACAACTTAGCTGTAGAGGCACTCACAAATAGAAATATTTGACATAAAAAGAGTTTAATTGTTAAACTGCTACAAAATGCAAATTTAACTAAATAAGTGTATGAAACAAGAACCTAAAACTACATCTCTTGAGTTAGGTACGGTAAAAGTGGCTCCAAGCATCGCTAAGGGCACACTTTCTACTGGGTTCATGCTTTCTTATTTTTTCAATTATCATCGTCCCCATTTTCATGGATTTTATTTTCGCCCAAGCTGGCGTTAAGAAAACCAAGTTCCCTAAGTAATTACAGTTTTAGAAAATAGTGCAAACAAAAGGAGATGCACATGAACAGCAAAGCCTGTATACCCATAAACCAATCAGACCCGAGTAAAATACTTTCATTGTCTTCAGTTTTCCCATCCTTCTATCCTTCCCATTACTATTTTTGGCATCTCAGCCATTTTCATTATTTTAGCTAATTTTATTTTAGTTTCTTAACAGCACCGAATACGTTTCGCTACTGTTAAAATTTTATACGTTATTTTTTTTCGGGAAGGCTTGTCCTTCCTATATATAATCATTTTTTTATTGGAGTACGGTCATGTTACCACTTATTCGTTCATTACTGCCCTCAGAAGGTAGTCTGGAGGCAAATGAACTTAACAAACAAACAGTTTCGCTAAATGTCGGCGAGAACAAAAATATAAAAGACGCAAAATGCCATCTGAACCTTCGAATAGCAAAAATACTGCTAGTTGTTGCTCAAGAAACGGCAGATGCCCTGTTAGATCTTCGCTATAAAGATTTTGATCCTTTAGTTAAAAACTTCGGATGTCAAATCAACGCACTTGAAATTAACACTCTTTGCCGCATAAACCATGAGGAATTATGTGCTGAAGCTCTAAGCATAAAAGCATACACGGAAGAAAAATTGCAAAAATTAGGCAATAAAGTCCGCGGAACTCCTGGAGTACTCGCCTCACCTCTTGATGGAGTAACATCTCTTTCTGACTTTCTTATAACTAAAGCCAAGGTTGACTTGACCATCACAGCTGCCATGGCTCGTCTTGTACGCATGAGGCTTCTTTGCATTGTCAATTGCAACAAAAAAATTGATGGAAGAGAAGTTCCCCAAACATGTGCTGAGTTGCTCTATGGTAAGATTTCTCGACGCCTTCCCCCAAATGTAAAGCCTATACTTAAGCTTATTGTGGGCGGACTTCAAGCAGAAGAATCTTTAATCGCTTGCAGGTTCATAAGACAACAAGCCGAGCGTATACCCGATGGTCTGCGCCGCGATCTTGTTATGCGCTCTTTGATGGCTGAAAGATTTTCTACTGTCAGACATTTTGGAATTCAAACGCCTATTATTTCACTTGCCCTAATGCACAACACAGAAGCTGCAATAAGCTCATTTAGAGGCATCATTTGTGTAAAAAACAAGCTTCAAATCTGCAATGAGCCCATTGTTGGAGCGCTTGCCAAAAGGGTATTTATAAAAATGCCCGAGGGAGAACCTTTGGATGTTGTCAACCTTCCAGATGAAGAGCCGATCATAGTTATAGAAGGATATATCGACAATAACACCAATCTTCAAAGACGCATTATGGAAGTTGGACTCATGAACATCATAAACGCTAACTGTGCTGTGCTACCTCAATATGCATCAGGTGCATCAAAAGCACCGCTTGAAGATAAGGAAGCATGCTTGGACGTTCAACGCTTTGCATCTTGCGACTTTGATGAAGCGCGTAAAGTGATTGAAATTGACCACATCTACGCTGCAAGCCTTAGGGAGGAAAAATGAAACAGCCAAAAGCTCTATATCTTTTAAATTTTGTTTCGATGTGGGAATGCTTTAGCTACTATGGAATGCGTGTGCTACTTGTTTTATATATGGTTCACGAGCTTTCTTATAGCGATGAAAAGGCCTTTGGCATGTATGCCCTTTATACCACGCTAGTAGAATTAGGTGGTGTAATTGGCGGCATGGCAGCTGATCGCTATTTAGGCATAAAGCGCTCAATTATTTTGGGCGGTATAACCATAACCCTTGGGCACATCTGCATGACGTTGCCTGATTCTCAAATGATGTTTCTTTTGGGTCTGGGGTGCATCATTGCAGGAACTAGCCTCTTTCGTTCAAATGTTGCTGCATTTTTGGGACATTTTTATGAAGAAAATGACCCTAGAAAAGATGCTGGCTATACACTTTATTACACCGGCATAAACATAGGCGGCTTTTTAGCCGCCATTACTTGCGGCATAGTTGGAGAAGCCTATGGATGGCATGCAGGCTTTGGCCTTGCGGCTTTGGGAATGCTCTCAGGCATTGTGGTACTGTTTTTGGGAAGAAAAATTCTTGGACAAAAAGGCGAGCTTAAAGAGCCCAAAAAGTGCGCAAATCAAATGGGGATACTCGGGCTTTTGCTGATAGCTCCCCTTGCTGCTTTGATGATCTATTACTATAGAGTAATAACCCCACTTGTACCTCTTGCAATTGGGGCTTTGCTATACTACATGTATCGTCAAATTAAAAATTCAAGTAGTGAGGCAATTGCCGGATATAAAAAATTAGGGCTTTACTTGTTGTTTCTTGCTCTTTTTTATGGATGCGAAGAACAGCTAGGATCTACTCTCGTGCTCTTTGGAGAACGACACGTTGATCGTAATACGCTCTTTGGCATAATACCAGCAGCTTCGCTTGTAACATTTAACCCGCTTACTATTTTAGTAGTAGGACCTCTATTTTCAAAAATTGTGCAAAAGATTCCTTTAGGAGGCTTAACAAAAATTGCAATTAGTTTTGCTCTACTGGCAGCTGCTTATTGTGTGCTGTATGCAGGGTGCATTTTTGCCAGCCAGCAACAAGAAGTCTCACTTGTATATGCTATTTTGAGCATTGTGTTTATTTCACTTGGCGAGCTGCTACTTGGGCCAACTGTTTATGCTACGGCCTCTAACGTTGCCCCGAAAGCTCTTTCCGGGCTCATTATGGGCGCCGTCGGGCTTGGATATTCTATTGCCAATTTATCAAGTGGTTTTTTGAGCCAGATGATGAGCGTAACTCAAGCAGATCAGTCACTTGAGGTATATAAAAATGGCTTTTTAACAATTAGCGTGGCGGCTTTTGTAATTGCCTTAGTACTTATTAACAACCGTAAAAAGGTGTTTTCAACATGATAAAATTAGAATTTACTAATAAAGTTCTACAAGATGAGCACGTCTTGGCTACTGGAGTCTATCCAAATGCCATTCCACAAGAGCTTGAATTGCAACTTCGCTTAAAACCGCATGACATAGTCTTTGAAAGGTATGATGATGCTACAAGAAAGCTTTTTGTAGTGCTCACAAATACTCAAGACCTTCAAGAAGCAGGTAAAGAGCTGTATAAACAAGCCCTCACTGGTATTGAAAAGGTACTGCTTATTGATTTGCGAATAGTTGATAAAGAAGGCCTTGATTTGCTAACAGGGATTTTACTTGAAAGCTGGAGCTTTGAGAAATATCGCACGCAAGTTAAGCGCTCTTTAGAAAAAATTGTCGTACTCTCTAATAATCCTGAGGCACTTGAAAGACTCTTTAAACGCTCAAGGGCAACTATAGAAGGCGTGCATTTTGCGCGCTCTCTTACTTCTGAGCCTTCCAATTGTTTATATCCGACAGCCTATGCTGAAAGGCTTTTGGAACTTAGAGACTATGGTCTTGAAGTTGAAATTTTAGATGAAAACGCCCTTCAACAAATTGGCATGACAGCACTTTTAGCGGCAGGCCAAGGAAGCGGACACGCCCCATGCGTCGCCTGCATCAGCTGGAAGGCAAATGGAAATACGCAAAGTCCAATTGTACTTGTGGGAAAAGGGGTGTGCTTTGATTCAGGAGGCCTTTGCATTAAGCCAGTCTTGCAGCAGCAAATGATGAAATGGGATAAGGCAGGTGCGGGAGTTGTTGCTGGAGTTATGAAAACACTTGCTTTAGGTAATTGCCCCACCAATGTCATTGGCATAGTTGGCCTTGTTGAAAATATGCCAGATGGCAAAGCCATAAAGCCAGGTGATGTTATCAAAACTATGTCTGGACAGACCATTGAGATCGTTGACACAGATGCGGAAGGGCGTTTAGTGCTAGCAGATTGTCTCTGGTATGCACAAATGCGTTTTTCACCGCGCATGCTTATAGACCTTGGCACCCTTACCCAAGAAACCTTTGCAAGCTTAGGCAGTAGCTATGCAGGCTTATACTGCGATGATGCATCACTTGCAAAAAGCCTTTTAGACGCCGGTGAAAAGACTAAAGATGCCCTCTGGAGACTTCCAATGGGAAAATCATTTGCCAAGCAAATTGAATCCACGGTTGCCGACATGAAAAATTTAGGCGATGAATACTGGGGAGAAAACGGCGCTGCAGCCGAATTCCTAAAGCGCTTTGTACAAATTCCTTTGTGGGCTCACATCGACATCGCTGGAGTTTCGTGGACTCGCGATACGAAAAGCGTCACCGGCTACGGCGTAAGGCTGCTAGAGGAATTTATTTACTCAGAATATGCAAAAAATGCAGATAGCACATGAGTAACAGGTAGAAATTTTTTTAACCGAAGGTTCCTGGAGTGCGGGGCAGTTATGCACCGCCCTTAATTTCACACACACCTTAACTTCAAAAGACTAAAAACGAAAATTACCCTTTTTTTGTTTTTAAGCTTATGTAGTTAAGGTGTGTGTAAAATTAAGGGCGGTGCAAAAAGCACCAGCACTCCAGGGACCTTCGGTCAATAAGCGCGTGGAGCTGCTTTTTTTAAATCTGAAAAAAGTGAGGAGTTGCCACAAAGGCAATTTTCAATAAATAGCCTCTTTGCTAGGATCTTGCGACTTTTACACCAGGATTTATTATGAGCGTACAATCTCGCGATCATTACAGAGCATTTCAATGGAATATAGAAACAGAAACACCTTGGGTCATTATAGCTATAGATAATTCAGAATCACTTTTTTCTAATCCTGATATTTTGATGAAAGTGCAGAAAAGTGTTAAAAAAATTCTTGATAAGCATAAAGCCGTTGGGATTTCTCTGTTTAACACGAGCCCCGATTGGAATGAGGTAAAGACTGATGAGGATTTGGAAAATACTATTGTACAATTACATTTACATAGGGAACCCACTAAAACAGAGCGCTGGACTTTGCTGTTTAATAAGATTGCATCAGTCTATTCATGGCAAACTAAACATATAAAGGTCTACATTTTAAGTGATGGGAAGACCACGAATAAAGCACTTGATGAACCTATTCAAATATTAAATGGCAGCCACATCAAAGGGAAAGTATCTTTAAAATTTGTTATTTAGCATCTTTTAAGCTTGAAAGGAAATCTTCAATTTGGCGTCCTACAACAGCATGTTGAGTTTTAATTGCTTCGATTGCTTCAACAGCAGCTTGATCATTTTTATGGGCACGAAATTTCATTAGCATAATTGCTGATTTTCTTTTTCCTACACTCTTTACAGGGCTTTCAAGCGTTTGAACTTTTGTTATGCCAGTTGTTGCAATTGGATTCCCAGGACTTTGTTGCAGCACCTTTTTAAAACATTTTCTTGCTTTATGGGGATTATGATAAACATTATTTGCACTATACAAATCTCCTAAACAATTTAAAACCTTAGAATTTTCTGGGTCAAGATTTCTTGCCTCAAGCAAATGCTTATGGCATTCTTGAATATTTGGTTCAACATTTGGACCGCCTAAATAATACAAGCAAGCAAGTGCTATTTTTGTATCTATGCAAGCTGGATTAGTATTCATCGATTCGAGCAAATATCTCTCGGCAAGTGGTGCATTTTGAACAATGCCCTGGCCGCCTTTTCGGTAAATATCTCCGAGATTTGCTAATGCTACAGAGTGCTTTGGTGTGCTTTTAAGGATTGTTTCTAAAAGTGTTATGGCTTTTGGCAAATCCTGAGGCACGCCTGCGGTTGGCAATCTTAAAATATCTGATAAACCAAGCAATGCGGGCTCAAAGTTTGGATTCCAAATAAGTATTTTTTCAAAATAACTTTTTGCTTGCATTACTTTTTGGTGGGTCGTATTTTCTGAAAAAGCAAGGTAGTTGGCAAGTATCAAGATATCAGCACTATTTGTTTTGGTGACTGGCTCATATTGACACTTATCTAACCAATAGTTTGCATTTTTCCCCTCTTGCAATGCACGTAAAGCTAGCCGCACCCGAATGCATACATTGTTTGGGTTGAAAGCATTAATAAGTTCTTTTTTACTTTCATTTTCTTCAGATTTTCCAAGAGAAGTAATATGACTAAATACGTGTATCTGTTTGGTAGATGTAAAATCATATGCATATAGATCTACATTGTAATGTTCATAATTAGTAGAAGCTAAAGTATAAGCACCAACTCCAGCAATAATTTCAACAGAACTCTCTTTTCTTATGACACCTAAAAGTAAAGGAACAAAGGATCTAGGGCCACTTAGGCGATCGCTAAGTTGTTGAAATGCAGATGCATACCCTGGAGTTACTGCTGAAAAGTGTTCGATGGCTGAAGCTTTGCGAAAAGCAATCATGATGTTTTCTCTTTAATTGGAAATGTATTATATTATGTAAATACTATAACACATTATGAATTAATGAGCAGCAGTTATAAAGCTTAAAATAAGAATACCGACAACTATAAATGACATTCCCAAACAGTGCCAAACACCAAATGCTTCTCCATAGTAGATAACTCCAATGCAGGCAATTCCAAGGATTCCAAGCCCGCACCAAATGGCATACACAACACTTACTGGTAAAACTTTTAAAGTTAAAGACATTGTCCAAAATGAAAGTCCATATGCAATAGCGACAAGAATTGAAGGATTGAGTCTTGATAGGCCGTAAGATGCTTTTAAGGCACTTGTACCAATAATTTCTGCAATTACGGCAATAAACAAAAGAACGTACGCATTCATGAAGAGATCCTAAGGTCTGGTTAACACCTACTTCTAGCCTCTAGGCCTATATTTGAGCAAGCTAATACCACTTTATCATTTGTTACTTTCTAATAGTGCACCGTAACCGCCTTCAAGACCATCAAAGCTTGGCAAAATGAGTTTATCGGTTATCACTTTAAATTCGGACATTGAAGAAAGAAGCCCTGCTTATTTTCTTCGGGCAAAATTGAGCAGGTAGAATAGATGATAAATCCTTCATCACTCACTAACTTACGCGCACTTTGCAAAAGTTTTTTTTGCAAAAGTATATAAGCTGCTAAATCTTCTTTTGTAAGGCGCCATCTTGCCTCAGGACATTTGTACAAACATCCACTATTTGAACATGGCGCATCAACTATAACAAGATCAAATTTTATATTGCTCTCAAACTCAGCACCATCGCCTACTGATATACTTGCTTTGATGCCATATTTAGCAAAATTTTCCTGAAGGATCTTTACCTTTTTTTCTGTAATGTCATTGGCAAAAAGTTCAGCTTTTGGAAAAAAATCTGCAAGCAAAATGCTTTTGCCACCCGGGCTTGCTGCCAAATCTAAAATTGTCTTTGGAGCAACTTTAGCGCATTTTTTAAGTAGGAATAAATTTCAAATTGTGTGGGATTTTGAATGTAGTAATTGGGTGATTTTGTGTAGGTATCAAGTGCTTTACCATCTACTAAAACCATATTCATTTTTGAGCGATCGCGCGCAAAAAGAGGTACTTTTTTGTTGCCAAGTTCTAAAATTTCTAAAGTTTTTTCTTTTGGGTAAGCTTTATTTAAACGCTCAATAAAAAAGTCGGTATAAGAAAGCAGCTCTTCGACTGAAAGTGTATCCAATGAGCATTTGGGTGCTTGATTTCTTAGATATGCATTAAGAAATTTTGAGAACTGATGTGACACGCGAGTTTTTGCAAGCGCCACCATTTCATCACCTACTGCAAAGTCAGGAATGCGGTCTAAAAAAAGCAAGCTGATACAAACACATGCGCAGAACTATTTTTTCCATGCGCTTTTTGGGCAGCACGGCATGCTTTTTAGCAAGGGCATCAAGTGCATTTTTCCTTCGAACAACCCCAGCGGCTATTTCATAGGCTAAGGCAAAATCTTTTTCAGACAGCTCTTCTTTAAAGCGCTCTAGGGCATCTGAGATAAAAACACCGTTACGAAAATATTGATCAAGCGCTAAAAATGCGCCTGTTCTTGCATTTATTTGCATATTTGAAGACACTCATTATTTGCACGTAGAGAAGAAACTGTTTTTTCAAAATCAGCAGGCGTTTCATCTCTTGCAAGCATTTCAAGTACAATTTTTACAACAGAAGGTACATAATTGCCTTCCGCTTTTACCTTTTCCATAGCTACTAGCACATGCGCAACATAATGATACACGACCTTATCTGAAAGTTGACGCGGCTGCGAGGAATTCCATATTGCATGTACCAGATTAACACATCGGCCAATTAATTTTTTATTTGAAGCTCTTACATCAATCATAAGGTTACCATACACCTTATCCATCAGCACCATGGAGCTATTTGAAATAAGATTAAGAGCCTGTTTTAGCAGGATTGTTTCAGAGAGCCCAAGGACATCTTGAGGTACATTTTCTATCATTAAAACAGCCCCATAGCTCTTTCTTAGAGCCCTTTTTGCCTCTTCAGCTACTGTGCCGTCATAAAGCAATATAAGCCCTACATCACCGCCTTGTCTTTGTGCAGATAACATTGCCTCTTCTAATTCATACGAAAGCATGCGATTGTCGCCTATTTTTGCAACGCCTATGACAAAATTTCCTTTGCCAATAGGCCTGTTTTTATAGGAGTTATTTCCTTGTGCTTTTTGTGCCAAAATAAAGGCATCCGTATCTTCTACATCTGATTTGACAACTTCTCTATTCAAAAGCGCATTCCATGCAGTTTGATTATCACTTTCACCCAGTAAATAGGCACAAAATTCAGGCCTTTTTTTATCTTGTTCATTTTCGCGTCTCATGGGATTTGTAGAAAATGTAGGCGATGTTTCAGTTGCATCAATAAGTACCACACGCATGCAGTCTTTAGCGGCAAGAAATGTGATGTATCCTTGATTGTACTGATCTGTAAGCTGCCTTAAGTTGGCATTTGGGCTGGATAAAATACGTTGTTGTATCTTAGGAAAGATTGCCAGGTCCTTTAGTTGATTTCTTAAAAGCTCAAGTACCTTTGTCATATTTTCCACAAGCTTTTTAGGATAACTTTCAGCTGCTGAAACATCACCTAAATACTGATATGCGGCGCTAGCAAGCAGCCCTCCAAGGCAAGCCTCAGCGAGTGTTGCCGCCTGCAGACGTGTAGATCCGGCAATTGCTTGGCCGCCGATATCCACGCAAAGCGGCACTACAGCATGTTTGCTAAATAATTCTTGCGTTCTTACAGGGATTTTTTCGCTATTGTAGAAATAAAAAACAGAAGCCCCACTGGCGGCTGCATATTGCCCACAGCCTTCATTAAAGGTTGCAGAGCCACTTGCAGAAACCAAAAAAACAGCATCATTTTGACTTAAGGAATAGCTTTCAAGTGCTTTTTTGCCACTTGGAAATGAATCTTCATAGTTTTCTCTTGGGCGAATCATGGCAGAATCACCGCCTGAGAGTACACCCACAACATTAACTCCAGCACCAAAGGCCGACTTACACTTAGCTGCAATATCTAACCCCACACGTCCGCTTGAACCTGATCCTACAAGATAGATAGTCCCACCTTTTCTCATTTTGTCTGCAAGTAGCGGTGCATAGCGTTCAAGTGATGGAATAAATTTTTTAATACCATCTATTACGCTTTCATCTACCTGCAATAAAAGCTCTAATCCTGCATGCAGATTATTTTCATGCATGACTTGGCTTAACTTCGCTGTGATTGGTGAAGGCTTTTCTGTAGACGAGCTTTCTAGTGAAAATTTTTCTTTATACTCTTCATAGGTCATAAAACCATCTGGCAAAACAGTTAAAAAGGTATCACTTGCAACGCTGCCTTGATTTATCGAAGTCTTTGGAGAAACAGATCGCGGCGGGGAAATACTCATTTCAGGTTCCTGGATTATAATTTCATAAAAGCATGTTTAAAAGAGCTGTTGGCAATTTCTTGTATCTGATCAATTCGTAAAAAATCTCTAAGGCCGTAGTATTCATCGGTTAGACTTACACCAAAAACCGTCGGATCATCAGTGCAAATAACAATAGGATGATTATTATCTCTATGCTCCAAAATCCAAGGGTGAATAACATGTATTTCATGCATTCGGGTAAGTTTAGCACTTGTGGGGCATACTTCAACAGGTATCTTGTGCTTTTTTATCCATTGGGTAGCCTCAGTGCTTAAACATACTGCATGACCTACACGGTGAGGCTCTAATTCTTGCAAAATGAGCATTTGGTCTGTTTCTTTAAAGGACTCACCAATATGTGCCGTAATAAAAAGACCTGCCTTGCGGGCGCATTTAAGCATGGGAAGATGCGCTTGGATCGTGCCTTTTGTTGAATCACCTGATATATCAATACCAACAACTCCGCGGTCTTTGTACTGTATGGCAAGCTCAACTGTTTTCTGCACAAATTCAGGCGTAGAATCACGCTGTACGCTCAATATAATTGCTCCCTTAAAATGCGCGGATGTTGCCCTTGAAATACCCTGCAAAAGCGCCTGGAGATATACCTCTTCGTCTTCTCCCTCGAGCTTTTTTAGGCCGCTTCTTATTTCAGCGATGCTTACTCCATCTGCTTTAAGCTCCTCACAGATACAAAATGTGCCTTCTTCAATTTTTTGATTAGTATTAACAATGCTGCTAATTAGTGGAAAAACGGCAAATACTTCTTCGTATTGCATCCCTTCTGCGTACTGCTCCCCTTTTTTTAGACGTTCAACAAATTGTGTTAATTTTTGTTTTTGAGTTTCACTAGCAATCCTAAACAAAAAAGGGGGCGGAAAAGCGCCGCCGGCATGAGTATGCAGTTCAGCCTTTGGTTGTTGCTGCAAAGTACGATAAATCTCATCTGTAGCTATAACAGCTGTATTCCAACTTGTAGTTGCTGTCTGCATAAGTAAGTACTCATTTGTGAATGTAAAAGCGGGAAATTTTATGTGAAATGAGCACAAAAAACCATAGGTTTTTTGTGCCAACTCTGTTATTCATAAGTTTAGTTATATAAAAGGAAAACAAGATGACTTTTCAACTTACTCTTTTAGCTTTTAGTTTATGTTCTAGCTTATGCTTGGCAGATTGCTGCTCTACATCTCTTCCAAGTCGCTTTTCAAAACATGAAGCTCCAAGCGGCATGACGCTTATTCCTGGAGGCGTATTTACTATGGGTTCTTCTTCAAATGAGGCACGAAACGATCAAAAACCGGCCCATAAAGTACAGATAAATAGTTTTTATATGGATGTAACACCTGTTACCAATCGACAATTTAAAGCATTTGTTGAGGCAACAGGCTATGTGACAACGGCAGAAAAAGCACCCACGCTTGAAGAAATTATGAGCCAAGTTCCTCCAGGTACTCCGGAGCCGTCTAAAGAGGCACTTGTGGCAGCTTCACTTGTATTTAAACAAAGCGATGGGCCAATCGCGCTGCATAATAGCAATAAATGGTGGGAATGGAAGGCCGGTGCTTCGTGGAAACATCCTCTCGGCCCTGAAAGCTCAATTGCTGGTAAAGAAGATCATCCGGTAGTACATATTTCATGGTATGATGCTACAGCCTATGCCAAATGGGCAAATAAGCGCCTTCCAACAGAAGCTGAATGGGAATATGCAGCTTGCGGCGGCAAAAATGATGTGCGTTATGTATGGGGCAATGAGGAATTTTCTGAAGAAAACCCCCAGTGCAATATCTGGCATGGCAACTTTCCTCACAACAGCACAAAAGCCAATGGCTATTATGGAACTACTCCAGTTAAAAGCTATCCCGCCAATCCTTACGGCCTATATGACATGGCAGGAAATGTCTGGCAATGGTGCACTGATCTATATCATGCCCGCTACTACGAGCAAAAAGCAAAAAATACTGTCAGCGTAAATCCGCAAGGGCCTGCAACAAGCTTTGATCCTGATGAGCCGCATGCTACAAAGCGCGTACATCGCGGCGGTTCATTTTTATGTCATGCAAGCTACTGCAAAGGCTATCAAATATCTGCGCGCATGAAAACATCGCCTGATACAAGCTTAAATCACCTGGGATTTCGCTGCGTAAAAGATGTTACTTCATCCTCAGGAAATTAATACAAAATACATTTTTTACCGCAAAGGAAACAGCCGAGGTCACAGAGGAAATACAGAGAAAAAACAAATATCAAAAAGCTTGAGAGTTTTGGCGAAAAAATATATTTTTTTAACATCTTATTGACAAATTAATTGGCGTGCTGTAATTCAAAAATAATTTAAGTATTTTTGAAGGTAAGGAAACAACATGAGCGTCTTTAGGGTAATTTTATTCGGCATTGCAACATTTTGCATGGCCTCTGTCTTTGCACAGGAACAAAATCAAGCTCAAAACAGCCAAATATTTTAATGATTATGGTTGATGATATGGGCTGGTTTAATATTGGCGCGTATCACCAGGGAATTATGTCTGGCAAAACGCCAAACATGGATAAACTTGCCCAAGAAGGCATGCGCTTTACAGATTATTATGCGGAAGCAAGCTGCACAGCTGGCCGTGCCAACTTTATTACAGGCGAGCTGCCTATTCGTACAGGGCTTACCACAGTTGGCCAAGCAGGAGCAGATGTTGGCATTCCAGCTGAAGCTTGCACATTGGCGACTGCATTAAAAGCTTTAGGCTATCGAACAGGTCAATTTGGCAAAAACCATCTTAGGCGATCTTAACAAGTTCCTGCCAACAGTGCATGGTTTTGATGAATATCACGGCTATTTATACCACCTTGATGCTATGTCAGATCCTTACTGGCACTCCTATCCAAAAGATCCAGCCTTTCGCGCAAAATATGGCCCTAGAAATGTGGTTCATACTTGGGCAACTGATGTAGATGATGAAACAATGCAGCCTCGTTGGGGCAAAATTGGCAAGCAAAGAATTGTTGATGATGGCCCTTTACCTCCGCACCCACTTGAGGGCGTAAAGTATAACATGGAAACCTTTGATGACGTGCTCATTAAAGATACCTGCAATTTCATGGATAAAGCGCAAAATGATGATATGCCATTTTTTATATGGCACAACACCACACGCATGCATGTTTGGACCTATCTTTCCGATAAATATAAAGCCACCATGAACAGCGATACAAACTACGGCCTAGAAGAAGCTGGAATGGCGCAAACAGATGACATCGTTGGGCTTCTTATGAAAAAACTTGATGACTTAGGCATCAAAGACAACACTATTGTTATTTTAACGACGGATAATGGCGCTGAAGTTCTCACATGGCCAGATGGAGGCATGACCCCTTTTCGCATGCAAAAAGGTACAATTTATGAAGGCGGCTTTCGAGTGCCTTGTATTATACGCTGGCCTGGAAAGATTAAGCCCGGAGTTGTTGAAAATGGCATATTTTCAGGCCTTGATTGGTTTCCAACACTTTGCGCAGCAGCTGGCAATCCAGATATTACCGAGCAGCTACTTAAAGGTGTAAAACTTGGGGACAGAACCTATAAAAACCATCTTGATGGATATAACCAAATTGATCTTTTAACCGCAAAAGGCCCTTCTAATCGCCAAGAGATTTTTTACTTTGGCGGTGCAGAGTTGGGTGCTGTACGTATTAACAATTTTAAATACCAATTTTATGACCAGCCAGATGGTTGGCCAGGACCAAAAGTGCCGCTTGACATGCCACTTATCTATAACCTCCGCCAAGACCCTTTTGAGCGCACGCCCATTCCAAATGCAGGTGAAGGCTCAGCTGATTATATGAGCGGATTTTTTGCTCGAGAGTTCTGGCGCTTTGTATTAGTGCAAGACATCGTGGCAAAACTTGGCGCTACTGCCATCGATTATCCACCGATGCAGTCTCCAGCTTCGTTTAACCTACAAGAGGTAAAGCGCAAAATTGATGCTGCCATACAGGCTCATCAAGGAGATTGAACAAAATCTAAAGAGATAGTGATGGATAAAGCCATGATTATAAAAAGCGACATAAAAAACATTTTACGCGCCCATACTATGTCGCTTTCACACGTAAAGCCCTTTATAGATAACCAAATCCATGCAGCGCTCAAAACTAGTGCCACTAAAAGATAGGTGTAACCAGTATAGCCGCAAACAAATAGCATTATGCAGAAAAAAGCAAAACCAATTGTATACAAAAGCGAGTGCACCTTTGCGGTAAAAACACCTTTACAAACAGGTAAAACAGGGATAGAAGCTGCTGCATAGTCTTCAAGTCGATACATAGCAATAGCATAAAAGTGAGGCATCTGCCAAAAAACGACAATTAAAAATAAAAGCAAAGCGCCAAGATCTAGTGAATTACTTACAGCGGTATAGCCTACAACAGGAGGAATGGCACCCGAGATGCTTCCGATAAGTGTTGCAAGGCTTGTTTTGTACTTTGAGAAACTATACAAAATAACATAAGTAAAAAATCCGCAAGCAGCACATGCGGTAGCTAAAAGATTGGTAAAAAGCGATAGTACCGTGATTCCCAAAAAGCCCAAAAGCATGCCAAAATATAGGGCAGATTTGACATCTACCTCCTTTTTTACTAAGGCGCGATTTCGTGTGCGATTCATTTTTTCATCCATATCTCGATCGATATAGTTATTCCACACACATCCCGAAGCTACTATTAAGCAAAGCCCTGCCAATGCTGCAAAAAAGAGACCAAAATTTACATGACCACGGGATGCAAGCATAAAACCAGCACATGCGGTAACGGCATTGCCAAAGATAATGCCAGGCTTTGTAAGCTCGACATACTTTTTTAGTATATTATTTTTTATCATAACGCGTCTTATGTTTAAAGTTTTGGCTCTTGTACCTAAAAAGCTATAAAGCTGTCCAGATTTAAATCAGAATACAATTTTACCCAGAGAGAGAAAACAGCTGAGATCATCATTTCCCAGACTGAAGGTCTGGCCTATAAAAGCCCAGGGCAGCGCCCTGGGTATGCTGTGAGGTTGATTGCAGGCTGAAGGCCTTGCGTTATAGCAAATATTTAACCCCAATAGCTTATTGCAAAAATTTACTATAACGCAGGCTTTCAGCCTGCAAAATCGTACTTACAGTATACCCAGGGCGCTGCCCTGGGCTTTTATAAGCCAGACTTTCAGTCTGAAGATTGGTGATCTCGGCTGTTTTCTCACTAGGTAAAATTGTATTTATTTTTTAGAGAATGTCGAGAAGTTGGTGGTCGGGGTTTTGTTTTGCGGCGTACTGCTTTTCCCATTGGCTTGAAAAAAGTACAACTGGACGAGATTGCCTGTCTTGAACAAGCATAGCATTGGTGGGCTTTTTAAATGTGGCAAGATCTCCAACGATCCAGGCACTTGTGCCGTAAGGAAGCGGCGTAAGCGTTGTTTCAACGCCATATTCATCGCGCAGGCGATACTGCATCACTTCAAATTGCAACTGACCAACTGCACCGAATATTGAGTAGCCAAGATCATCATATGGACGAAGAAGCTGTATGGCACCTTCACTTGTAAGCTGAATAATACCCTTATCAAATGATTTACGCTTACCAACATCTTGGGGGCTTACTTGTGCAAAAATTTCGGGCTGAAACTGTGGTAGAGGCTTGAAAGTAAAACCTCCTGTTAACGAAAGAGTATCGCCAATAGCAAAAAGACCAGGATTTATGACCCCTATAACATCGCCAGGATAGGCATAATCAAGGGTTGTACGCTCCCCTGCTACCATGCCGTGAGGCCTTGATAAGCGAATGTCTCGCGCTAAGTCTATGATGCTTTACAATTAAATCGCGCTCAAAGCGGCCTGAGCATATGCGTAAAAAGGCCATGCTGTCGCGATGGCGCCGGTCCATGTTGGCTTGAAGTTTAAAAACATAGCCGCTAAATGGCGTTTCAACAGGATCTACGGTTATTTCCTGTCCATCAATGCCATCTACCAAGCGAGGCTGCGGCGAGGGTGCTAAATGAATAAATGCATCAAAAAATGGCTCTATACCAAAGTTTGTAAGTGCTGATGCAAAAAAAACAGGAGTTACTGTGCCTTCTAAAAAATCTTGCATGCAAAAGGCATTGCCAGCCATATCCAAAAGCTCAAGTTCTTCTGTAAGCTTATCTACAGCATCTTTGCCGAGAAGTTCGGCAATTTTTGGACTTGTTAGAGCATGATGTGCAATTTCTGCTTTTTGAGCTCCGCCTGTAGATGCTTTATGAAAAATCAGGCATTCTTTATTCATGCGATCATATACGCCCTTAAAATCACGCGCTGCACCTATTGGCCAGTTCATTGCAAAAGAATGTATGCCTAAAACACTCTTCTACTTCGTTCATAAGATCTAATGGCTCGCGGCCTGGCATATCCATTTTATTAACAAAGGTAAGTACAGGTATCTTGCGGAGACGGCATACTTCGAAAAGCTTGCGAGTTTGCTTTTCAACACCTTTACCTGCATCAATAACCATTATAGCGCAATCAGCAGCAGTAAGTGTGCGATAGGTATCTTCTGAAAAATCTTCGTGACCGGGAGTATCTAGTACATTTATAACACAATCTTTATAGGTAAACTGCATAGCAGAGGCTGTAATAGAAATACCGCGCTCTTGCTCCATTGCCATCCAGTCCGAAGATGCAGATTTGCGGCCTTTTCTCGCTCGCACCATACCTGCAGTATGGATCATGCCAGAATATAAAAGCAGCTTCTCGGTAAGCGTGGTTTTTCCTGCGTCAGGGTGGCTGATGATGGCAAAGGTGCGCCTCTTGCGGCAGTTTTCTTCAATTTGATTGTTGGTATGCATAAGCAGAGCAGTTTATCAAAATTCTCCTAAAAATAGCAACTAACGAAAAATACATAATACATTTTTACCGCAGAGAAAACAGCCGAGGAAAATACAAAGAAAAACATAAAAACAAATAAATTAGTTAGATGTTTTGATGTTTTATGTTTTTCTCTGTATTTTCTTCGGCTGTTTCTTCTGCGGTAAAAAATGTATTTAATTGGGAGCGGCAAAGACCTGAAAGCGCCATTTTGTTTGAAATCCAAGTTTATTACATATACCTAATGCAAGCCCCTCGGCCATAAGATAGGAAATGCCGGTGTGACAGCCCTTTGATATAGCATGATTCAAAGCCATTTTGCGAAGTGCCGTGCTTAAGCCTTGATGTCGAAAGCTCTCGCAGGTTGCACCATTCCAAAAGCTTGCCGCAGATCCATCAATGAGCGTTGTGACGCATGAGACTACTTTACCATCTACTTTTGCAGCCCAATGAAAAAGCTCTTTTTTTGCCCCACATAGCCTTTTTATAATATTCTTGACTTGCACCCTCTATGTGAAAGCATTGGCAGATAAGCTCATTGCATGCATTCATTGTGTTTTCATCTGTAACAAGTTCAAGGGTGCAGTTTTCTGCAACTATAGGCTCGTTGAAAAGTTTATCTAATGGACCAATCACTCCCTGAAAAACTCCTTGCTCAGTAAATCCATGTGCCACAAGTCTTTCTTTAAAAAAAGAATTGGCTTTTTCATCAATATACCAAACAAACGGCAATTGATTTTGCTTAAAAAACTCAATGTTTTTTTGAATTTCTTCATCCCAGCAGCTTTGAATTTTAGGCATGCCAATCACCATGTTTGTGTAGGGATTAGCAAGGCCTGAAAGATAGCGGCTGGTACCAAAAAATGTATCCCATTGTGCATTGGGTATGCATTTGGACTCTGCCAAGATTTTATAATATAAATTGAAATGCCGTCGTAGTATACTCATTTGATCAACTGGCATAACTTCAACAGCTTGATATGGTGGAAGTAACATAGTAAATCTCCTTTTTCTTACAAGTATAAGAGCCGCCATCAAAGCAAAAATAGGGGGAAAATCCCCCATAAGCACTAACTTAATAGGATTTCAAGTAAACAAATACATTTTTACCGCAGAGCAAAAACCGAGGAAAATACAGAGGAAATACAGAGAATACAGAATCAAATACAAATACAAAATACATTTTTAACGCAGAGAAAAAACAGAGATCGCAGAGAAGCGCAGAGAAAAACAGAAACCTAGAGTCGCACGAAGAAACATTTCGCAAAGGTTCCATGGGCTTGTGGATCACCGCTAATGGCCATTTTCCGCGAGAAAAATGCCCATTAGTCGTGACCTACAAGCTCATGGAACCTTCTCGAAGTATCTCTATTGTATTTCTTGTTTTTCTCTCTGCGCTTCTCTGCGATCTCTGTTTTTTCTCCGCGTTAAAAAATGCATTTGTATTTGTATTCTGTATTCTCTGTATTTCCTCGGTATTTCCTCGGTTTTTGCTCTGCGGTAAAATTGTATTTGCTTACTTGAAATCTAATTATGTTAGCGCGTATGGCGAAATTCCCTCTTGATGTAAAACACATGAACTAATTATAATTTGGTTTTTAATTATGAGGACTTTAAGTGCAAAGTCAATTTTACAAAAATCTTGAACGTTGCGAAGGGAAGGTAAAAAGACTTTCTTCTGATTTTTCAAAACATACTGGCGTTACTATTTTTGCCTATGTACGTGTATATGATGATGGACAGATAAGCTGGATAACTTCCAATGCCGATCAAGATCATTTTTTGCTTGAATCTGCTGCACTTAAAGAAGAACCGACGATTAATACAAAAAATGCCCTTGCACAAGGAAATTATCTCTGGTTTTGCGATCGCAAATTTCCTGGATCTGATCTCTTTTACAAAGAAAGAGCTAAGCGCTTTGAAATGGATCACGGCATGGTTTTGGTGCGGCATCAAAAAGACTATCTAGAAACATGCTGCTTTTCAGGCCTGCTTTCTAAAAGACCGCTCTACAATCTGTTTATGAATGAGCAAATTCTTTTTAGCACATTTATGGACCATTTTGTAAGTAAGCTTGACCGCGAACTTTTGGGCGTGCTTAATGATGGCCTCGCACTTAATGATTTAAAGGACTCATCACCTAAATCAATTCCTACAATAAATCGTGAAGCCATACTTGCAACATGCGGCTTAAGTTCACTTTTAGAGCTTTCGGACCGTGAAAAAGAATGCCTAGCGCTATTTAGAAAAGGCTACACATATGAAAAAATCGGCAAAATCTTGCATTTATCAGCTCGCACCGTCGAGCATTACCTAGAATCTGTAAAAAACAAACTCGGCATACAGACGCGACCGGAACTTTACGCCATCGCCGAAAAGCTTCTTTAATTGCTGCCGCTTGAATACCCTTCATCTGAATCACATGCTTTTTGTCCAGCTAGTATCATTTTTTGATCTTCTTCTATATTTTTGCTTTTTTCAAGAAGCAGACTTACAACTTTAGTGTTGCCTTTCTTTGCTGCCCAATAAATAGGCGGATAACCATCTTCATCAGCTATATATGGATCTGCACCAAGATCTAAGAGCTTGTGTACAGCCTCAAGGGAGGCTGGGCACTCTGAAGTATATGCTGCTTGAGAAAGAGCAGTAATACCATCATCAGATGGCAAATAATTTACTCCACTTTCATCAATAAAAAAACTTTTTCCCAATATCGCCAATTGGCAGCCTGAACCATGATGTCCCTACCACGTACTTGCAGGTTGTCTATGTAAGATGTGATTAATGAAACAATTTTTAGATCACGCACTTTATTGAGTGCATCAAAGAGAGATTCTTGAGAAATAGACCCAAGGCCTAATGCTACAAGGCCTAAAACAAAATTAACCTGTTCTAAACTTTGTCGAGAAGCCAAGCAATAGCTATGGGCTAAGATTGCGTCTTTATTTTTAGATGCAGAAATAAGAAGGATTGTGAATTTTTTTGCTTCTTCAGTATCTAGGGTTTGCGGCAGGGCATCCAAGAGCATATCATCTAGTGCTTCCACACGCATATCATTTATAGTACTTTGTTGAAGCAGCAGTTGCATTATTTCATAATGCCTACGTGCAGCTGCCATTATCAAGGCTTCGAAATGGTTTGAAATGCCTTGGTTGGAATATCTTGAGGTTAAAACTTCTGAATCCAAATCACCTTTTTCAACATCATCTCTCAAATAATATCTGTAGAAAATTTTTCTACTGTTCCTCTGTGTCAGTGCTAAAAACTCTTGTTTTTCTATAAAACGCATGCCTTAGCTATTTTCATGCCATCTTTTTCTTTTACATAGGAATAGGCCTGGATGTATTTTGGACATTGATTTTTATATTTTTGACATGCTCGTTCTGTAATGCACGTTCGATTTTGAAGTTCTGCAGCTGAAAGCCTGCCAGATGTATCAGTATTTATCAGTTGATAGACTATAGATGCTTTTTCTTTTTCATTAAAAGGCACTCGAATTGCCAGTGTAAGACGGGCCGACTCACCCTTTTTTACCATGGCACCTTTTGACTTTAACAAAATATAAAATTCCTTATTATCTACGATCAACGATCTTCGAATAGCCCCTTTTTTACAATAGGCCGGAGTTTGTCTTTGTTGCTGTGCATACAGCAATATATCAAAAACTGTGGCCAAAGAAAGCTGTGATTGCTGCTTACATTGCTCAAGTAGTGGTAAGCATTTTTTCATAAGTGCAAGGGTTTTTTGATACCTATCTGTATCACCTGGAAAGTGCAGTTGGCAGGCATTCTGTAAATAGGATTCAAGAGATTCTGATTTCTTAAAAGTAACCTTGCCAAAATTTAAGAGCAGATCATCTACTTCATTATGCTGTTTGCATGTAGTGATTATAATGCTCAAGGGCTAGCCTCAAGAGAATTTACTGTTTTTTGGCTGATTTTCCAGCAGCGGTGGATTTTAGGATCGCGAAAATCTATCGGCAAAGTCTTAGCTGATATATCTATAATTTGGCACATCTCAAACAACGTTTCATCAAAGATAAATTTGCGAGAATTTGTGCTAAAGAAAATTACTCCTCCTGGCAAAAGCAGCTTTAGAGCTTTTGTGAGCAGGAAAATATAATCTTCTTGTATGTCAAACATCCTGTCCATCTTTTTTGAGCGCGATATGGTTGGCGGATCGATGACAATGATGTCGTATTTTGTGCGCGCGTGAATTTCTTCGTCTAAAAATTTTAGGCAGTCAGCTCGTATAATTTCGTTATCTTTTATAGGCAAATTGTTGAGAGTAAAATTATCTCTTGCCCACTCTGAATAGGTGTTGGACATGTCCACACTTTTTGTGAAGGCTGCCTTATGAACTGCAGCGTGCACGCTAAATGAAGCTGTATAGCTAAATAGATTTAATAGGCGCTTTCCAGCAGCCATATTTGCCACCTGCTGGCGTGTTTCGCGGTGATCCAAAAACAAACCTGTATCTAGGTAGTCAACGAGGTTTACATTAAAGAGCACGCCGTACTCCAAAACGGTAAAAAAATCGCCCTGCACATCTTGTTTTTCATACTGCTGATGCTTGGTGCGCCGTATGCGTGAGCGCCAAAAAATTTGCTCGCTAGTTGCTCGAAACAATGCTTTGAGTGCATTTTCTACTTCTTCAACCACAGCATCTGGCGGCTCATCACTTAGTCTGTCTTGCGAAAAATAGTGCACGCAGTAGCGCCCGGCATAAAAATCGATGGCAAGAGGATAGTGATACAGCTCGCGATCGTATATGCGAAAGCAGTTTGTAGTGGTACGTTTTGCCCATTTACGAATGTGGCGGTAGCTATTTCTTATACAGTTTTTAAAAGCGGAGAGCTTATCTTCACCGTCTGCAATTTCTGGCAAAACAAATGCCTGTTCATCCATGAGGCAAATTACCAGCGGTATCCCGAATTAATATTATATACAAAGACAACTCTTGAAAAATCAACGTGAGCCAAGCATGTGCCAACTGCCGCTATCACAGGAAGTACGGCAAAAAGAGGGATGGCTGTAATGCCGCCAACGATCATACTTGCACTCAAGGCCCCTAAAACGGCCGATGCGATATGAGGCCCCCCTCCAAAGATTCTGAGAGCAACTGCAGCTATAACTCCAGCAGTGCCAATTCCTATAGAGAGCTTTCTTGTGACATGATCGTCCTCAAATGCTTTTTGTGGAGTACAAAAAAAAGCTATGCAATTGCCAACATCATTAAAACATTCAGTAATAATACTCATAATCACCTCTTTAGTAGCAATGGTATAATAATTACCATTTCTACTGCAGTACTTTCGGCATACTCATGCAAAATTCACCATCAAAACTTTCGCAAGCACCTATTTCTTTGAGCACCACATATCTCGGTGCAGCGTTCAGAGACTTTTTATCCATGCACATAATGTTATAAAGCTCATCAGAATCAAATGGACTACTGGTTTCAATTTCAAATTTTGCAAAAAGTTTTTTAATGCGATTTCTTTCTGATTCTTTCAGATATCCCATTTTTACCGCTAAATCACTTTCTAGCATAATGCCTAAAGCGACGGCTCTTCCGTGTGAGATTGTATAATTGCTTGCTGTTTCAATAGCATGGCCGACAGTGTGCCCAAAGTTAAGCAGCCGTCTTTTGCCAAGCTCGTTTAGATCTTCTTTTACGACTGCCATTTTTATAGCGATGCTTTTGGCAATTGCCTGCTCGACAAAAGGTATATTTAAAGATAAAAGGGCCTCAGCATGTGTCTCTAAGAATTGAAAAAACTCATAATCTAAAATGAGTGCATGCTTGATCATTTCTACAATGCCATTTTTTAATTCGTCAAGCGGCAGTGTATGAAGAAAATCACAGTCAATAAAGATGGCTGAGGGCTGATATATGGTTCCAATGAGGTTTTTGCCATAACTTGTATTGACACCAGTTTTACCGCCAATACTTGCATCTACCATTGCTAAAAGCGAAGTTGGCAGCATGATGATGGGCACTCCCCTGGCAAATGTAGAAGCTAAAAATCCCGCAATATCTAATACAACCCCGCCGCCAAGTGCTATAATGCAAGATTGCCTGGAGGCTCCGCACTTTAGCATTTGATCTTCAAGATATTCTTTGGTTTGCCTTGTTTTATGGATCTCTCCAGCTGGAATGTTGAGTATTTCGGCTAATAGCCCATGACTTGCAAGAAAGTCTTTAACACTTTGACCATAAAGCCGGCCTACGATAGAATCAGTTACAATAAAAAGATGTAATGGACGTAATTTCTTTACTGACATTATAAATGCAGAACTAAAAGCAGCTTGCTTTGCAATAGATATCATATTAGTTAATTATAAAAGGTTGTTATGTATAAAAATATAGTTCTTTTTCTTGTTCTGCTTTTAACAAATAATTATTGTCACTCTTCAAATAAAGACCCAAATATTTATCCAGTTGCAGTCATCGGCGCAGGCGCAGGCGGCACCATGGCAGCCAAACGTGCGTCTTTACATAATTGCAAAACGCTGCTTTTTACGGGTGCCAAAAAGCAAAGAAAACAATCACGTGGTCATTGGGTACGAAAAGTAGATAATATTCCCGGCCTTACGAACTATACGCGCACCATCAATGAACTCAGAGATGAAACTCTTGCTCTAATTGCTAATAGCCCCTTTAGCAAAAAACTTAATGTTATACATGATTCTGTTTTATCCATTGAAAAAAAAGATGACATTTTCGTTATTTATGACATATCAGGAAAAATCTACAAGGCGCGCCATGTTGTTTTAGCTACCGGCATTATGGATGAACAGCCGCATATCAAAGGCTCCATAAAACCTATACTCAAATTTGCAAACAAACAATTTATTGCCTACTGCATACTCTGTGATGGCCACAGATGTATGGGTAAAAAAACCGTAATTATTGGACATTCAGAAAGTGCTGCCCAAAATGCCCTTCTATTACATAATCGCTACAATCTACCTTCTTGCAGCATTCTCACAAATGGCATTAAGCCGTCAATTACTCAAGAGACACTTGCCTTATTAAAACAAAAAAACATTAAAGTCATTCATGAGCCTATTGTGAGCATAGTTGGTGATGGAAAAAAAGGAATATTCGAAGGCTTTAGTCTTGCCTCTAAAAAGTTTGTGCCCGCAGAATTTGGTTTTGTCAATCTTGGCATAAGACCAAATAATGCCCTAGCTTGCAGCCTTGGAGCCAAAATTGACAAAATAGGCCTTGTAAAAACCGATGAGAACGGTGAAACATCTGTTAGCAACCTTTTTGTGATAGGCGATCTTCGATCTGATAGCATGAAGCAAATTTATACCGCTTGGCAGCACGCTGTTGACGTCATGCAAGTAATTGATCGTAGAGAGAGAATTATTCTGCCTTGACCTCTTTTGGCAGTGGGTTTTTGTGTATAATTTGGGATAGGTGCACGACGGAAGCTATATCGTAGAGGCATCCTAAGGCACTTGACATGTTAGGAGATTTTATAAACGACCAACCATTTAGTAGGCCCTTTACAGCGTGTAATCCAAGCAAACTCATAGATACATCGCGAACAAGTGCCACTTGATTTCTATTAGTATCATCTGCAAGTACAACAACAGTTACACTGCTTGATCCTAAATTGTAAATCCAAGAAAAGTCATGCAAACAACTTGTCGCTGTAAAAATAACAGCAGTCCGCGAAAATTGCTCATTAAAGAGCCTTTTGACTTTTTCGGGAGTATAATTTACTACACTTGGCACTATTGTTTCAGTAATTACGCCGCTAACCTTGCTCATAATCCCATATATCTTGGCTGAGAATGTATCTGGAGCAAGAGCTGCATTTGCCCAACTAGTTTTCCAATCATTATACATATCATAATAATCACCTACTGCATAGGCTTTAGGAGCTTCTGGTGTTGCCATATTAACCTCTAGTTATTGTGTTTAATCATATTACCAATACCGTGAAATTGCGCAAGGTCATTTTGTTGAAAGAAGTCTTAAAGAATTATATCCTACAACTAAAACAGAAATCATCATGTAAAAGGCTCCATGGCTAGGTCCTAGAGAGCCAAAAGTTGCCATAATAAGCAAAATAAAAGTTGTGCTGCATGATATAAATATATTCTGCTTGTTTATGCTCTGAAGTGATTTAGAAAGGTTAAGTAGGCGAAGTGCTGATGTAAAATTTGCATCCAAAAGCGAAATGGGCCAAGCCTCATTTAACAACTGGCCCCGCGTGCCAAGGGCAACGCCGGCATTAGCCTGGTTAAGGGCCTGAGCATCATTTATCGGATCTGCTATCATCAAGACAGTTTTACCTTCGTTTTGAAGTTTTTTTACGGTTAGGATTTTTTGCGTGGCAGGAGCTTCTGCTTGAAAGCGATCAAAGCCAAGAGCATTGACAAGCTGTACTACTGTGATTCGGCGATCTCCTGATAAGCAAAAAAGTCCAATGCCCTCTTCTTTAAAACTCTTTAAAGTCTCTTTTACACCCCTTCTAATTGGATCTGATAGTACAATAACACCAAGCAACTTTTGGCCTTTAGCGCAAAATAAAACGATATATCCTTGTTTACGCATATCCTCAGCGCGCATTTTGTGAAAGCCAAGATCAATTCCCTGCATTAGCTTTTCATCGCCTATTAAACAAAGGGTCTCATCAATTTTACCCTTTATACCGAGGCCAGGAACCTCTTGGAGCTCTTCCACTTTAAAAAGAGTATGATCAATTGCAGCTGCTTTTTCTACAATACATACCGCATAAGGATGATGCGATTTTGCCTCTAGACTTGCAGCTATAAGTAAAAGCTCATCAGCAACTACCCCTTCAGATGGATCCACAGAAACTATTGAGGGCTTACCTACGGTAAGTGTGCCATTTTTATTGGCAACCAAAATGTCGCATGCTGCCAAGTTTTCAAAGGCTTTTACAGAACGTATAACAATGCCCTGCCTTGCTGCCTCACGAAGAGAGATTTTTTTTACAACCGATGATGCCAAAAGAATAGCGCAGGGACATATTGAAATGCATAAAGCGCTTACTACAAGCACCGCATTGGCAAGGCCCGAAAATAACGTCCAGAACAAAAATAAAATAATAGAAAGCACAATAGCCCCTATAATTTGTGCAAAGGCTATTTTATCTATTATCTCTTGCATGGAAGATGGAGTAACAATACTTTGGTTTACAATCTCCTGCATTTGAGCATAAAAAGTATCCTTGCCGGTTCGTACAGCCCTAACAAGACATGATCCTTTTATGGTTTTTGAAGCAGCATATACCGTGCTTCCTAGCACCTTATGAACAAGCTTAGTGTCTCCTGAAATAAGCGATTCTTCAACATCGCAATCACCTGAAAAAATTACCCCGTCTACTGGCACAATGTCATCGGCACCAAGCCTGATGGTATCGCCATTTTTTAAGTCTGCTACTTCAATTTCTTCTGAGCGGCCATCTATAAGCAATTTATGCGCCTTAGTGGGGGCCCTTTGCACTAGTTTTGTTAGCGAAAGAGATGCTTTGGTTCTTATATGCTGCTCACAAAGCTGTTCTAAGAGAATAACCATTGTAACGGATGCCACCATGCCATAATAAAGGACAGGCGCGGCGCTAAAAAGACCCTCAAAAAGACTGTAGATATAAAGTATGCCAACGCTCAAACTAAAAAGGGTGTATGTGCTTACTTTTTGTTGCCAGGCCTTCTGAAAAAATGACCAGTTACCAACAGCTAAAACAATTGTGGCAAGCAGACATTGAATTGAAGGGTCTATGCGACGCACAAAAAAAGGAAAGGTAAACAGCAAGCAAAACCAAAAACGTGGAATAAGGTCTTTGTCGATGTTATTATCAATTTTCAATTTCATATCTTCCCAAAAAAAGCATAGATCTTTTCATATATAAAACAACAATTTATTGATGACAAGATCTGTTACAAGCCCCTTGCTCAAAATTGATAAAAAAGCTAGCGTATGGTATAACAAAGGATTATTTATGTATAAATATATTTTCACAATATGCCTTAGCCTAGGCTGCATGTCAGTAAGTTTTGCAGATCAGCTGCCGTCTTATAAGCAGGTGCAAGTTGACAATTTTAACCAACAAATTGCTCAGTTAAAAACCCAACAAGAGCAAATGAGACAGCAGATGAATTCTCTTGAAGCACAAAATACTGATCCAAATGTTTCTTTTAAAATACAGCAATTGCAAGCACAAATTACTCAAATTGATAAACAAATAGCAAATCTGCAAAAACAAAAAGAAGGCGTTCAACAGGGCTTGTAATTGATAAATTTTAGCAAGGTTTAGCGAGCATTGGCATGCTTTGCAGCATGCCATGCACTAAAAAAATCAGTTAAGTAACATTAGCGTTCCCATCGAAGTCCTGTAAGAAGACGGGTGTCAACAAAGTTGTCTTGTCTTTTGTAGTCATAATCAAAAAAACCAATTTTGTAATAAAATGCATAGCCTTGCATGTTCACCTTGCGTACAAATAGGTTAATTACTTGAATATTGGGATATAATTCTTCTGAACATATAGAGAAGGTGAGATGACGGCCTAAACCTAATCCTTGATAATCTGGGCTGACAGTCAAAAGCACCATATAGGCAGCATCCGGTTCTGTTATTTCTCGTTCGAAGGTTGCCCAACCGGCAAGCTGGTTCTCTACATAAGCCTCTACCCAGAGAATCTCTTGCTTTTTGAATCGATCATATTCCTCAAAAAAGTACGCTTCATAAAATCTACGAACATCGCCGATCGAAGCAAACTGTGGATTGAGCTCAAATAGCGGTACATCTTCATAGCCCTTCATAAAACTTTTTACCAAAATTGTCTGACTTTGGGCGATGTCTATATCTTCCCATGAGGTAACTGGATGAATACGTATTTGCCTAGAGTCTGTTGTGCTGTGGATGGTATCGGCATGTAAAGTAATAGTAAACAATAAGAGAAAAAGTGCAAGTTTGGTCATTGAGAAGCTCCTTGATGATAGTATCGTGCGGTTTTTGTATATTTTTAGTGAAGTGAAAATCGAAACTTTGCAAAAATTTACTATAACGCAGGCTTTCAGCCTGCAATACCTCTCACAGTATACCCAGGGCGCTGCCCTGGGCTATTACATGCCAGCCTTTCAGGCTGAGGAATGTGCTTAAGATATAATTAAGTTAGCGCTTATGGGTCGATGCACTGGTTTTTTGTGTGCCAGCCTTTCAGGCTATCTTATTATTTCAAAGACAAACCTTTTAAGAACCATATTTTCGTACAAAGTTCCCTCCTAGTATTCGATTAGCCAAAAAGTTCGCGTTCGTACTTTTCGGGGGCGAAATCCTCGGTTGGGGGCAGGCTTGCGCGGATGTATTGGCAAAAGGCGCGGTAGTCGCTTCTTGTCCATTGCAGCTTATGCAGTGTTTCAACGAAGGCAATTGAATCAAAAGCTCGTGCTGAGGCTACATTTAATAAACAAGCTATCTGATTAAATTGATCTGTATTGAGAAGGTTTTCACACTCCTTAGAAGTCATCGTCCACGTTGAGGTGAGTACTGACTTTCCGATGGCTGCCACACAGGCACGTGTTTCAGGAGGGTTTAATGTATGGAATTTGGCGATGTCATCTACATAAAAGCGCACTCCAGCTTCTGTAAGTGCGTAATAGCTCCACTCTTTATTTTTTTCTTGCACAATGAGCATATGCGAAAGGGGCTTTACAGCTTGGCTCCAATCATTTCGCGGCGTAAGCCTTTCTTGAGATGGCATAAAGAACTTAGGAAGCTTGCGAGCTTCCATTCCCGCTACTGCAAATGGATAAAAATTTTTGTGCATGGTAGCAATATTTTGAAGACTGTCCCATTTTCCATACGTTTCGCTGGCAGCTCTTTTATCAACGCCAACTTCCATATGATCGCGCATCTGTAAGTTTGTGTTGAGCGTATGCTCCTGCTCGTGATTTTGGAATCCCGTTTGAAATAATGCTCCAGGATCTGTCGAGTAAATTTTTTCTATAAGTGCAGCTGTTTGCTTAATGATGGTGCTAATGCGCACTTTGGAAGCATTACTTATTTCACTATCATGAAGCCCTAAACGATCTTGTAGAAGGCTTACATATGCTTGCAAAGGCACATCGGTCTTTTCAAGGGTATGTTCTTTGTCATAAAGATGCCATGGCCTTATATTAGGAGGCGGGCAAAGCACTGAGAGCATGTTTTCTGCATTGTAACATCCTTTACGCACAAGTTTCCAAGCTATAGCATGAAGCTCAGCGTCAATACCTTGATAGGCCCTTTCAAGTATTTTTGCATGCAACTCTTCGGTCCAATTTTGATGGCCCCAGCGTGCAGCCTTTTCAACATCAAAGTGCTTCGATTCCGGCGCAATAATATCCCAAAGATCTTTCATCACGCACCAAATAAGTTTTTGCCCATTAGGAATAAGAAGTTTTCGAGCGCGCATTGCCGTTTGTACAAAACCGCTGAGAGTTACCTTTTTTCCAAGAAAAAAAGCACATGTAGCAGTAAATTCAAGTTCTGGATAGTCTCTGCCTGTAGTTTGCCTTAGAGGAAAGCCAGCAAGAGTTGCACCTTTAGCATCTAGTTTTGCTGGAATTCTAATAGTCTTTTCATTATCCCATGTAATGCCGTGGCGGTCAATAGCCTTATCATGCGCTACATCAAGTGCCCCTTGGATAAGTTCTTCAGGGCTAAAGTTTGCAAAGAGTCCCTTATCAAAAAAGGCTCGTAAATTGGTAAAGTCATCCAGATTTTTTTGTGCTAATTCTGCAAAGAAAGCTTTTGGACTGCTGCGATCTTCCATGAGATAGCCTCTTGTGCTTCTTTCCATAAGTACGGCAAGCACTTCTACCACAAACTCTGTATCAAGAAGGTCATCGCGGGGGCTTAGCAGCACTGAATACATCTCTTTAATTCCAACAAATGCCGACATTTGCAGACTTAAATTAAAGCCAAGTGCCATTTCGGCAGGTGTAGATTTGGCTGCACTGCCGTGAAACTTATTTTGCAGCAAGGCATGCTGCGTGAGGTAGCGCTCAACAAGCCATGGATGATTCACCAAATTTTCAAGAAGATGCACAAGTTCAGCATTGGTATAATCCTTCATGCGAAACTTGTCATTTTTAAGTAGAGTTTGCAGCTCTTTTTCGATAAATGTGGCATTTGTACGTTTAAAGAGACCACTTTCATGCTCATCTTGAAGCCCTTTTGCCACAGCTTCTAGATGTTCTCTTGGTACGCCAATCTCTAATGCCTTTTGAATGGTAAGTGCTGAGACAAGCATTGCATCTGTAAAATGAGCGCTAGATGGACGCCCATCATGACGTGGGGCAGCAGTCATGTCGCCAACATGGATTGAGGCGCCAAATTCCTTGCCTAAGAGTAAGTGATCCAGTATGCGTAAATGCAAATGGATGCAGGCTTTAGCAAGTGTGCATAGATCGGCTTTATCGGGATTCTTTTTTTCAAGCTCTACGAGCTCTTTTGGGCGAAGGCCATTAAGCGGACTTGTAAGATATGTTTTAAACCATGAAAGGCCTTTAAAAGGCTCGTACGCAACAAAAAACTTAATACAAGCATCGGTGATAGCTCTTCGCAGCTCATCTGTTACGGCAGTACCTGGCTTATGAAGCTTGTTTGCTATTTGATAGGCTTTATAATAGATGTCATGATGCTGCAGGGGCACTACTTTTCCTGCTTCAAAGCAGCGTATGTCGCTTCGTGAGGATCGCTACTTTCCTGGCATTCATCTTCCAGGCGCACACCATTTTCTTTGAAATAAGCAAGAATTTCAACAATCAGATGGCTGCACTGTTCTGCATCCCTGTCATTCTTCATTATACTATTATATGTGGCAATTTTCCCTGCGGTATTGAGGCTATGCCAGCTTGATGCCTTCATCAAAATAGCTCGTCCTTGATGTTTATGCCACTGGGCAAGCTTGGTTTTGAGAGCTGTTAGTTCATGGCTTGTCCACTGATGCTCTACATCTCGGTCAATCAATTCCAGCAGCATGTTGTAGGCCGCTTTTAACATGGGAGGAAGCATCTCTAGGCTTTGGTAATAAAGATCCGAGGTGTTGCTGATAACAGGTAGTTTGCCTCTACTTATTAAAAACATGCAAAGTATTGGAATAAGCAGAAGCGTTTTGCCGCCGCCTGCAGCAAATTCTAACAACAGATGCTCTATCATTTTTTGGTCGATAGCTTTTTCAAGTGCAGTAAAAAGCTTAATCAAAACTTCAGTTTGCTGGACAGTTGGCTCTTTACCTGTAGCTGCTGCGTAGGCAAGGATTTCTGGAAATTTGCCTGGGTCATAAAGACGCTGTCGGAAAAGTATCTCTCCCAAAAGATAGGTATCAGCTTTTGCTTTCTTTAGCTCTTCAATCTGCTTTAGCTCTATACAAAGGCCCTGATACTCTATGAGGCGGGCATAAATTTCTGCAAGATGCGCCTCGCTAAGTGTGGGATTTTGCTTAAGTATTGGCATATGATTACGAGTTAAAAGTGCCTGCATAGCATGCTCAAGGCGTAATTACCCAATTTCTTGGGATGCCCTTAAGACAAGAAATTCGGCAATTTTTGCAGGATGTGCTTGATTCATTAACAGGCATATTTCTGCTTCTTTAATCTCAATGTTTTAATAAGGGACGTCTGGCGTTTATCTAGATCTAAACGTATGTCCCCTTTTGGCTCGTGATATGAACGCTCACGTGTACGTAGCACATTAAATGCATTATTTAAATTTTCAATAAGCTTTGTTTCTAATTTAGTGCTGCCTTTCCAATTTGCAATTGGCCATGAGCTCTTTTCAAAAGGTTTATGCTTTTTTTCAATAAAATATTCGTTGTAAAGATCTTTCGTTGGCCATATGGCAAATTTGCCTGTTGCGGCATCACCCAAGGATAGCCAGCAGCAGCTGCAAGTAATGGCGGCCGTGCTATACGCGCTGCAAGGGGCTTTTCAGGTAATTTTACAGACCCAAAAAGCAAACAAGGGGTTTTTATGGTACGATTTTTTCCATCTTGCTTGTTATCTTCATCGATGATTGCCATTGCCTCTAGCACGCATTGGCTGTGTCTTCATCGGCCGCCGCCGCAGTAAAGCTTTTAGGATGCTGTATATAATTAAAAGTAGCTCTAAAAGAAGACGCTCGTAGGCATCGTTACTGTCTACTTTATTATGGCTGATGTATGAGAGAATGTAGGACTGCACCCTGCCCCTATCAAACTGGCTATCTGTAACGGCATATTTTGCCAGATGTAAAAAGTCAGCTAGCTAGGTGATCGGGAGTAAGTATTTGTAGTGAATCTTCGCAAGTAACTCGTCTTGCAGTTGTGTGAGTCATACTTCTCGATCTTTAGTAGCAAAAACTAACTCTTTGTACCAATACGATCTTTCTTTATCTTTCAATCTGTAATTTAAGGAGGTGTGGCGAGTTCTGTTTTGTATTGAAGAAAGTCTAGACGATGAAAGGGCTCTTATGTCTGAAAATGACCCATTACTTTCTTTTAATTTGTCTAAAATCCATTGAGGAACACGTAATGCTTCTGGGATGCCGCTTACCCCTTCACGGTAATGGCTTTCAGAATTGAGGTAGCATTGTACGGTTAAGTCAAGGTGGTTTTGGAACTCCTCTTTTTGAGTACTTTGTGCAAATAGTGGATTTGTAAAGCGTTCACGATGGTCCTGAGCACGAATTAAAAAATGAATGTCAAAGGCAAGTGCCTCAGCAGTGAAAATTTTAAGCTTCTGTATTTGTAATATAATCTTTTGTTCTAAATCGCCATCTTCACCTAGATGACAGCTCATTTCCAGATGTTTTTTGGCCAGTACAAATTCACGTTGGGCACGAAAAATAAGTGCCAAATACAGATGTGCGGCTGTAGTACATTCTATGCCATTTGCTGTCACATCACAAACTAATGGACGATCAGCTAAAAGCTTACAGCGATCAATAACCAGGTTATTGGTGCCTGGTTTATTGCTTTCTTCTTTCCATTCAAAAGGAATAAGCAGCACACGTTTTTTTGCCGGATCACGAACATGCTGAAGCACAATTCCATGAGGATAGCCGCCAAGTGCTTCCACAGATTTTTGAGTCATAAGCTTATAATCAGCATCTTCGTCGTATATCCAAAGGTCTCTATCAAAACAGCGGCTAAATGATACCTGCATTGATGGAATTACCATTTTTGTAGGTTTGCCGCCTATGTATAAAAAACCGCATCCTGGCCTGATATGGTTATGCATGTGTTCTTTTCCAGGATAAAGAACGGGCACAGCTCGCTCTAACAGATCGTTCATCTCTTTTTGCTTGATGTCTGAAAAAAATGAGAACTGTGTTTCTTGTTTTTGCCATACTCCATCGACGAGATGCATAAGTACGTAGGACAATTCATTTTGAAACACTGCTCTATTTGGATTTTGTGCATCTATAAGCAATCTCTCAAAAAATGATTCATCATTAGCGTCGAGATATCTATCGACTCTCCAGGTGTGAACATTGTCATGGCCTAATAGTAACTTGAGACATGCTCCTGTATAGTTGCAAAAGACTTTGTGTGGTTCTCTTAAGTCAATATAACTTTCTTCTAACTTCCCAGAGCGTTTGATGCATCCAGAAGGGCTAATGTTTAGCCAAACTTCAGCAAAAGGATGTTTGATCGCGTAGAGCCCATGCCTTTTTTCGAGGCTAAAACGGTAACGGCCATCAATACTTTCGGATAAACCATATTCTCTAACGGCTACAGGAAATTTTTCTTTACCGTCTGCAAGGTGCCGAAATGCTTTGTTTTGTTGTAGTTGGCTCAATAAATCAACAATAACACCCTGAGTGTTAGAACTTTCACCTGTATAAAGATCAATAGAGCATGTTCGGTGTGCTGATTTACCTAGTAGGCAATGCCCTTTTGCAGTCCATGTAAAGCTGTTTTTGCTTTGGAGCATTTCATTGAGAGTGCTTGATAGGCCGGCAAGCATTACTTGGTTTTTGCAAATACTCTCGCCTTGAGCATCAAATCGCCTGCTGTATTCTAAAAGCAATGGCCATGCAATTTCAGAAAGCAAAACTCCATGGTATGCCGCTTGCACAAGTTCAGGTATAAATAGTTCAATTTTTTTAACGGTAACAGAAATATGGCTAAGTGCAATGGCTCGATGTAAACATCCTTTGCTAGTTATGGAAAGTTTTTGAGAGTGTGATACTAAAAAATTTCTTAAGAATGGGCCTGTCTCAATAAGTTTAAGTAATAGCTCATCCACTTTTTCATGCTCAAGATGGTAGCGAAATCTATCAACAACCGAACTGCACCATTCAAGTACTGGAACTTGCTCAGGAGTTGCTTTTTCTTGATATAGGTTTTGAAAACGAACAAGAGCTGTAAGTAATTGAGTTGAAAAAGAGCGTACAGTGTGCAAGGCGCTTTCAGGGCCAAATAGCAAAGTTTCTAGGCGGTCTCTTACCTCGGGATTTTGCAGCTGTTCAAATTGATGGGGACGAAAAATCCAGTCTAAGGTGTTAAGTGTTCTTAGCTCGCGGCCTGCCTCAAGCATGCAGAGCTCTTTATGAATATCATTTTTAAATTCTTTATCATCCTTACATTGTATGTAGGAATCATACAAAGCACCCACCTTGCGAGAAGCTAAATCATCATTGTCTTTGGCTCTAATTGCCCAAAGAAGATTTTGTCGATCATCTTGCAAACCAAAGGCTGTAATGCCGCCATGCGCCTGAAAAAACTCGTGCGGCAGTGAGCGATTTTCTGCCTTAAAGGTTGCTGTCCATTCTGGAAGCGACTTTAGTACACCTTTACTTGAATAGCCTGTTTGGCCCCATCGATTGACATGCAAGGCAGTAGATGCAAATAGGCCATTAAGATAAAGTATTTGGTTAAGTGGTGTTATAAACTCTTTTCCCGGCAAACCTGCAAAGCTCTCAGATTCCTTGTTTGCAAGATATTTTTGTATAACTGCTTGTTGCGATATCCCAAAATTTTTCTCTAAAAAATTTTCAAGTTCACTTACGGTAATGATATGATTTACTAAATAGGCCGCTTCAACTCCTGTATCCATATCGATTTTAGCGCCAAATAAAGCGATGCGTCCTTGTGCTCTACGCTCAAAATTTGCTTTGACGCGCTCCAAAGTACGTACGGCATCAGGATCAGAAAATGCCGCATCATGGCCGGTAAGAATATTCAATTTTAAAGTATAAATATTTTCAAATCGTAAACTTGCAATTTTCTCGGCGCAAACAGCTGCCATATCAAGTGCTAGTAGCGTTAGCTCTGCAATCAGCTCGCGAGCTTGCCGATTATATCCGTCTGGAGTACGTGAAACTACCTCCCGAAGCCGCTCAAGAAGCTCTAGTGCATGTTCAGCTTTGATATTATCCCAAAAGCGTTTGTTGGATGTACAAGGAGCATCGCGCAAGAAACCTCGCAGGCTAATATGCCCCAATTGGCTATTTATATAATTACTTGCATGAAAAGTCTGAAGCTGGTTTGCAATGTTTTCTGGGGACGTCGGAGGAGTAAATGGATAAAAGCTTAGCTGTTTTTCGTCGTGCAATGTGTTGAATGGGTTGTCCCCTTCGCTAGTACATTCAGGGACCTGGAAATCACTTGCCTCGCAAGGCATTTTTGTACCGATGACAAGTGTTTGAAGGTGCGCTTTTTGTTTGGCATGCAGCTGTTTACGTATATCTACACATAGAGTTTCAATTAGTGCTGTATCGCAGCTTTCTGGGCCTGCTTTTGCAGCGCGTGCAAGCATTCGATCGAGGGCTTCATTCATAAGATGGTAATTTATGTCATTATGCTCATATACAGAAAATTCCTGCATGAGGGCAAATAGCTTGATGACAAGTACAAATTTGCGGTGCTGAGCTACCGAGGCACCTGCGCTATGGAATATATCTGCAAACATGGAGACAATGGCAGCTGATGCGCTTTGGCCAAAAAAGCGGTGTTTACTTGGTCTACCTTCTGCACCCGGTTCTTCCATAGGAGTTGCATAAGCAAGCAGGCGCCCATAAAAATGCACATCGCCAAGTTCAGTATAATCGTTTAGTGCTACTGTTGGAAAAAGCAGAGTTAACCACTCTGTAAAGAGCTGCTTGCCAATTGGTGTTTCCAGGTCAATTGTGAAGCCTGGGCTACTCAGGTTACTTAATAAAGGATTATCTTTAACCGTATTATGAAGTTGCGCTCTCTGGCGGCGGTTAATGATGTGCAAGCCAAGCTTTGTACCTTCACAAACTGTAGCCTTGATGGCTAATACTTGCCCTGTAGGACCTCCCCAACCCCCGGGTAGATAACATGTTTTATTGGCATCTTCAGCACATCTTGCCAGAATGCTATCGGTAAAATTTGACTTATAGCTTGCCATTTCTTCGGTTATCGAATGGAAAACTTGCAGCTGCTTTGTACAGCAATTAATGTGCGGTATAAGTGTTTGAAGTGCTTGTGAGCCAAGAATCTTTGCAGAAAGCTCACCAAAAGCGGGATGCTTAACGATGTTTAGTATATAGGTGCTGGCGGCTGTAATTGAGCTTCTGTTTACACAGTTGCCGGCAGCCTCCTTGGCAGCGCAAAGATCCCCAAACTGCAATACATTCATTGGGTGATTTGAGGCAATTTGTGAAACAAGCTCAGGTGAAACTGTTGCAGGTATTTCTGCATTATTTTTTATGTTTTGCAAAGTATTTTGAAGTATCGTTGCAGATGCAGGTGGTATCAGAAAAAGAGTAATAGGAGAAACAGTAGTCATAAAGCCTCGTAGCAATGCTGTTGTTAACTAAGAATGCGCGCATTATTGACATTTTATATAATCTGGTCAACTGGACTTTGAAACTTTTAAAAGAAAAGAAAATACAGCTAGTTAAAATACTTTTGGAGTGTTTTGTTATAAACAACTTGCGCGCACGCTTAAGCTAAGTTAAACTTTTCGACTTTGATGGCATCTTCTAGGTGGGTAAAAAAATCTTCTTTAGTGCTTACGGTATCAAAGGCAAAGTCAAGCGTGTTAAAGCAGGTGTGAAAAAAGGCGATATAGTCCACATCGTAGACTGGTTTTATTTGAAGGCCTTTTTTGCCAAGGGCTGGGGCGCCAGTCATGGCAAAAAGAAATTGTTCAAGTTTTGCATCTGTGGTGTTGGTAATCCAATCCTTTAGCCACACCGCTTTTTCTTGAGGTATTTCCTCTTCAAATTGTAGGTTTTGTAAGATTGTATTGCGATCAACTGTTCCTTGCAGCCGCTCAGACAGCTCTTTTGCAGTCATATTCTCTACATCAACTGGCAATACTTTTACAAATTTAATCATTCTCATGCCCTTTGCTACTTCAAATAAAGGAATTAAGTCAGGCTTTATAAGTTCAGCTATTACATATTTTTTTAATGCAGCCTGAATCTTTGGAAAAATTTCGCGTATCTTATCTACATCATAATCTAAACCGAGCGCCTGAATCTCCTCATCTTGTTCTACAACTGCAAAGGCACCTAAAAGCACTTTATCAGAAGTTTCTTTTGTAAGAGGACTTAGCGCCTCATTTATATCCTTGATTTTCTTTTGATCTTCTTCGTTGTATTTATTCATTGCTTGATAGATGCCAAAAAGCTCTTTAAATCCCTTATCATTTTTTACTAATTCATCAAATGATACTTCCAAATGCCTAAAGCGAACCTTTGTCAAGCCCGCAAAGACTCCCAAATCAAAGTGCATGCCAATAGGATAGGGCATATCACTTCTTGCATTGAGACAAAAGAGCATAAATTGCCCCAGGTGATTGAGTGTCTGAATATCTTTTGGGTTAAGTTGCCAAATGCTCCCATCTTTCTTACGAAGAGAAAACTTATAAAGCCCATTTTCAGCTTCCAGAAGTGGCATTGTGGGGATAAGTGCTTCAATAAGCTTGGCCACAAATTGCCTGCCAAGACCCCCAACATCTACTCCCTTTGAATCAAGAAAAGTGATATTTATTGATGAGGCTGTAAATTTTGCAAAATGCGTTGCAAGGATTGCAAGGGACTCTTGCGGGGCAGCATAAATGCTGCTTTGAGCACCCTTTAATTGATAGGATCGATCATCTTGTTGTTCTATGTAGTCGGGCAATCGATCAGGAACATTTTCTAAATAATATAGGCGATCTAGCCCATCACTTTGTAAGAAATCCGGGTCATCAACGAACGTTTTTAGCATATCAGAGGTACGCGCAAATCCAATCGTTTCAGGCATTTGGGCAATAGCTGTGAGCATGCTATGGCGTAAACGCTTTTCAAAGCCGTCTAAAATAGTAAAGAGGTCCTTCATGAGCTCTACTCTTTGCTCTGGATAAGTATTACATAGAAGACACAAAAATTCTCCCCGAGCAGAATCTTGTTTCGGAAATATCTGTAAAAAACGGTCTAAATGACTCCGTAACTCTTCAAAGTTTTCTGAAGAACTTCTAGCTATTATACTTATTACGTAAAGTATTTCTTGAGTATTTAAGCGATTAGAAAGTTCAAAAACTTGCTGGAGTATATCAATTTTTCCAAGCTCATGAAGCGCCAAAACTACGTTAACAAATCGAACGATAATAGCAGTCTCTTGCTCATGTTCTATAAAGGGTAGCACTTGGGCAACAACTATTTCTCTTTTTGTGTGATCAATGGCGGCTACTTCTTTCATAACTGAAACAAATTTTTCTGAAGAATAGGTATGTCCTTGAAGTAACAGCGCTGTTTGGTCTAACACCTCAGTTCTATCAACAAAGTCAATCCGACTGGCCTCTTTCATAACTTCAAACAGGCTATCGGATTGTAATCCCTGCTGGAGTAGTGCTATAGTACGTGTGATAAGTTCATATCGTTCTTCTTTTGGCGTGGCATTTATCAAATCAATAAAAGATGGATAGTCTATATCTTCTAGGCCCAAAAAAGGCTGTATGCTTTTTAGTACATTTAATCTGTCATCAGGAGGACTTGAGGCAAGAGAGGCAATAATTGCCTCTTTATCGGGATCTTCAGAAAATATACTTGCCGCCTCTAAAATCTCAAGTTTAGCTACTGGATCTGTAACATTGCTCAAGAGAGCCTTAACATCTTTATCAAAAAAGGGTCTTTTAGAAAAATTAAGAGATTGTAATTGGTTAAGTTTGGTTTTTAGAAGAACAACTTCTGCGGTTTTTTTTTCAAGATCGGCTCGTTTTTCTTTAGTATCTTTACCAGCAATTTTCTCGACACTTTGTTCAAGAGATTCAATTTGTATTGCTGTAGCCTTAGCCTGGGTAGTAATTTCTGAAATAATATGGTCATATTCATTTTCAAATAATTGCTTGACTGTGCGTCCTGTCCACTGGACAATTCCTCCTGCAGTATCAGTAAGATTACCTAAAGCAGTAGCCAAGCGCTGAAGTGGCCCTAAAAAACCGCCATGTGGATCCATAACTACCCCCTAATAATATAGTATAAAATTTTATACTTATATTACAAGGAGGATCCTCTCAAGATCACCAAACTACTTTTTCATGAAATGCCTTTGTATTGATTTACGTCCTTAACTTTTGGCGCCTTAGCGCCGGTCATTTTGTAGCCCATAGGAAGCGTTTAGCTTGCTATGGGTCGAGATGGTAAAAAAATTTTCCCCATCGGGGATTATCTTTTTTTTAGAGGATATCGTAATTGAAATAATAAAAAAGATGTCCCCCTCTGGGGAACAATTATATATTGTCATTACCCCATAGCAAGCTAAGCGCTTCCTATGGGCTACAAAATGACTGGCGCGAAGGCGCCAAATTAACATTCAAATGTTAACCGCATTTCAAAATAATTAAATTAACATCCTAGCAAGGCCTTGACCACGCTTGTTAATTAAAAAAAGAATTATTTATTAAATTTTTGGCAGAAAGAGGACTTGTGATTTTAGCGCCAATTTTTTTGCAGAGGTATTTGGCGTTGCCGCCTTCCCACAAAACTATACCCTCTTTAATGAGTACGCTCTGGATGGCAAGATCGCGAAGGCTTGATAAATCAAGGGCTTTATAGGACTCTTTTTGCTGCATCTTTTGCATCTGCTCTTCGATGCTTTTTTTGGCAGACTTAGTAGATAGAAGCTCGGCATTTTGTTCTAGATTCTTGAAAAGATCAACAAGTGACGGCGTTTGCCCTTTGGCATCGTTGTATAAATACAGATCGATAACATTGTCAACAATGTTTGTGCTTTGATCTTTGCTATAGCCAAGTGCCAGGCACTGCTCATGCATTTTTTGGCGAACTTCAGACCATTCTGGACTTGTGGCAAGGCGCTTATTTGCCATATGTGTAGCTACGGCTGTAGAAATGCTGTTTACAAACTCAGTTGAATCCTGCGCGGTAGTTTTTTGAAAAAGCTGGGCTTCAGAATGGATGAGTATTTGTTTGCCTTCTCGTTTAGGAAGATCGGCTTTGTCAAGCTCCAAAAGCTGCATAGAGGTAATGCCGCCAGACCTTGTAATTGACATATCAGAGCGCGCCATTAAAAAGGCTATGACATCATCACTTTGGTAAGAAAAAGGCACGAGCGTAAAATTTGGTGCCAATTTACCTGCATTTTTTAGCTTTTCAAGTGCGTCATTAATTTGAGGCAATAACACATTGGGTTCTTGATCGGATGACGGCTTTCCACAGTAAAGGAAAAAATAATGCTGCCTTTGTTCATTTGCGCATCTTTTACTTTCTTCGGCAAATGTGTGGACCCAATCTAAAACAGCTTCGGTTGTAGGCATGCTTCCGAGCATCAAAAAGGCAAGCTTATCTTCTTTTTTGATGTCGAATGCGGCTTCTTTTTCATCAAAGGTGGCTTTGGTTTCAAAAGAGCCTTTTCTTATGATATCAGCTTCTTCTGGATGGTTTAGTTTAATTTTTACTTTAGAGACTGGTTGTTCAAGATTTTTCTTAAGCTCAGCTGTATGTATGAACGCTTTTTGTATAGGAAATTGTTCGCTCGAAATAACTTTGATTTTTCCGATATATTTTTCCCAAAATTCCGACTCTGTCTGTCCATTTTTTGTTATGGGAGCCGCAGCATGCAGCGTGACCATGTTGCGTAATACATCGTTATTGGCAAGCTTGCGAATAGAAGGAAAAAAGTGCACGGCTTTTTTTGATGGCAAATCTGTTAAATGAATATGCATGTGCATATTCCATTTTTTTTCTTGATTTACCGTATGCATGGCACTGACAATGGCGTTAATGCAAAAAGCCTGTGTGCTAACCACAAATTCAGGCTCTACTTTAAGATCTTGCAGCAGCCACTTTACTCTAAAGTATACAAGCGGATACATGATAATTTCTACAATCCAGCCTAAAGCCGCATGTCGCTGCAAATAAGAAAGGTTTCCATTTTTTTGCGCGTTATCCCAAGCATTAACAGCCATGTCACCAAGGCCGCCCAAAAAAGGAAGACGAATAGAGCTCAGCACTTTATTGCCCGTAATATCAATATCATTTTGGGTATCAAGACGCATACCTTTAGCGTGATATTCCCTAATTTTTTGTTCTTTGATGCCTTCCTTGGCTGTGCGATGTCCGCCGCCGGATCTTGCCCAAAAAAACACTGCGCTTGGATCTGTAGGACAAACTGGACCTGTCATATATCTCCTTTAAACAAAATTTTCTGTTGCCTTATGAAAGACAAACGAGAGCACTCGTTGTAATAAAGGCCTTTGGCTATGATAATCAGCTGTTACTTTAATTGATCGCTTGCCATCTTCTTTAAGTGTTTGCTTGCACTGAGCTGTTAATTCGCTATTTTTAATTACAAAAACCATTTCATTGTCATATCGCGTGCTTTTTCTGCCATGATTAAAGCTGCCTATAATCATATGCGTATTGTCGAAAGTTGCTACTTTTTTATGGTAAAATTGGTGCTGCCGGTTATATTCATATACCTTATCTACGAGATCATAATGGGCTCTTCCCGAATGAATCTGAGTTACGCGCGCATGTCCAATAGAAAAACCTTCTCCCATACCATTAAGATAGGCTGTACGCTTGATGTTTGGATTCTGTGCTTTTACATCAACAAGTGCATTTCGTATCTTTTTAGATGGGCAAAATCGGTTGGCGCCTATACGTATTTCATTTTTGGAATTTAAAATTCTTTTTTGATATTCTTTAACAATTGCGTTGTTTCCTCGATGTTCTGGGCCTGATACAACAAATTTCATTTTAACTGTCGGTAGCTCATGAAACTCTGCTACACTAGCAGACACAGCTTCATTTAGCGCATAGTAACGGCTGGCAATTTTATCGTTAGCAAGTGTTTTTATTTCCCAAAGGCGAAAAAGGTTAAAAAACTGATCGCGCATCGCCTTGCCTAGCTCAGCACTTTCACCTACGACATCAGTATCTCTGGCAGCAGGTTCGAGTAAACGAGCTGCAAGTGTAGGATTTTCTTTATCCAGTTCGGGATTATAATTTTCGTGGCAAAATCTCGGATGAATACTGGTACCGCCTGCCACAAAATATTTTCCATCGACAACAAGCATTTTTATGTGATTTTCTTCGGTATGAAAATCAAGATCTAATTGGTAGTATTTGTCGGAATGCAGTACTTCAAAGCGATCTTTAAAAGTCTCTTTCATTTTTTCAAGTATTTGCATGTCTTGATCTTCTAAAAGATCACGACTTAAAAGAATATGCGTTTTTATATGCGTCTTTTGCAGCATTTTGGCATCAATTATTGCCAAAATATCTCTAAAATCTGAGCCGCCTGCATAATTTGCAGACAATTCTATACTTTCTTCGGCTGCATGAATAAGCTTCTTTTTCCATTCCAAACCTTCATCGGCAGTCTTTGTAAGAATTACTTTTGAGTCATAATATTTGCCGACTTTTGGTGCATTTTCGGGCAGCTTTGATGCATGATTACCCTCGGTAGGAAGCTGGCGTAAAAAGTGCACCCTATCAAAATAGTCATGTATTTTTTTGGCAAGCACTAAGGCACCCACGGCACAAAGGCCGGCAGCCGCTCCAATACCCGCGCCAACAAATCCCCCAGCCAAAAAACCAATTGCTGCTGATATAAGAACTACAAAAGCAACCATAGCTACTTTTTTGGCAACGCCCTGCCATGAAATACCCTTATTTTTTAAGGCATTTTCGCCAATTTCAGGATAATGGGCTTTTACCTTACGCTCTCCCAAAGTCCCTTCAGTAGGATTAGGCACATATGCAGTGTTATCGGATATGATACTCGGCGAAACGGAAGGTGTCATTTTGGGGTATTCCTCTTTACAGTTAAAGAGACAGAATACACACTTTCAGGCTTTTTTTCAATTATAATCTTACAAAAAGATCTTATTGCATAATTAACCACCGAGGCACTGAGCTCACAGAGATATTTGAGAAAATTGAGATGCTACTTAGAAAATTAGCAATCAAGACAGTGTTTCAATTTGTAGAGATTTAAAAACTTATTTGCATATTAATTTTTCTCCTTATCTCATACTTCTCAGTGAGTTCAGTGACTCGGTGGTTATTTAACAACAAGGCTAGGCTTACAATTTATTGTAACGAATGCTGATTTCTCTTGATCTTTAGGGAGCTCTTTTGTAGCTTGTTTCCTTTTTAGTCTAACACTGTAAGGAGTTTTAATGAATACTTGTGCATATGGCCTTGTTTTGGCATGTGGATGTATTGCCCTTTTATTTGGGCTCTACAAAATTCGATCAATCTTAGCGCTGAGCCGCGGTAATGAAAAGATGCAAGAAATTGCAGGGGCCATTCAAGAAGGCGCCCGGGCATACCTTAATCGTCAATATCAAACAATTGCTATTGTCGGCGTTGTCATATTTATTGCCCTCTATTGGCTTTTGGGCTCATATGTAGCCATTGGCTTTCTAATTGGGGCTGTACTCTCTGGCCTTGCAGGCTATGTGGGCATGAATATTTCTGTTCGTGCAAACGTTCGCACTACTGAAGCTGCCAGATCAGGCCTTGCAAGCGCCTTAAATGTATCTTTTTCATCAGGCGCCGTTACCGGCCTGCTCGTGGTAGGCTTTGGCCTGATTGGCATTACTGCCTACACCTATTTTTTAAAGTCGAATGGCGTAAGTGTTAGGGCTCAGCTAGAAGCACTGGTTGGCCTGGGCTTTGGAGGATCATTAATTTCTATCTTTGCACGTCTTGGCGGCGGTATCTTTACAAAAGGTGCAGACGTTGGAGCTGACCTTGTTGGCAAGGTAGAAGCTGGCATTCCCGAAGATGATCCAAGAAATCCGGCTGTTATCGCAGATAACGTTGGCGACAACGTAGGTGATTGCGCTGGTATGGCCGCAGACCTTTTTGAAACCTATATTGTTACAATTGTAGGAACTATGCTTCTTGCAGGAGCATTTTTTACCGGTGTTTTGCTAGAAACCATGATGCTATTTCCTCTTGCAATTGGTGCATTTTGCATTTTAGCAACTATTGTAGGCACATTCTTTGTACGTCTTGGTAAGTCAAATAATATTATGGCAGCACTTTATAAAGGGTTTTTTGCTACGGCTATAATTTCCGCGATTGGTCTTTGGTTTTTAACTAAAAACATGCTTGGCCTAGATGTTTTATATACAGTAAATGATCAAACATTTACTGGACTTAACCTTTATTACTGCATACTTACAGGCCTTGTTGTTACTGCCCTACTAATGTGGATTACAGAGTATTATACTCTTACAAAATATCGTCCAGTAATAAGCATTGCAAAATCCTCTACAACTGGCCATGGAACCAATATTATTCAAGGCTTAGCAGTTTCTATGGAAGCAACAGCTCTTCCTGTAATTGTAATATGCGGCGGTATATTAGTTGCTTACACAAATGCAAATCTTTACGGTTTAGCTATTGCTGCTACAAGCATGCTAGCTCTTGCTGGTATGGTAGTAGCACTTGATGCTTATGGTCCAGTAACAGATAATGCCGGCGGCATTGCCGAAATGGCAAACTTGCCTCCAGAAGTACGTAAGACAACAGATGCACTAGATGCTGTTGGCAACACCACAAAAGCGGTAACTAAAGGCTATGCTATAGGCTCTGCAGGTTTTGCGGCACTTGTACTCTTTTCAGCCTTCCTAGAAGATCTTGAGCATTACTTCCCATCTCATAATGTGCAGTTTTTGCTCCAAAATGCGTATGTAGTGGTTGGCCTCTTTGTTGGCGGACTTATGCCATATCTTTTTGGCGCCTTTAGCATGATGGCAGTAGGACGCGCAGCAAGCTCAGTTGTTGAAGAAGTACGACGTCAGTTTCGTGAAATTCCAGGCATCATGCAGGGAACCGCAAAACCAGATTACAGCCGCGCTGTAGATTTGCTTACAAAGTCTGCTATCAAAGAAATGATCGTGCCATCACTTCTGCCTGTATTATTCCCTGTAGTGCTGTATTTTTCTATAAGCTATACCGTAGGTCAAACCGAGGCATTTACTGCACTTGGTGCTATGCTGCTTGGTGTTGTAGTTACAGGTCTATTTGTAGGCCTTTCTATGACTTCTGGAGGCGGTGCTTGGGATAATGCCAAAAAGCTCATCGAAGATGGCCATCATGGCGGCAAAGGATCTGATGCCCACAAAGCAGCCGTAACCGGCGATACAGTTGGTGATCCATACAAGGACACAGCTGGCCCTGCCATTAACCCAATGATTAAAATCACAAACATCGTAGCGCTCTTGTTGCTTGCAATTCTTGCTGCACACGCCGCGAAATAAACTAGTTCACAAGCTGAAGGCTATATTTTATAGCCTTCAGCTTTTTTATACCTATTTATCAAATCTCATATTAATCAAGATCGGCCAAGGGGGCCTTATCTTTTGATTTAGTCTCGTTTCTAGTCTCGACCAAAAGTGCGAGCAGAAACGATTAAGATCAAGATCAAGAACAAAATTAACGCAGAAGCGGGCTCTAAAAATTTCAAACCTAATCCTCTATATCGTTTTTACTGGAGAAATTTCATTAAGTAGCCACTTCGTAACAGTATTTTCTTTTGTTTTTAAGAAGCTTTTCATCTCAGGAAGAAGTAGTGCGGTAATGTTTATAAATTTTTTATCTCTTTCATTAAGTAAGAAAAGTAAACGTACAAGATCCCCAAAAAAGTCGCTGCTGTTATGTTCCATGTAGGTTTTTACACTAGCCGTTTCGGTTAGCTTTATGAATTCAGCTACTTCGCTAATAATTTCATCAAGACACTCTTTTTGTTCAGGCTCTTTTCTATAGATATTGAGATTTTCGGATCTAAAGCCTTCAAGGCCGTAAATTCGCATAATATCCAAACAATCAGAGTCATGGACAAGGGCTTGTATGTCAGTAGTGAAGGAAAAATTAGCAGGATCTTTTTCACTGACTGCCTGTTTATAGATGCTTATTTCAGACTCCGGAACACCGAGTGCTCGTAGTTGGATAAATACAAGCTCAGAGCTTTCATCATCCCAATAATCGGTGCCTTCGTTTTCGCGGGCTGCATCATGCAAGGCGGCAGTAAGTGCTAAATATACAGGATTTGCAGAAACTGACGAGTTATTTGTTTGATAAATAAGACGTAAGAGCTGTGACCAAAGTACGACTCTTGTTGCATGCATGGTGCCATGAATGTCGCGGGCTGTAGTCTGTTTTTCAGCAAGTTTTTCCAAGGTAAGATGGCGCTCAGTGTTGCGACCAAGAGAGATACGGATATCTTCATCTTTTTTCTTGTAGCTAGGATTTGGCGGCATTACTTCTTTGTAAATTGGCAAGGCAAGTAGCTGAACTACTTTTGAAATGGCTTCTTGCCCTGAGAATTGATTGAGAAGGTCCTTGTTATACTCCGCAAGTAGTTTTGCCTTTTTTTGAATTTCTATTTGGTGGGTTGAATAAAATTTAACCCCACTTCGCCATCCATCAGGAAGGTCTGGGGCAACCTAATATACTTGTTACCACTTTTTGCATAAAGTCAAGCTGGACTTCAGAATGAAGCTGTACAACGTGGCGGCCTGTGCTGAAAAGCTTGGCGTATAAAAGGGCTTTTTCTTCGGCTTTAGTCTCTTTTGGATATGAAAGAAGCCCAAAATGCGTTACCGCTAAAGAAATAGGCCTTTGCAGTCCTCTCCAGCGTGAAAAAGCAGAGTTCTTTGTATCATGAGGCTCAGGATCATAAGAAACTACGCGCTGGCTCATAGCAAAGGCATACTTGCCATAATTATCTTCTCGCTGCGTAGAGACAAAGCAGCCCCGATAGACGCCCTGACGAACTTCGATTTCTCCATCATCAAGTATTTGAACAACACTTTCTTTTTTTGTCGCATGATACCAAGCAGGAATAAAAACTGCCTCTTCGCTAAAGTCTTTTTGTCTTTCAAAAAAAGCGCATACTTTTGAGAGGCGATAAAGCTTTGATACGAGCCCCTCACTACTTACTGAATTTGCAAAGCGCATCATGAGTAGCCCTTGAAGCAGACGTACATCATCCCAATTTTTAACTTTTGTTGGGAGCAGCTTTTCGACAGCTATACGTAAGTGCTCCCGATTTAATGGAGATAGCTCAGAACTATTTGAAATGAGCTTAGCAAGATAGAAGTGTTCTTTTGGCGCTAGCTGGGTTTTGCCGATCTGAGCAACAAACGTTTCAACTTCTTGATTTGCTCTGCTGGAAATTTCTCTACGTAATATTGAAAGTTTCTCTTTTTCTGTAAGCTTAAGATTTGGATATTCACTAGAAGGTTTTGGTTTAGGAAGGTTAGCCAGCTGAAGTTTAATGGTTTGATACTGCTTAGTAGTGGCAGCTAATCTATAGACACTAAGATGCTGATCGGCTATTTCAAAAAGTGGGCCAAGCATATACACCTTTCGTTTGTCATCCCCGGCAAAAAAGAGCTCACCTGTTAAAAAAAATGCTTTCTTTAAAAAATCCTGTATTCTATTAAATCCTTCACAGATAAAATCTGTATCAGTTTTACGTTTTTTCAGTAGTGCAGCAAGCTCACCAAGTGCCTTTTTCATGCCCGGTGCATCACTTGCTTGAAAACATAGAGGTATTGTGTCGCTAAGAAGAATATTCAGTTGAGCAAGATCTTTAGATCTAAGCGCACGCTCTTCGGCTTGTGGTTCTATTGTAGCAGGCCCAGTGAGTAATTTGATTGGTTGTGGGTTATTATAAAGTGTCGGCGGATGTATTATTTTATTAAATAGAGTTTTATACATTTCTGATTTTTCGTACTTATTATTGTTGATTTGGTTAATAAAGTAATCTGATTTCAATATCTTATTAAAATCGCCAACATTTCCAAAATTTATACTCATGCCAAATCCTGATTTTTAAATTAAGTGGTATTATATATGAGCGATGCTTCTATGTCAAACTAAAAAGTTTTACTCTTGATCATGATTTTATTCTTTCTTTTAAACAAATCTGGCTGAATGTGCATTAATAACAAAATGATAATAACGATAAAAAGATTGAAACGAAAAAAAAGCATTTTGACCGAAGGTCCCTGGAGTGCGCGTGCTTTTTGCACCGCCCTTAATTTTACACACACTTGAACTTCAAAAACCTCAAAAAAGAGCAATTAGCCTTTCCTTGCTTTTAAACTTATGTAGTTAAGGTGTGTGTAAAATTAAGGGCGGTGCAAAAAGCACCGGCACTCCAGGGACCTTCGGTCAAAATTAAAACGAAATGCCGACTTTTTTTTAAGCTTTATGTTTTTTGAGGAATTCGGCAAGGGCTTTGCCGATGTTGGTTGTATCGCTTTGTGCTTTTGGATCTTTGAGCATGCCAGCATCATCAAAGGCGTCGGTGGCTTGCGGCACACTTTTTTGCTGGGGCAAGACTATACTAAAGATGTTACTAAACATTGATCGCACATGCACAAGGCCGCGCATGCCGCCAAGTTGGCCGGGCGAACAGCTAAGAAGAGCTACGGCTTTGTCAATAAAGCAGCAAAGATAGACTTCGTTAGGCTTTGACATTCTAGATGTCCAGTCGATTACATTTTTAAATACTGCAGGCATTGAGCTGTTGTATTCGGGACATGAAATTAAAAAGCCGTCATGTGAGAGCATAAGTTCTTTTAATTTGAGCGCATTTTCTGGAATACCTTGAGAATCTTCGATATCTTGATCATAAATAGGCAGTGGATAATCTTTGAGGTCAATATAGGTAACGAGAGCACCTGCGGCCTCTGCTCCCTTGCTTGCAACTTTTACCAGTTTTTTATTTAAGGAATCTTTTCTAAGACTTCCGGCAAATGCTAAAATTTTTGGTTGGTATGTCATATTTTACCCTACTTTTTTTTTGCTCGACGCAGTTTTCGAAGATGAATTGGCTTAGGCTTAAGCGGCACAGATTTTGCCTTTGCTGCAGGCTTTGCCTTTTTAGGCAGGGGCCTCAAACGCATCTTTGGAGGAGCTTTTGGAGTTGGTTTGACAGCAGCTTTGACAGGTGACTTTTTAGCAGAAGATTTTGCAGGAGTTTTGGCAACCTTAACATCTACTTTTTTTGCTGGAGGCAAGTTTGACTTTTGAGCAGCTTTCGAGGCCATCTTGGATTTAGCTGCCAATTTTGTATCGGCTTTGACAGCAGGTTTTAGCGCTTGTTTATTGTTAGCAACGGGCTTTGCAGAAACTTTGGAAGGAGGTGCTGCTTTTTTAACAGGCGCCTTTGCAGCTGTTGCTTGAATTTTAGCGGCTTGTTCTTTAGATTCTTGAATTTTAGCGGCTTGAAACTTAGCTTCTTGAAACTTAGCTTCTTGATTTTTAGTTACTTTTTCGGCTTTGCCTTTTTTCTGTTTGGCTTTTTCGCCGTTAAATGCTTTAGAACCTATTTCAAGATCAATTTCAGGTTCAACATCAAGATTAAGCAATGGCATTGCCACGTCACCATTTTCTTTTTTATCTACGTTTTTATCTACGTTCCAGGTTGTTGCAATAGTGCGTAGTGCTGCAAGTTTTTGGTTGAGGTTTTGCATATCAAGATTGCTTGCACCCGTAACTTGCTGGCGTCTATGAGCTATCAGGTCAGCTTCTGATGCAAACTTACCTGAGAAGGTAAATATGGCAGAAGATCCATGATAATCTGGTGCAAAAAGAAATGATTTAATAGGTTTTGGAATGGTTGTGAAGATATCTTGCGAAAACTGCGGTTCAGTTTCAACCTTTGCTACCTGCTTTGGCGGACGACCGCGCTTAGGACGAGGATTTAATGCTTCACTTGAATAGTATGTCTTAGCTTTTGCCATAAGATTTTTTCGCTGAGTCACTAAATCTTTTTGTACTTTGGGCACAAATAAGTTGAGTTTAAGCTTTTCACACATCGATTTTGTAAGTTCAAGATCTTCTTCGAATACAAAGTCAAATTGATTGTTACGAAGCCATTCGATAATGCGAACGCGAAAACGCTCTTGATAGTACTGCTGCCATTTTTCAAGTTCTGTATGGTGGTCGTAGATAAACTCCAAAAAGTTTTCACGTGCTTCTTTTGACGAGATGATATCTAACAGTTTTTCTTTGGTATCAATGTCATACACTTTTTCGTTAACAAAGCCTTCCATGACCTTTTTTACTTCATAAAAAGTAAGCTTTGGAATCATGCAGTAACGATCACTATTTGAAGTAAGCTCTTGGGCTAACTCGTCAAGCTCATCTTGAGATTTATCTAGGTCAACATACACCAAAAAACCTTCGAAGCGATCGACATAAAAGTCACGCTCGTCATCGGATTTAGCAAATGCTTCCATAAGGCGGTGGCATCGCAAAATAAGTGGGTTCTGGGCGACAAGTTTATTTTTTACTACCATGCGTGTACCTACATACCATTAAAAAAGAATAATCTTAAGAGACAAGTTTGTTGATTGCAACGAAATTACACCATTATCTTGACTTTGTACGACTTTATGTTGCAGAAATACTAGAACTACGCGATATACTGTGATGAAACCTATGAGTACAACTATGCCTGATCTAGAAAAAGCTGACATGCGAATACAAGTTATATGCGATAAAATTCGCTCTGAAACACTCGATCCTGCCAAAGAACAAGCTCAAGAGATTATTGAAAATGCTAGACGCGAGGCAGAACGTATCCTCCACCTAGCTCATAATGATTCTGAACGCCTGATAAAAGAAACTCGAAAATCACTCGAAGAAGAAAAACAAATCTTTGATTCTTCCCTAGAACAGGCTTCAAAACAATCTATAGAGCTCTTAAAGCAAAAAATTGAAGAATCTTTGTTTAATCCAACTCTTGAAAAATGGATTAAAGATTCACTTGGAAATGCCTCCTCTTATGCTACTTTGATTGAAGCCCTAGTTAAAGCCATCCAAAAGGATGGTATTAGGACGGAATTGTCCGTCAAAATTCCGCAAGATTTTAAGGCAGATACAATTAATGCCCAATTAAGCCAAGACATCCTCAAGCAGCTCAAAAATAATTCAGTTGAGCTATCAGATCTTCCTGGAGGAGTTCAGGTAAAGATTTTAGGGAAAAACATGGTTCTTGATATTTCTTCTACAGCCTTAGAAGAAATTGTTGCCTCATTCATCCACAAGGACTTTCGCAAGGTCTTTTTTGGTTCACAATAACGGAGGATGAATGGCAAATTACTATTTTCTTGCCACACTGCTTCCACCATTAAAGGTGGGCTCCCCGGTTGAGCTAGGCTCGCATGAACTTTGGTTTTTATTGCAGCAAAATTTGGAGCCAAAAGATCTTGAAAGCATATTTACCCTTAAGTTGCTTGTTGATATAGAAAACATTCGTGCTATCTGGCAAAAGCAGCCTTTTAGACCAGGGGGTAATTTCGAACAATTTGAGCTTGAAGACCGGCTTTTTTTTAAAGAAGGCCTTCCCAAATATGTTTTGGATTATCTTGAGCAATATAATGATAAAAAGGATCTCATCGATCACTTTCCGCAACTTTTACATAGCTATTTTGCAATTGAAAGTAAAGATCCAGAGCCTTTTGTTTCGAAATATTTGACCTTTGAATGGCACTGGAGATTGGTATTTGTAGCGCTTCGTGCGCATGATTTAAACAGAAATATAGAAGATGAGCTAAAGGCTGAAGATCTAGAGGATCCATTTATATCAGATCTTATAGCAGCTACTAAAGAAAAAAACTTTGAGCCTCCAGCCCCTTACACTGGTTTGAAGGCGCTTTATGAATCAAGAAAATTGGCTCCCCTGGATTTATACCAGGCACTGTCAGAATGGAGATTTGACCACATTGAAAATGTAATCGAGTGGGAATATTTTTCTTTAGATCGTATTTTAGGCTATATAGCCCAACTAGAAATTTGTGAAGAATGGCTTCAGCTTGACAAACTGAAAGGACTTGAAATTGTAGACGAGATGATGGACGTATCATGACACAAGAAACGAAAAAACAAGAAACGAAAATAAAGCATTCCCCCCATGCAGAAGGTAAAACAATTTCTGCATTTGGCAACCTTCTACAGGTACGCTACAATGGCAATATACGCCAAGGCGAAGTTGCCATGGTGCAACTTGAAGGAAGCGAGCTCAAGGCAGAAGTTATTGAAATTACCGGCGATATCGCAAAAATTCAGGTTTTTGAAGACACGCGCAATGTAAAGCTTGATACCCCAGTGTACTTTACAGGCGAGCTTTTAGAAGCAGAGCTTGGCCCTGGCCTCTTAAGCCGCATTTTTGATGGATTGCAAAATCCACTTGAAGAAGTAGCAGAGTTTGCAGGCTTCTTTTTGCCTCGCGGGGTATACATGGCACCGCTTGATCGAAAAAGGCAATGGGATTTTGTACCCACAGCCAAAATCGGTGACATACTTACACGCGGCGATACTTTAGGAACAACCATAGAAAATAGATTTGAGCACAAAGTGATGCTCCCCTTTTCTAGATTCGGAAAATATACCGTTACCTGGATGATAAAACCGGGCTCATACACTATTGAAGAAGTAGTCGCTAAAGCAAAAGACGAAAAAGGAATAGAGCATTCCTTTACGATGCTTCAAAAATGGCCAATCAAATTACCTCTTATGGAAGGCGAGCGCGTAAAGCCGATGAAGATGATGGATACAGGCCTTCGCATCATCGATACACAGCTTTCCCAGATGAAAGGCGGAGCCTTTTGTACTCCTGGGCCTTTTGGTGCAGGAAAAACAGTGCTGCAGCACCATCTTTCTAAATACTCATCAGTTGATATTGTAGTAGTAGTTGCCTGCGGTGAAAGAGCGGGTGAAGTTGTAGAGGTATTACGCGAATTTCCTCACCTTATCGATCCGCATACAGGTGAAACTTTGATGAAACGAACTGTTATCATCTGCAATACGTCTTCCATGCCTGTGGCTGCTCGAGAATCTTCTGTTTATATGGGCGTGACTATTGCAGAATACTATCGACAGATGGGATTTGATGTCTTATTACTTGCAGATTCTACATCGCGCTGGGCTCAGGCTATGCGCGAAATGTCAGGCCGCTTGAAGAAATTCCTGGCGAAGAGGCATTTCCAGCCTATCTTGCCTCACGTATTGCTGAATTTTATGAACGGTCTGGAGTTTTGTCGCTTAAAACAGGCAAATATGGCTCTTTAACTATTGGAGGAGCGGTTTCACCTGCTGGAGGAAACTTTGAAGAGCCAGTTACTCAGGCTACATTATCTGTGGTAGGAGTCTTTTGTAGGCTTATCTCGAGAGCGTTCTGATTCAAGACGCTATCCTGCAATTGATCCTTTAATTTCATGGTCTAAATATGTGGATGCTGTTGGCAAAGATCTTGGTCTAAAGTAGATGCGACATGGAGTGAAATGGTAAAACAGGCAAATCTTTTGCTTCGAGAAGGTGATGAAATCGGAAAGCGTATGGAAGTTGTTGGCGAAGAAGGAACTTCAATGAAAGATATGATTATCTATCTTAAAGTCTGAGCTCTATGATTTTAGCTATTTACAGCAAAATGCCTTTGATAAAGAAGATGCCTATTGCCCCATTAGCAGGCAGATTTCACTATTTGAACTAATACAATAAAATATTTGATACTGAATTTAACTTTCACAGCCATGATGAAGCACGCTCATACTTTTTAATTTTACAAAATAAAATCAAAAATATGAACTTTACAGCTTTTGAATCAGCTCGATTATCTTGAAATTGAAACAGAAATTAACGACATGCTTAAACCTCATCTCCAGAAAGGTGCTATGAGAACTAGTTTATGAAAAAATCAATGACATGCGCGGTAATCTTATCACGGTTCTGCTGAAGATGTAGGTCTTGGCGAGCTTGCGCGCATCGATTTGAAAGATGGCCGCCATGTTTATGCATCTGTGCTTCGAATTGAAGGTGATAAAGTAACTTTGCAGGTATTTCAAAGCACTCGTGGAATATCTACAGGCGATAAAGTCACGTTTTTGAAACACCAAATGCAGGTAACCTTTTCTGAATCGCTGCTCGGGCGGCGCTTTAATGGCTCAGGTGTACCAATTGATAGGGGACCAGATATTGTAGGTGATGCCATTGACATTGGGGGGCCTTCTTTCAATCCTGTAAAGCGCATTATCCCACGCAGATATGGTGCGCACAAATATTCCTATGATTGACATGTTTAACTGCCTAGTCAAGTCGCAAAAAATTCCTATTTTTTCGGTTGCCGGCGAGCCCTATAATGCTCTTTTAATGCGTATTGCCAATCAAACAGATGCCGATGTCGTAATTATCGGCGGTATGGGACTTACGTTTGCAGAATATCAAGCATTTATTGATAACGCCGAGCGTGCAGGCACCATGAATAAAACATTAATGTTTATTCATAGAGCAACAGATCCAGCAGTTGAATGCATATTAGTTCCTGATATGGCCCTAGCATGTGCTGAGCGCTTTGCTCTGCAGGATTAAAATGTTCTTGTTCTTCTTACTGACATGACAGCTTTTGCCGATGCTATTAAAGAAATTGCTATTACAATGGACCAAGTTCCATCAAATAGAGGTTATCCCGGCTCGCTATATTCAGATCTTGCCTCGCGCTATGAAAAAGCTGTTTCTATGGAAGGATAGCGGCTCTATCACTATTGTAGGCGTTACGACTATGCCAGGTGATGATGTTACACATCCAATTCCTGATAACACTGGCTACATCACAGAAGGTCAATTTTATCTGCATGAGGGCCGCATCGATCCATTTGGTTCACTTTCACGTTTAAAGCAGCTTGTCATTGGAAAAGTAACGCGTGAAGATCATGGAGATCTTGCCAATGCGATGATTCGGCTTTATGCTGAATCTAAAAAGGCCAAAGAGCGTCGTTCTATGGGTTTTCGCCTCTCCAAATGGGATGAGCAGCTACTTCAGTATTCAGCCAAGTTCGAGAAAAAAATGATGAATCTTGAAGTAAACTTATCACTTGAAGAAGCACTTGATATGGGCTGGACAATTTTAGCTGAATGCTTTAAGCCAGATCAAGTGGGCATTAAACAAAGCTTGATCGATAAATTCTGGAATACGCGCGCTCAAGAGAGAGTGTAAAACTTAAGGTACGGCTTGCATGGCTGAGCTAAAGATGACAAAAAATGAGCTGCGCGCTCAGCAAAACAGGCTTAATCAGCTCTTTAAGTACTTACCTACTTTGCAGCTTAAAAAAGCCCTATTGCAAGCTGAAGTTGCAGAGTCGCGTCAGCAGCGAAATGCCCTTGAACAGGAAGTAGATTTAGAAAAGCGCAAAGTCGAAGAGTACGCCTCGCTCTTTACGCAAAATCTGCCATTTGATGTTAGCCAATTTGCAAAAATTACCAAAGTTACAAAGCGCTATGAAAATATTGCAGGAGCAGAAGTGCCTTTTTTTGAGGGTGTGACATTTGAACCTATTACTTATGATCTCTTTGAGACGCCAATATGGCTTGAAGGAGCTATTATCGGCCTTAGACATGTAAGTGAAGCAAAAGTAAAGCTTTCAATAGTTCAAGAAAAGCTTGGGCTTTTAGAAAACGAGCTTCGCGAAGTGTCAATTCGTGTAAATCTATTTGAAAAAAGACTTATTCCGCTGGCTGAAACAAATATCAAAAAAATTAAAGTTTTTCTTGGAGATCAACAACTTGCTGCTGTATCACAGGCTAAAGTTGCAAAAACAAAAATTATCGAGCGTAAAATGGCAAGTGAGGTAGGACATGCGATATGATGTCCGAAAGTTTCTCTTTATGGGAGCATCAAGTGATAAACTTGCATTTTTTAAGGCTGCCCAAGAAGCTGGCATAATCGAATTTATCGATCCAAAGGGCGCTAAAAAACATGCTCTTCCACAAGACATCGAAGATCTTGGATCGGCCATTAAAATATTACGTGGATATGTTCGAAAAAATCATCAAAAAGCAAATGCAACTCTTGATCCAGCTGAAATCACAAAGCGTATTCTTAATCTAAAACAAACTTTAAGCTCAGCTGAAAATACACTCAACGAAGTGGAACAAGAAATAGAGCGCATTTTTCCCTTTGGTGAATTTTCTGTAAAAACATTAGATGCACTTGAACAGGATATTCATAGAAAGGTGCGCTTTTTTGCTGCTAAATCTACAAAGCATTTAAGCAAAATCGAACCTGCCCTCATCAAAGTTAATGAAATAGATGGTGTTGATTATTTTATCGCCATCCAAAATGAACCTATTATCTTTGCTGATTTAATAGAATTGTACTTTTCAGAGCCGCTTTCAGAGTTGCAAAAAAAGCAAAAAAATCTAAATAAGCAAATTTCAAGTAGCCATAAAGAGCTTAAAGAGCTATCACATTATAATTTATTATTACATCAGGCACTTATTTCTCGCTTAAACGAAGCTCATCTTGTTTTTGCCGAAGAAACTAGTGAATTTGAACTTGAAAATCAACTTTTTATCGTTGAAGGCTGGGTTCCAGAGACTAAACTTTCAGCTCTTAAAGATCTCACAACTACATTTCACGTCTATAGTGAAGAAGTCGCACTTGAGAGCCATGATGTACCGCCAACATATTTGCAAAATAAAGCCACTGCTAGAGTTGGGGAAGATCTCATTCGCATTTTTGATACGCCCTCAACACGTGATAAAGACCCATCACTTTGGGTACTGTTTGCCTTTGCCCTCTTTTTTTCGATGATCGTCTACGATGCTGGCTACGGGCTTATCTTTTTGGCAACAGCCCTCATACTGCGATTAAGGCTAAAGAAAATTACGCCATCAACAAAACGTTTAATTGGCCTTATGGCTATACTTGGAACCACATGCATACTTTGGGGCGGGCTTACCCATTCCTTTTTTGGCATACATTTTTCACCCGAGAGTCCCCTTCGTAAGCATTCTCTTATGACATGGCTGATTGAAAAAAAAGCAGAATATGCCATAAAAAATAAAGATGATGTCTACCAGTATTATGTAAAGCAGTACCCAGAGCTTGCTGGAACTACAAACGTACAGCAGTTTTTGTATGCGCATGGTCCAAAAGATGTTTCAGCTCATCCTATTGCCGATAAATTTACTGACAATGTGCTCTTAGAGCTTGCGCTCTTTTTAGGGGCCATTCATATATGTATTGGTCTTTTGAGGTATATACGCAAGAACCCTGTGGGTATTGGCTGGATTGCTTTTATTATTGGCTGCTATTTATATATACCCTATTTTCTGCAATCTACTTCTATCATCCACTTTGTATTTGGACTTGATAAGCTAGCCGCGGCACAATTTGGTCTGCAGCTTTTAATTGGCGGTGTTATCTTTGCATCCGTTGCAGGCGTAGTTCTCCACGGCATAGCGGGATTATTTGAATTTACGCATGCCGTGCAACTTTTTGCAGATGTGCTTTCTTATTTACGTATCTACGCACTAGGCTACGCAGGTTTTATTGTTAGTGAAACTGTGAACATGCTTGGATCAAAGATGCCACTTGTTTTTGCGATTATTGTTATTGTATTTGGCCACGTGCTTAATATGGCCATTGCAATTTTAGGCGGAACAATACATGGCTTGCGTTTGAATTTCCTGGAATGGTACCGTTATTCATTTTTCGGTGGCGGTAAAGATTTTCGTCCACTTCAGCTTATGACATTAGAATAAAAGGCGATAAGGAGTAATTATGGAAGGTCTCGTATTTGATTTACAACAAATTGGCCCAATCATTGTATTGAGCATGGGCTGCTGCGGCTCATCTATTGGCTGCTATATAGCAGGCATGGCATCTAGTGCTGCTATGGCACGAACAGAAGAAGGTCACGGAAAATTTATTGCAATGGCATCAGTTCCATCCACACAGTCTATCTACGGCTTTATTTTGATGATTTTGATGTTTCGCAATATCCAAGCGGGCACTCTTTCCCCTATTGCTGCCGTAGCCGTGGGCCTTGGCGTGGGTCTTGCCCTTATGGCCTCTGCCATATTTATGGGCAAAGTCATTGCCGCAAGCATTCAGGCAACCCTAAAGCAGCCTTCAGTATATGGTAAGTGCTTTGTGTCGATTGGTATTTTGGAAAGCTTTGCACTTTTTGCCTTCGTCTTTGCCCTGCTTATCATCTAAGAAAGTGATTTAACGATAAAAAAGAAATACAAAATACATTTTTACCGCAGAGCAAAAACCGAGATCGCAGAGTAAATACAGAGAAAAATACAAAATACTAATAAATGTTAAGTTTTTACTTATTAGTATTTTGTATTTTTCTGTATTGGCTCTGTATTTCCTCGGTTTTTCCTCTGCGGTAAAAAATGTATTTTGTTTTTTATCCGTATTACTTTAGGTAAAAAAACCAAAGTAGCCAAACAGCGCACTTAATGCAATAAGTACACATCCCATTATTAGAATTCTATCAGCTCTGAACAGCGCCACAAACCATGAAGAAAATCTATCGGGAAAAATAAGTAGCATCACCCCTTTAAAAAAACTTGCCCAGCCTACGATGGTAACTAATACAGGCCAGCCCCACACCCAAACATTGTGCGAAAGAATAATTAATGTGCCTATAATGAGGGCTATGATTCCAGCAAATACCGAAAAGGTTGGGTTGTTCATCATTTCTGAATAAATTCCCACAAATCTTTGGCGATTGACGATTAATGCAATCCCAACAACAAGATAATACAGGCTAATTGCCATAGCTAAAAAATGCGATAATGCCATTTTAAAATCCTTTTTAAATTTTAATCTCAACGTATGTGATAATTAAAAAATTTGCAAGCTCTATTGCTAAGAAAGAGATGCTTGGCTAGATTGCAAAAAAAAGGAAGATAATGCCCGAAGTTAATCAGTCCAAAAGTTCATTTAAGTTTGACAGATCGATGTTTCACAAAATATCGCTACTGCCTTTTTTTGCTTTTGTAGGACTAGGATCTGACCCACTATCTTCTTCTTGCTATGGCCCTGAAGAGGCGTTTCTTGCTTTAGGCAACTACCCGCACCTTATTATATTTGTAGGATTGCTTTCTATTTTTACCATCTGGACCATTAGCACAAGCTATAGCCAAATTATTGATCTCTTTCCCTATGGCGGAGGCGGCTACGTTGTTGGCACAAAACTTTTATCACCTACACTTGGATTAGTTTCTGGCTGCGCACTTTTAGTTGACTATGTCCTTACGATAACTATTTCCGTAGCCTCGGGAGTTGATGCCTTATTTAGCGTGCTGGCACAGGAGCATCATGTATGGAAATTTGCAGCAAAAATTACAATATTGCTTTTGATGACAGGTCTAAATCTGCGCGGCATAAAAGAATCTGTATTTCCCTGGATTCCAGTATTTATTCTTTTTATTGTCACACACGTTTTTGCCATTATATGGGGATTTTTAACGCGCTTTGATGATTTTCCTTTCATTGCACATGGTGTAGTTTTTGATGTAGATCAAGCCGTAACATCACTTGGGATGGGGGGTCTTTTACTTCTTGTTCTTAAATCCTATAGCGTAGGTGCGGGTACTTATACGGGAATCGAGGCCGTAAGTAATGGTATGAATATCTTTCGGCCACCTCGTGCACAAAATGCTAAAATCACCATGCTTTACATGGCCATTGCCCTTGCTTTAACTGTATCTGGGCTTATTTTATCCTATTTGCTTTATGATGTAAGCTCGCAAACAGGCATGACTTTAAACGGTGTACTCATGCATAAAATTGGCCAAGAAATGCCTGTCTTTGGCTCAAGTTTTGCAGCTATAACACTCTTTTCAGAGGCAGCCTTACTTATTATTGCCGCACAATCCGGCTTTTTATCAGGTCCCAGAGTGCTTGCCAATATGGCAGCAGACAGATGGCTTCCTAATAGATTTACCAATCTTAGTGACCGATTTGTGATGAGACATGGCATTTTAATCATATCGTTAGCTGCCATTTTGCTTATGATATACTCTCTAGGAAGTGTTTCATACCTTGTTGTTTTGTATAGTTTGGCCGTGTTTGTTACCTTTACTCTTTCACAAGCTGGCATGGTTCGTCACTGGGCCAAAGAGCGCTTATACCATAGAAAATGGTTAAAAGGCATGATTATAAATGGTGTTGGTTGCTGCCTTACACTCTGCATTCTTATTTCGCTTACTTTATTAAAATTTGAAGAAGGTGCCTGGCTTACTCTTTTGGTAATAGTGCTACTTGTCTTCATTTGCAAAAAAATAAAAGCCTACTATTCAAACTTTACTCAAGTAGTCAACTCTTTTTCGTTAGCAATACCCCAAAAACAGCTCGAGCAAGTATCTGAAGTACATCTTGAGCCATCACTTCATACCGCTGTGTTCTTTATAAGCGGCTCACAAGGTCCAATATTACAAGCCATTGCACAAACAATAAAGCTCATTGGCAATAGCATCGATCACTTTGTTTTTATTCAAATAGGCATTATTGATGCAGGCAGCTTTAGAGGCGGAAATGAAGTGCAGCAGCTAGAAGAACATGTAAAACATGACAGCTTAAGGCTTGTGAAGATGATGCAAAAGCTAGGCTACAGCGCCGAAAGCCATGTATCAGTTGGACTTGATATTGGTGATGAGGCCGCAAAAAATGCCCAAGAAGTACACCAAAGACATCCCACAAGTGTATTTATTGGCGGACAAGTAGTCCTTGCGGATGAAACCCTGTTTTCACACTGGATGCACAATCAAACTCTCTTTACCATACAAAGACGCATTTTTGAGCTTGAATATCCTTTTATAACTGTTCCGGTTTACATTGGAGATGCAAAACATGAAGAAAGCTCTGCTGTGGTGTAAACAAGAATTTAAGCGCATGCTGCCAGTGGTTCTTTTTTTTCTTGTGGCATTTTCTTTAGTTGATGCAACAGATCGCATTATCAACAAAGATTCAAGTGAATTATACAGCTTTTTTTCATGTATTATTGCATCACTTATCATGGGAAAAATTGTTCTTATCACAGATTCTCTTAGGATAAGTTCTCTTTTTTCAAATAAGCCTCTTTTGTACATTACTTTGTGGAAATCATTTCTGTATGTTTGCTGCAGCATAGCTCTTCGCTTAATAGAACATAGCATCCCGGCTCTGATTGAGGGAGTAAATTTTTCTGAACTATCTCAAACGATTATTGAGCATATTGAAAAACCTTTTTTTGGGATTGCTCAAGTTTGGCTTGCCTATTTATTTGTGATCTTTGTAGGTTATCGCGAGCTTGTTTTTTCGGTGGGATCTGCCAAAGTAAAAAAGCTCTTTTTTGGACATTGACCCCTAACATCAAAATTGGTTATATTCCGTAGCGGTATAACGGAGTTTTCATATGTCACATGCAAGAAAATGGGTTTTTTTTGTTCTTATTTTAAGCATTACTGTAAGCATTCCTGCGGGTCTTTGGGCGGCAAAAAAAACAGTATGCCTTAACATGATTGTAAAAAATGAAAGCGCAGTAATAACGCGCTGTTTAGAGTCAGTGCTTCCAATCATTGACTACTGGGTAATAAGCGACACAGGCTCTACAGATGGCACTCAAGATATAATTAAAGACTACATGAAAGAAAAAAACGTTCCAGGAGAGCTTCATGAAAGGCCTTGGGTCGATTTTTCGCATAACCGTAACGAAGCTTTGCGGCTAGCAAAGGATAAAGCCGATTATGTGCTTTTTATTGATGCTGATGAATATTTAGTATACGAAGATGACTTTACTTTGCCCGAACTTGACAAGGACTACTACTATCTTATTCTTACATGCGGCTCGCAGTGGAAAAAAGTTTCGCTTATTAATATGCATAAAGACTGGGAATGGTACGGCGTGCTGCATGAAGTAATTGCTCCACCTGCTGATCGCAGCTGGGATACGCTGCAAAAAGTAAAAAATATCTACACGGTCGATGGAGCAAGATCTAAAGATCCTAAAAAATATGAAAAAGACGCAGCTGTGCTAGAAGCTGCACTTCTTAAAGAACCAAACAATAGCCGTTATATATACTATCTGGCAAAAACCTATGAAAACTGCGGCAATAAAGAAAAAGCCATCGAAAATTATCAAAAACGCTTTGAATTAGCCTATCCAGGTGATTCAGAAGCCTTTTGGTCGCTTATGCAAATAGCTTTATTGCAAGAATCCTTAAATATGCCAGCAGATGTTGTCATTAACAGCCTCAAAAAAACCTGCCTGTATGCACGTAATAGAGCAGAGCCTTATTACCATCTGTCACGCTACTACAGATCACTTGGTGATAATATGCGCGCTTTTCTGGTTGCATCAATTGGCAAAACAATTCCCCTACCTACAGATTTACTTTGGATTGATGACTGGATTTATGAATATGGAATGCTGATGGAAATATCAGTTTCTTCATATTGGGCAGGTAAGTACAAAGAATGCCAGGAGGCAAGTATTGCCCTTCTCAAACAGCCAGATCTTCCTGAAGCATACTACGATTGTGCGCTGCAAAATCTTGGCTTTGCCAATGCAAAACTCCTAGAAGAAGTCTGCGGCCCATGACAACACATTTTTTTACATTTGTTTTTGCATTACTTTTATGTTGTGTTACATTTGTTGCACATGCCAAGTCCATTCTCATTCAAACCTATAAGGTTTATGGAGCTACTGCTTGGGATCCTGATAGCATTAAATCAGGTATTACAGGCTCAGAAGAAGCGGTTATCTATATATCCCAAAAATTGGCAGCTTTGGGCCATAAAGTACTAGTTGTTGGACATCCTCCAATAAATTCTATACATTCGTTGCCCGATGCAAATCCCCGCTTTATTGATGCAGCCCAAGATGACAAAACTTGCGTTGACATTGCCATCTCATGGCGCGATCCAACCAACGCATGGACATTAAAAACTCGTGCAAAAAAAGTGTATCTTTGGCCGCATGATACCTTTCATTCAGCCCTGCCAGACGCAATGATAGTAGGTTTTGATGATGTTTTGTGGCTATCTGAATGGCAGCGAAATCAGTGGATATCTATGAACGCAGGCTTTGCAAAATTTACAAAAATTTTTGGAAATGGCCTTAATCCAGAACAGTTTTCGCAAATAAAACAAAGACAAAATCCTTACTCGTGCATCTATAGTTCAAATTATGCAAGGGGCCTAGATATCTTACTGAACATTTGGCCAGTTATTAAACAGAAATTTCCACGCGCGACACTTGATATTTACTATGGCTGGCAGCACTGGGGACTACTTTCTGCACAACAAGAGCGCTTTATGCGTACTCAAGTCGAAGTATACGAACTTCTGGATGTTAAAGAACATGGCTTAGTAAGCCATGAAGAGCTCAACCGTGCTTTTGAAAAAACATCCCTGTGGACCTATCCTTGTATAGCTCCTGAAACTTTTTGCATTACCGGCATTCGCGCTCAAATGACAGGCTGCATTCCTGTCATTATCAACGGTACAGGTCTAAATGAAACCGTGCGCCATGGCTATAGTTGTTCAAGTGCCCCAGAATATTTGGATACCTTAATCAAGGCTATGCGCAAGATTGAACGAGTTTCTCTTAAAGAGCGTGCATCTATGCGCAAATTTATTAATAAAGAATACACCTGGGAAAAAATTGCCGCCAAATGGACGGCACTTTTTAGCGAAGGCGAGACGCCCAAAGTTGCAGCACCCCAAGCTACCAAAAAATTTAAAAAATCCCCAACAAAACACAGGGCAGCCGCTTTTGCTGGGTACAAGCGTTAAATGTGTGATTAGGCCTCGATTTTTCCACAGGAGTCAGATTTTTAGTGCGAAAGGTTGGCACGAGGAATCACGCGGGGCAAGCCTTTTTTTGTTTCATCACAGGGGCTTTTTAGTAGCTTGAGCAAGCATTTCAGGTGGAAGAAGCATATCTAGCAATGGATGGGGCTCTGTACGATTAGACTGACCCATTGCCTTTAGTTCAAGAAGTGGATCGAGTACGGCCTTTTTAGCCATCTGAAGCTGTTCTATGTCAGGCATGCCGTCGTCTATTGTAAATTTAGGATCTTCAAGGGTAGGCACAATATTTTTGCTAATTAAAGCAAAAGGCTGAATGGCATTGCCCTGGCCTAAACGAGTCATAAGTTCTCTTACCCCATCGAAATTCTTACTAGGGTTTGCTAACTTTTCTAATCTTTCTCTAGGATTTCCCTTTTTGACCTCGCCTAGACATTTGTCTTTGAAACGATCCCACCTACCATCTCCTGGTGTTACATAATCAGTAAATTTATCTTTAAATGTCTCATAGATGCTAAAGTCTTGAAGCGCGTTTTGCATATTAAATGCACCATCTAAATCGCCAAGCTCTATCAATGTCGAGGCAACGTTTTGATAAAACCGAAGTTGCGATTCAGCCTCCTTTGCTGTGTTTGAATTCGAAATAATTGCTTTAAATTGCATTGTAAAGGCGTCCATAACCTTATTTGCTTCCTTAACAGCAGAATCGACATTATCCCAGTTTTTAGGCTTTACAATAACATTGCCAGTAACTACATTTGCTGAATCAATTCTCGCAAGCCTATGGAGCGTTCCATCGCGGATTGCAGTAGCAGCAGCCAAAATATCCTTTTTGCTCGCTTTACCCTCCTTTACCCTTTGCATGAGAGCGTCTGGATTATTTGCTACGTGAATATCATTGAGTGATCTTGCCTTTCTTGCTCTGGAAGTAGCTTGTGGTGCTGATTCATTACTTAATACTGATTTACGTTGATCCGAAGGAATAGCGTCGACTAATTCTTTAAAGGCTGTAGAGGTATCTTTGTTATTTAAATCACCTTTATGCGTACCCTGATTTATCCAGGCTTTTAACGCATCTTTTGCAAATTCCTTGTGATGAGCTGATGCGTTAGGATCTGTAAGTATTTCCTTAAGCTGCGCCATGAACTGCTTTGTAGTAAGCCCGGTAATTTTATAGCCAAGAGCTAAACTAGCAGCCAGTTCCTTGCGTTCTGATTCTGGTCTTACATCACCTCGCTCTCCGGTTTTTTTATCCACTATCGACAAAAGCTGCTTATCAAGGGCCGCTTTGATCTGATTCTTTTCAGGTTGGGGCTTTTCATTTGGGCTCTGAATTGCCACCTCTTCCATCATAGCTTGTTTTGGCAAGGCAACTTTATTTTGCGACTGCATCTCTTCTTCAAAAGGAAGAATATAATCTTCTACCTCGTCAATTGCTGTTTGTTCATCGACTGCTTCCTCTTTGCCTTTTGGTTCTGCTGGTTCTTTTGTTTGAGGCGAGGCCGCTTGCGGCGGAATTTCAGGGCTTGACAATTTTTTCAAATTTTCCATTAGTGCTTCCCTGGACATTCCAGCTGCTGCATCTCGTATTTTTTCAAGTGAGGAAGAACTTGGCTGAGGGGCATCTCCTGCTGCTTTTACTTTTGCACGCATCGCCTCCTTAGAAATCCCTGCAGCTGCGCTTTGTATGCGATCTACTGCTGATTGTGGCGGCTTTGGAGTTGGAGTCTTGGCTAAAAGCTGTGGGTTTGCCCTTTTCATTTCAGGGCTTGGAGGAGGGGCGGTAAATCCCGTAACTGGTTGCGCTTTCTGGCGTGGCAGAACTTGGGTTTGTCTTGCGCTTACAGCAACTGTTGCGATTTTTCCTGCATTTATTGCGGCAACTTTTTGTTGGACAGCCCCTGTTTTTGCTTCTATAGCATTTTGGGGAGGTTTGCGGCTCGTTTGACCGGCAGTTTCAATGCCATCAGCAAGTTTTCTGATTGCTGGTGATACCGTTCTTTGGGGTTGAATATTTGTTGGGCCTTCTTGGGGACCGATTTGTCCTGCTCTTGAATCGGAAACATTCATAAATCACCTCCACCAAGTCTAATTTTTTCTTGCTCAAGCTCAAAGCTGTCATCGCCACTAACCGCTAGAGCAAGATCGATCATTTTGAGAGCATTTTCCTTGTCGCCAAGTGCTTCATAGCAGTGACAAAGGGCTAGTCGGAGAGTCAGATCTTCTGGTAATGCTTCTTGTACATTTTTGTAGGCGGCTAGTGCCTCATTGTAGTTTTGGAGATAAAATTCGCTATTTGCAAAACCAAGCCAAAAAACTACATGAAGTGGGTTCAGAACCGTAAGAAAGAAAAAAGCATCAGCTGCATCATCATAGGCCTTTTCATCGTAGAGCCTTTTTGCTGCAAGGTATAGCACATTTATAGCGGCATCATCTATCTCTGCTAATTCCTGAAGGGTTTCGGCTTTTGCAATGTGTTCGGTAAAGGCTGCATTGTCTTTTGCAATCTTCCCCTCTAAAAAAGCAAGCTTTTCTATTTCTTGCAAGATCTTATCAGAAAAAAGCTCAGGTGAGGCCTGTATAAGCTCTTGAAGCGAAAGGGCAAGCTTTGCAGCGCCATTTTGTTGTCGCCGTCTATAATTTGTAAATTCTTGCTGCATCTCTTGGCGATAGCGTTCAAAAAGTGACTTTTGATTTAAAAGTCCGTCTGGATGCATAATCTGCTCTTCGGTTGCCCTATTTGTGGCAACTTCTGTAGCAATTTGGAGATATTCCATGTCAATATCATCGAGAGAATCAGGCAAATCAGGTCCTTGCATAGGCAAAAATCTCCTTTTCCTGATCATATCATACAATAATTTATTTTAAAATCTATTTACCTCTCTTGTCCTAATTATTTTCGGCTATTTGCCTATACCTCGAATGGAGCTTCGATAGTATGTTCAAAATCTATCCAAGTGACAGGTCCTGGCAAAAGATCAGTTACGTTGCAGACAGTACCATTTTCTCTAAAAGCTATCGTGCCGTCATATTTGATCTTAGTTTTCATGATAGGAAGAGAAATAATGAGCTCTGTAGTTTCCTCATCTCCATAGGTTTCTATAGAGACAATCATGTCTTTTTGGCTAATATAGCTCCCAAAGGTAACATCGGCTATGAGTCTTGTTTTTTTTAGAGCAGGCGATAGATTAATAGCTCCGAAAATGGTTTCGGCATTAATTGCTATAGCCCTTTTGCACCGGCCGGCAAGTGCGGCATGCTCATTTGGCTCTAAAGGCCCATTGCCAAGTCGTATATTCCTAAGAGTAAGTGTATTATTTTCCTTGGTTATTGGTCCTAAAATTGGATGGACAAGAGGGCCAACTGCAATTTGAAGCCCAACATCCGAAAGAAATAAGCTACCGGGAGCTGTCTGTTCAAAAATATGCTTAAATTGGCTATGGGGTACTATAAGCGTTGGGTGAGCTATTGCAAAACTTTGAATAAAGCAACTGCCATTTTCCGCTTTTGGAAAGCGCTCAATGAGTTTTTCAATAACCGCATTGACTTCTTCATATCGAGAGTCATTTTCATCGATAACTGTAACATTTTGTCCAAAAAATTCTCTTTTTTTGCCTAATACCTGTTCAAGAATCTCATGCTCTAATAGCTGAATGTGAGTTGGATTTTGTCCTAAGGCCTGCATAAACACCTCTTTTAAAGATCTTATTTTATCATAAAGATGGATACATTTCAATAAATTTAATATACAGTAAATACAAGCCACCCGAACTTGTTTTGGCAGTGCTCCAAAGACATGACTTTCATATTACAATTGCCAAGAAAAAACATTAGCTACCTTTGGGACTTGTCGGTTCCGATCGAAAGATCGACTACCAACACTAGTCAACTTTAAATTTTATGTTGACAATGTGAGCTACTTCTGCTAAGACACGATCTTGCGATCTCTCTCTTGAAAAAGGCTACACAGGGCAGGCTGTTCATGAAAAATTGGAACGTTGTTTTAGGTTTTTATCAAAATGCTGCTGCTGCAAAGACTGCTATTGGCGATCTCAAAAGACATGGTTTTTACAGAATTGCCTCAATAACTGCCTCCAAGGGTAAAGAAATTGAGGTTAAACGCTACTTTACTATTCCACGGTATCTTTCCATACTACTAATTTATTTATTCCCTTTTCTTGTTTCAATTTATTTTTTTATATATCCCAATGCTTTTACTGATGTAGAGTTATCTTTAGAAGTTATTTCTGCTATTGCGTTTGTACTGCTGATTCCTACTCTATTAACTTTTAAGCTTTTTAGAATTAGCGATGAAATCGCCAATAAGTTTAAAAAACTTGTTTTTGTAGATGAGATACTAGTAGTTGCCGATGTCAAATCATCTCAAGTCAAAGAAGCCTTAACACTGCTACGAAGCAGTAAGTTAAGCCAGCCAATTACATTTGTGCTAAATCCACGCCATCATATTGAAAAAGGCCAAAAAATTACCGTGCCCGAAAGCGCACAAACACCAGAACAGCTAAAAGCAACTGCCACTGCTCTTGCCGATGCAACTAACGCTACTACTACAAATCATCTAGGAAATACACTACTTTTAAATGACCTAAAACATATTGAAAAAAAATTGCAGGGACTTCATGTAGAAATTGCCAAAGCAGAACATACTGAACAGTCTTTTTCTACATCAACTGAATGGTTTTTAGACAATACCCCAGTTATCCAAGGCAGCATAGTTGAAATTAAAAAAAATCTCTCAACAAAGTTCTATCGCGAACTGCCTAAAATTACCGTAAATTCAAAAGAACTGCCGCGCATTTATGTGATTGCGTCAAGTCTTGCCCAAAGTACCGGGGGCAAGATTAACAAACAAAATATTATTGAATTTATTACTGAATATCAAAAAATTAACCCCCTGACTATTGGCGAGCTTTGGGCCTTTCCACTTATGCTCAAGATGTGCCTACTTGAATGGATTGAATTTCTTGCTGTAAAGATCGTTGATAGAATTGGTACTGTAGAGCTTGCCAATTTTTGGGGAAACCGCTTACTACATGCCTCACAAAGAGCAACTAAAGCGCTTCCCATCCTTATGAAGCTGCTTGCCAAAGAAATTCCACTTCCCTCTCCACAGTTTGCCGAAGAATTAATTGATCACCTATTTGATGATGAAACCACACTCCTTCCCACTAAACAATGGCTAGAGACTAGTTTCACAAATCCACTTGCGCAAGTATTGCACCAAGAACAAATCGACGAGGCACAAGAACAGCTTATTTTTTCTAGCACAATGATGAGCTTAGTAACTTTAATACAAATATCATGGGATGATATTTTTGAAGAAATCAGCCCAGTTGATGCCATATTACGAGATGATCCGGCTGGTATTTATGAACGGATGGATTTTTACAGTCGTAACCAGTATCGCAAAGCAATCGAAGAAACAAGAAAACGCTGTGAGTTTTCTGAAGTTGATATTGCAAGTAAATGTCTGGAACTTGCCACACATGGCTCTTCTGATTACAATCGACATGTCGGCTATTACCTCATTGATAACGGTAAAATCCAATTAGAATCAGAGGTTTGCTACAAACCAACATGTAAGCAATGGGTGCAACGAACTATCAAATCTCATTCCGCCTTATTTTATTTAGGTACCATTGCAATTGCCACTTTTGCTTTAGAATATCTGATGGTTCTCTATGCAATGCAATTTACTCAAGACATATATAGTATTTTTTTACTTAGCTTATTTGCTTTTTTTCCTGTAAGTGAACTTGTCTCTCAGGTTCTAAATTACATTCTAACACGTGTTTTGCCAATTTCTGTACTACCAAAGCTTGATTATGAAAAAGAAATACCGGCTAAAGACAAAACATTAGTAATTGTTCCCATGATGCTCTCATCAGTTGAAGATATTCAAGAGGAAGTTAGTCGCTTAGAAATACGCTATTTGGCAAATGCAGCCGATAATTTACTATTTGGCTTATTTAGCGATTTTAAAGATGCTCCCCAGCAGCATTTAGAAAAAGACCAAGGCCTTATTGATTTTGCTATTAAAGAAATTCAAAAACTAGATCTGAAATATGGCCCCGGAAAGTTTTTTTTGTTTCATAGACAACGTGTATGGAGCAAAAGTGAAAACTGCTGGATAGGTTGGGAAAGAAAACGTGGGAAACTCGAAATTCTTAATAGATATCTGGTTGGAGAGCCCCTTGCGGAAAACATTTTATATTTTGGTATTGCAGATGCTTTAAAGGGAATATCGTACGTAATTACTCTTGACTCAGATACGCAGCTGCCAAAAAATCAGGCTAAAAATTTAATTGGCATTATTTCTCACCCCTTAAATAGGCCTATATTAAAACCAGATGGAAAAAGCCTCGAAAGAGGCTATACCATCATTCAGCCTATTGTATGCACAGACATTCAGCACACCAAAAATTCACTATTTTTACAGATTTTTTCAGATCCGTCTGTCATCGACCCCTATACACATGCTGTCTCTAATGTATTTCAGGACCTAACAGGTGAAGGCGGATATCATGGCAAAGGCATCTATGATGTAAAAGCTTTTCATAGTATTTTATCAGGGCGTTATCCAATAGAGCATATCCTCAGTCACGATCTTATAGAAGGAGCCTATGTGCGGGTTGGATTTACCGCCAGCGTCTGCCTATTTGATTCATTCCCAGAAAATTATTTTGGCCTTGTCAAAAGACAAAGACGCTGGATACGTGGTGATTGGCAGGTCATAGATTGGCTTTTTCCATACACTCCATCTAATGGAAGCCCTAAAGAAAAAAATCCGCTATCAGCACTAAACAGATGGAAAATCTTTGATAATCTACGCCGCTCACTTTTACCGGTATCTTTAGTCGTTTTATTTATTACAAGTTGGCTCTTAACTGATACAATTTTGTGGACGGCATTAGGAGCTGTGGTACTGCTTTTTCCTGCATTAATGCAATTATTTGCTCATCTATGTAAATTCACCTCTTATCAAAGTTTATTATCATTCAAAGAAATAAGCTTAGGATTTCAGCGTGCACTAATCAATATAGCGTTATTGCCACAAGAGGCCTATTTTTGTGTAGATTCAATAGTAAGAGTATTTTACAGGCGTTTAATTTCTCATCGACAAATGCTTGAATGGACCATGGCCCAATCTGCCACTAGCACTCCTGCCAAAGTCCAAAAATTATTTTTCTTATCTTTAAGCATCGGCTCTTTTTTTTCCATTGCGGTGCTCTTTTTAGCCTCCTATGTAAACCCAAGTAATTTGCCCTTTGCTATCCCCTTTTGTATTTTGTGGATTTTGGGACCTATTATTGTTAATTACATTAGCAAATCAAAAGATATTGGTGCTTTGCAAACACTTAATCAAAAAGATCGCCTATTTTTGCGGAGTGTTGCGCGAAAAACATGGCGGTACTTTGATGATTTTGTAGGTCCTAAAACAAACTGGTTGCCTCCTGACAACTATCAAGCAGATTTAAATATTGAACTTGCCCTCAGAACATCGCCGACTAATATTGGTCTTTGGTTACTTGCTGTGGTAAATGCATACGACCTACAGTATATCACTTGTGATAAAGTTATCGATGATATGGCAGCTACCATTAAAAGTTTATCTAGCCTCGAGCGCTATGAAGGACATTTTTTAAATTGGTATAACATTGAAAATCTAAAGCCACTTTTTCCGCGCTATATTTCAACGGTAGATAGCGGCAATTTATTGGCATCATTCTGGACAGTGCAGCAAAGTTTTTATGATATTTGTGTAAATCCCATCATTAGACTTCCGGCTCAATCAGGTATTGAAGATACCTACAGAATTATCATGAAAGAGCTTAAATATGCCCATAAGCATCCAACACTTCAACAAATAGAGGCTATTTTAGCAAAGACAACAGCTGATCTACCAAGTTTTATGTCCTGCATAAACCAATGTTATGAAATCATACATAGTATAAATGATTCCAATTACTGGATGCAGTCATTTGAAAAACAATTAAATGAGTGGAATGATCTTTTACTTCGCTATTTTAAATGGGTTCCCCTACTTCAATCACTCTCTGAAAGTGAGTATCACCAAATTCACGTACACTCGCATGTGTGGCGTGACGCTACTTTAAACTTAAAATTTTCTTTAAAGGCACTTGCACAGGGTGATCTTCAGGTATCTTTGCAGCCACTGATCGATGCCTCACAAAGACAAGACCTTCCCGTTCCCTTCAAGCCTTGAGTGCTGATCTTCGAGAAGCTGTGGCATCTGCCCAGTGGCTGGCTGGAGAAAAGCTTGCTGAATTTGCCCAAGCAAATGCAGAAATTGATGCTTTTTGTAATGAGATGAATTTAAGTTATTTATACAACAAAGAACGAAAACTTTTTGCTATTGGATACAATGTTGATGACATGCGCTTAGATTCTTCACATTATGATTTACTAGCAAGTGAAGCAAGACTTGCAAGTTTAGTGGCTATTGCCAAGGATGATGTGCAACTAGAGCACTGGTGGGCACTTGGTCGTCCATATGGTCTTGTCAATGGTCGCCGGGTACTTTTATCCTGGAGCGGGACAATGTTTGAATACCTTATGCCTGTATTGTATAGCAAACACTATCCTGATTCACTGCTTGGATATGCCTGTGATGCTGCTGTGCTCAGTCAAATTCAGTATGGTAATTCTTTTGGAGTGCCTTGGGGTATTTCAGAATCGGCCTATAGTGCGATTGACGCGCACAAAATTTATCAGTATCGAGCCTTTGGAGTTGTGGGACTTGGTCTAAAACGAGGACTTGAAAAAGATCTCGTAGTAAGTCCTTATTCAACAGTACTTGCACTTGCCATAAATCCAAAGGCCGCAATCGATAATCTGCATAAACTTGTTAATCGCAAAAATAGCCTTTGGAGTGATTATGGGTTTTATGAATCTATTGATTTTAGCCATCAAACCGGCCCGCAAGGTGATCGCGGAGTTGTTGTAAAGGCATATATGGCTCACCACCAAGGCATGAGCCTTGCAGCCATCAATAACATATTAAATGATGATGTTATTTCTAAAAGATTCCACAAAGATCCGCGCATAAGCGGCGTTGAATTTCTGCTTTTTGAGCGCTTACCGCTCACTCCAACTATTGCAACAAAGGGCTATAGAAAAGAAAATGGCAGATTAAAGCTGCAGCCGTTTTCATCAGTACCGATTATGGGAGTGACTGAAACCCCAAACACAGCAATTCCGAAAATAAGTCTGCTGTCAAATCATAAATATTCTGTTTGTATATCTAATGCTGGAGGTGGGTATAGCCGTTTTGGCGATATTGACATTACCAGATGGCGATCAGACACTACTTGCGATCAATGGGGATCTTTTTTTTATATTAAAGATCTTGAATCCCAAGATAAATGGTCGGCTGCCTATCACCCGCTGTTAAAACAGGGTTTTGAGTATTCATCAAGCTTTAAAGCCAATAAAGTGGAATTTAGACGTAAAGACAATGGCATCGAAACTTTGATGGAAATTGTAATTTCACCTGATGACAATGCAGAAATCAGAACAATTACATGCATTAATAAAACATCAAAAGTTCGCCAACTACAAATAACAAGCTATCAAGAACTGGCGCTTGCTGCACATGCGGCCGATCGCGCGCACCCAGCATTTAATAAACTTTTTATAGAAACCGAAGTTATACCAGAACTTCATGCTCTGATTGCTTTTAGAAGAGCGAGAGCCCCAGATGAGCCCCAAATTTGGGCTGCCCACATAGCCATAACAGATCCCGAACAAAGTAATGACCATATGCAATTTGAAACTAGCCGCGCTTTGTTTATTGGACGGGGAAAGTCTTTGCAGAATCCTCAAGCACTTGATAGTGACCTCACAAATACTTTTGGCACCGTTTTAGACCCTATTTTTAGCCTGCGACATGGTTTAAAGCTTGAGCCTGGAAAACCAACTAAAGTTTCATTCATAACATTAATTGCTGACAGCCGGCCGCAGCTTATAAGCTTAATAGAAAAATATCAGAGGCTAGAAGCTACAGCTGCAGCCATAGACATGGCCTGGACATATTCACAGCTGGAACTTCGCCACCTCAATATTACCTTAGAAGACATCCAGCTATTTCAAAAACTTGCTAGTCGCATTTTATATCCCCATAAGCAGCTTCGTGCGTCTTTAGATCGTTTAAAAAGTAACACTCTTGGCCAATCAAATCTTTGGAAATATGGTATTTCAGGAGATATTCCTCTTGTAGTTGTAAGCGTTGATGATGTGTATGATATTGTCCTTATCAAGCAGATGGTGATTGCGCACAGATTTTGGCGCTCGCGCGGCCTTAAAGTTGATCTTTTGATACTTAACGAAGAAGAAGTAGGCTACGAAAATCCTCTGCAAGATCAGCTTTTACGTATGATCCAGGTGCATGCCTATCCATTTGAGGCCAATCAGCCAGGTGGTATATATTTACATAATATCCATCAAATTCCAGACGATGACCTTACCCTTCTATTGGCAGTGGCAAGTATCTTTTTAATTGCCGCAAGAGGCTCTTTAAGACAGCAGCTGATCTCTCCGATGCCAGCCACACACTACCCTGCTGCCTTAATTGTGCGCGGCAAAACAGAAGAAGCACTTTCAGCACCTTTGCCATTTTTAGAGCTTCCTTATTTTAACGGCCTCGGAGGCTATAGCCCTGATGGAAAAACATATGCTATTTATTTAGGCCCAAATACTGAAACACCCGCGCCGTGGATTAATGTACTTGCAAATGCACAATTTGGCACATTAGTAACAGATGCCGGTAATGGCGTTACTTGGTGTGGTAACAGCCAAACTAATCGCTTAACTCCTTGGTCAAACGATCCTATTTCTAACCCTATTTCTGATGCTATTTATATCCGAGATGAAATAAGTGGAACCTTTTGGTGTCCCACACCTGGGCCAATTCGCGAGCTTGATGCGTATCGCATTACTCACGGCCAAGGTTTTAGTACTTTCGAACATAATAGCCATGGCATTGAACAAAAGTTAATTATACTAGTCCCTGTAGATGATACACAAGGCCTGCCCGTACGTGTTCAGAAATTGACACTACATAATAGCTCAGCTAAAACTCGTTATCTTACCATTACATCTTATCAAGACATTATTTTAGGGCCAAACAAGGAAGAGACGCAAATGCATGTGGTGACTCAGTGGAATGCAGAAACTCAAACACTTTTTGCGCAAAATCGCTACAACAGCTCCTTCGGCAATTGTGTAGCATTTGCTACATCGATTCCCGCAGCTTCATCATATACTGGAGATCGCACAGAATTTATTGGAAGAAATAATACATTAGCAAATCCATCGGCGCTTCATAGACGTTCTTTGTCAAATCATTCTGGAGCCGGCTTTGACCCATGTACGGCAGTGCAGGTGCCTCTGGTTTTGCCGCCCGGCAGCTCAGAAGATATTATTTTTATCTTAGGTTATGCAAACGACATGTCCCATGCTAAACAACTTATTTCACAAACTCAAGATAAAGAAAAAATTGAAGATTTGTTCTCGCAAACGCATGCCTGGTGGGATGCCTTTTTAGATTCCGTTCAAGTAGATGTTCCCGATTTAAGTGTAAAATTTGCTTTAAATAGTTGGCTTCCCTATCAAAATTTAGCCTGCCGCATATGGGGAAGAACAGCTTTTTATCAATCAAGCGGTGCTTACGGCTTTCGAGATCAGCTGCAAGATGTGATGGCACTTGTATATTCTAAACCTCAACTTGCAAGAGAGCAGATTTTACGAGCAGCTGCGAGACAATTTATAGAAGGTGATGTGCAGCATTGGTGGGATCCTGTTACTGGAAGCGGTGTTCGCACACGCTTTTCAGATGATCTTTTATGGCTTCCCTACTGCACAGCGCAATATATAAGAGTAACAGGTGATATATCAATTTTAGAAGAACAAATCCCCTTTTTAAAAGCCCCCCTTTTAGAACCTGATCAACATGAAATTTTTTCTATTCCTGAGATAACCTCTGAAACAGCCTCACTACAAATACACTGCCAAAAAGCTATTAAAAAAGGCCTAACCGCGGGTGAACATGGCCTGCCATTAATTGGCGGCGGCGACTGGAATGACGGGATGAACCGTGTAGGAATACAAGGCAAGGGCGAAAGTGTATGGCTTGCATGGTTTTTGATTCATGTGTTACATGATTATGTAGAACTTCTTGCCGATCAAAAAGAAAATATCCATGAATATGTTTTAGAAGCAGAACGTATAGCAAACGCCGTTGAAGCCAAAGCTTGGGATGGAGAATGGTATCGAAGAGCCTATTTTGATAATGGCTCACCTCTTGGATCCAAAAAAAGTACTGAAGCCCAAATTGACTCCTTAGCTCAATCTTGGTCGGTAATTTCAGGCGCCGGCGATCCAAAAAGAGGTGATAGGGCATTGCAATCAGCTTATGAGAGACTTGTTAAAATAAATGATCGCATCGTGCTGCTATTAACTCCGCCCTTTGACAAAACGCCTGAAGATCCAGGCTACATTAAAGGCTATCCTCCCGGTGTTCGCGAAAATGGCGGCCAATATACACATGGTTCCTTATGGCTCGCCATGGCTTTTGCACGTAAAGGTGATGGCGATAAAGCAGTAGAGCTTTTAAAAATGATGCATCCCCAACTGCATACGCGCACGCCTGAAGAAACTAACATCTATAAAATTGAACCTTATGTGCTACCTGGTGATGTGTATGATCTTGCTGGCCAAGTTGGCCGCGGAGGCTGGTCATGGTATACTGGCTCATGCGCCTGGATGTATCGAATATGGCTAGAAGAAATATTAGGATTTAAACTTCGTTCAAAGACTTTTTCAATAAACTGCTGCATTCCCAAAGAATGGCAAGGTTTCAAGCTCCACTATCGCTACAAAACCTCTCTTTACGAAATCCAACTTGAAAATCCCAACCATCTAAGTAAAGGCCGTCCTCGCATCACACTAGATGGCGCCTTATTTGAAGGCCAAGACATCCCCTTAGTAGACGATGGCAAAACACACACCGTCCACATTGTTTTGGAGCAATTAGGTTAGGAGAAATCCTTTCTATCGAGACCCTTTACTTAACTCAAAAACGATAGAACGATAAAACGATAAAACATAGAAAAATTAAGTGCTTGATGTATAGCTAAGAATAAGACAACTCTATTTTTTGTTTTATCGTTTTTATCGTTCTATCGTTCTATCGTTTTTACGATGGAAAATAAAACGCTCTATGTCCTCATGTTTAGATTTCATCATTTACGTCGCTTAAAGTATTGTATTTCACGCTCATGCTGTTTTGCGGCATCAAGAGAATCAAATGTACCAAGATTTTTGCGCTTTCCTGAGTGGTCCTTGCTGCGCGAATAAATTCTAAATTGTCCAGATTTTAGCTTCCGGATCATACATGCCTCCTTTAGCCCAATAGGCTATTTTTATTATAACCTTTTTGGATTATTTGTTTAAGAGTTGTTAGAAAATCATTTTATTCTATAGGATGACCAACATCTATGAGGAAATAAAAAATGAATAAACTCATGCTCTTGTGCCACTTTTTACTTTTTTTTAGCCCACTTTGCTCCATTGAATACGCGAACAAACTTGTTTCAACTCCCATTAGTGTGCAGTATGGCTCGCAGACGGTGTCATCGATCTCTGAACAGGCAAATGTCTCGTTATTTAATACAACCGTAAGTGATTCTTCTACTATTTATGGAAATCTAAGTGCGAATGGTGCTCAAATTGCAGATGTAGTTGTAAATGGAAGTGCTTATTTAGTTAACTGTACGATTACAGGTTCGATATCAGTGTATGGTGAGTTGCAAATGCAAAATTGCCAGGTGAATGGGCAAATTTCTACATATGCTTCCTTACTTACTTTAGACAATACTACCGCAAGTTCCATTTTTGTTCTTAGCGAACAAGGACAACAAACAATACAACTGCAAAATGCAAGCCTTATTAATGGACCCATTAACTTTCAATCTGGAAAAGGCATAGTAAATTTATATGGAAGTAGTTTCTTGAATGGAGCTTTAACTGGAGGACGTTTAATACGCAATTAACTGGCCTTGTTGCATAATTAACCACTGAGCCACTGAGCTCACTGAGATATTTGAGAAAACTGAACAGAGTTTAAAACATTATGAAAAGCTTAGGAATGCAGTATAAAAAGCGTACTGTCAACTAATCCTTCTCATTATCTCAACCCTCTCAGTGAACTCAGTGCCTCTGTGGTTAATTATAAAACCCACGACTACTTATAATAGCAACTTGAAGAAAGTTTACTGTTCTCCTTTTTATTCCTAATGTGCGTATAGTATCTAGCGTACTAATAATAAGGAGTACGCTATGTTTGAAGCAGTAGATACAATTGATTATCAAAAAAATAAAACAGAGATTGTCTATAATATTGATACTATAGATCGTTATAAATTCCAATATGGCCCAAAAGCTGCGTCTAAATCGAAATCAAAATCGAAATCCAAATCCGAATCGGAATCGAGTTCTGATTCAGAAGGAATGACAAACCATGCTGAGGCTTCCTGCTGGCTAACGAGCGTTATTCAATCTATACGAGCATCTAAAGCTTTTAGAAAAGAATTTGCCCCTAAAAAAGATGAAAATAATAAGATAAAAAAGGAGCTTTTTAAGCTCTTTGATATATCTGAGGGCAAGAATGGCGAAAAAAGAAGATCTGTACGCTCTAGTGAAATAAAAACATTTAAGCGCATGGTTATTGATAAGGGCCTGCCTGCAAAAATGGATGATGGTTTTCACCAGGCTACATTTTTGAAGTTCCTTTTAAAAGAGCTCAAAAGTAAAGGTATTCAGTATCAAGAAGGTTCTAAAAGTAAAAAAGATCAGATGCTCAATATCAAAATTTCTGAGTCCACAAAGAAAAAACCACTCCAAGATTGTATAAAAGACAAAAAAATTGCTTTTGTATCAGAAGATAAAGTCCCTAAATTTTTGCCAATCTTTGTTGAGCGTCCACGCTTAAGAAGTTCAAGCGGTAAAAAGAAGGGCTATTCAATTGCTTCAATTGATCCTACTTCACCCCTTGGCATTCCTGTTCTCAGCAACGGAAATGTTGCCAAGTACAAATTAGTATCTGTAGTTATATGCACACCTTATTGGCATGCCTACAGCTATGCTATCGAAAAAAGCGGCTGGGTATTATATGATGATGACCACGTCTCTGTACTAAAATCACCAGATAAAAAGTACAAAGACTTAGATTTCTCTCCTTATCAAGATGCATCTAGACATAGTGCTATCTATATTTATGAAGCAATCTAAGCTCTAAAAAGCACACGAGGGGGCCGAAATCGGCCCCTTTTTAGTGGTGATGTTCAAATTTTACACGGTAGATGTGTTCAACCTGATCGATGCTTGAAATACAGCAATCTAGATCTTTTAATAAACCAGAGGCTACGTCATAAACCCAACCATGTACACAGACTAATTGGCCTTTTAGCCAGGCATTTTGTACAATTGTAGTGTGGCATACATTAAGCACTTGCTGCATAACATTGAGTTCTACAAGATGTTCATAGCGATCTTTTTCGTTTGTGATTTGTTCAAGTTCTACGTGAAAATGAGCATATACATCGCGGATGTTACGCAGCCAGTTATCAACTAGGCCAAGTTGTTGGTTTTCCATGGCAGACTTTACACCTTTGCAGCCATAGTGGCCGCATACAATAACGTGCTGGATTTTTAACACATTCACTGCAAACTCTAAAACTGACAAGCAGTTCATATCGGTGTGTGGAAAAATATTAGCTACATTGCGATGTACAAAAAATTCTTTGGGCTCGAGTCCCACAATTTCATTTACCGGCACGCGGCTATCAGAACATCCAATCCAAAGATAGCGTGGATCATGTACTTCCGACATAAGGCTAAAAAAGTTAGGATCTTTATCCGTCTTTGATACTACCCATTTTTTATTATTGCTGAAAAGATCGCGTAATTTTTCCATGATTTCCTTAAGTAGCGAGCATATATGGGTATGTTAACAAACACTCGGCAACTCTACAAGCTTCAAAATTAGCGACCGAAAACTCCCACTAAGCTTCAACTAGTATTATTTTTTAATTTGACAGGCATATATGTGAGGGATATATAATTAATGTTATAGAGCATGGTAAGGAGGATTTATGATAAATAAGTATATTATTGTTCTCGGCGTACTCTTAGGATCCTTAATTGCCCCATTAGGCGCTGCTGCCACAGGTAATGGCCATGGCGGTGGTGGTGGAGGCGGCGGTGGGCATGCTGCTGGGGCGGCAGGTGGAGGAGGAGGTGCGGCGGGTGCTGCTGCTAGAGGAAGCGCTCCTGCGCCTACGCAAAATGTCCCTGGTGGTAACGCATCTGCTGCGGGTTCTTCTACTGGCTCAGGAGGAGGCGGAACAACTTCTACTGGCAGAAGTAGTGTTGGAGGTACTGGAATATCCCCCGCAGTCCCTGGGGTCGTACCCAATCCTGGGGGACCAGTTCAACCCCCTACAGCCACACCACCTACTGGTAATACAGATGCCTATCAGCCAAGACCTGGGCATTAAAAAATCTTAACCGCAGATTCAAAAGCCTGCGGTTTTGAATTTTTCAAATCTTTTTTATATTTAATTTTGCGATAGCCGCTTGCAGTGATTCCTCTGGCATAGCGGCATTCGCCTCTTCTGAATCCATCTCAAATCCAAACTGAACATCGCATTGAACTTGAGGACCCCTCTGAGGAAGCGGCTGCTTTTTTATTAAGGGAAGGCTCTCTTCTGGAACGATAGCTTGAATTTTTGTTTTTACAATTTGCGCTTGAACTAAAGGTTTTGCATCTACAACAAGAGGTTTTGCATCTGGAACTGTCAGCAAGTAAAGAGGTTCGATAGCAATTTTAAGCTCCCGGGCACTTCTTTGTGCGCTCTTACCAAAAAGAGTAATAACAAGTGAGCCCGCAGACTTCTTACATCGAGCACACCTCATTATTTTAACAGTGGCGGCTATCAACTCACCATCTTTCATACCTTTAAGTTCTTGCAGTAAAAAATCAACAGCTTCGTTATGACCTTTTTCGAGCAGGGCGGCAATGCTGAAGAGTACATCTTCTATAAAAGTAAATCGAGGATTTACTTGTTCTAACAAGCAAATAGTTACTTCAAGTGTTTTTTGGTGAACTTGCCCTCTTAGGTCTCGGAGCAAATTAGTAATGTGGGTTAAACAAAGATGTCCCTCTTGCCCCGCAAGACGCATTATATTCAGTTGGTAACTATGAGGAATTTGTACAAATGCATCACGAAATTGAAACCACTCTTCTGGTCGCAATCGTTTAAGCTCTAGATAGACCATATCTATAATAAGCCCGCGAGTTTGGCGTGATTCTATGCCCTGAAGATGTGCTACTATAGTATCTAAAATAGCATTTTGCTCAGCTGAATCAGAGGTAAAACCTTCAAGATTTTCAGCAAAAACTCCATATTGTTCAACCGATGTCACCCATTTTTCTATCTCATGGGCTTTATGTTTTGGCAGCAAAGTAAGCTTAAAAAGTTTTGCTACAACAGATCGCACATTGTAAAACTCAGAAACATCTATTGAAAATGGTGCCGTAATTATTCGATTAGTTTCAGCATTCGTATATTGCCATGTTGACACTGTTGCCGTATCAGCAAAGTGGTATTGTACATAATTAGTAACTTCATCAACACGATCGTGATATTTATAGGCTCGCGATAGCGAAAAAGTAACACCACTTTGCGATACTTTAAATGAATGTCTATTAAAACGTATCTTAGTAATCAGCTGATCTGAATTTTCATCGTGAACAGTAATTGTGTCGGGCGTTTCTTTAAGCTCTCGAGGCTGCCTTGCGTATCCGGGTGTTGCTAGTAATGCTTGCATAGATCATCTTTGTAAAAATATTGGGCAACTAGTGTGCTTTCTTACATCATTAAATTCAACATCAGGAATTTTATAAAAAACAGCCTTAGCTAATTTCAATTTTGCCAGGCAAGTCATCAATGTATCAAACTTAAGGCCTTTCTTGATCTTAATCATGATCTTGATCTTCATCTCTTTTTTAAAGTACTTTGCAAAAAAAGATTAAGATCAAGATTAAGAGAAAAAATTGCTTAAGTTGACACTATTGGGCATGCCCCATAAGCGCTAACGAATTAGATTTCAATCACATTCCTCAGCCTGAAAGGCTGGTTTGTAAAAGCCCAGGGCAACGCCCTGGGTATATTGTTGAGGCGTTTTGCAGGCTGTAAGCCTGCTTTATAGTGAACAATAAATGAAATAGGACATTTTGTTAAAATATTTTCAATTTGGCATTTACTATAACGCAGGCTTTCAGCCTGCAATCCATTTCACAGCATACCCAGGGCGCTGCCCTGGGCTTTTACATGCCAGCCTTTCAGGCTGAGGATTACTTTGAAATCTAATTAAGTTTGAGCTTACGGGACGCTGCCCTGGGCTTTATAATTAACCACTGACTGAGTTCACTGAGATATTTGAGAAAACTGAACAGAAATTTAAAACATTATAAAAAGCTTAGGAATGCAGTATAAAAAGCGTACTGTTAACTAATCCTTCTCATTATCTCAATTCTCTCAGTGAGCTCAGTGCCTCTGTGGTTAATTATAAAACCCTGGTACGCCCCCCCTTGAGTTTTTTTCAGTCTTATGGCAAAGTGAGATTTTTTTCCAAAAGGTTAAATTTATGAAAGCTATTAGAGTCGAAAAAAATGGCGGTCCAGAGGTTCTTAAACTAGAAGAAATTTCAATTGAAAATCCAGGACCAGGACAAGCTCTCGTTCGTAACCATTTTGCTGGCTTAAACTTTGTTGACACCTATCTCAGAAACGGCATTTACAGCTGTCCACTCCCCTACACACCAGGCTGGGAAGGCTCGGGAGTAGTGGAAAAGGTCGCAAGCGATGTGACATCAGTAAAACCCGGCGATCGAGTTGCCTATGCACACCAGCCTGGATCTTATGCCGAACAAATTCTTACCAAAGCTGAGGGTCTGATTTCGCTGCCTGATAGCATTTCATTTGAAGATGGGGCTGCGTTTCCTCTTCAAGGCATGACTGCGCACTATCTTTTGCACGAATTTTACACTATAAAACCAGGTGATTGGGTGCTAATTCACGCCGCTGCCGGTGGTATGGGGCTACTTCTTATCCAGTGGGCACGCCATTTGGGTGCAAAAGTGATTGGTACAGTATCCACAGAAGAAAAAGCAAACGCTGCTCGCAGTGCAGGTGCAAATGAAGTCATTATCTACACCAAAAATGACTTTGTAGCAGAAACAAAAAGGATCACAAATGGCCATGGAGCCAATCTAATCATCGATGGCGTTGCTAAAACTACCTTTGCTGGAAATTTAGAAGCCGCCACTCTTCGCGGCCACATCATTATTTTTGGTGCAGCAAGCGGCCCTGCCAACCCTATCGTGCCCAATAATTTAATGGGCCGTTCCCTAACACTTTCTGGCGGCAGCCTAATGAATTTCATCCTCACCCGAGAAGAAATGCTTATGCGAGCAAACGCCGCTCTCAAGGGCCTAGAAGAAGGTTGGCTCAAGCTAAAAATTGATAAGATATTCCCGCTGGCCGAGGCCGCAAAAGCCCAGCAAGCACTCGAAAATAGACAAACCATCGGCAAAGTCCTGCTTGCGACCTAGTAGGGTGATACGATTGATAGCTACCGCGACAGCTTGCAGGCTAAGCAGGATTTGCATTGATCGGCTCTCGAGCAACCTAATTAATAAGGGGGCTCCTTGCCCTGCCCCGTATGCGCTAACTTAATTAAATTTCAAATATCTTTTTCAGACTGAAGGTCTGGGTTATAAAAGCCCAGGGCATCGCCCTGGGTATGCTGTAAGCACGATTTTGCAGGCTGAAGGCCTGCGTTATGGTAAATTTTTGCAACAAGCTATTGGGTGTTAAATGTTTGCTATAACGCAGGCCTTCAGCCTGCAATCCCTTCCACGCTATACCCAGGGCGATGCCCTGGGCTTTTATAACCCAGACCTTCAGTCTAAAGAAGATACTTTAAACTAATTAAGTTAAGCACTTATGGTGCCCTGCCCTATCGATTCGTGAGATTCTCTGATTTTCAATCTAAGCACCGCGTGAGTATGAATGATATGCTCTGCTGCATCTTGTCAGAAATATAACCATGTTGCAGCTCTTCAAGGATGATGTCGGCATGTTCTTCTAGGGCATCAAAGCAAACCATGGGTAGTGCATCGGGTGATTTAGACATTCCGTTTTTTCTTGTAAGATTTATGAAATCACGAAAGGCCTGAATTTTTTGTCTGATTACATCAACATTCGGATCTTGTAGTCCCCTAAGAGTTTTTTGCATGATGGCATCAAAGCTTGCTTGGTCTGTACACTCCCACATATTAAATCCTGATGCAGGAACTGAGTAGCAAAGACGCCAAAAGTCATCTGCTTCTTTATTGATAGATGCAAAATCGTCATTTTGAACATTTCGGATCATACGCACAATTGCATCTTTGAAGATCTGATACGCATCTGATACTGTGTGTGTCTTATCCAAAAATATTAATATATTCTCTGCACGTTCTGTATAACGTAGCATCAATTGAAGAGGCTCCAAAAGATTGGTTGTATCAGCCGTTTCATGATTTGCTATGCTATAAAAGATCTCTTGAACATGATGACTCACCATATAGAGCTCTTTTGCATAATTAACAGTCCAAAAGGCATCTTTAGGATCAAGCGGGAAAGTAATTTTTACTGGTGCAATGCCAAGGCGCGCAAGATATTTGTTCAATAAATTTGCAATTTTTCGTGGTACTTTTAGGCGAATTTCTTCTTCTGGCAAACTTTGAGCAAAGACGTAGTCTGTGCTTGCCATCAAATCATTGATCTGAAAAAAGCCATCGGCTGCTGTACGAAAGATAAGAAAGCCTTTAGTTTTATATTCTACATTACTTGCCATATAAAGAAATAATACGCCAGTTTCTCGAGAGAGCTTTTTAAGCTTATGATATTCATCTTTTGTGAGCGACTCTCTTGTTAAAAGATCGTGGATTTCGTTATTGTTGGCGCAAATAACACTGTGCAGGGATTGATCATCGGCAGCAAAAAATTGATAAGCTGGATATTCCTCATCGTATGCCTGAATAAGAGTAAGTAGCCGTGCAGCTTCTTCTTGCACACGCTCTGGGTTGAATTTATTGGTATTAATCTTTTTTATAGCATCTTTAAACTTTCCAAATCGTTTTACAAGCTCACTAAAATGCGTTGGAACCAGATGATCTTGAGTAAAAAGATGATAGGCACTACGCATGTAGGTAGCTTCTGCTCGCTGTTTTTTTAAAATAGCCTTTAGCCCATCATTAAGTATGCTCATATTACCAAGAGCTAGCTCTTCAAGTATGGTTTTGTCAATTTCATGATACCATTTGTTCCAGCGATCATTTGCAATCTTAAAGAGTGCTTGAGCATCATTTTGGGTAAGCAGTAGAGGGACCTGTGCCCCTTTATAGGTTTTTATAACAGATGCCGACATGTCAAGATCAGGGAGCATTATGATGGTGCATGGGTTTACGCCAACATGTGCAAGCTGTTCTTTCATATAGGTTAGTGAGTTATAAGTAGGTTGAAAGTGGCCCGACTTACAAGAAATAAAAAAGAGCTTTTTATCATCGATTTGGTAAAAGATAAGTGCACCGGCAGTTATCACAATCTGATCGGGATCATTTGCTAGTATGGTGTGATTTGGGTAACGAAAGGCTTCAAATAGCATCTCATCTCGAACGTGATATTCCCTATCACCCGGTCTTTCTTTAGCAATACGGATTGTAGCATCAGGAAGTAATACAAAGTTATAGGTTGTCTCAGCTTCAAGTTGACTAAGAGATATATGATCAAGAATAAATGGATACTCAATAGCATCTCTTGCATAATGTGCGGCTTCCTGATCAAAAAAAAGGGCTCTTTCTTCTGCAGTGAGTTCTTTATTTGTTTTAAAAGTATTTAAAAAGCCCTTACTTTGTTGGCCGCAAAATTGCGTGCTTGCCATTTGGGGATCTGCTATCTCATATTCGCCGGTATAAAAGTTAAAAATTGAGGTGATATACGTGCTAACGCTTTTTAAATTACTAAAGTTTTCCTGAAATAGCTGCATACCGTGTGTGTAGGCTTCTTGATTTTCGGCATCGTGCAGGTAGGTAAGTAAAATATCTTGAAGATAGCTTGTATGAAGAATCAGTTCACTTGCCTGACGACCAAAAGAGCCAATTTCTTGGTCAATCTTTTGAACTTTAGGATATGTTTTTTCAGTAACTGGACTTAATTCTTCGGCATAAATTTTTTCTACGTTTGTTGATAAAAATAGAAGAAACAATAAAATTAGATTAGATATAATATGCATATTGTAATATTCCAGAATTAGATGATAATTTATATACTAAATACATGTTTCAGTCAATTAACAAAGAGATTGAATTAGACGCCTTCCTCAACTCTACAGTAATGTTTCCAGAAAGTATTTACTGCGTTAAGGACTACTTGCATGCCGGAAGTGCTTTTATCAGGATGATGCGTGAGAGTCTCTTGTCGGAATAATTTTTTATAATTATCACAATTCCATTCAGGGTATGAACTTATATCATCTACTGCGACCGCGCTTTCGTGCGCTTTTTTAAAAAGCTGACTTTCACTATATTCAAAAGCAAACATACTCTTTAACATGTATAAAGACTGCACGGTATTTACTGTATGAATTACACCTTTTTGAAAAGCTTGCCATGAGCGATGAGCATAGTTATTGTAGGCTGCCTTTATGCCCGAAAATGCAGACACGGCAACTGTTGCAGTTTTCCAAATTTGCATTACGACATTTGTTGCAGGCAAAAGCTGCACACCCATAACCCCTGTGGCAACCACAGCTTTTTTCCAGTTTTGTTTTGCTTCTGGAAGCAGATTAAGACGTTGTAATTGATTACATAACATCCAGGATGATCCTAGTAGATGAATGAGCAAAGGAATGTTTTCAAGATATTTATTTGAACTTAAAGTAGTTGCACCTTTTGCTAGCCAGTATGCACCGGTAGCTAAAAAAAGCAATTTATCTGCGCTGCTAATCAATAAAGGATCATGCCCTTTGGCAACCTGTATTAACATATCGGTCACAGGTGAACTTAGAGTTGCTCCGTATGATAAAAGCAGATACACGATATGCATATTAGCTTGTTTTGCAGCGTAAAAAAGTAATGTGTTTCCCTTGTCATCTTTTTCATTTGGATCTAGTCCTGCAACAAGTAGCAAAAGGACTATATCTACTTCTTGCTGGCACACGGCAAGGTGAAGCAGCGAGCTGCCCGCAAGAGTTTTTTGTTTGACATCCGCGCCGCACACAAACAACTCAATAAAATTTTCAGGCTTATGTTCTTCTATTGCTTTTTCAAGAGGAAGCTTATTGTTTTTATCCCGTTGATTGACTTCGAGAAGAGTTTTTTGAATCTGTTCTTCAGTTACCTGGTTTTTGAGTATTGCATCCAAAAATAGGCGTTCTGCAAAATCTTTAGTGAGGTTAACAATTTCTACAAAAATAGTCTTTGGGACATTTACTTTGTTGATGCCTGCAAGAACACCCAGCGCGCGAGTGTTGTCTCCCTCGATACAAGCTCGATCAAAGGCATCTAACCCCTGAGAATCTTTTTTAACGGGGTCAAATAATATAGTTTGAGGAATTGCATCGCGACTTGCGACATTAATAGCAGACATCTTTTTACCTAATTAAAACGAATAGGATAGATAAAAAGAACTAAATTTTCCACAAAAATGTATGAACGACAAATCAAACTCTTTTTTGACCGAAGGTCTCTGGAGTGCGGTGCTTTTTTGCACCGCCCTTAATTTTACGCACACCTTTACTACATAAGCTTAGAAGCAAAAAAAGGTTAATTTTCGCTTAGTCTTTTTTTTAGGTAAAGGTGTGCGTAAAATTAAGAGCGGTGCAAAAGCCCCGCACTCCAGGGACCTGAGGTCAAAAATTACTTTGACTTTCGCGAATAGATTTGCAGGGTAATGAGAGGAATAAATATGGCGCATGCAATCCAAATATTTTGTCCGCCTTGCAAGAAAAGATGCAATATAACAAGTCCTTCGACAACGTAGGCCCAAAGATGCAGTTTCTTCCAGCGCTTTATTCCCATAGTTTTTACTGAATAATCATTACTAGTAATAGCAAGAATAAGTAAAAGTATAAATGCTAAAAAGCCACTCAAAAGCACAGGATGCAAAAGATCAGATGGCCAAAAGTTTCCTCTTTTACAGATTGCCTTCAGAATAACTGCGATATAATGCAACAGTGCATAGCCAAATATAGCCACTCCTATCTGCCGACGAAAGCGATTAACAAAAATAATGGGGGTTATGGCAGGGAAAAGCCGACGTAAAGGGTTGAGTGCAAGTAAAAAAACAAGTAAACCGCAGGCGATAAAGCCCGTTTGCACTAAAACAAGCCTCCAGTTTTGCAGATCATAAATTCCGTACATAAAAATTAAAATAATATATACAACTGCTGGAACAGCAAGAAGTAGTTCAGCTATTCTTTTTTTGTAAAACTGCTTCATCTAGAGCTCCAATGCATTACCTTGATTTTGATTTTATAGATAGTATTTGTCAAGCAACACTTCCCCCATTGATCGTTAATTACTGTGAATTATTAATTGACATAAACTTTATTTTATAGTATGTTTGTTGTTTAAAATAAGAGAACTATGATACCTCATAATCTTCCTCCCCCTGTTATTGTAATTCCTGAAGTAAACCCACTTGCAAATTTAATAGGTGAGCATCCCAAGCTGTGCCTGGCCGGTAATGTGCAAAAGAGCTCTGCCCAAAAAAAGCATCACGGCGTTACTACAAATGAGCTTAAACAACTGAAAGAAGAGGTGTGGAAGAGAGTAACCGGGCTAAAAAAACTTCTGTGGATATGGGAAGAAAACCCTAAGTATCTTCGAGAATCAGTAAATTATATTATTGAATCTAATGACAAAAACAGATTCTTTGAGCTCATTACGATAGTGCACTCAAGTAAACAGCAAGAGCTAAAAGATGCACTTGCTGTAGAATTTGAATCTAATCTTCAATTTACCACTGCCCATTTTCGCGAGTTGTTTCTTTATCCATTTTCAGAAGATAAAATCCAAAACACACTAAACCTTATAGCCACTTCAGAAAAGCTCACAAATCATTTTCTTGACCTTATGTTTAGTCTGGGCAATGATTTGCCCGAAGTAACAAGAGCCCTGCAGCTCGGGTCAAAAACAGTTCAAGAGCATCTTTTACAGCTGGCTAAAAACCCACATGATTTGCGTGGTAAAGTACTGCAGGCACTTAATATTAGGCCCGATGGCAAGATTTCTATTACTGAAAAACAGCTAGGGTTAATACTTGGTGATGCTCTTATTTCAGAATCTGGTCTTGAAGGTCATAGCTTTGTTGATGCCTTTGATATCGTTGGCTCATTTGGTTCGGCAGTTGGTGAAGAGCTCACCAAAGATTTAGCATTGATGCAGCGCTATTTGATTGCCATCAGTAAAGGTATCGATTTTCCTTTTGATAATATGGCCAAAACTATGAAGAGCCAGGGACGCCTTGCTGTACCTTCGGGTTGGAGTAATCCCACTGGCGGTCATGCGATGATTGCTGAGGCTATTTTAGAAAAAAATGGTACTGCCACTGTTCGTTTATATAATCAAGGCGCAGGTATTAGCAATCATAATAGTAAGCAAGAGCCCTTTAGAGAGCGGCGCGGTGCCTATCTTGAAAAACGAGACATTCCGGCAAATATTGTAACATCCGCTGCCTTTTGGATGATCCTTACCGGCCTTAGACATCCTGTGCAACTTAATGAGCCTTATTCTGCTAATGACCTGTATTCTTGGTTTGTGCACTGCATTCCCGGAACTATCGTGTCGTCTGAACATCATATTCTTCCGCAAAGAAGTGGCAGCTGCGCTTTTAAGGCCATACTTGCCTATCTTAAAACAAAAATGTCCGAAGATGGCTACGATCGCTTTATCCTGCAGTTTAAATTTGGCATTCTTGCGCGCTATGAAGAAGATCTATCATTTAGAAAATCAAATATTGGCCAGTCTGAAAGGCGATTTTTACAAGAAATACGCCAAAAACTTCGACATTCAGTCCAAACGCAAAAAGCAGCCGGCAAGCTCTCAGATGAGCTTGCCGCGCTACTTATTCACTATTGTGAAGTGGATGTTAAAATTACAGAAGATGATACAAGATGCGAAAGTCGGCAACTTACCAGCCGCTTTGATAAGCCGCATTTAACGTTCACCGGTAACAGCACGAACATTGCCATCTACAATAGTACTATAGAAACTAAATCGCCCCTCATTTATCGAGAGTTGTATCAGCCTGTAGTCTTTCCGCAAATACTTAGAAGTTTAGCTGAGGCCGATAAAACCTATATTCACATGCAACAAATTCATAAATTTCTTGCAGACTTTTCTTTCTGTAATTGTCTTAATGCTATCAACTTAGATCCTATTTTTTTTACGCACTTACAAAATCTTATTAGAGTTGTTAACATTCATCCCATCAATATAGCAGGCCTTCCAAATCAGCTCATTGTAGCTTGGCTTACCGAATTTTATCTGGCAGCTCAAGAAAAGCTGCTAAGTGCCGAGCTTAAAGAGCCCATTACCCTTGGTATAGCTCAAAATGTGCATCCACTAGAAATAGAAAATTCCTGGCTGCATAGCGGCAATACTCTGCTTAATCCTCTTGGAGAGAGGCTGCTTAAAGAATGGCAAAATCGACGCCTTGCAGCAAAATCAGCTCGTCCACTTTTCTCCTATTTGTCCAACGGAAAAAATATTATCTTTCAAACAGAGCCTGCATGTAAAGAAATGATCTTAAAAGAAAAAAGCCCAGCAGAAATACAAGAAATTGAAAAGAAAAAAGGATGGTCTTATGCTCCGTTTTTTAATTCACGATATCCGCAATTACGTAGGGCCATTGAGGTAATAGAATTTGCTGCCGAGATAGAATTTGGAATTAGAAATGCAAAAAGGACTTTTGGCTATGTACAAACAGACGATGTCGTTGGTTATAGCTCACCACAAAACCTAGGCCCTTCCATTTATTCCCAAAAAATAGCTTCTATCTCAAAAGCCTCTGTTTGTGCGCCGGTGGTAGGAATAGATCTACAGCTCTCTATGATGGAACAGGATATTGAAAAAATTGGTCTCTTTAAACCGGAAGAGAGCTGGTTTGCCATTAAAGTTGCAAGTGACTCTCTTGGAATATCTCCTCTTACAAATCAATTAAAGCAGCCTAATGCAAAAGTTATGCTCGCTCGAATTGCACGATTTTGTGAAAGGATTTTAAATGATCACTCCGATCGAGAAGATCTTTGTACATCTATTTTTACCTTAGTAAGTGAAATAAATCTTCGCGTTCCAAAAACAGAGGCACTGTTTCTTAATCTTACACAAAAACACGAAGGTCATCTCTACTGGCGTTATCTTTTGAGCCTTCCGGAGGAAAGGGTAGATCCTAAAGAGCAGCTACTAGCTGCTTATCTGCTGAAAATCCATACGAATCATGTACAGGAGGCATCTGAGATCAATACAAACACCTCCTATTTTCGCCATTGTAGCAGTATAGAATATAAACTGGGTTATGATGCAGCTAACTTGCTCTGGAAGCAAGCCTGTGGCAATAAAGAAATCGGCGCAAATGGGGCTCCCTACAGTAATGGTCTTATCCAGCATAAACAGCCGTGGCACACAACTACCTTTGGCTCAATGTTATTGAAACTTTTTCCTGAGATCGAATTTAGCGAGTGGAAGATGATGAAGGTGCGTAGTAGTTATATTATTGCCCGTTCATGGCTTTGCGAGAAAACAGGTAGCTGTATTATACAAGGTAGCGAGCAGCTCTTTGCAAATGGCATAGTTCTAAAAAAGAGACTAGAAAGTCTTGGCATGAACTTTGCTAAAATTGAAAATCATGATGAATATCTCTACCAGCTCTCATCTCCCTCATCCATCAAGGGTATTCCTGTAAGCTTGTGCAAAGATCACATGGAGCTTTGGAGCGAAAATGGGCTTATTATAGATCCTGAGCAGCGCCAACTTTATATCGTAGATGGCAATTCCAGATTAAAAATTACCGATTGTACTACAGGCGCCGAACTTCTTACAGGAAATGTCGAATATAGCCCACAGCTTTCATTTACCTGGAAAGGCTCAAGCTACAGAATTCCTCATTTTGGTAACACCAGAGACAATGCAACAATTCCGGTAGAAGTTTGGGCAAGAGGCAAAGATACGCTTTGGCTTAACTGTATGGATGGACTACTTAAGTTTTTTGTCTCAAATGGTGAAGATGGCACACTTACCTATGCAAGCTTGGATTATCCTGGTTATTTTTGGGATCCGGATAAAACCGTTTCAGAACTAGGAATGCTCAATGGGGTGCTACTCACAAATGGTTTTGATGAGCTCTTTTTGCTGCCAGAACAGCAACTTGAACAAAACACTGTAACAGTAAAACGAGAAAAATGGCTAACAATAAACACCAAACACATATCCATTTTTAAAAGAACACTCCATCCAGATCTTTCATCTAACGACTACAACCAGCGGCTTTTTTCTACAGCTAACCGCAGTGAATATGCCTATCTCATTCGAGAACTTATGCTCCAAAGAGATTGGGAGCGAGCACGGCGTTATGTCGATCTTGTTGATTCATCAAATGTAACACTTCTAAACCTGCTTTTACGGCCTGTCTGGCTGCAGCAGCCTAAAGCTGATGTACTCTATCTTCGTATTGTGTGCCGCACAAAAAAAATCTTTCGGGATCTTGAAACAGTTTATTTAAAATATATTGACCGCTACCCTCATCTAGATCATGAATGGCCTTTGCGAATCGATGAAGAGCAATTTTTAGCTGGCAAGATCGATCCAAAAGGGCAAAACAATTTAATACAGAATCATATCAAAAGAGTGATGAATCAGCCTGTAAAACAGCAATTAGTAGAAACTCAGCCTATTCAGATGTATTCTCAGAGTGCGATGCAAGGACAAAAAACTCCTTCACCAGGAGCAAGTGGTCCTATTGGACTTCAGATGCTCTACCGGCCTCAAGCATCTCCTTTCAGCTCGTTTTTGGAACCTTGCACACTTAATGCACGACTTATACAGGCAGCATGCTGTTGGTTTCGCTATCGAAATACTAGTCAGGCACAAAAGGAGGAGATAGGTAATTTTATTCGTTTAAATCTTCAAGAAAGTGCCCTTAATTCAAGCCCGGAAGAACATATTTGGCCATTTTTTATTGAGACCTATGAAAAATTCCTGCAAGCTAAACCAACCAAAACTAATGAAGAAATCGCTACTTTAGTTAGAGAATTTGTTAAGCAGGCACCGGTAGGGGCGCCGCCGCCACTTGCAGTATCTGTTCCCCTATCGAATCGCCAACAGATACGTGGTGCACACTTTAACAGCCGCGTGATGACGTTAGATGACGTACCAAGTTATGTAGATAAAAGAATATCAGTTGTGGGCAAAAAATTTGAATCGCAGCCTTTACCAAAACAACTTTTTTCTTCTCTTGAACCATATTTTAAAGACCGCGCGACTCTCATTAAACAGCTAAAAAATACTTTAGCACAAACAGAAGCTATTCACGCACATCAACTAAAAGAACTTCAACCTCTTTTTGCTAGACCCAGCCCAGAGCACGGCTCAGTTGGCATTTTAGAGCTCTTTACTTGGTTAGAAAATTTAAAATCAACGAATCCGGCCGCAGAGCTGCTTATACGAGTGTCACAAACTACTGGCGAGCTTGCCATATTGCGCACAACTCTTACAGCATTAGAGAAAACAGATCTTTCCGTTCAGCAGCTTAAGCGTCATCTAGATTGCGCATCACTTATCGAAGCTGAAATGGACTTTAAAACTAGAGCCCGGCTTGCCAGCTTTTTGTGGAGGCGCGAGCTTGCATTAAGGCCAGATCAGCTTCGCATCATCACACATACTCAAAATGTAAAGGGACTGCTCGGACAAGCTGACTGCGGTGATGGCAAGACCTTTGCTATAAGCCCGGCTATTTCTGCCATATCGGATGATCTTATCATAAACATTGTGCCTCCAGGAATATTTGAAGAGCATGCTAGGAACGTTTCAATGACGTTTGAATCAAACTTTGGCACACTTGCCTTCCCGCTGCAGCTTGATCGTCACGATATCTGGGATCGTCTTGAGCAACTTGATGACTGGATGATCAGGGCCAAGAATTCTCATACACCCATAATCTCAACTGTTGCAGATCTTTCAGCAGCAATTCTTGCTTATCATGAAATTTTGGTTACTGGCAATCAAGTGGAGCATCGTACAGCTCTTGAAAAAATCATTGCCGGATTTAAAAAAGAATGCACACTCCTGCTTGACGAGGTTGATGCGGCTGCAAAAGAGCAAGTCCATTGGACCATGGGCAATCTTATCCGCGTTGAACCTAAGCGAATTGATAGTTTTAAAGAAATCTATGAAACTCTTCTTGCTATAGATGAAGCACATGATAATAGCCTTTTTTGTCTTGATGGAAAAAAACGTTTTTCGCGTGAGCGCTATTTTAAAGAAGGCCTGCAGCTGATTGTCGATCGCCTTAGTTTAGACCATAAAGAGTATTTGATGGCGGAATTCGGCACTAAAGAGATGCAAGAGGCCTTTGAAAAACTTGCACCGGGGTTGCAAGATGATCTGCAGATGCTGCGCGCCGAGCTTCGTGTCTATCTTCCGCATACCTTAGCCATGCGCTTTAATGTTGATTATGGCCCTGGCTCATCTGAAAACCCGCTCGCGGTTCCTTATAAGGCCGCGCACCTTGCCGATGATAAGAGTCGTTATACCTATGTTGAAATTATCGCCAATCTGACGATGCAGTGGATGATCCGAAGAGTACCTGGTCACGAAGAAATACGCTATCTTATCGAGCAGTTTATACGTAGCGGCTCTGAGAGAGCTGAATACTATGCCAAACGCTGGATAGGACCCGATGCCCATATTAAAGAACTTCGTGCAATTGTTGAAAAAAAAGGAAACTGGCGCCAGCTAGTAGACCAAATCCAGCAAAACAGACTTGTGCGAGTAGATATTGGCGCACTTGGCCGCCTGACGAAAATTGAACTGCATAGCCATATGCTGCAATTTACTGTGGCAACTCTTGAAAGGGCTATGAAGTGTGTGATTGGCCTTACGGCCACGCCGTACAATAGTGCCGGTATGGATGCTCGCATGGCTAACAATTTTTTACAAAGTAATGCATGTGAGACAACAAGGCAGCTTCTGCGCACATGTGCTGTAAAGTCATATGCCCTTCTTGATGAAGATACCATTAGCCGTATGGCAGCACCTGAAGGCGTACATGCTCTTATGGACCCAAGTGCTTGGCTTGTGGACTATCAAAATTCAAAAATTGCAGAGATTATTTTACGTGGTGCTCGAACTTCAATACAACAAGTAGTCTTTTGGGAGCCAAAATGTGATAAATGGCAAACTTTAGCTCGGCGCGGCTATATAGAAGATTATGATCCAAGTAAGCATGTAAGCAATGAAACCTTTTTTCACTTTGATCAGGCAAGAAGCCGATCAAGCGATATGCCTCTTTTAGATGGCTGCATTGCGATTGCACTGGTTGGTCATGACTGCACCTTTACCTCGCTCAAGCAGGCTATGGAGCGCTGCCGCCTTTTTAAGCTTGGGCGGCAAAAAGTTGAGCTTTGGACTGAGCAGGCCTCACAATGTGCTACAGGAAGTGATGTCGAAAAACTTGTTATGCAAAATGAAAAAAAACAGCTCAAAGAAGAGCTGCCTCTTATGGCAAAGCGCAAGATGTTTGAGATCTGCCGTGAAGGCCTTATGGAAGCTATCGACAAAAAAACCCCGGGTCTTGAGTGCTATAGAGCGCTACTTTTGCAGGAGGTAGATCATAAAAGCTACATAAAACATGCAAGCCTGCTGCCAAGTCCGACCTTGCGCGCTGATCTTGAAGAATATGAACATGATCTTATCAAGAAATACTCTAAACTTCTTGATAACGACAAGCTTAAAGAAATCTATGATGCCCGCAAAAGCTGTCTTGAAGCACTTGATGAACAAGCTGATACTGCCTTTGAGCCGGTACTAGATATGCGTGTAATAGCAATTCATGCAAAAGAGCAAATCAAAGCAGAAGCACTGGATCTTAAGGTGCAAACACAGCATGTACAAAAAGTAAAGAGTCAAGCTTACACTGAAGATGGCCAGGACAAGCAGAACACTACTACGCTGTGGGATGCGCATAAGGTACTTCCTATTCTGGCAAATCGCAATATTGCAAATGATGAATGTGTGGTAATTGATGCGTTTCAAGCAATGCGTATAGCTGATCTTTTTAAACGCCTGCATGCCCCGCAAAAGCTTTGGGTAAGTAGCAAAATTGTTACTTTTGCAACAGAGCCAGGGATGAATAGGGATCATTATAAACGCATGCAAAGTGCCGCCTATATCCTTCAAGTAGGTTTAGAAAATATACTGCTTACCGAACAAGAAGCAGACAATGTCCAGCGAGTATTCTCGACTACACGATTCGAAAATCTTCAACTTTATCGACTTGATGGCACAAATCTAAATGAAGAGACACCGCCACTTTCACGAGAAATCATCGAATGCGCGGCCCTATTTAATGGCCGCTTAGGCCTTTTGAGCAAAATCGAGGTCAATCCAGACGCTGTCCCGTCGCAACTGCTCTACCTTAAAGACCGCCTGGCACAGTTCAACGACAGCGACGTGCGCAGCTTTACCAACAATCCCTTGGTTCACCTTCTCCAATCCAAAGCTTTGTAGAAGGTCTTTTGACCGAAGGTCCGCGTGAGTGCGGGGCAATTATGCACCGCTCTGAGATTTATCTCTGGCCTTACCCTCAATATTGCCAAAGCCAAAAACAGCCTTTAAAGAACGCTTGGAGGACTTTTTGGTATAGTTATGAGATAAATCAAAGAGCGGTGCATAACTGCCCCGCACTCCAGGGACCTTCGGTCAAAAATTCCCTTAGGCACCCTATCCTGAAGCATTATATTTTTTTACGTAATTCTTTATAGGCGTTTAGCCTTTTTTGCATTTCGGCTTCAAAGCCATTTGAGGTTGGTTGGTAAAATTCTTGGCGATCAAGGCCTTCTGGAAAATAATTTTGTCCTGAAAAGCCTTCAGGTGTGCTTGGATCGTAAATATATCCTTTGCCATAGCCCAGCTTTTTCATAAGGTATGTGGGCGCATTGCGAATAATTAATGGAGGGCCCAAATGCGTAGTTTCAGAGGCTTTAGCACAAGCCTCAGAATATGCTGTATAAGTAGCATTACTTTTGGGAGCAAGTGCAAGATAAATTACGGCTTGCGCAAGTGCGAGCTCACCTTCTGGTGATCCCATAAGTTGGTAGGCTTGCATGCCGGCAATACATATGCCTAGAGCAGACGGATCTGCTTGTCCGACATCCTCAGATGCAATGCGCACTAAGCGCCTAGCAATATATAAGGGCTCTTCACCACCTTCAAGCATACGTGCAAACCAGTAAAGGGCGGCATCCGGATCGGAGCCTCGCACCGATTTATGAAGAGCTGATATAAGATTGTAATGCTGTTCATCTTCTTTATCATAAAGAGCCGCACGCTTTTGAAGAATTTCTTTAAGGGTGGAAAGATCAATTTTTTTGGTTTTACCTAGATTTTCGATATTTTCTATTAAATTATAAAGATATCTACCATCACCTTGGGCCGTATGAATCAAAAAATCACGGCCTTCTTGGTCAATTTTGAGCTTTTGCACCTTTTGCTCATAACGCATGAGAAGAATTTTGAGGTCATCTTCGTTTAATGCATTCAGCGTTAGTACCCTAACACGTGAAAGCAAGGCATTATTTAAATAAAATGAAGGATTTTCTACCGTTGCACCAACTAATACGATAGTTCCCCTTTCAACATAAGGCAAAAAAGCATCTTGTTGTGATTTATTAAAACGATGTATTTCATCTACAAAAAGAAGAATTGGCTGATTTTCAGCTTCACTCACAATTTTTTTGATATCGGCAACGCCGCTAAAGACTGCGCTAAGCCCATGAAAGCGCATATTAAAAGCTTTGGCATAAAGCCGGGCAATGGTTGTTTTTCCAGAGCCAGGAGGTCCCCACAAGATGATGGATAACGGTCTTGCACTTGCAATAGTCTTTGTTATAAAACCGTTTGGCCCCAAAATATGATCTTGTCCTACTACCTCATCAAGTGATTGCGGCCTAAGTTTTTCGGCAAGAGGCTCTAATTTTTTCAAGTTTTCCCCTCTTTAATTTATACTTTTTTTTAAATTAAATACTTTATAAAGTCAAATTTAATCAGTTGATACAAAAAAAATTATATGATATTTGATCATAACATGAAAACAAACCGAAAATATCCCATAGGCAGTGAATATTTCAAAGGTTTAGGCGTCGACTTTAGAGTATGGGCGCCAGATCATTCTCATGTGCAGTTGGTTTTAGAGAATTTAGGTCCTAAACCTCTTATTTTTAAAATGAAGAAGGAAAAGGATGGCTATTTTTCTTTTTTTTCAGCTGAGGCAAAGCCCGGCACCTATTATCGATATATTCTTTCTCACTCAAATCAATGGCTCCCCGATCCCGCTTCGCGATATCAGCCAAGAGGTTGTTTGGGCGCATCATGTGTAATTTCGCGAGAATATCCTTGGACAGATCAAGCCTGGAAGGGTGTAAAGCCAAAGGGTCATATTGTTTATGAAATACATATAGGCACTTTTACAGAAGCCGGTACGTTTGAAGCAGCGAGCCTGGAGCTGCCACGTCTTGCTAAGCTTGGCATTACTTTAATTGAAATAATGCCTATTAATGATTTCCCTGGTCATTTTGGATGGGGATATGATGGGGTAAACCTTTTTGCCTCCACTCATTTATATGGAAATCCAGAACAAACCAAGGCCTTTATCAATCAAGCACATGAGCTTGGCATGGGCGTTATTTTAGATGTAGTCTATAACCATCTTGGCCCAGAAGAAAATACTATAATACAATTTTCCAAAGATTTTTTTAGCAAAGACTTTTCAACGGAATGGGGCGAGGCAATTAATTTTGATTTACCGCAAGTCCGCGAATTCTTTCTTACCAATGCAGCCTACTGGATCGAGGAATTTCATTTTGATGGCCTAAGAGTTGATGCAACACCTTGGTTTTTTTCCTCAACACCTGTGCATATTCTGGAAGATTTAACACGTATCATTAAAAAAGCAGGCGGCAAGCGTAAAACCTTAGCAATTGCAGAAAATGAACAACAAAATACGCAGCTCATTCGACCTTATGAAGATGGTGGTTACGGCTTTGATCAAATCTGGAACGATGATTTTCATCACTCGGCAATTGTACGCCTAACTGGCAAGCGCGAGGCTTATTATACCGACTATCTAGGATCGCCTCAGGAATTTATCTCTTCAATTAAATATGGCTTTTTATATCAAGGTCAATACTATGACTGGCAAGAAAAAAATCGAGGAAAACTCTATCTTGATGCACCAAAACATGCTTTTATAAGTTTTCTTGAAAATCATGATCAATTAGCAAACTCAGGTCATGGCCTGCGTCTGCATCAACGCTCTGACCCTGGTAATTACCGCGCAATGACCTGTTTATTTTTATTAGGCTCACATACACCGCTTATTTTTCAGGGCCAAGAATTTAATGCTTCAAATAAGTTTCTCTATTTTTCGGATCATGCACCCTCACTTTCTCAACTTGTAAGAAAAGGAAGGCTGAAGGAGCTGGCGCAGTTTCCTCATCTTGCCACAGCTGAAGCGCGCATGTGTATTTCAGATCCTGGAAATCCCCTTACGTTTATGAAAAGCAAAATCAATGTAAAAGAAATACAGTCAAACACTCAAATATATTCTCTTTTTGAGGACCTAATTCAACTCCGCAAAACCGACCCCGTCTTTGTAGACATGGATACAATTAAAATAGATGGAGCAGTTCTGGGTACCGATTCATTTCTCATACGCTATTTTCATGAACGTGAAGGCGATCGTCTTTTGCTTGTTAACTTTGGCCCTGATTATTATTTTAATCCTTGCCCAGAGCCGCTGCTTGCGCCGCCATTTGGGCAGGAATTTGAAATTTTATGGTCAAGTGAATCGGTGAAATATGGAGGAGCAGGAACTGCACCAATTAATACTCCCCATTGGAAAATTCTTGGTCATTCAGCAATCGTATTAAAAGCCAAAACAACGAAAAGAACAAAACATTGAAAAAAATATTAGTTAACGTTGATCATATTCAAACTCGATTTTTTAATGAGTGGCTTGTCACAAATGGCATTGGCGGCTTTGCCTGTGGAACCATTTGCGGGGTACCTACTCGTAAATATCACTCCCTTCTCAATGCGGCATTGCCCTCTCCTTACGGCCGTACTGTTATGCTCAACTACGTACAAGACACCATTCGAAGCTCAAAACATACCTTTAGTCTTTCGAATATTCACAAATATGGTGAGGAAAACATTGTCTCATCCTCTTTCCTAATCCACTTTCGAATTGAAAATGGAATTCCTTATTGGACATTTAACTGTAATGGAATACTTATAGAAAAAAGCCTTTTTTTTATACATCGACAAAACACGGTCTGCCTATCATACAAAGTACTAGAAGCCACCGAAAACGTCATTCTTGAATGGCGGCCATACTTTCATTTTAGAGCATATGAACAGCCTGTTAACATACAAATTCCAGATGAGGCTTATGCAGTATCGGCTAATGGTCATGAATATGAAATTTCCTGCCCACATTTTCCTCAGCTTAGAATTGCCAATGAAAGTGCGCCAGCTTTTACAATGGACTTACATAAGCTGCATGGAATATATCACAAAACAGAGGCAGAACGAGGTTATGAATCTGTAGGAAACTTAACAAGTCCTGGTTATTTTTCTATTTCATTAGCACCTGATCAAAGAACGAGTTTTCTTATATCTACCGAATCATGGGATACCATGCATGTTCTTTCGGCAAAAAATGCTTATAGAATTGAAAGCCTCAGAAAAAGGAATCTTTTAAAAAGTGCATCACTTGCCAACAAATTTCCCGTAATATCAAAACTTGTTTTAGCAGCAGATCAGTTTATTATAACTCCCTACACCAGATATCAGGATATGATACGTCTACAGGCTGCAGGTGAAGAAATACGTTCAGTCATTGCTGGATTTCCATGGTTTACTGACTGGGGCCGAGATACTATGATATCTCTTGAAGGCCTTACACTTGTAACGGGAAGAAGCAGAGATGCTTACGCCATTTTACACACCTTTGCCCAGTATGTAAAAGAAGGGCTGATTCCCAATATGTTCCCGGATGGTGAAACAAAAGGCATTTATAATACAGCAGATGCTTCACTTTGGTTTTTTCATGCCATTGATCGCTATATTGAATATACTAAAGATGAAGAAATCTTAGAATTTCTCTTGCCAGCCTTACATGAAATTATTGAAAAACACATAAGAGGAACACTTTTTGGAATTCATGTTGATACTGATGGTTTGCTCATTCAAGGACAAGACGGCTTTCAATTGACGTGGATGGATGCCAAAGTTGGCGATTGGGTAGTTACGCCAAGGCGCGGCAAGGCCGTAGAAATTAATGCACTTTGGTACAACGCCCTTAAACTATATGAAAGCTGGACAGGAAAAACACTTGAATGTACTGCTCAATGTTATGAATCATTCAATCAAAAATTTTGGAATAAGACAGACAAATGTCTTTTTGATGTAGTTGATGGAGAAAATGGTCCTCATGATCCGGCCATCAGACCCAATCAACTCTTTGCAATTTCTCTTAAATATCCGGTTTTACAGCACGATAGATGGAGTGCCGTATTAGAAGTATGTTGTAGAGATTTATTAACCCCCGTAGGCCTGCGTACGCTTTCTCCCATACATCCTGAATATAAGACCTATTATGATGGAGATTTGCATGCGCGCGATGCTGCCTATCACCAGGGAACAGTATGGCCTTGGCTTTTGGGACCCTTCATTGATGTGTGGCTAAAAGTCTATCCTGAAGATTATGCCGGTGCCTACCAAATTTTAAAAGGGCTTGAAGAGCGCTTCGATGAAAATAGCATGGGTAGCCTAGGTGAAATCTTTGATGCTACAGGTCCCTACAAAGATAGAGGCTGCTTTGCTCAAGCCTGGAGCGTGGCGGAGCTGCTACGCTGTTTAGTAAAAATCCTGCCGCATGTCTAGATAGTAAGCCTAGCGGATGTTTGGGCGTAATGTGCGATTTTTTTTACCGCGAAGAGCGCGAAGAACGCAAAAGATACGCAAAGAAAAACAAATTAAAAACAAAGTGCTTTGCATAGAAACAATTCTTTTTATGCAAAGCACTTTTGTTTTTAGCCCGTTTTTGTATTTCTTTTGAGTTTCTTTGCGCTCTTCGCGGTAAAAAAAATCGCATATCATACCGAAAATCCGCAAGGCTTATGCAAGCCTTCTTATCTTTCTATCATAGTAAATCAAAAAAATAGAACCACTATACAAGAACCCTCCCCCAGCATAAAATATCAGGCACAACCGGAGGATAAGATGAGCCTTATAAATATGGATATGAACAGTACTTGTGCACTATCAAATTGGAATAATACCCAAATTAGTGAGGTCTCATCAAAACCTATGGCATTTGTCATTGGAGAGCTGGCGCGGGGATGTTTTGAATATTTGTATTCAAGATGGCCATCGTTTACTCTACCATTAGTCAGCGGAGGCTCTTTAGAATGCAAAATCCCCTCGGGATCATATATCGAAAGCTGTCACAAACCAGTAGTAAACTATCAACGCCTTGAGCATAGATGCCGACTAGAAACGCGCTGTGCAACCATATATGATGGCATGCCTCATCAAATCTCAGTATTTGAATTTGATCCTGAAGAACTAGTACTACTAGAAAATACCAACGGAACCCTACGACAAACAAATATTCCCGAAAAACACATTTCAGCCATCTTTAGATTCGATGAGAGTGGAAAAATAGTTCCTGTTAGCTATGATTCTACTAAATATAAACAGTATTACTCTCATAACCCCGAAACCTTAGAAGCATTTCAGCGATTAGCAACGGCTACAGGAGGATTTGCGACTCTTACATCCTCACCTAAAGAGCTCCCCAAAGTTATTGATGCTCTCTTTGGGCACATCCTTGAAACTACTAAGCCATGTGTTGCACTTGATATCGCCCTTATACTGGATACGACGGGCAGCATGCATGATGATATTGATGAAATAAAACAAAACCTTTTTACATTTCTTACCAGGATGCAAAAGGAAAAGCCAGAGGCAAGAGTTGCCCTCGTTCAGTATAAAGATGACGAACGAACATCTACATTCCTAATTGGCAAACACGAGTTCACTTCTGATTTTTTGAAAATACAAGAAGCCGTGACCAAAATTAGAGTAGGCGGCGGTGGGGATGAACCAGAGGCTGTGTTAGATGCACTTCTTTGGGCAAAAGAACTTGCATGGAAGGAAGGTGCAAAGCATGTCGCCATCCTCATCGGAGATGCCCCTCCGCACCCTAAAACTGTGCATGGAAGCTATTCAGAAGAAGACGTGATAAGACAGCTACAAGAAAAAGACATTAAGATAACTGTTTATCCGATTGTGACCACGAATAAAGATACCAAGTTAACTAATGAGGCCTGGTGAAACAAAGGCCTCAACTTAAGGACTTTCTTGATCTTAATCTCTTTTTTTAAAGTACTATGCAAAAAGAAAGATTATTATCAAAATCAAGATCAAGATTAAAATAAAAATTGTTTAAGTTATCACCATTGGCGCCGGCACTTTTGCTCGGAAATTTTACCCCATGTATAATTTATCTTGTTTAAAGTGCTGTATAACTAAAACTAAAACGGGGTCGGACCGAGGGTGTTGATTTGAGGGCGTTTTTGCGACATGAATATCATGCAATATTTGTCCTTAAATGAGGCGCTTGGCGCATGTTTTTTGAGCGAAGCTCTTTGGAGTGACTCGATTCATCGAGTCTTTTCTTAGGCCGATTCATCGGCCGCGCCGACATGAGCTTTATGCTTATCAATCTGGCCGCAAAAGTTTCAAGCGGTGCGGCCGATGAATCGGCCTAAGAAAAGACTCGATGAATCGAGTCACTCCAAAAAAACTTCTGCCAAGGACAACTATTGAAAGAAAATCATTTTGTAAAAAAGCACTTAAATCAACACACTAGGTCGGGCCTGGGGTGGGTGAAACAAATAGCCAAAAACGTGAAGCTTTTCCTCTCTAAAATTCCCCCTAAAAACCGTCCCGTTTTTCCAGCGGCAGCGGGATTTGTGGGTAGCCCCGCATGAAATGGAAGGCCGGTAGGCCTATAATGGAATGTGGGGTCAGAAAAATAAAAAATTTGAAGCTGCGGTAGCAGCGATACAGACTTGTTTCGCTGCTACCGCAGCTTCATTTAATAATAATCCACCACTCCCCACGTTACAATACAGACCTACCGGTCTTCCATTTCACGCGGGGCTTCCCACTTTACCAGCTGCCGCTGGAAAAACAAGCAAAAACTTGGGGGGGGGGGTAAATTTGTGAATATTATTTTTTAAAATGATCGATTTGTTTCACCCCAGGCCTGGGGTGAAACAAATCGAAGATATTAGAAGAAAGCCTTGTCGTTTTTTTCCCCTAGATTGTTGTCCTGAAAGGACAAATTTATTAATAGCCCACGGTGAAACCGTGGGTATGGTTATAAAAGAAGATTGAGTCGCTTCGCGACGATTTAATAAATGAGAGTAGAATGTTAAGCTAAAATAATAAGCCGCCCTGAAGCGACTTAATTTCTGTTACAATTAAACCCACGGTTTCACCGTGGGCTATTAATTAATTTGTCCCTACAGGACAAGAGACTTTCACATTTTTGAAGCATAAAAAATCAGGACCAAATCTGGGGGGTATTTTAGAGAGAAAAATTATCCAATTTTAGGCTATTTGTTTCACCCAGGTGGGGCCTGGGCTGTCAAATATTACACAAACTAAAAATTTCATGGTGATTCCATATCTCTTCCACAATCCTGCCTATACTACCGCTTGCAATCCTGCATATCTTGTTGCCAGGCGAATCAAAAAAGAACAAAAATAGATTCAAAATTATGACAAAACAATCGTATAAAACGACCTATATTTGTGAGCCCAGGTCAGGCCTGACACAATGACACTTCGCTACTGCCCTTCCATTCCGCGATTACTTATTTCTTTGTTAAGAGCGTAAAAAGTCAGCATGGATAGCCTAGGTGAAATCTTTGATGCTACAGGGCCCTACAAAGATAGAGGCTGCTTTGCTCAAGCCTGGAGCGTGGCGGAGCTGCTACGCTGTTTAGTAAAAATTCTGCCGCATTTATAATTTGTCTTTTTTAAATTGCTGTATCACTAAGGCAATGCCGCCGATAGCTGATATGAGGAAAAAGATAATAGCATGTCTCTACGATGTGAAAGGGCCAGTCTCAGGGATCGGCCCTTTCATTGATGATAAATTTAATGTTTTTTATTCACATGATGTTTTTTATTACAACGGTCTGGTTTTTTACAATTACACTTGCCACATGTTACTGAAATATTTGGATTAGCAAATTTAGACACTTTCGGATAACAAGTCAAATTACCTTTTGTTATAGGTTTTTTGCCGCTCCAGTTGATGGAATAATTGTTATCGGAATTTGCGCCACCGTTACAATAAGCAGTATTTCCAAGCCAAAGTGAGCTTGTGCAAGGGGTCTTATCGTCTTGGAAACCGGAAACAGTGCAATTAGTGACACTATTATCTTGGATAAGTCCATTTTCAGCAAAGCCTGGACTATAAACAATGGCAAAGTAAGTTTGTCCGTTCACAAGTGGAGCAATATCGGGATTTCCATTAGAATTATAAAGAAGCTTATCTCCCGATTGCCAGCACAACTTGGTCAAGTCCGATTGTGTCAAGAGGAAGCTCTTGTCAAAACCAAAAAGGCCAACCAAGATTGAACCAGACAAAGTTATTGAATTACCGCGAGTAATATTTGTAAATATCGCGCCTGGAACGTTGGGCGCTTGAGACGGATCAATAGTAATAAAGACAGGAGGCTGCGCTAGGGCATCTTGTTTTGTAAGGGCGACTTGAAACCCAGTTTCGAGACCGACTTGATTGGTTCCGGCTGGGCCGGGAAGAATGAAGTTTGTCCCTGTGAGTAAAATGCCTCTATCGCAATTGGAGACAATATTTTGCACAATAACCGGAAAAGAAACAGATTCTGCAATGATCCCAGCAGATAATGGCAGGATTTTTCCAGTTTCAATAATGTTACCACGCACGTCTGACACTCGACATCCGCGGACGGAGGTGTTGAATTTTTTTGCTGTTTCTCCCGCCTCATTTTTGGAACCAACAAGAGGATTAACGATTGGAACAGTTTGATCCACATCTCCAATACCGCAGGCAAAAGCTCCAAGAGGAAATATATCAAAGTCTGCCTGGGAAACACTGCAATGAATTCTCTCAGCGATACAATCTTCGAATACAGCATTGTAATGAATTACTTGTTTACCAGAAGTAACTGCGAGATTACCACCTCCTACTTTGAATCCTATTGAAGTAAGCCCATCTGTATTTGTAAGATCAGACGTGATGCATTTGATGAAATTGATGTTGTTTGCATCTGCAATTTCTGGAATTATGTCCGTGTCGACAGACGCTATCCAAAATCCCGTAAGTAGGTCTGGTGCCCCTGTAATATTTCTAGACTCGCAGCGATCAAAAGTAACATCCGTAACATTTTGAAGAATGATGCCTCCAAGTTGAGCAGATGTTCCAAGAGCGCTTGCGCCGTTAAATTCACACTCAACAAATTTGTAACCTCTTCCTTCATAAGCAAGATCGGGGAAGCCCGAGCCGTGAACACCGTAAATGAGGCGGGATGCTGAACCGCCTTGGTTGTTATTGAATTGAACGCTTTCAAACAAGACGTTGAAGCTTACGCCAAGATTATTGTTAACTATAGCGACAGCTTCACCAAAATGATTGTTAAATTGAGAGTTCTTGCAGTGGAAATTGACACAGGAAGTTATATCCAGTCCACCTACCTGAGAGAGGAACGTGGGACCAACAAATTCTTCCAAACGGCAACTATCGCTCTGGGAGGAAAAAATCTGAGTGTTTCTTCCTGCAAATGCCATGCCAAATGTGCTTGCCCCATCACCGATTCCTCCTTGGGCTGGAGTAACCAAATTGTTTGCCTGGGTGTCGCGGATCATCAAATTATCAAAGGTATATATCAGGATACCTGTACCGCCAAATCCGCCACCAATGCAATTGTTCACATGACAGCGCTCAATTACGATATTTTGATAGGGAGCATTGTCGTAAGTCGGAATATGATCATGAGGGGGAGGTCCTCCAAAGAGAGCAATTCCCTGAAAGCCATCTGAGTTGAATCCAGGAATTCCGCATTGGAGTATGTTTAAATCATAGAAAAACAAATTTTCAGAAAATGTATCAGGAATAAATGTAGCACCTCCAATACCTGCAGCAGTAAATGTAACAATTGAACCATTACGAATTGTGATATTCGTGTTACCTAAAAGTGATCCTGTACTAAAATAATTTCCAAGGAAAATTCCATATATCAATGGATTGCCATTTGTTTGAGAAAGAGTATGACTACACAGGTCGAGGACTACATTGTTGACTCCATCTGCAATCATGATTGCAGGAGTCCCGGGAATAGCTCCATTAAAAACCACATCTTCGGACATCATATATTTTCCTGGAGCGCTAATGATGTACGTTTGGTCTCCAGCGGGACCAAAGTCGGCTTGACCAAAGGGTATACATGTACAGCAATCTGTAATTGCTTCTTGACCCCCAGCAACTTTAGATGAAGGATTTATCTTCAAAGATTTATAATCTTGAAGAATCTTTTTATGTACATCTGTACCATGAATTGTTCGCTGGGTGGGACTGGGCAAATGAGCCAATTGATCATTCCAAGTTCCCGCTTGTTTGTGGGCCTGCTGCTTTTGCTCTACTTTAATTGGAGACTTGCGGACTGCCGGAGGAGAGTTATTTGTAGATGCTGCATATCCAAAAATAGGCAAAAATGCCCCGAGAGCTACTGCTCCAAGGCATATTATGTGCTTTAAATAATGGTTCATCCTAACCTCTCCTTTATTGGGTTATATTTAATGATTTTTTAGAAGTTAAAATATGAAGGATATTTTCACAAGATATTAAAGATTCAGACAGCAATTCTCAATTTGAACTGGCTTAGGATGTAGCACTTGCGAGTTAAAATTTTTTCGAAAAATACTACCTAATCAGAAAATAAAAGCAGCTAATGCTGCGCCTGGAGCGTAACTGATTTTTGGAAGATGTGTAAGATTTTTTTTACCGCGAAGCACACAAAGAGAAAGCAGCAAGAATAATAAACATTAATTTTATACGCTTATGTATTAATAAGCTTACCAGAAAAATCTGCACCAAATCTGAAAAAGTCGATTTGGTGCGGGTTTAGATCCAACTTATTCCTCACAAAAAGCGCGTATTGTGTTTCATGCTACTTTTTGCCTCGATCCGCTAATCGGTTATGTGCTAGTATAGCCTGTCCGCGCATAAAACCTCAAAAACGACAGCTTGCACGCGCGATAGTACTTGAATTTCAAGCACTGATGTATTACAATATCTCATACTACACCACCACCTTTATAACCAAAATATGACTCTAGAAATTTCTGACAGGCGCTTTTTTTCTTTTACAGCAGAACCCCCAGGGTCCAATTTTGGGCCAGTAGCATACAACATACAAATCCAAATAGAAGTGGGGCAAGTAGTAGAAGAAGATGATGACCCTCCCGCGCCTTCTGGCTGTGGGATGCTGGAGATGTTTAGACAATGCTGCTCTCTTTATCCGCCTATTTCACAAGCACAACCCACCATAGCGACTCACTTTTTTATTTGGTATGATGTATCTAAGAAGATGCGCCAATCTCTTCCCATATCAAGCTGCCGGGTATATAGGGACAATACTACCTACGAAGTCTCTGCAAGTGATCAAAATATCCGCCTCATATTTAAAGCAATTACTGATGATAATAGGGTAAGGGCCTATAGATGCGAGCTACCTGCGGAAGAGATGTAAGGGGGGCTATAGAGTTGCATGGTCTCTGGTAAAAACCCTGCCCCCCATTTATAATTTTTTATTTATCTTGTTTAAAGTGTTGTATAACTAAGGTAATACCACCGATAGCAGCTATCAGAAAAAAGACAATGGCAAGTGCTGGGTAGCCAAAAAGTGTGTATGAAGTTTGGATGCGCATTAACAAAGAGGCACCGACGATAAGCGCTGCTATTATGAGTCCAGAGGCAATGCGATTGGCAACCTTTTCTAGACCTGCTATAAAAGATTCACTTTCCACGATCTTATATTTAATCTGCATGTCATTACGTGAAAACCAATCGAGTATTTGAGATAAACGATGCGGAAGATCCTTCAATAGTTCGTATGTACCAAGTGAAGCCTGTAAAAATGTGCCTTGCGTAAGGTTCTTTTGAATTCTTTGCATGAAGAGTTTGGCGGTATTTTTACGAATTGATTCGTTTGCATCAAATGTAGGCTGCAAAGCTAGGCCAACTTCCTGTAGGCTTATAAGTGTTTTACCGATGCTGCTCAAAATAGTTGGCACTTGCAAACCAGCTTCAGTTGATATAGTTACTGTTTTGATCAGGATTTGGCCAATAGGCATTTCGGCAATATCGGCTTGTAGATAGGGACTAATTAATTTTGAAAGATTTTCTTTGAGCTTAAAATGATCAAAATCTAGGTTCTTTTTGGACATACGCACAAGATGCTCTACAACATCTTCGCTTCTTCCTTCACTTACGGCCATTAAAAGCCCTAAAAAATGCATTTGGAGCTCTGGTGCTAAATACCCTACCATCCCCATATCAAAGAGCGTAAGCTTGCTATCGCTTGTAAGATATACATTACCAGGATGCGGATCCATTTGAAAAAATCCATCAACAATAATTTGTTTAAGATAAGCTTGAAATAGCTCTTCAATCAGATCATCATCAATTTTTTTCATCTTTACAAGCTCATGCAGCGAGGTAATTTTTACTGCATCAATATATTCCATGGTCAATATTTTACTGGTAGTGTAGTCCAGTACTGGTGACGGAATGAGAATCCTTTGAAATTCTTGCAAATTTTTTTTAATAATTTGATAGTTAGTAGCTTCTTTATAAAAGTCCAATTCATTTAATAAAGTACTGCGGAAATTGGCATATAATTCAGGTAAATTACATCGTACTGCCCAGTCTTTGTTTTTTGTAAAAAAACGAACAACTTTTTCTATTAAATTAAGATCTTGAAGTATAATTTTTTCTATGTTTGGCCGCTGTATTTTTACTGCTACAACCTTTCCGCTATGAAGAATGGCTTTATGTACCTGGCTAAGTGAAGCTGCAGCAATGGGAGTATAATCAAATTCCTGAAATGCTTTTTTACAAGACACCCTAAGTTCACTTTCTACAATAGCTTTTACATCATCAGGAGAAATTGGATCCTGCTTGGCCTTATCCTGAAGCTTTGCAAGTTCAATTACATAATCAGGTGGCAAAATGTTTGCCTGTGTACTAAGTATCTGTCCAAGTTTTATAAAAGTGGGCCCGAGCCTTTGCAAATCGTCGCAAAACTGCTTAGCAGATCCATCATGAGATTCTATATGTTTTGAAGGTTCTGTTACGTCATATTCCATTTTTAAATGTTCAACGATATCGCTATGCCCATATTTTAAAAAAAACGCTGCTATATCCTTATACCGTTTTACCTCTTCAAACATATACTATCTCCCGTTTTTTCTCTCATAAACTAAAGAATGTAATTGTGAAAGAAAAATATGCAGCTCCGCCTCAATACCATTCACATAATCAAAATCTCAAGCGATAAGAACGATAGAACGATAGGAACGATAAAAACATAAAAAAATTGTTGATAGCTTATCTAACGCGAAACTAGGGCAACTCTTTTTCTTTTTCATCGTTTTTATCGTACTATCGTTTTATCGTTTTTACTATTAAATGAATGTATTGGGCTCAGCTTGATATTTTTTTTGAATTGTTAGAGCAAAGTAGAAATGTCGTGTTTTCTAGCTAAGTTAAAATGTCGTATTTTTCCGACCTTTAACTCACCTTATTGTAGCAAATTCTTCTTTTAATTCTCACCACTACTACCTTCTCTCTTTGCATTAAGGAGGGGGGCTGGGGGAATTTCCCCCAGGTAGAGCGTATTGAAAATTGGGTTATCAATAGTTTTCATAGCCCATCACTCGTTTATAAGTAAGGGTTTACTTTCTGCTCAGCAGGCGGGGAGGGGGTTTAAGGGGAGGGAACGTCCCCCTTTTTTTACTCAGGATTAATTAGCCGTTACAATTTTAACTCTATTGCTGCTGATACTCTCTCATGCGTGTCTCAGCTCTTCTTGCCTGTGACCAAGGATGCCTATAGCTCGGTTTATTGCTCTTTTTGTGCCTAAAATACTGGTCTAGTTCTTTATCGCTCATCTCTATACCGGATATCTGTTCGCTATATCGGGTAGCTTTGAATGGTTTTCCTCCATACTCAAACGTTATTGAGCCGTCTAGCTGTTCGTTTACGGTAATTTTAACACCCTTAAGTGACAAATTCGCTTCTGGAGAGATTTGGTAAACAACATTGTCGAATGAGAATTCTAGGTTTTTAGTAACAGTTCTTTGTTCTTTACGACATAAGATAGCCTCTAAATTGATATATGAAGGAAGTGCCCTATGGGCATCTTCCTCTTTAGCCGCTACTTTAGTAAACTTCTTGTTGTATTTAGGCCAAAAACTCTTCAGAAAGTTATTAGCTTCACTTATTGTATTAATGCCCCCTAGCCTCATTTCTTTGATTAACCGATCTTGCAGAGTTTCATTAGCCCTTTCTACTCGTCCCTTGGCCTGAGGGCTATGTGCAAAAATAAGATCAATATCTAATTCATGCAATGCTCTTCCGAATTGCGTAAAATTTTCAGTTTTCGTATTTTGACCTTTATTGACTCGGAAGATATTATGCTTGTCGCTATATACGGCTAATGGTGCTCCATACTTTTTGAGATATTCACGCATTGTTTGCATGTAGCCAGCAGTAGTTTCCGACTCGAAAAATTTTCCATATGTGCGTCCTGTAGCATCGTCGATGAATACTAATAGGCTGCACGGTTCCGCTCTATCCTCTAGCCAGGCATGCGGTGAACCATCTATTTGTACGAGTTCCCCTAGTCGGGGTCTTCTTTGTCGTTGTTGATGAATTACAGGACGCCTTTCTTTTCGACTACGCCACATTCCACATTCGATCATGATTTGGCGAGTTGTTTCCTTAGAAATCTTAATAATGTGTCGTTCTTCGAGTTTCTCACACATGAATGTTGGGCGAAAATCGTAATAGAGTGGTTCGGAGATAATTTCCTTTATGCGGGATCGCAAAGACTCGCAGAGTCTATTATTGCTCTTTTTACCACGTTTCTTTGAAGCTATAGCTAAAGCCCCGCCTGCTTTATATTTTTTTAAAATTCTTTGAAGTTGTCTAACAGAAATATGAAGAATTTCAGCAGCCTTCGGCTGCTGAATCAACTTATCTGAGACTTTAGATAGAATTTCTACTCTATGAAGTTCTTTTTGTGTCATATAGGCCCCCTGGGACATACTAACCTCCTTGTTAGGTTAGTTACCCTTTAAACGTAATAGTTATTGTTTGGGAGGAAAACACGACATTTCTACTTTGCCAGATTACGACATTTTAACTTTGCTCCTACAATATTTTTTTTGAATTTGAACTGAACTAAAGCAAATGATATACTAGCTGGCCAAATAATAATTACGGAGATATTTAGTGAACAAATACGATACATTTTTTACTGGGTATGCAGGAGGCTTGATAAATGCAGTCACTGATTATGTCATCTGCCAAAACAATAACAAAATAATTTTACCTTCAAGAGGTAAATTTTTCTTTTGTAATCATGTTACTTACTTTGGCTTTATTCGTGGATTTTTGGGAGCTACAGCACTTTCTGTAGGCTACACCTGCACGTATAGTGCTTATAAATCCATGACAAATTCACAACTCACTCTTGCTAATAAAGTTATGAAAGCAACCATGTTTACACTTGTGGGCACAACACTTGGCTACTGCTCATATATTGCCTTTAATTAAATATACACTTGTTTCTTTTTCAAGAATATAATACAAGGAACCTCGGGGGGTATTTTATGCCACAAGTAAAAGTGGGTGATTTGTATTTTGAGTACGATGAATGTGGAAACAAGGATGATCCTGCAATTCTTTTGATCATGGGATTGGGAGAGCAGTTAATTTTTTGGCACGAAGACTTTTGTCAAGAGCTTGCACGACATAGATTTAGAGTTATCCGATTTGATAGTCGCGATGTTGGACTTTCAAGCAAGTTAGAAGGTCAAAGACCTCCAAACATGCTCTTCAATATAATCATGAAAAAATTTTTTGGATATTCGGTAAAGACGCCATATACCATAAGCGATATGGCAAATGATGTTATTGGAATTATGGATGCCTTAGGTGTAGACAAGTGTCATATCGTCGGAGCGTCAATGGGCGCCTTGATTGCCATGAAATTGGGCATACATCATAGTGATCGAATACTGAGTATCGCCGCAATATTCCCTACAACAAGTAATCCCAAGTTAAAACAGCCAGATAAAGAACTATTAAAAATTATGGCCAATAGTCCCAATGAAAAAGCACCTTTTGAGGAAATATTAAAAAATAAAATCACTTATTTTGAGGCTTTATCAGGGACTAAGTATCCCCTAGACTCCAAAATGAAAGAAACAATTGCTGATGCCATAAAACGCTCTTATTATCCGCAGGGAATTCAAAGGCAACTAGCAGCTCTTATTGCTGAACCTGCAATAAAAACTAAATTACGCGCTATGCGTACACCAATTCTGGTCATTCACGGTGATCAAGACAAACTTGTGCCACTTGAAAATGGCCTTGAAGTGGCAAATAATGCACCCAATTCTGAGCTAGTTATTATAAAAGGTATGGGACATATGATTAACTCTGCACTCTTTGATCGGCTAGCTTCTCTTATTTCTAAGCATGCAGAAAAACATGGATAAATATCATGTAGCGCATATCTTAAAAGAAATCGGCTGGATGATTGAGCTGACTGATCCAAATCCCAAAAAAGGGCTGGCCTATAAAAGAGCGGCAAAAGTCATTTTATCAATGGATGATTTCGAAAAAGTACTACGCGAAAAAAGCTTAGAAACTTTCCCAGGAATCGGAAAAGTGATCTCTGCTATTATATACGCAGTAGTAAAATATGGATATCATCCGTATCATCAAGAATTGCTTCACAAAACTCCCCCTTCTCTTTTTGAATTGATTAAAGTTCCTGGACTTGGCTTAAATAAACTAAAAATTCTTTATGAATCTTATAATGTCACTAATTTAGCAGATTTAGAAAAATTACTTTCTGATGAAGAAAGAAAAATTAAAGGATTTGGCCCTGCTTTTAAAAAGAAAATCTTGCGGCAAATTGAGGCTATAAAACTATCTGGCAATTCTTTACTTTACCCCAATGCCACCGCCTTAGCTCATTCATTAATAGATATACTAAAGGATAAAACCCAGAAAATTGAAATAACGGGCGCTTTAAGACGAAAGCTCGAAGTAGTGTATGAAATTGATTTACTTGCCATCTCTGATAACATCTCAGATTGCATGAACACTTTGAATAATCACTACATTGTGCAAAAGGTTTTACAAAAAGAAAATTCCAAAGTATCAGTGCTCTTAAAAAATAGCATCCGAGCCAATTTGACTCTAGTAAGTAAAGAAGAATTTCCTTATGCACTCTTTACCAGCACTGGTAATAACGATCATGTAGCAAAAATTAAAACAATTGCTCAAGCAAATGACACAAACATCAGAGTAGCATCCAATGAAAAAACTCTTTATAAAAAATTACACATGCCTTTTATTGTTCCGGAATTAAGAGAAAACTATGGAGAAATTGAAGCCGCTTTACAGGGAACTTTGCCTAATTTAATTGAATATACTGATCTCAAAGGTTCATTTCACTGTCATACCACCTATTCTGACGGTAATACATCAATTGAAGAAATGGCAGCCAGTGCTAAGAAATTAGGCTGGGAATATATTGGAATTGCCGATCATTCAAAATCTAGCTACCAAGCCAATGGCATGAGCGAAGAGCAGCTTTTTGATCAAATTAACCACATTAAAAGCTTGAATACCTCTAAAGATTTTCACATTTTCTCAGGTATAGAGTGCGATATTTTAAAAGACGGAGAATTAGATTTTCCCAATGAAATTTTAAAACAGTTAGATTATGTAATAGTTTCGATCCATCGTTTTTTCAGTATGGAAGAAGAGCTCATGACAAAGCGTTTGTTGAAAGCCATTGAAAACCCCTATACTACCATGATTGGACATCTAACCGGAAGATTATTACGTTCACGCAATCCTTATCAGGTAAATATTCCTAAAATTATAGATGCTTGTATTGCAAATAACAAAATCATCGAACTCAATGCATCTCCCAGCCGCCTCGACATGGACTGGCGAGAATGGGTAAAAGCCAAAGATAGAGGCTTAAAATGCAGCATTAATCCCGATGCGCATACGGCACATGAGCTGAATAACTGCCAAAATGGCATACTTATGGCCCGGAAAGGCTGGCTTGAAAAAAAAGATGTCATTAATATTCTTTCCTTATCCGAAATGAAAACCTATCTCTTTTCAAAAAAGTCTAGCATTTGATTGGCAGCATTGCTCTGAATTATTAAAAAATAAGCTTTATGCCTGCATTATTACGAGCGAATCACATATTAGAGCATCGGCTTTTGCATTTAAGCTGCTAAAAATATGGTAAGATTGTTACCATTAATGCTTATGGCCATTCCAATTATCTGCTACATAGCCTGTCACGGAGCATCAAGTGATCATTTTGCTACGTTCATTCAGAGTAAAGCCTCCGAGAATGTGGAAATACGCGTCTATGCCGCGCAAGATATGTCAAAAAAATTCAGTGAAGTTAAGAGAATATTTGCACTTAATAACGTAGATGACTCAGAAGCAATAGCCAAAGAATGTGCCGATGCTTCACTTGTTATTACCGACGTAGGCCACCTCTTTTCAGCCACAATCCACCGAGCATTAGAGAAGCATGCACCAAATGCACGACGTGTAGCCTATTATGATAATCCTGAATCATATGTACCTGGAGGATATTCTGAAACGGCAAAAGCTGTCATGCAGGCAGCTCAAGTTGTGCTTTTTGCCAATGCAAACCTAGCATCAGAGACGCTCTATTCGTCTCCAGCTGTTGCAATAGACCTTACAGCACAAAAAAAAATCGGTCTTGGCTATTATCCCCTCGCACAAGCTGAACTGATAGCAGAACAAAGAACAAACCGACAAGCAGATGAACGAGCCAAATTTCTTGATGCATGCCAGATTAAAGATATCAAACAAAAAATCTGCGTCTATTTTGGTGGTAACAATGAGGAGTACTTTGAAAAGGTCTTTCCAGCCTTTCTTACAATACTTGATGAAGCTGCTGGATCTGAAGATCTCTCACAACATCTGTTTGTCCTGCAACAGCATCCTGCAGCTAAAAAAAGCAACCGCGATGCCCAGCAGCTAGCGCGCCTGCAGCATGTCAAAATCATTGTTTCCAATGTAGCATCAGATATTGCCCAGATCATTGCCGATCAAGCCCTTTACTATCAAACCAGTATGGGACCGCAGTTTGTCTTGGCCCACATTCCCACCAGCCAAGTTGGCCATGAGCGCTATGACGATGTGCTGGTACGCAATAACTTGATAGATTCTATAACAACATACCAGCAGCTTGCTTCCACACTTACTAGCTCTCAGATGCAAAATATCCCGCGTGAATTGCTTTTATCAGGCCTTGGCATTAGCTCCGAATGGCCCAAAAATCTTTCTGAATTATACCGCGATAATTGACATTTGTAAGCACATACAATGCATCTCTTTTCAAAAAACTCTAGCATTTGATTAGCATCTAGTTGTATAGCCTTAAATTAGATTAATGAGGATTTGGATGGCCAAAAAGACTCGCATTGAAAAAGACTCACTTGGTGATGTAGAAGTTCCGATAGATGCCTATTGGGGCGCTCAAACTGCACGTTCGCTAAACAATTTTCAAATTGGGCAAGAAAAGATGCCTAAAGAATTAATTGATGCCATTTGCCTCATCAAAAAAGCCTGCGCTATTACCAATTTTGAATATGGTCTTTTAGAAAAGAAAAAAATGCAGGCTATCCAAAAGGTTTGCGATGAAATTTTAGAAGGCTTGCTGGCAGATCAATTCCCCCTTGTTATCTGGCAAACTGGTTCTGGTACTCAGACTAATATGAACCTAAATGAAGTCATTGCTACTCGGGCAAATGAAATTTTAAGTAAAAAGCGAAATTCTAAATATCCCATACATCCAAATGATGATGTCAATATGTCACAATCATCAAATGATGTTTTTCCAAGTGCCATACATGTGGCAGCCTGTTTTGAAATTGAAAAGCATCTACTTGTGGCATTAACAGCAATGCAAAAAAACTTAGAGGCAAAAGCCAAGGCCTTTAAAAAAATCATAAAAACTGGCCGCACGCACCTCATGGATGCTGCACCGCTTACGCTTGGTCAAGAATTTTCTGGGTATGCGCATCAAGTTTCAAGCGGCATAGCTGTTTTAAAAGAAAGCCTAAAAGAGCTGCATGGACTTGCCCTAGGAGGCACAGCGGTGGGCACCGGCATTAATGCACCGAAAAACTTTGGAAAAGCAGTTTGTAAAACACTTTCTAGCCTTACTAAAAATAATTTTCATGTATCTGGTAATGCATTTTCCGCACTGAGCTCAAGTGATGCAATTGTCACTACCTCTGCAAGCCTAAAGCGCCTAGCCTGTGCTTTATATAAAATTGCAAACGACATTCGCTGGATGGCATCGGGTCCGCGCTGCGGCATAGGCGAGCTTATTTTACCGGACAATGAACCCGGTTCATCAATAATGCCAGGCAAAGTAAATCCTACCCAGTGCGAGGCCCTCATGATGGTAGCAACGCAAATAGTGGGCTTTGACATGGCAATTTCTATGGCAGCAACCCAAGGAAATTTTGAACTTAACGTGATGCGCCCATTAATGGCCTATAATCTTTTGCGATCCATTCACCTTTTAACGGGAGTTGTAACAAGCTTCACAGAAAAATGCCTCAATGGCCTAAAAGCAAATATTGAACGCATAAATTCCCACCTTGATCGCTCACTCATGCTAGCAACAGCTCTCAACCCCCATATCGGCTACGACAAAGCCGCCGAGCTTGTCCGAAAAGCCTACCATGAAGACAAAACCCTAAAGGAGGCCGCCCTTGAGCTTGGCATACTCACCGCCAAAGAATTTGACACCATCGTCGATCCCATTAAGATGGCTGGGGTTTAATTTATTAAGATCTTTAATATCAAAGTGCAAGCTTCAATAAATTCAAACCTTAAGTCGATAGCTTTTGTTCTGCAGGAACAAATTCATTATTAGCCCACAGTGTAAGCACCTATAGGTGCAAACTGTGGGTCAGATAAATAAAATATTAAGTCGCGAAAGCGACGGCTTAATACACCAATAAACCCTTATTCATAATAAAGGTATTCCATTCATCTGCTGACGTTGATTTTTTGTGATGCATTTCTTGTTGCCTTATATATTGATTGACAGCCTCAAGGGTTAGAAAACTAATACTAAAAGCGCCATATCCCTGCTGCCACTCAAAATCAGAAAAAATAGAATCTTTTGAGGCTAACCAATGAGTTGCAGTTACCTTTATTTCTTTTATCACATCTGACAGTGCTATATTTCGATTAGTTTCTATTAAAAGATGAATATGATCTTCAATTCCACCAATTGCATGAATAATACCTCCTGTTTTAACGACCGTCTTTGATATTTCAGCATAAAGTGAGGCACAAATAGACTTTGCTAAGCACGCCTTTCTATTTTTTGTAGACCAAACTATATGAAGCAACAATTTTGTATGTGTATTTGTCATATAATATTTTTCATGAAATTGAATATTTTGATGTTTTAATAAATTAATAAGTTCTTCCTTATAACTTAATTTTTCGTGTCGCTTTTCATCATCAAGTATATATTTACATACAGCATCAACACGATCATTTTGAACACTTATTGCAGTGTATCCATCTTCCCAAGTAAATTTTGGATCTACTGATGTTTGGTATTTGATCCATTTTGATGTATGACTTTTGATCATACGCATCATTGAAGACACTGAAATCGTAGGAGCCATGGAAATAAGGCAATGAATGTGATCATGGCTTCCGCCAGCAAGATATAACTTCCCTTCATTTGATTTTATAATGGTTGAGAGATAGTGGTAGAGTTGATTTCTAACCAAAGAAGGAATTTTATACTGTTGATTTTTTGTTGCCCACATAACATATATAAGCTGTACAACAAAATGATGGCTCATCTAATTCATCCTTTTTTGAAGATGATGTTTATTTTTCGTGAAATTTGTTGCAAGCTTATTAAATCGTCGCGACGCGACTTCACTCTTTTTGTCAGGTTCCCACAGTTTGCACCTTCGGCGCTACTCTGTGGGCTAATATTAAATTTGTTCCTACAGAACAAAAAAAGACTTAAGCATATTGAACTTTTCAGTTTCCTCTCAAATTGCACCTACTTTACTTTATAGCTAGCTAGTGCCACTTGAGTTATTTACAAAATTCTAGTAGCATCTTTGGCATTTACGGGGAAAAAGTTATGCCAGAGCTTCCAAAGGCCTATGTAGCAAGCGATGTTGAAAAAAAATGGTATCGGTTCTGGGAACAAAATCAGCTTTTTAAAGCGCATCCTGATTCCCCGAAGCCTGCTTACTGCATTATGATTCCGCCCCCAAATGTTACTGGCGTCTTGCATATGGGTCACGCACTTGTAAATACATTGCAGGATGTTCTTATTCGCTATAAACGCATGTGCGGCTTTGATGCTCTCTGGATGCCAGGTACAGACCATGCTGGCATATCCACCCAAACAGTAGTAGAAAGGCAGCTTTTACAAACAACTGGCAAAAGAAGAAATGACTTTACTAGAGATGACTTTTTAAAAATTGTTTGGCAGTGGAAAGAAAAAAGTGAGCGCGAAATTATCGATCAACTAAAGGCACTGGGCGCCTCGTGCGATTGGTCTCGTCAGCGTTTTACCATGGATCCAGCCTACTGCCACGCTGTCCGCGTTATGTTTAAAAAATTATATTCCGAAGGTCTTATCCATCGAGGTGATTATCTTGTAAACTGGGACCCTGTTACTCAAACCGCACTAGCTGATGATGAAGTTGAATACGAAGAAAAAGCCGGCTTTTTGTGGCACTTTAGCTATCCCCTAGCAGATGGCACAGGTTCAATAGAAATTGCAACTACTAGGCCCGAAACTATGCTTGGCGATACAGCCATTGCTGTACATCCAAAGGATGATCGCTATCGGCATTTTATCGGAAAAATGGCCCTGCAGCCAATTACAGGAAGAGAGCTTATCATCATTGCCGATGAGATGATAGATCCAACCTTTGGTACCGGCGCAGTAAAAATTACCCCCGCACATGATCATAACGACTATGTTATGGGACAGCGTCATGATTTACAGATGATTAACATCATGACAGGCGATGGTAAAATCAACGAAAATGGCGGCATTTATGCAGGCCTTACCATGCTTGAGTGCCGAGAAGCTGTTACCAAGGCCATGAAAGAAAAAGGCTATTTTGTAAAAGCTGTCGGTCACATAAACCGAATAGGATTGTCTTACCGCTCAAAAGCGGTTATTGAGCCTCATTTATCAAAGCAGTGGTTTGTTAAACTTACAGCTTACAAACAGCATCTCAAAGACATTGTAAAAACTGGCAAAGTTAAAATTCTTCCTACACAATGGGAAGCTACTTACTATCACTGGATTGATACACTGCATGACTGGTGCATCAGCCGTCAGCTTTGGTGGGGCCACCGTATTCCTATTTGGTATCATGTCGACGATCCAGAACAGATGATTTGCTATGATGGGGATGGAGAGCCCCCTGAAGTACAAGCAAATCCGGAACAATGGCGCCAAGACCCGGATGTTCTTGATACCTGGTTTTCATCATCTTTATGGCCCTCAGCAACACTTGGATGGCCTGAAAATACTCCTGAGCTAAAAAAATACTATCCAAATGCCACACTTATCACGGGCCATGACATTCTCTTTTTCTGGGTAGCACGCATGCTGATGATGGGCGAGGCTGCCATGGGAGAGGTACCATTTCCTGAGACATACCTACATGGGCTAATTTATGGAAAGTCCTACTGGAGACAGCCCGAAGGGGCAGGTGCCCAGTACGTAAATGAGAAAGAACGCAAAGAGTTTGACCTTGGTAAGGAAATCCCAAAAGATGTGTTTTCTAAATGGGAAAAGATGTCCAAGTCTAAAGGCAATATTATCGACCCATATGAAATCATTAACGAATATGGCACCGATGCCTGTCGTATGGCACTTGCCTCAAGTGCTACCAGCATGCCGCAAATTGATCTTGATCGCCGCCGTTTTGAAGAATTTAAAAACTTTGCTAATAAAATTTGGAATGGCACGCGTTTTGTTCTTATGAACGTTGAAGATCTAGATGCTAAAATCTTGGCTCGTGGGCTAGACTCTTCGCTTTTATCACTTGAAGATCACTGGATTTTAAGCCGTCTTAACGAGGTAACCAAAGAAGTGCATCGCTCACTTGCGGTATATTCTTTTGATCGAGCAACAACTGCTGCCTACGATTTTTTCTGGAATGAATTTTGCGCATATTACCTCGAAATTATTAAGCCTGTTTTATTTGGCAAGGCTCAAAACGAAGCGGTTCGCAAAAATAAACAAAAAATGCTAGTTATTGTTCTTCTTCAGGCTGTTCGCTTGCTGCATCCTATGGCGCCATTTATTACCGAAGAGCTTTTTCAACTTCTTAAAGAGCGCTTTGACACTGATGCCGCAATTGAATGCGATCCATATACAAATGAAGCGCTACAGGCCTTAAAAGCTCAAGGCTGCATCGTCAGCAGCTACCCTCAAGCTATTGATGTCTTTACATCTAAAGAATCCGAGACAAAATTTGAAGCATTATCAAAACTTGTCTACACCATCCGCAATATTCGCGGTGAAATGAAGGTCCCTGTTGGTCTTGCCTGTGATGTTTTCATTGTAGGCCAAGAAAACGACCCAGAGTTTATCACAGCCCAAGAACATGCCTATTTAATCAATTCTCTTGTGCGCAACAAATCACTTGTCTTTACAAGCCAAATGCCAAGTGAAACTGGCTCAAAGTCGATGATTAATAACCTGCAGATCTGCGTACTTGTACCAAGTGAAATGAAAGAGCAAGAAAAGATGAGATTAGCAAAGGAACAAGAAAAGCTTGCTTGCCAATTAGAAGGACTTAATCAAAAACTTTCTAACACAAACTTTTTAGAAAAAGCCCCCCAGGATGTTGTCAAAAAGCTTTTAGACTCAAAGCAACAATCTGAAAAGCAGCTAGAGGCTCTAAAAACAGAGCTTGCTAGGCTTTGAGGGGTGCTTTGAAGTAATTGATTGCAGGGTACGAGATTTTTTTTTTAATGCAGAGAATAAAACAGAGCTCGCAAAGATCGCAGAGAAATACAAAGAGCTTTGCTTGGGAACATTGTTTCGCGGCAAAGCCCACTGTTTTTGTCTTGTATTTCTCTCTCTGATCTTTGCGAGCTCTGTTTTTTTTCTCTGCGTTAAAAAAAATCTCACACGCTGTCTTCAGAAACCTCCTGCCCTATACTATCTTGGTGTTTGACATAAATCTCTTCACTTGGGATCATCGTTGCATAACACTACATGGAGAATGTCATGGCTTCAACTTTGTATGCGAAGGCCCAAAACGTTGCTATTTTAAAAAATGAATTAGTGCAAGTTCTTATTGGCGTTGGACTTCTTGCCTGCTGTGCTCAAATTTCTATTCCTATACAGCCCGTTCCAATCACTATGCAAACAGTAGCTGTTTTACTTATTGGTTTGTTTTATCCGCAAAAAACTGCAGTAAAAACAATTTTAAGCTATTTAGCCACAGGAGCCGTTGGTTTCCCGGTATTTTCAAATTTCGGTGGCGGTTTTGCCCATTTTTTACTTCCAAAAGCTGGATTTCTTTTTGGCTTTTTAGCCTGTGTGGCAGTTATGGCCTATTTTAGAGAAAAAGTAGCACGCGATACTTTTACTACCCAGCTTATAGCCTGCATACTTGGGAGCATTGCTATGTATGCTTGCGGTCTCAGCTGGTTGGCGCTCTTTGTGGGTATGCCTAAAGCTTTTTATTTTGGCGTCGTACCTTTTATTATTCCTAGTATCCTAAAGGGCCTCATTGTGGCCTATGCTTGCAAACACCTTAAATCCAGCAACTGGGCATAATTTGTAATTCTTAGGAGGACCAAATCTGGGCCTCCTTCATTCAATCCTTGTTCAAAAATTTTTAAATAAGTATATAGAAGATTATTTAACTTTTTTACAAGTAGGGCCAACGAGATGCCAGTTTCACAGATTAAAGGGCTTCCAAAATGCACCACAAAAATATTCGAATCAAAAGCTAAAAATCTAGCCAAAGCCTGGAATCGCAAATTAAAGCCTATTGATGACAGACAGCTTGTTTCAATAATACAAACAATGCTCGCAAGTCCTGAAAATTATGACAGCAAAGCGTGGAAATTTGCTGGGATCGCCTTAAGCGAACTTCACATTCGGCATTGGGGCAAAAACAATCCCGAAATGCTGGAAATCTTCAAGAAGGCACTCGGAACGTATTCAAATCACTGCTTTACATCTAGAAGTTATACTTTAGAAACAGCAGGCATTAAATATGATAATAAAAATAAAGTATTTCATCCTTATGCCTATTCTGAGGTTGCCAAAAAAATAGTAAAAATTTGGCAAGAAAGTGTAACTAACAAGTCATTTGAAGAGTTTGTCAAAGAAGAACAATATAAAGGTATTTGGCAGTATTTAGAAACTCATACAATTACCTACCTTTCTACCGAAGAACGCGATAAGTTTCGTGTAAGCTTTGATGATGATTACGTAAAAATTGGTAAAAAATATCTAAAAGATGACTGGTATATCTTTGTGCTTGGTGGTGAACCAGTTACACTTTATGCTGGCATCAAAGTAAAGGGCAAATTTCATCATACTTCATTTTTAGGAGGCGCACCAGTTCTTTGTGCCGGTGAGTTCAAAGTTGAAAATGGCAAAATCGTTAGAATTTCATTAAAAAGTGGCCATTACCGACCAGTGGAATTACATGGAGAGCAACTACGCCGCTATTTACAAAGAGAAGAAAATTTAGGTTTTCAAAAAGCCTATAACTTTATAATAGAACCCCATGATAATTAAATTTTAATTATTGGCCTTGTTATAATTAACCACTGAGACACTGAGCTCACTGAGATATTTGAGAAAAATGAGAAAGCTTATTTGATAGGGCGACGAAAATTCTCTTCTTCCATCAACTTTTTTCAGGAATGCCAATTAAACCTTCTCCCTGTCTCAAACCTCTCAGTGAGCTCAGTGTCTCAGTGGTGATTTATGCAACAATTCCCAAATTAGGCCACTTCGGCAAGTGGTATTTGGCCATTTTTTTCATCTTTGAGCTGGGTTAAGAAGGTGTTAGTTTCTTTAATTACCACGCCTGACAAGGCTGCAACGCCGATTAGATTGGGAAATGCCATGAGGCCATTGAAAATGTCTGAGACTTTCCATACAACTTCAAGCTCTAAGAGGGCCCCAAAGAAGCAGATTACTGTAAAGAGTATGCGAAAATAAGGAATACTCTTTGTGCCAAGCAAGTATTCGGCGCATTTTTCACCGTAATAGGCCCAACCTATAAGCGTTGTAAACGCAAAAAGTACAAGGCCAATGCTTACTACATACCCGCCCCACCACACTACAGAAGTAAAAGCCGCAACAGTCATACTGGCACCATTTAACAGCTTGCCATCGGCTCCCAACTTTCCGAAGGCATCGGTTACTCCAAGGACAAGTCCTGTAACTGTACACATAATGATGGTAGCTAAAAAGCAGCCTGTCATTGACACTAAAGCCTGACGGCCTGGAGTGTCGGTTTTGGCAGCTGCTGCTGCAATCGATGCTGTACCAAGGCCTGCTTCAGAGGTCATCAAACCGCGGCTTACTCCTACCTGGATGGCCATAGCAAGCGTTGATCCTGTAAAGCCGCCAAAAGCTGCCTGTCCGCTAAAGGCACTTGAGAATATTGACGATATTGCATGAGGGATTTTTTCGTAGCATTCAAAAAGCACATAGCAAGCTCCGCCAATATAAAGCACTGCCATGAATGGAACTAAGAGAGCCGCCACTTTGCCAATGCTCTTTATGCCGCCTAAAATGGTGAGAGCTGCAAGAATAGCCATTCCAATTGCACTATAAACAGGATCTATTTTAAATACGCTCTGCATAACATCAGCAACAGAATGTGCCTGAATCATGTTGCCGCCGCCAAAGGCAGCAAAGCAGCCAAAAAAGGCAAAAGATCCTGCCAGCCACTTCCAGCCTAGGCCTCGTTCAATAAAGTACATAGGACCGCCTGCCATTTCACCGCGATCATCTTTTACGCGGTACTTAACAGCTAAAATGGCTTCAGCATACTTTGTAGCCATACCAATTAAGGCTGTGACCCACATCCAAAATAGTGCTCCAAGTCCGCCAATAGCAATACCTGTAGCAACACCTGCTATGTTGCCGATACCAATTGTTGCAGCAAGAGCTGTCATAAGCGATTGGAAATGGCTAATATCACCCTGACTTTCTTTGTCATGGTTTTTACCAAAGGCAAGTTTTAATGCATACCAGAGGTAACGAAACTGTAATCCACGAAGTGCAAAGGTTAAATAAAAACCAATTCCGCATATTAACGCAAGTAAAGGTACTCCCCAAACCATTGCCCATACGCGATCGAGGACTAAAATTAATGTTTCGTACATCAGAAATTCCTATTAAATTTTTTATGCTGATACTGGAGCTGCAATACCTTCAGTTTGGCTTTCACTTTCAGAATCAATAAATACCTTAGTCTCTTTGCGGATAACACCTGCTAGTGCAGCAAGAGCAATCATATTTGGAATGACCATGAGGCCATTCATAATGTCAGCAAAGCACCAAACGATATCTAAAGCAAAAAGCGAGCCCGGAACAATAAGTCCCACATACATTATGCGATATAGTTTAACAGATTTGGCACCAAAAAGGTATTCAAAACATTTTTCGCCATAATAAGCCCAAGAAATAACTGTGGTGTAGGCAAAGAGAATTAATCCTACAATAACAACATACTTACCGCCTGATATGGCATGTGAAAAAGCTGCAATAACAAGTGATGCACCATTAAGGACAGCTCCCGATTCATCTTGCGTGCCAAGAACTCCTGTTACGGCAATTACAAGGGCTGTAATAGTACAGATAATAGCTGTAGAAACTAGCGTTCCTGTCATGGACATAAGGGCTTGTCGTCCTGAAGAGCTTGTTTTAGCAGCAGCTGATGCAATAGAGGCAATACCCATACCCGCTTCACTACAAAACACACTTCTAGAAACTCCCATTTGAAGCGCCATTACAGCAGTAGATCCCAAAAAGCCGCCAAATGCTGCTTGGCCAGTAAATGCTGCTTGAAAAATTGTTGAAAAAGCAGATGGAAGCTCAGTGTAATAGAGCACAAGCACTGATAAACCAATGCCCATATAGGCTAAAGCTTTAAAAGGAACAATCCAGGCTGATAATTTACCAATGCTCTTAATTCCGCCAAATAATACTAATCCCGTAAATACAGTAAGCACACTACCTGTAATCCAGGGGCTAATTTCATAAATATTGCTTACAGCATCTGCTATAGAATTTACTTGAACAAGGTTTCCTGTGCCAATTGCTGCAATCGAGGCAAATCCTGCAAAAAGGACCGCCATCCACTTCCAGCCAAGGCCTTTTTCGATATAGTACATCGGTCCGCCGGACATCTCACCCTTCTCATCGACAATACGGAATTTAACGGCCAAAAGACTTTCGGAGTATTTGATTGCCATCGAGATTAATGCTGTTACCCACATCCAAAATACAGCTCCTAACCCACCTGTAGTTAAGGCAGTAGCAACACCAACGATGCTGCCTGTGCCAACTGCTGAGGCCATAGAAGTCATCAGAGATTGAAAAGGGCTGATGTCACCTGCGCTTCCGGCTTTATCTTGCTTTGTAATTAAACTAACGGCTTTAAACAAATAACGAAATTGCACACCACGAAGAGCAAATGTAAGATAGATACCAACACCTATTAGCAGTGCTAAAAGAGGCGGTCCCCAAATAATAGCTTTAATGCTTTCAAGAAGTGTCAATAATTCTCTCATGATTCCTCGCTAAAATTTAGTATCTAACAAGCCAAGAAGGATAAATGTATCTCGAATTGTTGAAAAGTTATTTTATTCAAAGAACTATTATAACAAAATATGTTGTTATAGGCAAGGATTGAAGGCAAAAGGAGTAAAATTTTGAATGGAAAGAGGGATTTTAATCATGGCTTTGGTTCCGGATGCCTCAAAATGGCTCTTAAAGACTTGTTGCAGGTGCAATAGCTGCAAAGAGAGCTCTTCGAGGCTTTTAGTAGATTTTTGAAAACGCAATTTTATTTTATAGCCTATTAGAATCTGGCTAAGGCGCTGCATAGCACTGCCAGCTTCTTCAAAATTTCCGTCTTTTTTATGACAAAAAAGCATATGAATCACTTTCACGAGCTCAGATGAGAGCCAACAATGCCATTCAGGATGATAGCGATCAAGCCAAACATCAAATAGCGCATAAACACTTAATGCACGCCACATTCTTTGCCCAACAATCCACAAAGGCATTTGGGCATAACTGCCTGTATTTGGTAGTTTTAAAGTATAACAGCCTGCACCAACAAAACGCTTAAGCCTTTGGCGCCCTAAGATATTTTCAATATATTCAAAAGGAACATCGGAAAAAAGGCTTCCTTCTGAATGTTCTAACTGTGAAATATCTATCATAGGTAGCAGCTTAAGTTGATCAACGCTGCATTCCCGAGCAATATCTGTAAAAAAAGCAAGCTGAGCATCAAATAAAATGAGGGCATTGGTGCTCTTGAGCTGCAATAAATAAGAAATCGATGGTTTAGTATAATAAAAAAGCGGCAGCGGACATTTATTTTGTAATAACTCAAGTTCGGCTTGAGCCCTTTCAAAGGGGGTTGGATCTTTTTTAGCAGTAAAAGCGATCGTATCTTGATACCAAAAAATATAATCACAAATTTCATTTAAAAAGGCCATCTTCTGAAACAATACATCATCATCAAATTGTCCGGAACAGCTCATGGCAATTTTAAGGCCGCTGTTTCGAATTTGATCAAATATGGGCCGCATGTGTTCAATATCCATATTTTTTGCATCTTTTTGATTTGATGCAAAAATAAGGGTATTATAACCCATATCAATAATTTCGTTTATTTTATCTTCAAGTGCGGGCTGTAACACAAAAAAAGGCAAAAAAATAACAAGGCCTGAGGCGAGCCTAAAGCTTTCTCCTTCCTGCAGCCAAAGAGGCCTTATAGTAAATAAAGGGGCAATTTCACCAACAAATTCTCCCGGTCTTTTTGATTCAAGTGCCGCTTTAAGCTGACTTAATGCATATCTTTTGGCAATGGGAGATGAAGCATTTATTTGTGCAGCATTGCTATTTAGTTGCAGGCTAAAGTGTTCATCCAAAGATTTGCAAGAAGTCACTTTGACTTTTACCAATAAATGCGGGTATTCTGAAAAAAAGCTGTCCATAGACCTGGCATGTTATCTTGAGATCATTTATATGTCTAAGCCTATTGCAAAAAGTACATAATACATATGTTCATAACGCCAAACGAAGTTAAAAATGCACTGCCTCTGCTCCTTAAAGAAGAGATTTGTGCAGCACGAGATACCATCTGTAACATTTTGCATGGGCTTGATGCACGTATATTGTTAATCGTAGGCCCTTGTTCAATTCATAATATAGACGCAGCAAAAGACTACGCCAACCGGCTGCAAAGACTCTCATGTGAAGTAGAAGATGTTTTTTTTATCTGTATGCGAACATACTTTGAAAAATCTCGAACATCCCTTGGCTGGAAAGGCCTTTTGTACGATCCATTTTTAGATGGTTCAAATAGCATTGCAGATGGCATTAGACTTGCTCGAGAGCTTTTAATTTACTTATCAAATATACATCTTCCGGCAGCTATAGAATTTTTAGAGCCCCTTTTTGGCCCATATATTAGCGACTGTATTTCTTGGGGATCAATTGGAGCAAGAACATGCCAATCCCCTATTCACCGGCAACTCATTTCAGGCCTTAATATGCCCGTTGGCATTAAAAATCGCGACGATGGCAATATTGATATAGCTATTCAAGCCTGTCTTACAGCACGAGAACCTCATCATTTTTTAGGTATAAATGACTCAGGCAACATATGTCAGCAAGTCACAAAAGGAAATAGCCTCTTACATCTTGTCCTAAGAGGAGCAAATACGGGTCCAAATTACTCATCATCAAAGATTGCTGATGCATCAAAGCGTTTAAAACAAGCTTCTCTTTTAGAATCTATTGTAGTTGACTGCTCTCATGATAATTCGCAAAGAGATCACCTGCAGCAGCCTAAAGTATTTTCAGACATTATAACCCAGATTACTAGCTCAAATAGTCCTGTTAAGGGTATAATGCTTGAAAGTTTTCTTGAGGAAGGCTCAACAAATTCAGTGGCTGATGCATTTCTTGGCAGATCCATTACAGATCCCTGTCTTGATTGGCAAACTACAGAACAGATAATTCGCCAAGGAGCAGACATGCTTCGGTTACATTCAAAGGTTTTTTCATGCATATAGTGTTAATTCTTCTTATGCTGTTTGTGACATCTTGCAAAAGTAATACCTTATCAGTTGAAACAAGCTATTTTACCAGAAAAGACCTTGCAAGCTCAGTTGTCGGTACGCCGGATCCCACAAAACAAGAAGCAGTATTTGGTCAAAGACTCTATATTTCATGGAATGTTGCTCCCCCAAAATTTAATGAAGGTCCCTTAGAGCTTGCCATTCAAGTGCGTCTTAAAAAAGGCGCTCTTCTTGAAAAAACGGTATCACTTACTGAGCCCTCAGGAAAATTCATCTTTCCCATTACAGGAAATGACTACAGCAAAAAAGGCGGTCTTTTAAGCTATCAGGTAAAGCTTTTTTCAAGCGGCAAAGAACTTGCCAGCAGCAAACATAAATTCTGGGTCGATCCAATCCAATTCTCAGAAGACTAATATATACCAATAAAGTTGGCGATCTGCAAAAATAGCGGCTTTTATGATTGTCATTTTAACAGAAAAACCATCCGTCGCTCGTGATATTGCTGCTCATTTGGGAGCAAAAACACGTCATGAAGGCTATTTCGAAGGCAATGGCTATCAAGTCACCTGGGCCTTTGGCCATCTTGTCTCATTAAAAGAACCCGATGATTACGATCCTATTTTAAAAAAATGGTCTTTGCAAACCCTTCCTATATTGCCTCAAAAATTTGAACTTAAGGTAGTAGATGATAAAGGTGTGCGTAAGCAATTTGCGATCATTAAAAAACTCTTTAAATCAGGTAAGGAATTAATTTGCGCAACAGATGCCGGCCGCGAGGGTGAGCTCATCTTTCGCTATATTCTTTCGTTAACTGAGTGCGTTGAAAAACCCTGGAAAAGGCTCTGGCTATCTTCATTAACAGAAGAAGCCCTTCAGACAGCTTTTCAGAGTCTAAAAGCAGGTAATGAGTACAACAACCTCTATGCTGCTGCTAAATGCCGCAACGAAGCGGATTGGATTGTCGGTCTCAATGCTACGCGTAACTTCACTGTGCGCTATGGTAAGGGACATACTTTATGGAGCGTTGGCCGGGTGCAAACGCCGGTGCTTGCCATGATAGTAAATCGCGATGATGAAATTCGGCATTTTACTTCTGAACCTTTTTGGGAACTTTTTACAAAATATAAAGATGTGTCGTTTAAGTTCAAAGGCGATCGTTTTAAAACTAAAAATGAAGCCGAAACACTACTCAACAGCATCAAAGATTTTCCATTTCACATTGAAAAAATAACAGCTAAAAAGGAAAACGAACATCCTCCTTTACTTTATGATTTAACTGAATTACAACGTGATATGAATAGAAAGTATGGCATGACTGCGGCAGATACTTTGCAGCATGCTCAAAGTTTATACGAACAAAAGCTCATCACCTATCCTCGTACTGATTCCCGATATCTTACTCAGGATATGAAACCGCAGATTATCCAAATTTTGACTAATTTAAAAAAAAGCAGAGAAAAAGATATTGAAGTACTAGATCTTGCTCAATTGCCCTTTTCAAACCGCATCATCAATGACAAAAAAGTAACTGATCACCATGCCATTATTCCAACCGGAAATACAGGCCAGCTATCTGCAGTGCTTAAAGATGTATATGATGCGCTAGTAACACGCTTGATCGCGGTTTTTTATCCATCATGTGTAAAAGAAGTGACAACCATCGAAGGAAATAGCAACCAAATCCCTTTTCAAGCCAAAGGGGTACGCATGCTAACTCCTGGCTGGACTGTACTTTATCCCAAAAAATCAGAAGATAAAAAAGAAGCCGAAGATCAAGTGCTTCCCCTATTTCAAAAAGATGAACAAGGTCCCCATGAGCCATATATTTCTGAAGGAAAAACAAAACCGCCCGCTCATTACAATGAAAATGCGCTACTTGGGGCCATGGAAACAGCTGGCAAAATGGTTGATGATGAAACGCTTAAAGAGGCACTAAAAGAAAAAGGAATAGGAACACCGGCCACACGCGCCTCTATTATTGAAACATTAATCAAAAGAAAATACATCGAGCGAAATGGCAAACTTTTGACTGCCACAGATTTGGGCCGTTACTTAATTGCACTGATTCAAGATCCTAACTTAAAGTCTCCAGAGCTTACCGGTGAATGGGAATCAAAATTAAAGCAGATCGAAAAAGGCAAATATCCCCCAAACGATTTTATGGATCAGATTGGCAAATTTACTAAACAGTTAATCGATGAAAGTGATATTTTAAAAATAAATTATGGCATATATGGTGAATGCCCTAAATGCAAAAGCCCCATTATTAAAGGCAATAAAGGATATGGCTGTTCAAAATGGAAAGAAGGCTGCTCATATGTGCTCTGGAAGCAATATAAAGCTATAGAGCTTAATGAACAGCAAATTCGCGCTCTTTTACAAAAGAAAATTCTTGCTCAGCCCATTCAGGGAGCAATATTAACTCTTTCAAGCCAAGGAAAACTCCAAGAAATTCCAGTACCATCTGATCAAGGTAATCGAGCCCCCTTCAAGAAATCATCTAATTTACGAAAGAGCACTCCAACCCCAAGCACCAAGTCCAATTAGCGCCCCGCCAGGTATTGCACCTATTGCAGCAGGCGACATCACAGGAGCTAAGCAAAGGGCAGCCATAGGAAGAGTAACCACCGCACCAAGTGCTGTAACATGGTTTTTCATAAGCATTACTGAAAAATAGGTAATGTATCCAGCGGCAGCAACGCATGGCACAATAAGAGGAATAATAATGCCAGTTGCCACAGATAACTTGGTTACAAATAAAGCTCCAGCAATAGCTGCAGCTATCCCCACTCCAATACTTATAGCACACAATACTTTAAGTGCTATTTTGCCAATTGTGCGCCAGCGCGGTGTATTTTGTTCTGGCGGTTTCTCTACATATAGTTGAGATGTAATTTCAGGACTTGTTGCAGTTATTGACGACATATTATTACTCCATTATTATCCTAAACTATAACACAACTGCAAATAATAATAATAAATCAATTTAGATTCATTTTTAACAACAATATTTATATTTTAATTACCACCTTGTTAACCAAAATGGTTTTACTTATAAATAGGCAAACCCGTCTTGTCGATTTGTAAAAAAGGCGTAAGCTCATGTAGCTTTGCGGTTTTTTTGCTTTGAATGTGAAATACCTGCCATTGTCGCAATGTAAGAGCATCTGCGATAAGAGATCGATGACAGCGCCATTGTATTGCTTCTGCACACATAATGGCTGCCTTAGTGCTTTGAGCTAAGGCTTCCAGCTCTGTAAGCCCTTCTGAAAATGCGCTGGTCTGCATATAGTCTGCATAGCCGCGAAAGGAAAGATTTTTCCAGCCAGTATTGACTGAATCTTTGAGGGCATGACGCCTTCCTCCAAGTTTTACTAGATGCAGATATTTAATACCCGCTGTCTCTAGAGACTGTTTTAGGTTTTCGTCACTAAATTGAGGATTATGGCTTGACTTGGGAATAGTTCTTACATCAAGCAAAAGGGTAATGTCAAAAGCATGTAAAAGGTCGATAAAATATTTGATAGTGCGTGTTGAGTGGCCAATAGTGAAAATCTGTTTTACCATAAAAGTCTTCATTGGAGTTTTCTCGTCCTATAGCAAAAATTTTTTTATCGGGCAACTTTGAATCTGAGGTAAATCTGTGAAAAAATATGGTCAAAAACAAGTATTAGGCAAGCTTTAGAATGCAAAAAAATAGTTATATTTCAATTATTACTTTGTTTCTGAGTGAATATAATGCCAAAGGCTGAGACTAGGCATAAATAGATCACAAGTGCTCCCCCGCTGATCCATGATGCTTGCAAGATGATGTCGCACCATTTTGGAGCATGGTTGATGAGTGTGAGTGCACTATCGATGATAAGAGCCGCAATCCAAAAAAGTACGGCGGCAATAGAGGGAATCCAAAGAAATAAAAAAGCAAGGCACACAAGAAATACAGCGATAGAAACTAAGAACGGAAAAAAGCAGTTGTAGATGATACCTACAAGAGGAAATTGTCCAAAACAATACAAAGACATAGGCAGCATCAAAATGCTAACGCTTGCTACAAGTGCAAGTGAAGATACAAAAAAAGTAAGCAGCACAAATAAAACTTGCTCCGAAAAGGGCATCTTAACAACTTGTGAAGCTGATCGATTAGGAAAAAATCCGCGTAATAGCTTTTGTACAAAAGGATAAAAAAGCAGTATGGCAAAGGTGGCTAAAAAACTTAGCTGAAAGCCTAAGTTGGCTGTACATGCAGGATCTAGGCATAAAACCAAAATAAGTCCTAGGCCAAGACAGTTCATGCCATTGGCATTTTTTTCAAAAAGCTTACCCAAAAAAAGAATAGTTACTGCTACCCAGGCCCGTAATACCGATGAGGATGGACCTATAAATAATAAATAAGCTGTCGTGCCAATGAGCAGGCATATATTTGTAAGTTTCCAAGGTAAAATGAGACGAAAAAAGGAGGCGAGTATAATGGCAATCAAACTAAAGTGAAAACCGGAGACTACTGTAATATGCTGCAGGCCAAAGCGTTTAAGTGAGCCTGCAAGGTAGTTATCATGAAATTCCCCTATTAAAACCCCTTCCAAAAAGGCTCTTGTTTGAGATGGGGCCAAATATTTTGCCAAAATCTGCTTCACAGAATTTTTTGCCCTATGGCGCCATTCAGCAAGTGAAAATAGTTCTTCTTTCTTTTGTAAGGGACTATTAGGAGAAAGTTTTAAAGTCCAAGTGCCATTAAATTCTTTTAAACAAGCTTTGCAAAGGTAGAGCGTATCGGCATTGGGACGCGACCCGGGATTGTTCCACACAAGCTTGCAAGGAATATTTTTTGCAAAAAACTGACCGTTTTCCGCTTCAAAGCTATGCACATGCACTTTCATTTTACAATAAGCTTTATTGTAGCGAAAATCATGTACCCAGTCGACAATTTCAAATGTTGCTTGGCCCTGAACAGAATCGCCCCAAATAGGTGGAAACACTACATGGCTTACAGCATAAAGCCAAAATAATACAGAAGCAAGAAAGCCCAATAAAAAACGCCATTTTTGGACAGTAGATTGTAAGAGAGCCAGAAAAAAAACAGGAACTAGAAGGGCTATATGCCACGAAAAGGCGCTACATGCTGCAAGGTAAAGAAAAATACCATAGAAAAGCGCAGGTGATTGATTCCAAAAAGAGTCAAAAAAAGGCCTTACATATTTGTTTATGTAAGGCCTGAGCATTAGTTTCACACTCTTTTAAATATCTTACGGAACGTCTTGGCTAGTGCCTGAGTTAGCTTCTTCCTTAATGTCAGCGGAGCGAAAGGAGCCCTCTTGGGGCACCCCCTCAGCATCTGCTGAGCCCTCATTCATATTTATATCTATCTCGGAGATATCATATGGAGCTTCACGAAAACTAAGATCCTCTTCCGAGGTATTGCCAAGGCTAGAAAGAGATGCATCATCATCATCTGATGTTTCATCTTTATCATCGTTTATATAAAACGCGCCTTTATAATCTTCACGTAGACGCTTGAGATCATCGCGAATTAACTTGGTTGGCGGAGGCAAAATTGACGAAAGCATAGGCGTCGAAGATGGCATTTTTGTTTCTGATGCTAGTTCAGAATTTGCGTCAAGACCCGGCTGTAGTGCTTCCTCAGAAGTTTCACCTTCAGCGCCTTCAGGACGGCCTGCTTCATCGCGGCCGCCGCGTCGACGACGAAAGCCACGTCTACGATCACGTCGTTTATCATTTTTTTCAGCAGGACGCTCAATATTTTTGCCTTCAGCACTACTCTGAGAGCCTACTGGCTGCTCTTGAGCTACTGCAGCTTCTATTTTTTGTGGGTCAGCAGCTTTAAGACGCTGTATAGGAGCTTTTGCATTATCAGATCCTGAAGTTTTAAGTACCATGCGAGGTTCTCGAACTTCAAGTACTTCATAGTCTGCTACTGGCACTATAAAAGGCTTTGGTCTTTCTAGAGATCTAAAAAAAATACCTGATCCAAAAGAAACGACTTCCAATGCATCTACAAAATGTTCTTCAGATCCGGCTCCCTTGCTGCTACGTACAACAAGTCGATATCCCTCTCGAGGGGTAATGACTGTCTCAATAATTGGTTCTCGTGTAAAGTCCACGCGTATAATCCTTTATCATTAATCGCAAAATCACTTCGCGAAATAGTATATGTGACTCTTGTTTCGGGACTGCAAATTCATAAAATTTCTTTACATACAATGCCCCAAAACTTAGGACTTATTATCTCGACTTTACAACTTTTTGGCGAGGGAATTCTCCTCAGCGGGCCTTCAGCTCTAATTTAATTTCTCCGGATAGGCTTAAATACGGCATCCGGAGACATTAAATTAGAGATGGAGGCCCGCTGTGGAGAAGGCCCCGTCGAAAAGTTGCAAAGTTGAGATTTTGAAGAAAACTGCCATTTAGTCCAAGTTGTTATCAACCTTAGCCATATACTTTACAAGATCAGCCACCCTCTGAGAGTAGCCCATTTCATTGTCATACCAAGCAATAATTTTAAAAAAGGTGGAATTGAGTGCAATGCCGGCTCCTTTATCAAAAATTGCTGAATGGGTATCCCCAATAAAATCAGATGATACTACTTCTTCTTCACTAACGGCTAAAATACCTTTCATCGCTTCCTTGCTAGCTTTTTTCATGGCAGCAGAAATTTCTTCATAACTTGTAGGCCGGCTTAAACGTACTGTCAAATCAACACAAGAAACATCTTGCACAGGCACTCTAAAGGCCATTCCAGTAAGCTTGCCTTTAAGTTCTGGAAGACATAGCGTAACAGCTTTTGCCGCACCAGTTGATGCCGGTATAATATTGTAAGAGGCGCTACGACCACCTCGCCAGTCTTTTTTAGAAGGACCATCAACACATGGCTGAGTGGCAGTTAAGGCATGCACTGTAGTCATAAGGCCTTCTTCAATACCAAAACTATCAAGTAATACTTTGCAAATTGGAGCTAAGCAGTTTGTAGTACATGATGCATTAGACACAATAAAGTCTTTTTTGGGATTATAAACTTTTTCGTTTACACCAAGTACAATCGTTGGAATATTATCACCCTTTGCAGGTGCGGTAATAATCACACGCTTTGCCCCTGCTTCAAGGTGTTTTTTAGCGCTCTCTTCGCTTGTAAAATGCCCTGTGGATTCAATAACATAATCTACACCTAAATCTTTCCAGGGTAATTGTGCAGGATCTTTTTGTCCGTACACCATTATCTTGTGATCATTCACGACAATTGCATTTTCCTCGGCTATAACTTGTCCCTTATAGCGACCATGCACGCTGTCGTGCAAAAAAAGATAAGCCAAGTTTTCACTTGGGACTATGTCGTTTACAGCAACTACCTGAATATCTTTTTCTTTAAGAAGACAGCGCAAAACAAGCCTGCCGATCCTACCAAAACCATTAATTGCCACTTTTAGCGTCATATGCACCTCTTTGTAAATGACAACAGCAAACTCTAAACAGCAGAAAAAATCAACAACACAAAAATAAAAAATCAAAGATCTGTCTGGCAAGCATGATAAAAAAATCGCTAACAAAGTTAACTACTTGCCATTATCTCAAGTAGCATCATACATTATCGTGCTAATGAGGTTTTATTTATGCAAAGTATTACAGATCGAATTGAAGTATTAAGTGTAAATGACTCAACCATTGCAGATGCTCCACCATGTACTGTACAGGAAAAGATAGCGGCTTCTTGTGACTTTGCCAGGCTATATGAGCTTGATATTGTAGATGTATCTGCAAAAATCAAAGAAGGCTTTGGTTTTACACCTATTATCACAAAAGAGATGCGCGCAAATTTAGATTCACTTTTACAAAAAAAACGAAAGAACGGCTATGCGCTTTCAACTCTTATTAAAACAGTGATGAAACACTTGGGATCTTGCTCCGCTCCGGTACTTGCAGGCCAAGCTCTAAAAGGCATACTAGGATGGGATTTTCTCTTTTCACAGTTTCTTGATCTTGTACATCAAAAAGATGCAAATTTGCAACTTGAAGACTGCTTATCAGCTGAAACCATCGAACTTGCTAAAGAAAACTGCCAAGTAGTACCGGGTAGACTCACCATATACTTTGATCTATCAAATAAAAAAGAAGAGCTGAAAGCTACTACTGAGAGTCTCTATAGCTCATTACAGCTGATTCTAAAAGATGCCATTTGCCATATGACACATAGCTCAAAAGAAATGTCATCCTTTTGTTACAACAGCTTATATAATGGCTTGCCACAGTCTATACACTTTGTTTTTGCTAAAAGTCCCTGTATACCTATTGCTACAGGTGATGCAATTCAGATTTTACTTACTGATGACGTTCAGGTTCTTGACAATATGATGGGCTCTCAATGGTGTGTAGACACCATGTTAAAATATTTGCGCCTAAATGCCCTCGAAGATGAAAAAGAACTTCTGGACTATCTAAGATGCGGCTACGATCCAAGAGGCGGGGCTTTAGATAGTCTTACAAACAGGCTTTTTGTACCCGATTGCCAATCAGCCTTTTTATTTTGGAAAGAAGGAAATTGCTCTCTACAAGATATCTTTGTTATTAGCCAGATTGCTGTACAGTCGCAAATTGATCCTCAAGCTTTTATCACCCAAGTATTAGATTCTGTCGAAAAAATTGATCCAACAATGAGTCTATGGCATGCAGGCCTCTCATTACTTCAAGATAAAAGTATCACATACCTAGAATTGGAAGCTATTTTACAAATATTTGGAATGGTTGCATCCACACTGCATTCTGAGGGACGAGTCCGAGTTGTTTGCGCATCTCCCTTCGGAATACCTTGTTTATCTATGCAACATGGTGATTTAGTATTTCGCGTGCCTTTAGATGCTCTACATGCCTTAAACACCTTTAAAAGAGCTTTTGTACAGGTTGAAAGCCATAAGAGCATGCAAATTTTGTTAGATGCTTTTTTTGAAGGCATAAGCACCAAAAACCGATCAGTGACTTGCATTCACACTACTGTAGAGCCTCTTTTACTTAACGCGGCAGGCAATTTCTTTACGCAAATTTTATTTGGCTGTTTATCTTCAAGAACCGAACATTTGACTGAAAGCTTAAAAGAGCTTGTGCCTATACTGCGCTCAAGCACACCTGAAAAGCAGCATATCATTGGAATTACCTTAAAAGCGGCTTTTGCATCTCAAGAGCTAGATTTTCCTAAAAAATTTCAAAACGGCGGGCTGCAATTAGAGCACTTTGAAACTGAATGGATCGATTATTTGCTTACGAGTTCAAGTTTTGCTCTTAATCAAATGGGAACAGCTCTTTTATTATCTCTTGAAGGACATGTCGATTTTTGTTGCAAATGGATTCCAAGACGCCCAGATTTGGCTGAAAGCCTAATTTCAAGAATTGAAAATGACCCTGCCTTAACAGAGCCTCAGGTGCGAAAATGGCTTCATGCAAATAATGCAGATGTTATTTGGCATAACCTTGTCACAAGTAGCACTGGTCGTTGGCGAAGATTTTCGGCACTAACTCGTCCTGACATAGCCCGAGGATATTTTGAAAGACGAAATGTGATGACTTGCAGGAAGCTGCTTAATGCCATGACAGCCGATGATGCTGCATATAGAGATCTGTTTTTATCTTCTTTATTAACACCAGATGGACTTGAGCTTTATGCTGAGGCTGTTAAAAACACACTGGAAAGTCTGGAACAATTCCCTTCTGATAAAGCAAAAAAGGTCTTACAAACAAACTTAAAGCCTTTTGTGGCTAAGGCATTAGAATCATCACAATTCATTGTAGCAATGCGGTTTCTGAAAGTGGCTCATGCGCATGGCATCAATCAATTTGATGATGCAGATAGAGCCCAAATACTCACCTCTGCAGAACAACCACTTCCTAGAGATCTTATAGACTGGTATTTTTCTATCATCGGCACTGTTATTCCATACAAATATCTTCCGGTACGCCAAGTACGCATCTATTTAGGTTTGGTGAAAAACGAACCAGGTGTCCAACAGGGAACCCATGTGGAATATATGCATAAGCTTTGCATTCGAATGCCAGAAGAAGACAAGCTTTTACTTCAAACTGAAATTGGCTCAGCAAGAGGTGCTATTACTTCGCAGCTAGAGCTTTTCGATGAAATTTTTAAATGCTTTTATGTGCAAAAAAAAGAAAAAGCTAAGGCTCAAAGTGCCCCCAACAAAAGCAAAGACGCCTCTAAAATAGAAGTACTATGCAAAAAAGGTGAATGGAAAAGTGCCGTACAGCTACTTATGGAGCAATCAAGTGATAATCCGGAATGCTTAAGCCTCGCAAGAGCTGTTGTGAATGGACTACTTGAATTAAGAAATCCCGATCCGCATTGTCAAGTATTTGACCTGCTCACAAAATACAAATCACTTTTAACAAGTCACTGGCAAACCGCTTTTAAGGTGTTTACTGAAAAGCTAGCAACTAAACAATTGTCCGCAGGCCTGCTCAAAGTGCTTGCAAATCGTGCGGACTTGCCACTTGATGTGCAAAGAAAAATCTGGGGGCATGTATTTTCAAATAGCCAATTGCTAAATGCCCGCGAAAGCTTACCGGTATTTGCACAGCTTGCCTATTTTAAAACGCTCTTTCCTGAAAGCGGCTCTGATAAATTTCAAACACACTTAGGCTATCTCATAAAAGTATTACTTGGACTTATGAAAGAGCAATTTGACCCGGCATATGTTGCCGCTGCCTATGATTGGTATGAACTTCTTGGTGCTGCACACAGGGAAAAAACAACAATTGGCATATCATTGCTTGAACTTTGTAGACCTAAAGACACTCAAGAGCAAGCTGTACGTGCTTGCCAATTGGTAGATGCGCTTGTACCAGCTTTAGGCACTCTATTTAGTAATAAAGATCCAAAAGCTCATCCCAGGGTAGATAGCTTACGTGAATTCTGCCATGCTGCAGTAGTAGGCTATCCTCCTGAAGTTGCAGAGGCCAGCTGCGCTCGACTTGTCCAGGCACTTGGGCTACACCCCTCACTACAAGTAAATCAATTTGCACTCAGAGAATTTGGCAGCTCGCCAGGCAAACTTGTACAAGTTGCTTTGTGGGAAGCGCTTAAAAAGGTAATAAAGGCTACCACACAAGGACCTCTTTTAGAGCCAGCAAAAGGGATATTGCAAAATCTATTAAAAACAGCTGAACTTGATTTGTTAATTGGAATTTTTATTCATCTGCTTTCGCAAAATCCAACATTTCCTCGCGAGCCGCTAGAGTTGTATACCGAAAGCTTCACGCGTATACTTTCAGCAGCAGTAGAAAGCCCTAATCGTGCACATTGTAAAGAAGCACTTGCCATTGATGTTCATATGCATAATAGCTGGAAAAATCAAATACAACATATAGAAAAAAGTTTTGTTGATTACAACAGTTTACGATTACATCTTTTACTTAGACATGTGCAGTATCATGGCTGGACTGAAAACAGCCAATTGAATCTAAAACACGTGTTTTTATCGTTGCCAAACTGTGGAATATACTCTACTCCTGCACGTACTCAAGCATTTTATAGCTGGCCGCTTGGTAAGAGCCTGGAGACGCATGTTTTCTCTGTCTATCCAGTTCGAGGAGCACACAGAAATACAGCAGCAGAAATACATACGCTTATTTATACAGGTATGCGCTTTGCTTGTGAAAAGCAAAATACCTTTGAGGAAAAAACGCGGCTTCTTAATTTTGTTGTGCAAAACATACGTAATCTCATAGAGCATTACCCTCAAGCAAGTTTTCATTTTGATAGCATACTGTTATTGCATAAATGTATAGTGGCCGGCGATCAACTCTTCTCACAGCATTGCTCGATTATTTTTTCTCTTTTACGAATGAGTATTTCAAGAAATTGTATCTGTATTGATGATGAAGCCGTTACATCACTTCTTGGCCAAATCGGCAGAAATTCAGAGGATCTTCAAAAAGAAGATCTTGAAGGGCTAAATGAAATAAAGGGAAGGCTTGAAAGTAGTACTGAGGATACTGCTGAGAGTGTTTTATTCCATGAGCAAGAGGCGTTTTTGTTATGGCAAGCATCATCTTTTATAGGTGCATATAAGGTGCGCCAGGAAATGATCGATAGATTTTTTGCCATATGGCGCAAAGTTCCAACAGTTGTAAAAAATACTGCTGTAATCGAATCCATGAGAAGCATAATGTTGATGAACTCTGTACCTTTTGGTTCAAACAGAGGCGCTGATGGACAGTTGGCCGCACTTAATACACTAGAGAGTTTTTTTGACTGCTACATGGATATCTACAAGTGCATTGTGCAAAGAAATCCGCAAGGGCCATATAAAAGAAAAAATAGGCGTGACGGCAATCAAATATTTCATGACTGGTCTAGCGACGGCAAATTTGCGGATAATTGTCTTCAGGCAATGATAAGTGAATTACTTTACTTCAAACAAATGAATGCCTATGAGAACAACTACGATAGATTTTTGGCTCACGCTCGCAAAATAATAACTGTATTTGAGTTGCCGTGTTTTTTTGAACCTTTATCACTTATTTTGCATAGTCGTAACTTTACCGATATTCTCTTATCGCAAGTACAAAGTGCCGATGAGCATATAAAACAAGGCAAGCTTGTCTCAGTTTGGTTGCAAACCCTCAAAATGCATGAGGCCCGCGAAGATTTTGACATGCTCATACCGGCCATTCTTAGCAAAATAACAAAATCAAAAAGCATACTTTATTTTACGGAACCTGCACTTTCCATGCTTTTCGGCAGTATCGATGCTAAAGTTAAGATTTACATTATATCAGAGTACGTAAACTTTTTCTCTTTAGGCCCTATAATGACTGCAAGTACCCTAGACTGCTTGCATCTATGCTACAAAACTCTCTTACAAATTTATCCAAAAAGTCATGCGGTAAGTTTGCCGATAGCAAAGAAATGTTTAAGTGCCATGGTTATTGCTCTGCGCAACAATGATGAAACAGACTTTGCGGGCAATGCAAATCGAGTTATGCAGCTTGTGCAAAACCCTTGTTATACAGAAGGTGCTGAACTTGTCGGATTATTTTCATCATGTGCTAAAGTGCTCTGCAGCTACAAAGCGGACGGAATAGAAAAAGCTAAGCTTATGGAAGGCTGGTTAAAAGTTGTCCTCACATGGCGAAGTAATGGCGCATATAGACATTTAGTTAAAGATGCCATAGATATATGTATTACAGCCGCCGTAATCCCCTCATTTGGTGACTTAGATGATAAGGCAAATGCAACACTTGACACATGCCTAGAAGATTGGACGAGAGCGGAGTATAACCAATCAGAAGAACTCAGAGGATATCTCAAAGCACAACTAAAACAACGCGAACTTATCAAGCAATCAAAAGTACTAGCTAGCATAGATGAAGAACTCTGTGGCAGGCTTGCATCTGCAGACTTGGGGGATAAATAAAGCCATTATTCGGATAGAAGCTCCTTCAAGAAATTGTCTTCGTTGACGTTATCCATGATGATTTTAATCGTCATTAATAATGGAATAGCCAAAAATGAGCCCATAACACCCCAAAGAGAGCCAAACAGGAAAATAGAAAAAACGATAGCTATTTGATTTATTGTCATGCTTTTTCCAAGCAGATAGGGAACATATAGATTTCCCTGTAAAGATACAAAGACGGCAAAACAAATGGGAGGCAAAAGTATATGCAAACCGCTGTCAAAAGAAAGTAGACAAACTAACAAAATAACAAAAGTAGAGATAACAGCTCCGACAAATGGGATAAATTCCAAAATGCCAGCCATCACGCCCCAAAGAATTGGGCTAGGCAGTTGGAACGCCCATAACATAAGGCTGACAAAGATGGCAACGCCAATATTCGCCACTGTCCTTACAAACAGATATTTCCAAACCTGCTCTTCAATTTGCTGTACGACAATATTTGCCTCTTTCTTTCTTTTGAGATGAAGCAAAACTTTAACAATTTTTGTGAGAAAGAAGTTTTTGGCAGCTAGCAAAAAATACAAAACGATCAGCAACATGAAAAATTCGACTAAAAATTGATAAGTATTAGAAAATATTAAACCAAAAAAATTCGTTGGTGCGGCTGCTTTACTGCCTGATATATTCAATGACTGACTAATGCTTTCAGAAATAGAGCTAATAAACTGTAACGGTTCTCTTAAATAAGATGTCAGTGTCATAATCTTCTGATTAATTGAAACAAAGACAGCCGGTCCCATGTCAATCCATCCTTGAGCTTCAGCAGAAAGAAAATAAAAAGCAAACGCAATACAAAAAAGTAAAATGAGGATTACGATAGCCGAACCTAGGGAACGAGGAATAAAAGCCTTCTTCTGCATGAAATTCACAATGGGATATAACAAAAAATAGAGCAGAAAGGCAAGACAGATTGGAACCAATAAATTTGCGGCAAAATACAGAGTATAAAAGATTGCTAAAACAAATAGGCTGCGAGTCACTATCGATTGGTCGAATAAAATAAACTCTATGTTTTTTAAGGTAGATCTTTTCTTTTTTTCAGCTGTAGACACTACCGGTACTTTGGGTCCTTCTTCCATAAAAACACTCACTTTTTTTTCTTGCTAACATACTTGGCTTATATAAGCTAAACTAAAAAAAAAGAAACATATAAGATGGTACTTGGGAATAGAGATCTTGCATGATCTCTATTCCCTTACCCATGCCCCTGCCCTTGCCCTTGCCCTTGCCCTTGCCTGATTGGGATTTTTTTGAACATAGATACGCTAGTAATCAGCAGCTCTTTTGCCTTTGACATATCGTTACTGTTAATATAGCAGTGTTCGCTAGAGTTGTTTTGGGCAAGGGCAAGGGCAAGGGCAAGGGCAAGGAATTGAGGTTATCTGCGATTTATTTGCAAAAAGAGAAAAAGAGGCTCATGCGTATGCATGAGCCATAACACTTGAGTTTAGTCTTCGAGATATTGCAGGATGCATTCTTGAGTGTTGTCGCCAGCACGGTGGTCGGGAAGGCGCATGATGCGTGTGTAGCCACCTTCGCGTTTTTCAAAGCGAGGGCCGAGCACGCCAAAAAGCTTCTCGATAACCTTACGGTCGTTGTTATAGGCGCTTGTGTTGCCTTGACGCGCTTGTCGCGCTTCTTTTGGCGTAAGCGTGTTGTAGCGTACCATTAACCACGCTACAGCATCACGACGTGATGCGAGAGTGTTTTTCTTGGCAAGCGTAATCAACTGATCTGCAAAACGTCTAAGTTCTTTTGCTTTTGGCACTGTAGTTACAATTTTCTCATGGTCAACTAGTGACTTGAGCATATTGGCAAACATACAGCGGCGATGACTTGTGGTTTTACTTAATTTAGCACTACTTTTTGCGTGTCTCATAATCCTACTACTTTTTCTTCTTTTCTCTTTTTTGCTTACGTTGGTCCAATAGTTCCTTCATCTTGTCTTTAACATTATCAAAGTTAATGCCAAAACCAGAGAGGTCCATACCAAGGCCAAGGTTCATATCTTGCAGTTTCGCTTTAATTTCATTAAGCGACTTCTTACCAAAGTTGCGAAACTCAAGCATTTTCTTTTCAGGAATGCACACGAGTTCAGCAATTGTATCGATATTAGCAGATGCCAAACAGTTTGTAGAACGCACAGAAAGTTCAATTTCATCGATGCGTAATGCAAGCTTGTCAAGTAACTCATCATCATCAGTTTGATTGTCTTTTAATGGAGATTCAAACACTAAGTCATGAGCTTTAATCTGCTGAAATACTTCAAAGTTATTGATACACACTTGCGAAGCAAAGGATAATGCTTCACTTGGTGATAAACGTCCATCAGTAGTTACTTCAAGAACAAGGCGATCAAAGTCGGTATCTTGTCCTACTCGGGTGTTTTCTACAAAGTAGTTTACCAAAGTTACTGGTGAAAACGCAGTGTCTACAACAATTTCGTCAACAATCTTGTTAGGAATAATATGTCTTTCTGATGAAACATACCCTCTGCCAAATCCGATACGAAGATCAATTTGACGCTTGGTAGGTTTAGTTACAGTAAAGAGCTTAAGCTCTGGATTTACTACCTCAAAAATACTATCTTTAACGAGATCTTTTAACTTAATTTCGATTGAGCCTTTGTTCTTGTCAAGATCATCTTGTGTGATGTCAAGTACAGTAGACACAATACGACTTTCGCGAGTTGTATCAGTTTCATCAGAAGGAAGGCAGCGTAATTTCGCGCCTTTAAAATTCAAGATGACATTAGTCAAGTCTTCAACGATGCCTTCTACAGCCATAAATTCGTGCGGTACACCTTCGATTCGAACGGAAATAATTCCGGGCGTTTCAAGTGATGAAAGCAGAATACGACGTAGGGCGTTGCCGATACTATGACCAAACACACGCTCAAAAGGTTCCGCGATAAAACGTGCAAATGTCGGCGTTGCAGATTCTTCCTCAACAGCAATTTTGCGAGGTTTTTCGAATTTGCCGAATTTCAACAACATGTAGTCTCTCCCTGTCTAGTTTGCAGATCCAAAATATATATTAAACACGACGTCGCTTACGTGGGCGACATCCGTTATGTGGAACTGGGGTATCATCTGATATGATGGTTACATTAAGTCCTGCGCTCTGTAGGCCGCGTACCGCTGGCTCTCGGCCGGCTCCAGGCCCTTTTAATTTTACTTCAATGTCCCTCATCCCCATGTTCATGGCGACTTTGGCAGCATCTTGAGCGGCAACAGTAGCTGCAAAGGCGGAAGATTTACGTGATCCAGAATAGCCAGATTTGCCAGCAGATGACCAAGCAATAACTTGCCCTGATGGGTCAGTAATCGCAATAATCGTATTGTTGAAGGTTGCCTTAACAAAAGCTATGCCAACTGGCACTGTTCTTGCAATCTTCTTTTTTGTTTTTACTGGCTTTTTTGCCGATGTAGCTTTGCTAGTATTTGCTTTATTTGTGCTCAAGGCCTAAAACTCCCTATGCTGTTACTGTTGTGTTGCTTTCTTTTTACCTGCGACTGTCTTACGTGGACCTTTTCGTGTACGTGCATTAGTACGTGTACGCTGTCCTCGGACAGGAAGGCCTAGGCGATGTCGCATACCTCGGTAGCAATGGATGCTTACAAGGCGCTTAATATTGTTCTGGACTTGACGGCGAAGGTCACCTTCTACGACATATTCAGTCTGGATAAGACTTGTAAGCCGTGAAATGTCATCAGAAGTTAATTTTCCTGCACGTAGATCAGGGCTTAGCTTTAGCTTTGCCAAGATTTCATGCGAAGTGCTCAAGCCTATGCCATATATATAGGTGAGGCTTACCTCTAGTCTTTTGTTGTCTGGTATATCTACACCAAGAATTCGAGCCATTGCTCTTCTCCGAAATTTAAAATGTGTGAAAATAATAAACTATTCAGTAATTTACTTCAAATGTTATGCGCGCACTCGCCCTTTTTTCATGAAACCGTCATAGCGTTTCATTAAAAGATGGCTCTCAATTTGTTTCATCGTATCAAGTACAACACCCACCAAAATAAGAAGTGAAGTACCCCCAAAAAAGTAGCTGATCGCAGATGGTACGCTCATTATGCGGCCAATTACCTGTGGTAGCACTGCAAGCAGCGCTAGCAGAATTGCACCGATCAAAGTAATACGACTCATTGTTGCTTCCAAGTACTCTTGCGTATGTTTGCCTTGTCGTACACCAGGAATAAATGCACCATTTTTCTTCATATCTGAAGCGATTTGGTCTGGTCTAAACTGGGTTGCAGTCCAAAAGTATGTGAAAAACACAATAAGTAGCATATATGTTACTAAATACAAGCTAGAACCAGGTGATAACCAGTCTGCAACAACGCCCATCCAGTTACCAAGGCCTACAAATTGTCCTATAGTTGCCGGAAACATCAGTAGAGACGAGGCAAAAATAACCGGTATAACACCTGCATAGTTTACCTTAAGTGGGATATATGATGATCCCATAGACTGTACTTCGCGATTACCAACTACTCTACGAGCATACTGCAAAGGTATTTTGCGCTGGCCTTGTGTAATGTATATAGTAGCCATAATCACTAAAACAAACAGTGAAAAAAGTATAAGTAGCGAAAAGAAGGAAATTTGACCAGCTTCTGGGCTATCAAGGTTTAATTGCTGTACAATTAGACCAAGCGTAGAAGGAAGCGAAGATAAAATACCTACAGTGATAATAAGGCTCATGCCATTACCAATGCCTTTTTCTGTAATTTGCTCGCCTATCCACATTAGAAAAATCGTGCCCGTTGTCATGGTGGTGATCATAATTGCATAAAAAAGCCAAGATACACCAAAAGCTTGAATTTCAAGCAGTTGCGGGGAGATGATTCCAGGATTGGACATGTTTATCTGATGTGCATACTTAGCAAACAACGTTGCTTGTATGAATGATAAAATAAGTGTTCCAAAACGCGTCCAGCGGTTAATTTTACGTTTACCAAGCTCTGGGTTTTCGCGGATTTCGCGCTGTAGCGAAGGTATTAATGCCACAAGCAACTGTAAAATAATGGAAGCCGAGATGTATGGTACTACACCTAGTGCAAAAATAGTCATTTGTGAAAAGGCGCCGCCGCTAAAAATATCAACCAACTGAAATAGGTTTTGTCCGCCACCAGTAGCTTCACGGAAGTAAGACAAAGCTACTTCGCCGTTGATGCCTGGCACAGGTATAAACCCTCCCACTCTATAAACTACGAGTAGGAGCAGCGTGAAGACGATTTTTTTTTGGAGCTCCGGAACCTGGAAAATTCTCGTTAGCGTTGCAATCATAAGTAGTCACACTCTTAAATAAAGGGGCAGAAATAAAATCAGATTATTGTAAACTGAATCTGAGCTTGCTGCAGTTTTTCTTGGGCCTTTTTCGACATCGCATTAGCTTCAATGCGTACTTTTTTCGTAAGTTCACCATCTGATAATACTTTAAAGCCGTTTGATGAACCTTTAATTAAACCAGAAGAACGTAGTGATTGCATATTAACAACATCGCCGTCGTTAAATATATTCTCGATATCGCCAAGATTTATAGAATCAAGTTTTTTCTGGAAGCGTAGGTTGCTGAAACCACGGCCTGGCAGTTTACGATAAAGTGGCAACTGACCGCCCTCATATCGTGCTCTTGTTTTATAACCGGCTCTAGATTTTGCGCCCTTATGACCGCGACCACAGGTTTTACCTAAACCTGAGCCCATACCGCGACCTACACGTTTTCTTTTCTTTGCAGGACGGTGTGTATTTGATAGTGTATGAAGTTCCATTATGCTCCCTTTCTCTGAGCTAAGATATTCTCGCGTGTCATCATAGAAAGCAGAGCCTTAAATGTTGCACGCACTTGGTTAATTGGATTGCTAGAACCAAGACTCTTGGCCATAACATCCTTGATACCAGCAAATTGTAATACTGCACGCACTTTAGAACCTGCAATAATTCCAGTACCTTGTGGTGCTGGGCGCATATGAATAACCGCTCCATCCCACTTTACTGACATATCGTGTGGAATGCTGGTGCCTTCCATTGTGATTGTTTGCATGTTCTTACGTGCTAGCTCGCCACCTTTGCGAATTGCTTCTGTAAGTTCGTTTGCTTTTGCAAATCCATATCCAACGCGGCCTTTGCCATCGCCAACCAGGATCAATGCAGAAAAGCTCATTTTACGTCCGCCCTTCACAGTCTTGGAACAGCGGTTTATGTAAAGCACTTTTTCCATCAGATCAGACTGCTGATGCTCGCGTTTTGTGTTATCATTTTTTGAGTGATCATGTTTTGCCATGTAACTAATAGCCTTTATAATTCGTGTTTAAAACTGCAAGCCGCTAGCTCTTGCACCATTAGCAAGCTCAGCCAATATACCATGATAGCGAAATGGACCGCGATCAAAAACAACCTGTGTAATTCCGAGCTTTTTTGCTTTTTCAGCAATCATCTCGCCCAATGCTTTAGCAGAAGCTTTATTTTTCTTAGCATGTTCAGTCGTACGCAATTCTTTTGAATGTGTAGACAAAGATGCAAGTGTAACACCTGCTTCATCGTTAATTAATTGCACTTGAATGTGCTTATTGGTTTTTACAACGCACATTCTTGGCTTAGCAACAGTGCCTTGTATTTTTTTTCGTACGCGCATTGCTCTTTTCAGCTTGCAACTAGCGTTTCTTGTTTGACTGTTTTCCATTCCGGTAACCTAAATTTTATATTACTTCTTAGCCGTTTTTGCAGCCTTACCAGCTTTCTTACGTACATACTCACCTTCATAGCGAATGCCTTTACCTTGGTATGGTTCAGGTTTTTTGTGCGCGCGAATTTGGGCAGCAAATTGACCAACAGCTTGTTTGTTGATCCCAGTTACTGAGATCTGTGTATTCTTATCTACTTTAACGCTGATGCCTGTCGGAATTGGCAATTGTGTTGGGTGCGAATTACCAACCTGAAGATCGAGGATTGTACCTTGCACTGCTGCACGGTATCCGACGCCGATCATTTCAAGTTTTGTTTCGAACCCTGTAGTTGTACCGACAACCATATTGTTAACCAGTGCGCGATAAAGACCATGAAACTTTCTTAAGCTTCTGTCTTCATTCATGACATTAATAGTAACAATATCATTTTCAACAGAAAGTGATATGCCAGGAACTAAAGCCTGTTGCAATATGCCTTTTGGGCCTTTTACTATAATTTCATTTCCATTTACCTTTACATCTACACCTTTCGGGAGTGTAATTGGTGATCTTCCTTTGCGAGACATGATATTATTCCTTCAAATTCGCCATTACCAAACGTAACACAATAATTCGCCACCAACTTTGCGGCTACGAGCTTCGGATCCTACTAACACGCCTTTTGAGGTGCTAACGATTGAAATTCCAAGTCCGTTAAAGACTTTTGGAATATCACTATAGCCTACATACTGGCGGCGTCCTGGCTTAGATTTACGCTCTAACCCACGAATAAGCGGCTCACGCATAGACGTATAACGCAAAAAGATGCGCATCTGTGATTTACCTTCTTCGCTTTTCACGAGAAAGTGTTCAATGAACGACTCATTTTTAAGCAATTGAGCGATGTTCTGTGTGAGTACGCTCCACTGAACGTCAACGTATCGGTGACGCGCCATGCAAGCATTACGGATGCGAGTTAAGAGATCGCTTACTGGATCATTAAAACTCATGATTTTCCTCCATCGATATCATGCCATTCAGGCACTAATACAGTCATATTTTTAAAAGGCATGCCCATGAGCCTTAAAAGCTCGATACATTGCTCATCATTTACTGCTGAGGTAACAAATGTAATATTCATACCTTGGGATCTTTTTACTTTATCCAGGTTTAACTCTGGAAAAATCATTTGGTCTTCTAGGCCTAGAGTATAGTTTCCTCGACCATCGGCTTTAGAATCAAAGCCACGAAAGTCACGAATGCGCGGTGCTGCAATATTGCAGAAACGATCAAGAAAATCTAACATGCGCTGGCCTCTTAATGTTACCTTAAGCCCAATTGGCTGATCTTCTCTCAACTTAAAGTTGGAGATGGCCTTTTTAGCTCGGGTAATTATAGGCTTTTGACCAGAAATTTGCGATAGTTCATTTACACAATCTATCACGGCATTCTTGTCTTTTGTAGCTTCTGCAATACCCATGCTGATAACTATCTTCTTTAACGAAGGTACCATATTGGTATTTTCATAGCTGAACTTTGATTGTAATGCTGGGCGAACCAACTTAGCAAAACGGCTTTTGAGTCTCGACATATTGTTTTACCTATTCCTTGGAACGTTTCATAGATCGCCAGGTGCTTGTCTGACCATCTTTTTCATAGACGAGCTCTTTGTCGCCATCTTTTGCTTGCACGATCTGTAATTTCACGCGGTTTCCTGCTGCATCACATGGTGCGACGTTGGAAATATGAACTGGACGTTCCATTTCTATAACTCCGCCTTTAGGATGCTGCTCTGAGCGCTTTACGTGCTTTTTGCACATATTAATGCCTTGAACGAGCACTTTTTCGCCAATGCTGCGAATAACAGTTCCGTTTTGGCCTTTAGAGTTACCAGCGATAACAAGCACCTTGTCACCGGCACGTATTTTTTTGGAAACTTTTCTTTTTGATACATTCATGATCAATAACCTTTAAATAACTTCTGGTGCGAGCGAACCGATTTTTACATATCCTTTGTCGCGAACTTCGCGAGCAATCGGTCCAAAAATACGGGTTCCGCGAGGATTGCCCTTATCGTCGATAATCACACAGCTGTTTTTATCAAAGCGAATGTAGCCATCTTTTCTGCGAATAAAGCGTTTTGTACGTACTACTACGAAACGTACGACTTCGCCCTTTTTTACAGTACCGTTGGGTTTGGCTCGCTTAACGCTGCCAATACCTACATCGCCGACTCCCATATACCGTCTTTTGGAGCCACCTAAAACTTTAAACAGACCTATTTCTTCGGCGCCTGTATTGTCTGCTACTTCTAGTCTGCTTTCTTGCTGAAGCATAAATTTTGTCCACTCCTATTGAATCGGAAGCTACTTTTGAAGCTTTTGTTCTACTTCTACTACGCGCCAGCGTTTAAGCTTCGACATAGGACGCGTTTCCATAATGTGTACAACATCGCCTTCCTTGGCAGTGTTTGACTCATCATGGGCATAATATTTTTTTGACCGTGTGATAACTTTATCATAACGTGGGTGACGAATAGTCCTCTCAACACGCACTACAACGGTTTTCTGCATTTTGTTCGAAACGACTATGCCCTTTCTTGACTTGCGGCTTTGTCGATTTAGGTCTTCATTCAAACCTGGCTGTTCCATAATATCTCTTCTAGTTTTAAGCGTTTTGCTCTAGTTCTCGTTCCCTAAGGACAGTTAGTATACGCGCAACGTCTTTTCTTTTCATCTGAATTTGATAAGGTTTTACATCTTCTTTCTTGGAAGATACGGCATTACGCAATCCAAAGATCTCTTTTCTGAGGTCTTGTACTTGGGCTTTTAGCTCTTCAGCGCCTTGTGAACGCATATCTTGTGCTTTCATAATATATCTCCTATACTCTTTCTACGCGCTCAACAAAGCGGGTCTTGATGCCCAATTTGGCTGCTGCTCTACGGCAAGCATCTTGTGCTACGTCTTTTGGGACATTAGCTACTTCAAATATCACTCTGCCAGGCTTTACCGCTGCAACCCAATGATCTAAGTTACCTTTTCCTTTACCCATACGAGTTTCGGCAGGCTTTTTAGTTACAGGTTTGTCTGGAAAACAACGAATCCAAACTTTGCCGCGACGGTTAAAAAATCGAGTAATCGCTACTCGGCAAGCTTCGATTTGCTGGCTAGTAATCCAGCCACGCTCGAGAACTTGAATTCCGAAATCACCGAAATCGACAAAAGTTGCACCTTTGGCTATGCCAGTAAGGTGGCCTTTCATCATCTTGCGATGCTTTGTTTTTTTTGGCATTAAGGTCATAACTCATCCACTCCCGGGAATTAAGCAGCTGCTGTCTGCTCTAGTTTAGCTTTTTTAGGGGCAACAGCGATTTCACCGCGGTTTATCCACACTTTGACTCCAATTGAACCATATGTCGTTTCAGCACGACCATAGGCAAAGTCAATATCAGTTCTTAGCGTTTGTAGTGGGATAATACCCTCTTTGTACCATTCGCGACGTGCAATTTCAGCACCGCCAACGCGGCCTGATACTTGCACACGAACACCAAGACCACCAGCTTCTAACACACTCTGCATCGCTTTTTTCAAAGCGCGGCGAAAAGGTATACGACGCTCTAGCTGCTTAGCAATTCCATCAGCTACTATTTTAGCATCAAGATCTGGTCTTTTAATTTCTTCTACTTCGATCCAAACTTCTTTGTTTGTCATTTTGGAAAGCTGAGCGCGCAGTACATCGATTTCGCTCCCTTTCTTTCCAATAACAAGCCCTGGCCTTGCTGTATGTATGACAACTTCTACTTTGTCACTCATACGGCGAATGTGAATGGCTGATGTGCCTTGGCAAGCAGGTTGCTTTAGCAAAAAGCTGCGAATTTTATTATCTTCGAGCAACAGCGTTCCAAATTCTTGCTTGTTGGCATACCATCGTGATTTCCATCCTCTACTGAGGCTGAGGCGAAAACCAATCGGATTTGTCTTCTGACCCATTACATTCTCCTTATTGCGTACTAACTACAACGATAAAATGACTTGTTCGCTTAATAATTGGGTGTCTTTGCCCACGGCTTCTTGGCTTAGATCTTTTCAGTCTTGGGCCTTCATCAACACGTACTTCACGTACACGAGAGTTTCTCTGAGTTTGCATCAGATTGCATTTCAGCATTTGCCACAGCGCTATTGAGGGTCTTCATAAGAAGCTTGCCCCCTTTCATACCGCAATGTTCAAGCTGAAGTCTTGCCTGTGGAACTGCCAAGCCACGAATAAGATCGGCTGCAAGCCGTGCTTTACGGGGGCTAATTCTGAGGCCTCTTGTAATCGCTTTGTGTTCCATTGTGTAATCCTTACGCTGCTTTCTTCAGTGGGTGACCTTTAAAGGTCCTTGTCGGAGAAAACTCTCCGAGTCTATGGCCAACCATATTTTCGGTAACGTATACCGTAATAAATTTGCGACCATTATATACATCAATTGAGTGGCCTATCATCTCTGGTACTATCATCGAACGACGGGACCAAGTTTTGATGGTCTTTTTTTCTTTTCGGCTATTTAGATCCACAACTTTTTTAATAAGATGGTGGTCTACAAAAGGGCCTTTTTTTAACGATCTTCCCATATGATTAGTCCCTACGGTCTTTAATAATGAATCGGCTAGTTGTCTTACGCTTCGCACGAGTACGTAAGCCTTTAGTTGCAATCGCCCAAGGTGTTTGAGGAATGTAACCGTTATGCTTACCTTCACCACCACCGTGAGGGTGGTCAACAGGGTTCATGGCAGTACCGCGAACTGTAGGACGAATCCCCTGCCAGCGATTTCTACCAGCTTTTCCTTCTACTCTAACATTATGTTCAGCATTAGAAACTACGCCAAATGTTGCTCGGCAATCTTCGTTTACGCTGCGCATTTCACCAGATGGAAGGCGAATTGAAGCAAAACCACCGCTTCGGCCCATAAGCTGAGCAGAAAGACCGGCTGATCTTACCATTTTTGCCCCTTTTCCGGGAATAAGTTCTATATTGTGAATTGTCGCGCCAATCGGCATGAATTTTAAGCGTGTGCTGCAGCCTGTCGTAAAGAGTGGGTGTGTATCAGATGATATCACTACATCACCTGCATTCATACCAACAGGAGCTATGATGTAGCGCTTTTCGCCATCAGCATAGTTAAGCAAAGCAATAAAAGCTGAGCGGTTTGGATCGTATTCGATTGAGCCGATTTTTGCTTGGATATCAAGCTTATTGCGCTTAAAATCGATTATTCGATAGTGCTTTTTATGACCACCACCAATATGGCGACATGTAATATGGCCATTATTGTTGCGGCCGCCAGTGCGTGTTTTGCGGGAAAGTAACTTTTTAGTTGGCTTTACCGTAGCGCGAGACCCAGGAATTCGCGTAAGCTGTGCATTATCAGAAAGCACTAACCAGCGATTGCTAGGTGTATTTGGTCTAAATGTTTTAAGCATAGTACTTTTCCCTTATCCCTTAGCTTTCGTCAATCTGATCGCCAACAGCAAGTGTCACAATCGCTTTCTTTTGCAATGCGCTTCTGCCTGCATTCATGCGGCCGCGTCGATTGTACTGCTTTGGCTTAACATTGATAGTATTCACTGCAACAACACGTATATGTTTGTCGCTATATATTTCTTCTAGAGCTTCAGCAATTTCATTTTTATTTGCTCTTGGATCGACCAAAAATACATATTTTGGGTTTTCGCAACGTGCTAATGATTTATTGCTAGAGGCATCTTTTAGGCCTTGCAACATACTCGCCTTTTCGGTGATGTAGCGTTGCTTAATAATCTGATATGGATCGTTATGTTTCATCTTCGTTATCCTTTTACCAGCCAATCTTGAAGCTCATTGAAAGCAGCTTCAGTAATGACAATATGATTTGCCAAAATGACGTCGTAGCCGCTTACTGTTGAAACGAGCTTGAAACAGGCATTTGGTATATTGCGGATGCTTTTAGCAAAAATTTCGTGCTTGTCTGTAGGAATCATGAAGCGATGTGATACATCGTCTACAGTTACATCTACAAAACTGCCTTCTACTAAGAAAAGTGTTTTTCCTGGAAGATTGCATGCATCCATAAAGTTCTGGATTTCGCGAGTCTTAGGCTGTGACATCTCAGAGCTATCAAGAACATAAAATTGTTCAGCATTGATTTTATCGGCAATAAGAGCACGAATTGCTGCTTGTCTTTCTTTTTTATTGATGCGGACGTGCTGGTCATACTTAGTCTTTGGACCAAATGGGCGACCGCCACCTTTATACTGAGTTGCTGCCAAGCTACCTTGACGAGCATTACCCGTACCTTTTTGGGCGTGAGGCTTCTTGGTTGAGTGATTGACCTCGGAGCGACCTTTAGTATTGGCATTCCATTGACGAGCATTTGCTCGCAAGGCGACAATATAGTCCTTAATCATTTGAGTGTTTGCCTCTGCAGATGCAAGCGTTTCGCTTACTGCTACAGTGCCAATTTTTTCACCTTTTAGGTTTACTTTTGGCAGGTGGCTAACTGTTTTCTCTTTTGCTTCTTTACTTTGTGTTGCCACAGCGTATCTTCCTAAGTTTTAAGTAATTCTTTTACTTTTCTCTATTGGCTCTATTTGAGAGCTTTTTTATGTGCAGGCTTTTGCTTCTTCACTGCATTCCTAACAACCACAACTGCATTCTTTGCGCCAGGTACTGCCCCTTCAACGAGGATGAGATTGTTTTCTACATCAATCGCGACGACACGAAGGCTTTGAACAGTCATGTTTTCATCACCCATGTGACTTGGACGAGGTCCGCCTGGAAGGCATCGACCTGGAGTTGATCGCATACCAGTAGAACCTGCGTGGCGATGGAATCCAGAACCGTGCGAAGCAGGGCCGCCAGAGTAATTATATTTTTTGATGGTACCTTGGTACCCTTTACCAATCGATACGCCGCTAACGTCAACAAACTTTTCACCTTCAAAAAGACTTACGTCTATTTTTTGGCCAAGAGCAAAATTGCTGATATCATCAACTTTTGTCTCGAAAAGAAAGCGACTTGGAGCAACGCCGGCCTTTTGGAAATGACCCAAAAGAGGCTTAGTAACTCTGTTTGCGATCGTGCGAGGATCTTTTACGATGACTTCTTCAAATGCTAGCTGCAATGCTTCGTAGCCATCGTTTGCGTCTGTTTTTATTTGCGTGACCACATTTGGTTCTGCATGAATTACAGTGCATGTAACGACATTACCTTTGTCGTCAAATACCTGAGTCATACCGCGCTTTCTACCCATTAAACTTTTTGTCATAGTTGCAATCCCTTAGATGCCTAAATATGAGAACCGAAACGAAGAGGCTACCAGGCTTTGGTGTTTTTCTACAATTACTTTCTCACAATATATTCACTTTTTGCTGGTATGTGGATGGTTTCGCCTTCACAAAGTAACCTACGGCGGCGTTGAAATATCTTAACATCTGCATCATCAGCTAAAGTAAGATACTGCTTTAGCTGATTAAAACGCAAGGATTCTGGAACATAAATTATTCCAGGCGTTTTTACTGCGCCAGTTACAAAAAGTGTCAACTTTCCTTTCGTGGGGACAATAAAGAGGCCATCTAGCTTTAAACGCTCCTCCAATACAAGCTTGCTGATATCCGCATCTTCGGTAAGATTAAGTCTTGCTAAAAGATCAGACACCTGTATTCCACAAGGAAGCTCTACAGCTTGCTCTGCATGGCATGCACCCTCACATTTTATATGGATGGTTTTTTGGGTAAGAGATTTTTTTATATGAGAATTGGCAAAGGATATACTTGCAAATGTAGCAAGCAAGAGAAGCATGGCAGATACTGCCAGCTTCTCTTTGAGGCAAAGACAGAACTGGGTGCTGTCTTTGCCTTCGTTATGACTATTACGCATGTGATCCAGTATTGGATCCTTCTTCGACAAAAGGATGAATAACTTCATTGTTTTGTTCTACTGGGACCGTACTTGGAGGCACCTGTTGGGGCTCAACGCGCGGTGCAGTATCATTTTGTGAAGGCTGCTCTGAGTTCGCTGGCAACACTGGAGGAAGCTCCGGTGCCGCAGCCTTTGTTGAGGGGTATACATGCTTAATGGTAAGCGTTGTAAGCTTGACTGCGCCCATTCCAAAGCGAGCACCTAGCGATACTGCTCTAAGCCAAAAATCTGTACTTGAAGCAAGGCAAATTGCGGTAAGTTTTGTTAAATCTAGTGCAAAAGTCAAGCCTCTTTCTGGGTTGCAAGTTGCCCAGAAGCCATGTTCTTGAATATCGTCGTGCCATTTGTTGATATTATTTGCCGTATCTAATCCCCAACCCATAAATTCAAATGTTGGTGAAATTGATTTGGCAGTAATAGTTACACCAATCCAATCAGATACCTGTGAGAAGCATCCACTGCAAGTTTGTGCTGAAATGAGTGCAAGATCTTCCAAAAAGCTTATAAAAGATAAAGTATCTTTTACGAGAAAAGTTATACGGCTAGCAAGAAAAAGTGATGTTTTATAAGCATTGCCTGAGGCAAATTCCTCAATGCGGTGCATTACGTGAACACCTCCTAAGCCTTTACTTGCACTATCACAAGTTTTCGCCAGTATTTTAAAGCCTTCTACTGGATAGCCGCAAAGATCTAAAGCACCAATTATCGATGAAATCATGCCTGCAAGTGACCTGAGGCCCCCTACTTCTTTGCACATATTCGCTGTAATGGTAATAATACCTTTAGTTGTATTTTTAGTTACCCATAATGCATCAGAGGCTCTTTGCTTTGCAAAATCTCCAGCGGCGCTGACGGGTTGTAACACGCAAATCATAATTTTTTCTCCAGTTTTAGTTGTATATGTATAGGGTTTATGCTGCGACCAGGACACCAGGATTTACAATAGGAGCCGGGGCTTTTTCTTTTGGTCTGTTGTCAGGATCTGTCATCCAAGCTGCAAGCCCGGTAGATGCTGCTACAATCGCTAATGTTGTTACAACATGAGGATTTGCCATATTTGCAAAACCTAAAACGATCGAGAAAATATCAGTTGCCAAACTCATTGCCGATAAAGTATGAGATACTACACCTTGTCCTTTATTGATTGCCTCAGCATCTTGATAGATAAGTCCTGTTAGTCCAACTAAAAAGGCTCCATTCATAAGATGAGTGGCGCGAAGTGTATTTACCAAATATACACCGCAGTCTCCACCAATACTTGCAGCTTTGCGGGCAAGATCATCAAAGTCTGTAAGTTTCTGCTCTACAAGCCAGTGAAGAGTACCTATTGCTCTGCCAAGAGCAAGCGCGGCTTGTGTAATAATTGGCACAACATTGTTGTCTTTAATATCATGAAAAAGCGAACCATTGACGATGTAGTTAATTGATTGAAGTATGCGCAATGCATCAAAAAATCCACGAGCGGCATGAATTGTTGCAAGCATAGGCCGTGCAACAGCTTCTGTTTTTGCCTGAAGATCAATAAACTTAAGACTTTCGGATGTAATACGAAAAAGAACATCCGTTGCATAGCCATCTTTTACTATATGACCAACTTCTAAAGCTGTTATGTATACCGGCTTAAATAAAAATCGCCCAAAGTCTTGAGCTCCAGTAGCTAAAGAATCAAAATTGAGCTGTTTTGAAAGTATGTTACCGACCATGAAAATCTCTGCCTATGTAATAGTTTTGTAGAGTTTTTTACCCGAAAATTTAATCGCACAAGTCGATATTACGCTTGATGTTCTTTTTCCTGCAATTTCTCTTGTTTTTTCATGTAATTAACGTTATGCAAGGAATTTATTTTAGTAAGTAGTTTATGACCGAAACAACAACTTCGCAAAGTAATAACAGGCTCATCAAAAATCTTGCTATTTTAGCAATTTTTTTTGCGATTCTAGGCCTCATTGTACTTATTATGTATCTACTTTACTGGCGATACGAAGAAGTTACAGATGATGCTTACGTAAATGGAAACCGTATTCAAATTGTCTCTCAGATACAAGCAAGAGCACTTTCTTATTTTGCCGACAACACAAATTATGTCATACAGGGACAACCTTTAGTACAGCTTGATTCCAAAGATTTCGAAATTGCCTTTGAACAGGCACTTTCTAATTTAGCAATTACTGTTCGTGATGTGCGCCAGCTAATTGATAGAACAAAAGAACAAAAGTCAATTCTCGAACAAAAAACCTTAGATTATGAGCGTTTACAATTAGAATATGTACGAAGAAAAGAAATCGTAAAAACAGGTGCAGTTGCCCAAGAAGAATACACAAATGCCTTAGCTGCAATGGATAACGCCAAAGCCGCCGTAAATGCCGCTGGGGCCGAACTTCATGCACTTCAAGCCGTATCTGAAACTGTAGATGTCGCATCGCACCCTTTTGTGCAAAGTTCAATACAAAAAGTAAAGCAATCCTATTTAGACCTTGTACGATGTACAATTTATGCCCCAGTTAGTGGTTTTGTAGCTCAAAGGGCAGTTCAAGTTGGCCAGTGGGTAACGCCTCAAGATACACTTTTGAATATTATTCCCCTTGATCAAATTTGGGTTGATGCAAACTATAAAGAAACACAGCTTGCTCACGTTCGCATTGGCCAAGCTGTATCACTTGTTTCTGATATTTATGGAAAAAAACAGATCTATCAAGGAACTGTAGTTGGAATAGGTGCAGGAACAGGCGCCGTTTTTTCGATATTGCCCCCCCAAAATGCTACAGGGAACTGGATTAAAATCGTTCAGAGAGTACCAGTAAAGATTTCACTGGATACAAACGAGCTGTATCATTTTCCTCTCTCCTTAGGATTTTCGATGACATCCACAATTGATACACACGATCGAACGGGCCCGAGACTTGCTACGCTTGTCTCAACAAAAGAAGTAGCCGAAACCCCCATATACAAAAATGAACTTGATGGAATTGATGAGCGCATACATAAAATTCTAAGTGAAAATGGGGCTTTTCTCTAATGCATGAAATGCCTCCACTAAGAGGTTTAAAGCTCATTTTAGCAACAATCGCTTTAGGTCTTGGCACCTTTATTCAAATTTTAGATATATCAATTACCAATGTATCTATACCAAATATTGCAGGCTCAATCGGTGTAAGTGCGCAAAATGGCACTTGGGTTATTACAGCTTTTGCTATTAGCAATGGAATCGTTCTTTTACTTACAGGTTGGCTTGTTAAACGCGTAGGCGAAGTGCGCCTTTTTGTGTGGTCAACAGGCTTATTTACTCTAGCTTCGGTTTTATGCGGCCAAGCTCATTCACTAGGTGAACTTGTTACCTTTCGAATTTTGCAAGGGGCTGTGGCAGGATCCCTCATTCCCCTGTCACAAAGCCTTATCATGCAGAATTATCCGCCTGAAAAAAGAAATATTGGTCTTGGTTTTTGGTCCATGGTTGTGGTAGTTGCGCCGATTTTTGGCCCCATTTTAGGCGGCTGGATTACTGACAATTGGGGCTGGCCGTGGATTTTTTATATAAATTTACCTTTTGGAGCATTTTCTTGTCTTTTGGCAGCCTCAATTTTAACAGAGAGAAATCCACTAGAAAAAGGCTATCCTCTGGATTATATTGGTCTTATCTTGCTAATTATTTCAATAGGGTGTCTTCAGACTACATTAGATAGAGGAAATGACGATGATTGGTTCGGCTCCCCCTTTATTTGCATTCTTGCCACAATCTCATGTATTACATTTTGCTTTTGGCTAGTATGGGAATATTTTCAGAAATACCCATTGGTAGATTTATCTATTTTTAAAAGTAGAACTTTTTCCTTGGCAACACTTGCCGCTGCTGCTATTTTTTTTGTTTTTTATGGTGCATTTGTGCTTGTGCCCCTTTGGCTACAGACCCAACAAGGCTACACTCCATTTCTAGCAGGCCTTGTAACTTCAGGAACAGGGCTTGTTGCTTTTGTCTTAACTCCCCTAGTCGGTCGGTATTTACATCTGCTAGATTTACGCATTTGGGCATCTTTAAGTTTTGTGATGATGAGTATTACCTTTTTTTGGGGCTCAACATTTACACAATCTGTTACTTTTAAAGATATTTTTATACAGCGCGCCTTTCAAGGCATCGGCACTTCACTTTTTTTTGTGCCACTTGTAACCCTTGCACTGCAAGGCATTCCAAATACAAGGCTTGCATCAGCATCTGGTATCTTTAACTTTGCCCGTACCATTGCGGGAGGGGGCTTTGGCACCTCCATATTTGTTACATTTTATACAAGACGTGAAAGCTTTTATCACACAATACAAACCGATGTCATGACCACCTCTAACCCCAATATGCAGCACTATTTTGCCCTCATAGAAAAACAGGGTCTAACCCCAGATCAGGCAAATGAGGTGCTTGTAAACCTTTTAAATCAGCAAACCTATTTACTATCGATGAATGATGTTTTTTGGTGTGCCGGGTGGCTGTCTTTAGGGCTTACCGCCTTGATCTGGTTTACCAAGAAGCCAAATATTCAAAATGAACACTCATCTCGCTTACTTGCAGAATAAAATATATAAATTATTGTTGCATTTAAAGTGTAAATGGATTTTTTTAAGACAAAACAGGAGGATTTTATGAAGTTACTTTTAGCTCTATGTCTATTAGCGGCGCCCCTTGCGGCCCAAATTACACCAGATGCCGCTCTGCAAAGGCTCGCGGACGGAAACGATCGTTATACAAAGGATCAGTTTATCAGTCCTGATAGAACACAAGAAAGAAGAGAAGAAGTGGTTAATATGCAAAAGCCATACGCTGTCATCGTTGGCTGCTCAGATTCACGCGTATCACCTGAAATTATTTTTGACCAAGGTATCGGCGATCTCTTTGTAGTTCGAGTGGCTGGCAATGTGATTGGTCCAGTTGAGCTTGACAGCATTGAATACTCAGTAAAAGTGCTAAACTCAGTGCTTGTGGTTGTACTTGGCCATGAAAACTGCGGCGCGGTAAAGGCCGTACTTGCTAATCAAACAAAAGATATTGAAGCAATAGCTGCCATCATGGAAAAAGCTATAGCGCCTGTAAAGGACAAGCCAGGTGATGCGGTAGTAAATGCTGTACAGGCAAATGCAAGAGCCATGGCAGAAGATCTTAAAAAAGTGCCAAACCTTGCTCCTCTTGTAAAAGACGGCAAGCTCAAAATAGTACCGGGGTACTACAATCTCCAAAGCGGTAAAGTAGATATTTTAACTGACAAATAATCCAAAAAAGGGGGCGAAAATAGCCCCTATTTTTCAACCCTTCTGACTCAAGCACAATATCGTTCACTTACTCAAAATCTCGAGGTACGAAAACGATAAGAACGATAAAACGATAAAAACGATGAAAAACAAAAAGAGTTGTTCTAGTCTTAGAAGTAGACAAGCATCAACACTTTATTTTTATGTTTTATCGTTTTTATCGTTCTATCGTTCTTATCGTTTTTGTCTCACGAGATTTTGATTTTAACGGTATTGAGTCAGGCATGCGATTTTCTGCAATTCACGTGCCTGACACCAAACGATTAGGCCTTCACAAACTGCTGTGGGTTAATTAAACCCCGAGCTGCTGCACATATATCATTGATTATATTAAGGCCGCCCAGCTGCCGTAGGGCAAAGGCATTAAGAGGCTTTACGCGCGCGCAGCACGGCACAATTGATATAATTGCTGCAAATATGCCAAGCACAAAATCAGCTGTTCGTGTAGCAATGCTTATAGCTGCACCTACTGCAAATAAGCTGCGAGAAATAAGCGCACTTCGCAAAAATCCATCTTGAGAGGCTTCAGATATTGCCAAATTAAAAATAGGAGCTGCTATTTTGCTGGTAGCCTCGCCCATTCTATTTTGACTGAGGATAAAATCAGGATTGATAACTCTGCCTACATATGAATAGCAAATGCGGCCTATGTCTCCTGCGTCTGCCGTACAATTTGCAAGTTGATTAATTACAGACACTTTTCCTAATGTCACAATCGATAAAGCTGTACCTGCAACGCCTGTTATGGCAAGTGCTGTAGTAAGTGTGCTTGTAAATAAGCAAATTCCCGCACCAATCGTTGCATTCAGTATAGTTTCTAATGCGTAGTGAAAAAAACTTCTTGGTCTATTGTACTTTTCCTGCGCCATGGATATTTTTGAAACTGCATACCCTGCAAAAATGGGTGATGGAATTTCTTTTGTTAGATCTAAGTCTGCTTGCATTTGTGCAATCCTGCCCAAAACTTTGGACTGCAGGGCATAGTTCTTCAAACTTTTAGCTTGCAGTGCGAGATTTGCTATCAAGGAATCTCTTGGCTCACTAGATTTCTTTAGTTCATTGAGCTCTTTTGTAATAGTTCTTTTTTTATCCCGGTCATCGCTGCACTCTCCAGCTTGAATTTGCTTTAATGCTGTATGTAAAGGCTCCTCTATTTTTTGGACGATTGCCAGAAGATCTTGCTTAATGTTATCGGGCATGCCTTTTCTCAAGAAAAAACTTGTTGCAACATAGCCTTGCACAACAGGTGATGTCATGGAGGCTATTTTTTGGATAAGATCGCTAGGCGGCAATGAAGACGCTGTTTTTTTATTTTCTTTCCAAGCTTGCGACAACTCTTTTGCAGTAAGTAAATCTGTACGTATTGCTAATGACATATATTCTTTTCCTTATTTATTAAAACCTTTACACATACTGTTGAGGGTTAACTACTCCGCGTAAACCAAAACAAAAAATAGAAATACCATTAAGCGCCATCAATTGGTTGGCGGCATATACGTTAATTGCTTTTACTCTTCCCAAGCATGGGATAATTGAAAAAACAGCGGCAATAACGCCAAATGCAAAATCTGCTATTGAAGTAATAGTCCCGACAATAGCCCCGCACGCAAAAAGACTTCGAGAAACAACGGTATTCACAAAAAAATCATCATCTTTTGAGGTAAGTAAAGCCTCTCGTAAAATAGGAGTTGCAATATCATTCGTAAATGAAGGGGTGTTTCCATCAAAATAAAAATCTGTATTTACAACTTTACCTATAGCTATATATATGTGAGGGACAATTAACGCCGAATGTCTTGTATAGTCTGCAACTTCATTAATTTTCGAAGATAGTCCGAGAGTCAAAACGGATGCAAGAGATCCTACAACTCCTGCTATCGTCTTTGCAGAGCAAACAGCACTGTCATATACAGCCTCTGCCATGCCAACTGAAGCATTATAACTTGTATCGAGAATACATCCTGAAATACCCATAACCTGAGCCTCTTGTTTTTTTTTGATTTAGGATGCGCGCAAAAATAACTTGAATGTTTGGGCTATGCCAAAGCACCCGGGGTTGAACGATCGTAAGTCACCCAATATTAGTAATATGGGGTGACTTACGATCGTTCAACCGGCTTTCGCGTAGCCCAAACGTTCAAGTTATTCTTGCGCGCATCCTTACTTATAACAAGGAAGTTCTCAAGTTGGCAAGAATGTTATGCATGAAGCTGGAATGCCGCGCAAAAAATCGCGTGCTTGCATTTTAGGTTTGCCCTCAAGTTGTATTGTGAGAAGGCTTAAAAAACCTTGAGCACATGCTACTACAAGATCTTCTGTATTAAGTTTATCAACTAAAGATGCCGAAAAAACCTTAAGTCTCTTTTTTTCACCGCGAATTTCTACATTGCACCAAGCGCCAGGATATGGAGAAAGGGCCCGAATAAGGTTATAGAGCTCTATGGCAGGCTTATTCCAGTTAAGCTGGCACTCATCTGGGGTAATTTTATTAGCAAAAGTGGCCTTAGAATGATCTTGAGGGGTAAATGTTACGGTATTATTTTTGAATGCATCAAGTACTTTGAAAAGGCATTTGGTGCCAATAGTGCATAAAGCATCTGCCAGATCGCCGCTTGTCATATCATTTGGTATGGCAAATTTTTCGGAGGCAATAACATCTCCTGCATCCATTTTTTTTACAAGGCGTATGATACTGATTCCAGTTTCTGCATCTCCATTCATGATAGAGCGTTGAAAGGGCGCAGCTCCCCTATAAGCAGGAAGAAGGCTAAAGTGCACGTTAATAGCCCCATGTGGAGGTATTGCCAGTAGATTTTCTGAAAGAATTTCACCGTAGGCTACAACTACATACAAATCAGCCTTGAATGTTTTAAGTAATTCTAGCATTTCAGGACTTGAGCATTTTATAGGTTGCAGTATAGGAATATTGGGGACAAGAGTTTGTGCTAACTGCTTTACAGCGGGTGATATAAGCTTTGAAGAGCGGCCTTGCGGGGTATCAGGCTTTGTAACAATGGCAGCAATATCAACTTTTGCATCAATAAGTGCCTTGAGTATGTGTGCCGCCATATCAGGCGTGCCAAAAAAAATAATCCGCATGCAAATTCCTGTCTTAAAACATTATGCTTCACAGCAACCCAGCACATCGCTCCTCAGCCTGAAGGGCTGGCATGTAAAAGCCCAGGGCAACGCCCTGGGCTTTTATAACCCAGGCCTTCAGCCTGAAAAGATACTTAAAATCAAATTAAATTAGCGCTTATGGGAGAACCTACCTTGAAGACTTTGCTTAATTTTTTACTGAGGTTTCTAGCTCGGTTGGCTCTTCTTCTTCTTTTGTGTCTTGGTCATCTTTTAGGTGGCTTTTATGATCAATAAGCCCTCGCTTTGTAGAGCGGCAAAATGAAAGCCAATGCGCAATCTCTGGTATCTGTTCGATTTGGGTTTCGATAAATAAAAGTGCATCTTCTAGGCGAAGACCAGAGCGATATACTGCACGAAAAGCTTGGGCCAAAAGCTTCCTTGTTTCTAAAGAAATTCCGCGACGCTTTAAACCAACAATATTTAAGCCGCCTAAATGATAAGGACTTCCTGCACCAATTGTAAAGGGTGGAACATCATGTGTTACACGGCTCATTCCGCCAACCATAGCATAACAGCCAATGCGCGAAAACTGATGCACAGCCGATAATCCGCCAATCACTGCACAATCCTCAACAATAACATGGCCGGCAAGTGTGGCATTATTTGACATAATAACCTGGTTTCCAATCTCGCAGTTATGTGCCACGTGGCAATAGGCCATAATAAGGCAGCTATCGCCAACTTTTACCACAGTGCCTTCACCGCATGATGAGTTGATTGTAACAAATTCTCGGATTTCGCAATTTTTGCCAATTTCAACGAATGTTTTTTCACCACGAAATTTTAGATCTTGTGTTTTGGTACCAATAACAGCATGCGGCCATATGCTTGTGGCCTGGCCAACTGTAGTGTTACCATCAAGTACAACATGAGCTTTGATAACAACATCATCTTCAAGTAAAACATTCGGACCAATTACTGCATAAGGGCCAACACTTACGTTATTGCCGATAGAGGCTGCCTTATCAATTATTGCTGTAGGGTGTATTTGAGACATGAATATGACTTCTCTTTATTATTATGTATTAAATCTGCTCTTTTTCCATAAAGGCAAAGGCAATCTCGGCTTCGGCCGCAATCTTATCATTTACCATAGCTCTTACAGCAATACGGCCGCCTTTACTTGAAAAATGAAGGCCTTCACATCGTAAAAAGAGCACATCTCCAGGTCGCACAGGATGGCGAAATTTTGCGTTATTAATATTAAGTAATACGGCAATTTTATTTGGATTTGATCTCAGATGCAGCAACACACCGCCAGTTTGAGCAAGCGCTTCTAAGATAAGTACACCAGGCATTATAGGTGCACCAGGAAAATGACCTTGAAAAAAGGATTCGTTGATAGTAAGATTTTTTTGACCAACTATAATTCCATTTTCAAGATCTAATTCGACAATTCTGTCGACCAATAGAAAAGGATATCTATGTGGTAAAATTTTCATTATCTCTTTAGTGTCTAACACACGATTCGAACTTGAAACGGGGGTTGTCATTATCTATTCTCCAAAGAAAGTTGCTGATATAGTTTCTTGGCAAAACAAAAATTAGCTGGATGGCCAGAACGAATGGCTATAATATGCGCTTTATATTGAATTCCAATCAAGGAAAGATCGCCAATCATATCTAAAACCTTGTGACGCACCATTTCGTCGGGGAAAAAAAGTCCATTTTTGGAAATTGTAGCTTCCCCTTTTACAACAACGGCGTTATCGAGGCTTCCGCCTTTGATAAGACCGCGGTCCATAAGATAGGAAATTTCTTCGTACAGGGCAAATGTTCGACAGCACGATAGTTCTTTGGTAAAGTTTTCGGCGCTTAAAACCATCGAAAAATACTGACTTCCAAGAGCTTTTGACTGGGGATAGTGCAAGGTATAGCTAAGTCGATAAACATCCGATGGAATAGCCACAAGATGCACATCGCCATCAGAGTAATATACAGGATTTTTTAATGCAAAAATTGGTACAGTGGCTGATTGCTCAACTACGCCGGCTTCGTGCAGCATGCGCACAAAAACATCTGAGCTTCCATTGCCAGCCGGCGGCTCAAGGGCCGAAAGTTCAATGCATAGGTTGTCAATTTCATAAGCTCTTAAAGCAGCAAGCACATGTTCAACAGTATAGACACGCACATCATGAGCGGCCAAGTTTGTACTGCGGGATGTATCAAAAACATACTCAACAGTAGCTGGAATTATAGGCTGCTCAGGTAGGTCTATTCTCTTAAAGTAAATCCCCTCGCCAACTTCTGCAGGAATAAAGCGTATAAGAACTTCTTGACCTGTATGTATGCCAACACCTGAAAATTCTACAATTTTGCCACAAGTGCGCTGTTTACGAGATTCCACTTTTTGCTCCATTAAGGGATTACTAACTAAGATGCGGTTTCGGATACTCGCAACGTATTGAGATCATCTTTAGTTTTAGCATAGGTATACCATTTACGAAATGGAGTACAAGCAAGCTTATAAGGGCGCACCCGGCATCCTTGGCGACAAGAAGTCTGACAGCAGCCATGATATTGTTTTATGCAATCAAGACAGCATAAAAAAAGCTCATTACAGTCCATATTAGCGCAGTTGTAATAACGATCTGCCTCTTTTGAGCAGTGTAAGCATTTGCCGATAGTTGGTGCTTCTTCATCAGATATAGGAATGGAGAGTCTGTCATCAAATACAAAAAGTTTTCCCAGCCAGTGCTTAGATTTTTCTTCGGCACCGTATTTAATTATTCCGCCTTGCAGCTGGTAGACATTTTTAATTCCGTGCTGAATAAGCAGGCTGGAAAAAAACTCGCAGCGAATGCCGCCAGTACAGCACATAAGCACTTTAGTTTTTTCAGGATCGATACGAGCTTTTAGCTGATCTGAATAGTCTTTAAACTCTTTAAATGTCTTGCAGGGAGCCGCTTCTGAGCCTTCAAAGTGACCTAATTCCCACTCATAGTCATTTCTGACATCTAAAACGACTTTATTTTCTTCTTGTTCGTACATTTCTCTCCATTCTTTAGGAGATAGATGGACCCCGAGATTTTCTAGGGGCACTTCAAAGCCCAGGGCAACAAGCTCAGGACGCGTCTTTACGCATAGACGTCCAAAGGCATGTTCTTGAAATTCTTGTACTTTAAATTCAGCATTAGCAAATTCAGGCAGAGCCCAAAGCCACTGCATATACTGGCAGACAATGTCTTTTGGTGCACTTATAGTGCCATTGATTCCATCTTTTGCAAGATAGATTCTTCCTTTAACATCTTTTCCCTTAAAAAAAGCTTTATGCAATTTTACCAAAGCTTCAGGACTTTCAAGCTTTGAAAGATGATAATATGCCAAAATAAGATAAGGCAGCGTGTTATCAAATTCAAGATTAGCATGGGGCGATGCAACCCAAGTATTAAAAATCATACATTTTCCATAAATTAAGGTACTATGTTAGACCATAATGGTTGATTTTCTCAAGCTCCACTTGCAAAAAAATGTCTATTTTGGTACAAAAAGAACCTACCAAACCGATGCTGGAGCACACTATGAAAGAATATATTAACAAAGTTGATGATGAAAATTTTACAAATACCATTGCCGAGGGCGTTGTACTGGTAGATTTTTATGCCGACTGGTGCGGTCCATGCCGCATGCTCTCCCCAATTCTCGAAGCATTAGCCAGCGATATGGGCGAAAAGATGCGTGTTGCCAAGCTTGATGTTGACCATGCACCAAAAACTACAACTACCTATCAAATTACCTCTGTACCAACGATGATCGTTTTTAAAAACGGCAAAGAAGCAGATCGTATTGTCGGGCTAAAAGACCTTGAAACCCTCAAAAAAATCGTCTCACGGGCTATGTAACGCTTCTTATGCCACTACCTTGTGGCAATCTCGAACGATAAGAACGATAGAACGATAAGAACGATGAAAAAAGAAAATGACCAATCCTTACGTGACAAGCGTAATATTGTGTGATTAATTAAATTTTTTCTATGTTTTTATCGTTCTTATCGTTATATCGTTCTTATCGCTTGAGAGCAGCTTGCAATTTCTCATGCAGAATTCTATGATAAAAATAGATCTTGGTCCGATATAGGTCATGTACTTCAATAGTTTTTTCAGGGGTCCATCCAGGGATACTGAAAGTATGGCTTACGATGCTCTTTGGGCTCCCCTCTTTTTCGAATTTACTTTTAAGTTTTTGCATGGCACCCGGATAGAGATAGCAAACTGCCATGGCTGCTTCGCTTAAAGGCTCTTTAAAAAAATCTTTCCTTTTAAACTGTACGTTTTTGTGTTTATAAACAATTTTGAGTATTTGACTTACAAAGTAAGGTATGGGCGATATTTCATAACCTATTACCTTGCATTGGGGATAGCGATCAGCTAAAGCAAAGACAAGTGTTCCCCAGCCAGATCCGAGCTCTACTATAGTCCCCTGAATTTGCTCTGGAAGTGCCTGAATAAGTGCCTTTTTTATTTTCGAAGAAGTTGGCATTGGACTGATGCCAGTTTTTATGGTCCAAATGCAGATAAGAAGTAAAATTACTGCAATGCTTACAAAAAAAATTACTGTTGTCATAGGAATGAACATTTTGTTTATGCGAAACGATGACCAAGACAGGTTACTTTGCCTTTAGTTTTTATCGATCTATCGTTCCATCGTTTTATCTTTTTAGATTTTCCACATGCTAACGACAAATATTAACGGTAAAAACGATGGAACGATAGATCGATAAAAACAGGGGCAAAGTATAAAAAAAGGCAAGGCACCCAATTGGATACCTTGCCTTTATTGTAACTAAATGACAACTACTTTTTGGCAGCTATATCTTGCTGTTCTTCAAGAGTTGCACGATTAAAGTCGATTTCATCGCTATCATCGTCTTCATCATCTTCGTTATCGGCCATCAGATCTTCTGTGCTAAAATCATCATCGTCATCTTCATCTGTGCTTTCATAATCTTCATCATCATCAGCATCAGCATTTTCATCTACTGCTGGCTTTGGTGAAATTTTTGTGACTTCGATGTCAAAGATAAGCAGGCCATTAGGAAGTTGACCAGATTTTCCAAATCCAAGATCTGGGTGGATGTAAATGCGGCGCTTTTCACCGACCTTCATGCCCAAAATGCCTTTTTTAAAGCCTGGGATTGTGTCATTGAGCTTCACTTCAATTGGGCCGCCTGACTGCTCTGAGGAGCCAAGTTTTTGTCCATTGGAGAAGTTGGCATCGTAATTAATGGTTGGAATTGTATCTTCTGTAACAACTTCACCGCTGCCGGCTTGAGTAATTTTGTAAAGGATTTTACCATCATCAAGAGATACTATACCAGATTCTGATGCATGCTTTTTAAGCGTAGCTTCAGCTTCTTGTAAGTTTTTGTTTGATTGTTCATCATAGCTATACTGCTGGATAAGCGTAAGGGCTTCTTCGTACTCTTTTTCTGAAAGAGGTGAAATTTTGCCATCTAGGCCATCTTGCATACCTTGCATAACCGCTTTTGGGTTCAGCTTGATCATTGGATTGTTCAAACTGCGCTGGATGAGGTGACCATATGTTTTAGAAAGACGGTCAATGTAATCCTGTGAAAAAAGCTCTTCTTTAGTAGGAACTTTTTTAGCAGGCGTTGTATTTTCGGCTGGAACAGCAGGTGCTGCATCAGCATGTAGGGCAAATGGCACCGAAAGTGCGACAAAGCCCAAAATGTACTTAGTAAACAAATGAAATGACATAGATATTCTCCTATTGGCTAGTGATTTTAAGTTCTTTTAACTGTGCCGGTGACACCCCAGATGGTGCACCAGTCATAAGGCAACTTGCCTTTTGTGTCTTTGGAAAAGCGATTACATCACGAATTGAGTCTGTTTCAACAAGGATCATAACCAAACGGTCAAGCCCAAGGGCGATGCCGATATGTGGCGGTGTGCCATACTGCAGTGCTTCGATAAAAAATCCAAAGCGCTCATTTCTTTCTTCTTCTGAGAGTCCCAAAACACGAAAGATCGTATCTTGCAAGCTTGAATCATGAATACGCTGCGATCCTGAAGCAATTTCATACCCATTTAACACAAGATCATAACTTGAAGAGCGTGCTTTAAGAGGCTCTTTTTCGATAAGCTCTATGTCTTCAAAGTTTGGCGATGTAAATGGATGATGTTCGCTTTCTAGGCGGCCTTCTTCTTCGTTATATGTAAAGAGAGGAAAGTCAGTTACCCACAAAAATTTGTAGTCATTTGCTGCAATAAGTTTGCGATCTTTTGCTATACGTCGTCTTAGATGATCAAGTGTCTGATTTACTTTCTTAGTAGGCCCGGCAATGATAAAGGCAAGATCGCCATTTTCCATTTCAAGTTCTGCTAGCCACTTTTGCTGATCTTCTGTTGGTATAAATTTGGCAAGACTTGAGCTAAAGTTGCCATCTTGAAGTTTTATGTAGCCAAGGCCCTTAGCACCAAGCTGTGAAACGAAAGTGGTATACTCATCAATACCCTTTCGAGATATTTCAGATCCGGATTTAATAGTAAAACCTTTTACCGAGCCGCCTGCGGCCAAAACATCATGAAAGATGCTAAAAGTACTGAGATTTGCAAGTGCATCAAGACGTTTTAAAACCATGCCAAAGCGAAGATCGGGCTTATCACAGCCATAATGCTCTAAACAATCGGCATGCGTCATACGCGCAAAAGGCGCCTCGACTTTTACATCTTTACATTCTTTAAAGATAGCCTGCACAAGGTTTTCGATAATAGGAAAGAGCTCATTTTCTGTAACAAAGCTCATCTCTACGTCAATCTGGGCAAATTCCGGCTGGCGATCGGCGCGTAAGTCTTCATCCCGAAAACACGTTGCAATCTGAAAGTAGCGATCAAGCCCGCCAATCATTAAAATCTGCTTAAACATCTGAGGTGATTGAGGAAGCGCAAAAAACTCACCAGGGCTTACACGTGAGGGCACAAGATAATCACGCGCACCTTCAGGGGTTGACTTACTTAAAATAGGAGTAATAACTTCTACAAAGCTTTGAGAGTCCATATACTGACGGATTGCCATCATAGCTTTATGACGAATTACAAGGTTTTTGAGAATTTCGCCTTTTCGCATGTCAAGATAGCGATATTTTAAACGAAGCTCTTCGTTAGTCTCTGTCATGTCATCAGCAATAGTAAATGGAGGAACTTCGGCTTTTGAAAGGACAAAAAGCTCATCTGCAATTATTTCAATTTGCCCGGTAGAAAGCTTTGGGTTAGCATCGCGGCGTTTATTTACTTTACCTTTTATGGTAATGACAAACTCAGCTCGAAGCTTTTGACCTTGAGCATAGAGCTCTTTATTTTTTTGAGAGTCCAGCACCACCTGAGTCAGGCCGTAGCGATCGCGAAGATCAATAAATAAAAGGCCGCCAAGATCGCGCGCACGGTGCACCCAACCGCTTAATGTAACTTCCTGACCTATATTTTGTTCGCGAAGATCTCCACAGGTATGTGTGCGTCTAAATGGTACCATTGCTTTTTTATTTTCCATGTTCAATATGACTTGGGACTGCTAATAATCTTGTTTTAAAAAAGAGCGGTACAGCGTCTATACTCAACTGCATTTTTTGACCTGAGGCCATTTCTTTAAGCTCCACGATGCCCATCTTTAATTCATTTTCGCCGAGTATGATGACATATTCTGCTTTTAAGCTATCAGCCTGCTGCATGGCCTTTTGCAATTTTTTACCGCTAAGATCAATCAGGCATATAGTTCCAGAAAGACGCAAGTACCTTGCAAGCGTAAAGCTTGGGGCCATAGCCTCATCGCCAAGAGGTATAATATATAAAGCAGGGCGCAAGCGCTCAGGAACCAGGTGGCTTTGATTTAATAGAGCCATAATCATGCGCTCAATACCTGCTCCAAAACCTATTGTAGGAAGATCTTGCCCACCAAGGCTCTTCATGAGACCGTCATAGCGGCCGCCGCCGGCAAGCGAGTTTTGAGCTCCCAGATGACTTGATGTAATTTCAAAAACCGTGTTGTTGTAATAGTCAAGACCACGTACAAGCTTTGGATTAATCTCGTAGGGTATATTAAGGTGTGAAAGTATTGTCTGCACGCGGGCAAAGTGGCTATTTGACTCAGGATTTAAAAAATCTAAAATTGAAGGTGCATTTTTGACAATTTCGATATCTTTTTCATCTTTAGAATCTAAAATGCGCAAAGGATTTGCTTCAAAGCGATGTTTGCTATCATCTGACATGGCATCTAGCTGAGGCCTTAGATAGTCTTGCAGGCTTGCTTTAAATTGTTGACGAGCCGCTTTATCACCTAAAGAGTTTATAAGCACCTTAAGATTTTTTAATCCAAGCTTTTCATACAGAGTATAAAGCATTTCGATAAGTTCAGCATCTTGCTCGGGCTCTTTAGCGCCAATAATTTCTACCCCAAACTGATGATGCTGACGAAAACGGCCTGACTGCGGCCTTTCGTAGCGAAACATAGGGGCAATATAATAAAGGCGATGAACGTTGGCTTGTGACTGAAGTCCTTTTTCGATAAAAGAGCGCATTACAGCAGCTGTTCCTTCGGGTCTAAGAGACATGCTGCGCTCACCTCGATCTAAAAAGGTGTACATCTCTTTTGAGACAATATCCGTAGCATCACCTACACTGCGGCAAAAAAGCTCTGTACGCTCAAAAAGTGGTGTACGTATCTCTTCGCAGCCATAAACTTTGGCATGCTCGCGCATGACAGATTCTACAAATTGCCAGAGATGAGCTTCTCTCCATTTTTCTTTAGGGTCCTGCGGCAGTATATCAAACGTACCTGTAGGAATAGCTATGGACATACTTTTTTACTCGATATTCATTGAGTAAAAAAGTGTATGTGCTGCATGAGTTTAAAGCAAGTTGGGAAATGCTTTCTAGATCAAGACTTCCTCTTATTAAAAAAATAACAACCTAATTGTGCTTTTGGCAGGATCTCAGGACAAATAGTGAAAGGCATTCATAACAAATCAAAAAACCGACAAGAACGATAAGCTAGAAATGTTCTCTCTTTTTTTATCGTTATTATCGTTTTATCGTTCTTATCGTTAAATTTGGCATTAGCTTAGTGGCACATCTAAAACGATATGAACGATAAAACGATAATAACGATAATAAACAACTGCTTTAGGTTCAATCATGGAACCTGGTTAGCTTAAACTTTTAATCTCCTATCGGTATATTCAACTACCTGCTATAAAAATCTAAAAATCAAAACATGAGGTGATAGTAAATGAAAAACAAATATTTTTTCTTATCAACACTTGCAGCCATTATCCTCCAAGCGGCGCTTCCTGCGGCAACGGGTCATAAAGCACGCCAAACTCGGCCCATTTCACTTGGCACAAGTGGAGGAAACGTAGCAGATATTTCAGCTAATGGCTGCTGCAGCGGCACACTTGGTTCACTGGTACAGGACAAAACAGGAAACTTATATATTTTAAGTAATACTCATGTTTTTGCTCCAGATCCAGCTTCTACTCCCCCTAGCGCACCTTGTTCCAAATGCGCTATAAGCCAGCCAGGTTCCATAGATGTACGCTGTGAAAAAAAAGCTTCTGACAATATAGCCTCAAATCCTTTTTGGATTAGTTTAATTCCCGATGGGATTAGCACAGTAGATGCAGCCATTGCCCAAACGAGTGCTGATAAAGTAAATAGCAAAGGCACTATTTTAGAAATAGGCGCAATATCTAGTACTACAACAAGCGCCTTTGTAGGCCAAAAAGTTAAAAAAAGTGGAAGAACTACTGGTCTTACCACAGGTCAAGTATCGGCTATTGACGCTACCATTACAGTGGAATACACGCACGGCTGCGGAGGAGATGCCTTTGAAACCACCTTCAAAAACCAAATACTTATAACTCCTGGTTCTTTTTTAAATGGCGGTGATTCAGGATCGCTTCTTGTAGAAAATGTAGCTACAAATCCTCGGGCTATAGGTCTTCTGTTTGCAGGCAGTGATTCTGTTGCAGTTGCCAACCCTATCCAAGATGTCTTGAACGCTTTAAATGTAAGTCTTATCGGTGTTGCCACCACAAACATAGTGGCTACTACACTTTTTGAAAAAACTGCTCATGATTCCATCACCAAAGCAAGTAAAGCCAAACAAAAACATCATGCCAGACTCATGAAAATAACAGGGGTGGTTGGTCATGCTGTGGGTTTATCAAGTAACAATCCACAAAAGCACGTTGTAAAGGTACTTGTTACAAAAAAACAAAACACTACCCTAGCGCAAGTTCCTAAGTATCTTGAAGGTGTCCCGGTTGAAATACTAGAAATAGGCTCAATTAAAGCTTACTAATTTAAAATTATAGGAAATTATCATGAGTTACTTATATTCAGTAGTACTTGCAGGACTTGCCCTACAGTTAAGTCTGGGAGCTGCAGATACAAAAAATGTACCTTATCTTAAAGGTAAAAATTTAAATGCAAACGTAAGTCACACTTCTAGACAAACCAGACCAATACCACTTGGCGTAAGTGGAGGCAGCACAGTAGATCTTGCAAATGGCTATTGCTGCAGTGGAACATTGGGTTCTTTAGTAAAGGATTCTGCAGGAACATTTTATATTTTAAGCAACACTCACGTGTTTGCTGGCGATAGCGCAATTGGCGGAAATGGTAAAAAATCAGCAAAGGGCGATCCAATAAATCAGCCAGGATATGTTGATGTATCGTGTCAAAAAAGAACGGCTGATTATGTAGCAACACTTGAAAGATGGATCGCATTGGTCCCAAGTGGCACAAGTTCTGTAGATGCTGCGATTGCCAAAATTGTAGCAGGCCAAGTAAATACCGAAGGGAGCATTTTAGAAATAGGCACTATTTCTAAAACTCCACGCTCAGCCTTTATAGGACAACAGGTCAAAAAAAGCGGCAGGACATCCGGCTTAACTACCGGAAAGGTCTCTGCCATCAACGCAACCGTTTCTGTTCAGTATGAAAATGAATGCGCAGGAAGTGCGTATGTTACAACTTTTAAAAATCAAATTTTAGTCACGCCTGGCACATTTATTAAACCGGGTGACTCAGGATCTTTACTCGTTGAAAATATCGCCGCAAATCCAAGACCTGTAGGCCTTCTTTTTGCAGGAGGATCTACTGTTGCTGTTGCAAATCCCATCCAAAATGTACTTACTGCCCTAAATGTAAGCTTTGTCGGCCTTCCAACATCACTAAGTGAGTTAAGCAAATTTGAACAGTTGAGTGCAGAGTCTTTGACCCACACTATAGCTATTCAAGAAAGACATGGCGAGGCACTTATGCAAATAAAAGGCATTTTAGGCCATGCGGTAGGTGTATCCAAAAACAATGACCAACTGCCGGTAGTACTTGTACTTGTGAGAAAAGCAGATGATGCCATAACTTCAAAAGTGCCTCAAATGCTTGACGGTATTCCAGTAGAATTTATGGAAGTAGGTAAGATAAGGGCGTATTAACTAAAGAGGGGCCGGAAGACAGCCCATAAGCGCTAACTTAATTAAATTTTAAGCACTTCCTCAGCCTGAAGGGCTGGCATGTAAAAGCCCAGGGCATCGCCCTGGGTACGCTGTGAAATGGATTGCAGGCTGAAGGCCTGCGTTATAGCAAACGTTGCAGTTGCAAAAAATCCAAGGAACTTGTTGTCAACAATCTGCGTTAATTAATTGTTTACTATAACGCAGGCCTTCAGCCTGCAATCCACTTCCACAATATACCCAGGGCGTTGCCCTGGGCTTTTATAACCCAGACCTTCAGTCTGAAAAGATACTTAAAATCAATTTAAGTTAGCGCTTATGGGAAGAAGCCAGGCCCCAATGCTGTCAACTTAAGGCCTTTCTTGATCTTAATCGTGATCTTGATCTTAATCTCTTTTTTTAAAGTACTTTGCGAAAAAAAAGATTAAGATTAAGATCAAGATCGAAATTAAGATAAAAATTGTTTAAGTTGATGCTATTGCGACCGGTCCTGGAATTTAGCGAACAACATTGAAATCTGTATAATTTTCCCCGGATTTTAGCTCCTGAATATCAACATGTTCTATATATTTACCAAAATAATTTTTTAATTTATTTAAGAGCATGTCTATATTTTCTTTTGATCCTTGGGCATACAGTTCTACGCTGCCATCAGGCTGATTTTTTACCGTTCCGAAAACGGCACATTCCTGGGCAAATGCTTGAGCAGTGTAGCGAAAGCCAACACCTTGGACCCTGCCAGAAAAAACTACTTTTACGAGCATAACTTTTCATCCACGAATTAGCCAAAATATGCGACAATACTATACATGAGCTCATTTGTACACCTTCATGTTCACTCACAGTATTCAATATTAGATGCTTCAGCATCGCTGTATGGTCTTGTCAATAAAGCAGTAGCACTTGGCATGCCAGCACTTGCCCTTACTGATCATGGTAATTTATTTGGCGCCGTCGATTTTTATAAGCTATGTAAAGAGCACAAAATAAAGCCCATCATTGGCTGCGAGATGTATGTGGCTCCTACATCGCGTTTTGAAAAGAAAAAAATAGGCTCAAAAGCAGCTCATCATCTAACGCTTATTGCCAAAAATGAAATAGGCTATAAAAACCTCTGCAAGCTTTCATCTCTTGGCTATACCGAAGGCTTTTATTACTATCCTAGAATTGATCTTGAGCTTTTAGCGCAATACAAAGAAGGTCTAATCTGTCTTTCAGGATGCCTTGAAAGTGCCATAGCACTTACTGCCCTAAATAGCCCAGATGATGCTTTAGAAAATCTTGTAAAAGAATATAAAACTCTTTTTGGTGATGATTTTTACTTAGAAGTACAGCGCCATTCAAGCCTTAACGAAGAGCTGCAGCTTGATGGCATGTTTGATGAATCTTGGCTGTACAGCCACTATCAGGAACATACGCAAAAGCAAGAAAAGCTGATTAGCAAATTTGCTGCCCTCTCAAAAAAGTGCAATATCCCCTGCGTTGCTACCAATAACGTGCACTACATAGAAAGAGATGACTGGAAAGCCCACGAAATTTTGCTCAACATCCAATCAGGTGAGCCCGTTGAAGAATGGCAAAGAGACTCTATGGGCAATCCCAAGTTTAAAACGCCAAATCCTAAGCGCTCTACCTTTGCCTCGCACGAGCTATATTTTAAAAGCCAAGAAGATATGCAGGCACTTTTTAGCGATATGCCGGGTGCCATTAGCAAAACGTTAGAAATTGTAGAAAAGTGCACGCTTGAAATCGATCTTAAAACAAAACATTACCCGGTTTTTGTTCCTGAAGGAAATGTTTATTCCAAAAAGACTCACAACGCCACTGTGGAGAAGTTTTTGTGGGATCTTTGCGAAAAGGGCATAAACAAACGCTACACAGAGCATAACCTTAAACGAGTTGCCGAAAAATACCCAGGCAAAGATCCCCTTGAAGTAGTTCGTGAGCGCCTAAAATATGAAATGAATGTAATCTGCCCCAAAGGCATGTGTGATTATCTTTTAATTGTATGGGACTTTATTAACTGGGCCAAAAATAACGGCATTCCAATGGGCCCAGGACGCGGTTCTGGTGCCGGCTCTATCATCTTATACCTTACTGAAATTACCGACATCGAACCTTTACAGTTTAACTTGTTTTTTGAGCGCTTTATCAACCCAGAGCGCGTATCTTATCCTGATATTGACGTTGATATCTGCATGCAAAGACGCGGTGAAGTTATCAACTACACCATACAGCGCTTTGGCAAGGACAATGTAGCTCAGATCATCACATTTGGCTCCATGAAGGCAAAGATGGTGCTTAAAGACGTAGGACGCGTCCTTAACATACCGCTTTCTAAAGTCAACGCCATTGCTAAGTTGATTCCCGAAGATTTAAATATCACACTTGAAAAAGCACTAGAAAAAGATGCCGATCTAAAGGCCGCCTACGAAAGCGATGATGAAACCCGCTCTATCATCGATATTGGTAAAAAACTTGAAGGTTCAGTGCGCAACACAGGCATCCATGCAGCCGGTATGATTATCTCGGGAGACCCACTTTTAGAGCATATTCCTGTCTGCGTGGCAAAAGACTCATCGCTTCTTGTAACACAGTATTCTATGAAGCCTGTAGAAATGGTAGGGATGCTTAAAATTGACTTTTTAGGCCTTAAAACCCTTACCTCTGTCAAGCTATGTATCGAAGCAATCGCCGCCAAAACTGGCAAAACAATCGACTGGATTAATTTGCCGCTTGATGATGTGCCTACATTTTCGCTACTTAACCACGGAAAAACCCTTGGCGTGTTCCAGCTAGAATCTGGCGGCATGCAAGAGCTTGCAAAGCAGCTGCACCTTGATAAATTTGAAGAAATTATTGCAGTAGTGGCACTATATCGACCGGGTCCAATGGACATGATCCCCTCTTATATTGCCCGTAAGCATGGCAAAGAGGCTATAGAATCAGAACATCCTTGGATGGAAGAGATTTTAGCAGAAACTTACGGCGTCATGGTTTATCAAGAGCAGGTCATGCAGATTGCCCAAAAGCTTGCCAACTACTCTCTTGGTGAAGGTGATGTGTTACGGCGCGCCATGGGTAAAAAAGACAAAAACGAAATGCAAAAGCAGCGCGAAAAGTTTTTGACAGGTGCCAAGGCCAATAATATCGAAGAAGAAGTTGCTGCGCGCATCTTTGATAAGATGGAAAAATTTGCTGAATACGGCTTTAACAAGTCCCACGCTGCAGCCTACGGCTATCTTACCTATGTTACAGCATATTTAAAGGCAAATTATCCAAGCCAGTGGCTGGCAGCCCTTATGACGTGCGATCAAAATGACACCGAAAAAGTGGCAAAGTTTTTCCATGAAAGCCGCGAGATGCAAATTCCCGTTTTAGCTCCCGACATTAATGAGTCAGAAACTACATTTGTAGCTACTGAATCCGGCATTCGCTTTGCTCTAAGCGGCATTAAAGGCGTAGGAGAAGGCGTTGTCGATGCCATTGTTGAAGAGCGCAAAAAAGGCGGCAAATTTAAAAGCCTGTATGACACAATTCGACGCGTAGATACAAAACGCGTTGGCAAGAAAGTAACAGAGCTTTTGATAGAAGCTGGCTGTTTTGACTCATTTGGACATCACCGGGATGATTTACGCTTAAGCCTTGATGCCTTTTATGACCAAGTACAGCGCGAGCAAAAAGAGGCCGTTCAAGGCGTTATCAGCCTATTTGCAAAAATAGAACCCGGCCGCGAACCAAAAATTGCACTATCGCCCTCAAGACGGCCCAAAGAAGATCTTTTCATCCGCGAAAAAGAGCTTTTAGGCTTTTTTTTATCGGGCCATCCCCTTGATTCACTTTCAGATACTCTCAAACGCCTTAGCTGCGTAGGTCTTTGCCAAGCCGAAGATCTGCCCATGGATAGCATTATGCGATGTGCTTTTATTATTGAAGAAGTATCTGTACGTATTTCATCAAAAACCCTCAAGAAATTTGCCATCATGCGCATATCAGATGGTGATTCCGGCAAATACGAGCTTCCGATATGGCCTGAGATGTACGAAGAGCTGCAAGGGATATTAGTAGAAAACCGCCTTGTATGGGGCATTCTTACCAAAGAAAAACGCGAAAATTCCTGGCAGCTATCCTGCAAATGGCTTGCTGAACTTAAGCAGCTTAATGAAGCCGCGATTACCGAATGCGATGCTGCCTTTGATAAAGCAAAAAAGCAACAAGCTATGCGCGCATCGTATAATAAAAAACCAACTTCGGATAAGCCGCCAAAAAAAGAAACTGTCAACAAAGCCCCAGCTAAAACCAAAAAAGTTCTTATCACATTAGATCTTGAACGTCTGCGCGCCACTCACATCCTTCATCTACAAAAATGTATCGCGCGCTATCCTGGCCCCACCCCTCTTGAGCTCAGCTTCTGCATTCAAGAACAAGAACATGCCGTAGTATCACTTGATTCTAGCAAAGGCATTGCCATCGATGACTCCCTCGAAAACGACTTAAGCCTGCTATCCAGCTTTCTCAAGTTAGAAGTACAGTAGTTATGAAATACATATTTTTATCCCTGCTTTTTATTCAAAGCATGCTTAGTGCTGAATCAAAATATCCTGTAGATATTTCCTACATGGTAGCTGATCTAAAATATAGCCAGGAGCATGGTGTTAAAATCTGCGAAATGCAGCATGGGATACTTTCTACATTTTTTGCCGATGTTTTTATGAATGGGGATAATGGCCTCATTTGTCCTCAAATTAGCCGTTTATTTGCGGAATTTGATATGCCAAAATGGACCGTTGCCCTGGATATAAATTTTCCTCATTTACTTACAGAATTAAAACAATCTCATCATTGGAAAGATAAAAAATTATTTACTCTCATCCTAAAAGATAGTGAATTTCAAAAAACAGCCCAGCATGTCCCACTAGATCCTTATAGCGTTGTCTCGTACACCGGTATGGTTTATGTAAAGCCGAAGTCTATTCAAAATCATGAAATATTTTCTAAAAAATATCCGGGAATTATTGTTATCGATGCCGCTACACACCCTTACTGGGTAGATAAGTACAAAATGTCTTGTTTGTTTAACAATCCCCTACTCTCTAAAATTAAGCCTGAATGGGGAGTGTATCCAAAAACATACTCAAAACAACTTGCAGACCAGATTATCCAAGACATTAAAGGCGATGCCTTTGTTATTAAGCCCAGAGGCGCCTTTCTTGGAAATGGCGTGATAATAGTATCTAAAGAAGATTTAGATACTACCCTACACTATATTCTCGACAAACCCCAATCGTTAAAAATGGATCCTGACAATTCCTATAACTACTGGAATCGCGATAGATCTGATACGTTCATTGTTGAAAAATACTATCCATCCGATATTTTGCAAGTAGATACCTTTGCAGGTAAATCATTTGAGCCGACCATGCGCATTGCCTTTATGATGATCTACAACAACAAAACCATAGATATTCGTTTTCTTGGAGGCTATTGGATGCTTCCGCATAAATCTCTTGATGAACCAGGCAGCCTCAACGACCTAAAGAAAGCCTACTGCAAACTACCCTACTTCACAAAAGCGACTGATGCTGATCTCAATGAGGTTCGTCAGCAAATAGAGCCTGCCTTACGATTACTCTATCAAGCAATGCTAGAAGGTAATTAAAGCGTTAAGTTGACGCGCGTCTTTGAGGTATAGAAGCAGGAAATGCAAACGTATACAATAACTTGCCAGCATCATAGGCGACATAGGCAAATCCAGCAACAAGTGCTGTAACACCAATACATGCGGGTATTGTATACCACAATGAAGGAAACTCTATTTGTTCAACGCACATTCCAAAAAATGTATCATCTTTTTGGCAAAGATAGGCAAGTTTATCGAATGCATTTTGTTCAACAATACTACAAATAAGTTTTCTCGGAATATCATAACAGGTTAATGCGCTCTCAGATCGTATATGTGAAATATTTAAACCATTCCACAAAAGTGATTTTACTGATTTATAAAGCGGAATGGTTGGAACATGCTTTGCGACATTTTCTTGTAGTTGTAAAAACTGCTGCATCCCGTATGACATCTAACCCCTTTAAGATATACTTATGTTTTTAATTCAAACTCCACGCGATCAGGTCGAAGCCTAAATAAAATTGCAGTACCGCAAGCCAATACCAAAATAGAAATCCCATAAGGGACAGTGGAGGTAGTAGGAAAAAGCATCAGTAAAGATCCTGCAATAGAGGAAAACGTGAACTGTAGTGCTCCAAAGGCAGCAGATGCTGTGCCCGCAATATCTCCAAAAGGCTCTAGCGCCTTTGATGTTGCGCCTCCTATCAAAAACATGGCGCCAGTACAGGCGATGATCATGGGAATTAAAAATCCGGCTAAGCTTAAGGCCAGCATATGCCAAGCGAGCATGCTAAGTCCGCCAATAAACATCAGAGCAATTCCTACCTTCAAAGTTGAGATAATACCTAACTTTTCAACCATCTTGCCGCTAGCAAGGCCTCCTAATCCTATAACGCATCCGAATAGGGCAAAGTAGTATCCAAATTGATGCGAAGGAACTCCATGAAGATCAATAATGATAAAAGGGGAAATGGAGAAAAAACAAAAAAAGATCGATTCTGCAAATCCTGAAAGAGTTGCATATACTCTAAATTGGGGATGGCGGATAACTTCCAGATAGCGAATAAAGATCGACCGGTCAAGCTTGATCTGATTTTGCACGGCAAGTGTTTCGTGAATGAAGCGTTTAGAAACAAAAAAAGCCAATAGGCCTATGCCCCCTAAAAAATAAAATACACTTTGCCATCCGCAATAAAGAAAGAGATAGCCCCCTAAGATTGGCGCAAAGGTAGGAGATATGCCGATAGCGCCATTGAGCAAGCTGTACATTTTAGCACTCTGCTCATGCGAGTAAAGATCCCGCACCAAAGCAAATGCCGTTACAAGCATGCCGCATGCGCCCATAGAAGCAACTATGCGTGCGATAATGAGCCAAAAAATATCTCCTGCTATAGCGCAGCAAACAGAGCCAAGTGCAAAGCAAAGACCTGAGAGGTAAAATAGAGGTTTTCGACCATAGCGATCGGCAAGTGGGCCTATCAACAGTTGCCCGAGCCCCGTAAAAAGCAAAAATAGGCTCATCGTTAGCTGAATTAACGCCGGAGTTGTATCAAATATTTTAATCATCTGAGGGATAATTGGAATATAGATATCCAGGCCAAAAGCAAAGCTGAAAACAAAAGGAGTAAGAATAAAAACAAGTTGAAGCTGAGAGTATTTTTTCATAAGCGACTATTATATCAGTTATTCTGTTAGAAAAGCAAATGGAAATTATTTTAATTATGATGTGTTTTAACTTTACATTAGAGCTTATGAAGCTCTGCACCAGGCAAGACTTTTGGATTTTCAATAAATAAAGTAAGTAAGGCCCCAGACAAGATAACAACGATGCCAAATAACTCACCCCGGCTGATTTCTTCACCAAGCAGCAAAATGCCAAAGAGCACCACAAAAACAGGCTCAAGCACAGAAAGCATAGATGCTTTTTCAGAGCTTATGTATTTAAAACCCTGCATCAAAAGTAAAATTGGTATTGCAGTGCAAATAAGCCCCATACCAAAAATATTGCTCCAACTTACAAAGTCATTTGGCACACCAAAATCTCCTTCTCCAATGGCAAATACTAAAGAAGTACACATGCAGCCGGCTGCAACCATAAATGTTGAAAGCTTTGGTGGAATTGTAATGTGTTTTGTAGCTGAAATATAGCATGCGTACAAAAAGGCAGATAAGATGCCAAGGGCGACGCCATAAAGATCAAAAGAAAAATTTTCAGGCTTAACCAATAAAGTCATGCCAAGGACAATCATAGCAAAAGCTACGTAATACATCTTGCGAATGCTTGCCTTATAGACCACCATATTAATAATCATAACCATGGCAGGAAACGTAAATAAAATTACCATGGCAAGGCCGGTGCCTATGTACTGACTTGCAATAAAATAAAATGTGGTTGAAGTTCCATAAAATAGCATGCCATATAAAAAGACTTTGGTGGATTGTCTATCTAAGGAAAAAAGCTGCTTATATTGAGGTATAAGCAGTATAGCCATAAAGATTGCAGCAACAAAAAATCGCCAAAAGAGCATGGTGGAAACAGAAAATCCGGCATCGACGATGCTGATGCCAAAATAACCTACTAAGCCATAACAAAACCCGGAGCTTATAGCGTATAAGCTTCCGAGCTTTTGAGTAGATAATAACTTCAAGCCTTTGCTACGACTGCAGGCTTACCGCCGAGACGACCTAAGTTCCAACCTTTTGCAGGTGTCCATTCACGATCTGGGTGATGAAATAGTATTACAGTAAGTACAGATACGCCCATAATACCCGCTAGAAGCAAAAATGCTCCTTGATAGTTACCTGTTTGGTCAATAAGAAATCCAGTAAGTACAGGAGCTATAATTCCAGCAAGTGACAAACATCCCGAGGTAATACCTTGTGATGAGCCAGCACGCTCTTTAGCTATATCAATATTTACACTAAAAAATGCTGGCTGTGACATCAGACCAAATCCAAGTCCAAGGCTCAAAAAGAAAATAGACATTCCAAGCGTGTAGGTATAACTTAACAATACAAAGCAGATTGCCGCAAAAAACTGGCTAACCCAAATAAGATGCGCGCGCGCCATGCGTCCGCTGCCTGTTTTTTTGTAAAGTGAATCAGAAAGGGCTCCGCCGACCTTCATAAAGATCGCCCCAACAAGCCAAGGAATAGTTAAATACCAACCAACGCTTTTAAGATCGAGGGCATGCTGATGCAAAAAATACCCAGGAAGCCAAAGTGTGGCAAAAAAGAGCATATATCCAAAAGCAAAATAGGCGATATTATTAGCAATGAGGGCGGGATGTGTAAGAATAAAGCGCCAATCTATTGGAGTAATATCCGGTGTTTTTGCTTTAGCAATGCTGTCGGCAATATGTTTTTTTTCTAAATCATTTACGCGGCTGCAATCTTCTGGTCTATCAGTAAACAGCCAATACCAAACCCCTGCCCAAACTATACCTATGCTGCTGATTATGAAAAACATGGTTCTCCAGCCGCAGTTGGCAACGAGGTAAGAAGTAATAGGTGCTCCAATGCACGATGATAAAGGTATAGCTACTAAGCCAAAAGACAGTGCGCGAGCTCGCTCATTTGGGGTAAGCCAGTTACCAATTGAGCTTGCCATAGCTGGAAAGTGAGGTCCTTCGGTTACACCTAATAAAAAGCGTAAAAAGATAAAGCCCCAAAAGCCACCGGCAAGGCCTAAACATGCCACACATAAAGACCAGCCAATCGCCGCAAGAGGCCAAATAATCCGTGTTCCCCATACGTCAACCAGCCATCCTCCAAGTACAGTAAGTAGTACATAGCCCACACCAAAGGCAGAAAGTATCATACCAAATTGAGTGTCGGTAAAGTTAAATTCTTTTTTTAAAGGCTCGATAACAAAAGAAATAGCTGAACGGTCAATGTAATTAATTAATGTGATAAAAAAAATGAGACTCGTGATAACCCAGCGATAATTTGTGCGTTTTTTTTGGTCCATCAGCTAGCAAGGCTCCCTTTGTGGTTATACCTGAGATCCAGCAGTTAAATTGCATGGTTCTAAGGTAACAATGTAAACTATCTAGATTTTGAGCTACATGCTAGCAGAAAAATTGTGAGAATTCAAGCGGCTTTTTAATAAAATATAGTAAAAATTTTAAAATAAAATAGCCCCTAACTTTTTTATTTAGGGGGCTATTATCTATCAATGATGGCCGTCATGTCCCCCACCATCTCCATGGCCACCTTCATGATGGTCTCCCCAATGGCCATCTCCTTCATGATGACCACCCCATCCATGATGCCCCTCTTTGTCACCATGATGACCGTGATGATGTCGCCAACCCCAATCATTATCATGGCCATGATCTGCTATTAGCATATGTGGATAGCCAGCATTTGCCGATAGACTCATGTTTGATATTGGACTTATCCACATTGACACAAAGAGACCTGAAAGTATTAATAATTTCTTATTCATCAATCCTCCTTTGAGACCCTTAGTCTCACAAACCCATTATAAAATAATTTATATATAATTTATAGGCTTTCTTATAGCTCTTTCGCGAGCTTTTTCTCGCATAAAAGGCCCCAGTAAGGTAATCTTAATAGATCTCAAGTGAGGACTTTCAGTGAAAATACGAGCTTTTATACTTTCTTTATTGTGTCTTATGCTCCCAGGAGTTTTTTCTTTAGAAGCGACATACATTATAAAAAATGGCAAATTTATCGATACTAAGGACATTGCCACACTTAGCGTAGAAGAACATTATAATTTAGGCACGAGTGCTCTTAATAAAAAAGAGTGGGATGAAGCTATACACCAATTTCGCGTAGTGAGCATTAACTTTCCTCAAACCTCTTGGGCAAAAGAAGCCTATTATTTCCTAGGTATATCTTATTATCACGCAGATGATAAAGACCTGGCAAATCAGAATTTATCAACATATCTTCAAGAAAATGCTCATCCTGTCTATTTTGAAGAAACTTTTATGTATAAACTAGCCATTGGAGATGCCTTTAAAAAAGGTGCAAAACGTCACCTCTTCGGCTATGAAAAACTGCCAACCTGGATGCCGGATAAGGATCTTGCACTTACAATTTACGATGAAATCATCACATCTCTACCACATAATGAAATTGCGGCAAAAGCGCTTATTTCAAAGGGTGATCTTTTGCGAAAACGCGAAGAATTTCGAGCAAGTATCGATTGCTACAACCAGGTAATTCGCAAGTTCCCACGCACAGAATTTGCCTCTTCGGCATATGGACTTATTGCTCGAGGCTACCTTCAGCAGGCACAAGTTGATGTGCATAATCCCGACATCCTGCCGCTTGCCCAAATTAATCTCAAAAAGTTCATTCAAGACTTTCCAAGAGATGATAAAATCCAAAAAGCAGAAGACAACCTTCACGAAATGAAGGAAATCTTTGCCAATGCTCTGTATGAAACTGGGCAATTTTATGAGCGCAAAAAACAGCCGAAGGCATCTGTTCTTTATTACCACACTGCAATAGTACAATTTCCTGATACTCAAATTTCAAAAAATTGCAAAGAGCGCCTAGATGCTCTTCAGCCCTACGTTGAAGAAATTAATTTAGATATAAAATAAAATGTACTTTTGTTTAGTGATAGCACTTTTTCTTTGCACTTCCTGCGGTTGGAAACTTGCTAACAACTACAGCCAAAATAATGCTCACACCCTTGCAATCCCTTATGCATACGGTGATGGCGATGGCTTATTAACCTCGGAAATTATAGCTCAGGTGCAAAAAGAAACTGCCTTTAACTATGTACCTGACACTGGCGAGTACACTTTAAAAGTAACACTTTTAGATACTAAGAGTGAAAACATAGGTTTTCGCTACGATCCGCATAAATTAGAAAATGGCAAAAAAAAACTTATTCCAGATGAAGTACGTCGGCGCCTTCTTGCCAAGGTAAGCGTATATCACACAGCGACCAATAAAGAAGTGCTGGGACCTGCCTACATTTTAGGCACATGTGAATTTGATCATCGCTACTATAATCTTAGTCACAACATTAACAGATTTTCTCTTGGGCAGCTTACTGATATCGACACAAGCTACGATGTGATAAATGCGCCATTACAAAGAGATCTTGCCCGACAAATTGCCCTCTGGCTTGAAAACAATACCTGGGTTAAATAGACAAAAAAATTACCTAGAAATTCAGTTGGGATCTTCTGTATTATATTTGCTAGAGCCTTTTGCAAAACTAGACGCTTGGCACATTTTTGAGTGATTTTGTCCAATTTTGAGATTTGCCATAAACCCACATACTCCTAAGAGTAGGGGGTTTATGGCAAATCTCAAAATTGGGCAAAAGCGCCAAAAATTGCCAACGACTAGTTTTGCATGAGGCTCTAAATTACTTTTAAGAGGGCCTTTACTATGACAACTTCTGATCTTCGTAAACCTGAAACTTTGCAAGAAAGCCCTGTTTTCTTTGCATCCGATGAATTTAAAGAAAAAACTAGCATAAATGCAACCGAACTTTACTTAGATGCAAAGCTTGATCGCGAAGGCTTTTGGGCAAAACAAGCCCAGCACCTTGATTGGTTTTCACCCTGGCAAAAAGTGCTTGAATGGGACCCTCCTTATGCAAAATGGTTTGTTGGAGGCACTTTAAATGCTTCGTATAACTGCCTTGATCGCCATATCCATACTGAAAATCGCAACAAAGCCGCTATCATTTGGGAAGGTGAACAAGGTGCGACAAAAACTCTTACCTATTGGGATCTTTACTGCCAGGTAAACAAATGCGCAAATGTACTTAAGTCTTTGGGAATCACAAAAGGCGATACTGTTGCTATATACCTTCCAATGATACCTGAAGCAATTGTTGCCATGCTTGCATGTGCGCGTATTGGAGCGGTGCACACAGTAATCTTTGGCGGTTTTTCTGCCGATGCCCTCCAAGAACGTATTATAGACGCCAATGCCAAACTTGTAATTACTGCCGATGGCGGCTTTCGAAAGGGCGGCATTGTACGCTTAAAAGATGCCTGCGATCAGGCTATTACAGGCTGTCCTTCTGTTGAAAACATCCTTGTAGTGCGTCATACGGGACATGACGTGACACATGGTAAAGGGAACCGATCACTGGTATCATGAAATTTTAGAAAATGTTGATCCAGATTGTGCTGCCGAGCCAATGGATGCCGAAGATAGGCTTTTTATCCTTTATACATCAGGTACCACAGGAAAGCCAAAAGGCATTGTGCATACTACCGGCGGCTATATGGTTGGTGCCAACCGAACCACAGCTTGGGTATTTGATTTAAAACCCTCCGATGTCTACTGGTGCACTGCAGATATAGGCTGGATTACAGGACATACATATGTTGTCTATGGACCCCTTTCAAATGGTGCTACCCAGGTCATTTATGAAGGAGCCTTTGATTTTCCGCAAAAAGATCGCGTATGGAAGCTTATTGAAAAATACAACATCACCATTCTTTACACAGCCCCAACTGCCATCAGAACCTTTATGAAATGGGGCGAGAGCTACCCTAATGGCTGTAATCTCTCCTCTCTTCGTTTATTGGGCTCTGTTGGAGAGCCAATAAACCCTGAGGCCTGGATGTGGTATTACAGTCAAATTGGCCAAAACAAATGCCCTATCGTCGACACCTGGTGGCAGACAGAAACCGGCTCTATTATGATAGCCCCTCTACCTGCCCACACTCCTTTAAAGCCTGCTAGTGCGACTTTAGCCTTGCCTGGTATCGAAGTTGCAATATTAGATAGCGAGGGCAATAGTGCATCTACTGGCTTTTTGGCCATTACTTCGCCCTGGCCATCTATGCTTCGCGGCATTCATAACGATCCAGAGCGCTTTTATAGCACTTATTGGCAAAAATGGAACGGTAAGCACTACTTTACAAGCGATGGGGCCGTCCAAGATACCGAAGGCTACTTTTGGCTTATGGGAAGAGTAGATGATGTCATGAATATCTCCGGCCACCGAATTGGCACCATGGAAGTAGAAAGCGCACTTGTTGATTATCCTGCAGTTGCCGAAGCTGCTGTTGTAGGTATAGCTCATGCCATAAAAGGACAAGGCATCGTAGCCTTTGTGTTGTTAAAAGATGGTATATGCGTCAATGAAAGCATAGAAACTATTTTGAAACAGCATGTTGTAGAAAAAATAGGCGCCATCGCGCGGCCTGAAAGAATTATCATCACTCGCGATCTTCCTAAAACACGAAGCGGCAAAATTATGCGACGTCTCCTTCGCGACATCGCCGAGGGCCGCATAGTAGGCGATCAGACCACCCTTGCCGACTCAAGCATCATCCAAGAGCTTAAAAGCCAGTATGATGAAGATTAATACGCGCAAGAATAAATAGCTTTATTTGTCGGGTCATAAGCCTTTGGGAGTTTTCTTTGGACGAACACGTTTTGGAAGCAGTTCTAAATTGAGTAAAAGACCTGTATCATCCGAGCGCTGGTCAATTAACTGACTAAGTAAAGTGCCAAAACCTAAAACAAACAATGCCACTGCATAGATACCCAAACCAACCATAGGGTCTCCTTTTTCCATCTTGCTATAGGTCGAGCGATGAATACCAATACGTTCTGCCATCATAGCAACAGTAAACCCACGTTTCAAACGTGCAATTCTTATATCAGCTCCAAACTTCTTCATCGATCTCATAACGGGAAGTGGCAATAGATTTGATAGGTCTTTCTTCATAACGCTGCTTTTAAACATCCATATTACAGTTAAGGCCGCTTAAAACAGCCTTTATTTTACTTTTTCTTCAAGGTTGCATTTAGAGGGTATCATTCAAAAGCTAAAATATCAAAAGGAAGTAACCACTAAGAATGTTTTTTAGGCTATTTCTAGAGAAGAAATCTCGATAATAGGACTCACTTTTTGAAAAGACGCTTGACTTATGTAAACAAAAAATTTAAAGAGGGGTATACGAACATAAATGCATTATTAGGGATACGGGCATGGACAAGATTGCAGGACTGGATTTATCGTACGAACAATTCATGAACCACCTTCCGGAGCTTGTTCCGGATGGGATTATACAGGTGGATCTCCAGCTTTTGCAAAAGCTTGGGCTTCTTCACGAAGAAGTAGACTCTGATAGCACATCAAGTCTTACCCGCTATTTTCATGTGGTTGAATCAAAAGAAAAAATCACGCTTTTCAATGATCAGTTTGTAACCTGGATAGTGCCAGAAAAGATTAATAATGAACCACATACGCTCGTACTTGTGGCGTTAAATTCTACTCCAAAGCCAAAACTTGAAATGGTTTTTTCCATGGCCGGCATCTATAACACCTCAAGGCTTGTGCTAAGGGTACTCGAAAAATTCCTATCTGATATTCAAGAAAATGAGGACCTCATCTCTAACTTGCTCAACGAAAACTAAACATTAGGGAACAAAACCCGGAATGAAAGAATGGGGTTAAAACTCCATTGCTTCAGTTCTAAAAATTCCCAAAGATTCTGTCCTGAATTTTTTATCGTTATTATCGTTATATCGTTCTATCGTTCTTGCCTTTCTCGAAATACAAAAACGATAGAAATGATACAACGATAATAACGATAAAAAAATACTGGACAAATCCAGAAACGAGGGGGCCGACCTCGAGCTTTATCCGAGGTTAATTGTGAAAAGCTCATCCCAGCTGGTAGTATAACGGGGAGAGCAAAAGTTTTTACGTACACTCCTAGGCTCTTGAGAGGCAAAATACAGTGATTTTTTTCCCCATCTTTCATTGATGCTGTCAAGTACTTGCATGGCCTTGGTTTCTTTTTGACGACGGGCAGGTACACTTTTGCTAAAAAGATCAAGCGGCATTGCGCGCTCAGAGACAAAATTACCAAGCATCACACCTATTCGTTTATACTTAAATCCCTGTTTGTAGATACTTTTGAGTGCACATTTAGCGCATTCTATAAGTTTTGGAGTGTAAGCTGTTGGCTCTGGCAGCACGTAAGAGGCATCTTGTGAGTATTGCGGCTCATCGGCATGAAAGTTTGTTGTGACCCAAACAACGATATATGAGGCAAGGCTATCTTGTGCTCGCAGTTTTTCAGAAATATAGGCCATATAGTCGGCAAGTACGGCCGAAAGCTCATCAAATGACTCTATACAGTCTTTAAAGGACTTGGCGGTACTTATGGATTTTTTAGGGTCGGCAAACTCTTCTAGCTCTAAACAGCTTATGGCGCGAAGCTCCCATGCTAAGCGAAGGCCGACTACCGAAAGCTCCTTTTTTAGCCATGCATCATTGCACGATGCCAGCTGCCAGGCGGTGTAGATTTGTTTTTTATGAAGACGTTCGGCAAGCTTTCGGCCAATACCCCAGATTTCTTGTACCGGAAATTGCTCTAAACAACTTTTTCTTTTAGCCTCGTTAAGTAAGTACACGCCTTCTTTTTTGCCATGATGATTTGCCACCTTGGCTAAGGTCTTAGTGGGGGCAATGCCAATAGATACTGGCAGACCTGTCCATTGCAAAATAGTTTGTCTCATGGTGTGGCAAAGAGACAAAATATCCTCCTCAGCCATACCATCAAGCATGATAAAGGCCTCGTCAATAGAATATACTTCAACTTTTGGCGCAAATTTACGCACAATTTGCATAATGCGGCGCGACATATCAAGATAGAGTGCAAAATTTGAAGAAAACACAAAGACGCCATACTTCTTAAAGATCGGCATGCATTCAAAGGCAGGGGCCCCCATGGGTATACCAAGGGCCTTTGCCTCTTGTGATCGCGCTACAACGCAGCCATCATTACCCGAAAGTACGACGACAGGTTTTTTTTCGAGCTTAGGATTAAATACACGCTCGCAGGACACAAAGAAATTATTAGCATCAACAAGTGCTAGCATGCGTGAATGACGTATGTCACCACGCCCCATACGCGAAAATCGCTCTCTTCTGGATTAATCTTGATATCAGGATAGCGAGGATTAGCAGAAACAAGCTTTACAACCCCACCTAAGCTCATAAGTCGCTTTACCATAAACTCCCCGTCTAGACAAGCTACTACAATCTTTCCATGCGCATCGGTTAAAGACCTATCAACAACCAATACATCACCTGAATGAATGCCCGCTTGCTGCATTGAATTTCCGGCTACGCGCACAAAGAAGGTAGCAGCTGGATGCTTAATGAGAAGCTCATTGAGATCAAGGTAAGTTTCGATGTGTTCATCAGCAGCCGAGGAAAACCCTGCCTGCACAGAACATGTCATAATTGGAACGCACACACTTTTAGCCATAATTACAAGTATACCAGTCTTAATCACATGTAGTAAAAGCATTAAATAAATACAAACAAGAAAATAAATAAAAATACAAAGAAATAGAAAAGTTAACTTGATTAATGCAAGTGCTTTAATCGGCCATAGGGTTGCGATGCTACGGTGTGAGATTTTTTTTTAACTTTAAAGGCGCTAAGAAAAAACAAAGACGCAAAGAATACAAAGAAATACAAATACAGGGGGCTTCGCCTGGAACACATGTATTGAACAATAAGTGTGAGATTTTTTTAAACACAGTGGACACAGAGGAACACAGAGAGAGTGAGAGAGAGAGAGAAAGATGCTTCGAGAACTTACTATGCCTATACTCAAAGAGATTATCCCCGAGAATAATGTCATTAGGTAGCATAAACATTATGAGTTATCTTTCTCTCTCTGTGTTCCTCTGTGTTCTCTGTGTTAAAAAAATCTCACACCATTGCATGAACAAGCTGCATTCTTAGTAGTGTACAATTAACGCAAGATAGGATAAATTGAAGTGGCAATTCATTATTTTACATCTGGGATAGTAATTATGCAAATGTTCATACCGCTCTTTCTTATTATTCTTATGCCAGCTGGTTTTATTGGAAGTGCTTGGGTAACAAACTCAGTGTTCGATCATTTCAGAAGAAATGCTGAAGAAGTTACCGCAGTCGATCGCATAGGCACCTTTCTTTTACTTACAGCCCTTTTTGGAAGTTACTGCTACTTTGTTTGCAGACTGCTTAATGTAGAATAGAAATTCACCCATTCTCCTATTGAAAGCTCTTCAGGCCGCGCTGTACCAGGCTTTTTTATCATGTCAAGTGCTTTTTCAACCATTAAAGGCTCATAGAGGCTTTTAAGAGTGGCTTTTATCATTTTACGACGATGCGCAAAGCTGGCATTTACCACTTCAAAAAAGCCAATTTCATTGTCTACCGTATACATCTTTTCAAGATCTAAACGAATAACTGCTGAATGTACTTTTGGAGCTGGATAAAAACAGTGCGGTGATACCGTAAAGCCGTAATGAGGGCGGCTGTAGTACTGCAAAAAAAGCGTAAAGGCAACATAGTCTTTACTGGTGCATGCAAAACATAAACGTCTTGCTACTTCTTCTTGCACCATAACAGTAGCACTTGAAAATAAATCTGAGCGCGGCAAGATTTTATGCAATATAGGTGTGGTGATGTTGTATGGGAGATTTGCCACTACTTTTGCCCTGCGATCAAGATTGAAATCGAAATGCAGCACATCAGCAGTAAATACAGTAAGGCGTGGATGCTGCAGCTTTGTAAGGGCATTGGCAAAGATAGGGTCTTTTTCAATAGCAATCACTTGGCAGCCTGTATCAAGAAGCCTCTCAGTAAGGGCCCCAGGTCCTGGACCAATTTCCACCACTAAATCATCTGATTGAACATCCGCTAAGGCAATAATTTTATTTAATATATTGCCGTCGATAAGAAAATTTTGCGACATCGCCTTTGAGGCGGCAGCTCCAATAGAGCGTAAATATTCCCGCAGCTCAGACGGACGAAATAATGCCATGCTATTTTAGCATAAAAGGCTGAAAGTTAACTGGAAGCCCTTTTTCTATTTGATCTTTTGAAAGATGAAAATGTCGTCTAAGGTTATCTAGATATTCATCTGTTTTTTTTATAGTCATCACTTGAGTAATTTCTTCGCGAAGACTAGGTTCCATTTCTTGTAAGCTCGGTATTTTTTCTGCTTTTATTTCCTGAACATAATAGATGCGCACAACTGGGTTTGGATCTGACCGGCTGGACTGAAGTTGCGGCTTGCTGTACGTACCTTCTTTCATATTTAGTAAAAGCTCTTGCAAATTACTTGAAAGCTCACTTTGTTTTTGACGAAATGGCTGTGATATTAAAAGTTGTATTTGAGGATCTGCCATGGCGCGCTTGTCTAGTTCTTCCTGCAGTTGATCTAGTGATATATTGTCATCTACAAGGAGGCATCTAAGCTTTTCTGCATAGCTAGATGCTGCATTAGTATCATTTGACTTGAGTGTAAGGCAGCGCCATACGCACTCTTTTTGCGAGCCAATAGTTTTACTTGCCTCTTCATAGGCTCTACGAATTTCATTTGGAGTAATCTGAGGAGTAATGCGCATACGCACTTGATAATAGAGCATTCGACGAATGGTGATATCTGCTTTAACCATTTTCCAAGCTTCATCAAGCGTAAGACCTGCATTATCAAGATTTAACATAACCTCTGGGCCAAAAATTTCCTCAAGCTCTTCACGAACATCTCCTGAGCTAATTGGAAAGCCCTTTTCTTCAGAGTCTGCAATCATAAGCTCTCGATCGATAAGGTCGTTAAGCACCTCTCTCCAGTGTGAGTTGTAAAATTCATAACGAGCTTCTGGAACCTCAAGATACTGAGGATAGTGTTGATAGATAATCATGTCCATTTTCTTTTTTACATCGATAACGGAAATGACATTGCCATTGACAGATGCCAAAACACGATTATTTACAGTAATACGCTTTCTTGCGTCATGACTATCCGCAAAAAGAGAACATGTAGAAACGACACTCAAAATCAACAAAAGAATTTTTTTCATAATCTCACTCAAAATGAAGCTCTATCATAAAGAGAACAAACAAATTAAGCAAAATGTAAAGAGACTAAGCTGGCCACGTTCACCTTGCATAGAAAATTTTCGGTCACGAAAAAAAACGAAACACCGAGGCCACAGAGGGGCACAGAGCGCTTTGCAAAGCTTCCAATTAGCGTGATCCTTAAATGATAACGCAAGGACTCGCGAAGCTCTCTCTCTCTCTCTCTCTCTCTGTGTCCCTCTGTGCCTCTGTGTTTCAATTATTTTTGTAAATACACTGTGGCTAGATCTAGCTAACTGGACCCAAAAAGTGAATAAGGTCCCTATGCAGTATTCTACATATGTCCAAGAAGACCCATTACACCGATTATGATTAAATATAGAGCTACTACTAAATTTAATGTTTGTGGAAAAATTAAAATGATAATTCCAGCAATAAGAGCGATAATTGGAGACAAAGCAGGATGAAACATACGATTACCTATAGTTATAATTTAACCTATAAGTACTTAAGATTTTAACGCTACATTTTTTTCTGAAGAAACTCTGAAAACTGCCCCAAAAAAGCCATCTTTTTTCCCAAGTTCCGGAACGCACTCAAAAGGCTCATGCAAAAGCTCAATTGGATAATGAGCCAGAAAATGTGCAAGCTGATCGCGATTTTCACGCTTTAGTATGCTGCATGTTGCATATACAATAAAGCCGCCAGGCTTTACGTAGCTTAATGCCTGTTCAAAGATAACTCGCTGTGTAGAAACCAGTCTATCTAGCATCTCGGGAGTATATTTCCATTTCATATCAGGATTACGCCGCAGAGTACCAGTTCCAGAACAGGGAGCATCAACAAGTACCCAGTCCATGGTTTTCTTTAATCTCTTTAACTTTTTTTCTTCGGTGTGACTAATGATTTGAGCATTTTGGATCCCAGCGCGTTTAAGCCGCTTTCTTGCCTCATAAAGTGCATGCAGGCGAATATCGTGCAAATAAATTTGGCCTTTTCCCTTTAAAGCAGGAGCAAAACTAAGTGTTTTGCCGCCAGCTCCTGCGCAAAAATCAAGTACATGATCATTTGGTTTTGCTTGAACCATTTGGGCAAGCAGCTGTGAGCCTTCATCCTGAACTTCAAAAAGTCCTTCCTTAAATTCAGGCAGACTAAAGAAATTTTCTTTTTTATGAAAGCAGATGGCCGTTGCTGATTCAACGCCTGCTGACACATTAAAGTTTTGTTTTAAAAGCCTTTCAAGCAAGGCATCCCGCGTTGTTGTTAGCAAATTTGCGCGAATGCATGTAGGTGCAGGTTCCACACAGGCAAGGGCTATTGCCTTTGCTTTTTCTAGGCCCCATGTAGCAATAATTTCATCTAAAAGCATCTGGGGCATACTGCAGCGTATATGAATAGGTATTGAGTCATCCTCAAAAAAGCGCTTAGGATCGCCCATTTGCAGCCAATGAATACGATTTTTCCAGTCTGGTTTTTCAAGAAAATAATCGCAAAGCCCGCGCCAACGAATGAGACGATATACTTCTTCGCTAATATAGGCCCTATCTTTAGAACCCAAAGCTTTATTATTACGAAAATAGCAGCTTACATAAAAGTCTATAGGAGCTTTTTGCAGCTCATAGCCTTCTAGAAGCAAAAGAAGATGATTTTGGCGGAACACCTGAGATTGTAATGACATAGATAAGATTATAGAGATCTCTTGATATTGATACAAGTAGAGACTTGCGAAAAAGAGCACAATACATTAGCTTCTAAAAATATATCCTTTTTGCATAAAATTGTTATAATAATTTACCTATGATGACTAAAGAAACAGCACAAATCACCTTTTGGCAAGCGTTTGATCTTGAGCATTTAAAGCGCTTTGCAAGAGTAATTCTTGCCTACTGCTTTATCACTTTTGGGCAGCCTGCCTATAGTCCCATCTGCTCTATCTTTGCCAGCACGATTGGGTTTGCACTTATTTTTTATGAAGTTACAAAATATAGCAGCAAAGCTCGTTTTTTTATTGGCTTTGCCTTTTTCTTTTTGGTTCAGTTTGTCGAACTTTTTTGGTTTACCTACCATCCAGTAGTGGCTGCTCGTAGTACATTTCTTTTGATATCAGCTCTTATGGGCATGCAGTTTGGCTTATTATGTTTGCTTGTAACAAAAAAAATTATAGCTCAGCGCTTCTGGTTTTTGCTGATTCCAGCAACCTGGACGCTATTCGAATGGAGCCGTATATACTGGTGCTCAGGCTTTTATTTTGACCTTGTAGGCTTATCATTTGCAAGCAGCCTCATCACATTGCAAACAGCTTCGCTTTTTGGAGTTTTGGGTATGTCCTTTTGGGTCATGCTTACAAACGTAGCTTTGCTTCGTGCATTTTTTGTACGTAAAAAAGGCGCCATTTTTGCTGCACTTATTATAGTAGCCTTACCCTATATCTATGGAACTGTGCATTTAAAGACGCATTTAGCAAAACAGGCAAACTATGATGCCATTCATCCCCAAATGAAAACCTTGATAGTACATTCTAAAAAAGTTCCTGAAGAATTTAAGCCTCTACCCCGAGTTCGTTTATCTCCCCAACAGCGCGCTTTTTATGCCTGGAAAGAACTTATCGAAGCTATTGGGCCCTATTATAATAAAGGAACACTTGATCTTATTTTGATGCCGGAAGGCGTGGTTCCTTATGGAAGCAAAACACTTTTATTTAATTCAGTAGAAGTTAATAGCCTTTTTTTATCAGCCTTTAAAGTACCTTTTACGCCTACTACAGATGAACTTTTAACATCAGAAAACATTGCTTCAGAAATTACAAAACTCTATAACTGTCCCCTCATTATCGGTCTAGAAGGTATTAAGCACGAAGATTATAACGATAAGCCGCTTTATTATAATTCTGCTTTCTTTTTTTCTAATAATCCAAATATTGAACCGCAGCGCTACGACAAGCAAGTGCTTGTACCCATGGGAGAATATATCCCATTTGACTTTGCCAAAAAATGGGCCGCGCATTACGGAGTATATGATTCATTTACACCAGGCTCTGGAGCTAAGCCCTTTCAAAGCGGCGATCATTACATTGGCGCATCTGTATGTTATGAAGAAATTGTAGGTAACCTCATACGTCAAAATTCTGTGCAAAAAGCCACACTCTTAGTAAATCTTACAGACGATTACTGGTTTCCCTATTCCATGCTTGCAGTGCAGCACTTTGAACATGCCCGCCCTCGAACAGTCGAAAATGGCGTTCCCCTTATTCGTTCATGTAATTTTGGTGTATCGGGGGTAGTTGATAGTCTCGGACGTGATGTTTGCGTTAAAGAAGGACAAGATATACCATCTGGTTTTGTTGTATCTTTTTCTTCATATCATTATCCAACTCTCTATGGAAAATTTGGGGATTTACCAATATTACTTGTCAGCCTCTTCATTATCTTGCTAAGCACCTACTATATAATAAAAAAATAATCACTGTCTGAGATTTTTTTACCGCGAAGAACGCAAAGAAAGCAAAGAAAATGCAAATGCAAAGGGCTTCGCCTTTAAATAAGTATATTATAAGCCGACCCCTTTTTTGTTTTTCTTTTCCATTTCTTTGCTTTCTTTTGCTTTGCCCTTCGCGTTAAAAAAATCTAAAAATCCAACCTCATAATCATCAAGCAATTCTTTGGCTTAATCTTGTTTATTAGATTATAAAGCTTTATTAAATAGATTGTTTGTGTTAGACTCTGATCTTTGAATCAACAAAAAGAAGAGTTTCATGACATTTCAAGACCTAAATTTACATCAAGAAATCCTTAATGCGATTGAAGATGCGGGATACGAAAACCCGACGCCCATTCAGTCACAGGCAATTCCCCAAATTCTGGCCGGACTTGACCTTAGGGCATCAGCGCAAACAGGAACTGGTAAAACCGCGGCATTTATCTTGCCCGCACTACAAAAACTCATGCAGCCATCAAGTGTGAACGCTTTGGGCCCTCGCGTGCTCATTTTAGTTCCTACAAGAGAACTTGCTATGCAAGTTGCCGCAGAAGCAGAAAAATATAGCCAAAAACTTAACCGCGTCAAAACAGTTTGTATCTATGGTGGTACGCCTTATCCGGTACAAAATCGCCAACTTTGCAGACCCTACGAAATCCTCGTTGCTACACCAGGTCGCTTAATTGACCATATGCAGCGCGGCAAAATTAACTTTGCTCGCCTTGAACTTTTTATTTTGGACGAAGCTGACCGCATGCTTGATATGGGCTTTATAGAACCTGTAGAACAGATTGCAAAAGCACTTCCAAAAAATCGCCAGACGCTTATGTTCTCAGCTACCTTAAAGGGTCAGGTAATGAATCTTTCAAAGCGCCTGCTAAACAATCCTGTAGAAATTAGCGTAGCATCTGATACTACAAAGCATGAAAATATCGATCAAAAGCTAATGTATGTTGATGATCTTAATCATAAACACCGTCTTCTTGATCATATCCTCAATACCCCAGATCTTAGCCAAGTTATTATCTTTACCTCAACCAAGCGCTATGCCGGCGAGCTCGAAGATAAACTATGCGGCAGCGGCTTTAAAGCGGCATGTTTGCATGGTGATATGACTCAGCGTGAGCGTCAAAGAGCGATCCGCCAGCTAAGAGAAGGAACTATAAACATTCTGATAGCAACCGACGTTGCCTCCCGCGGTATTGATGTACAAAACATCAGCCACGTTATTAACTTTGACTTGCCGATGAGCGCCGAAGACTACGTACACCGTATTGGTCGTACAGGTAGAGCCGGTGCAAAAGGTATTGCGCTCTCATTTGCATCAAGCAAAGATAGAGAATGCCTACGCCGAATCGAGCAATTTACCGGCCAAAAGATTCCAGCTCACCAGATTGCAGGTATGGAACCAAGCAATAAGGCAGCTGCCAAGCCGCAAAGCTGGAAGTTTGCTCCAAAGCGTAGACCTTATAGCAGATAAAAGCTTCGCCTTTGCTTCATGGTTTTATGATGGCAAGGTTGAGATTTTCTAAACGCAAAGGCGCAAAGAAACGCAAAGAAAACAAAAACAAAGGGCTTCGCCTTTAAACAGGTATAATACTTGTTATAAGGCGAAGCCCTTTGTTTTTTCTTTGTTTTTGTTTTTCTTTGCGTTTCTTTGCGCCTTTGCGCCTTTGCGTTAAAATAAATCTCACACCTTGGCCTAATCACTATCAAGAAGCAGGTACTCTAGGAACTCCAAAGATAAATTGTAATGAACTTTCCACTACTTCCATCGAAGGGCGCGCCTTAGGGTCGGTGTTGGTCATTGATTCAAGTAAAAACTGTAATACACCAGCTTGTGTAGTATTGAGATTCTTGTTTTCCTTCATATTGCCAACAAGTACTTTAATATAGGTATTCAAAGCCTTCCTTTCAAAGCCAAGTTGATCTTCACTTAAACCAGTACGTGTAGCAACTCTTCCAAGGAAATCCTTTACTTTTCCAGCAAATCCTGTACCTTTTTGCTCGTATGTACGAGTAAATGCAGTATTATCAAGTATATATTTTTCTACGCCTCTTCTGTCAGAGTGTGCAGGCGGAATTTTTGTTGTAGTTTTATGAACTGGTACTAATGATGTTTTTTCATCAGTCAAAAATTGCTCCTCGAGAATGCGTATAAGTCCTATGGCAGTACCATACACGTCGCCTGGCTTACTACGTTTGCCTTCTGGCGGCCCATAACGGGTATTGCCGGAATATATACCATTTGGATCATTGCCGCTCACCTCAGCCCCTTTGCCAAAGTCTGAAACTTTTACAATTTTTTCTGGAAATAATAGTAGATTTTCTAATTTTACATCGCCATGCACACGATCTGCTGCGTGCAGGTTTTTCATACCATTTACAAGACCTAAAGCGAAAGTTTTGCTACTTTGAAAGTCATTATTTTGTAGAATTTTCTTTTCAAGATTTCCTTCGGCCCTTTGCATAATCCAATAGCGCTTTCCCTTGTGACCTTCTTCAATATCAACCGCAATATTTGTAGTATCTCCGCCCATACTTTGTAGAGTTTCTTTAATTCCGCGAATAAAATTAATTTCTTTTTGGATAACTCTCTGGCATCTACCCAAAAAGCTTTTTTGCGCAAATAAAAATACGTTATCACCTTTTTCGGCTCCAACTGCAAGCTTATCTTTACCTTTGCCTATTTCCACAATTGTGCCAGGTACCATACTCAGTAATTTAGCAATTTTCTTATCGACTGGCTTAAAAATTTTAGTTGGAAATTCGGCTTTGTGCTGCTGAGAAATATTTTGATTGGCAGGAAGGGGATCCATAACTTACTCCTAGTTATTATATTAGTATACTCCTTCAAATCCTTAATGTAAAATATTTATTTTATTTAAGGCATCTGATAGTGTCTAAAAAAAAGGAAAAAGCTAATGGAACCGCAAGATATACAGCTGATTAATGCCTATTGGAGAGCTGCTAACTATCTTTCTGTGGGACAAATTTACCTGCTTGATAATCCCCTGCTCAAAAAACCCCTTACTTTAAGTGATGTAAAACCTAGACTTTTAGGCCACTGGGGAACCACGCCTGGCCTTAATTTTATCTACGTACACCTTAACCGCCTTATTAAAAAATACGATTTAGATATGATTTTTCTTACAGGCCCGGGGCACGGCGGCCCGGCACTCGTGGCAAATACCTACCTTGAAAGCTCCTACAGTGAATTTTACCCAGATATTACGCAAGACACCGATGGGCTAAAACGCCTGTTTAAGCAATTTTCATTTCCTGGAGGTATTCCAAGCCATGTAGCCGCAGAAATTCCAGGTTCTATTAACGAAGGAGGAGAGCTTGGCTACGTGCTCACTCATGCTTATGGGGCTGCCTTTGATAATCCATCTTTGATTGCCTGTGCCGTAGTTGGCGATGGAGAAGCCGAAACGGGCCCGCTAGCTACTAGCTGGCACTCTAATAAATTTTTAAATCCCATAACCGACGGGGCCGTTTTACCTATTTTGCACCTCAATGGCTACAAAATTGCAAATCCGGCATTTTTAGCTCGTATTCCAAGACATGAGCTAGAAAGCCTGCTACAAGGCTACGGCTACAAACCCTATTTTGTAAGCGGATCCGACCCCCAAATCATGCATCCACTCATGGCCGAGACTCTGGAAACCATAGTTTTAGACATTAAAGCCATTCAAGATAATGCTAGAAATAAAAATGACTCAACTCGTCCCATTTGGCCTATGCTTGTATTAGAAACTCCAAAAGGCTGGACCGGTCCAAAAGAAGTTGACGGCAAAAAAACCGAAGGCACCTGGCGCTCTCACCAAGTACCACTTGAAGATCTCGGTACAAAACCCGAACATTTGGCGCTACTTGAAACATGGCTCAAAAGCTATAAGCCTGATGAACTTTTTGATTCAAATGGCCATTTAGTAGCTAATCTTTGCAATCTTGCACCTAGCGGCCTCAAGCGTATGGGCAGCAATCCACATGCCAATGGAGGCTTATTATTAAAAGATTTACGCTTGCCTGATTTTCAAGACTATGCCGTTGATGTTCCAAAGCCGGGTCAAGTAGTAGCAGGAGCGACCTGTGAAATGGGTAAATTGCTTCGAGATTGCATGAAAATGAATGAAAAAAACCAAGATTTTCTTGTATTTGGCCCTGATGAGACTTCATCAAATAGGTTAGATGCGCTTTTTGAAGTCACAAATAGACGTTTTTTAGGCGAAATTATTGAAGGTGATAATCATTTAAGCCCGGATGGCCGTGTATTTGAAGTGCTAAGTGAACATCTTTGCCAAGGGTGGCTTGAGGGATATCTTTTAAGTGGAAGGCACGGCTTTTTCTCATGCTATGAGGCATTTATTCACATTATTGATTCTATGTTTAACCAGCATGCAAAGTGGTTAAAAACATGCCGACATATACCTTGGAGAGCTCCAATTGCCTCATTAAATTATTTATTAACCTCGCATGTCTGGAGACAAGACCATAACGGCTTTTCTCATCAAGACCCAGGCTTTATCGACCTTGTGGCAAATAAAAAAGCGGATGTAGTGCGAATATATTTGCCGCCAGATGCAAACTGCCTACTATCTGTAACCAATCACTGTCTCAAAAGCCGTAATTACATAAACGTTATCGTTGCAGGTAAACAACCGGCATTGCAGTATCTTACAATGGACCAGGCTGTAAAACACTGTACAAAAGGTATTGGCATCTGGCAGTGGGCAAGTAATGACTTTGGGGGGGAACCCGATGTTGTAATGGCATGCTGCGGAGATGTGCCAACACTTGAAACGCTTGCCGCCATCGATCTTTTACGTCAGCATATCCCAGATCTTAAAATTCGCTGCATCAATGTAGTAGACCTTATGTGCCTGCAGCCGGCATCAGAGCATCCTCACGGTCTTTCAGATGATGAATTTGATGATCTATTTACGGTAGATAAACCCATCATTTTTGCCTTTCATGGCTATCCTACACTTATCCACAAGCTTACCTATCGTCGCAATAACCACGATAGCATGCACGTACGAGGCTATAAAGAAGAAGGCACAACCACTACCCCCTTTGATATGGTTGTGATGAATGATTTAGACCGCTTTCACCTATGTGAAGATGTGGTTATTCGAACACCCAAACTTGCGCCATTTCATGCCTACATACGCCAGATGGTTGAAGCAAAAATCATTGATCACAAAAACTACATAACAACTTATGGCGAGGATATGCCAGAAATTCGCAACTGGAAATGGCCATACTCATGAAGCCGATTTTAACGATAAATGCTGGCAGTTCGTCCTTTAAATGTGCTGTATTCGAAGATGACAAAATGGTGCACCAATACAGCACAAAGACCGAAGATGAGTTTGTCGAAAAGCTGCCGAACAGTAACTTTAAGGCCATAGGCCACAGAGTAGTGCATGGGGGCATATTTTATACTAATAGCACGATTATCAATGAAAAAGTCCTAGATAATCTTATAAATCTGACCGAACTTGCCCCTTTACATAATGCTCCGGCCATTAAAATAATAAAAACGTGCCTTAAACGCTATACAGCGACGCAAGTGGCCGTCTTTGATACTGCTTTCTACACACACATGCCAGAGCATAGCCGCTATTACGCCATAAGCAAAGAGCTCGCAGATCAATATAAAATATACCGTTATGGCTTTCACGGCATCTCACATGCTTTTTTATGGCAAAAATATGTTCAAGAAACAAATCAACCGAGTGCTAAAATTATTACATTGCATCTAGGTTCAGGCTGCTCTGCCACGGCCATTTCTGCTGGAAGCCCACAAGATACATCCATGGGTTTTACACCTAACGAAGGGCTTGTAATGGCTACCAGATCCGGCGATATAGACCCAGAGGTAGTTGACTACTTATCTAAAAAAGAAACTAAGCCAAGCAGCGATATTATAAACTTTTTAAACACTAAATCAGGCCTTCAAGGCCTTTCAGGGCTTTCTCAAGATATGCAAGTACTTTTGCCATTATACGACAGCAGCAAAGGCGCAAAAGCTGCAATTGATTTATTTTGCTACCGCATTGTCAAATATATAGGAGCCTACATTGCAGCATTAGACGGCATTAATGCTATTATCTTTAGCGGCGGCATAGGCGAAAATGCCCCAGAAATTCGAAAGTTTATCATAGAAAAAATGCACAATCTAGGACTTAGATTAGATACCGCAGCTAACGAAAATGCCCTTAAACTAAATCCTGGGACCGCAAAGCTGATAAGCTCAAGTCAATCAAATATAGCCATATACGTCATCGCCACCGATGAAAACCACCAAATCGCCCGCGAAACAATCAAAACTTTAGCCTGATTCCAACACCGTCACTTAATCAAAATCTCGCGAGACAAAAACGATAAGAACGATAGAACGATAAAAACGATAAAACATAAAAAAAATTGTTTATGTCTTAACTATCTCTAGGACTATGCCAGTTTTTTTTCATCGTTTTTATCGTTCTATCGTTCTATCGTTTTTACTATTAAGCGAACGGTATTAGCCTAATCCAATAATCAGTGGCATTGCTGATGGCGAAAGCAGTCTATTAGATGATCATTCACAAGGCCGGTAGCCTGCATGTGGGCATAAATTACCGTAGGGCCCACAAAGGTAAACCCTCGTTTTTTTAGATCTTTGCTCAGAGCTTGTGATTCTTTGGAAACAGAAGGAATCTCTTGGTGGGTTTTCCAGCTATTTTGGATGGGGTTGCCATTTACGAATTGCCATACGTACGTATCAAAGCTGCCAAACTCTTCTTGAATGGCAAGAAAGTGTTGAGCATTATTTATCGCAGATATAATTTTAAGCCTGTTGCGAATGATGCCAGGATTAAGCAAAAGCTCTTCAATTTTGGCTGCATCATAAGATGCTACTTTTTCTGGAGCAAATTGGCTAAAGGCTTTTTTATATCCTTCACGACGCTTAAGTATAGTAATCCAGCTAAGACCTGCCTGAGCTGCTTCTAAAAGCAGAAATTCGAAATGTTTTTTGTCATTGTGTACAGGAACTCCCCATTCTTCATCATGATATCGCTTATAAAGCGCATCGTCTTCATCAAGCTTAGCTTGGGCCCATGGGCATCTTATCATTTGAGCTTTCCATTTTGATTATACCATGATATAATCCACTTAATGTTAAAAAAAAACCAGGTAATTGCCTTCGAAGATACACCTCTAATTCAAATAATTCAACTCTCTAAATACTACTATTCATCAGGACAAAGAGTTGAAGCCCTTCAAGATGTAAATCTTCGTATTGAAAAGGGCGATGCATTTGGCATCATTGGCGCAAGCGGCGCCGGAAAATCCACCCTCATACGTCTTCTTGCAACGCTTGAAAAACCAAGCTCAGGACAAATTCTTATCAGCGGCTGTGATACTGTAAAGATGGCAAATAAAGATTTGCGATGCTGCCGTCGCAAAATTGGCATGATCTTTCAGCACTTTAATCTCTTATCATCAAGAACTGTAGCACAAAACATTGCCTATCCACTCGAAGTTCAAGGCTACACGTCTGTAGAAATACAACAAAGAGTAGATGAAATGCTTAAGCTTGTAAATCTTGAGCAAAAACGTAATGCATACCCCGCAGAACTTAGCGGCGGACAAAAGCAGCGTGTAGGTATAGCAAGAGCTCTTGCACCGCATCCTGATGTGCTTTTATGCGACGAGGCAACCTCTGCACTTGATCCAAAAACTACTCGCGATATTTTAGCACTTCTTAAAAAACTCAATCGCGACCTAAACCTCACTATAGTGCTTATCACACATGAAATGGACGTTGTTAAGCAGCTTTGCAACAAAATTGCCGTTGTTGATAACGGCAAAGTTGTCGAAACAGGTGATCTTTTAGAAATTTTTGCAAATCCAAAAAATCCAACCACAAAAGAATTTTTGCAGCATACTACTCATGAGCTGCCTACAACGCATTTTAAACGTGCTGCACCCGATGGAATATGCTTGAGATTATCGTTTAAAGGTAAAGAAGCAGGAGAGCCGGTTATTTCTCAGATTATCAAAAAATATGATGTTGACGTAAATATTTTATATGGCTGGGCAGAATCGCTTCAGGGAGTACTTATAGGCAATTTAGTTATCGACATTACTGGCCCAAAATCAAAGCAAGAAGCATCCCTAGAATACCTTAAGCAGCATCATGTAACCTACGAGGTACTCTGATGGAAGATAAATTTGCTCTGGCAATGCAGCTCTTACCAATAGAGCTTTTAAACACCATCTACATGGTAGTAGCTTCATGTTTTTTTGCATGCCTTTTTGGTTTGCCGCTTGGTATACTGCTTACAATTACAGCCAAAGGGCATATTAAAGAAACACCTTGGCTCTACAAAATTTTAGACACCATTGTTAATATTGGCCGCTCATTTCCCTTTGCCATTTTGCTTGTAGCCATTATTCCTTTTACGCGCTTTATTGTGGGAACAAGCCTTGGCACTACGGCCTCCATTGTTCCCTTATCCATTGCGGCCATTCCATATGTTGCACGTCTTGTAGAAACCGCCCTCCGCGAAACTAATAAAGAAATTATTGAAGCAGCCCGCGTTATGGGGTCATCTACCTGGCAAATTATTACAAAGGTTCTTCTTATTGAACAGACTCCCACGCTTATTCAGGGACTTACCCTTACCCTTATTAACCTTATCGGCTACAGCGCCATGGCGGGTATGGTGGGCGGGGGCGGGCTTGGAAAAGTAGCTATTCAGTATGGCTACATGCGCTTTGATATGTTTATTATGTCGTGCACTGTTATTTTGATGATCTTGCTTGTGCAGCTTACTCAAGTCAGCGGCAACCGACTTGCCATGAACATCTATAAAAAAAGAGGAATACACCAGCGATGAAAAAAATTTTAAAATTGCTATTTATTTGCCTTCTATTTTTGGCCAGCGGCTGCTCGAAAAATGAAAAAGCACTCAAAGTTGCAGCAACTAGTGTTCCTCATGCTGAGATGTTAAATGCTATTAAGAGCGATCTTGAAACACAAGGTATTGATCTTGAAATTATGGTAGTTGACGACTATAACATCCCCAACAGAGCCCTCGGTGATGGCGAAGTCGATGCTAATTTTTTCCAGCATGGCCCATACCTTGAATCTCAAGTTAAAATGTTTAACTATCCAATCACAAGCCTTGTAAAGGTACATATTGAACCAATGGGCATTTATTCTAAAAAAATAAAAGACTTAAATGATCTCAAAGAACATGCAACAATTTCACTACCCAATGATCCTACAAACGAAGCGCGCGCCCTTGCTCTTTTGCACCGAAGCGGCGTAATTACGATGGATGATCCCAATAATTTTCATGCCACCATTCTCAACATTATCAGTAATCCAAAGAACATCAAATTCATTGAAATTGACGCTGCCATGCTGCCAAGAACTCTGCAAGATGTAGATGCCAGCATCATACCCACAAACTTTGCTTTGCAAGCTGATCTCAAACCCATGACCGACGCCCTTGTGCTTGAAGATAGTACTTCAAACTTTGCCAATGTCATTGCCATTCGCCGGGGTGATGAAAACCGCCCAGAAATTCTAGCTCTAAAAAATGCAATGACTTCGCAAAAAATGCGCACATATATCCAAGAAAAATATAAAGGCGCCATTTTACCGGTGTTTTAACCCATGGGAGTCCGGCCTGCCCTAGGATGTTGATTAAGCTGTTTTTTACGAAATAGATAGGTTGCAAAATTTGCCCTTGAGCTTTAGCTCTCTGGAGTGCGGCGATTCTTCGCCGCCCTTAATTTGACCACGCATCCTAACTTCTATAATCCCCAAAGCAAATAATGCCTCTATAGTAGAGTGTAAGGGTTGCATCGGCTGAGCGTTATTGAGGTTGGGGTGTATGTAGAACTAAGAGCTGCGAAGAATCGCAGCACTCCCGAGTAACTCAATCTTGTTTCTACAATAACGTGTACTATTAGGTGGATCTTTCATAAATATATATCATCTTTATGTTTTGTAAAACTTATCTAATATAAAAAACGTGAAGGAAAGGGTTCTGCAACATGTAATCTCCCGAACGGGATGGTTAAACCTCCCAGTGATACTATCACGACGCTTTCCGACCAGGCTCCAGAGCGGGCTATAAAAGCACCAGTGTGCGTTAGGTCAATTTTTTCACTAAATTATATGCCTTTTTACAAAACAGGATTTCCTATGCCGCTACTAAGTTAAAACCAAATTCTTTTGCGCGTTTCTGTAACGCTTTAAGTTTTCTTTCTTGATGAGCTTTCTCATAGGCTTCTTCGCCTTTTTCATGATATTCCCACCCGTTTTTACACATAAAATAAAGCATATAAGATATTTTGTGAGCCCCTGCCTTAATCCCAGTTAATTTATCTTTTCTTCCGCAGTGCTGCCTTATTTTAGCTCCAATAGCCGTGTTGGATTTTTTTGCAGACAATGCTGCCATCCGAAGCGCTTGCGTTATACGATTGGCACAAGGCTGGCTCTTACTTTTACGACTTTTTCCTCCGGAAATATTATTTCCAGGGCATAGCTTAAGCCATGATGCGAACTTTTTTGCGCTGCTCCATGAATCAACATTTCCACCTCCTAATTCTGCAAATATTAGTAACGCAGTACTTCCCTGAATTCCGGGTAAAGCGGTGAAATCTTTCCCACTCTTTCTCCATAATAAGTCTCTCACATCGAATGTAAGGTCATTTTTTTTAGGTTTAGCGGCTGTTCTGTATTTTCCATCGCTTTTTTTATCTTTATCTCGACGTGGAATTGGGGTTTTTACAACATCGGGATACTTTTCAAGCTGTTTTATGATTTCAATGTCACATTCTACTAATTGCTTATCAGCAAAATCATAATGATCTAAGGCTTGCTTAAGTGAAAAAAGATGCTCTTCCTGATAATTACCTGTAAGAGCTTCGATAAACTCTATCTCAGTTTTTTTTACTCGCTTATTTCTTAAATTAGCTAATTTAACGGGGTCTTTTTCACCCGCTACGATGGCTCTAATTATATCCATACCTGAAACGCCCTGGATTTCCCCTAAGACAACACTCAGCTTAATATTCATTAATTGTAAAGCCTTCTCAATATGCTGGAGACTGTAAGATCTTGTCTTAACGTTGTTTTGACGTTGTCTTACGTAGGAACGAAGTATTACTTGGTCGCGCCCTGGCCGAAAAGCTGCAGTTAAGAGCCCATTAGAATAAAGCGTTTGGATCCATTGACAATCTACAAAATCGGTTTTTCGTCCGGGAACATTTTTTACCGATTTGGCATCGACAAGGATAGGCTTTAATCCTTCATCTTCCAAAATTTCATAGAGAGGAATCCAATAAACCCCTGTAGCTTCCATTACAGCGGTAATAACGCCGGCATTTTTGAGTGCACTTGCAATTTTATTTAATTCAGGTGTTGTTGTGCCAAATTCGAATACATTTGTCCCAAATTCCTGATCTGGAATGGCTACGTGTATAAGTTTAGCGCCAATATCGATACCTGAAACGGTAGGATCAATGTAGCCTAGTTTATTTCTATGGCGATTACAATTTGTTTGCTTAGTAACATTTTTGTTAGTAAAATTTGGCATGAGTGGACCTTTCTTTTATTATTTGTTGTTTGAACGCGCAAATAATAATAAGGGTTCGCTCTTTTTTTTGACTCTAATAGACTTTTTTTCTAAAAGAGTTACTTTTTGATATTAGTGACTTTGTCACTCTGTGGCTCCAGAGAGCTAAAGCTCAAGGATAAATTTTGTCACAAAGATCTTTCCTGAAATCAGCTTAACCAACATCCTTGGCCTGACCCCAATGGTCGCAATACAATAGGCTCTTAATGATAAAAAAAGAAAAAGATGATCTTGTCTGGTTTGAGTTTGAAAAACTTCAACTCTTTCCCAACCTTCGCCATGCCATTTTTTCTCGCCGTGGAGGTCAAAGTATAGGACCTTTTTTGGGCCTTAACTTTTCTGTTGCCCAAGGCGATGATGCTGCCAGCGTACAACATAACAAAAATATTGCATTTGATGCCATTGGCCTTAATGTTCCTTTAGTTTTAGCTCAGCAGGTGCATGCTGCCTATGTACATAAAGTAGATGCTTTTTCACCCGAAAGAATTCCCAACTGCGATGCCTTTATCTCTAACAAAAAAAAACTTGCGCTTGGTATTGAGCATGCAGACTGCCAAGCGGCCATATTTTATGATCCTATACAAAATGCCATTGCCTGTGTGCATTCAGGCTGGAGAGGCAACTGCCAAAATATTTACCAGCAAACCATAATGCAAATGCAGCAGCATTATGGCTCAAATCCTGCAGATATTATTGCCTGCATATCCCCAAGCCTGGGCCCCGCAAAAGCTGAATTTATCCACTACAAAAGCGAACTTCCTGAAAGCTTTTGGCCTTTTCGTGACGACAAAAACCACTTTAATCTATGGGAAATTGCCCGCTGGCAGCTACTGTTTTGCGGCATAAACCCTGAAAATATCGAACTTTCCGGCCTTTGCACCTTTGAGGACCCTGAACACTTTTATTCTTATCGCCGCGATAAACTCTGCGGCCGGCATTTATGCTGTGTTTGGTTAGATTCATAATAATCAAGTGATGCAATAGCAAATGAGGGCCTGAAATAACTCATTTGCACCTCTTTCACAAAAAATAAATTTCTCTTTGCAAAAAAAAAAATTGGGCTTACTGTTTTGAACATGTTATAAACCCTTTATTTAAGGAAAGACAATATGCGCAAAATTCAAAAGTATCTTTTTATATGCATGCTCTGCATAGGCATAGGAGGGCATTTTTTGGCCTTTGCCGATGTGGCAAAGCCAGCAAGAAAGCCCCGTGCCGCAAAAATAGTTGCACCCAAGCATGCGACGGCCAAGCATGCTGCTCCCAAAGCAATTTCTCCCAAACCTTTTATTACCGGACCCAAAGCACCAACAACAGTTGCCAAACCAAATATTGCCATGCATGCAAATGTGGTGCCTCCAGATGACAACACGATTGTTACTGTTGGACCAAGCGGTGATTATACCAAGATTCAAGATGCTATTGATGCATTTGTAGATGGCAATGCGGGATTTACCACTATTCAAATAGCACCAGGAGTGTATGACGAGCAGCTTTATCTAGAAGGAATTACCTCAGGTGCCAATTTCCAGTTTCGTCCCAGCTTAAGTATTGGTATACCACCGCAAAATCTAAATGGTAGTCCTAATGACGTTTTACTTACAAATCAGTATCAGGGATTACAAATCTTAGGTGACACAAGACCCTTTACTCCGGGAAAATACTATATCAACGGCTATGAAAATGCTAATGGTTCAGTTTTTGGGCCAGATTTTTTTCCCACATATGAGGCGCAAAACGGCTATCTGCTTTATCCTCCGCTTGGCACCAACTATGCAATTTCCAATCTTAGCCTAGATGCTACAAGAACTGTCCTGACTGTGACAATGTCTGATATCCCACTTTCAGACCCTTTTACCGAACATGTTCCATTTTTGGAGCAACCAGTATTTGACAGTATTTACCTAGACATCCAACCTGGTGATCAAGTAATTCTATCAGAATCTAACGTGCTGGGTAATTACCAGAGTGTAGAGCTCTCAATAGCATCAGTTAGTGGAAATACAATTACGTTTTCTACTCCCGTTCCGGCAGTTGGTCAGCCTCATGGCGTTGATTTTTCCAAGCCAGGCGCAAGTATAACTTTTCTTCCAAGGGTTATTGTTAGACCTACAGTGGTTGACCCACTACAGCCAAACATAATGACAGTAAACAATGCGAGTTTTAGCATGAATGGAATTTGCTTTGACTTGTCTGCAAACTATTACAACTCTGGATCATTTCTGTGGGGCCTGTTAATTAATGACTCAGAAGCCCTGCTGGCAAATGTTGTGGTTACAAACCAAAACTCTGGTGGATTCATCCCTGGAACTATAGCTGCGGCCTATAACTTTATTTCGTCTCAAATTCAGTTAGTGGATGGATGGCGAGGGAATAGACAAAGTCAAAAATTGGTGTCAGTAGGTTGGCCCTCAGGATATACACTTACGGACTCTTCACTAGAAGGCGATGGGTTCATCTTTGCTACTCAAAGCTATACTGGTGGTATGGAAGCAACTGCCGGATCTAGCATAAACGTTAGAGCACTACAACTACTTGGAGCCTTAGGAAACGGTCTAGGTTGTTTGAGTTTAGGATTAAATGAATACGGTGTCTCTCACAGTGCCGGTGCACAAGCTATTGTGTTTGATGTACTCTCTTTGGCAGATTCGTTTTCACACGGAGTTTGTCTTTGGGCATCAAAGCTGTACGTAAACAATCCTGCAGTTAGAGTTGAAAGATGTTATAATGTTCAGCTTCCTGTCACCTCCTCAGAATGTGATTGTTGCGCTGTGTATATTTCACAAGACTCTCAGTTTTCAATTTATACAGGCTTTATTAGTTCAAATGTTGCGCCAGGTGTTGAAGGTGCCCCTTTTACTGTGGTTAGAAGTGCGAGTGTCTTTTCGGGAAATCGACAAGTCCCGACTGCACCCCCTTTGCTGCCTACTTCACCTCAAACGGCAATTTGTGTTGATCAAGGAGGAATTTTCAACACTGAAGGTGATTTAATCTTTGAAAACAATGATGTAAATTATGCCACGTATCAAATTGGTATTTTTAATGCCCCAAAATATTCGCTCTCGCCGAATAATGTGTATCAACTTCAAGCACCGCAAACATTGAATAATGCCTTTTTAACGCAAGCAATGACTCCAGCGGCTTCTGTTATCACAATGGATCCAGGCCAAATCAATCCATGCGGTGGTGTTCGTCCTTGGTATGAAGGTAAAACATATACTCTTTATTCTAAAACAGCAGACAAGCACTCTTTCAAGCTTTTGGAGGGCATGTTTATAGGATCACTTGGTCAAGGTACTAAAATCAAATTCCTTGACGAACAAAGAGAATGGCACTGCGGAAAGAAGGGCGAGTGTAAGTCTGTCGTAGGAGCATATGTCACATTTAAAGTGATTGATGATCAAACAGTTCTTGTTACAGATCATTACGGAGTAAAAATGGCTCATTAATAAATATTCCATAAACTTGTGCCCTCACTTTTTAAGCGAAAAGTGAGGGCACTTCCTAGGCATTTTTTGAAATGTTATTGTGAAATTGGTTTGATGCAGAACATGGTCCCTATATCGTCCCTTTTATTTCTTTTTTATCGTTTTTATCCTTCTATCGTTTTTATCACTTGAGATTTTAATTAAGTGAACGGTATTGGGGTCCTTCCGTTTGATTGTAACTTTATATATATCCACAAGAGCTAGAGGCTATCTCTTAAAATTTATTTATCGCTAAAATAGTTTTCTCTTTGCATTGCAACATCTAATTCTTTGAGCATTTCGTCAATTGTGATGTCACTTGGCAGGCTAAGCAATTGAGCGCAGGTATGGGCTTGGATAGATATGCCAGATATTTCTATTAGAATGGGCTTGGGTCCAAGACCAGGAGCGCCGGTAACTACTGTTAGAAAACGCATCAGTTTTTTGGGATTTGCCTCAAGATTGCCAATCCATTCTATTAAACGCTCGCGTATCTCTAGTGCAACTTCCGGGTGAAATTCTACTTGCTTAATGACGCCTTCTGCTGTAACAGTACCCTGAATGCGCCTTTCTAGCTCCTCGGCACTCATGTTCTCGGGTATTCCGCCAGTCCCCTGCCAAATGGCAATGCAAGGTGTGAGTATTTTTGACATTGATTCCACAAGTACTTCGACGGTCTCATCTTCATGCAGCGACGCGCGGATCAAATTTATCGCCGATCTATCATCTTCATAGTGGTTCATCATGGCTGCGTAAAGTGGAAAAAATTGATCGATAGTATCTTCAGAGATTTCCAAGGCAGTATAACTTTCATTCAAGTGGGTAAGGGCATAAAAAAGTCCAGGATCAAGCTGCATTCCAATCACAAGCTCTTTGTGCATGCAATACATAAAAAGCTGACCGAGATTTTGATAAACTTCTATTTCTTCTTCTGTCGGCTGTTGCTTAGTAAGTCTCATACGTCCGTCATCAAGGATAGCGAAGCCAAGTTTTTTGCATACACTTGACACAAGCTGCGAAAGACACTCTTTGGCAATCCCAGGACCCCTGCCTTCACTGTCATGAAATGCGATGGATTCTGGAGATAGATCCCACTTTCTAATAGTTCTTATAAAATTATGCAGCTGACGGAAGCAATGAGTATCTAATTCACGACGATCAATAGTAAAACTTGCCCTAACATGCATACGCTGGATACGGCGCACAAGAATATTTACAAACATATCTTCTGCTACGATGTCTCTCACGCGGACAAGCGTCTCATACACAATACTACTGTCAGTAGTAGATACAAAAGAAGCGGCAACCTGGTCTACAACTTCTTTTCGTTGCATGTCTTCCATTTGAGCAACAGATTTTACAATTTGCGCTACATGGGATCCTTCTTCGCATAGAGCGATCAGTGGTAGTGAATCATGAAGATTTCTAGGCTCTCCAATGTAGGTGCTTATAACATCAAGTAAATCAAAAGACTCCTCGGCTGTTATATTTTTAATATTTGTAAGAAATATGGAAAATTGAAATATAATATTAGAACTATCACCTTTAATTGCTAAATATACACGTTCCCAGTTTTCTGGTGAAATTTGTCTAAGAACCATGTTTAATGCGCCAAAGTATACGCCCAATTCAATATATACAACTTTGCATAATTTTCTTAAACAAATCACATCATTTGTATTTCTACAGAGATTTGCCATCTGAACTATTCCTGGAAGCAATCTCAAACGATTTTCTTGATCTGTCATACTGGCAAGAAGTACGATTGCAGCCTCCCTATGCGAAGCGTGTGGAAGCTCATTACTTACCGAAAGCACAGTGTTAACGATGTATCGACGTTGACCTTTTTCGATGCCATAGTAAGTCATTTGTAAAAAATCTCTATCAACTGAAGGCTCTAGTCCATCAATTAGTCGATTAGCATTTTGATAGTCTCGAATATCGAGCAAGTTGCCGATTGCAATGTCGATACGTACTTTTACTTCACCAGTATCAACCACATGATTTAAAAGCGTAATATTTCGCTCAGCCATTGCATAATGATTGCGAAGCTTATCCTGTTCCGCTGCAGGCAGCGCTAAATAAATAGCTCTATATGCCTCAGGTGTAAGTCTACACACCTCAACAACTTCATCTGGTAGCTCGTGTGTTGTGGCATTCTTAAGAAGTTCATATAGTTTATTAAAGGAAACGCTCATTGCAATACCAATATTTTTTAATCGAGAAAGTATAGGCAAATAATGTATTAATTGCTTCTTTTTATGATGTGTACTTCTAGTTAAATAATCAAAAAGCTAACCCCCGATGGGGGTAAATGATTTGTCATTATCCCATAGCAAGCTAACGCTTCATTCATTTTTCGTGATAAATGACAAAAAAAACGGACATATTATTGCGAAATTATCACGTTTCCCTAACATAGGCTTGCATTAAGCCGCAATTTGTGCAGCTCCTCATGCGCTTTCTCGAGCATCTTTGCGAAACTTTGCCCATGATGGCAAAATTATTAACTATCCTTTATATGCAATATCTCTTTTTCCGAGCTTTCGATAGATTTGAAATTCAGAGGCAAACGCATTAACACTATGCAGCAATGACGCCTCATGGTAAACTTATTTTTATGAATAAGCAATTGTTTGCCAAAGGCATGCTGATAGCGACTGTCATTCTTATGGATATATTAGTAGGAATGGAGTTTGATCTATTTGTGCCAAGTTTTCCGGAATTGCAAAGCCAATTTGGGCTTACGCCCGCTTGGGTTGAAGCTTCGCTTTCTGTAAATTTTATAGGCTATTGCTTGAGCTTGTTCATTGTTGGTAATATGGCAGATCGCTATGGCCGAAAGCCTGTGATTATAGGGGGTCTTATAACTTTTGTTATGGCGACTCTGCTTTGTCTTTGGGCCCCATCTTATACGTATTTACTTATAGGCAGATTTTTTCAGGGGGCAGGCATTGCCGCACCTGCAATTTTAAGTTTTTTACTCATCGCAGATTCCTTCGCACTTAAAAAACAGCAATTTTATATGGCAATGCTCAATGGAATCATGAATGTCTCTATTGCCTGCGCCCCGGTCCTTGGAAGCTATATAACTCTTTATTTTCATTGGCAGGGAAATTTTATTGCGCTACTGCTATTGGGAATAATCGCTCTAATAATGAGTCTACTCTGCGTTCCAAAGCATACAGCTGAAGAGAAAAAACCAACTGTGAGCTATCTTGCGCTTGCGCAGTCAAAACCACTTATGCTTTTAGTTGTAAATATTACTTTTATGTTTGTGCCTTGGTGGATTTTTGTAGGAATATCCCCTCTTTTATATATGGAAGATTTAGGTGTTAGCCTTTCTCATTTTGGCTATTATCAAGGGGGGCTTGCCTTAGTCTTTGCCATCGGCAGCATTCTTTACGGCTTAACAATGCACAAATTTGATCAGGAGAAGATGCTTAAGCTTTCAAATAAATTATTTATTTTTAGCTTAGCAGCTCTTGCGGTAATTTCTCTTATAAACTGCACAAACCCTCTTATCATTACGCTTACCTTTTTGCTATTTATCATTGGGCAAATTGTTCCAACGATCATTATTTTTCCTTTATGTTTAAATTATGTACCCGAAGCAAAGGGCCGCGTAGGGGCTATTATTCAGATTGGACGTCTTATTCTTTCATCATTTGGACTGCAAGTAGCAGGATTTTACTATACAGGCTCTTTTCAAAATGTCGGCATAATCCTTGCCTGCTTTATCCTGCTGACAATCTTTACGTCTTATTCGGTGATGAGAGATGCTACTCTTATGCGTTTTTGTAAACCCTAACCCGCGCACAACTATGGGGTTTCAAAATATTTCAACAGCCATTTTTAGGATCAATAGTTTCAACCTGCTCAAGTTTAAGAAGAATAAGCAATCCTATGGTTATGATAGCCACTGCAAAGCACCATACCGATGTGAATGCGTAGTTATATGAGATGTCGGCGATTATAAATGCGATGATATTCAAAATGCCTAAAATCCACATTTTTGGAATGGAAGAGAGTAGGAAGGGTATAAATGCAATGGCGGCATATAATATTCTGTAGGCTAAAGAATTTTCACCATAGTCGATGCTGTGATCTACAATCCTAGCTTCTATATCCCCAGTTATAAGGTAGCTATATCCCAATTCAAAGAAATAGCCAATACCCAGAATCATCAAAACGAACATCACAATTTTACGCCATAACACCTTTTCTACTAAGGCAAAAGCAAGAGGCATCCAAACAGGCCAGAACATATAGGCAAAAAACAAAAAGATGCGCTGCGAAAGCAGACTACTAGCATCAGGATACTGATGGTGTTCAAATGCATGCCAGAGCCACCCTTCAGCAAGCTGCTGGATGCCAAAAAATAAAGGGATCATCGCAAGTAATAGTGCACGAGTAAACTTAAATTTTTTTATGAGAATGATGCCAGCTATCGTCAGTATAGTTCCTGATATAAAACTGCTCTCTGCTGAAAAACACATTGTGTACTCTTTTTAATTCTCTATATATACAACAGCGAAAGTCTTTAAAAGCCTATTAGATATTTGATCCCCGATTTTGTCCCGTATTTTTTATCGTTATTATCGTTATATCATTTCTATCGTTTTGTATTTCACTAAAGGCAAGAACGATAGAAATGATATAACGATAATAACGATAAAAAATACAGGACCAAATCTAGAGGAAATTTTAGAACCTTAAGCAATGGGAGTTTCCATCCCATTCTCACCCCATTCCTGGCCCCGCGCCTCTTAACTCTCACGAAAAATCAACGAGTCTTTTAATTTTATTTTCGGCAAATTCAAATATTGAAATGCCTTTTAAGTTGAGGTAATCGCCTTTTTTGAGGCCATTTGGAAGATCACTTGCACAGGTTGCCGTATAGTCTATTTCAACGGCTATGCTATCAGAGCCTATCACCCAATTTGTTACAGTTTGTTTTCTTGTGCTAAAGATTGTGGTGCTCTTCCTCGCAAGTGAACGAAGTTCTTCTTTGCCGTGCGTAATAAAAGAGCCCTGACTATTAGAAACGCTTTCAAACAGGCAGTTGTTAATAAAAAGCTCAACCATTTCGTCAATCGCAAATGTATTATAGAATTTTATATAGCGTTCAACGAGTTCCTTTGACATTAAGCCTCCTATACATTCAGCTTTTTTTAATCAAGCCTGCAGCTTAAACATTCCCTGAGCGCCCGCCATCAACGCGGAAATTAGCTCCCATAATATAATCTGCCCGAGGGGATGCTAAAAAGGTAACTACAGCCGCTACTTCTTCGGGCTTTCCAAATCGACCAAGCAGGTTGGGTAAAATTTCTCTTGCAGCGCGCCTTTCTACCTCTTTCCATTCTTGGTTCCATTTACGCTCAGCCGCAATTTTAATTAGCATCTCCTTGATGCCAGGAGTTATAATTGGGCCTGGCGAGACGGTGTTAACGGTAATTCCTGTACCTGCAAGCTCTTTTGCAAGACTTACGGTCATATTAGCATTAGCGGCTTTTGAGGCTGCATAATCGGGATTAGCAGGACTTGGACTTGTGGCAGCAATGCTTCCAATCTGAATTATTCTGCCCCAGCCGCTTTTTCTCATCTGAGGTACAATCCCATGAATTAGGCGCACCATCGATACAACATTTATATTATAAATTTCTAACCAGTCGGAGGGGCTTGTGTTATCCCAATCTCGAACAGGATAGGCTCCAGCGTTATTTACCAAAATATCAATGCCATTAAAGGCCGATATGGCATCATGAGATACGCGCTCTGCTGCATCATCAAGGGATAAATCCCCTCTTATACCTATAGCTTTTGCACCTGTGGCGGTAATTTCTTTTACCACACGATCAATTTCTGTCTTATTTCGACCATGGATTACGACGTAGGCACCTTCCTTGGCAAGCTCTTTGGCTATAGCTTCGCCAATACCTGAACTACTTCCTGTAATTAAAGCTTTTTTTCCTTGTAGTTGAAGATCCATAGTAAGCCAATCCTTGCATAAAACTTCCTTATGCAGAGTTGATTACATTAATTCAATGAGGCATTTCTCCAGTGCTTAAGCAGCTCTAACATTCGCACTTTTGTACTTTCCACCACTACTGTAAGGCCAGGTTTAATGCCAGTTTCAGAAAGCTCAAAGGCTCTCATGGTGTTGCAAATGCGGCCATCTAAGCGAACGCCAATACCTTTTACACCTGCCAGATTGCCCCAGTCACCAAACATCTCAAGGGTCATCTCGCATGCTGTAATTAAAAATATGATCTTTTTTGAAGGGTTCGCCTCTTTAATTTCAAATATTTTTTTGGCAACATAATGGATGGTTGGGATAAATAATGCGACAGTGCGCTCTTCTGGCAAAGCATTTACGCACTTACCTATAAAACACTGGCGACAGACCGGATGTTCCGGATCATGGATGCAAGCATCGGTAAACCGTCCTGAAGGACACTCATGAGGTTTTTCGCAATAGGAAAAACCAACCACAAGCAGTGAATCTTCTTGATCAAGCAGTTTCTTAAATTCTTCTACGTTGTTAATACCATACAAAAAGAAGTCATCATCTCGTAGATAGGGTTTTTGCTTGATTAGCGATTTTACATAGCGTACAAGGTGTGTAAAAGGTGATTTTAGCACATGCCGCAGCACCCCAAATTTTTCATCCTTTTGCACCATCCACTTAAGACTTTTCCATTTGAGGTTTTTGGCCGTATCCTCAGTCATCCCCGGCATATTTGGCAGGGTTTTTAATACTTTGAGAGGATGTTCTTTTTCTTTTTCTTTTGCGCCCTCGTCCCACACCTTTTCGGCCTCTTGCCAATCTTGCTGCCAAAGTCGTTTATTTGTCATTTTATACCCCTAAAATAGAGCTGAAGGTGAAATCTCTCGCCAAAAAGCTGCGAAGTCGAGATACTATTATCCATGAAAGAGGCTCTTACCTACAATATTGATTCTGCATTATCTTTGCGATATCGCACGCCTGTCATCATAATTTCAAAATCAACCATTACTGATGATGCCCTAATTGCCAGTTTGATGGATGATGAGCGCCAGTGGCAAAAACGCGAAACTAAACTTGAAAGATTACGGGATGATGTACAGTATCCTTTTTTTCGCCTAAGACCTCTGCATTCCTATCAGCTCCTGCAAAAACTTGTTCTTACACAAAAACTTCTTTTTAATGGCAAAAGAATTTTAGGCGATTTTTTTACAAAACTCAAACTTGAATATCTTGTAGAACAAACAGAAAACACCTTTAAGATACACGCCCTGCTCAATAATAAAGCTTTAGATGAATATGACCTTATACTGCAAGGATCCCCGCATATAGCTATAAGTAAATCAAAGCTTGAATTTTGCGACCCAAATATAGCCTGGCAGGACCTATCAGCCTTTTTACAAGGCCCAAAAGTGATGAATAGATCCGAATATCTTCAATTTAAAAAAGAAGTTGAGCCGTCAAGTATTATCGAACTTGACTCTTTTAAAGAAGAGACACCCCTCAGCCCGCTTGTACAGCTAACAGATGATACCTGCTCGTTTGTAAAGCTTGCAAAAGAGCATTTTATATTCGAACAAGACCTGATAAAAGCAGGTTACACAAAAAAAGACCTTGGTATTTCGACGCATTACTGCCCTACTGACAAGTCATTAGCAGCAGTTGATACGCTTCTTAAAGCAGGCTGGAAGGTGCTAGATGCTAAAGGAAAAGAACTCATCTTACTTACCCACTCTGATACATTCCTCGAGAAGAACTTTACCATCACAGGAAGTGTTTTTTTTGCAAAACATCAAGCCACACTTGCCGATGTTGCAAAAAGCATGCAACAAAATGCGCGTATTTTAGATCTTGGGGATAAGAGCGGCCTGTTATCATTTGAAAATCACAAGGAGCTAAAGTGCCTTCTTATGCAAGTAGAGCTTATGTCAAATGGCAAAGCACGCTTTGCTAAAAGCGGTATTTCAAATCTTTCAGGGCTCTCAGGTGTGCAATTTGAGGATGAAACCTTTGGCAAAAGGATGCTTTCCGATTTTCGTACATCTGGTGTTCATACACTTCCTGCAAGCGGCTTTAAGGGGGATCTTAGAGCGTATCAGCAAGAAGGACTAAATTGGCTTATAGCTCTTTATGAAAGCGGCCTGAATGGCTTTTTAGCAGATGAAATGGGCCTTGGAAAAACCGTGCAAGTACTCGCTTTTTTATCTCATATAACTGCTCGCACCCTGATTGTAGTGCCAACATCGCTTTTACATAATTGGAAGCGTGAAATTGAGCATTTTTTACCTCATAAAAGCCATAGTTTTTATCATGGTCAAGACCGAAAAGCTGAAATTTTAGAAAATTTTGATATCACCATCACCTCTTATGCTACCTTGCGAGGGGATATTGATGTATTTACCAATCATGAATTTGAATGCATTATCTTAGACGAAGCTCAGGCAATAAAAAATAGCTCGACACTTACGGCTCAAGCCATCTTTCAGCTAAAGGGACGCTTTAGATTATCTCTTACGGGAACGCCCATAGAAAATTCACTAGATGAGCTTTACTGCCATTTCCACTTTTTAGAGCCCGGATTGCTAGATAGCAAGCTTCCACTTGCTCAATTACGCAAAAAAATTGCACCCTTTTTTTTAAGACGAAAAAAATGCGAGGTTGCCAAAGATCTGCCCGATAAAATCGAAGAAATTGTGTGGGTTACTCAAGATGCAGAGCAAAAGCTTTTATACGATCGATTTATGGCCCATCTTAAAGCCGGGCTTTTAAAGAAAGTATCTCAAGATGGTATACAGGCCCACAGAATGCAGATTTTTGAAGCGCTTTTGCGCCTTCGCCAAATATGCTGCCATCCAGCTTTAGTACCACAGCTTACTCAGGTGTTTGCTCCAGAGGCTACAACCTCAGCAAAATATAATCTTGTGCTAGAAGATCTTGAAACACTCCTTGCTGAGGGAAAAAAAGTGGTCTTGTTTAGCCAGTTTACCAGCATGCTGCATATTTTGGCCCAAGAGGCAAAAAAACGCTGTTGGGGCCATTTACTTTTAGAAGGCCAAACGAAAAATCGTCAAGAGCTTGTCGATACCTTCCAGAATACAAATACTCATCCATTATTCCTCATAAGCCTAAAAGCCGGCGGCGTAGGACTAAACCTCACCGCAGCAGATTATGTGCTTTTGTATGATCCCTGGTGGAATAGAGCCCAAGAAGACCAAGCTATCGATCGCGCCCACCGTATTGGCCGAAAAGATACGGTATTTAGTAAACGCTACTATGTACAAGGATCCATCGAAGAGAAGATTTTGGCCCTTCAAGAAAAAAAAGGACAAATAGCCCACGCTCTTTTTGAAGAAACAAGCCCTGCCGGCTTAACAATTGACGACTTAAATGAGCTATTTGATTAACCCAAGGTTCTGAGATTGTAGAAGAAGCAATGCCTTGAGCGTAGCTTTCAGGAGTGCAGGGCAGTTATGCACCGCTCTTTGATTTATCTCACAACTATACATAAAAGTTGTCCAAGTGTGCTGTAAAGGCTGTTTTGGCTTTGTGCAATATTGAGAGTTATGGCCCACGATAAATCTAAGAGCGGTGCATAACTGCCCCCGCACTCCAGGGACCTTCGGTCAAAAGGGGTTGTTTCAATAATTAAATTTTTTGTTATAATGGTTATAGGGAATTAGGAGGATATATGGATCCAGTTAAATTTGCGCACGATGCAGAACTGTATGTATACCAGCCGCAAAATGTAAAGCCTCAGGGGCCGCCCCCTCAAAAGCCCTTTGAAATCAACTCTCCCGATAAGTCAAATAAAGCCAAAAAAGATAAGGATTCGCGCAAAGAAAAGGACGAAAAGGGAAAAAGCCAACCATAATAAAAAAAGGTAAGACCGAAACTTTCACCTATATGATCTGTCTTGTTGCATAATTAACCACCGAGACACTGAGCCCACTACAGAGATTTGAGATAGGGAGAAGTATTTCTTCTCATTTTCTCAAATATCTCAGTGAGCTCAGTGGCTCAGTGGTGGTTTATGCTATTTGATCTGCATAAGTTATTAATAAATTAAAGTATCTCGAACTTAAGTTTACCCAAGTTCGAGATATAGGCGGGAAACCAACTTACTCAAAAGGTGGCATATCTTCGCCATGCGCAGCTTTTTGCTTTTCTTCGTCGAAAAGCTCTTTTGCTGCCTGCTTTACGGTGGTTAAACCATCAGTAAAGCCCACAGCCCTTAAAAGCTTGTCTACATACTGTAGCTCAGTTGAGAGTTGGTCATTTACGAACTCGAGGTATGCTATCTTTTCCAATACTTTCTTCATATGCATGGAAAAACCTCCTCGGCCTAAGGCCGGTTGGATGACGATACCTAAAACATCTTCCCATCCAACTCTCATTATCCATTAATTTCTTTTTAATTCAATAATTAATTACTTTAGAGAGGATAATAGCATTTATTTAGTAATTTTTTTGTTAATGTGCTCTAAATAGGCTATTTTTCGAGTATTTAATAATCCTATTAAAGTAGGGCCATTAGCCTCTTTTTCTTTTAATTTATCAGCAAATATCTTTAAATCTGTCCCCCAAAGCTCATTAACCTTGGCAATAAATGCCTGATCTTCTAACGATAAAATAAGTTGCTTAGCTGGCTTTTCTGGGGTAATTTTCCATTTTTCAACGAGCATTTCCAACACTTCTATACCAGGATCTTTCGCATCTTTTTTTGGTATTTTCTTTAGAAATTCTGTGGCAGCTCTAATTTGCGTGACTTTTTCATCAGGATTGGCAATTGGCAAAACAACTGCCGGCTTATTCTCAGATTCAATCCATTTTTTAAGTTTTTTTCGTAGGTATTTACAAGTAGGTACAGCATTTTTGCAATCTTCTAGGTAGTCATCGGCTATTAATTTAAAACCATCTCTAGCAACAGTGGCAATTGCTACCAAATCAGGGTTGCTATTTGCACTCCATCCTCTTACTAATAGCTTAATACTGGCATCCAGATAAAAAAGATCATCGTTACTTACTTGGGTAAGAGAACGTTTAGCAGCCGTTATGCTGCCTTTTTCATCCAACTCAAACCAATTGCCGCGAACTGCCGGCTTTGCTTTGTCATAGCATGAAAGAGTTCTTAAGGCCACCATGCAAAGCGTAGAAATAGGCTCAAGTACCCTATCACATTTGGAAGGCCCCAAATATCCCCAACTTAAATAAGAAAGTGTACTTGCCAACATGTAAAAACCTCATTTTGCATTATATTAAACTAAAAAAATTAGACGTCTAGTGACCGCGTGAGCTTTTCGATCGGCTCTAAGATACTCATTTCTTGCGAGCTTGTAATACCAAGCTCTTCAAATTTACGTGCCGACGTGAGGACACGTCCTTCAAAACTCCCTACAACTTTATTGTAGGCATCAACAGATGCATCTATGGCCTTTTTTAGCCGGCTAAAGTGCTCGCACATAGTAGCAAGGCGCTCATGTAATGATTTTCCAAGCTCGCAAATTTTTTGGGTTTGCTCATGCATCACCTGCTCTCTCCAGCCAAGTGCCACTGTTCGCAAAAGAGCAATAAGGCTTGTTGGGGTTGCCATGAGCACTCTTTTACCAGCGCCAAATTCAATAAGCTGCGGATCTGCTTCTAGCGCGGCACCAAAAAATGATTCCCCAGGCAAAAACAGCACCACAAATTCAGGAGTTTGAGCAAAACTTTCCCAATAACCCTTTTCGCTTAGATCTGAAAGGTGTTTTTTTACTTGTTTTGCATGTTCTTTAAATTTAATGGCCTTTAGCTCATCTGTAGGAGCGTCTATCGCCTCCAAATAGGCCTGCAACGGCGCTTTTGCGTCAATTACAAGCACGCGTTCATTTGGCAATTTAATGATAAGATCAGGCCTATGCCTTCCTTCCTGGCCATCTACGGTGTGCTGAGTGACAAAATCACAGTATTCAATCATGCCGGCAAGTTCTACAACACGCTTTAGCTGCATTTCACCCCACTGGCCGCGTACATTAGAGGCTCTAAGAGATCTTGAGAGCTTATTGGTTTCGACATGCAGCTGGTTTTGCGCGACATTTAAATTTTTTAGTGTTTCTGTAACAGAGGCATAAGCAGAAATTCGCGTTTTTTCAAGCTCCTGAATTTTGCTATCTACTTTATCAAGTGATTCTCTAAGAGGCTTTACAACTTCGGTAATAACCTGCTGTTTTTCTACCCATTCATGACGAATGTCAGTGGAATATTTTTCAAATGTCGTTTTTGCAACATCAAAAAATGCCGTTTGCTGGCTTTTCAAAGTATCTGATGCTAAAGCCTTAAAGGAATCTTTCATTGTTTCTTGCGCTTGTAGAATGAGCTGCATTTTTTCTACGGCTTGCTTTTTTTCTTCTTCAAGACGTACGCGGGTTTGTGCAAGTTCAATTTGATTTTTTGTAAGGGCCTGACTTAATGCATAAGTACGAACAGCAAAAAACCCAGCCGCAATAAACAAGCTACCTGCCACGGCTTCAATCATATATTTCTCCAGATATTACCCAAAGTGTAGCCTTCTATTTGTTTAAATAACAGTCTCGACTTTGTTCTGGCAGTTTGTTTTTTTCGTGACCGAGACCGAGTTGCATAAACCACCGAGCCACTGAGCTCACTGAGATATATGAGAAAACTGAGAATACCTAAACAATCAGACTAGCCTTAGGGTATAGTGCTGTATAGCGAGCGGACCACCGACTAATCCTTCTCCCTATCTCAACTATCTCAGTGAGCTCAGTGGCTCGGTGGTTAATCGATCTCGCACAGTATCGGTCACGGTCTCGATAAGATCAAAAATGCTCAAGTTAAGAGAGTCCGACATTGGCTCAAAATGCCCTTTTGAGCTATAAAGGTAGGAAAATTCGAAGAGTTAACAAATTGAACACTTTTAAAAGACATGCTGCTTGGCTCTTTCCACTTTTGTTATTGCTCTTGATCACTCCCTTTAGTGCATCATTAGATTTGTTTATCGCTAAAATGACGTTTTATCGCGGTTGGACAACCAATGCTCCTCAAGAATTTGGCTTTTATACAACTCCTTTTTTTGATTTTATCTATCTATATGGAGCTATGCCTGCATTTATAGTGGCAACTTGCGCGTTTGTTTGCCTTGTAGCTTCTAAATTTAAACCTTATCTAAAAAAATATCGTGGTGCATGTCTGCTCATATGTCTTACACTTTTTTTTGGGTCCTTTTTCATCACCAACACCCTTTTAAAAGAATGCTGGGGTCGTCCAAGGCCTCGCCAAATTGAAAATTTTGGCGGTGGGCAAGGCTTTCGAGCCTACTACGAACCTCTTTTTAACAATGCACCAGAGCCCTCTAAATCATTTCCTTCTGGCCATTCCACTTGTGGCTTTTATTTCTTCTGTTTGTATTTTTTAGGTAGGCGCTACAAAAGTAAAGCACTTAGCTTTTCTGGATTATTTTTAGCTTTTGCTTTAGGCGGTGCTTTATCAATTACTCGCATCGTGCAGGGCGGACATTTTATATCAGATGCCTATGTAGCTGCCCTTATCATGTGGCTTACAGCCTATTTTGTTGATTATCTTATTTTTGATGCCCCTATTTGTGCAAAATTTAGAAAGGTATTTCTCGATGGCAATAATGAAAAAATTGTACCAGTAGCATGAATAATGCATCTGCCCATCCGCTAACTCCTCGCCAAAGCCAAATTCTCTCGCTTATTAGCTCTCATACCCAAACTCAAGGCCATCCCCCAACCTATCGCGAACTTATGAAGCTCTTAGGCTTATCATCTCCGGCAACGCTGCATAAGCATATCCAAAATCTAAAAAATCAAGGCCATTTAAAAACGCTTCCACGTGGCTGGAGGACATTAAAAGCTGCCAAAACCTTAAAAAATATTTCTCAAAAATCTTCTATCACACGAAATGAAATAGCCATCATTGGCGCCGTTACAAAGGGCCAAAAAATTGAGCTTTATGCCAAGGCTACATTTTTTGATATTCCACAAAGCTTAAGGCCGGCAAGCAGCACACTTTATGCTTTTCATATAAAAGATGATTCCTTTTCTCACGTGCATATGCTGTGCGGGGATATTATTGTCATAGAAACAAGACAAGAGCCGCATAATACAGAAATGATCTTAGCTCACAGCAAAAAATATGGCGTTCAAATTGGCCGTTATATTGTTACATATGCTGACAGACAGCTACATAGCTTTATTCAAGAGATAGATAAAGACCCCAATCAACTACTTTCTTTTGAAGAAAAAGACCTTCATATTCAAGGAGTAATTGTTGGGCTTTTTAGATCCTATCAATTTTCTGAATCATCTTCGGCCTCAGGCTCAAAATCTTCTAAAGCCTGAAGACGACGACCTGAAATAATGCGAATAAGTGATAATAGCCATGCGATAACCAAATATCCCCAGGAAATACCAAAGAAAAGCATAGCAAAATTATGCACGGCCGTAATCAATATTACAGCAGCGGCAAAAGCAGTTAGGAGAACTACTTGAAATGATCCCACGCGGACTCTTAAAGTCTTTAAGCTTGGAAATTTCCATCTGCTGATCATAAAATAGCCAAGGATAAAAAATACCATCGTTGCGATAAGGGTGCGCTGAGTATCAGTAAAGTCATGCACCAGTTTTGCATCATCACTCATCAAAAAAAGCGTCGTTGAAAGAGCTACGGCACAAGCAGCGGGAATTGGCAATCCAGTAAAGCTTGCCTTGGCAGAGGCTTTTTCTTCGTCTGTTCCTTTTACTTCATGCTTTGTCACAGTAAATCGCACAAGACGAAGCACGCCGCTTATAGAATAAATCATTCCGCCTAGGGTAAGAAAGAAAAACAGCATGCTTGTGGTATCAACAGAAAGTGTCTTTAAAATAACCACAGCCGGTGCTACACCAAAAGAAACCGCATCAGATAAAGAGTCAAACACCCCGCCAAACTCACTTTCGACCTTCATAGCGCGGGCTAATGCCCCATCCAAAAGATCCAAAAAAGCAGCTAGTAGCAAAAGGGCAACTGCCACCGAAACATTATGGTACGTAACTTTTCCTGGTGCTATCATGCTCATCTTAAAGATCACAAATAGACCGCAAGAAAGACTAAATGCCGTTACCACATTTGGCAAAATAAGTGTTCGCTTCATATCAGTACACCTGCCTTATTATAACAACCACGATAGCAGATTTACCCAAAATACAACAGTGTTAACAGCTAATGTACATAAAAAATTATTGAGAATCTAAAAAAGCTTTTGCGCATAGGTAGTTAAAAAATCTAGCAAGCAAGTATAGCAACCTAGTACACTGAGGGTTACTTTACTAGAGATATAGCAAATGACCAATCCTCCACTTTCAACTGGTGAGCGCTACCACGGCTTTTTAGTAACAAAATCACAAGAAATTCCAGAACTTCAATGTCATCTTACAGAACTTGTGCATGAAGAATCAGGGGCTTTATTTTTGCACCTTGGAAATGACGACCCAGAAAATCTATTTTGCCTTTCTTTTCGCACACTTCCTGAAAACTCAAATGGTGTGGCACACATTCTTGAGCACACTGTACTTTGCGGCTCAAAAAAATATCCGGTTAAAGATCCATTTTTTGCTATGACGCGCCGTTCGCTAAACACCTTTATGAATGCTCTTACGGGGGCAGATTTTACCTGTTATCCTGCAGCTTCGCAGATTGAACAAGATTTTTACAACTTACTAGATGTCTACTTGGATGCAGTCTTTCATCCCACTCTTAATCATTTAAGCTTTTTACAAGAAGGTTGTCGTGTAGAATTTAGCGACCCGAAAGATCCAAATAGCCCCCTTGTCTACAAAGGTATTGTCTACAACGAAATGAAAGGGGCTTTATCCTCTGCTACTACACGTTTAATTGAGCACGTCAATGCAGCACTCTACCCAAATACACCCTATGGTTTTAACTCAGGGGGAGATCCAAGTGAAATTCCAAATTTAACCTACGAAGAATTGCTTTCATTTCACAAAAATTATTACCATCCAAGTCGTTGCCTGTTCTTTTTTTATGGTAATTTGCCACTGCAAAAACATCTTGATTTTGTTTCCCAAAGAGCTTTAAAGGGTATTGCAAAGCTGCCTGCTTTACCTCCCATACCAATGCAGCCAAGATTTGTACGACCAGTTCATAAAGAAGCTTTTTATCCATTGAATGCCGATGAAATGGCTGATGACAAAGCTATTATTTGTTTTGCCTGGCTTACCTGTCCTATACTTAATCAGCTTCATTTGCTTGCTTTAAGCGTGCTTGATATCGTGCTTATGGAAACTGATGCATCGCTTTTGAAGATCGAATTTTTGCGATCTGGTCTTTGTAAGCAGGCACAATCTCTTATGGATACAGAAATTTCCGAAATTCCATATGGAGTCATACTCAAAGGCTGCAAATCCCAGGATGTAGTTGTCCTCGAAAAACTCTTATATGACACTCTCACACGTATTGCAAATCAAGGTATTCCTAATAAACTTATTGAGAGTGCGCTGCATCAAGTAGAGCTTTTTCGTAGTGAAATCACAGGAGATTCTGCTCCTTTTGGCTTATCACTTTTTTCTCGTTCGGCACTACTTGCACAGCATGGTGGAAACGCAGAAGATGGACTTGGAATACATTCAATATTCGATGAACTGCGCTTAAAACTTAGCCAAAATGCGCATTTTATGAATGAGCTTATTGTGCGCTATTTTTTAACAAACAATCACTTTGTTCGTGTGGTTATGAACCCAAGTGCCGATTTAGCCGCAAATGAGATTATGCAAGAGGCTAAAAGCTTAGAAGCCATTCAAAAAAATCTTACCGAAGAGGATAAGCAAAAAATTATAGAGCAAACACAAGCTCTAGCTGCCCTTCAAGAAGATGACGAAGATCTGAGCCACGATGTTTTGCCTAAAATCTCAAGTGATCACATACCTAAAAAAATTCGAGAGCTATCTTTAAGTCAAAGTAAGGAAGGAAATCTTGAAGTATTTCACCATGGCACCTTTACAAACAAAATCACCTATGCAGACCTCATATTTTCTATCCCAGAAATAGCCGCGGAAGATCTTTGGCTCGTAAGACTTTTTAGTGTTCTTTTGCCACAAATTGGCAACGGCCTTCGCTCATATGAAGAAACCCTTGAATATATCCAAGAGCATACCGGTGGAATAGGCGCGTTTACTATGCTCAATCACCAAGTACAAGAAGGCAGCAATTTTACACCAAGCTTTCATATTCGCGGCAAAAGCATGTATAGCAAGGCTGATAAGTTTTTCAGTCTACTTTTTGACATGGCAACCAATCCTAATTTTACAGACCGCTCAAGACTTAAAGAGCTTATTTTAAAACACTATACAAACCTCCAATCCGGTTTTGTAAGTAATTCCCTGAAATATGCTATGAACCTTGCGGCAAGCGGTGTAAATGTTGCAGGATATGTAAATAATGCCTGGTATGGCCTTGATTACTTATACCAAATTAAAAAGTTGGCCATGGATTTTGACAATAAATCAGATTGGCTTATACAAAATCTTGAGCGCATGAAAAATCTTCTGTTATGTACCCGAGGCGCGCATCTTGTTTTGGGCTGCGATCAAACAGAAGCCCTAAAATACACTGAGAGAGGCTTTGAAGGCCTAACAGAGCTACCAGAACAAAACTTTAAGCCATTTAAGTGTCAATATCCTTTATTAAAAACAGCCAATCAGGGAAGAATTATCTCGGCCCAAGTTGCCTTTACAAGTAAAGTCTGTAAAACTATTTCCTATAGCCATCCAGATTCTGCCGCTCTTTCACTGGCAGCCTTTTTATTTGACAATGTAACGCTGCATAAACGTGTACGAGAGCAAGGCGGGGCATATGGTGCGGGCAGCATTGCAAATATAATGTCTGGTACATTTGCCTTTTATTCATATCGCGATCCAAACATCATAGCCACTCTTAACGCCTTTGATGAATCGATAAAAGACATCCAAAATCATGAATTTGATGATGCTGATCTTGAAGAAGCAAAACGCGAAATGATTCAAAGCCTGGATGGCCCAATAGCCCCTGGAACACGTGCAGAAGTCGCCTATGGCTGGTATCGCGAAGGTAAAACGCCTGAAATGAGGCAGGCATTTAGAGATGCTTGTATGCAAGCTACCTGTACTGATATTGTGCGCGCCGTAGAAAAACATCTTGCACCCTATAACCCAGAGGGCTCTATAGTGACATTTGCAGGAAAAGAACTTTTAGAAAAAGAAAATTTACAACTAGCACAACTGGCTCAAACCCCTTTACACGTTGAAAAAATATGGGTGTAACTAAAACTATGACCACAAATATCGAATTATTTAAAAAGCTTTTTAAAGATCAAGAAAAGACACTTGAAAATGAATTTTTTGAGTTTTTACGCTATCCTTCCATAAGTGCCGATAAGGCCTTTCGGCCAGAACTTAAAGCTTGCTGTCAGTGGGTTGAAAAATTTTTAAAAGAGTCTGGTTTTGATGTTACCTTATGGAATACTCAAGACCCACAAGATGCGCCCGTTATTTTTGCTCAAAATTGCTCTGCCGGATCTGATGCTCCCACCATTCTTATCTACAACCATTACGATGTTCAGCCGGTAGACCCTATTGATCTGTGGGAAACAAAGCCTTTTACACCCACTCGTAAGGGCAACAAAATCGTAGCACGTGGCGCTCAAGATAATAAAGGCCAGTGTTTTTATGTACTATCAGCTTTAAGAGCGCTCCTTAAGCATTTTGGCAAGCTGCCGCTTAACGTTAAACTAATTATAGAGGGCGAAGAAGAATCCGGCAGTAAATCGCTTCCACATATCATCCAAGAAAAGAAAAACGAACTGAAAGCCGATTATCTCTTAGTTGTAGATGTTGGCATGCAAAACCCCTCAACACCTGCTATTACACTTGGCACACGCGGCATGACATGCTTTACTGTAGAAGTTACAAGCTCAAATGGTGATCTTCATTCAGGAGTACATGGCGGCATGGTTTATAACCCGCTACATGCCTTGGTAGAAATTTTGGGATCACTTCGAAATAAAAATGGTTCCATAGATGTTCCTGGCTTTTATGAAGCAGTAAAACCTCCTACAAACGAAGATCTTAAATACATATCACTTGCCTTTAACGATCAAGAGTTTGCCGAAGAATTTGGTTGTCTTCCAACGGGCGGTGAAAAGGGCTTTTCTCCTTTAGAACGAGGGTGGCTGCGTCCTACACTTGAAATTAATGGCATCTCTGGAGGCTACGGCGGCCCTGGCACAAAAACCGTAATTCCTGCCAAAGCCATAGCAAAACTATCATGCCGACTTGTACCAGATCAAGATCCGCATGTCATTTCAGAGAGAATAAAACGTTTTATTGAATCACAAGCTGCCCCAGGCTATTCAGTAAAATGCGAAATACATGAAGGAATGGGCAAGCCGGTACGCACTAGCCCAAATTCAGCCATTGTTAAAGCACTAAGTGAGGCCTGTCAAAAAGTCTACAACAAAAAAACAGCCTACATCTATGAAGGCGCCTCTATTCCAATTATTTCTGAGCTTGCCGAAGCTTGCGGAGCTGAGGTTACCTTTTTTGGTTTGGGCCTTGCTTCAGATAAAATCCATGCACCAAACGAAAATTTTGGTTGGGATCGTATTGAAAACGGTTTTGTAATCATCTGCGATGCGCTTACAACTCTTAATAAGCTGTAACTCTTGTAGAGTATTGTTAAACCGCGCTATCATGATCATTGTTATTTTTTATGTTTACTTTTAGGAGGTATGAACCATGTTTTTAAATATATCGACTCTTCACAAAGTGGGCTTTAAACTATGCGTGGCAGCCGCTGCTACATCGTTTATCCCCTCACATGTTTTGGCAGCTGCCGAACCAATTACTGCACCCAAGCAGAATAGTATCGTTCGAGAAATGTCTAAAGAATTTGCGCAGATTGCAAAAAAGGCCCTGCCTGCAGTTGTTTCTGTGCGCACGCAATACACACAAAGATCTTCACAGGGTAATGAAGAGATGAATCAGCCCTTTGGGCCAATTCCTGATGATTTTTTTGAGCGCTTTTTTGGCTTTCCGATGCCAGAACAAAAAGGCCCGCGTAAGGGTCAAGGCTCTGGATTTGTAGTATCAGCTGATGGCTATATTTTAACTAACAACCATGTAGTTAGAGAAGCTGAGCAAATCACAATAAGTTTTACTGATGGCCGTGAATATTCAGCAAAAGTTATTGGCACAGATCCCAATACTGATATCGCGCTTTTAAAAATAGAAGCCACAAACCTTGATTTTCTTGTACTTGATAACTCTGATGAGCTTGAAATTGGGGAATGGGTGATGGCAGTAGGTAGCCCTCTTCGTCTCCAAGGTTCTGTCACAGTGGGTGTCGTTAGTGCTAAGGGCCGAAGCGAACTTGACATTGCCCCCATTGAACAGTTTATACAAACAGATGCGGCTATCAACATGGGTAATTCCGGTGGATGTCTACTTGACATGGATTGCAGAGTAGTTGGCATGAACACTGCTATTGCCACAAATAATGGCGGCTACATGGGTATTGGCTTTGCTATCCCAAGCAATATCCTCAAACACGTTATGGATCAGCTACGTGAAAGTGGCCACGTGACACGCGGCTATCTGGGTGTATCTCTTCAAAAAATTGACGCCAAGCTTGCACATGCCTTTAATCTTGATAAAAGCGAAGGCGCACTCGTTGCTGAAGTTGTAAAAGATAGCCCCGCTGATAAAGCAGGCCTAAAATCTGGAGATGTGGTCTTAAAGATCAACGGCAAGCTTGTAGAAAATGTAGGCTCACTTCGCAGCACCATTGCTTTAATGAAGCCTGAAGAAAAAATTACACTCGTTGTGATACGCAATAAACAGCCAATGGAAATTACCGTTAGTGTTGGCGCGCATCCAGAGAGTGAACTTGCCTTTAATGACATTCAAAGCCAGCTTGGAATTTTGGTGCAGGATCTTACTCCAGAGCTTTCACAGCAGCTTGGTCTAGATCGTGATCACGGAGTGATCATCAAAAATGTTGATCCAAATAGCCCAGCTCAAGAAGCCGGCCTTCGTCGTGGACAAATCATTTTATCGGTAAATCAAAAACCGGTAAATACTACAGAAGAGTTTTTTAAAGTGATGAAAGAAGTATCCAACCAAAAGCATGTTTTGCTACAAGTCAAAGCAGGCCAGGTTGTACGCTACATCACTCTTGATCTTGAATAAATAGAGCCATTAGGCTCATGTTCTTTCCCGCCCGACCTATCCAGGTCGGGTTTTTTATTCCCTGATAGCAACTTCCATTAATACACCTTTGAGCATAGCTCTCTGGAGTGCGGTAATTTTTTTACCGCTCTTAATCTTCGACCACATAAGCTAACCTCGATAACCTCCAAAACCACACGCAATTCCCTTTGAAAACAAATCCCAAGAAAAGTAATCTTTATCAAAAAAATTAAAATGAACACTTGGCCTCACGCCCCAGCACATCTTCTGCAAGAGGTTGGTATCTACATGGCCCAAAGTGTTTCAGACCATTTTAGGCTTTGGAGAATATTGAGGTTAAGATTCGTGGTCGAAAATTAAGAGCGGTAAAAAAAATTACCGCACTCCAGAGAGGCCTTCGGCCTCACCCGCGAAAGTATAAACTATAAAGCCACTAAAGTGGCTTTGTAAGCACAAATTGCTGAAAATCGGGATGCTTGCGGATGGAATCAAAATCTGCTGCTGCTAAAACTGCTTGCATATCAACGGCTTTTGCTTTTTTTACCGTGCTCAGCCAGTTAACTGCCATATGTGCATCATCAAGGTGGCTAGCACAAAAGGCATTCATAATAGCACATGAGGGATCTTGTGTCTGGCGAAAAAGGTTATTTCCTGTGTCTAGTGCTTCTTGATAATACCCCAGTTTATAGCAAACTAATTGCAAAAGCTTGAGAGCATCAGCTGAGAGGTTTTTTTGATTATGCAGTAAATCATAGGCTTTTTGAGTTTTGCCCGTTGCGGCCAAATATTCAGCTTGTAATTCAAGTGCTTGTGAGTAAACTGCGCCTTCTTTTGTTTTTTGCATCAACTGCTGTAAATGCTCAATTGCGGTATCGGGTTTATTTTGATTCCATTCATCTTCTATTTGTTTAAGCTCATCTACCTGCTGCTCTGTTGCAGTGGTTTGAAAATAGCGTTTTTGCTGAAAATTTTTAAAGCTTTCAAAAGCACAAAGCAAAAGCAAGGCTCCGGCAAAGATTTGGCCATTAATCATAAAAACTGCTGTTAACACTACGGCAAATATTCCACTCAATAAATATGAAAAGCGCATGCCGGCAGGGCCAAAAACCCCTTCAAAGACTAAAGACATCAGCTTTCCCCCATCAAAGGGGTGCACAGGTAAAAGGTTAAAGAAACTCCATACTATATTGGCAAACATCATAAAATATAAAAAGTAGGTCACATTTGGTGTAGGATTTGTACTTTTAAGAAATAAGTAACAAAATGCTGCTAACAAAAAACCAAATAAAGGCCCACAAAGCACTACAGTAAATTCTTTTATACGACTTAAAGGGGTCTTACTTTGACCATATATGGTAGTGCCTCCAAGCGGCCCCAAAATAATTTGCACATTTTGCCCCCACATCTTGGCAACTAGGGCATGGCCCATTTCATGAACAAGCACAGATAAAAAAACAATACAAATCCAAGACACAAACTGCCAAGGGCTACCGCTACTGCTTAACCAAGCAATTAAAAAAGCAAGAATCCAAAATGATGGGCTTATACTTATAGGAATTTTACCTGATAAAATTTTCATATACCTCTAGAATTGTCACACCCATAAGGGCTGGATTATCTGCAATCTTTACGCCTGCTTTTTCTAATGCTTGCCTTTTGGCAAGTGCTGTGCCCTTGCCTTGTGAAATTATGGCGCCGGCATGACCCATTCGCTTACCTATGGGGGCGGTTTCTCCTGCAATAAAAGCAGCCACAGGCTTGCTAGAGTGTTTTTGAATCCACTCGGCTGCCATTTCTTCGGCTTCGCCCCCAATCTCTCCTATCATCAAAATAGCGTGCGTCTCAGGATCTTTTTCAAAAAGCTCTAAACAGTCAATAAAGTTTGTGCCATTTAAAGGATCTCCTCCAATGCCTACACATGTTGATTGGCCAAGGCCAAGTTTTGTCACCTGCCACACTGCTTCGTATGTAAGAGTGCCGGACCTGGATACAATGCCAATATGCCCCGGCTTATGGATATAGCCTGGCATAATACCAACTTTGCACTCACCAGGAGTTATAATACCCGGGCAATTGGGCCCAATCAGACGCGATTTACTGTGCATCATGATGCGTTTGACTTCAAGCATATCTTGCACTGGAATTCCTTCGGTAATGCAAACAATCAAAGCAATGCCTGCTTCCTCTGCTTCTAAAATGGCATCAGCAGCATATTCCGGCGGCACAAAAATCATCGATACATTGCAATTTGTTGCACATTTGGCCTCTTGTACAGAATCATATATTGGCACTGTTTCTTGAAAAAATTGACCGCCTTTTCCGGGTGTGACCCCGCCTACAAGCTTTGTGCCATATTTCAAGCATTCTTGAGCATGAAAACTTCCGGCCCGTCCTGTAATGCCCTGGCAGATTACTTTGCTATTTTTATCTAAGAGTATAGCCATTTATTGAGCTCCAGAAAGATGACATACGGTTTTTGCCGCATCATCTAAATTGTCTTTGGAAACAATCTGCTGACCACTTTTGGCTAAAATTTCTTTAGCAGATTCAACATTTGTGCCTTCCATACGTACTACCACTGGATTTTTGTAGCCAACTTCATCAATTGCTTTAATTAAGCCCTTAGCAATGATTTCGCAGTTCATAATACCGCCAAAGATATTCACTAAAACAGCTTTTACTGACCCATCAGAAAATAAAATCTTAAAGCCCTCTACAACCTTGTCTACAGAGGCACCGCCGCCAACATCAAGGAAGTTAGCGGGACGTCCTCCCCAATAGTGTATAAGGTCCATTGTTGCCATGGCAAGGCCTGCGCCGTTTACCATGCAGCCTATATTGCCATCTAGTGCTACATATGAAAGGTCATTTTCATGAGCCTTTTGCTCTAATTTGCTTTGCTGAAAAGGATCCCACAGTGCCCTAAGCTCTTTTTGTCTAAAAAGTGCGTTGTCATCTATACTGATTTTAGCATCAAGTGCTACAAAATTTTGCTCGGTTTGCACAAGCGGATTAATTTCTAACAATGTAGCATCAAGTGCAAAAAAAGCCTCCAGAGCATCTTTTAAAAGTGTAATACCTGCTTGTTTATGCACTCCCTTCCATTCTAAATTTTTTGCAAGGCGAGCAAGTTGAAAAAGTCTTAACTTGCCAGATGCCGGCACCTGCTCTACAAAAATTTTTTCGGGGGATTTCGCCGCAATTTCTTCGATTTGCATACCACCCTCACGTGAGGCTATCACGCATACATTGGCAGTTTTGCGGTCAATAATGATGCTTAAATAATATTCTTGAGTAAAAGTTACAATGGTATCAAGAATTATTTTTTCAGCAATAACACCCTCAGGACCAGTTTGGTTGTTTATTAGACGCATTCCTAAAAGTTTTTTGGCTATTTGGCGAATTTCGTCCGGATTTTTTGCAATTTTTACGCCGCCGGCTTTGCCGCGGCCGCCTGCATGCACTTGAATTTTAAGCACAGCCTCCAAAAGGCCCTCAGAGATGGCTTTTTCTACCTCTTCAATATTTGACGCTACCCGGAAGGGAGCCACTTTTATGCCATGTTCTTGTAAAAGTGCTTTTGCCTGAAATTCATGAAGGTACATAGTTCTTGCCACAAGGTTTATAACCTTATATGCTTGTTACATAACTTTTAGGGCAATATGGTTCTCCAATTCTTAAAAAATAGCTACGCTGCACTTAAGACAGCACTCAAAAAAACACGTTCATTCTTTGCTGATCGCCTTACCCGGCTATTTGCTGGTAAAATTGATCAAGCCGTATTAGATGAGCTCGAAGAGCTTTTTTATGAAGCCGACCTTGGCGTAAATATTAGCCAAGATCTAGTAAATAAAACAAAAAACTATGCAGCAAGTCATCCCCAAGCAAAATCAGATGAAATCATCGCCTTTTTAAGGCAGGAATTAACCAATGTACTGGCCTCATATGATTCAAGACTTGCCACCGGCGAGCCTCTTGTTATTTTGGTTGTCGGAGTAAATGGTAATGGCAAAACTTCGTCCATTGCCAAACTTGCTCATCATTTTAAGCAAGAAGGCAAAAAAGTTCTGGTTGCGGGCGGTGATACCTTTAGAGCCGGCGCCCAAGAACAGCTTGCCATATGGGCTGAGCGTATTGGTGTGGATATTGTGTCTGCAAACTATAAAAGCGATCCGGCAGCCGTTGCCTTTGACGCAGTTTCAAAAGCTGTTTCAAAATGTTATGATGTGCTGCTAATAGATACAGCTGGCCGCCTAGAAAATAAAACACATCTTATGAAAGAGCTCGAAAAAATGCGTCGCAGCCTGCAAAAACATATCGAATGCGCACCTCACGAGACGCTACTTGTTATGGATGCCACAGTTGGCCAGAACGGCGTAGAACAAGCCAAGGCCTTTCATCTGTCAACTCCCCTAACTGGCATTATTCTTACCAAGCTTGATGGCACAGCAAAAGGCGGAACTGCCTTTGCCATTACCCAAGCCCTAAAAATACCTATTAAGTTTGTATCATTAGGTGAGCAGGTAGATGACTTTGCAGCTTTTGATCCCGCAACCTTCGTTCAAGCTCTTTTACCCATTGATTAAGGAAAAAAATGACATCAACATCGACAATCATGCATTCAATTTTAAGTTATAATCCATTTTTGAGCAGTGATGAAACTGCATCTGAGGCCGAACAGATGCTATGTAATGCTTTAGTTTGGTCTGTAATTCCTGCAGGCTTTGAACTATTTCTAGAAAATGTAGAAGGGAAATTTGTTATGACCACGTTTGCTTTAGGTATATTAGAGCAATTTGTAGAAAACCGAATTAAAGTTACACAATCTACCGCTCGTCGCTTTATTCCCCTTGTTACAACAGCTGCAGTTATTGGCGGATCATTAGTTGGCCTTACTTTAGCCGATCAGAAAGAGTTTAAAACCGTCGCCGCTGTGACTTCTATTTCTAGCCTCATACTAGCCTTTATAAAATCTACAACAAATAAGCCCTATCCCTCAATTATGCCTATAGCCAGAAAGGTAGCAAGTTTTCTACCTATAGTAGGCGGGTGTTTTGAAGAAAAAGCTAAGCTTTTTTAAAGTCAAAGGTGAGATGCGACTTAATGATTTTAACAAGTTAAAAAGTCACGTTGACCCATATCGCTAACTTAATAAGAATTCAAGTATCTTCTTCAGACTGAAGAGGCTGACAGGAAATAGCCGATCTTTCGATTTTTGAGTGATTTTTTCTAGATTTGTTATTTTTTGTAAATCCACGTACTCTTGTGAGTAGGGGATTTACGAAAAGTAATAAAGATAGGAAAAAGCGCCAAGAAGCGAATGCGGATATTTGCTGTCAGCCTCGCAAGTCTGGGCTATAAAAACCTAGGGCGACAGCGCTCCAGAAGCGCTAACTTAATTAGATTTCAAGCGAAACCTCAAGCCTGAAGGGCTGGCATGTAAAAGCCCAGGGCAGCGCCCTGGGTAGGCTGTGAGAGGCATTGCAGGCTGAAGAGGCTGACAGCAAATAGCCGATTTTTCGATTTTTGAGTGATTTATTCTAGGTTTGTTATTTTTCGTAAATCCACATACTCTTGTGAGTAGGGGATTTACGAAAAATAACAAAGATGGAATAAATCGCCAAAAAGCGAATAACGGATATTTGCTGTCAGCCTCGAAGGCCTGCGATATAGTGAACAATAAATTAAATAGACGTTTGACGTAAACTCAAACATTTTTCGTTTACTATAACGCAGGCCTTCAGCCTGCAATACCTCTCTCAATATACCCAGGGCCCTGCCCTTAGCATTACCCATTTTTTTCAAACTATCATTGTTCAGATTTAGCATGTTATATCTGTTTTATGCGCCGAAGGTGCAAATTTAATATTAGCCCACTGTTTCGCGCCGGCAGGTGCAAACGGTGGGGAAAAGACAAAAAAAACCCTGAAGTCGCGCCAGCGACTACTTAATATTAAATAGTCGCTGGCGCGACTACAGGATTATTTTTCCCGGTTTCCCACCGTTTGCACCTATCGGCGCGAAACAGTGGGCTATTAATAATTTGTTCCTCCGGAACAACAATTATTGCAGCAATTAACCGCGCGAGAAACTCATTGTTTTTTGTTGGTAAATATTTCTTTAAGAAAATGGGTAATGCTAAGGGCGCTGCCCTGGGCTTTTACATGCCAGACCTTCGAGGCTGACAGGGAATATTTAAAATATAATTAACTTAGCATTCGTTTGATCCTAGGCTATTAGATGAGCATTGGGATGATTTTGACTTGATCTCTTAGTCTTCAAGCTCTCTTATAATTAGCACGTAGTACGTATACAATAAATTGCTTTACGTATATAATAAAGAAAAGAGGGAAGTAACCATGTTAAGGCAATCACAGTCTAAGCATCGCAATATCACACTTTCGCTTCCTCAAGAGCTTATTAGCGAACTTCATCTGTTCGTTCAAAAGCGGGGAATTAGCCGTTTTGTTGAAGAAGCTATTACTGAAAAGCTCGAAACAAAAAAATCGTCTCATGAACAGCAATATAAAGAAGCAGCGCTTGATGAAGAGCGCAATAAAATTTTTGCTGAATGGGACACTCTTGCATCCGAGGGGTTAGATGAGCAAAACGGATGGTAAAGATACACCGAAGCGTGGAGATGTTTATTGGGTTAACTTTGACCCTACGATAGGGACCGAAGTCAAGAAAACACGCCCTGCAATTATTTTATCAAATAATTTATTTAACAAATACCTTCCCCGTTTACTTGTAGTGCCAATAACAAGTAACGCGGCAAAAGTATATGATTTTGACGCGGCTGTTGTGATTGAAGGAAAAAAAGGTAAAGCCATGCTTGATCAAATGAGAGCTATCGATAAAAACCGTCTTGGTAAAAAGCTTGGCTGCATCACCCCTGACGAAATGAAAGATGTTGAACGAGCCATCAAAGAAGCTCTTGCTTTAGCCTGAACAATACCCAGCACACTGGAATCAAAAATTCCTAAACGGCAAAAACACTGCCCCAGGCAATTGAGGATTCTGTGCTTATTTTTTTGTCGATAACATCAAGTCTTACAGTTTGTAAAAGCTGAAAGCATAACTTTACGGCAGGATCGACCTGTTCAATATCCTCATCAGTACAAAGGCGTATAAGTACTGCCTTTTCCTGCTTAGAAAGCACATTCAGTGCCTGTTTAATTGCCACAAGCTGCTCTTTGGAGCCAAAAAATTCTAACGCGCCATTAAATGTAAGTACTTTATCCTGATTTGTCCTAAAGCAAATACCAGGCGGAATACCAATCGTAAGCTCAGAGGAATCTACAAACTTCATAATTCCAGTCATTACAATGGCATTATAAGACGCGCCGTACATGCAGCTTATATCCTCGGCAGAAAAGGTCTCATGCGCAATAAATTCATCTCTTGAAAGCTTCATTTTGTCGCATAGTATTTGGCATGCTAGCATTGTGTCAGGCGTGCGATTTTCCGATACCATAATTTTGTACAGATAATGATAGTAATTTTCATCGCGCGGGGTAACTCTATTTTCATCCAGCAATGAGATAAGTCTTTCTTGAGCAACAGGGCTTAAGAAATTTTTTATTCTTGTCCAAATAGCTGGATGTTGCAGATCGGCAACAAAAGAAAGATGAAACTCATCTGCTTTTGTACGTTGGTTTATTTCATCTGCCACAAGACCTACTAGAGTTTGAATAAAAGCCTCATTCATCATCTTGCTATCTGTCGTTAAAAACTCTGGGGTAAGTTGGGGATTTACCTGACAAGTATCTTGTATTTTTTGCGTAAGCTCGCGTCTCCAAGCATCATTTGATAGGCCTAAACGACGGTAGAGCTCCACAAGTGAATCCATTGGCACGTAGCGATTACGAGTAGTTTTTTGCACATGGGGAAGATCAGATAAAGTTTGAATAAAAGCCTTAAGCTGCAAAGAAAAAAGCGGTTTTTGCAGATTTAATGCTGCGTAGGAAATTTCTGGGGCGATGCAAGCCATAGTCCCTACAGCAAATTGCGCACCTAAAGTCTTAAAATACAAACCATATACCTTGACTGCTTTACCTAAAAATTGCGGGTTAATCCCCCCCTTTTTAGTGACAGCAAGACTTAAGGTGATGTCAACCATGCGTGGTAAGAAATTGACAACCTGCTTACAAATCCATACTGAATGGGCAAGTGTTGCAACAACTCGTGTAGAAACTGCAAAAATGGGCGCTCTAATGAGAGTTACAAGGCTTGGCTTGCAAAAAGCATTAAGTTCTTCTTGTACGAGTTCGGCGCAAACATTATGTAACGAAGATTCAAAAGATGTTTTTATAACTACCATAGCCACACTCCCCTATTTTGAACTAAATAAATAAAAGTGCATCATATCTTCTTAATATAATAATATTTAATTAAAAACAATACCTATTTAATATCTTGTAAAATATTTATTATATTAATAGAATGAAGTTAATAACGATGGAGGATACTATGCGTGTCAATAGAGATGATATTCAAACTATTGTAACTGTTATGAAAGGCCTAGATAAAGAAGAGATAAAAGGCTTATCTCAAGTTGAACGACGAGCGGTGCTAGCCATGACATCCGCCTTGAATGACCCAAAAAACAAGAATAATTCTGAATTAACCATTCAAATAGATGATAAAGTATTTAAGGACCTTACTTCAAAAGCTAACTACTCTATTGATTTTGAAAAAGCCATAAAAAACACAGGACTTTATCAAGTCTTTTCTAGTTTTTTTAAAGGCATTGCCAATATTTTCGGCCGCATTCCCAGTAAAAAAGTTTTCACCGAAATTGAAACAAATAATGAGCGTATAAAGATATCATCAGTTGAGTTATCCGATCTAAAACAAATGAGAGGATATATGCGCACATTTGAACAGGATTCCAAAAAAATTATCGACAACCTAACAAGTCTTGAAACTAAAGCAAAAAAAGCCAAAAAAAGTGAAGTCCCATTATTAGAAAAAGATTTAAATAACTTAATAGAACATATAGGTAAAACGAAAGATGCATTGGACAATCAAGCAAATAAACTTATAAAAATGTTTAAAAATTACCCATCTTTAGATAAGGCCTTTCTAAATAGCCCCGAAGCAAAAATACTTGATAAATTTCAAAAAGAGCTATCAAAGGCTAACCTACATTCTTTTGCAGAAATCAAAGCTAATTTTGCTAATGCACTACAATTTTTCAAAATAATGCATTCATTTGTACTTAGCAAAGTAGAATAATTGAAAAGGGCCGGATCGTGCGATTCGTGTGAAAAGGCGGATCCAGCCATTCGTGCGACTCATATGAAAATCAAACTAATCGCCGCACATGGTCCCTCTAAATTTAATTTTGGCGCCTTCAGCGCCGTTCATTTTGTAGCCCATAGGAAGCGCTTAGCTTGCTATGGGTCGAGATGGTAAAATAATTTTCCCCAGCGGGGATTATCTTTTTTTTATCGGATATCGCGGTTGGTAATAATAAAAATGATGTCCCCCGATGGGGGGGACAATAATATATGATCGTTAACCCATAGCAAGCTAAGCGCTTCCTATGGGCTACAAAATGACTGGCACGAAGGCGCCAAAATTAAAATACAAGCATTAACAAAAACCATCTCTTAAAAAAGTGGTTAAATCAACCCGAGGGCGAGCCCAAAGACTATGTCGAGGACTCTACAATAGAAAAATTTTGTTTATTGATGATTTTGCAATCACTGGGGACAGTTACATGTTGAAGCCGATTGAGGCGAGATCCTAAATCAAGCCTTTTTACTTTGGGAGCAGAGATAACTTCAAGTTCTCCACAGCCCCAAAACTCCACTGTATTAGCTTCTGAAGCGCGAAGCTCTTTAAGTTCTGGCACCACCTGGAGATAAATCCATTTTATATTTTGACTCCAAATCTCCGGAATGCCTTTTACCTTAGAATAATTGATTCCTACGCCGTAAGGACTGGGTATAACAGAAGCAATTCTATTTAGAGTGCTATCATTATCCATATTCCCTAAAAGAATCCAATCAACAGATAATGTTTTATTCAGCCTGTCCAGAAATTTGATGGCCAACTCATCAATTTTTGTCGAACTTCCTTCTGAAATTTCGATTTTTCTTTTCCCAAGTATGGAAAATGAAGGAGCAATAGAATGTCTGCCACACTCTATAGCTAGCTCTACAATTTCTCTTTCTTGAGGTGGCAAAAAGTTGGAAGAGACAAGGTTCTTAAGTGCTGGAAATGCCGCTCCCCACTCCCCCCACTTTGTAAATTTATCGTAAGAGGTTTTGAACTCAACAAATGAAATAACGGGTGTATTAACCATCACATAGGTAAGTATAAAGGCGTACCATTTTACGTTGGCATCCTGTAGTTCGATAGCTCCTCTAAGAAAACTTTCTAAAAGATCAAATTTTCTCTTCTTTAGTATATAATTGATACAAAATTCAGTAGGGTTATAATCTTGAAGCCTAACTGATATACTGAGCAGATTTTTCACAGAAATAGTGTTGGCACTTAAGAGATTTTTTTTACACCACTTGATGCCTTTTTGATCTCCTGTACGCAATGTCTCTTCGTAAAGCACGTAAACATCCGTAAATCCTGCTGGCGGAATCCAAGGAGCCAGTTTTTTAAGCGCTGCTTTTACTTCCAGAGCATGCGGTGGGTGTTTTACTTTCTGTTCCCGAAGCGGCGCTTCAACTCTACGTATTTGAATAGGGATCGGTGCTGGGCGCAAGGCAAGCTCTTCTGGCAATACTTCAACTCTGTTCATAGTAGGTTGATTTTGAGCAGCAGCAGCATCATCCATCAGCTGGGATTGCAGCTTTACTGCTTCGATTTTTCTTACAACATTTACAAAATCGCCAATAGTCATATTTGGTGTTATTTCTACCGCGGCTGCAATTGAGCCATCCAATGATGCTATAAATAATGTTTGGTTAGCAGCAGAATTGGTAATTGGTAACATGAGCACTCCCCTGGAATTGTTTAAAACTTATACCATTTATTTCGGTATATTAAAAGTAAAAAGGGCCTAACGCGGGTCATCATTTCTTTTATCTTGCAAAATTAATAACAATATGGTATTATATTTTTTTTAATATTGGGAGAAAATATGCCAAAAGTAATTCCGATTAATGAATTTGCAGTGCCTATTCAATATTCAACGTGGAACAATGTTGAAAAATTTAAGTGCCAAGGAAGAAAATATACCTACGATAACAAAGAATATGAAATCGTATTAAAAAAAAGGAACCTTGACGGGCCTTCCGTAAGCAAAATCTGCCTGGCATCTCTTGCCATCTTTTTTACTCTGGGAATAGTACTCGGTTTTGATTCTTTCAAACGCTGGTTGACTAAAGATCCAACAGTTCGTTTTGCAATCCCCACTCAAAAAATAAATGAACTTAAGGAAAAGCCAAAAGGTGGTGAGGTACTCAGCAAGTTACATGATTTAAAAATTTACCACACATACTTTAAAGCAACAAACAACCAAAATGCCATAGATGAAATCGTAAATAACTGTCTGGAAGCCAGCCCATCGGTGAAAGAGCTAGACGCTATCTGCAAGTTTATGAGAGAAAAAAATTTTAACACTGCCTTTAGACAAAATGCTTCAAGTACCGTAGCTAACAAACTGCATTTTGGTGAGTTTAATGGCGAACTTACTACTATTGTATCTCTTATTAAATATTTTAACATCCAAGACAGAGAACTTATGCACGAAGTGGCAAGCCGGCTCACCACCGAAAAACACCAGGTGAATAGAGCTGATATCATACTATTCAGAAAGGCCATAACCGAAGATTTTGACTTCTCGAATCCCGCTCGTTCATTTGAAGTCTTAAGTTGTCTTATTCCAACTCAGGTAGTTATTCAACCAGATGCAGAAGATAAAGAGGTTTGCGTAAAGGCTGCAAAAATTATTTTTAATCAGGACCGAGCCCCTAATAGCTCGCTTATTATAGCCAGCAATTATGCCTTGCAGCGAACCATGGAATTTACCCAAGAACAGCTTGCAAAGGCAGCTAGAATCTGCTTACATAGCCCCAACCTGCCAAGGACCACGCGTCTTAATTCTCTAACATATATTGCATGTAATAAAGCACTATTTACCCCAGAAGAAAAAACAGCGGCAGTAATGCGCTATCAGGCCCTCAATGATAAATCAGTCCTTGCCAACCTTATGGCAAAGTTATTTGACTAATGCAAAGGCACCGATAAAATTGAGGCCCTACACGTGTAATTATTTATTTTAAATTAGGGTAAACAATGCAAGTAGAAGCAAGTACATTTACAATTTTGTTCAAGCAGCCTGCCGTTAGCAGTGTGGCAAAAATTAAGGGCTATACGTTTTCAAACGAATGCGCCATTACCTTGTCATCATTTGATGAGCTGCTAGCCAGCCGAAAAAAAGACGCATCTCATATTCCCTACCTTATCGCAAAGGTAAAGGATGTACGAGGCGGTATCCATGTTTTTGATGGTGCTATACTAACCACTCCTTTAAAAAGATCCTTTACCAACCCAAGTAGCAATGAGCCCATTAAAAACATCAAATTTTATCAACTCTTAGGTAAAAATGGCATTGGCTATGATGTCGTAAAAGTTGATACGTGGACAGCCCAATCTTTTGCAGAGAGTCAAGGCAAAAGCGCTGTACCCTGTTTTGATCCGACACTTACTGGATATCGTGTGCTTTATGCCATAGACTGCTTAAATGCAAACAAGGTAGAAGAGGCTGTTAGATGGGCAAAAGTTTGTGTGCATGACGTAGCCTACGACAACAATATGGCAGCCACAATTTTAACTGTGCTTGGAAAAGACCTAATTAGTAAAACAAACGATCGAGAAACAGCGATTAAAGATACTTGAAAAAGCCATTGTGATAGATCCAAATTACGATATTGCTTTAGAAACATTAGGCGAATGTTATTTAGTTGATGATCCTCTTAAAGCCAAAGGCTATTTTGATAGAGTCCTTCAGCAAAATGACAACAATGTAACAGCGTTAATTCGTGTTGGTATTTTGTTGCAGCAAGGAAAACATGGCATCAAACAAAACATCTGGAAAGCGCAAGAATACCTTGAGCGCGCCCTTGATCAAAGAATCCCAGATGATCAAATGCGAACTTGTGCTGAAATAGCCCTGGAATCCGCCAACACCGCAATAAAAGAATACAAAAGAAGACCATCTGTATTGGCTGTGTACATAATATATTAAATCGACTTTGTGATTGAAAAGTGAAAAAGGAACCAATGAAAGTTGCCCCGTTTTTTCCAGCGGTAGCTCAATACCGTTCACTTAATCATACTATCCAAAGTAAAAAACGATAGAACGATAGAACGATAGAAACGATGAAAAAAGAAAAGAGCTTTCTTTAAGCTTCAATAATTTAATTTTTATCTGTTTTATCGTTTTTATCGTTCTATCGTTTTATCATTTTATCGTTTTTACTACTAAGTGAACGGTATTGCGCTGCCGAGGGAACAAACAGAACAAACTCTAGGGGGGATTTTAGACAGAAAAACCATCCTGTTTTAGCCTATTCGTTTCACCCCAAGTCCGGTCCCTTTTTACTTTATCACGGCCCCTTATAAAGTAAATGATTTTTATTTGTGAAATTGGCATACTATTTTATCAGATATCATTTGTTAATATAGATCGATTTTTACTAAATAATAGCTTCACATATGAATAACCTTGCTAGCATATACACTCGCGTAACAGGTCACGCAAGTGTTGATCCAGGAGGAAAGAAAAGCGGACAGCACAGGCGTTGCATGATGCCATAAAGGATAAAAGGCCATTTCGAGAAATCGTCTCTCTTATAGACGACAACATAGTAGTCGTAATGGTTGACGGAAGATGCGCCCTGCATTGGGCTGTAGAAGCCGGGGACGTCGAAGTTGTAACACTTCTTGCAAAGCATAAACTATTTTTTGAAATTCGTGAAGAAAAGACAGGAAATAGCGTTTTTCACTTGGCTGTTTTACAAAATTCTCGAGCTATGCTTGCTGCACTTGGTGCGCAAGCTACAGCTGAAGATCTTGAGTGCACAAACAAGGAAGGATATACACCCTTTCTTTTGGCCTGCATGGAGGGGAAAGTTGGGGCTGCGCATACACTACAGAGTATGGGCGCGCGCATTGATGCTAAAGGGGGCGAAGCTGAACAAACGGCCCTTCATTATGCAGCTGGAAAGGGCCATGCAGCCATTATTCCTCTTTTTAAGAATAGGCTTGATCTAGTAAATGCACCTTTAACGAAGGGGTGGCCTAAGAGCAACTCCGTTGCATGCGGCTTTCAACAGTGGACGTGAAGAGGCGGTGCGCGCACTGCTTCCATTGGTGCCTCGCTTGATGGAACATTTAGATTGGGTGCGGTACAAGGGTTATACAGGACTACATGCTTCAGTCCTGAAAGGCGATCACTCTATTGTATACAGTTTTTTAAAGACAGGCCTGATATTCTAAACGCCAAAACAGAAAACGGCAATACGGCCCAGAGCATTGCACTAAAGGAGGACAGAAAAAATGGCATCAGGGAATTATTAAAATATGGCGTAGACCTGAATTGTCAGGAAATGCAATGCATAGAACTTCAGATGAAGTCATAAACATCTATTTGCAGGACCATCCAATCAAGAAGTGCAAGGCTGCCTAGCAATGATTGATAAAAGCTGTTCTCTTGAAAATGAAAGACGCATTGTAAGATGCATAGAAGTTCACTGCACTTTTTTCATATAATCGCTGTGATACTGAAGGACCAATACTAAAAGAGACAAAACCATCTTGTGCCAAGCTTTTTGACTTCATTTGTTGAGCGGCAAACAAAAGAGAGTCTTCGCTGCTGTTGCTCTCGTGTCAGGCTCTGATTTGGAAACTAAAAAAGAAGATCTTTTAGCACTTCTTGAAACGCTGTCATTTCAATATTTACTTGTATCTTCATTAATAAATTCTTCACGATCATACAAAAATAACCCAGTTAAACGGGCACTTGCTTGCCTTATTTGAACCTCTAAAAAAATTTTAAAAGCGCTCTTTTGTTACTTGGAAGAATATTTGGAAAGAATATTTGGAAGAACAGCTGAACCTTGTACAGGAAAATGAATTTTTAAAAAAAATTGAGCGTATTTCTGCGCAGTTAGAGGCAGTGAAGAAACTCCAGGAATGGCTCTTCTCGTAAGAAGCGACCCCCTAAAGACCATATGGTAAGCCGTATTAGGCCATTTTTTATAAAGCTCAAAGAACTAGAAAAAAGATGCCAATCAGGTAATATGCCCGATGGGCTGGGTAAAATAGAATATCTTCACCTATAATCCTAATCCGATTTTTGAGTTACGATCGGGTGGGAAGCAGCGAAGACCTATATTTGACATATAAAAAGAAGCCTAAAATATTGTAGCAATCTATACAAATTTGTTTTATACAAAAGTAACCTTAATCTTGATCTACTATGTGCCCATGGTCTTTTCTCCTCACTTCGATCGCTCCCTTAACAACACTACTAGGCTCGGGTTATGCCCTATGCATCAAATGGCCGCGCTCCAAAAAAGACTCCCCCGATTGATCATCAAAACAAAATTCTAAAGTGTCCTTACTTCAAAACATGCGAGAAACTTGCGAAAATTGGAAGTTTCTTGCACAAAAATGCACAATTTTGTTATTTTTATGTTAGAAGCTTGCTAAAATCGTAAGTATTGTACATGAATTGCGGAGCAATGAATGGATGTAGAATTTGAACAATTTTTGACCGATTGGCCCCTTAGTGTGCTAAAGGATGTGGATATCGCCACGATATTTCCAAATGAACCAGCACGACGATATGCTGCGGTTAATCGCGCCTTAAAAAAGAAGCTATTAATTCGATTGCGTCGTGGGGTGTATGTAATTGGCAAACCATTTCAAAAAACTCTCCCAAGCACGTTTCAGCTTGCACATACGATTTACGGCCCCAGCTATATAAGCTTTGAATCCGCCCTTTCTTATCATCAGTGGATTCCAGAGGCTGTTTATACTACAACTTGTGCTACTGTAAAGCGAGCAAGTGATTTTGAAACACCATTGGGTCTTTTTACCTATAAACATGTGCCAAATTATCTCTGCTATCTGGGTGTACAAAGATTAGGATCCGGAAGTGAGGCTTTTTTAATTGCACATCCGTGGAAAGCAATAGCTGACCACTATTATGTAAACAACCGAAATTGGCGAGGTCTAAACGATATCTACTTAGATTTGCGAATCGAAATAGAAGATATGCGTGAGGCGGATACAACTATATTAAAAAATCTTGCAGAACATTATAAAAGCAGCAAGGTAAAGAATTTTTTACGGGCAATTTTAGGAGACCTTAATAATGGAATTGAGAATCATTGAAGAAAGAATTAAGGAGTATAAACCAAATAGCAAAGTTGAAGAATTAAATGCATTAAAAGAAATTGCCCAAGAAATAATCTTATCAGCGCTCAGTCGTGCAGAATTTTTTAAATATGCTGCCTTTCAGGGTGGGACATGTCTTAGAATTGTGCATGGACTAAATAGATTTTCAGAAGACATGGATTTTGTATTATACGAAACAAATCCTCATTTTCAATGGCAACAATTCTCTAATGAAATAGAACTTGAATTTAGTGGTTATGGTTTTAATACGGAATTAGTTGATAAATCAAAAGCAGACGATATTGTAAAAAAGGCATTTCTTAAAGACGAATCTTTTGGCCAAGTAATTAAACTTATTTATGACAGAAACGCCTCTGACACTCAAGTTATAAAAATAAAATTAGAGGTAGACACTAACCCTCCTACAGGATCGACTTACGCAACAAATGTGATCCATTTCCCTGAACCTTTTTCAATTGTTACGCAGGACATTCCAAGTTTGCTTGCAGGAAAAATTCATGCACTTTTGTGTCGAGAATATGCTAAAGGCAGAGATTGGTATGATTTGGTGTGGTATTTTTCTAAAAACCCAAAACTCAATTTGTCCCTACTACAAAATGCGCTACTTCAAGTAGGACCTTGGAAAAATGAGCAATTAAATATAGATAACCAATGGGTTGCAACAAAACTTAAAGAAAAAGCAGATCAATTGGACTGGGAATCTGTTAAAAAAGATGTGCAGCCATTTTTGCGAGAAAAACAGCTGCGCTCACTGGATTTATGGAATAAGGAATTTATTAATGAATGCATAATACGGCTATTACGCAATTAAGATATAACGCCATTCAGACTCTGAGACTAACGAGATAATAAAAGGTAAAAGGGGCCGGACTTGGGACGGCCCCTTTTATTATGTAACAGCTCTTAATGATTTTCGAAAGCTACACGGAAGAGAACCGGCAAAGCTAAGAGTGCAAAAGATCTCTTAAATCCTTACCACTGTTAATGAATTTTTAGCAAAATTAAGCCTATTTTACGTACATATCTGTGACGCGTTGCCTGTTTTTACCGCTATTGCAGTATTTTTCGCAAATTTAAGTAAAAATTGGTTGTGGATAATATAATAATATGCAAAAATCACTGGTATGGCGGTAAAAATGAACGATTCAAAAAATATAGGCAATATTATTCGGTTTCATCGCAAGCAAGCTGGACTCTCGCAAGAGGAACTTGCCACCTTAGCTGGCGTAGGCAAGACGGTAGTTTTTGATATTGAAAAGGGAAAAGAGAGTATTCGCTTTTCAACACTAAATAAGCTGCTTAAGGCACTGAATATACAGGTAAAATTTGAAAGTCAGCTTATGAGGCTCTTTAATGAAACAGGCTAATGTATTTGTAGATGGTGTATTGGCAGGTCGATTAGAAGAAGTAAATCGCGCCAGCTCACACTACCGTTTCAGCTATGCTGACGGCTATAAAGGCATGTCTGTTTCTCTTGAAATGCCAACTACAAAGACTGTGTATGACTACGATAGATTCCCACCTTTTTTTGAGGGATTATTGCCCGAGGGAATTATGCTGGAAGGACTGCTTCGTCAATCAAAGCTTGATAGGGACGATTTTATGAGCCAGCTTATCACTGTAGGTCACGATCTTGTTGGAAACGTGACGGTCGAGGCTGTTTCATGAATCGTTGCCCAATTACCTATCAAATACTTGATTCAGAGCGATACTCAAAAAAAGGGCTGATGCAGCTAAGCCAAAATCTTAAAAATCTCAAAGACTTTCCATTTTCTGCTCAGGAGCAGAGGGAGCTTGCTATGCAATATGCATCAAAGCTTTCGATTCAAGGCGTTCAGCCTAAACTCAGTGTTAAACTAAATACCGCTAAAGAACAATTTGAGATCGTAGAAGCTGGTGGGACATTTATAGTGAAGCCTCCGCATCAAATTTACGATGAAGTGCCAGAAAATGAAGGCATAACCATGAGATTAGCACATTTTTTTGGCATTGATGTGCCGCTGCATGGATTGATGTATAATAAAGATGGGACAAAAAGCTATTTTATTAAACGCTTTGATAGAATAGCTAGAGGTCATAAACTTGCAGTCGAGGACTTTTCGCAGCTACTAGGAAATTCTCGTAATACTAAGTATGATTCAAGCATGGAAAAAGTGTCATCGGTGCTTGATACTCACTGTACCTTTCCGCTTATTGAAAAGCGCAAGCTTTTTAGACGCACCCTTTTTTGTTTTCTTGTTGGCAATGAAGACATGCACCTCAAAAATTTTTCCTTAATTCGTGTCGCTAACAAAATAGAGCTAACACCCGCCTATGACCTTCTTAACACTACTATTCTTTTAAAATCAGGTGAAGAATTAGCACTTCCACTTCGCGGCAAAAAAAGCCGACTGACTAAAGACGACCTCTTTGACTATTTTGCAAAATCGAGTCTTGGACTTACAGAAAAAGTTGTGCAAGAAGAATTGGCTGAAGTCCAAAAAATTGGCACTCACTGGGAATCACTTATCCAAGAAAGCTTTCTAGCTGACAAAACTAAAGAGCGCTATACGCAACTGCTTCAAGAAAGAATAAAAAGAATCCTGTGATGATCGACTTACTTATGGTTCCAATAAAACAGCTGATAAATTTCTAGTTCTGGTATTATTAGATACCAAAATGAGGTTTTTATGAATTTCCAGGTTGCATTAACAAGAGCATTACAAACAAAGGATGATGATGCAATAAGCGGGCTTCTTGTTGGCCAGGTTGAGTGGCAGACAGAAAAACAAATATTTGCTGATGCCTTAGCAGTAGCTGATAAAATATCCAGTCATGTCTGTCAATTACAAACAATACGAACAATAGAACGTTATGCCCGAGCTGCAACTGAGTTTGGCTTTTTAGTTAAAGGGCACTTAGATGAGATTGTAGAAAAGATTGATTCCCTTGCTAAAAAACTTAATGTAACAGATGAAAAGAAAGAAGAAATACGGGCAAGCGAGCGTGGAGCTCTCGTCTGTATGTTAGGCACCTACGATCTCAACTTATTACAATTTAAAGATGAATTTTACTATAAATACAGGCCAGATTATGCGGCTATTAGAGGGCAATTTGCATCACAAGCTCAAGATAAATGGTCAACGCCCTTCATAGTGTCGCAAGAAAAACTTGTGGCATATGCTCGGGCCTGCAAAAAACATGTGGCAAAACCAGTAGCAAGAGCGCAGCTTACTCGTGTTGCCTACCTCTGCATGGCTCATGGCTATCAAAAAGAAGCAGAAGATATTAAAAGTTTTATAGAAAAATGTATTGAAGAGGTTATGGTTTTCTCAGTAAAAGATGAAGAAGAACAAAAAGCTCTCCGCGCAATTATCCATGAAACTCTAAATGAGATTTGATAACCCGATGCACGCACGTCCTCATTTATTTGCTAACTGGTTTGGCTTTTTTTGGTGGGGTGCATTTGCAACTTCTGCGGGTTTTGAAGGCGGAATTTATATCTCTTCCACAATCCTGCCTATCCTACCGCCTGCGATCCTGCATATCTTGTTGCCTGCCAAATCAAAAAGAACAAGATGAGCAGGATCCCAAGCGGTAGGATAGGCAGGATTGTTGTAACAGTGGGTGTCAATACCCAAAAAACTAAGAACAAAAATAGATTCAAAATTATGCAAAACAATCTTATAAAACGACCTGTATTTGACAGCCCAGGCCTGACACAATGACACTTCTAACTGAATAGTGTCATTGTGCCGAGCCAACGCAGCGCATTTAATCATAGCCTATGGTGTAACCCCAGTGGGGCAAACCATGAGTAAAATAAGGTTTCACAAGAGTCACTAAAAGGGGCTAAAAGGGGCCGGAATCTGCGAATAAAAGGTAAAAGGGCCGGACTCTGCGATTATGCGATTTAATCCACACAACTCATCAACGATGTCCTGTAATCTAATCTCGTTAGCTGCTCGACTAGCGAAAAATGAAATGGTCCCTTTAGTTAAATCGCATAATCGCAGAGTCCGGCCCCTTTTCTAACTTAATTTTTTGGCGCCTTGCGCCGGTCATTTTGTAGCCCATAGGAAGCGCTTAGCTTGCTATGGGTCGATTAATCGTAAAATAATTTTCCCCAGCGGGGATTATCTTTTTGTATGAGATATCGCAGTGGCAATAATAAAAATGATGTCCCCCATTGGGGGACAATAATCTATGATCATTAACTCAATAGCAAGCTAAGCTCTTGACTAATCACAGGATCCAGTCCTTTTTAATCTATTGGCAAAAATGTCCACCGGCCATCAAGAACATAAGTAATTTTACGACCCATGGTTGCGATCTCTGTTTCACTTCCATAATAAGGTTTTTACATAATCCCGCTCCCTTTATTAATAAAATATTTTATCCAGATAAATGGGGCCCCATTTAAGAGCGGCCGCCTTGATTGAAGTTGCAAAAAAATGTATTAACATCCTAATATAGATGCCAAGCATATAAGGTAAAGTAACAATATGGCAAGTATCACAGGTAATAATTCAATAATTAAATATCATGCTGCAGCACCGAATGATCTACCCTCACGAACTAAACCCCAGCCTGAAGACTATAACAACAACAATGGTTGGAACGTACCTGTTGATATAATAACAAAGCACCTAGTTCCTAGCTTTACGTCTTGTAGAGATCTTGCAAGAATTAGTCGCGTTTGCTACCCCTATTCTCGCGCTATACAACCTGTGTTAAACCTCATGGCAATTATCAATAAAATTAGCTATTGCGCCCATATACCCATTTTTATTTGGGATTTTAGAGAAGAAGCAAAACAAATGTACACTCAGCGCTCTGGCAATGCTGGGTTTCTTCAAGAAGGTCAACCTCTTATCTCCGATAGCTTTAAGTGCGCCCTTTCAAAGTTGGCAGAATTTTCGAAGGCATCATCTGAAAATCAGAGGTTCATACAAGAATGTAGAATATATGGAGCTTTTGTTAAAACAAATCATACAGGTACATTTGAGGTTGTTAAACAATTTGCCTTAAAAAATATCGAGAGTCAAGAAGACATAGTAACAGATCAATGTTTACAACTTCTCATTGAACTCGTAACTGCAAATTATGCTGAAGCATTTGATGCTGCCACAATGGCCGCAATTCAATATATAGACAGAGATGACCTTTATACAAAAACATCATGTTTAAATCTTTTTAAAGCTCTTGTCAGCGCACATCACGCTGCTGCATTTGATGCTGCAACAACAGCCGCTACACAAAACCATCCCCGACTGCAAGAGGAAGCTACTTTATTTTTATTTACAGCTCTTGTCAGCGCACGTCATGTTGCTGCATTTGATTCTGCCAGAAAGGCTGCAATAGAAAGTGTGACAATTACAAACGATTCGGTAAAAATCCAGTCTATAGAACTTTTAACTGCATTTGTCACTGCAGGTCATGATGAACTATTTGATCTTGCAGTAGAGATCGCTTCTAAAAATATATCTGGGGTAGGAGATTTTGTAAAAAAAGCAGCGCTTGAGCTTTTTGCTGCTCTTTTTAAGGTAAAGCATTTGCATGCATTTAATATGGCCACATCATTTGCTACACAAAACAGTGGAAGTTCTGATTTCGGAAAAAATCACAGTTCTTTAAAACTTTTCAAAGTACTTTTCTCGGCTGGTCACGCTCCGGCAATTACTGCTGCTATAAAAATTGCAACACGATATGCTGCAAACCCGATATCAGAAATGCAATCTACTGCCCAAAAACTTTTTGAGTTACTTTTTGCAGCTGGCAACTCTGAGGCATTTACTGCTGCCTCAGGAATAGCTACACAAGCTATAAGAGGGCCGAATTTAAAAACCATAGAAGTTGCTTTAAAACTTTTTATAGCGCTTGTCAACGCAAATCACATCGTAGTATTTGATGCTGCAACCGAAGCTGCAGTAAAAAATTATGCAAACACCCAAGATACAATAGGTTTGCTTTCGTTACAGCTTTTTAAAGCTCTTTTTGCCGCAAAACATGAAAAGGCATTTAGTGAAGCAATGCACGAAGCAACACAAAATAGTGTAAGCCAGGACAGGCACATAAGAGAAGCCTCAGTAGAACTTTTTATACTACTTATCGCATCTCAGCAAGCAGCAGTATTTGCAGCAGCAACAGCTGTTGCAATACAAAGCGGCGCTAGACATAATTCGAGAATAACAAGTTTACGGCTTTTTCAAGAACTTGTTAAGGCACGACATGCGGAGGCATTTGAAGTAGCCGTTGTGGCAGCAACAAAAAATTTTGAAAATCAACCTAATGAGACTGTTAAACTTTTTCATGCTTTATTCAACGCCAACTACTTACCTGCATTTGATGCTGCCACCAAAATTGCAACTCAAGGTAGCCAAAGCCCGAAACAAGAAATAAAAAACGGGTCTTTGCAACTTTTGAAATGTCTTGTTGAGGCCCAGCACGTTCCTGCCTTTGCTGTTGCTACCTCAGCCGTAACAGAAGCTATGAAGAAGGATCCACAGCAAATTTCTTTTGAACTATTAAAAGCTCTTGTTGAGTTAAAATACACTTCTGCAATTACTTCCGCAAGAGCGTACATACGAGCAAATAGCGACTCTCATCATTCTCGTGCACGCTTCACTTTGAATGTTGCCAACCAGCTAAACGCTATAGAAGAATTTCTAAGCACACCCGCTGAAATAATAGATCGTTTAAATAGATTGGCTCTTATAAAAAATCTATCGCAATTGTTCTCCCCGACCATTAATTATAATTTTCGTAGTGCCTTTGTTTACAACTTCTGATTGCATTCTTAAGCCGCAAATTTGCACACGAACGTCCTCAATTATTTGTTAACTAGTTCTGGCTTTTTTTGGTGGGGTCGCATTTGCAACTTCTGCGGGTTTTGATGGAGGAATTTCTGGGTATTTTGTCGCCTCATATACGAAGCTAAGCATTTGTTTAATTGAAGCTATTTCTGCCTCTTTTCCTTTTTTGTACCTACTTTCATCAAAAGTGCGAGAAGAAGGATGTAAAAAATGCCTAAGAGCTGCTCTCATAGTTTCGCTAGAACCACTTTTAATCATACCCTCAAGAACAGATGTGATTTTATTGTCATGCGGATTAACCGCATCCAAAACCTCTTTATTTGCTATTACTTCAAGAGCGGCTTTTAAGAGGTGCACTTTACACTTCTCCAACATTGGAAATGATGGCTTACTTTCTTTAATTGGTAAAGGCGAAGGCACTCTTGCAACCTCTTGGGGTTTTGGCTTTATTGGGGCTAAAGAGACATCTTTAGTGAGGTCACTAACCTTTTGAATAGTGGCGGCTATTTCTGCTTCTTTGCCTTTTTTGTATCTACGTGTGTCAAAAGGGCCTCTAGTGGGATCTAGAAAAACCCTTAATAAATATTTCATGCTTTCGATATCACCATTTTTGCTCGCAAATTCAAGGCTGTTTGAGATTGAAGTCTGCGCCGGATTAATTGCATCCAAAAACTCTTTATTTGCTATTACCTCAAGAACAGTTTTTAACCTCGCTTTAACATCTTTTGGTTCCTCAATTGGAAAAAGAAGATCATCTTCTTCAAAAAGTGGCACATCTAAATCGAATGGAAATAACGAATCGCCTTTGTCAAAATTAAAAAAATTTACGGGTTCCATAAAGTTCCTTTAAGCAATAAAAGAAGTAGTATAGCCAAATTAATTATAGATGGCAATAATACAAAATTTTGTCGATTATTTGAAGTTTAATATAAGAAAGAATTTGAAAACTGTATCAGACCTCAGAGTATCACAGTTTGAGAACTGTGATGCTGTGAGGCCTGAAACTATGACAGAAAAATTATATATTCCAGTTAACAATTGCATAGCTAATGTGGGCAGCAGGTCCTTTAAGCACCGGTTCTTCAACCGTAAATTTAAGTTCCTTTAATTTAGTAATTACAGTATCCCATTTCATTCTGCTGAGTTCATCTTTTTCACCAAAAAAATGTAAGCCAGGAGTCCCCTTCTGTGCCTGCTCAATAATTCTTTCTTTAAACCTTGTCAACAATACCAATCCATCATTGCCATCGATATGATTACCTCTAATTTTAGCAGCAACCGCTTCTGTATTTTTTATACGTATTTTATAGCGGTCCTCTATTGTTATAGATTGCAAACCAAACGTTCTTGCTTGTCTTGTAAGACCAACCACATCAGCACAAAAACTCATAATCTATCCTTCATTTTAAGAAATTGAAAGTTAAGTTTATAACGTTCAAGCAATTTTGTCAAGCTGTGATTGGGGACCGGGAGGGTGCGAAGCTCCTTCAGTAAACTAGAATGATCGCAGCACCAGCCCTTTATATTTTATTGTCATCCACAGAGGAATATTTTGCAGATCCTTGATGCCAAAAGGCAGCGTAGCGATCACCGTGCGAAAAGTGCCAAAATTCAAATAAGTTGTTTTCCTCTACCCTTTATTCACAAAACATAGTAGATTTTGTGAATATGAAGAGGGGCAGAACTATGATGCAATCAATACATATTGATCTGCATGCGAAGCAAAATGTTTCTTAAAATATTGCAGCCCTTTTACCATTCTATTTTCTCCATCATTTCTTCGATTGCTAATTCTACTCGCTCATCTGCATCTGTTATTAAGCTTAGATAGAGTGAAAAAGGATCTACTATTTTATCCATGGCAAACAAACTAGGTTCATAATTCCAAATTTCTAACTCACATACTGCGCCCTCGAGCATTGGCACTTCCTCCAACCCTAAACTCTGCAAAGTATCCCATTTATCAAGACCTACAGCAAAAACAGGAAGGTCCGGGGCATTTATCATTGAAAGGCAAGAAAGCGCACTTAAGCCTGCAGTTCTTACTATACCGTCTATACTTTTTGGCTTTTGGGAAAGCCATCTTTTATATTTGACAGGAGTGCGCATTAACGGCCTGGCTTGTTTCCACAATTCTCGCCTATTTCCAGCAAAAAGCCACCAACGCTCTCTACCCATGTGTTTTACTTCACCTATATCTGCCGCTTGGAGCTCATCAAATGCTCGCGTCATTGTCATAGTGGTATATTTTAATTTTTTAGCTAACTCGGAGGGCGTAAATCGTTCGTCAATTCCGTGAATCAAAGCATTGATGAGCACAGCCTGCGTTGCGGGACTAAAAGATTTTAAAGAGCTGCTACGTAGTTTTCGAAAATGTTCGCGAAGGTCAATTCCAAGATCAGGTAAATACATTTGATTCCCTGGCACAATAAATGGAACATGATGCCCTATTAAACGTGTTCGGTTATATGCTGATACACCTTGCTGGATCAAAATGCATAAGCCGCCGAATTTTTGTTGTATTTGCTCCCAATGCTTCTTGATCGCTGCTGGAGTCAACTCAGCATTTGCCTTGCCAATCATGAATACGCATGCTTGATCAAGCAGCTCAGCTTCATAAAAAGTATAGAGGTCCACTAAGAAAAAAGGAAGCTCCCCTTGTCCTTTCCAAGGTTTAGCCTTTAGCTGTATATGCAGTGTATCGTAAAAATAGTCCTGCAATTCCTCAATTTCTTTATCCACAGTATCTCCCAATACTAACACTATTTCCTCACAATAACATCGTTCATGTTATTGTGCAAGAAATATGTTACATTTTACTTCGGTTGCACTTTCCTAGTGACAAAAGGGCGAATACAGCCTTATACAAAAGCTAATTCCAAAAAAATGAGTTTTCTTGTTTCTTATTCACTTCTAATGCATTCTTTTTGCTTATTTTTAATAAATAATAAAAAGAGACAATAATGAATAAACCAAAAGTCGAACATCTAAAAACAACACAAACTCTTCCTCAAAGCGCAATAAAAAGACTCATGACTCTTGGAATGTTTTGCGCGCTATCTTTCATGTTTTCCGGATGTGCATCTATCGTGCACGGCACAAGACAAAAAGTACCCGTTTCGACTAATCCACCAGGCGCTACAGTTTCTGATGGTGAAACTACCATTCAAAGTCCTGGAACACTGAACTTAAAGCGAAATCAAGATTACATACTGACTATTACTAAACCAGGCTTTCAAACAGAAACTGTAAAAATTACCCATGTTATCAGCGGTGCAGTAGCTGGAAACCTCCTTGCAGGTGGTTTCATTGGTTGGGGTGTAGATGCTGTAAGTGGTGCGCAATGGAGGCTTGAACCAGAAACAATTTCCCTAAACCTACGACCGCTAAATGATAAAGATAGCCTAGCACAATCAGACGTAGTAACTTCTCAAACTCTCACCCAAAAACTAGAAGAGCTCTCATCGCTTAAAGAAAAAAATCTTATTACAGAAGATGAATATATCACTTTAAGAGAAATTGCTATTCAAGCGAAGGCTCCGATAAGCATCAATAACACTTAAAACTCTATGATTAGGGCCAGGGCTGATGTGCGATTCTCTGAATGAGCAATGACTCGCACATTTGCAGCCCCCGCCATTTACATACTTTCGATCATTTCGTAAAATGCGGTTAATTTCCTGATGGTTTCCTCCGATACATGATAGTGCATTAGAAAATGTTGCAGTGATCCTATCATTGCTGGTAAAGCAAGATGTAATGGTACGTTTTGTCCACTTTTTGCAAATGTAGTTTTCATATTTTCTCTATCAATCCTAACATAAGCTCGAGAAATTCCCATCCCATTTGGATGGAGAAATTCACTTAATGATTCATATTGATCAAAGTAGTGGGGCACTCGCTTGCCGATTTTGTCACGAACTAATTTTGATACGTGAATTGCTTCGGGAAGTGAGTATTGATCTTTTAAGTGACCTATTCGAGTGCCAGCGAGTACCTTCTTTAAAAGAGCATTTAAAAATGTGGGATCTTGATTTTCCATTGCAATATTCATCTCATCGTGTACAAAAATAAATAGAGATTCGGTTTCCATGACTGATCGACATAATGTGAATGCCGAAACATGTTGTTTATTGCGAAAACATTCTAGTGCGCTTGATACTAATTCTGTTATGCGATATAAGCAAGACTCTCTAATAACTGCAGCTTTACTTGGATGAATAGATGTCGAGAAAAAAAGAATTTCAGGTTTTAGTAAACCATTACATTCCTTTACTAATGCCTCTAATTCGGTGATGTATTCTATATCGGTTTTATGTTCGAGATTTTTTGCATTTTCTGATTGAGTCATTAAGTGGCTGCCTTACTTGGTTTTTTCATTATGACAGTGTTTAAAGCATGAAGGATTTCCATAATATCTTAGAGCTAATTAGGAAACAACGATCTCCAGCTGAAAAGAAAAAACTAGAAGGACTAATCCACCTACAGAAAAGAACCAAAATAATCGGGAATTCAACTTCTCTGCTTTAGACACCCCTTCCCAGGTTTGAATGGTAAAGCCACATTGGCCAAGGGCGGTTGCTTCAATTATTGCACCACTAATTTGAAGTATTTGTATAACTATTTTATTGAGTGGATGATAAAGATTTACTAGGCATGCTACTAATGATGCTAAAATAGCAAATATTGCAGCTATCAAAAACCATTTACCATAAGAACGCCAAACTGGTCCCGTTTGATTATTTTCAGTTTGAGTATACGTGTCATCCATATCCAAAATTACCAAGAAAAGAATTCAATAGAATTATCAAGTGTTTTATTTGCGAAATCCATGTTCTTTCATATATGTATCTTCATGTTCTTGAACTTTTTTCCAATCAATGTCTTTAGGTTCAATATTGGAGTATTCGATTTTACCGGTTACAGTGTTTTGTTTTACGTATGAGTCTTTCATGTAAGTGAAGGTATACTTAGGATAGACACAATAAAAAACGACGCCAGCTATCACAAGCAAAACACTCGTCCTTAAGGTACCTATAATAAAGATAATAATTTCACCCTTCATGCTGGTTCCCGCGCACTATTTCAGTTTGGCCTGTAAAAATATCACACCTAAAAAGATATTGATTACCTACCACGTACGTATATTTAGGATATTGAGGATAGACGTTATAGAAGATTAACCCTGCTATAAGTAACACAATACCCCACTTCATGGTCTCTATAATTGCTTTGCGGATATCATCTTTCATCTTTTGTGTCCCATTCTGGCTCCCCCGGAATTCGTATAAGCTCCTTGTGAGATATTAAAAAGCTTAACCCTACTTTAGTAGCCTTAATTCGGCTTTCTACTTGCGTACAATATCGCCTCTATTTTCATGCACACCTTGGTCGTAAAATTATTACCATATCTTATCCAACAAAAACTCAAGCCTCAATGAGCTGTATTTTTATATACTATCAATTTAACTAATTCTATTTAATTCATAATAATAAGCCAAAATAATGCCTTAAGAATGATTACGACACAACATAATTAATCATTTGACACTATATATAAAGAATGTAAAAGAGTCCGGCCTCTTTTATTTTCCTGGCATCTGAACTAGAGCACATATTCGACTCAGTTTTTAAAACCGAACCTAGTTTTTTTTATTTAGTAGGCCCCCGAAACCATTATTAATTAAAATGGCATGTTTATTAAAAAAAAGCGAAATAAACAAAACAAACTAAAAAACTGGATAGTATGAAATATGAGATATTACGTCTTGGCGTTCTGATAAATTTCTTTATTAGCCTTAATAGCCAGCGATTGGATGTGGGTGTCAATCGGGGTTTCGCTATTCTTTGTATTCGAATTGATCCAGAAATAAAATTTAAGTAAATTGTTCAGACAAATCTCTTCACTAAATTCACCAATTATTCGTGTTAATAAAATAACAATCATTATAGGTGTAATCTGAGTGTATAATCTATTGGCATTAATAGGTTTCAAATGAGAAAGAAGCCCCTCTCTCGCGATCATTTGCCTTGCAATTAATTCTGGAAAGCCATGATGTGAAATTTTAGATAACTCTCCGTAAAGAGTATGAAATACCTCGTCACTAGGTCGAAGCTTTTTAGTGGGACCAACAGAGGCAGATGCTTGATGATTTGCGTTTAAAAACTTTGCATACGTTTCATTGTCATGATAAATGTGAATCACGCAACACAAATCTTCAAAAACCATTCTAAGGTTATTTAAAACGGTTCTTTCATGACCTCTCTCTAGTGCATCTATGCAGCAGCATATATCAGAGATGCAATTTCTCAACATCACTAGAAGAAAAGTTTTTTTTATATCATCCGCCACTACTTGGTTCATCAAACATTTTTGAATGATACTATTGCTTATGTCAACTAACTTCCATGTTATTTCGTAGAAATCCCCAAGAAGTTTTTCCGAGGCTAAAACGTTTTCTTCTGCTATTTTTTTGAATTCAACTTTCATGTCTTATCTAATCTATGCTTAAAATATTCAACAAGAGGTATTTTACATAAAATTTGTTTTTCAGGCAATAGAACACAATGACAACGAGCGCTTATAACTTTTGATGTGTCGCAAGAAAGTAAAAATTCCCTTTTTCTTGTTTGCGTATAAAGTCAAAATGCATTTAAAAGTTTTTCTTCAAAGAAACGAAGATTCTGAAAACGAGAGGTTGTTTCAATAATCCAAAGATGTTCACCTAATTTTGAGACACCTGGAAGCTTCTTTGATGTAATCAAAATAGTTTGTCCCGATTAAAGAAGAAAAAAAATAGCTGCACCTAGGCACTCGTCATCGATTGGTGAAAGTGGCCGGGCTTTGGTGCGAAACGAACTCTTCTAGTGAACAACTAGAAGAGTTCGTTTCGCACCAAAGCCTGGCCACTTTATCTTTTATTTTCTATTTGCATACCTTAATAGTTGGTTATCTGAGCTTTGATCCATTTTTCAAGAGTAATTCGACAATATCAGCGCGTTCCTCTCTCAATGCTATACCTAGAATGGAGGTATTTCCTTCTATTGATTCCCAGAATTCCAATTCTTGGTTTGGGTTTGCACCGTGTTTCAACAAAAAATCAACCATTTGAATGTCATTTGAACGTACAGCACCAGCAAGAGGGACTAAAATATTTCCATTAATGTTTGCCCCGGCTTTAAGCAATAACTCCAATATCGTATAATTTTTTAAGCTAGTTGCGCTATAGACGCATTCAGTTTCTTCTAAGGCAACTTTTTTGTTGAGTAAGAGCATCACAATTTCCTCATTGTCGAATTTCACAGCGAGTTCAATTAAAGCTGGTTCTCTATCTGGATGTTTATGGACATCTAGTTCTTTTAAGAGCAATTTTTTTATGAGATTCACTTGTAAATCACTGGGTCTTGTCTGCTCATTCTTTGTAGCGCGCTCAAAAACTCTATAAAGCGCATTCCGTCCTTCGTCTACTCGTTTAGGGTCTTTTACGAAATCAACAAGCTTCGTTGCAACCTCGTAGTCATCTGACTCAATTGCATAATTTAATGCTGACCACCCTTTCGGATTCTTAGCGTATTTTGTAAGAACTTCTCTTAACTCAGTTGAGGAAGCATGTGAAATAGAGAGTATAAGTATTATGTGTAGCAATATTATAGTTTTTTTTATCATAAAACATTTTAGTTAAAATTAGGAATCATAATCATCAAGTACTTTTTTCATAGCAGGCGGGCCGAGGCCATTGCCCTTTCACGGCCTATTTCATTTATGAAATATTCTGCGATAGCAGAGACCTTATAATTTCAGTTATAGATTTTGGCAATGAAACTTTAACTCTATATTTCAATAACATTTTTTTTTGCGGTAGATTTTATGCCCAAAAAAACAATATTATAAAGGTCTATAATTTCTGCTATTGCTTTCTTATTCTCAAGTTCTATCACACCAAGACCTTTGCTAGCGGCTATGCCAAAGACTTTCCTCTGTCCAATAATAATTGGCAAACAAATAATATCATCAGTCTCTTTAAAAATCCCCTCTGCATACTCATTGTCTTTTCCCTCACACTCAGCACAGTTGAGAACGGAATAAGCAATTAATTTTGGATTTTCAGCACGAACCTCAGAAAGCAAAGATGTCAGCCTACCAATTTTCCAAATATCAAGATTTCTTGGCTGAACTGGCACTATTAATATATCTGCAACTGTTAAAGCCGCCCGCTGACTTACTCTATCAACCCCACCTGTATCAACAATAATATAATCATAGTTATGTCTCATCTTGTTAATTTGCGCACCCACTGTTGAACCAATAAGTTGTACAGTTGTCCAGGGGGTTAGTATTCCTAAGGATTCTCTAAGCTCTGCCCAATCACTGGCACAACGCTGCTCGTCAGAATCTACTAAAAGAACTTTTTTACCCCAAGAGGTTAGTAAAACAGCTAAGTTCGTCGCAAGTGTTGTTTTTCCACAACTACTCTTAATCCCTCCAAAACATACGATCATAGAGTTACCTTTTTAATGACTTTTTAAATTAATTGGAAAATATATCAATCTACTAATTACAAAACAATAAGAGAAAATGGCGCCAGGCTCTTTCTATTTTTTACTCTTTTTGCTTCCTGTTAATTAATCAGCCTAAAACTTAGTTTAATAAATTATCACATCAAACAACACCCCCATTAAAGTTGCAAAATTAATTAACCGTATTTATACTATCCGACTTATTTACTGATAATTAAGGAGACGGCATGAAATCAAATGTAATTGAAATTGGAATCGATTTGGGCACCACAAATTCTTCAGTGTCAGTAATACAACAAAATGAAGCATTAATTCTTAAAAATGCCCTGGGAGAAGAAAGCACCCCTTCTGTCATTTATGCAGATCGAAACGGAAATATTATTGTCGGCTCTAAAGCAAAACGCATTATAAACAATTCAAAAGAACACCAGCAAAACAGCAAGGCTGAAATTAAACGCCTGATGGGCACTTCAGAAACAATTATATTTCCGAATCTAAACAAGAAAATGCTTCCAGAGGAAATTTCTGCTGAAATTCTAAAGACTCTTAAAGGTGACGTTCAAAGAAAGCACCCACATATATCCTTGGACGCCGTTGTGATCACTGTCCCTGCTTATTTTTCTACCGTTCAGTCTGAAGCCACCAAAAGAGCTGGAACCCTGGCAGGATTTAAGCAGATAGTTCTTCTGCAAGAGCCCATTGCTGCAGCAATCGCATATGGTTTTCTTAATCAGAAAAACGAAAACTGGCTTGTATATGATCTAGGTGGTGGCACATTCGATGTCGCCCTCGTAGCCTTCCGTGATGGCTCTCTTACAGTACTTGCACATGCTGGAGATAACTTTCTCGGTGGAAAAGACATCGACTCTGCGATCATTCAGAATCTGATCCTTCCTGCATTATCTGCGGAAGGAATTGTTCTTGATCCAGCAACAAATCCATCAGTCTTTAGTTACTTGAAAGAGCTTGCTGAATCCGCAAAAATTGAGCTTACTGTAAGCGATAAAACAACCATCGAAATTGATACTCAAATAGACCACACCCAAATTCAACATTCCATTGAAATCACGAGAAATGACCTCTTGGGCAGCTGTAGACATCTGTTTGCCAAAACAGTAGATCTTTGCAGAAAAACTATCAGCGACGCAAAAGTAAACGCCTCTTCAATACAAAAAATTGTCCTAGTTGGAGGCCCAACACAGATGCCAATTCTTCGAGAATTTTTACATGATTCTCTCCACATCAGGGTCGAAGGATGCCTTGATCCACTTACAGTTGTTGCAAAAGGCGCTGCCATGTTCGGTAATCAAACAGCAGCCAACGAGCAGAGCAGAAATACCAACCCATTAAACGTTTCCTGCTCGCTCGAAGTAAATTATAATCCGGTTACATCAGAAGACGAACAGACTATTACTGGCAGGGTTTTAGTGTGCACCGGCACCTCACAGCCGCATTCGATACAATTTGCCTGCTCAGATGATTTGTTTACATCAGGAGAAATACTAATCAAGAACGGCAAATTCATATTAACCCTTCCTACAGGCAAGAAAGGTACGCAGTATTGGGTCTATGTCAAAGACAGTAATAGTCAGCTTATTAGCTCATCCCCAGACAGTATTCATATCAATCGTGGAGTGACTATCATGGGAGCTCCTCTTCCATATTCAATCGGGGTATCTGTCATCTCACTATCTTGCAATAAGGGCTACGCAGATGCAACCGAAACCATAGAACCGTTCTTTTCTAAAAACAGTATCCTTCCCCTTAAAAAGCAAAAGCGCTTCCATACCGTAATGGATCTTAAAGCCGGGTCATCTGAAAATTGTCTGCCTATTTGCGTCTATGAGGGAGAATCGCTTATCCCGAATAGGAATACTCTAGTCTGTCATCTTGCAATCATAGGCCAATCTATTACCAAGGACTTGAAGAAAGGTTCTGCAGTTGACATTACAATTCAGATCAATCAATCAAGAGAGCTTACCGTCACAGCTAATCTCCCCGAATTTGACATCAACCTTAACGCAAGGAAAACTCTATATCTAGATGATGCAAAAATTGATGAGGTAAAAAAAGACTTTACAGAGCAAGTGTCCAGATCCGAGGCACTGATAGGCCCCGAAGGACAATCTAGCGAAGCGAATGTCATCAAAACAATGGTTAAGGACATCCAAACATCTATCGAACGTTCGACATCAGATTCAGATCAGCAGAGAAAAGCTGAAAAGCAAGTCAAAGATCTGATGATGGTATTAGATCAGCTGGAAGCAAAAACAAAATACGACACCAATGTCGTTGCATTCTGGGAACAGTGTCAAGAACTTGCCGATTATTTAGAAGGCTGCAATCCTCCAGAAAAACACACAGAGTATGAAACAGCATACAGCATCTTACGTAAAGAAGGATTGTCCGCGATATCAAAACAAGATGCGATCTGGATCGAGCACATTATCAAAAAGCTTGACCAACTCCTCTCAAATTGTCAATTCTCCGACCCTCGCATTCTTGCTCATTGGATCCATTACTTGATAGAGCGCGCACAACAGAAACCCAATGCCCATTCCTCACTCCCCACTTTGATAAACAAGGCCCAGGTCGCAGTAGCCAATTCAGACGTTAGAGAAATGCAAGAAGCATTCCATGCGCTGTACCCTTTTACCAAAGAAGAAGGAAAGCCACAGATTAGATTTGTAAAATCAGGAATAACGATATGACCACCCAACTTCCAGAAGTATTGATCAGAAATTCCTACAACATTCTTGGTCTTTCTTCCACCTCGACATTAAAAGAGATTCGGAAAAGATCGCAGCAACTACTCCAGCTTGCAAAAATTGAAGAGGTCCAGGAATTCGAGATAGACATAGGCAATGTAAAGACATTCAGGGATGAAACAACAATCCGTACAGCATTGGAACGAATTTCTGGGGTGCAGGACCGCTTAAAAGAATTTTTCTTCTGGTTCGAGGCCTACAGTACTGAAAGCCAAAAGGCCATTTCGCTAATAGCCAAGAAAGATTACAATGGCGCTCTTGGGATTTTTGAAAACACAGAAAATTCAAGTATCGATTGGCTAGGGAAAAAAAATTCGGCACTTGCATTGATGTTCCAGGCTTTTGCCCGTTCGGACCTTGCTAACTTCTATCAATCATTAAGCCTTTGGAAACTCATTGCAAAATCGGATGATTTCTGGCAGTTTTATGAGAAGCACTATTTACTTCATGATGAGCTTGACACCACCCCTTCTTTATTCGAAGAATTCAAATACGCCATTTGCGAGATTCTTTCAACAAAAACCGTTGCTTTCTATCATCAAACTAAATATCCGAAAGTCATTGGTGCCAGCTATGATGCACTAGAGCATGTGGGAAAAGTCATGGATGTAGAAGTCCTGCAACCACTCATTTTGAAAGCAAAAAAAGAACTAGAAGAATTAGAAAAAATAGACCCTGCATCCCCACCAGAAGCAGCCTTGATAGAACGGAGGCTCAAAAATCTCCATAAGTGCTTCCAAGAACTGGATAGGTTTGAACTCTCAAGTTTCAGCCCATTGATCGTTCTTAAAAATGATACCGCGGAAAAATTAAGATCTATCTCCGTTGATCTGTACAATCAAAATACCAATCATGAACTAGCGCTCATGTTCCTCGATCAAGGCTCGAAACTTGCTATATCAGAAGTTGTTGCAAATAAAATCAAAGCAGACGAAAAACAGATAAACGATAATAAGGCGTGGCAATCAGTTTCCGACAAGTGCCTGCCTATACAATCATTAATAGAATGTCAAAAGATTAAAGAGGCCAAAAATGCCTATTTACTACTAGACAGCGAGCTTGCTGGTCCGAAAGGCCGGTCTCCGATTGACTTACGATCAAAGGCGCTGATTATTTATTGCACTGTGCTAACTCAAAAAGGGCATGATCTCTTCAATAAACTAAAATTTGGTATTGAAACCTTGGCAATCTCCGGCCTCCTAAACAGGAAGACACAAAAAGACGCAATACTTGCTTTTAACCATATATGGGAAATATTAAAAAACCGTTTATATCTATTTGATTTTATAGACCCTGAAGCTGATAAGGCTGCTGTTATAAAATTAATTGATACTATTTCCCATGACCTTAAGAACTGCGAAGTGGCGTCATTATTTGGCAAACATAAATATTACCTTCAGTTAGTCGAAGATGTGTCTGACAGGTTAGTAATTGAACAAACACGGATTGCTATAAAAATTTTAGGAGCTGCAATTTGTCATGCAATTTTGTATGATAGAATCTATTGTGTTACTCAGAAAAAAATGTGGAAAATGTTAGGATGGTGTGCTTCAATCGTTTTCATTTTTTTCGTAAACATAAATAAAGAAAACTCGAATCAAAAATCAACACACCAATCCAACTACCAATCGAAGACTTCTTATTCATACCCTACACAATCGTTGACTTACGATGAAAAAAAAGTAATTGAATATCTCCAGAAAAACCATCAAACATACCTCAAAGATGCAAGAAATGATGGGTACTCCGACAAAGAAATAGCCCAGTATGTAATAAAACTCTCAGAAGAAAAAAAGAATAATGCAAAATAGTAAACCTACACTTCCTCCAGGCTGGACCTTACCGGATGGAACTAAAATTCTTAAAAGAATTGATAGACAGCAATTCGTTGAAGTATTTAGTCTCAATTCGAATGAGTATCTATATATCTTCCATGAAGGTGCGCTTGCTATAAAGTTGAAAAGCCGTGGTATCTCTCATGAAACCTTTTTTACAGGGGGAACGGAAATTGTTGGAAAGAGATATCCAGATCATAAAGAGGGGGATCTTCCAGAAAGACTGAAAAATCTAATCCAAAGAAGAGGCTTAGACGCTATCGCCGGAATGACAGCTCTTAAAAAAACCCTCATAAGAGATGTTATTCAGCCGTTTATGAACTGGGAGTCATACGAAAAATACGGAGTCACTCCTTCCAATGGAATCCTTTTCTTCGGGCCGCCGGGATGTGGCAAGACATTCATAGCAAAGAAACTCGCAGAAGCACTTCGAGCTGAACTTATTGAATTGAGCGAAGGAACCGTCGGAAGCCCTTATATTCATGCAACATCAAATAACATCCTGCAGGCTTTTCGAAAGGCAGAGCAGAGTGCGCCTTGCGTTCTTTTTATCGATGAAATTTCAGGACTGATGCCTAGAAGAAATGGGTTATCCTCGTGCGAACAATACCGTGAGGCAGAAATCAATGAGTTCTTGATGCAAATGGAAGGAAGTGTAAAAAAGCGAGTTTTGGTAGTTGGAGCAACAAACTTTCCAGAAAGAATAGATCCAGCAATCTTACGTTCTGGACGCATGGATAAAAGAATTTTTATCCCCGCGCCTGATCTCGAAGCAAGACAAGATCTTTTCTGCCTCCTATTAGAAGAAAGACCTGTGAGCGATGATATTGATTGTGGCACCCTAGCTAAAATGGCAGAGGGCCTTATCTCATCTGATTTAAAGCTCATTGTTAATAATGCTTCACTAAAAGCTCTACAAGAAAAGGCATTGATAACAATGGAATTGCTCGTGGAAGAAGTATCTCAATTCAAACCATCACTTAACCAGGATGATATAAATAAATATCTTGATTTCGAATTATATCACAGGGCTTGAATTTAATAAAAAAATTATATAAATAAACCATTCTATAGTAGAGAAATATTGATGAGACTTTTAAACTTGCGGCTTTTAATTATTACTTTTGGCATTTTTAGCCCCTTTTCTGCATTTGCTAAAAATATTCCCATGCCTAATCCTTTAGTGGTCAAAACACATGAGGATTATCAGAGGTTTTCAGATTTAAAAGACAAAATAGAAATACTTGAATTAATAATAGAAAAACTGGATCCTTTGACTGACAATGACATCTTAGATTCAAAAATGGACAATCTCAAACTGTTTTATTTGGCAATAAAAGAAATGCAAAACTCATATGAGAACGTCCGCATTTTTCTAGGAAAATTTTCAAATCACAAAAATCCAGATATTCAAGAATTGCATCAGGGAGCTGAGAATTTTTTGAACAATCAAGGGAAATTACTGACCTTGATTGCTAGGGCAATTGAAAAAAATCCAAGAGCCCAGTCTTTGGTTGAACTTAACATTCCTGACATGGAATCTCTTGAATTTTCAATATTTAAGGCAATGAGTTCAATGCAGGCTGATAAATTTAAGTCTGCGCGCGAAAAAGTTATGAAAGAGATACTATTATATGCTGATGAATCTCACTTGAAAATGGAAAATTAACCAGAGATGAATAAATTAAAGGTTGCGCATGGTGAAAGGCGCAATAGATAATGAAAATTTTTAATAACACCAATAACCTCCTCACTCACCCACAGGTAGAGGGAATCTCAAATCTTAATCTCTTTACTGATTTACTCTTCACAAATCACTCGATTAAATACACGTTTTTTATTATGATATTTATTATTTATTATTTATTAAAAAATAGAACTAAAACAGTAACAAAAGTTTAGAGATAGCATGGATACTTGGTTTTTAATCTTAAGTTTGTTTTTCCCAAGATTAGCTTTAATAATTGGTTTCCTAGGAGACTCAATACCATATTTTCAGTATCCATCTACATGGATGAATTGGGTCGGAGGGATCTTAATTCCCCGAGCTCTAATTTGCTGGTATATTGGGCTAACTATGGGATACAATAGCCCCTGGTTTATTGCCCATGTAACTTTAGCTATTCTTGTATATATAAGCGCAACTCAACTTTGTGAAGATTGATTTTTCATCTTACAAAAGAAATGGTGTCAGAAAACGGTGTCAGTCCCCACTGTGTAAATGGGGCCATGCGTGCGTTGTGCATATCTCTACTTATGAACAATGCACGCACGGCCCATTTAATCAGGTGCTATTTGTGCCATATATCCAGCAAATATGGATGACACCAAATCGCAAATGCCTTAAAATGTCATGTAGAGTTCTACTTCTGGGAGGTTTTCCAGCTCGTTCATAATTCGTTAATCCTTTCTGCCCTAGGTTTATCATGTTGAATTCTAAAAAAATCGATAATGTCATTCAACAAACTGCTATAGAAACATCCCTTGTCCTAGTTGCCATTTCAACAATTCCGGTGATTGGCACACTTCTAACAAGTACTTGGACAGCCTATAATAATTCTAGATTTCAAGATATGGTAGATAATCTATCCAAACAACTTCTTCAATTAGGGGAAGAAAAATTAGATAAAGAATATATATCATCAGAAGAATTTATTGATCTATTTAATCTAGCACTGAAAACTCGCATACAGCATCGTTCTACTCAGAAGGCCAAATTCATTTACGGACTGATCATTGAAAGCGTAAGCAAAGCAAGAAGTTTTGCATTTTCTACAAGCCTAAAAGAATCATTTTTACATTGCCTGGACCAACTTTCTGATGAAGAATTACATTTTCTTTATGAGTTTTCTCAAGATAAGTTACATCAAAAAAGCCGTGATGCCATATATCAAATCAGTGATCAATATGGTATTGCTGTAGATGGCTTGATAAGCAATGGCATACTAAGAGTCGACGGTACTTGGCAGCAAGCTATTGCCCTAACGATGCTTGGTCGTGAATTTATTGCTTACATGAAAACATTGGCTTATACAGACACCTAGTATAATAATTCATATTTCAAAAATATCTCCCAAAACTTCTTTTTCGATCAGATCTAATTTTGGCACCCTTTTCTTCATAGCAACTCTCATAAAGCAATTGAATATTAGGAGCAATTATTTTGCGTAGGATTAAGCGATGCAATAGCTGTACATACAGCACCACTAAATGGGGCCTTGCATGCATTGTGCATATTTATAGTGCTGCCTTATCTCATATGTAGTAATGGATGTAGTAATGAATGCTCCTACAAATGGAGTGACAATTAATGCTTTTCGTCCTACAATTTTTCCTTTGAAATATATTTTGGGGTCATTATGTCGTTCTTAGCATCTTTGGGTGATTTAGTTTGTCAAGTAACTGCAGGTTTGGGAGGTCTTTCTTTAGAAAATGTATCACAGGACGGTGTGTATAGGGAGAAGCTCCAATCTATTGAAAAGGTTGAAGATAGAAAAGTTGCCTTGAGATTTTTTGTAAACTTTACAGAGGAATGTTTTGGTCATATTGACCCTTTTGAGGTAATAGCGTCATTCAAAAGAAAATTCTCTAAAAGCCCAACTATAAACCCATTTATATTTAAGGTTGCTAATGCCTTTTTCGAGACAAAAGAGCTAGGCCAAGCGAAATTGGCTATTTTAGAAGTACGGTGCGGGCCCCAAATGACTCAAAGAGATCAGTTTCTTGTTCGACTCGTTGAAGCTTTTTATGCAGAAAATAAGTATGAGGACGCACTACATTCTATTTCTGCGATCAAGGATAGCGATATCAGCAAGCAGCAATTTGTTAGATTTTCTGAGCTATCTTTGGGAAACTTTGATCCATTACGTATTGCATGTGCCTTTCATGAACTTCATTGCAAAAGCCCTCATCTTAACCTATTTATCTTTAAGCTTGCTTATACGTATTTGGAAGCTCATGAGCTAAAGGCTGCAAGAGTTGCTATTACACAATTAGGATGTGATAGAGAAGATACACATACTCAAAAGGATCAGTTTCTTGTCGCACTTTCTGGCGCATGTTGCAACGCTCAAAACCATGAAGAAGCATTGCTCGCAATTTCTGAAATCAGGGATGAGGCTACCTGCCAAGCGCAATTTTTTGAGGTTACAGAGCGTGGCTTGGGCAATTTTGATCCACTAAAAGTTATAGAAATTATGCAAAAACGTGATCCAAAAGGCCTCTTTCTTAACAGGTTTATATTCAAGATGGCAGATGCTTGCCTTAAGGAGTCAGATTATATAGCTGCAAGAACATTTATTTCGAAAGTTGCGACAGGATCATTAGATGATATTGCCAAAAGAGATCATTTTCTTGAAGGCCTCTTTGAAATACTCTATGGCAAAGCAAATTATGAAGAGGCTTGCCGATGCATTTCATCAATCAAGGATGCAAATAGACGTCTAAAGCTCTTTGTTGACTTTTCAGGGCGATATTTAGGTGCTTTCAATCCAATAACTCTTATCGATGCATTTGTTGAATGTCATCGGACAAGTTCAGATCTAAATCCATTTATCAATAAAGTAGCTCAAGCCTATTATCAGGAACAAAATTTGCAAGCCGCAAAGGACATTATAGTACGATTAGGATGCGGAACTGACGATGATTTATTAGTAAGAGATACCATGCTTCTAGCTATAGCCATGCGCTGGCATCAACAAGGTGAGTATGACAAATCCCTTGAGGTAATCTCCATAATTCGCCCTTGGAACCCTCTAAGACACGATTTTATGTGTATGTTTAGTCGTAAATATCTTCAAGATAAGAATTGGACTAAAGCTCTGACGATTATCCGTTCAATAGATGATTCGGTTAACAGTAATAGCCTTGCACGAGAGGCGTTATTCATAGAACTGGTAACAGCGTGTATTGATGAAGTATGTTGGGATATTGCAGAAAGTGCAATAGCTGAAATAAAACGTGATGAAAAAAGAAGAGTAACATTAATCTACTCTTTAGTTGAATCATGTTTACAGTCAGGCGAGCATAAAAGAGCCTTTACTATCATGACGTCATTTAAAATGCCTGAAACACCTGAGTATCAACTCACGAACTCCCTTACTTTCTTTAGGGTGGTTTGTGCCTATTTTAAGGTAAAGGATCAGGAGGCGCATCAATGTGCTCTACGATACGTAGCTGCTGTAATGGAGCAGGAATTTTCAATAAATGGTCTTACACGTAAGTATGGAATTACCGTCACTCAAAAGAATAGAATTCGAAAATTTAGTGCATTTTTGCTTAAAGATAATTTAGATTTTTTTATTCAATGCTTTACATTTGAGGATTGGATAGAAGCAACTGAAAAAATTGCGCAGCTCGTAAGAAAAGAGGCATCTTTTGAAGCCTTCGAAAAGTACTTCAACCTAGAAGGAACCCCGGAGCCAAAGACATCTCACAATGAATTTCGAAAAAATATGTTAGGTCGTGAAAACTTGTATGACATTTTAGACTTGCCACACACCGCAACAGTGGAAGAGGTAAAAAAGAAATATAAAAAACTTGTATTGATATATCATCCCGATAAGCTAATACAAGCACAGGATGAAAGTCCCATTGATTTTGAAAAAAGAAAAAGAGAAGCAATCGTAAAATTTTCAGCCATTACGACCGCCTATCAGTACTTGGTAAATTAATCTGAAATTTTATGAAACGCTTCGGTTCCGGCCGTTTTCCCAGAAGCGGAAACGGGGAAAGAGAAACCGGGTCAGGCCTTATTAAAGGGACCGATATGCGATTCTACGAGAATCGCACATCACAGCCCCCGCCCCCTTTCACTTAAATCGCATAATCGCAGAGTCCGGCCCCTTTATTTGGCACCTACAGAAGGCATAAAATTGGGGACATTATTACATATTACTGATACACTATCCTCATATGAATAGTCACAAAGATTGGGTGCGAACAACGTTTGATCGAGCAAGCCTACAGTACGGGGAAAAGGGCTGCAGCTTTTTTGATTATTTTGGCAAACAACTTGTTAAATTTGCCTCACCAAAGCAGGGCGAAGCTATTTTAGATGTTGCAACAGGTAAGGGAGCCGTACTTTTTCCTGCGGCAAAAGTTGTTGGCCAAAGCGGTGTTGCGGTCGGTATTGATATTAGTTCAGAAATGATTCAAGAGGCAAAAAAGCGAATGCCATTTCCTTGGATCAAGTTGCAACAGATGGATGCTGAAGGGCTTGACTTTGCCGATGAGAGCTTTGACTGTGTCTTTTGTGGTTTTTGTCTTTTTTTTCTTCCCAACCTTTTTCAGGCATTATCTGAGTTTAAGAGAGTATTAAAACCCTCAGGGCGACTTGCTGTTTCTGTTTGGGGCGAGCGTTCCTCAATAGATGAATGGTTTGTCAAGCAGTTCCAAAAGCGTGGCATAACGCAAAAGTTAAGCATTCAAAATCTTCACTCAGAGCACAATCTCAAAGCAGCACTTCATGAAGCAGGCTTTATGTCTATTAAAACTAGTAAAGAATCAAAATCTTTTTGGCATGAAAACGCCGAAGCGTGGTGGGAATCTCTCTGGTCCCATGGCACTCGTGCTCTATTAGAGCAGCTTTCGCCTTCTGATCAAGCATTAGTAAAACAAGAAGTTTTAGCACATCTTGGCACTGTGGAAGTAGCTGATGCAAGAAATGCTATCTTTGCTATTGGGCATAAAGGTTCATCTTAGGAAAATGAAAGTGGCATTCTCAAGTCTTGAGTATTCGAGTCATATCTTTGATCCATTTATAAACTTTAGTCTAGATCATGATGCTGTTCAATCAGCGTGTGTATAAGTATTATAAGTTTAAAAGGTTAAAGCTAGTCAGTCCATGTGAGTTCCTAAAAGGCTCACACATCCTTATTCTTCCTATCCTTTCCAACCCCTCCTAATCAAAAGCCCCGAAGATCTCAAAAAAAAATCAAGGCGCTTTTGCCGGATTGAGCCTTCACTAAATCATCTTCTTGTTGTTATTGGAATTTGGACGTATGATTGTTTTCTTTTATAAGCACAGGTATTATGAGCAAAATTAAACTATTTGCACTTATTTTCAACCTTGTTTTTGGCGCAGCTTATTCCCAAGGACCATTACTGGATATGAAGGAAATGCCCGACTCATTTTTTTGTCAGAACCTCGATACACTTCAAGCCACTACAACACCTACACACCTCATTCTTTCTGGATATCTACGAAAATCAAAGACATTTTCACTCTATGCTAAGGCCATGTCGTTATTAAATATGGAAGGAAAATTTCTTCCTTATGAATTACCCCTACAACAAGGCAAAATTGACCAGAGCGCACTTATTCGCTTTTTAGATGTTTTTCGTGCAAATAATTCTCTACATACCGTTGTTATTTCTGATCCATATAAACAGATTCTCATTGAGCATCTCGATACACTGACAGATAGTGCCTCCGCGCTTCAAACAGTTAATCTAATTTACAAAGAAAATGGAAAGATTGTGGGAGACAATATTGATGCCGACGCATTTTTATTAGGTGCTCAACAAGAAATTGGTTTTGAATATTCGGGACATTCCATGCTATTCTTTGGTTGTGGAGGCGTATCTAGTGCAATAGCTTTTAAGCTTGCTCCCAAGCTATCAAAAATTGGTCTAGTTGAAATCAACAAAGAAAAAAGAGACAAACTAGCCCTTCTCTTACAGACGTTTTATCCTTCAACCAGCATTGTTGTTTTTGAGCGAGATGGGCCATTGGATTTTTCTGATTTTGACATATTTTATAATGGCACAGGGCTTGGCAAATTTAGTAACGACCCCAACTCTACATTGAGATCTCCCTTACTTAAAGGCGATATTATCCCTACCCTAGGTCTTGCAATCGATGCCAATTACACTCCCTGGGAAACACTATTTTTACAACAAATGGCAATTTACGGCTTTCAGACAGTAAATGGCTCTAGCCACATGATAGCATTCTCATCTCTTCACCTCTCCAAAGTTTCGGGAAAGTCCATTACATATTCAAAAATGAAAAACCTTATGGGTTCTTAGCGGCAAGCAGCGATTTTTGAAATATGCTCTTTTAGAGGTCGTTTTCAAGCTGCGGTAAGGCCGTTCATTTGGTGGTCTTTATTACCTGGCCGACGTGAAATGCCATAGCGCGATCCCTTTTATACAGGTATGTAACAAGAATCGCATAATCGCAGAGTCCGGCGCTTTTAATGAAACAATTTACAAAATGCACAATAATATGCTATAGTAATTCCTTTGCTAGAAGTTAATAACTAATGGTTGGGGGCTATGAATCCCCTCGATCTATAATAACAATTAAATTATACAGTAACTTTAGGGTTTTTATGCATTTTTCCCCAGTTTCAGCAGAAGTACACCATATCTCACAACCACAAACCTTGCCACCAAATGTATTGGTATATTTAGAACTCTGCCTTCTGGGATTGCAGAAGGATGAAGCGGATCACCCTGAACTTCGAGATGTAATTCTTGAAACAGAGCAGGACATTAGAGCCGTTATGGCTGGAACGCTCGCTCCAAACAAGGTGAGCTTGACCAAGCTCATTCTTGTGCTTGGGTATTGTGCAATCAATAAATTAAATTTATCTTTGACTGCATTTGTTGAAAAAGAGCAAAAACCACTAGATTCCCAATTTGCGCCTTTTAAAACCGATAATTTCCTTGCAGCGCGCGATGAAATCTTGGCAAAAGCCCGAGGAAAAACGCTGGTATTGTGGGATATTGACTATGTAGTGTTTCGTTCGCAAACACACTTTGGTTCAGTAGAATGGCAAAAGAGATCTATGCAGAAATTGAAAATGCAGGTTTTTCGGCAGAAGCTAGCGAAAATATTTTAAACGTAATCTGGCGTTTTATACAGCCTAACACGCCAATTGAGGCGTGCGATGAAAACCTGCACGAAGTTGTGGACAGTCTAGATAAGTATGGTATGGTGCAGCATGGCAAGACAGCACGCCCACCCGAAGATGCCATCTATACGCTCAAGCAGCTACAAGAAATTGGATTTTCTATCCCGAAGAAATCAGTACATCGAGACTCTGCACATCATCTCATATCTGACAAACTCGAAGGTGTGTACCTTCCGATGTGTGTGAAAAATGGCATTGCCTTTGTCAACTCGTTTACCTCAAAAGGAACAGCAGCCGATCAGTTGAACCTTGATGGGTATGACTGTATTGTAATCATCGAAGACTCTACATCCAATATTACTAAAGTTGCAAAAGCTGCCTTAAGTGCCGGTAAACAATGCATTGGTATTCACTATACAGGAGCTATGACAAAAAGAAGATATGAGCCATTAATTGCAAAAGTACAGATGCAGCACTATCCAAAGATCCTTACAAACGAAGAAGCCTTGGATAAACTCACGCAGGCATCCCTCAAGAATTAGAGGGCGAAACCATTCGCCCACACCCAATGAAAAGGGCCGTGAAAAGGGCCGTGCCCTGGGATGTGCGATTCCCATAATCGCACATCGCAGGGCATGGCCCTTACTTTTGTCAAATCGAGCGAATCGAATAGCCCGCGCTTTTATTTGATAGGTAGGTCAACTGAATATATGTTTGAAACTATTAATTTTTCCTGAAATAATATAGAATGTTTATTTTGAGTAGAATTTATGAGTATTTGTCCCTTATCTCTTCGCCTCGAGTCTTCTTTGGTAGTTCCTAACTTGCCACCAGAAGTACTTCGCCTATGTTCAGATGTTCAAGAAGTTGAACTTTTGCAGGGTGGTGCTGTTAATCAATGCTATCGCGTTATCATGCCAACGGGCGCCTATGCATTTAGACTTGGTGTGGCAGATCCTACAAAATATGGCTTTGATAGGAGAGAAGAACTTGAATTCTATAAAGAGGGCGAGCGTTTAGGTATTGCTCCTAAACTTTTAGCCTCAGATCCCTCTCAAGGCATTTTAATAATGGAGTATATTGACGGCGCACTTCTAGACAAAGACGCTGTGCGTAAGCCCGCAGTAAATGAAAAAGTAGTAGCTCTTTTACATACTATGCATGCTATAGACGCACCTGAAAATAGCGGTGAAGGAAAAACTATTCAGCACATACGCTTTTTTATGGAGGCACTTAAAGGGCATCAGGCCCTCTTGCCGGAATGGGAAAGCTTTATTGTTCAAGCAATTGCTAATATACCAAAGTCTAATAAACTGGTCTTATGCCATAACGACCTTGCCTTTAACATGCTGGAAGATAAAGTAGGCCGAGTTTTTGCAATCGACTTTGAATGCGCCGGCTGGAATTATCGCGTCTTTGATCTTGCCTTTTTATGCATCTGGTATGAGTTTTCAGAGCAGGAAAAAATGGAGCTTCTTAGCTCCTATAATGAAGGCATTTCTTTGAAAGAACTTAATGCCGCTATTTGCTTAGGGCTTTTATTTTCTGCCCTCTGGTCACGACTTGAAGTTGTGTATGGCAATGATACTTACCAAAAACAGGCAGAAGAGCTGTACCAAAAAGCCACATCGTTTGTAGTCAAATAAACCACGGATACGAAATCCGTGGGATCGCTGTAACAATATAAGGAAGAACTCTGCGATTCTGCAAATTGTGTTTACTGAATATTTATCTTTCAAAGAGACTTTCAAAAAATCACAGAGTATGCAACAAGAATCGCAGAGTCCGTCTCCTTTTATGAATAAATATTTTACTCAGATAAGGGTAGTGCAATTATCCAACATAACCACAAACGCCGGTACGTGGGGAATTAACAAGGGGCAGTAAATAGAGCTCATCATCATCAAGATCTACACATGATTCACAAAAGCAGTCATCGGTTCTTGCGCTGATGAATTCAGCTTTGTTCTGGCAACTGACGCATATAATTTCTGGCGCTTGGTTTTGAATGAGCAAGTCTATTTTTTTACGCTTTGCTTGTATAGTTCCAACAACTTCAAGTAATAATTCTGTAGTTGTTCCAAAATCATATTCATGCGTAAATTTTTGACCTGGAAATAATACCGTTTCAGATCGCGGAGTCATTGGAAATTCTAGATAACTAATATATGGATCGGGTTCAAAATCTGAAGAGTACCTTTTACCATTAATTATAAATTGGCTTAAGTGCCCACAGCACTCTAACCAGATATCTCGTAAAAATTGATCGAGCTCTACAAGTTTAGATTTAAAAGGTACCGATAGATAGAGCCAATACACTGGGTTTTTATGTGGCCATTGAACTTTTATTAAAAAGGCATCGTGAGAATTTTCGTCAGAATTACCTAGGCATTTATTAATATGGCTTTTTGCGCCAGCTCTAGTCACTACACCTTTACAATTAGTACAGACACCTTTAGTGACAATTTTTTCTTCCACGTATCACCTCATTCACTTTTATAAAAAGCATAAAAGATCTTAAATTTTTAATGCCACAAAAAGAGTCGTATTATTCTGAAAGCTTGTAGGCCACATACACTATTGCGATGGAAGCCATGCCAGGTGCCGGGTGTATAGATAACCAATAAGGCTTATTGTAAGGCGGCAGAGTGTGCTCTAAAGCTTCTTTTTGGCTCATGGGTGTGAGTATAACAGTTTGACCAACTGTTGGGTAGTAAGCAGGACCGCCATACCCGCTTCTTGCCCATTTTGAGTTATCACTGAGCGTAAAAAAGCAGCCTTTATCAAAATCTTTAAATTCATGAACAGTCTGTATTTTTGCTGTTATTGATGGCCTATCTGCGTGCATTTGTGAAAATGACAGCATAAATAATAGTAGAAAAAGAACATGTTTTATTAGCATAGTATTCACCTTAGTTTTGTTAAAATTTTAAAGATTAATGTGCTTATCATATCTTCATTATTTAAAAACGAACATCATATAGAGATTTGTGATTAATACAATAGTTCAATTGTTTAATAATTAAGAACTAATTAGGTTGGTAAATCTCAAGATGATAACGATATGAATGCGGGCCATGAATAAAAGGGGCCGTCCCCTGCGATTATGCAATTTTAAATTCCCGCTAACTCATCAACGATGTCCTGTAATCTAATCTCTTTAGTGTAAGGGGCTGTAAGGGGTCCTGTCCTGCGATTCGTGCGATTTGCATATTCGAATCGCACAAATCGCAGAGCATGGCCCCTTGCATTAGCTTTCAGAAAATCGTTGAAAAATTGATAAAAACCTAAATAGCATAATCGCAGAGTCAGGCACCTTTAGCAGAATTTATCTATTGCTCAAAAAAAGCAGGCTGGTAAGCTAGAAGTTAACTAATTGATCTAAAAGGGTTTTTATATGCAGGTGTTACGCTTTTCCACATTGCATATGACATGCGCTCCCATACATGAAAATATACAGAATGGTATAAGCAAGGCTTATACATTTGCATTAGATCTTTTTTCTAACATCGGGCCTATGCTAAGTTTTGTCAGTAGTCGTCCTTCGGGTATAATCGTCCCCATAACTTTTTGTGTCTCTACGGTGCCACTATTGCCGGTTTCCGTAGTACTAAAAGTAGCCCTTATTGGTGTATGTATTTTGATTGTTCCGGTGGCATATACTCTTGGAAAAAGAGTGGCTGAAAAAGAAAATGAACAAAAACGGGCGACTCTTATGTCCGCCTATGCTGATTACAAAGCCGGCATCATGGACTCTGCAAAAGAAATTCACGTATTTAGAAATACTTTAAAAGACGTAAATATCAAGTTTAAGGAATTGAATAAAGGTATTAAAGATACCTTTACACTGCTACACCGTTCACATCGTATCGTGAAATCGATTATTCAGAGCTACGGGCTGCCTTGCAGGTCATCGGCCGCAGTTCCAGAAATAACGGCATATGCCTTTAGCGATGCTGTAGGTGATGAATTAAGAAAGTTGTGGAATTCAATCGAATATGATTTTTATCACTATCCAAAACTTCCTGAAAAACAGGTTGCGTTAACAGAAATTCAGCAAATGGACAGGACTCGTAAAGAACATCACGAAAAAGTGAAAGAAAAACTAGCAACGTACATCGACTTTGCAAACACCATTATTGCTGAACGATGGAATTGTATCAACACTATGAGGTTTTAAATGATTAGGTCCGTTCCTTTCGATCTTTCGATTTATTTGAGAATCGAAAGATCGAAAGGGACGGCCCCAATCATTTGAGAATCGAAAGATCGAAAGGGACGGCCCCAATCATTGTTGCTGCATCTGGAAAATTAAGTGAACTCATTGTTGCTCCTAAGGTTTACAAGTTTATAAAACATAAAACAACTTATCATGTTAATACTTTAAAAGCAAGGAAAATTGAAAAACTCATCAGAATCCACAGTCAGCAAATTGTATTTTCACTTCCTACTTGTCCATTTATTAAAAAATATTATTGATATTTCAGCTGCGCCATCGATTTATAAACGAAAATCCACAAGAGCAGATAATGGCCGGATTTCTTAAGAAGCTTGTATGCTAAAAGGTGACTCATCACAATCTCCATCCTACAAGAGGAAAAAATAGCAGACTTTCGCTATTATGTTGCGTGATTTGGACTTAGCTAGAAATAAGGCGTAAATAGACATGGCGATTCGCAAGCAAGATATGAATAAGGTTTCTCATGATGCTCCTACAATGAGGGTTAAGGAATTTAACTCATTTTGGGATGAGGTGTATGATAAAATTTCGCTGACGGCGGCGCAAAAGAAAACGCTTAAGGAACAGCCTGCTGAATTTCGACTTAAGACTAGTGAGTTTGATAAGGTTGCTACGGAGTATCACGCATTTTCTAAAACTGTTGCTATTGCTTCTGCAATAAGAGCTTGGGTGGAAGAGATGCTGGCTGAGACACAGTGGAAAGAACATTATGCTAATGGGTTTGCTAAACTTTATAAAAAAGGGATTATTCCCCTATTTGATGCTAAGGGTAAATTTTTAACGTTAGAGTATTTTGAGCAGCATGGCCACCAAGAGATCTTGGAGGCAATTCGATGCGTACGAGATTGGAATCTTTTTGAAAGGGAAGAAATTGTACGATTGTATGTTCAATTTTCACAAAGCCTTTCACGTGTAACTAGAGGACTTATTCCTTTTGCTGTTGATCCTGACCGCGAGAGAGTGAAACATAAAGCTGTGAAGTATGAAGCATTTGTGGATTTTGTAACACATTTGCCGGAACGCGATGCATTGATTGCTAAACTGCTCTATTTTGGTAACTTATCAATTGAAGAAGTGCTCACGCTTACACCGAAAGCCATTAACTCAAAAACTTGTTCGGTAGTATTTGAAAATCAAACAACTGTGTATCCACAGCATGTTATATTAGATATTATTCAGTATATCGAGAATAAGAAAAAATCACAAAAAATCTTATTCACAAACCTGCGTGGGGAAATAGTTGATCGATCACACCTCAACCAATGCTTTTCACGTGCATGTGAGAAGATGAGTCGGAAAATAAAAATCACTCCAGGAAGTCTTGTGAAGCTTGAACATGAAGCAAAAGGTGTTGATATAGACTGATTTCTCTCTCTATAAAGTAAGAAAAATACGAGTTTTATTGCTGATAAAATCCTACCGTGTTATTTTAAATATACGCGATGCAGCTGGTTGCCCAGCTGTCTTTAGGAGAAATATATGCAATTACTCAAACTCGTTAAAGCTGATGGCATCAGGCCAATCAAAAATCGTTCTTCTAAGGAAGAATATCTTTCATCTTGTCCAGGCTGTTGTGGGCACAATACGTTCATTATCTGGAATAACAATAATCGCTACTTCTGCAGTAACTGCTGGAGAAGGGGTGATTCAGTTCAATATTTGCGTGACTTTCATGCCCTGTCTTATCGGCAAGCATGCTTAAAAGTCGGCCGCAATTCTACTGATGCCCCACATACATCTTTATGGAGGCCATTCCCCTGTGAACTTGAACATGAAAATATAACGCCTAAAAAAGATTGGCAGCATGCAGCTTTGGATTTTGTGATGATTTGTCATAAACGACTTATGGCAACACCTGCTGTGCTTGGTAAGTTGTTTGAACGAGGGTTTACGCTTGGCACGATTGAAGAGTATCGCTTGGGGTGGAATCCTAAAGAGTGCGAGGTTGATTGTGGGGTTGAAAAGATGTTGCTGGCGTCTTGCGGGGTTGTTGTTCCTACATTTATGGAAGAGCAGCTTGTTAAGGTAAGAGTGTTAGATGCAAAGTCGCGCTACGTTGCAGTTGCAGGTAAGGTAGAGGCTTTGAGTGTATATGGCGATGGTGCGGGAAAGCCGGTGGTTGTTGTGGAGGCAGAGCTTGATGCTATGTTTGTGCAGCAATTTGCTGGGGATATTTGCTGCACAGTCGCTTTAGGTGGTGCAAAGAGGCTGGTGGTGTCGTTGCAGGCTCCGCTTATGCTTTTTGCAGTGGATGATGTTGGTGTGTATCAACAGTGGCTTAGGCAGTATCCGGAGATGCTGTTTTGGCCAAGCCCAGATGGGCTAAAGACAGGTGTGACCTTGCGCAAATGGGTTTTAGATGGTCTGCATGCAAAAAGAGGTCTTTTTGCATGATGCTATCTTTAAGCTGCTTTACGGGGTATTTTTTATTAAAACTATAGGAGTGTTAAATGAATGTATTTAGATTGTTTGCTGTTAGTGTTTTTTGTGCGTTAAGCTTATGTAGTGCCGCTCGTGCTGATTTGCAAGAGCGCATATATGTAAGTGGAGAAGAAATTGTCCAATCTGAGCATGGTGATTTTTTCTTGGATTTCGAGCAAGGGTATTTTCCGGTAAGCGGGCCCTACTTTGATGAGGGATTCTACGTTTTGGAAGCATCGCGTAATCTTGATTTTTATCCAGAAGAATATATAATCCAATGTCCTTGCGCGGGATGTCATAGGTACCAGACAAACATGCTTCTTATAAAAAATAAGTATAAGTGTTCATCCTGCGGGCAGAATATTTTTAGATGTAAATATTAATTGAAATTGCCAGATTTGGATCGATCGTAACAAATCTGGTTTTTAAATAAAGTTGCTTATGTACATTCGGGTGTTGCTTTTACTGTTAGTTTGTGGATCCTCATCATTATGCAGCATGGTCCACGATGCGTCATACGTAAAACAGCAATTAGAGCAAATTTCGGTAGATGACAAACAAAGTCTTACATTATTTTTTGAGACGTTTCTTACGCTAAACGGTGCATATACCCTTTTTGGTGATAAGCCTCTGTCGCATGAAAACTATTATATTCCATCAGGCGGATCAAGGAAGGAAAGCTACTTAAAGAATGGTTTAGCAGTTTGGAAAAAGCATCGTCATTTATTTGCCTTAACCAAGTTTGCAATTAAAATTGAGAGAAAGGGTGACTTTGAAAATATTTATTTGATTAATAAAGGTGCGTTTTTGCAGGCAACGACTCAGCATTTGAATGATTTTCAGGCTGTTTTAGGTAAAGAGTTTGAGCCTCATCAATTTCTTAGTAAACTTATCGATACAGATGCTTCATATATGGAATCACTTGGCAATCACACGGGCCTCATCGGCACTCTTTTTGGCTTTGGGCGTGATAATGCTTTTATGTACTACAACAATCAAAAATTAACTGAAGCGATCGACAAGTACTTTAATCCCCCATTTTTGTTGCATGGCGACCTCACAGATGAGGAATTGTTAGAAGTAAAAATTTGTCCGGAAAGGTTTTTTAGGAATGCTCTTAAAAACTCAAATTCAAAGATTAAAATTCCAGATGGGCTTCGCTTACTGCTAGAAGATGATGAGATGTACACAAAAGGCTTTAGACCAGTGTGTCCGCAAGAGGGCGATTTATCTATGGCCAACTTAACGCCGTTTCCCTTGCCTGCATTTGGGGCAATTTCTAGTGCTGAAACATGCGCGCTTCTAGAAAAATATACAAATACACGACACAGCATTATAAAAGCCTACAGCGATGGCGATTTTCTTGAGGTTACATTATGCAAATTAATCGAAAAATGAAATGGGCAGTTTTGTTTTTTATAGCAACAAGCTGTGTGTTACTAACTTCTGGGCTTTGTATGCGTGATAATGTCATGCAACAAAGTACTCTCGAGCGACATGAGCTACTATCAGAAATTAATGGCTACAAAGCGTGGGAATCTGAAATGCGCCTCTACGGCGCAAATGATGTAGATGCATTTATTAGAGGTGTTAGGGCTAAGGCGGCAGGTCTTGCCCCGCCTCAACAGATGTCTCCTGAGGAAATGCAGGTGCTGGCTGATGAGGCAGAGTTTGAAAGTCATAAAAAATCGATAGATAAAAACCTGCAGGCAAGTGTGGAATTTTTGGCTGAAGTGGCACAGAAGCCAGGGATTATTTGTCTTGTAGATAAGATGCTGTATTATGAAGTGCTGAATCAGGGAACGGGTGAAGGACTGGTTGATGGAACGACACCACATTTATTTAATTATACTGTGAGCGTTCTGGATGTAAAGGAAATTTTTGATTCACAAGGCAATGGACGGCCACAAAAAATATGCCTTGATTGTGTTATTCCTGGATTTGCTCAAGGTGTTATAGGGATGAAGCTTGCAGAGAGAAGAAAGTTATATATTCATCCAAATTTAGCTTTTCGCACCATGCATTGGACTTTGCCTCCAAATGCTGCGCTCGTTATGGATGTGCAGTTGGAGGGTCTGGGTGTATAGTGTTTGCAGCCCATAACACACAAATCAAAGGAAATATAGGTGCGTTTTGTCACATTTTATGAAAAAAAACGTGACAAAATGAATCAGCCTTTTCTTGCTTTTAAGCTTATGTAGTTTAGGTGTGTGTGAAATTAAGGGCGGTGCAAAAAGCACCGCACTCCCGGGACCTGCGGTCAAAAAGTCTTATTATATATATACTATGCGGCTTTAATATAACTAAAGTGCATTTGTAATTATTAAATATTGTATAATTCATCTTTTTTTAAGGAGATGCATGAGTACTATACCTCCGGTTCATTTATTAGTTACTAGTAATATTAAAGCACAATTAAGTGATGAAATCGCAGATCAACAGCAGGTCGATTGTGGGAGAAAGCATCGCGAAATTGTCAAGATGCATGCCTATTTGCAAAATTTCAATGATGTTCAAGTACTGCTGCCCTACGGATTTGATAAAAATTATTTACATCAGCTGATTGAAAAAGAAGCACCTACTGTGCTTGCAACATGGCATTCACTTGGCCTCCTTTATCAAGGTCGGCCTGCTGGGCAAGAAGCTAAAGAATTTCTTGATAGAAGAGATGTAGCGAGCCTTATTTCTCTGATAGATGGTGATATTGTTAAGGCATTTGCTAAAATTAGCCTCGAAAGGCATGCAAATCTGGAAGCCTGGCTTCAGCCCCTACAGGAAAAGGGCACCTATCTTATGGTGCGAAGCTCAGGTGATGAAGATGGCGCTTATGCCAATGCAGGAGGAAATGAAAGTAGCTCTTATGTATTGCCCACAGTAGCCGCTGTTTTTCAGGCTTGCGGCAGATCTGTTGCCTCATTTTTTGGTGTATCTTCGCTTTTAAATCGCTTAAATGCTGGCGTAAACCCCTTTGAACAAAAACTTGAACTTGGCGTATTTGTACAAGAGCTTATTGGCGAGTCACCCAATGGCAATGATACTATTCCCATATCGGTTGTACTTTTTAGCAACAAACTTGAGTATGGCGGCAATGAGCACTTTCGAATCATGCGCATTAGTGCAACTTATGGCCATGGAGAAGCCATTGTGGGGAACAAAGGCTGTCTGGCAGACACTTACTACCTGCTACAGTCTCGCGTAGAGCCTACAGATGTTTATATCATTAGCGATATTAAAGAAAAAGTAGAGCGCTTAGCGCCTGTCTGGGGAGAAGATGGCAAAGTGCATCTTGTACATAAACAAAATCTAGAAGAGTGCATATTAGCCTCGGTCTTATCAAATGAGCTTCTTGTGCGCCTATTTGCTCTTGGCAAAAGCGTAGAGGCTTTTCGGGACAATCGGCCATCTGATATGGAAATTGTGATAAAGGATAATTGTATATATCCCGTACAGGCACGCGATGCTAATGCGCGCATCCAAGAGCCCAGCTATTTAGACCACGTAAAAGTGCACCAACTGCCTTTAAGTCCTATAGTGGAAGAGTTTTTTGGTCAGACCCAAGTTCCAGGAAAGGCAGCTGTTGTTGTAGTTGATAATCCAAATCAAATGCTAGCATGTTCTACCCTTGAACAAGCTGAAAAGCGCTTTATACAAAGACAGCATAGCATCATCCTTTTTCAAGAAGAAGAGCCTGCCGATTCTCACTTCATCGTTAACTTTTCTGACCTGCAAATCCCCTGCATCAGATTGCAAGAACAAACGAGCATCCAAAAGGTGCAGCAGCAAATAGGAGAGTTTTTAAAACTTGTGGTCAATGTGCAAGAAGGCAGCTTGCATCTCTGGGATGGGCGAATAGCTGCAGAACAAAGCTGCATTAGCAAAGGTTTTTATGCACATCCCGCCCCATTGGCAGTATCTCTTGACGGCGTGCACCTTCCCTATTTGCAGGAGGGCGATATTTTACAATATAAAGAACTTCAGGCACTTATTCGCGCTATAAAAAGTGCTGGATGTGATCAGCTTGCCCACAGGGCCTTAGCACAGCTTTCAGAGCGGCAAGAATTTGCCTTTTTGCAAACTGACTGGCTAAGACTAAACGCTGATCTTGAACAATTTCAGGTTCATAGTCCTCGTTCACGCATTGCTCTCAAGGCCATAAATGCACTAGATCTTCGACTTAAAAGAGCTTTTCAAGAAGCACTTCCCGTTACAGCAGAACGACTAGAGCGTCTTTTTCACGTAAAGGTAATAGAAAATCTTTTATTTCAAATGCCAGGCAATGATGGATCTGTTGGCAAGCTCTCGCTTGTTACAGCAAAAGAGCTTGTAAAAGAGACTGAAAAGATTATCTCCTATGCAAAGTCAGTTGGCAAAAATGCAAAACTTGCTGATCTTGTCTTAGATGCAGAACTTGCACCCTTGCCAAGGACAAAAGAGCTTTGGCTTGCAACACTACAAGAACTTGAAAAGCATCATACTCTGCAGGCATTTTTCCAGCTGCTTGATCTTTTACGAAGCTCTCAGAGCTTAGGCGTTTGGATGACCTTGATGATTCAAAAGGTGCATACAACTCAAGAGTCCCTTTTTGCAGCCGTTGATCTCTCCTTAATGAAAGAGTTGCAGCATGAGGGCCTCTTACTTCGTAAAATGCGTCGAGACATCGCCAAATTTGCCGATCCAGCATGCTCTACAGAGTGCATTAAGCGTCTGCTTGCACAAGTTGCACCCTATACAAGCAAAGAAAGGCTAGGTAAACTCCGCAAGGTATTTAGTGAAGGCAGCCTGCCAGCTGCATTACTTGCTCAGGCTACGCTTAATGAGGTAGTAGATCTTTTTGATAAAGCGATAAAAAGCATAAAAGCAAGCCCAGAATATACTGAAAACCAAAAAATTCTAATTTTCTGCGGCGTAGTTGATCAATACGCTAAACTCTTTGAAAGCTGGATGGCAGAGCTTGTTACGGCAGATGATCTTAAAATTTCAAATGATCGCCATAATTACTATCCTTTTCAGCTACGAAAAGTACTCGATGGCCTAATACCAAATGAACAAGCGTTGCAGGCTTCTCGCTGGTTTGAGGTGCCGCCTGCTCTTATAACATCACAAACATTATTTGAACGACATCTTCCTGTTACGGCTGAAGACATTTTTACACTTGTCCATCAAAACTTACTTGCAATTACAAGTGCCTTGATGGCAAAAGTGCTTTCACCTGATCATCTGCAAGGACTTGGGGTGCCAACGATCTTCAAATTAGCCTCAAGTAAGGTATCGGCGCTTGGCCCTGTACAGTTTTTAGGGCTTAATGCTACAAAATCAACAATAAGTCTTTGTTATAACCTGACAATACGCAGCCATAGCGCGACTTTTGAGCTGTTCTATAACGTCTTAACAGACACTACAACTTTTCAGTTTCACTTTTTGGGACAAGCGCGAGAGCGTTGGGGGATCATACGCGAGCGTCTTTGCCTGCTGCAGATGGCCGGAACTATTCAGCTAAATGGCTCACCCGAGCATAGCACAAATGCTCTTCACATATCCTTATTGCTTAATGATGCTACACTTGACAATAGCATCGCTATACTTAAATCAGCGGTTGTATATAGCTTAAGAGATGAGTGGGCAGATACTTTTGCTACCAATGAGACATGGGTACAGGGCATATTAGAAAAAAATGAAGAAGAGCTTATTGAGCTTTGTCGATTTGGTTTGCGGCTGACTACTATTATGCCCCATATAAAAGAAAAGGGGCTCAAAACCAATCTAATCAAGCGCTTAACAGCCCCCACCGAATCTTGCGAAACAAAGATTCATGCCCTCAGATGTCTGCAAGATTTCGATTTCTCTGCGCTTATCCCTTTGGTGGCTTGGCCGCTTGTATATGATTATGATCCAAGAGTGGTTTTAGAAGCAGTTATTGCACTTAACTGCTATCTTGAAAAACAAAATCCTCTTTCTCTAGAAAGCCTTTCGCGCCTAAAACAAGATAGCCTTCATTTAGCAAAGGAAAAATCACTTGATGTTCGGCTAGAGGCATTAATTCTTATGAAAAACCTTGTGGATAGAGGAGATTCTTGTGCTGATGCTGTACGCTATGCCATTCTCTATCTGCTAGAAGACACTTACCTGCTGCCAGAAGATGCCATTAAGGAAGTAGTTGAAATAGCGATTAGTAAGGGTGAACATTTTTTAGACTTGCTGAATGCTGCCATTAGCGCTCAATACGCACATTATCGACTTGTCAATGAAGTTGGCCGCTGGATACTAAACAAGCTTGTAAATTCTGCTGCTGCAATTAATCATATAGAGCAGCTGAAAAGCTTTACATATTATCAGTCTTTATTATTTGATGCGTGCACAGCCGAAACTCCCCATGAGGTAGTTATTGCCTTAGCAAGTCATTTTTGCTTAAGCAATGTAGAGGAGCCTATCCGTCAAAAAGCACTTAAGGTGTGGTATGATATAGGCTCAAAACACCCTGACTGCACGGCAGTTGAGCTTGCACATCTTAGGCAAATTCTCGTTCAGGAGTTTCTTGTTTACACATCACCTCTCAGACAAACAGCCGATTCTATCCTCAATGATATGAGTTTTCGCGGTCAAAATTTTCCTGAAATGATGAGTGCAGCAGTGCAAGCGCTCTTTCACCCAGAAGAGGAAATGAGAGAAAGAGGATATTGGCTCTTTCACTGCCCTATTGCTGACGGACTATACATAGAAGAAGCAACACACGCTGCCAAAAAGCTTCTTGCCCATCCTCTAGAGGGTTATCAAAAGCTAGGCACTAAGCTGCAAAGCTATATTGATCGGTGGAAAAAGTAGTTTATATTTGGATAAGGAGGCTTTTTGACCGAAGGTCTTTGGAGTGCGGGGCAGTTATGCACCGCTCTTTGAGGTCCGACCAAGGCACATCGTTTACACTTTAACCAACCCACATCATTTACACTTTAGTGTATAATATTTCCTTTAACGGAGATACTTATGGCATGGAAGGAAGTAAATGTGGAAAACCAAAAAAAATTATTTATTCAGCTATGTATTGAAGATCAATTTAAGATGGCTGAGCTATGTCGTGAATTTGGAATAAGCAGGCCAACCGGTTATAAGTGGCTAGAACGATATAAAGAAGAGGGTTTCCCTGGTCTAGCAGATCGTAGTAGAGCTCCGCTGACCCAAAATCAGGCAACAGACCCGTCGCTAGTAGATGAAATCTTAGCTGTAAAGTTTAGGTGGCCAAAGTGGGGTCCTAAAAAAATAAGGGGTTATTTGGTTGTTAATCAACCAATGATAGTATGGCCGTCCGATACAACTATTGGCAATATATTAAAGAAAAATGGCCTCACAGTGGCTCGTAAATATCGAAGGCGTTTCCCAACAAAAACGGATCCGTTAGCTCATGCTGACGAATGTAATAAAGTGTGGTCCGTGGACTTTAAAGGGTGGTGGATGACAAAAGATAAGCAGAAATGTGATCCACTTACTATCCTGGATAACTATAGCCGTTTTATAATTCGATGTATTAAATTAGACCAGAGTGACGGAAATCATGTTTGGGCTATTTTAGAGGCAGCCTTTCGTGAATATGGACTTCCCTACTATATACTCAACGATAATGGGCCTCCTTTCGCAACATCTGCCGTAGGAAGGCTCTCAGCACTATCTATAAAGCTGATTAAAGCCGGGGTCATACCTCAGTGGATAGAGCCGGGTAATCCTCAGCAGAATCCGCGACAGGAACGAATGCACCTAACGTTAGCAGAAGAGGGAGTTTTTCGTGAGTTGGACCTAGCTAATCAACAAAAACAATTAATTGAGTATCGAAATTATTACAATTTCGAAAGACCACACGAAGCGCTCGGTCAAGTGACTCCTGGAAGCATTTATAGACCTTCCACGAGAATCTGGAACGGAAGACTAAAAATGCCAGAATATCCTGATGATTACAAAATAGGAAAGGTAAAAAGTTGCGGAAAAGTGTCATGGAAAGGTGGAGAAATATATGTAGGACGAGTTTTAGAAGGTGAATTAGTAGGGTTATTAGAGGTAGAAGAAGGTTTTAAAATGCATTACGGACCTATATTGCTAGGGACAATCACAAAAGAAAACAGCTTGCATGTACCTAGAATAAAAGGACGTATAAAACGAAACATACCCTTACAAAAGAAAACTACAGACAACCTTAAGAAATAGCAACAAATGAGAAGTAGTGATAAAATATCGTGTACAGAAAACAAGGTTGCTTCCGAAACTGATCGATACGTGACGTTAGACGGATGTAAGCAGAGGGATAAATTGGGGGCGCTGCCCCCAAACCCCCGACAGAAAACAGGCTGCATCCTCTACCTCCCTCAAACGTTCAGAATCCGGATAAAAGCAGCGAATAATCGAAAAAGTGGCGTTAACAGTATAAAATTTTATAATTTAAACAATTTATCATGTCATAAGTGAAGAAAAAAAGTGTAAATGATGTGGGTTGGTTAAAGTGTAAATGATGTGAGTTCTGGACCTTGATTTATCTCATAACTATACAAAAAAACTCCTCAAAGCATGCTGTGAAGGCTGTTTTGGCTTTGGCAATATTGAGGTTATGACCCACGATATATCTAAGAGCGGTGCATAACTGCCCCGCACTCCAGGGACCTTCGGTCAAGAAGACTACATTTGAAGCTATTTTATTTTGCGGGAGAGTAAGAAAGTAACAGCGTTGGGAGGCTGCCCTTCTTGCGTATGTAATTTTGCTAGGTTAACAGCGCCCTGACCAACCTGGTATCCGTGCGCAAGAAAACGCTTAAGCATAATAATATTGCTTAAGGATTGGTGCTCTATTGTTAGTTGTACTACTTTTCCAGTAATAGGTGTCGTGCGACTTCGGGATATCAAAAGATCTATTATATCTGCCCACACGCTACATGCATCAGGGGTAGCATTACTGCTTATACCCATGTAATGACTATTAAGAGCCAAGCGTGAAAGTAAAGGATATGAGGCGATGCCAGTGTCAAAGCATTCAGCCGGAATCATCTTTACAAGATCAGCAAATCTTTGAAGATGTGTAGCTGTGACGTTGATGGTTGAATCTTTCCAGTACAGCAAACAGATGCTGAGCCACGCATTTAGTGTCGCAGCATCTCGCGCTTCAGGCTTAAAGAGAGCCATGCATTCATCAAAAGGATGGCCGCTCTTGCAGCAATGCCAGGCAAAAGCCCCAAAGAGACCTCCCATAGTATACCAAGCCTTCTGCTCTTCCAGAAATTGTATAATTCTTGGCAGTAAAGGCTTTACTTCCTGCCAGATTCTACCAGAATCTTCTGAATCCGAAATCGCTCTAAATACTATCTCTAGAAGAGTTTTATAAAGATCCTTAGATCGCTTGATAAGCAAAATTTCCGGACATTCATCAAATAACTCCGAGAGGATTTTTACAAAATCAGCTTGGGAGCTCATATCTATATCAGAAGCATCAAGGAGCTCAGGGTTTTTAAGTCCTGCTTCTAAACTTTGATGCAATGTTTTGACATTGATGTACCCTTCAAAATAGGACCTTAATAAAAATTTAGTTATCAGTCGCTTTTTCCCCAATGCGAGCACTTTTCTGCCAAGGTCAAGCGCTACTTGATGACGAACAGATGGATCAGGAGGTGCCCAGAGGGCATTTTCGTCCAGTGAATACATTGCCCAATTAAATGGTCTCTCAAGTGCGTAAATAGACTTTTTATCCCAAATCCCATTATCGCGAAGCCACACCTGAAGCTTGCGCGCCTCTACATTACTGTCGATTTCATTTTCTTGTGAGAGCATGGAGTAGTTTCGATCTGCAAGATTTAAGCCAAGGGGTGTGACATAATCAAGAGGAGCTCCTGCCTGATGAAGAGTTTGAAGCCAGCGCAATTCTATGACAGGATCACCAGCAATACAGCTAATCAAGGGCGCGTCAATAACTGCACTCACGGCATTTGGTGAACAGCCTTCTTGAAGCGCAAAAGATATAATGGCCTGCTGCATCTGAATATTACTTTCACCTACCCCGTTGAAAAGAGATTCAAAATCACCATTTTGCCAAGCTTGTATTATCTCACAAATTGGCGGAAAAAAAATATTACTGTCGCATGCAAGCTCGGGCTTGAGTGTGCGATAAAAGCGCGCTGCTTGTGACATATCGTCATCGGCTAACAGACTGCCCATTTGCAATGGAGAAAAAAGATTTGGCTCTCTTAACAAGCGCTCTACTGCTCTATCAAAAAGAGAACCGACAGAATGTGTTGCTCTGAGCGCCTCAAGTGCACAGTTTGAAGTTGAAAAGGAGCGCTGCTGCCAACCTGGCAAGCCATAAACTTGCATCAGTTCTACAGAATCATGCTGAAGGGCTACACGTTCACGATCCTCTTTGCTGAAAGATTTAGGCAGAGGATAGACAGTCGGATCTTCAAGAACTTCCTTTAAACAAACTGGCCATCTTGAGTCACGGCCCTGTTCAAGAGCAGTAAATAAATAATGGCGGGTAGATTTATATAAGAGCGGTCGTTTTTCTTTGGGACAAAACTCCCAAGATCGTTGGTAAGATAAAAGAAATTCCCCAGCAGGTTGCGATTTGAGCATCAGTACAATTGGGGCAAATGGCAAATGATCCAAAAGTTGGTGTCGGTCATAAGACTGCAGTTGTCTTGTTTCGCTTAAGGCCAGTGCAAGCTTATTAACAGCGATATCGCAATCTCCAAGTTCTTTTAAAAACTTAGCTCCTACTTTATACTGTGCAGGAAAAGACTCGCACCAATATTCATATTTATTAAAACATGCCTGGAATGTTCTACTTACATTGCAAGTATTTTTTAAATCATCCGGCGTAAAATAGCGAGAAATGAGCGCGCTAAAGTTTGAATCGTTACTTCCGCTAATAAATAATTCTATTGGACTCATTAAGGCCTATTACATTAATTTCCAGTAAGTATATCCAAATAAAAATTATTTGTACATTAGCTTTAATAATATCCAGAAATCTTTATATGCCCTGCTTTTTGACCGAAGGTCTTTGGAGTGCGGGGGCAGTGATGCACCGCTCTTAGATTTATCTCATAACTGTATGAAAAAGTTCTCCAGGCGTTTTTGAAGGTTGTTTTGGCTTTGTCAATATTGAGGTTAAGTTCGCGATAAATCTAAGAGCGGTGCAAAAAGCCCCGCACTCCAGGGACCTTCGGTCAGGAAGAAGAAAAACTTTTAAGCTTGTTTAATGCTGCGAGAGCGAACGCCTGCCCAGACCAATGTTCCTAATAGATGTGCGCCGACAATTGAGTTGATGACGATATCGGCGGTACTTAGGGCTGATGTTGTGTTTCCTAGAGCTTCGCAAGCAACATTGGTGACGTTTTTGGCAATGCAATTACCCCAATCAACACTTATATCGCGCCCTTTTAAGGTAAGAAATAAATCTACAGCAAATCCCAAGGCGCCACTGCCTATAACGATCCAGGTGCTAAAGATTGCACATTCAGGTAACTTTGATGTTTTGGGTTGACCTGGTTTTTCAATAAGCTCGACCTCTTCTCCACTATCAAGCGGACGAACGGTTCTCGTTTCCCAAAAAGCGGATGAAATGAAAGCTGCTCCCATAACAGCTAAGCCGTACGTAACCCTTCCCGCAACTGCTTTAACCAAAATCTGATTTCCTAAAGTAGCGCAAGCATCGTTGCTGTAGGGACCTGAAAAAAAATCTGTAGGGCAATTTTCTCCAAAAACCTTGGCCGTTGTCAACATAGAATTTGAGAGGATCGTTGACCCAACATACGACGCAGAACTTGCCACCACACCAAGTCCCATATATGCATACTGCAAAGGCCGAGAACACCAAAAGCTCATAAATACTCCTAATAAAGAACCACTGTATGCAAGAGCCCAATTTTGGTGCAAGTTGAAAGGGAAATGCAATTTTCATAAAACTAGCAGCTTGCCTTTTCAGTGAATTTTGATTTCATTTTTAAACTGACAAAAAATAACTATTACTATATAGTGTTTATGATTTAATAATGTGGGAGTTTAATTATGTTTAGTTTAGATCCATTTCGTGAAATGTCTAAAATATTAGAAAGCCATTCTAATATTCCACTTCCACCTGCTATTAAAGAACTTCAAATTAAACAATACTTTCATTTTTTTCAGCAAATGTCTACGCAAGAACAGCGCGATGTTGAACAGCTAAGGGATGTAGCTGAAGCTGCAACAAGAAAAATCGTCACTATGCCCATTGAAACACAAGGCGAACTTTGTGCTTTAGCTATCAATAGCCTCGTTGCTATAAGGCAAAAACAGCGTGCGTGCATGCTATTTGAAGATCTTGACCAATCAGTTAATAAAGAATTTTTTAGAAATGCGCTGCTTAAATTTCCAGCTGAGTGTGTTAGTTTAGCACTCACCGTAAAAGATAGACTCCAAAGCCCGCAAAAAAGACTTAGAGCAGTGCAAATACTTGCCGAACTCCAACCAGAACAGCGCACCCTCGCTCTGGAATCAGTTACCAATTTGCTTTCAAATTGCCAGGCACTTACTCATGAGCAGCTTATCTTTGGCTATACAAGATGCGTCGAAAAAGAAGAGCGTGGTCAATTTTTACAACATGTATCAGATCTTCTTTCACGACTTGATCCACAGTATTGGACAAATATAAAAGATCTGCTTGATCAGCATGATCAAGACCTTCGCACAAGCGTAGTGCGAGAAGCTGCGGCTCTGCTTCCTCCCGCTGTTGCAATACGCATCGATACACTTCGTGATTTATTACAACAAGTTAGGATGCTTATTCCTAGACAAGAAATTTTGCAAGGTTCAAGGCCCATAACCTTACACTGCACAGATTGTATTTACATTCCTCAGATTATTCGAGAAATACAAAATATTCCTAATGTAGACGAAAGAACTTCTGTTGTTGAAACATTTAATAACATTCTTTGTACAAGCCGGCATAATAGCTCGGAAATTTATGAAGGGCTTCGTACAATCATGAGAATGCCTATTTTTGCGCGCCAACACGCCGTAAACTATCATATGTCTCTTCATCAATTTGGTGGTGGGATGCATGAAGCTCCAAGGCAAGATCAATATGTTCTTCAGCTGAGTCGAACAGAACTGCAGCAGCAACCCATTCAACTTCTTGAAAGACTTGTTAATCAGATTAATAAGAGTATCAAGTGTTCTTTAAAAGTGATTATTGATGGAGAACCAGCAGTTGATTTTGGCGGGCCTGCTCGCGATGTTATGCGCGGCATTGTGGCAGGCAGCTGTAAGCTCCTTGCTAAACAAAATTCAGATAAGCTTTTTCGTCCCCAAGGTTTAAAGTTTAGCCCAGACGAGCGCGCAATCCTGCATAACCTCGGTAAGCTATTTATGTTTTGCCTTAACTCTACTGATGGTTACGTGTTTGGCGAAGAAGTAGACTCAAGTGTGTTTATGGCGCTTACTAAAATACAAGAAAAGCACCTCCTGATGAACTTTGATACACTTGATGAAGAATCATTTAGAGAGCTTTTTGCCATTTATGAAGCTATGAACTCCATACACATCGACGATTTGAAGGCTATCCAAGAGCATGCTAAATATCTTTCTGATCCATATCGTCGAGAATTTATTGCAGAAGCCATGCAAAAAGAGCTTTTGCCTTGTTTTATCATCTGGGAAGGCATGCGGGCAGCGCCATTTACAGCTACTACTGTTACTAGCATCCATGGGATGGAAAGCTTTGCGCTAGAAGAGCGTCTTCAAGGCAGTCTGATTCCCAAAAAGGTTGTCGATAAACTTGAATTTGCCCCTTCAGTGCCACCACAGCAGCAAAAGTGGATAAAAGAGTGGCTCCTAACACTTGACAAACCAAAGCTTAAAAAATTTTTGTACCTTATTACAGGTTCCCCGGGACTTGGAAAAAAACCCCTCTCTATTGAATTTTACGGGGACAATGTGGCCTTTAGCAGCTGCTCGCAATGTCTGTATCTGCCAACAAGCTGTAAGGCATCAAAGGCAATATTGCACGACATGCTCAACTTTGCCCTAACAACAGAAATTAGTTTTAACATGGCTTAATGTTCTGTGCCGGGGGCCTAGAGTGAAATGAATGGCCAAAAATTGGATAATTTTCCTGCCTAAATAACGCATTCAGATTTGGTCCTGATTTTTTATGTTTCCCAAAATGTGAAAGCCTCTTGTCCTGAAAGGACAAATTATTAATAGCCCATGGTGAAACCGTGGGTAAAATTGTAAAAGAAAATAAAGTCGCTTCGCGACGACTTATTATTTTAGCTTAACATTCTACTCCCATTTATTAAGCCGTCGCGAAGCGACTTTATTTTTCTCTTATAATTATACCCACGGTTTCACCGTGGGCTATTAATAAATTTGTCCCTACAGGACAACAATGAGAGAAAAAAATCGACAAGGCTGTCTCTTCGAGACGAAAGGGCTGGCCCCATCGCTTATGTTTAAGGCAATTTTATGGAAAAAAATTTCAGTTTTGACAGTCCTAAACTGATCCAATGATTGATTACTATTCCACAGTTACGGATTTAGCTAAGTTTCTTGGTTTGTCAATGTCGGCGCCGCGATCTTTGGCCATGTAGTAGGCAAAAAGTTGGGTGGCGACGGTTGTGATGATGGGGGCAAATTCATCGCAGGTATCTGGTACATAGATAATGTCATCTGCCACAGTTTCTATGCCTTTGGCACCTTCGTGGACGATGGCAATAATTTTGCCATGACGGGCTTTGGCTTCCATGAGGTTGCTGATGAGCTTTTCGTAGGTAACTTTGTCGGCGCAAAGAGCAACTGTAGGGCATGTTTCATTAATTAAGGCAATTGGTCCATGCTTCATCTCACCTGCTGGATAGCCGTTAGCGTTGACGTAGGCAATCTCTTTTAATTTTAAAGCGCCTTCAAGGGCTGTTGGGAACATGTAACGTCTGCCTAAAAAGAAAAAATCGTCATATTTGCTGTATTTTTTTGCGATCTTTTCAATAAGGGGTGCGGCCTCGAGCACTGATTGAATTTGTAAAGGGAGCTTTTGGAGGGCATGTAAATAATGCTGGCCTTCTAGCTTGCTCATATGTCGCATGCGGGCCATTAAAAGCGTAAAGAGCGATAGTACAATAAGCTGACTTGTAAAGGCTTTTGTGGAACAGACGCCAATTTCTGCGCCGGCTCGTAAAAATAAACAGCCATCGGCCTCACGAGCGAGCGTAGAGCCTTGTACATTGCAAATAGCAAGTACTTTTGCCCCTTTTGCCTTGATTTCACGCACTGCGGCAATCGTGTCGGCGGTTTCTCCTGATTGACTAATGGCTATTACAAAAGTGCCTTCTGGCACTATCGGATTTTTATAGCGAAACTCTGATGATACTTCAACCTGGGTGGGCACACGGGCAAGATCTTCGAGCATATAGCTAGCTACATATCCTGCATGCCACGATGTTCCGCAAGCCACAATAAGTACGCGCTGCATAGATAGCAGGTCATTTACACTTAAGTTTAGACCGTCAAGTGCTACTGTGCCATATTCTTCAAAAAAGCGCGAAAGCATGGCATTACGTACGGTCTGCGGCTGTTCAAAAATTTCTTTGAGGGTAAAGTGCTCAAATGAGCCTTTAGATACTTCTTCAACACTGTGTAATAGCTGCTCAGTTTTTTTGGAAATCTGGCTCATGGAGGCATCAAAAAGCTCAACACCCTCAGGTGTAATTTTTGCGAGTTCTCCATCGGATAAATAAATAACTTCGCGCGTATGGTGAATAAGAGCATTTGAATCTGAAGCTACAAAAGTCTCATCACTACCAACACCAATTACCAGCGGACATCCATTTGCCGCGACAATAAGTTCATGCGGATGGTCTTTATGTATGCAGCCAATGGCATATGATCCATGAATGAGCACCAAAGCTTCTTGCACGGCTTTTAAAAGATCGCCCTCATAAAGCTTGGCAATTAGATGCGGAAGCACTTCGGTGTCGGTTTCAGAGCGAAAAGTGGCTCCTTCTGAAATAAGTTTTTCTTTAAGAGGCTGAAAGTTTTCGATAATACCGTTGAGCACTACAGCTACGCTTTGAGCATCATCTAGATGAGGGTGTGCATTTTCGCGAGTTACCTTGCCATGTGTTGCCCAGCGCGTATGTGCAATAACGGTATTTGATGATAAATCGCCAATTTCATGCTCTAGTCCAGAAATTTTGCCAACATCTTTAAAAAATACAAGTTTTCCATCGACAATAGCGCCAATTCCCGCTGAGTCATAGCCGCGATATTCAATGCGCTTTAGGCCGTCAAGGGCAATTTTAACACCGTTGCGATGTCCCAAATAGGCATATATTCCACACATGTTATACCCCTATTTGTTTTTTAACGCATGCTGCAATAGACTGTGCAAACTGCTGAATAAGACTGCGCTTTGGCCCTTCGACCATCACTCGGCAAATATTTTCTGTGCCGCTATAACGTACAAGCACCCTACCACTTGTTCCCAAATGCGTTTCTACATCATCAACGGCTGCTTTAAGGCCTTCAATAGCTTCAAAGGCAGGCTTTGATGAAACTCGCACGTTCAGACATATTTGCGGATAGCGTTTAAAGCCAGCAGCAAGCTCTGAGAGCCGGCTTCCGGATTCAATCATAATGCGAAGCACCTGAAGTGCTGATACAAGCCCATCTCCGGTCGTGTTATGATCTAAAAAGATTATATGACCACTTGGCTCGCCGCCCAGGGCAGCATCGGCTTTAATCATCTCTTGAATAACGTAGCGATCACCTACTTGACTTTTTATCACTTCAATTCCTAGCTGCTGCATACCGTCAATAAAGCCAAGGTTGCTCATAATAGTAGTAACAACCTTATTATTACGCAGCTCGCCTCTGGAAATAAGATCTCGAGCGCATATTGCTAATATGGCATCACCGTCGACAATCTGCGCATTTTCATCAACCATGATCACGCGGTCGGCATCGCCATCAAGTGCTATACCAACATCTGCTCTATGATCAATTACAGATTTTTGAACAAGTTCTGGATGCAAAGCTCCACAGCCATCGTTAATGTTTAAGCCATTTGGAGTGTTGGCGGAGATAAAAACCTCGGCATCAAGTTCGCGAAACACTAAAGGTGCCACTTTATAGCCTGCGCCATTTGCGCAATCTAGTGCAATTTTAAGGTTTTTAAGTGAAAGCTTTCGTGGAAATGTCGCCTTTACAAATTCGATATAGCGCCCGTCGGCATCGTTAATGCGAGAGTTTTTGCCAATTTCCTGATCGCGAGGAAGATCTGCTTCAAAGCCTTGCGGTCCCATAGCCACAAGTTCTTCCATTTGACGCTCCCAAGAATCTGGCAGCTTAAAGCCTTCGGCCGAAAAAAACTTAATTCCGTTATCGTAAAAGGCATTGTGAGAAGCTGAAATGACCACACCGGCATCTGCGCGGTAGGCTCTTGTAATAAAAGCTACTGCAGGAGTTGGCAAGGGTCCAAGCATTAGAGTATCAACGCCCATAGAGCACAAACCCGCAATAAGCGCATTTTCGTACATATAACAAGATAGGCGCGTATCTTTTCCAATAACTACTCTGTGTTTACCTGGATGAGTTCTAAATATTTTTCCTACCGCACGGCCAAGTGCCAGTGCAAGTTCTACTGTCATAGGAAATGAGTTTGCGCGGCCTCTTATGCCATCAGTGCCAAAAAGCTTTGGAACTAAATTTTTTGAATCGTTTGAATGCATTGTATTTGTCTTTAAAGGTATTTCCCTTAAATGTAGCTTGCTTTTACCAATAAAATCAAGCTCAGGCTATTTAGACATCTTGCATACCTCAATTCCTTGCCCTGCCCCTGCCTCGCCCCTGCCCCTGCCCCTGCCCTTGCCCTTGCCCTTGCCCTTGCCCGAAATAGTTTTCAAGAACAAAACTAATTTTATGTCAAAGTCAAAATGGCTCAAAAAAACACAAATCGGGCAAGGGCAAGGGCAAGGGCAAGGGCACGGGCATGGGCAGGGGCACGGAATTAAGTTAAGCAAGATGTCTTTTATTATTTATCCAAATATCTAAAAGTTGTACCTTAGATAACACTATGAACTGTTGGAACTGCAACGCGACTCTCCCCGATTTTTCTTTTGGCAAGGTTAGCTTTCGTGCAACGTGCGAAAAATGCCTTGCTGATCTTCACTGCTGTAAAACTTGCCGTTTTTACAAACCAGGCCGGCCAAATGACTGCATGATTCCAGGAACTGATTTTATAGCTGATCAAACTAAAAATAATCTGTGCGTGGAGTTTTCACTGCTTGGCACATACACGGCAGTAAAAAAAGACGACGCAAAGAAAAGATTTGATGATCTCTTTAAGTAAAGTGATCTTGCAGGAAAGAGACAGACCAAGTACCATTGCGAGACAATTTTCTTATTTAGGCCTCGTGGGACCAAAAATATACACCGAATCAGATCACTGCATCAAAAGCTCAGACGTTGATAAAGACGCTCTAGAGGTTATCTTCCGCTTGAAATCAGCTGGACATACAGCTTATCTGGTTGGAGGCGGCGTTCGCGATTTGCTCTTACAAAAACAGCCTAAAGATTTTGACATATCAACATCCGCTCGTCCCGAGCAGATAAAAGAATTATTTGGCAGACGCTGCTTGCTAATTGGCCAGCGCTTTCGCCTGGCCCATGTACGAGTTGGTCATAAAGTACTAGAAGTCTCTACATTTCGTGCGGGCGATCCGGATTCAAGTACGCTTATTTTGCGCGATAATCGCTGGGGAACACCTGAAGAGGATGTTTTACGTCGTGATTTTACCATAAATGCCCTCTTCTATGATCCTACAACCCATACTGTACTTGACTATGTTGGCGGCTATCAAGATATTCATAATAGGCTCTTAAAATCTATTGGCGATCCGCACACTCGTTTTAAGCAAGATCCTGTACGTATGATTCGGTTGTTAAAATTTCGGGCGCGCTTTGATTTTGCAGTCGAACATAAAAGCGAAAAAGCCCTGCATACCTGTCAGGAAGAAATTTTAAAGAGCGCCCCTGCAAGGGTTTTAGAAGAAGTCTTTAAGATGCTTGAATCTGGATATGCAGCAAATTTCTTTAATTTGATGTCTAAAAGTAATTTTTTAGAGATACTATTTCCCTGTTTTCATCACTTTTTTACCGGTTCAGCTCAAGAAATTGCATATAACTACCTCAAGACAATTGATGAAATTCACTTAAAATATGACCTGATACTTGATCGTGCAGAACTACTTGCAGGCCTTGTTTTTCCAATACTTGAGCAAGAACTTATTTCACTTACTGCAGATCGCCAGATGCCCTTAGGATATGCTGACATTTTACATTTATCAAATTCACTTTTGCGTGGAATTACGACATCTTCTTTTGCCCACTTCCCTAAAAAAATTGTGGCCATTACGCACTATATTCTCACTACGCAGTACCGGCTTACACCCCTTAGCGGCAATCCCCGCTTTCATGCACGTTTTTCATCTCCACAAGACTTTCGGCTTGCACTTAATTTTTTAAATATCAGAAGCCAGGTGAACCCCGAGCTTCAAGAGATTTACTTAAATTGGAAAAAAGCGCACCACGTATCATAATCTATGCAAAAACAAAATCTGCTTTATTCTGTTGTCATCCCCATTTACAATGAAGCAGCCAACATCCTTCCTCTTGTAGAAGAGCTTGAATGGGTAATGCACGCCTATCCTAACCAATGGGAACTCATTTTTGTTGATGACGGCTCAACCGACTCTGGGCCTACAATATTAAAAAAATTAATTTCTACTAAAGCATACATTAGAAATGTTTCACTTAAAAAAAATTATGGGCAATCCTGTGCGCTTGCCGCCGGCATTCAAGCGGCTCATGGGACGTGGGTAATTTCACTTGATGGAGATGGACAAAATGATCCAAGAGACATTCCCCTGCTTATTCAAATGGCTTCAGCTTGCGATTTAGTCTCCGGCATCCGGCGCTTTCGTAAAGATCCTTGGTATAAAAAGATAATTGGCAAAATGGCCAACAGCATTCGCCGCTTTATACTTAAAGATAATACCCAAGATACTGGCTGTTCATTAAAAATGTATAGGCGTAGCTGTTTTGAAAAAGTGCACCTATATAAGGGTATGCACCGCTTTTTGCCAGCTCTTTTTCAGATTGAAGGCTTTACTACTCAAGAAGTTTTTGTTAACCACCGCGAGCGGCTTCGCGGCAAAAGTAAATATCATCTTTTTAACCGCGGTGCCTCGCTTATATTTGATCTTTTTGCTGTAGCCTGGATGCGAAAGAGAAAGCTTTCTTACGAAATAAATAATGAATAATTTTATACGTGATCTAAATGAATGATGAGTGGAGAAATTTACTCTACCCCTTTGGATTTATTGCACAAGGCCTCTTTGCCGTGCGTTTTTTTATTCAGTGGCTAGCAGTTGAAAAAATAGGGCAGGCAACCACACCAAAGCTTTTTTGGCAGCTTTCAATTGTTGGTAATATGCTGTTATTTATCCACTCACTTATACAGCTGCATTTTCCTGTGAGCATTGTGCAGTCTCAAAACATCGTTCTTTCTTGGCGAAACATAAACTTGCAGCAGCAAAAAAAAGCAAGCTTCTGGAAGGTCCTTGTGCTGCTTTTTATGATGGCTTTGGCAACATCTGTTTTTTTTGCCATGCGCTCTGATAGCTGGATAGCAGCCCCTCATGCAATAAAATTTTCTTTTGGCATGCATCTTTTTGGCATTGTTGGCATTACGTGCTTTGCATTACGCTTTTGGGTGCAATGGTGGCAGATGGAATCACAAAAAACTGGGATGCTCACTGAATCTTTTTGGTGGATTAGCCTTATGGGTGCTATTTTAAGCGGGATGTATTTTTTTATTGTGCAAGATTGGGTAAACTTTATTGGCCCCGTACTCAGCCTTATTCCTTATGGGCGTAATCTCTATTTTTTGAAGAAGGCATAAAGCTGTGAAACAAAAAAACATCTTTATTTTTGCCGGTGAAACTAGTGCAGATTTATATGCTGGCATGCTCTTAGTACAGCTCAAAAAACAGCTACCTTCTACGCATTTTTGGGGAGTTGCGGGACCTAGTAGCAAAAGTCTTATTGATAAGTGCGTTATACCAATGGAAAAATTTCAGGTTATGGGTTTAAGCGACGTCTTAAAGGCACTTCCTCGTCTTATAGTCTATCTTAATCAACTTGCCAATGCTATTGTAAAACAGCAACCTGAAATGGTCATCATCATTGATCAACCAAGCTTTGGCATAAAACTTGCCAAAAAAATACGCAAGCATGGCTACAGAGGAAAAATCGTACAGTTTGTTGCTCCAACAGTATGGGCATGGAAAAAGAAACGTGCACAAGAAATGGCAGAGTATTTTGATTTACTGCTTACGCTTTTTGATTTTGAACCCCAATACTTTGCTGATACCAAACTAAAAACGGTTTTTGCGGGCCACCCTATAGTTGAACTTATTGCAAATGATAACAGCATGAGTCTTTGTCTTGATCCTGACAGGCCGATTTTATCGATTTTTCCTGGAAGCCGTCCGGCTGAAATCAAACGAAACTTAGATAAACAGCTAAAAGCGGCTCAAGCTTATTGCAAAAAATTTCCCAGTACACAAATTGCTATTTCAGCTGCCAAAAAAGACGTTGGAGATTTGCCTCCAGGCATAATTTTAGTTCCATTTAATGCACGCTACGAGCTTATGAAAAAAAGCCATCTGGCCATAGCTAAATCTGGCACTGTTACGCTAGAGCTTGCGCTTTTGAAAGTTCCCACCGTAGTTACCTATGAATTATCTTTTCTAAACTATTTTATGGCCAAGTACGTGATGAAGGTTGATAAAATGCCCTTCTTTTCTATTGTGAACATTCTGGCTAAAAAAGAAGTGTTTCTGGAACGTATCAAGGGGCCTGTGACAAGTGCTGATATTGCAAAAGCTTTAGAGATTTTACAAAATCCTAAGCGTTATGAAGAATGTGTTCAAGACTGCAACGCCCTTAAGGAGCATGTTGCAGGTACTACTTTACCTATTCAAACCTGTGCTAAGGAAATCTGTGAGCTCCTCTAAAAAAAAACCTAGTTTTTTATCACGCCTTTTTTATTCAAAGCCCATATTATGGCTTACTGGGCATATTGTGAGAGCTATTTGTTGGCTTCTTTTTTTAACACTAAAGGTGCGTATTACTGGCCAAGAGACTTTAGTTTTGGCGGCTCGTGGAAAACTTATCATAGCCATGTGGCATGATTTACTTTTTTTAGCGCCACTTGTTCGAAGAGCTCTTAAAAATACTCCTCTTGCAGTCGTTGTGAGCAATAGCCGCGATGGCAGGCTGCTTGCATCCTATGTTAACACCTATCATAAAACTACTTGCATCTTTGTAGCTCACAACATACGACATGCTGCGCTTTTACAGATGCTTGAGGCTATAGATGCCGGAAATGCCATACTTATCACTCCCGATGGGCCAAGAGGTCCGCGTCACATAATAAAGCCTGGCATCTTCTATACCCAAGAAAAGTCTCAAGCCCAAATCATCGCCATGCACTGGCAAGCATCAGCCTACTGGAAGCTTAACACTTGGGATCGAATGCAAATTCCAAAACCTTTTTCTACTATAGAAATTACTTTCTTAGCTGTTGCAGAACAATCTGATCTTGAAACAAAGCTTTCAGGATCCTAAGAGCGCCTACCGTTGATAGGCGCTCTAGTCTATTTTTATGAAATAGCTAAACCGGCACTTGCGTATCCAGTTACTGTGTTAATAAGTGAAACACCCGAAGATGTAATAGAAAAGACAACCAGTACACGCTCTTGTGCAGTTACTGGTATGTTTAGGCCCGTAGTGATACCATCAACAACTGTGCCAGTTCCAAGAACTCCAGTTAAGGATGGAGCCAGAGTCACAAGTGCTCCAGGAACGGGTGAAAATATATTACTTCCCACAGGTGCAGTATATACTTGTGCTTCTATTGTTACATTGGTGCCTGTAAGAGATAAAGCAACTGTAGTGCTAAACTGAGCGGTAATATCAGTAATAATTCCATCTCTCGGCATTGAAAAGGCCATGTCTGAAATATTGCTTACATTAATATTTCCACCGGTCAAATTAACGCCATTTACTGAATCTCCAAAAGCTATCAGGGAAACATTTCCTACTAAACCGCCTGCCATACTTGTCAGGGTAACGGGTGTACCTGAAGCATAAGGAATAATAGTGCCAAGGCCCGCAGCTCCAGTACCACCTGTTGGACCTGTAGCTCCTGTTCGGCCCGTTGCTCCTGTAGCGCCTGTGGAACCTGTTGGGCCTGTAGGGCCAGTTGCACCTCTTGCTCCTGTAGCACCAGTTCCAGGGCCTGTTGCACCTGTTACACCAGTTGCTCCGGTAGGGCCTCTAGGACCTGTAGCCCCTCTTGCCCCTGTATCGCCTTTATCACCCTTGGACCCTTTCTTACCTTTAGGGCCGCGAGGACCTTTGAAATGATTACTACTGCTTGAGCTACTACTGTCAGTACTACTGCTTGTGCTGGCAGCATACGCAGTATTTACACAAACAAGTGCCACTAATGCTAATGAAAGCATCTTTTTCTTAAACATTTTAACCTCATGATTTTGTTGGTTTACAAAGCATCATTTGATGCTTGGGCGATCCCTTTTTCGGATCGCATGGCTCTAACGAAACCATGATAGGTAAATTTTCTGCAATAAAAATTCATTAGCCATACAATTTAGAATCAAAAAAATCAATAGACTACGGTCTATAAGGCTTTTGCGTTAAATTAAAATAAAGAATTGTATAATAAGATTCTTTATGATATGATGTTAGCATGAAAATTCATCACTCTTTACCTTCTAAAACTATTCAAGCGTATCATTTTACTCAAGGTAAACGCTTTTGTAAGTATATTAGGGGGGGTATAATAATTGGTTTTGCTTCGATTGCTTTACTTGGACTTCGAATTGGGATTTTTGTCTGTAAAATCTTTAGGCAAGATGGGTCGGCTAATTTTTTAAAGCATAATACAAGAAAGTTTTTTGTCATTCATATAGAACATAATTTTGCCTATTTTTCTTCATCACCACTTCCTTTACTTACCTATGCCAAAAATCTTGCTAAGCCTGGATGTATTGCTCGAGAAGATGATGTAAAAACCATAAAAGTCATGCGAGATCTTTTTTTAGCAAAAAATTCCACGACACCAGAAATTACTGAAAAACTTCAGAAAATGAATGTAAAAGGGGCCAACATAAAAGGAATTTGCTTTGGAGCGACCCATTCTTTTTTAAAAGCTTGCCTTAATGCGCATATCACATCCGAAGAGGACCTCATTAACGTGGCAAAGCAATATGAAGAAGGATTTGATGCAGAAGCGGCTGGTTTACAGAAAATCTATGGGAAAACATTCTTAAGGTCGCATACCTACCGAAACGATCAAATACAAAAACTCTTAAGTGAGTACAAGCAAACCCTTTCTGAAGCAAATGCAAAGCCTTTAGACAATGAAAACATAAAATCTCTAATGGACAAAACTACTTTACTTAATCTGCGTATAGCTGACCTTCGTTATGAAAATTTTAATAGTCAATATTATAATTCGCTCACTTTACCTTTAGGCATTAAGATGCAAAAAGGAGCATCAAACACTGATTATAATTGTTTTAATGGTTTTGAAAAAAATGAAGCTATACGTAATACCTTTGACACCCTGCCAGATGGCACTTATTATCTAAGCTTTAACACAACCAAAAGCGCCCACGCCGTTGCCTTTGTTAAATATAGCTTTGGCTCCTATATTCTAGATCCTAATTTTGGTCTGATGAAAGCTTCTTCTGCCCAAACCCTACTAACTCTTTTAAAGTTCTACAATCCAGCAAAAGACTGCCTGCTTAAAGCCTATCGCTACGGTCTTTAGAGCAAACCAGCCCTTGGATGAAATGAATCGAAGATATTCGAGGTAAGCCTTGTAGATTTTTTCCCCTAGATTGTTGTCCTGTAGGGACAAATTTATTAATAGCCCACGGTGAAACCGTGGGTATAGTTATAAACCAAGATTGAGTCGCTTCGCGACGGCTTAATAAATGGAAGTATAATGTTAAGCCAAAGTAATAAGCCGCCCTGAAGCGACTTGATTTTTTTTACAATTATACCCACGGTTTCACCGTGGGCTATTAATAAATTTGTCCCTTTAGGACAAGAGACTTTCACCATTTTTGGAACGTAAAAAATCAGGACCAAATCTTGTGGTATTTTAGCGAGGAAAATTATCAAATTTTAGGCTTTTCGTTTCACCTCAAGCCAGGCCATAATTCCTAATTTATTTATGGAAGAGCTTGGTGGTGCCTGTTCCGTGATTGTGAAAGCAAAGACCTATGCCCTTCGCCTCATCATCTTTAAGAAAATTACTTAGTATTACTGTAAGACGCTCTTTAAGAGCTTCATTTGTGACCTCACGCATAACTTGTTCAACATCCCAAATATGCTGCAAACGAATAGAGTCGATTCGCTCAAATCTCGGATCAGGAATATAGCGCTCTGAGGAAAAGGATGGATAAGGTTTAAGAAAGCCAAATTGTGCTCTAGGCTGATTTTGTGCTTTTTGTGGAAATGCGCAGGTATTTGTTGTGCTCTCAAACATATAGTCCTGCCTTTTTTCTTCTTGATAATCTGAGAGTGTGCGTCTTTGATACCAGGTTTGGCACACTTCAGGATGTTTGGGCACTATAGAAACCGTAAAAAGATCGTGTGTTGCATACGCCTTTTCAAACATCTCAATTCTTAAAAACATCCATTGAGGCCGCAGATCTTCTTCATCGCGCTCATAAAGCATTGTTGGCTTGGCTGGCGCCTTTTGTGAGGGACACACCCTTATCGATTGTTCATGAACTACAGGAGTATTACTTTCACCATATAATGTTCTCCACAAGCATACAGCCGATAGCGTCATAAATAGCATCCATAAAAATAACGCGTCATAATACCTAGAGAATCCATTTAAACAAAAGCAGAGGGTGTAAATTAGGAAAGCAATTTATCGACCTTGCGAGCCAAATCTTTAGGTAGATTCGGCTTCATAAGGCGCAGAAAAGCAGCCTCAGGTGGATAATAGGGTTTATTTCTTGGTTTTTCGTTTAAATGGCGGGTTAAATATTTATCTGCATCATACCGAATGATAAATGCTCGCAATTTATCCAAAAGAGTTTTTTGAGTTTTGCAGATTTCCTCTACAGTCATACTTGATCTTGCATAATGTTTTGTGCTTTGTAAGACAAAAAGCGCGTAAATGGCTGCCTCAGAATTGGCCCATGTGCAATTTCCCATTGATTGCTTGTTAAGACGCAAATTCATATTTAGATGTGTGCTTAAAGGATGATTGGGTACACGGCAATAATCAAATTCTTTTAAGGCATTAAAAAGATAAGTTTTTTTATCTTGAGATTTCATTTGCGTGATTTTAGTTACAAATGCAGCATCAATCTTTTTGGGATCCGTCTGAAATACTGAAAAGCCTGAATCTGAAAAGGCTCTATCACAAATAACAGCAAATGAACCCCACAAGAGAACTACACTATGATGTTCTTTATAGCCAGAATTCATAGAAATTGGTTTATTCTGTTCACTGAAGCGTTTTAGCTGTTCGAGAGGTTTGTTTTTTGCGGCTTCAAGACAAAATTCAACAACTTCTTTGGAATTTATACCTGCAGGAATCTCTTCTTTAGGTAGGCTTTCAAAAAAGGCTTTGGCCCTTTTAGCAAAAGTGTTCCAAAAATCTGTGGGGTGCCATCCTTCTAGATTGTGTGATACCCTGTCCAATCGTTGCCTGCTTGGATGAGCAAGGGTAGTATTAGCTTTAATTTCGAGTATATGGGCAATGCGTTTTCTACTTAGAAATTCTCTAGAATAGGCCTGAGCTAAGGTATCTGTTTCTTTTAAATACTTTGCTATATCTAAATTATTTATCTGACGGGCAGTGAGTTGCGGCGTGCAGCCAAAAATAGAAATTTGTCCAAAATCAGCACCTGCTTTTTTCAACGAATCAATAAGCTCTTTATTTTTAGAATATGCTGCATAATGAGCTACAGAGCATCCACACTCATCTACTTTGGTAAGTGAGGCACTGCATGAAAGAAGAAACTCAACTCCCTCAAGAAAACCCTCACAGGCAGCAAGCATAAGGATAGTTGATCCGTTATCAGTTTGAACATCGTCAATGTCGCCAAATTCTCTATATTGGTGAACAAAATTTTTAAATTGATTGATATTTTGAGATTTAATTGCATGCAACATTTCATTTTGCAGCCATTCTTTATCAGTTGGCAGTTTATCTAAAAAAGAATAAATTGTTGATTTAACTAGTAATGACATAATATAACTATGTTACAAAAAACACCATTAAATGAAAAGAAAAATAGTATTATGGGAACTTGCCCCTGTTTAGTTAGTGATTTGGGCAATGAAAGCTTGCATTTGAGTGATCGCCTTTTGCTTAATAAGTTCTTTGGTATGCATGAGGGCTTGTTGAATAGCTTGTATTGAAGATGCGCCGTGGCATTTGATGACCAGTTCTTTTACGCCGAGCACCATAGCGCCGCTACCTTCACTTATTAAGCCTTTGAGCTCAATATCGGGGTATTTTTGTAGCAAGCAGCCTAAAATGTGGCGCGAGGCCGCTTCAGAGGTTTTTACAAAGAGATTTCCGTTAAAGCCATTTGTGACAAAAACATCAGCTTGTCTTGTAAAAACATCATACGGCTCTTTATTACCTATAAATTCAAAATATTCACTTTCGGCAAGCTTTAAGGCGCTTAAAGCATCTTTTAGCTCTTGGGTACCTTTTGATGCCTCTTCACCTATGTTTAAAAGGGCAACCTTTGGGCGAGCCACTTTCATGAAAGCATGCGAATAGCTTGCCCCAAGTAGCGCAAACTGCAAAAGCATATCCACACTTGAATCGACATTGCCGCCTACATCAAGCATAATTACATCGCCATTATGCGCTGGGATGGTACATGCTAAGGCGGGTCTAGTAATGCCCTGAAAAGTATCTAGCGTTGTTCTTGTTACGGCAAGCAAGGCACCTGTATTAGCACAAGAAATAAAAGCGGATATTTTGCCCTCTTTAAGTTGACGGATGCCAACAAGCAAAGAAGATTCTTTTTTTCTCGTATAGTTTTGAGCGGATTTTCATCCATCCTAATAATATCCGGACATATTTGGTAGCGACAATGGGGTATGAGCTTTGGGACATGAGAATATACTTCTTCTGTTCCAAAAAAAACTAAAGATATGTCTTGATAAAACGAAGCTGAAAGGCTTGAAACAGCCTCTAAGATATGCTTTGGGGGCACATCTGCCCCCATTAAATCTATGCCAATTTGGATATACTTGGTGTGCGTTGCTCCTGATTGCGCTAAATCGGGATTAGCACACATTAGTATCCTTAGGCTTTTATTGTAAGCACAGCTCGGCCTGCATAAAAACCGCAAGAACCACAAATTACGTGTGGTGCCTTGTGTGTACCGCAGTTAGAGCAGAGTGACAAACTCTTAGGCTTTTTAGCGTGGTGTGCACGCTTTGTGTTTTTACGCGCGTTTGAATGGCGATTACGTGGCACTGCCATAGTAAAGTTCTCCTTAACAAATGTGCAGAACACTTTACCTGAATCTCAAGAAAATGGCAAGTTGAATATAGGAACAATCAACTAACGACAATAAAAAAATACAAATTTAACTGCAGAATGCCTGAGCGGACTTTTTTTGTGTTCCGAAGGAACATATCAATAATAGCCCACTGTTTCGCGCCGATAGGTGCAAACGGTGGGAAAAGGTAAAAAAGAATTAAAGTCACGTCAGTGACTGCTTAATAATTATTTAGTCGTCACTGGCGTGACTAAAGGCTTATTTCCTGAGCTTTCCCACCGTTTGCACCTTCGGCGCGAAACAGTGGGCTATTATTGATTTGTTCCGCTGGAACAAGTGAATACAACTAATAAAACATGTTCATGTTAAGGAAAGAGGAAATTAGCGAAATACAAAAATTAAAATAAGCTAAATGAGTATTTTGTATTTCTCGGTATTTCCTCGGCTGTTTGCTCTGCGGTTAAATTTTTTAGTTTACAACAAATCTTTGAATGGGTTGTGGCCGTGTTCTTGAATTTCGTCTTCTTTTGGCGTTTCTTTTTTGAGATAGGGTTCAATTTCAGCGCGTCTTAGACAGGTTGTGATGCCGCATTGGGGATAAAAAGGCACGGCAAGTAGGATGTTGTCTCGAACTACGGGCAGTATATCAAAGCTTCCATCGCGAATGTTTTCTAAAGGCTCTTCATGCATCATGTTCTGAATGTCAATATCAAAACTAAAGTCGGTATTACAAACTGAGCAAATAAGCTGCACCTGGGTTTGAATACTCAAACTCACTATGAGCCAGTCATCAGTTACATAGGCCTCACCCTCGATAAAGATTGGATCTTTAAAGCGCATTTCATTTTCATGGACATCCATGAAAGAAGATTCAAGCTCATGCGCAATTTCGTCTGTATTGCCATCTTTTATACGATCAGGATAAACATTTAATTTTTCTTTCATATGCGCGTAATCAAGTTATAGGTTTCTATACACATCTCAAATCCAACAAATGCAAGCAACACAAGAAATGTTTTGCGCTTAAAAATAATTGAATCATCACCTAAAGGAATCTTGTCTATATATTTTGCCTTCCACACCATAAGAATGGGTAAAACGCCTAAAAGGCTCGCACAGCCAAAGCCTCCGGCAAAACCAAGTGCCTGCAAAAATACATGCGGAAAGCATAAGGCAAAAGCAAAGGGCAAACCAAAGGCAAGCAATAAAAGACGTGCCATATTATTTTTTTTATCAAGCTTTAGTCCGTCGGCTAAAAAGTCAATTAGACCTATTCCTACTCCTAAAAATGAAGTGGTAAGTGCAAAAAAAGCAAAGCTGCGGCCTAAACCCCAAATCCAGGCGCTATTTGTAAAATACTGCAAGGGATAAACGGCATCTCTTCCCTCTTTAAGTGTCTCTAAAAGCCCATTTGGGCCATCTCGCGCGACAATACCTAAAAACAGCCACTGCCAGAGAATATAAATACAAAGCGTAATGCTTGTGCCAATGATAATAGCGCGTCTTAAACGTTTTTTGTCGTAGTGCATCCATGATGCAAGGGTTGGCACTGTCCCCTGAAAGCCAAAAGAGGTAAAAGTGACAGGTAAAGCAAGTGAAGCAAGGCTCCAATCACTCATAGAAAGCTGCTCGCTTTTTACTGCAGGAAGACCAATGAGTACAAAGCCAGCATAGGCCGCAAAAAGCCCGATCATTAAAAATCTATTTATAGGGTCTATCACTTTTTTGCCAACTGCAACAATGCCTACTGCAATGAATGAAAAAAGGAATATACGAAGCACATCGGATGTATGGTTTCCAAAAAGTTCAATGAGTAAATTGCCGCCGCCAACCATGTATGCTATTGTAAGGCTATAAAAAAGAAAAAGATATAATATCCATGTACAGACAAGGCCCGGTTTTCCCAAGGTATTTTTAGCCATGCTCAAAATATTAGCATCACTTTTAAGCCAAAAGGAAAGCTCTGCAAACAAAAGTCCCGTAATTGTCATAAATGCCCAGCACGATACCAGTACTGCAATCGAAGGAACAAAACCTGCCGGGCCTGTTACTACAGGAAGAGCAAGCATTCCCGCCCCAATTGAAGTGCCGGCTACTATAAGAGAGCCACTGAATGTGCCTAAACCAGAATTCTGCATATTTTCCCCGAGCGTATTGCAATAGGCTCTACGTTATAAAGGAGAAAACAATACCTCAAAAGGCTCTTATTTGCTACCATTACTACTTGCTAAAGAGGAACCAATGCAAGAAATTCTTTTAAACATCGAATCCAAGGAAATGCGCCTGGCCTTGTTAAAAAACGGCGTGCTACACGATCTAGTTGTTGAGCGAAAAAAAGAGCGCCAGATAACTGGTAACATCTACAAAGGTCATGTAACAAACATTCTACATAACATCCAATCTGCCTTCATAGATATATCCGAGGGTGAAAATGGATTTATCCACATTTCTGACATCATCGAAAATACTAAGAAATTCGAAGAAATGTTTGACATGGACTTTGACTTAGATTATGACATAAGTGCCATCGATACTAACAAAGCCCAAAATCTTAAAATTGACCAGGTATTAAAAGCCGATCAAGCCGTTATTGTACAAGTTGTTAAAGAGCCTATTGGCACAAAAGGCGCGCGTCTTACATCTAAGATCTCTCTTCCTGGACGCTATCTTGTACTTTTGCCAAATTCCCCTCACCGCGGAGTTTCAAGAAAAATTGAAGACCGCACATATCGTGATCGGCTTAAAAAAATTATTCGTTCATTTGAAATGCCCCAGGACATGGGCCTCATCTGCCGCACAGCCAGTCAAAATGCCACCACAGAAATGCTCATTGCCGAAGCTCAAGAGCTCATGCACACCTGGCAGACAATTATAGAGCGATTTAAACAAGCTCCTAGCTCTCAGCTACTATACGAAGAATCTGATCTTATCAAGCGCGCAGTACTTATATCGGTTGATAAAAAACTCGATCGTCTTTTAGTTGATGATTACAACGTCTATCAAAACTGTAAGCGCCTATACGGCCCTTACGAGACAGAACATCCGTTACGTATCGAATACTACCGCGACAAAGTGCCTATGTTTGAGCGCTTTAGTGTAGAAAAAGAAATCGAAAAGGGCCTTAGACGTAAAATTTGGCTAGCAAGCGGCGGCTATCTCTTTTTTGATCAAACCGAAGCTATGCATACTATCGACGTAAACTCGGGTAGAAGTTCAAATTTTAAGTCAGAAGATGTCGAAGAAACCCTTGTGCGTATTAACCTTGAAGCCGCTCAAGAAATAGCTCGTCAGCTACGCCTACGTAATATTGGCGGCCTTATCATATGCGACTTTATAGACATGCGCTCACGTAAAAACCAGCGAAGAGTATTAGAGCATCTTAAAGACTGCATGAAAGAAGATTCTGCAAAATGTACAATACTTGGCATGAGTGAATTTGGCCTTGTCGAAATGACCCGCCAAAGAAGCCGTGGTTCATTATCGCAGACAATGTTTACTTCCTGCCCATACTGCAATGGAAGCGGCCATGTAAAGAGCCATGAAAGCGTGTCTATCGAAATTGAGCGCGACATCAAAAAAGTTATTAACTGTCAGCAGCAATTTGCCCTCAAACTCATTGTTCACCCTCTGCTAGATCAATATCTAGCACAAGGAGATAAAGAGTTCTTCCAGGAACTTGCTGAATCTTTAAATGCACGTCTTGATTACGACGTAAGCGATACAATGCACATTAACGATTATCACTTTTTATCAACTATCAACCAAAAACTGATTGAAGTGTGATGATTTTTATTGACCAAGTGCAAGTATTATGCAAGCAATTAAGCCTTCCAGACCCTATAAAGGAAGGCTTTTTAGATTTTTGCAAAAATTATGAAAATGCCATACGTCCAAAAAAGCCATCTTTAGATGTTTTTACTACCTTTTTAGAAGCAGTAAAAAATCAGCTTAAAGCCCCTTATGCATTTTTGCCCTACCATGCAAGCATTCGATCCCCTACTGACTATTACAGACTTGGCCTTGATTTTGTGCGTCCTCTTATTAATTTTGAGAAATCCCAGGTATTTGGAAAAGATGCACTCAACAGCATACAAAAAGCACTTGAGAAAAAAGAAAATGTCATCCTGCTTGCCAATCACCAGACAGAAATTGATCCCCAAATCATAAGCTTACTTCTTGAAAACGAATATCCAGAACTTGCCCAGCAGATGATTTTTGTAGCAGGCCACAGGGTAACTACCGACCCACTGGCTGTGCCTTTAAGTCTTGGAAGAAATCTTATTTGCATCTATTCAAAGCGCCACGTAGATACACCTCCAGAAAAAAAAGCCGAAAAAATGGCCCATAACCAAAAAGCCCTCAAAGGTCTTGAAGAGCTTTTAGCAGAAGGTGGAAAGTGCATCTACATAGCTCCGAGCGGCGGGAGAGATAGACGAGATGAAAAAGGCCAATTCCAGGTGGCTCCTTTTGATCCCCAAGCAGTAGAAATGTTTTATCTTTTAGCGCAAAAAGCAAAACAGCCCACGCATTTTCATAGCTTAGCTCTTTTAACATATTCCCTTTTGCCGCCCCCGCCTCAGGTACAATCTGAGATTGGCGAAGAAAGAAAAACAAACTTTAGTCCAGCATATCTTTGTTTTAGTCCAGAAATTGTTATGCATCAAGTAGGCGACTCTGACAAAATAGCTGACAAAAAAGAAAGACGCAAGGCCAGGGCCGAAGCAATTTGGCAGCAAGTAGTAACGGATTACATGAAATTTTAGGTATCTGTATGGATAATGAAATTAGTGATGATAAAATAAATATCGTCGAAAATAAGCTCCGAGAGCTTCGCGATCAAATCGAAAAGATGGAAAAGGAAAATGCTGAGCTTTTTGCCGACTTAGGTATTGGCCCGCATCAACTTCAAGAGCTGCTTAACGACTCTACTCGCTACTCTAAAGAAGCTTATGATTTTATCCAGAAAGAACGAAAGGCACTCCAAGATATACTTGAAGATCGAATAGCTAAATCACGCGCCAAAATAGCACGCGAAAAGCCCCCAGAAGCAGTTGGCGGCCACTGGATTTTTGTTAGATAACATTTTAACTATAGAATTAATGCGATGAGCGACACCCAAAATACCACTCAAGGCCAAAAAACTCTTAAAATTCCGGCTCCGGCAATTACTCCTACAAGAGCGCAAGACTACTCTGAATGGTACCAACAAGTTATTAAGGCGGCAGACCTTGCCGAAAATTCAGTTGTACGCGGCTGCATGGTAATAAAACCATGGGGCTGGAGTATTTGGGAACTCATTCGTGATGCCCTTGACAAGCGCATCAAAGAAACTGGCCATCAAAATGCTTATTTTCCGCTTTTTATTCCGCTAAGCTTTCTTGAAAAAGAGGCCCAGCACGTTCAAGGCTTTGCCAAAGAATGCGCCGTGGTAACACATCACCGCCTCGAAGAAAAAGATGGCAAACTTATACCTTCTGCGCCGCTTGAAGAGCCGCTGGTTATTCGTCCAACATCAGAGACCATTATCGGCGACGCCTTTTCGCGATGGGTACAGTCATGGCGAGATCTGCCTTTACTTATAAACCAGTGGGCAAATGTGGTGCGATGGGAGCTTCGCCCAAGGCTTTTTATGAGAACAGCAGAGTTTCTTTGGCAAGAAGGCCACACTGTGCATGCAAACGAAGCAGAAGCCCGGGCTGAAACAGAAAAAATGCTTGGGGTTTACCGCGAAATTGCCGAAGAGCATCTTGCAATACCGGTGATTCTTGGTGAAAAAAGTGAAGGCGAGCGCTTTCCTGGTGCAGTAAATACATACTGCATCGAGGCTATGATGCAAGATAGAAAAGCCTTGCAGGCCGGCACATCGCATTATCTTGGCCAAAACTTTTCAAAAGCCTTTAACATCCGTTTTGACACGCAAGATGGCTCACTTGATTATGGCTACACTACTTCATGGGGAGTTACAACACGCCTGATTGGCGCTTTAATTATGACGCATTCTGATGACGATGGATTGTGCCTACCTCCTAGAATAGCTCCCTATCATGCTGTCATTATACCAATACTTAACAACCCAGAGCGTGCAAGTGAAGTATTAGCATATGCTGAAAAAATCAAAGCAGATTTAGCATTACATAGCGTGCTTGGCCGCAATATTACCTGCCATATCGACATTCGTGATCGCCAAAGCGGTGAAAAGCGCTGGGAATGGATTAAAAAAGGCGTACCATTACGTATTGAAGTAGGCCCAAGGGACCTTGAGAGCAAATCATGCATGCTTTCGCGCCGCGATATGGCCTCAAATGAAAAATCTGCCCTACCAGTAGAAAATTTGGGCGAAGCACTCACAAATATTCTTACCCAAATGCAAGAGGCTTATTTCACTAAGGCGCATGCTTTTCAAAAAGCACAAACGCGCAGTGATATCACTAATTTCGAGCAGCTTAAAGAATTTTTTACTCCAAAAAATGCTGACAAACCCGAAATTCATGGTGGATTTGTGCTTGCTAAATGGTGCGGTGATGCAGCATCTGAAGAGATGCTTGCTGATCTCAAAATATCTATACGATGTCTTGCCACTCAAGCAGTCAAAAACTACAGGTACATGCGTCATTACCGGACGTCCTGCAACACTTGACGCTATTTTTGCAAAGTCGTATTAGTTCTAAAAACCAAAAAAATATGTTAAAAGATGTCAAAAAGCAATTCTTTACTATGTAGTCTGAAATTAGAAACTGACACTCCAACTACACCTCCTACGTACAATCTTCCTGCTTTAACAAAAGCTATAGAGTCTGGCGCATCCATTGCAACCAGGTCTGATGGGACATGGTATGAACGTTGGGATCCATTAAAGCTCATATCTTTTTTTAGGCGCCTCTTTGGCTTCGAACAAAATGATAACTTGCAACTTGCAAGCCTTGTAAAGCACTTCATAAAGTCTACCGAAATTATTTCTGGAAATTTGCATGTGCAGCATACGCCAGAATCTAATCTTGATATAAAGCTGGCAATTCGGGCAGTAAAACAGCGCTTAAAACCACTAAGAATTCAAGAGCAAGAAGAGCGTAAAGCAAAACTAGAGGCCCTTTCTGAACTAAAAACTCTGTGGGATCTTACAAAAGACGGCCTTGCACTTGCCAAACAGTACAATCCAGAACCAGATACAATTGGCCGTTTAGAAGAAAGTCTTTCAAATCTTGAAACAAAGATAAAGTATCTTCAAAAAACAATAAAACATCTTGAGCTTTCAAATCCCGCTACTAAGAAAATCAATAAACTAAAAGCGCTCTTTTTTGCTAAAGTAATGAGGCAAGAGCCGCAGTACGTAATAGAAAATTCAAATGTTAATGACAAAGATCGTCAATGGCTAAAGCAAGAGCTTGTACAGTGGAAAAAACCACAGTTTCCTGCCATGCCTGTGCAATTTGATAATGACGGCAAACCAATCTTTACTAATGATGACTTATATAAAATTGAAGCACTTTGCAAGTATGAGAAAGCAGTTTCGCTCATGCGAGAAGATAGAAATTATCGAGATTATATATTTAAATTTGTCTTTAAAAACACTAATGAATCTTGCCCCAATGCTGTAGATATTGCTATGCAGTTCCCAACGCTTGCCAAGCAAATTAGCAAAAGTTTTATAGACAAGCGTGTCAAGAGGCTTGCCAATACAATTGGTCTTTCATTTAAAGAAGAACTTGACGGTTCAACCATCAAAAAAGATGTGTTTTTACGTGTGCAAAAGGAAAATGAGCCACTACGTGACATGACGCGTAAAATTACATTTTTGGATAAAAATACCGAAAGTCCTCGTGTACTTTCAATTGATGAAATTTTTAAAGAGTTTCGCTTTAAAGACGACACCGGAACAAGTGCATTTGAATACACGGAAAATGGCATCGAGCTTTGCCATCCAAAAAAGCCACTTCTTAATTTTGCAAGTAAAACATGGTGGGATGGTTTGCCGGTATTAGAGCGTCTTACACGCCAAGAAGTTGAAAAAAAGTACAATGTTACCCTCGCGGGCAAAAAGGCAGTTTTAGCATTAAGAGCCTCGCGCGAAAAAGATCCTTTAAATATTGAGAATAACCATGGATGGCTTCAGGTGGTAATTCCACGCGAAGATGGTTCCTTTACTGTACATGGCTTTGGAAAATACACTTTTGCCTACCCGCAAGGCACACTCGAAACGTTATTTTTTATCTTCAATACTCATCCGGGAGTTATCGCTACGATCGATGAAAATGAATTCTATGCACATCGAGAGCACTGCATGGTTCCAAAAACATTGAGTGAAGCACAATTTGAACGGCTTATGGACAAGATGAAAAGAGATCTTCAGGACTCTCTTAGCGGCAATATGGTTTTTCAATCTCAAGGTCAAAATTGCTGTGCTTGGGTACAAGAGGTACTGGATGACGTATTTGGAAAAGATGAGCAAGGCCAATATAGCATCCCTAGGCTTTTTGAAGTGCCTATCATTGAAACCTCTGCACCAAGTCCAATCAATAAGGTTATTAGCACGGTACGCTGGATAGAAAAGTTCTCGCATCATCTGGCAAAAATAACACGCTTAGCGCTAGCCTCTTTATTAGGCGGCAAAAACACTGTTACTACCATCAAAGATGGCAAAGAAGTACATCATAGTACTGTTACCTATGAGCCTTGGCTGAGAGGCTATCAAGCACTGCCTGCATTATTATTTTCACGAGAAAAGCAGCAAAAACTGCGAGATGCTTTTGACAAGCTGAATTAATTAAAACGGCTTCGCATGAGCTCGAGTTTTATGTTGGCGGTGTAAGAGATTTTACTAACGCAAAGGCGCAAAGGCACAAAGAAACGCAAAGAAAATACAAAGAAAATACAAAGAAATACAAAGGGGCTTCGCCTTTAAACAAGTACAGTAATAATTGTTATGAGGCGAAGCCCTTTGTATTCTTTGTTTTTTCTTTGCGTTTCTTTGCGCCTTTGCGCCTTTATAGTTTAACCCCCCCGCTTAATCGGCATAACGGTCATAATGAGGTCCATGATGGTGAATGTCGCCATGATGATTATGATGACCGGGCCCAGGTCCATGATAACTTCGATGAAAAAAGCCTTGATCATGTCCGTGGCCAAGATGCGGGCCATTATGATGAACTAAGATAATATGTGGCGTTTGCTGCGTGCTATTGGCCATAATAGGACTAATAAAAACCGCTAGCAGTAAACCCAAAAAAATACCCCACTTTTTCATCTTTCCTCCTAAGTCATTTTTTTACAGCTCACGTTACCAACCGTAGGGTCCCCAACCATTCCACCATCCATAACCATCATCCCAATCTCCATGATGATGATGGTGTCCATGTCCATGTCCGTGATGTCCATGACCACCATGGCCATGACCATGTCCATGGCCGCCATGGCCGCCATGACCATGAACTAATATAATTTGTGCTGGAGGAGTACTTTGCGCTGTAAAGCCCATAAGGGTCATAGGATTGATAAAAATAGCTAAAATAAGAGCTAAAGCTATTCGCCACTTTCTCATCTTTTCCTCCTAGGAGAGCTTTAAAACGCCTCCTACATTTAGTATAAAAAAATTTATATATAAGTACAATAAAAAAGCGTTTTAGCAGAAACTTCTGCTAAAACGCCCATTGTAAAGGCACGAACGAACTAAATTACTTGTTTTTAGGCTTGGCTTGAAGCTTTGTTATATCGACTACGGTAATACCATCTTTTTTCTTTTTTGCAGAATATCCTAGCGCTGTAAGATCTTTATCAAATTGTCTCATTTGCTCAGGTTTAACTTTCTTGAGGGCCTGTTTTAGGCCGTAAAGAGTCGTTCTAGGTGTAGACCAATCTATTTTATCATTACCGCGAATCAACTGAATGCGCGCTTGGGTTTTTTCGATCTCGGAATTTTGCACCTGACCTCTTTTAGCGGCTTGAGCATAAGAGACACCCTCACCTTCTTCAGAGACTGACTGCTCTGGAGAGGACTCAACGTGACTTACTGCATCAGGCTCTCGTGATTCTGCCGCATCGAGTGCATTTTCTACTCTTGCTGCATGCTCATCATCTGGATGCTCTCCAAAATTTTGGATTTCACGGCTTACAGTTTGCAAGGCGGCACTTGATTGTACCACAGGATCCTCGCTTGTGCGGATAGTATTTGCAAGCTCTGTAGCTTGGGTATGTATTTTGGAGGATTGTTTAGATCCATCAGTCTCTGACACACGCACTTGCGGAAGAGATTTTTGAAACTCTCTTAATTTATCAATACAGTGCTGAGTATCAAGTGATTTAAGTTTAAGACCTGGTTTTTTTTGATCAATTCTAGTAACAAATTCTGTAAAACTTTTTCTTCCAATGATACATTCTTGTCCATTGATGGTTGCTTTCTTACCAATGAACATCAAGACTTGCGCTTTAAAGCCCATCCAGCCCTTGGCTTCTTTTAGATCTTTCATTACATAGTATCGAAAGCCGAGCTCACCTGTGGTTTTTCCACCCTTACCGCCAATACTTTTTTCAGATTCAACTTCTGAATACGCTCTATGATAGTCAAACCCCCATTTGCCTGTTCCTGTTATACTCATATAATATCCCCTTATGTTACTTAGTATAATTAACGAGTAAAAAACAACTTATTCGCTTTAATTAACTAATAACATAATTACTAATTAGTATTAAACAAATTATTTAATAATATTTATTTAGAGGTTATAAGCTTATGACCGAAGGTCCCTGGAGTTTCCAAGCGACAAGATCGCTGATACCGAAAAGTAACAGGACCTTTTTTTGACAAAAAAAAGACGAATTCTCCATTATATTTCTCTCTAAAAATCACAGTGATGACTTAGAGCGAAGAACGGGATCGAGTCCCAATGTATAAATAAGGAAGAATTCGTCATGGGAAATAATACCAAAAAAGCAAAATCTCAGCCAAGCATTAAAAGAAAGACTAGTAAAGGATTTGATCCTATCATCACCAACGTTGCCGGAATAGATATCGGTTCGGAACTAATTCACGTTGCAATTTTGAATGAAAAGGATGAATACGAAGTTCATGAATTCGGAACAATGACTCCGGATTTAGAAGCTATCGCTCAATATCTCCTTAGATCCAATATAAAATTCGCCGCGATGGAGGCTACCGGGATCTACTGGATTTCATTATTTGAAATACTGGAAGATCATGGCATAAAAGCTGCTTTGGTAGATCCCAAAAGTGCAAAGAATGTCCCTGGAAGAAAAACCGATGTTTTAGATTCTCAGTGGATTCATAGGCTATACTCTTGTGGCCTTCTGCGGCCGGCCTTTAGGCCGGCCAAAGCCAAAGAAAGCTTTAGAGCTTACATGCGCCACAGAGGCAACATAGTAAAGGCAAGACAGAAAGCAGTTTTACAGATAGATAAATCATTGCTTATCATGAATCTCAAAGTAGATATTGTCGTATCTGATCTTACTGGTGAGACATCAATAAAGATAATCCGAGCTATTGTAAATGGAGAACGAGATCCTAGAAAGTTGGCATCATTAAGAAATAAACGCTGCAAGAAGCCTGAAGAACTCTTCGTCGCAGCCTTGACTGGAAATTTCCAGGAAACACACTTATTTACGCTTAAACAAGCTTTAGAAACGTATGACTTCCATGAAAAGCAATTGATGGAATGCGATAAGATGATTATCGCAGAACTTCAAAAATGGGATGATGTAATAAAAGTGCCTTTGCCTGAGAAAATGAAAGATAAAAATAACAATTATTCAATTTACGCAATAACAAAAAAGCCCGACCCTAATGGACTTAATTTCGATATTGAAACCATATTATATCACAAAGTTGGGGTTGATCTTTCAGCTATTAATTCGTTAGGGGGATCAACTATAGCCACGATTATTAGTGAGTTAGGAGGAAGAGAAGGCATAGCGTCGTTTAAGACTGAAAAAGATTGGACATCATGGCTTACGTTATGCCCTGGGAATAATGTTTCCGGAGGTAAAAGCCACGGAGGCCAAGCGCGGAAAAGCAAAAATCGCATAAAACGGGCGTTATTGGTAGCGACTATGTCTTTATGTAATTCAAAGTGCGCCTTAGGCGCCTATTATAGACGCCTGGCGGCTAAGATTAGCAAGGCCAAGGCTTTTAAGGCTGTGGCGCATAAGCTTGCCCGATTGATCTATCGGTTACTGACAAAGGGTGAGGCATATGTGGAAATTGGCCAAGAAGAATATGAAAGAAAGTATAAGGAAAGGAAGATGAAAAATTTCTTTAAAACAGCTCGCGAATTTGGCTATGACCTAGAAAAAAAAGCTATATAACTAGAATACCTGAACACAATAGACGGGGAAACCAAATTTAGGAAAATTACAGTTAAGAAAAACCTGAGGGAATCAATTGACCGCCCGCACAGTAGTGTTTTATACCTGCCCTGGAGTTTGGTCGGAAAAGTTGGCGATAATACCATTGGGAAGCTTAGCTATCCCGCTTTAGAAGAGTGATTCATAAATCTGCACTTTTCCTCTCTCTTTTTTTTCACGGATAGATACAAATTGTCATTTGTAGAGGAGATTTTTTTTGTCACGAGTTTTTTGTCAAAAAGGCTCAGAATACGATGTGAAGGCTATTGATTTAGTTACTTAGAAGTGCGGTGCTTTTTGCAAGGCCCTTAATTTTACGTACACTTTAACTAGATAAGCTTAAAAGCGAGAAAAAGGTGAATTTTCGTTTTTGATGTTTTTGAAGTTATAGTGTACGTAAAATTAAGGGCGGTGCAAAAAGCACCGCACTCCAGGGACCTGCGGTCAACTTAAATCATTTACTACAAGGCACTTGGGCTATTCTTCTTCGCTTTTGGCGAGCTCATCTGGGATTTTCATATTGTGGTAGACTGCATCTACATCGTCAATGCCCTCAAGCCACTCAATAAGAGCAATATTAAGCTTGGCAGTCTCTACGTTGCATTCGATGTAGTTTTTGGGGATCATTTCAAGATTTGCGTCCATGCGCTCTACGCCAAGCTTAGAAATAGCTTCTTTTACCTGCTCGAAGACTGCCGGTTCGCAAATGACGACGAAATCCTCATCTTCAACAGCAAAATCTTCGGCGCCGGCTTCACTTACAGCTAAAAACAGCTCATCTTCGATAGCATGATGCTTTGATACGCGTATAATGCCTTTATTATCAAAATTAAAGACAACAGATCCTGGGTGGGCAAGCGTTCCTCCACATTTATTTGTGGCGATACGTACTTCTGAAGAAATACGGTTTTTGTTGTCGGTCATAATTTCAGCAATAAGACCAACTCCTCCATACCCATATAACTCGTAGTTCATTTCATGATAAGCTTCTTGATCGGCACTTGAGGCCTTTTTAATGCAGCGCTCGATATTATCATTTGGGACGTTTGCAGCTTTTGCCTTTTGAAGAGCTATCCTTAAACGGGGATTATTTTTGGCATCTGCTCCGCCGAGCTTTACTGCGTTGATGATCTCTTTTGAGATACGCGTAAACACTTTGCCCTTTGCGGCATCAGCTTTATTTTTTCGGTGCTTTATGTTTGCCCATTTGCTGTGTCCGGCCATTTGATTTTACCCTTTTGGATTCTACATTTTTGGACAGAAAAAACTTCTTTCGATGTTCTTTGAGCCATTTATTTGCTTCTTCAAACTGCAAAAACTGCCGCTCTAATACTTTAAATTCCATGCTATGTATGCAGTTTCGCCCTTTTTCATCTTTATATATAGGACATACCGCATGCACCATTTCATGATACATTACATACTCGATTACACATAAAGGAACTAATGGATTATCCAATAGTCGATGAATCTTGACTAGCTTTACCAGGTCATAGTAAAGGCCAAGCGTACATTTTGTACGAACCTTCTTACTGGGGTCTGCAAACCATGTGACAAGAAGATCAAGCTCTCCATTAAAGTAGCTTTTGTTAATCTTATTGTAAAGCTTTTGGAGATCGTAAGTTGTACCTTTTGTGCAGATATGATCAGGATCGGTTAAATAGGAATGATCAAGGATAGCTAAATTTTTGTCGATAAAGGCTTGTACATCTTGCGATATTACCGTATCATCTTGTCGTATATAGCTTGCAAGGCCCTTTTGGACAGTGTGCGGAGCTTTTAGAAACATGTGATGCAGCGATACATGCGTGCTTGTTTCTTTCCAGCGAACATGCAGCATGGTCGAGCGGTTGTTGTTGATGCGGATTATTAGATTGGATCCGACCATATTTTGAAGCTTTTGAGTATATGTATAGCGCAAGTTTTGCACGTTTTCAGATGTCATAGTAATAGCTCCCAAAATATAAACGAGGGCCATATAGTATCAGAGCCTTGAGCTAGTTTCAAGAACACAAAAAAATAGAAAAAGGCCTTGATTTAAAAAATGAATTGCAATATGATAGTTTTTTTATTTGGAGCGATACATGATTTTTAATAATTTTGGCGATGCCTTGGTAAAAACCGCCTGTATTCACATTCCTCTTATGAATGCTTATCATTCATTAAAAGATAATGTTTTTTTGAATACTAAAGTCGAAGATGCCAATCCCCTCGAAGCTGCCGGTAACTTTTTTCTTACACCTGCGCGTTATCTTCTGAATGGACGAAGAATTAGCAATATTAATGTCACAGAAAAATCATGCAATATGACGCTGGATTGCGACTATAAAAATGACGGATTCAAAAAAGAACTATTTAAAACTATCCTTTCTATCATAAGCCTTCCAATTTCTCTTATTATTGGCAGTGCTTTAAAAGGACTTTCCTACATTTCAGCAACCACACGAGAAAATCATCGCGTCATTGCTCAAGAAATTTCTTGTCCAAAGTTTACAGCCCAAACGGTAGAATATGCAAATATGGGAATAAATCAAGTTTTCACTAATGAGACAGCTGCTTGCCAGAACGTTCCTTTTCCTGAGCCTACTGATTATCAAAAAGCACTTATGCAGTCAGCTTACGACATTATCAGCAAACTAGAAGAGTTTAAAATCCCTTCTTGGGTTGAATACGGTACGCACTTGGCCACTTACCGCCATGGCTCAATAATTCCTTGGGATTGGGATGTAGACGTTGGAATTCTTGAAGTTGACCATAAAAACGCAAAACATGCTCTTAGCCAACTAGATCCCGAAAAATATTCCATCCAAGACTGGTCATCAGCTCATAAGCCTGAGACATATTTACGAGTGTTAATTAAAGGCCACAATACATATGTAGACCTTTATCACTTTGAAGCCAAAGATGGCAATGTGCGTTATCAATATACCTATGAAAGTTCTCCTTTAATCCCTAATTCCATGAAAGAAAGAGAACTTCGCTGCATCAATAAAGTGCGAAAAGTTGAAGACCTCTTTCCTTTAAAAACAGCCAAGTTTGGTTCAAACCAAGTGCGTGTTCCAAATAACTCCGTTGCATGCCTCCAGACGCAGTATGGCGACATTAGACCGTGCAAAGTCTGGGACGAACAAAAAAATGATTACGTAGATATTGCAGGTCACGATTATTTTAAAGACGGCAATGCCTATTAAGTAATCTATTGACCGCAGGTCCCTGGAGTGCGGGGCTTTTTGCACCGCTTTTAGATTTAACAGAGACCTCAACCTCAATATTGCCAAGGCTAAAACAACCGCTTGGAGAATCTTTACGTATAGTTGTGAGATAAATCTAAGAGCGGTGCAAAAAGCCCCGCACTCCAGGGACCTGCGGTCAAAAAAAAGATCCCATTCCTAAACTTTTACAAAAAGCGTTCCATAAAACTACGGCCCACATAACGATCACTTTCTTTGATCCAGTGCGTTTGGCGGCCAAATTCTCTGAAGCCAAACCGCTTGTAGAGGCGGACTGCGGGATTTTCGGCATATACCTGAAGGTGCACAAGCTCTAGATGAAACTGCTCTTTTGCAAGGCGCATCATGCTTCGCATCAGAAATGAACCAATGCCTTTATTTCGCATACCACTTGCCACAATAATACCAAATTCAGATTGGTGCATAAGCTTTTTATAGGCCTGTACGTAGAGCGTTACAATACCGCATGGCTTGCCATCAAGTTCGGCAGTAAGTGATGAGCGAACGCGGCTAAATGAAATCCAGCGGCGCACGGCATCATCGATTTCAAATTCATTAGCCATTGGAAACCAAGTATTTACTTCAGGATCCGAAAGCCATTCTTTTAAGTAATCCGCATCTTGGGCAACCGTAAATCGCACCGTAAGACCCGGTATTATTTTTTCTTCTTCGGGAGTACTAAATTTAAGTGCATCTGTATCTGTCATATTATTTAATCTCCAAACTCCTTTAAATATGCCTGTATAAAGTCATCAATTTCACCATCCATAACAGCCTGTGTGTTGCCAGATTCGAATTTGGTTCGAACATCTTTAACAAGCTGGTAAGGCTGAAACGTATAACTTCGTATTTGGCTTCCCCATTCAATCTTTTTCTTATCTTCTGACATTTCGTCTATTTTCTTTTGTCTTTCAAGAACTTCTTTTTCATAAAGCTTTGATTTAAGCATTTTTAAACAGCTTTCTCTGTTCTGAATCTGACTTCGTTGGTTTTGGCAAGACACCACAATTCCCGTTGGAATATGTGTCATACGTACCGCTGAGTCTGTTTTGTTCACGTGCTGGCCGCCTGCCCCTGATGCCCGGTAAGTATCTGTACGTATGTCTTCTTGGCGAACTTCAATTTCGATGTCATCAGATACTTCAGGTGTTACATCAACTGCTGCAAAACTTGTATGCCTGCGCGAATTTGAATCAAAAGGAGATATACGTACGAGCCTATGTACGCCCTTTTCAGCTTTAGCATAACCGTAGGCGTATTGTCCTGAAATTTTGATGGTGGCACTTTTTATGCCAGCAACATCCCCTTCCAAAACATCAATGACCTCAATTTTCCAGCCGCGTTTTGCTGCCCAGCGCTCATACATACGTAAAAGCATTTGGGCCCAATCACAAGCTTCAGTTCCACCGGCCCCAGAGTTTACGGATAAAAAGCAATTACTGGGATCCATCTGTCCGGAAAGCATTTTGCGACACTCAAGATCATCGACTTCTTTTTCTATTGCGACAATTTCAGCGTTAAGCTCAGCTAAAAATGCAACATCCTGAACCTCAACTGCTTCTTTAATTAATGCGTGGACATCAGTGCATCTTTGAACTAAATCTTTATAAGGTTCGAGCCAGGATTTTAAAAAATTTGCTTTTTGGATGGTCTGATTTGCCTGAATCTGGTTTTCCCAAAAAGAAGGCAAAGACATCTGGACTTCAAGCTCTTCAAGTTGTACTTGTTTAAGACTTAAGTCAAAGATACCTCCACATTGAGGCGAGTTTATCTTGCTGCTCTTTTAAGCGATCTTCAATTTCTGTCATGGGGTATCCTCCGGAATATCGGTAGAATTATATCAAAATTTCACTTTTTTTGTTCGTAAGAAAACACTTTTCATTTATATGCAACAGAAATACGAATTCAAGGAGTAATAGATATGGCAGCAATACGAGCAATCAAAGGCGTACATGGACAGTTAAATGCCTTCAAGACACAAAAACATATTTCTACAAAAACAAAGCCTATAGTTTCTGAGTATTTTCAAAATTTTCATGCATGCAATCTCTTTGAAAAGGCCGTAAGCACAAAAAAACTCCAAAACAAAGAAAACAAACAGGTACAACCCCTTCAAGAGCTTCATAAGGCACTTTTTTCAAATCAAATTGCGCAAACCCAAAAGATTTTTTCTGAGAAAGTAAAAATGGATTATGCGGTTGAATATGATCTAGAAACGCTTTATAACACTCTAAAATCTGACCCAAATGCAAAATATACCTTTGATGTATTTAAAAAATACATAATGGAATTTGGCATCAAAGAAGCAGTTTCCAAAAATGATCCTCGTATTCTTGAAAATAGCCTTATCAAAGAATGCGGAATTCGAAAAGTTTCTAAAGATACGTTAATAAATGCTTTGAAGGGTCTTGCAAATGTTAAAAGTACACGCATTGCAAATGCAATTACTTCCATTTCAAAGATTCCCCTCTCACGACATAACTTGCAGCCCATAGATATGCTCGGAATCTGTGTTGCAGCAGAAAAGCAGTTTGAAAAATGCGCAGACAAAACAGATGTCATCTACAAGCGCGCAAAAGATCTGCAAACATGCCGCGCATGTGTTTTTGATTTTGCAAATCACACATTTACCATCTTAAGTAAAAGTAATGGTGAACTTAATGCATCAGGTGCCTTTAAACGCGTAAGTGATGCTATTGAAGTTTCAATTGCCGATCAAACAGCTGTCGCACGGCGCGTAGCACATGTTCGCAACAAAGCCGATGAATGGATTCCAAAATCAGAACTTCACTATGAGCAAAAATATGGGGAAATCATTTCATGGGTACGCTACAACTCAAAAAATAGACCTTATGAAACGAAAACACTTTTGCTTCAAGAAGTCTACGATCATGACCTTTATATTTTTACAGAATTTACACCTGAGGATATACGAAAGAGAATTTCACTCTCAGATATGATTAAGGTACTTGAAGATGCGGGAAAGACCTTAACTAAAATACATGCTCATGGGCTTGTACACCGGGATGTAAAAGCAAAAAACATTCTGTATCGCAAAAATAAAAATGGAGAAGTAGAGGCAAAACTTATTGACTTTGGACATGTCTATAGGCCAAGGGAATCCACACAATTAAAAAAACGAACAAAAGGCTATGGAACATTGCGATATACGGCCCCAGACCTACTTGAAAAGCCTGATATGAAAGGTGATCCTTTAAAGCTTGCCCAGGCAGAAGATGCCTATGCGTTTGGTGAGTGTATCTATGAAGTGTATTTGCAACTGGCAACACCTTGGGGGGGCCTTAGCTATCGAGCACTCAAGAAAAAGGGCGATTATGAAGAACATAGAAAAACTGCTATTAAATTACAGAAAAAAGAAGCGGCCTTACTTGCCGAAGAAAGTGGCATGGGCAAAAAGACAGCAGAAAAAGAATTGTTTTGGATAATGTCTCGCCTCCTTGAGCCAAATCCAAAAAAACGCATGACCATGCCAGAATTTATGTCGGCTTTATATGATCTTAAAGCCAACTATGCTACACTTTTGGCTGTGTAAAGAAAAGGAAGCCTTGATTATTTTTAGCCTTTGGCATATACGAATTCCCATGACCTTTGGCACTATAAATCTGGCTTCTACCTTAGCTCTTCTTAAAATAGAGGGGCTAGTTAAGAAGTAGATGTAAAAATAATGCCAAGAGCCTCTTATTATGTAAAAAAGAAAATTATATTCATTCACCCAGAGGTATATCTATGAACGTGTTAACACAAGTAAGCAATCAAGTATGTAATGCATTTAATGTAGTAGCAGCAGCAACGTCTAATGCAGGATCACAGGTTTATAATTTTGGCGGCAGAGTTGTGAGTTATGTAACTCCAGCTATATCTGCAGTTGTTAACAAAATTAAAAGTATTAACGCACCATCATTTCTTGAAAAAGCTTGGAATTTAGCTAGCTCAAGAGTGGGCATCAGTGCTATTCTTCTTTCAGGTGGACTTGGCGCACTAGCTTTAGCCTATTGCTCAGAAAACCAATTACATAAAGTGGCTCTATATGTACTAGGCTCAACAGCTTTAGTATTTAGCGCATATGCAGCTACAATGCCATTTGGTCTTGCCAAAGCATAATTCTATCTACTACTCACATCTCTTTTCAGGGATGTGAGTAGTGCTTTTTGACCGAAGGTCCCTGGAGTGCGGGGCAGTTATGCACCGCTCTTAGATTTATCTCACCACTACCCCTAAAAATCTTCTAAGCGTACTGTAAAGGCTGTTTTAGCTTTGGCAATATAGACGTTGAGGTGTGCGATAAATCTAAGAGCGGTGCATAACTGCCCCGCACTCCAGGGACCTTTGGTCAAAAAGCCAACCGATCAAGCACTTTGGGTACGTGTAAATTTCCAAAGCTGGGGACGTCGAAGGTTAAAAATAAGTATGCCAAAAAAAGCGATTAATGCTCCGCAGGCTAAAGTTATCTGAATACCATAAATGTCTGCCCAAAAGCCTAAAAGCATGTTGCCAAGTAGCGGTCCGCTCATGTAGCTTACCATTTCAAAGCCGGCCATGCGCCCGCGGATAGCCTCTGGAATGGTTTCATTCCACAGCGTCATGCGAAATACACCGCTCATCATATCAAAATACCCTGCACAAAATAGTCCGGCAAGAATCCAATAAAAACTATGTGCTAGTCCCACCCACAGCATAGCAAGCGCCCAACAGCTTGCTGCAATGATAATATACACACCGCAGCGGCGTATTGGAATAGTCCAGCCCGAAAAAATGGTCATAACAAGCGCTCCAGTTGATGGCAGCGCATAAAGCAGGCCCAGTGCATCAAGTCGGTCGTAGGCCGTAGCTAAAGCCGGAAAAAGCGCGACAGGATTACAAAACACCATGGACATAAAATCAGTGGCATAACTTCCAAGAATATCTGGGCGAGACTGAAGGTAGCGCTTACCTTCTTTTAGCTCTTCTATATAGCCCTTGAGAGTTGCCTTGTGTTCCAATGGAGATGAAACCCCTTTATAGCGGATACTCAGCAAAAATAACAAAGATATCATGAAGCTTGCCGCATCAATCAAATAAGTTGCCGTCGCACCTATACTTACAATTAATACCCCACCAATTAGCGGGCTTAAAATGGTTGTGAGAATATGGCGTATGGGAGCCAAGGCCGAAACTTTTGGCAAATCATCTACGTGGACAAGACGTGGTGTAATGGCCTCTAGTGCCGGCCTATGTATGCCGTTCATAAACGAAGCAAAACCAGCCAACAAAAAAATAGCTACCATACTAGGTGATGACAAGCTTGCATTAATGGCAAGTCCCACAGGAATCAGGCACAGTACTGCCTCTGCAAGGATGAGCACCTTTCTTTTGTCCAGCTTATCAGCGAGCACTCCCCCAATCAAACTCGAAAAAAAGAGAAAGAAAAACTCAACACCACTTACTAAACCAGTCCAGAGCACTGATTTGGTCAAAAAATAGACCTGAAAAGGGATAATCACAGCCGTCATCTGCGAGCCAAAAGCCGAAATAAGCTGCCCTAAAAACAGATGCCTAAAATTGCGAACTTTTAACGGAGATAAATCAATAAACATAGATGCAACTACAGCAAAATTAAAGAGTCAATTTACTTGCTTTAATAGCTTAAAAGTCAACTGATCAAGGAAAAAAGGCTTTAAAGATGTAATGTATCGCATCCAAGGCCGCCGCCGCAATCCAGCATTTCTGAGGCCTTATTTGATGGTACGTAATATACGTTTGGACGCCATGCTGATGGAGAGTGTGTGTAAAATAGCCTCTTAAGTACTTTTCGCCAGGTGTAGCATAATCTAAGGTGATTGCAAAGGAATTATTGTTACTTCCATATCCATGCACGCCGTTAATAAAATTAACTTTGCCGACGCCATCTGAGTAGTAATTTCCAGAAATGGCAATTGGCTCAAAGCCAGTTTCTGTAAGTTCTTTCTTCAAACGTGCAAGTTTGGGGCGATCAAGCTCAGCAAGTTCACGCGCATCTTGAAGATACAAGCTAAAATGCTCTTTTTCGTCCTTTTTAATTTCTGGGTGGGCAAGCAGCTTTTCTAAAAGGCGTACACTTTCATCATGATCCTGAACAAGCACTTTGGCTCCCATCAATGGCATTAAGGAAATATCTAGGTGATAGGCCATCTGCTCAAAATGTTCTAGTCCAAGAAAAATACATCTACCCGGCAGATTTTTTTGAAATAAGTCTGTAATCATGGCGACTTGTTCGTTAAGCAATAAATGGCTGGCTAAAATATTATAAGCGCCAACAAGCTGGCAGTGTGTACCCTCTTTATTTTCGGCCTTTAACATATTGCCGCCTTGAAAATAGAGGTTTGACAATTTTATTTGAATATCATACCGAGGAAAACTCGAACAAATGTCAAATTTGCCATATGCAAAATTGGTCATTGGATTTCCCAAAAAACCTAAATGATTCCATTTTTTGCGTTTTGGAGTGATTGGGGTAATCTTTAAAGCCTGAAATTTTATCTCAGACATTTTTTCTTCGGTTAAAAATGCAGGCACAAGCAGGGCATCTGATGAAAGCGGATAAGCACAATCGCGTACCCAGTCAGAACAGATTGGGTGTTCTTTAGCGTCAAAACCTTCTTTCTCACCAATTTTTTTTAATGCCACAAGAAATGAGTTATCATTTCTTGTGCCGCAGTAAACAGTGCTAACCTTCCAAAAAGCCTTTCGTTCACACATGCTAACCTGCTGGCATTTAGGCAGTTCCAAAACCTCTCTTACATCATCTAATAGCACATCTGGTGTATAGTCATATTCTGAAGTATAAATGAATTTTTTAGTTACCCGATTAAAGGTAGCTTCATCAATTGCTCCACTTTGATAATAATCATTTAAAAATTTTGGTATAGGATTCATGAGACTATTATACGTAAACAAAAATTTAATATCTACATATTATTTAGTCGTAATCATAAGCATTAGGCTTAGAAGCTTATCCTTCAAGGAACTTGAAGGATAAGCCGTGTGGGTTTATTTAGTGCACTTTAGCTCGTTGTCTTTATCCAAGCTGTATTGCCACTTTAAGGCATCAGGGTGAGTCGTGGCAACATCTTGCATATCGATGTGTAGTTTGCCGCCGGCATCCTGCGACACAATAGCACGTTTACCAGGTTGTACAGTAATTTCCACATCACCATCTAGTATGACATCTTTTGCGATGAGCTCGCTGTTTCCTAAAAGATGCAACCTTGCAGATTCTTTACGCTGGATTTGGGATTTGAAGTAACTATTTTTGGCGCTTCGATCAATGCCTTTGTTTTTTACTTGTACATTCTGCAGTACAAGTTTTCCTACATTGGGACTAAACTCTAATAAGCCAGTAGTTTTATTTTTTTCACCTGTGATCTGATCTGCTGTTACAAGTAAACTTCCGTCGACACTAAGATTTGATATTGATACTTCTGCTATCTCAAGAGATAGCTCTGAGTTTGGAGTCAATTTACCATTAGATATCTTTTGTCCGATGATTGAATACAAAGGTCCAAGGGCTGGATGATAAAGAAAAATGGCATTTGGGCCATTTTGTATATAATCACTTTGAGAATTCAACTCAGGAGCTTCGAATAAACAAACTTCTTTCAGCAGTTTCAGATTTTCTTGCATAAGATCATAAAAACAGCCTTCTGGGGTTTCTTGAATTGATTTTCCATCAAAGGCTTTTTTGGTAACAGACATGGTTTTTGCCCGATCATTTAGTAGTACAAATGTATCAAGCTTTTCGAAATTAGTAACTGGGGGCAGCTCCTGATTTGTAATAGCATCGGCAATATTTTGCATAGTAGACTCTAGGCGCGCTCCCAAAAGTGTTACTTTTTTGCCTTCGCGCATGGTTTCTACCGGATGCTTCATATTTACTAAAAATCCAGGCACAGGCAGCTCATGAGATGCCTTTTGTACGCGAGAGACATTTGCAAACAAAATGTTTGTATTCGCAGGAAAATCAGGAGAATCAGCAATTGCAGCAAACTGAGGATCACTCACTTTTGCTTTGGCAAATTCAGTATATTCGACATTACTTATAGTACATTCGACATACTGTCCTTTAGGCGTCTCTTTAAGTACATTCATGCCTTCTGACATATTTGGCAGCCTTGGTACCGATTCAAATCCAAAGGCTTTATTATTTTTACTTCCAAAACCCGCTAAGGCTCAATAAATTGGCATCAAGGCCTGCTATTGGGTTATTTATTTGCCGAACGATGCAATAAGATCTGTCATGTTTTTCAAGCCAATCAAGCGCAGCATATTCATCGGCAAGCTTCCATATTACGCCATGACCGCCGGGTTTTAAAATTAGCTCGCACGGGCCGCTTACAGCCCACTTACCATCGATGGCAATCACAGGGATCAAGGGTTGTAAAAGCCTAAAGATACTTTCTTTAGGCCGTCCAAAATAGGCTCTTTCTTCTAGTATGGCGGCAATTTGTGCATCATTTCGCTTTTCATGCGATGTCATCAATACAATGGGAGTAATACTTTGCTTTGCTGAAAGCTTATATGCAAGATATTCGCGGGCCTCAAGATCTCTTACAAGATTCTCAAGAAGGCAGTGACCTGCAAAGTTAAGGCGGGCAACAGGCAAGGGGGTTTTTGTTGTTTCATCAACCAAGGCTAAACGATCACCAGCACCGCCTACAACATAAATTTCTGCCATGTTGTTGATTGAAGAAATTCCATCGGCAACCATTTTACGTCTTGCAACACTATCCTGACGTATATCCGTAGTTGGGGGTAAAAGCAGCTTTGCACTCTCAGGTTCTGATTTTTTTGCTAGTTGATCAGAAATAAGCTGAAGGGTTTTGACATGGTAGCCGGCAATGCCTCCCATGTAGTCATAGAAGCGCTCAGTAGCCCAGAGATTATCCACAAGCTGCTGCATGGCCGTAGGAAGGTCTTTGATATTCTGCCATCCGTAAAAGATCACAGGGCCTTGATGCAGTGCTACAGCTGCTTTTACTACATATTTGTATTGGGTTGGAAAATCCTGAAGAACATCTTCCAATCCTCGATTTTCATCAAAAAACTTTTTTACATCTGGAAGGTTTGACACTATTTCTAGCTTCTCGTCAAAAGATGTAACTTTTTCCAAATTTTGCTGCATTCCAAACAGCTCTTTAATTTGAGCATTAATCTCTGGTATTGCCAGCTCTGGCTTATCTGTAAGGCTTGATGTCTTAATTTCATTACTCATTACGTTTGTTCCTAAATGTAGAAATATCATGAGCGCGTAAACTGTTGCACTTTTCATTTGAAAATCCTTCGAAGTCACTAAAAACAACTCTGGTGACTCCTAAATTGGTTGACTATAAAAGCCTTCAAGAGTAAAAAACGAGGCTATTGTTTGGAAAAATGTAGCAAATTTCGTCGTGAAATGCCATGTTTTTTCATTTAAAGTGTGAAATTTAAGAGATTGCGCTAGACATAAAGTGCAAATCAAGAAACCATATATTCGTCAGTTTTTATTTAACCAAAAGGAGAAACCACCTATGGCAAAAGATACTAAAAAGCCGTCTGCACTCATGAAACCAGTACAAGTTTCAGCTACACTCGCTGAAGTAGTTGGCAATGGGCCAATGCCTCGCACAGAAGTTACAAAGAAACTTTGGGACTACATCAAAAAGAACAAACTGCAAGACCCAAAAGCAAAGCGTATGATCAACCCAGATGAAAAACTGTCAAAAGTATTGGGCACTAAATCACAAATCGATATGTTCCAGATGACTAAAAAAGTATCTGCTCATCTCAGCGATCCTGCAGCTGCGGCTGTTCGCTAGTCCCTCAATCATGCCCCTATCGTAAATAGGGGCAGATTTACAAGGATTTAATCCTTTGCAACTTTCATCACTAAAGAACTCAAATTGCTTTATCGAACGACTATGGGACCTCTGGTGCGTAGTATCAGTCGTAGGGATATGGCCACGCTTTATTGAACCGCGTTTACTTCTTACATCCTATACAAGCATACCTATAGCGCAGCTTCCCCGAGAATTTGAGGGACTAAAAATAGTACAAATAAGCGATTTGCATTTTTCAAGTTCTATTTCCGACTCTTTTTTAAAACGCATCTCAAAGCAGATTCATTCTATACAACCTGATCTCATTGTTTTTACAGGAGACTTACTTTCTTATAGCAAACTCCAAGAACCCGAACGGTTAAAAAATTTCTTAAAAACGCTTACAGCCCCTCTTGGAACCTATGCTATCTTTGGCAATCATGACTACGCGGAATATGTGACGCTTGCAAAAGATGGGCGATTTCGCAGAGTGCAATCGCAACTGCCGGTAATTATGCGGGGCTTTGCACGCCTTTTTTCGAGAAGCGATACAGTTCAAGAAGGAGCCATTGTCAGAGCACCTATCGATGAGATTGATGAACTAAAAACACTGTTTGCAGACTCTGGGATACACCTACTGCATAACCAAACAATTCAGCTGGGCAAAAAAAATGCTTTTATAAACCTATGCGGTCTTGGTGATTATATGACCGGCCAATGCATGCCGCAGGAGGCATTTAGCCAATATGATTCAAGAATGCCCGGCATTGTACTTTCACATAATCCTGATTCCTACGATATGCTAGAGCATTTTCCGGGTGATCTTTTACTTTTTGGGCACACTCATGGCGGGCAGGTAAATCTTCCATATATTTGGAAAAAAGTTACTCCGCTTAAAAACAAAGTATTTAAAAGCGGCCTTTTTCATATTGACAATCGTTATCTTTATGTAAATCGTGGACTTGGTTCTACCTTCCCATTTAGATGGTTTGCACCGCCTGAAATTGCTGTATTGCAACTGACGCGTCAAGGTCCGGTAAAGGTCCCAATTTGGGATAAACTACTTTCTCAAGAGCCTACCAAAGAGGCTGTTTGTGGAACTGGCTAAAAGATATAAACTTGAATTGATGTATGATGGCACAAACTATAGCGGATGGCAAATTCAATCCCATAGCATCTCCATTCAGCAGCTTATACAAAATGCTCTTCGAGTACTTGTAAGAGAAGATATTAATTTAGTGGGCTCTGGAAGAACCGATGCCGGCGTGCATGCTTTAGGACAAGTTGCGCATTTTAGATGCACACATGAACATAATGCAAAACGCCTTATGAAGGCCTTAAATGGCTGTCTTCCCAAAGATATTCGTATAAGTAGCGTAGAAGAAGTCGATGCCAATTTTCATGCCCAAAAAAGTGCTATCGCTAAAGAATATCACTATCACTTATGCCTAAACTCCTTTGCAACGCCCTTTGAAAGAAACTATGTATGGCATGTCCCGCACATAATCGACTTACAACTTTTACAAGAGGCATGCCAGTTTTTTGTTGGCAAACATGACTTTCGCTCATTTGCCAACTCTGCTCACATGGGAGCTGCTGCAAAAAACTCTGTTAGAACCATGCTTAAGCTGGAAGTAGCATCTCGGGCAAATGGTGTGACACTTGTCTTTCAGGCCAATGGTTTTTTATATAAAATGGTGCGCAATATTGTTGGCATGCTTATTAATGTAGCCTCCGGCAAAAAGCAGCTTTTGGATATCCCCACGATCTTAGCTGCAAAAGATCGCCGAGCAGCTCCCATGGCCGCACCGCCGCAAGGCCTGTTCCTCGTAAAAGTCTTTTATAAATCTTAATAGCTTTGTTTCATAAATAACCACCGAGTCACTGAGCTCACTGAGGAGTATGAGATAAGGAGAAAAATTAATAGCAACTAGGTGTTTAAATCTCTAGATTTACAAATAGAAACACTGTACTTGCTTAATTGTCTAGGTAAGCAATCTCAGTTTTCTCAAATATCTCAGTGAGCTCAGTGCCTCGGTGGTTAATTATGCAACAAGCCAATTTACTTAGAGCCTACTAAAAACTTCTTGAAGGCTCTTGAATACTTCAACGCCCTGCTGGCTAAAGCTAGTACGTAACAGCTCATCATGAGAATTTACTAATATGGGCTTAGCGGGTGTTGCCATAAGTGATCTGAGGCCGCGAGAAGAGTCTTCAAAACCAATTACTCTATCACCAGGCATGGCTAATGTGCTAATGGCCTTTAAATAGCCATCGGGTGCCGGCTTTGGTGTTGCATAATCTTCTCTGGTAATCCAATAGGGAATAGTGCAAAGCGTGGGATTTTTTTCACAAAGAGCATCAACTAAACTTTTTCCTGAATGAGTAACTACGGCACGCTTTACGTTTTTTTCTTTGAGCAGCAGTAGCAGCTCTTGAGCACCCGGTAAAAACGGGGCTTGTTCGCTTTTTAATAGGTCAAGGTAGGCTTTTTTCTTTTCAGCATACAGAATGCTCCAGTCAGGCTCTTCTTGCTGCAGGCGAGGAAATTCGGCATAAATGTAGCGCTTTGGAGCTTCGGCATCTTGTTGGGCAATGCTAAAGTACTTTGAAAAATCCCATGGCAGTATATATCCTCTATTTTTAAGCATATTTTTATAGGCCATATAATGCAGCTCTTCGGTATTAACAAGCAGGCCGTCTAGATCAAACAAAAAAAGCTGATACTGTGAAATCCAATGCATATATCCTCAGAAATAGTAAAAGCATTATACTCCCGTTTGATTTTTTAAGGTTAAAGCATTTCATGTACATACTACTACTTTTCTTTATTGTTTCAAGCTGCTCAACAGAGTCTGAGCGTCCTCCAAAAAGCGAATATATCGTACGTCTGCATGATGAATACGCACTTATTGTGCCGCCGCAAACACAAAATACTCAAATTCCTTATCCATGGCAGCCCCAAGAAGGTCATGTACGCTCAATTACTAAAGAGTATTTTCGTTGCAAAGGAAATTCTATTAATCCTCCAAACATTGTGACCAAAGATGGCAAGGAAATAAATCGTTTTTATGATTGTTCAGGAGCCGATAAGCATAGCCTCCCGCTTCGAGATGGTAAAGAATTTATCTATCCTATACTTATTACCCTGTTAAATCACCTTCAGAAAATATCTGGAAAAAATGTCATCATCACCTCAGGCCATCGCTGCATTGCCCACCAAGCTTTCATGGACCCAAGCGCTAAGGGATCTGGCTCAAAACACCTTACAGGGGCAGAAGTTGATTTTTACGTTCAAGGATTAGAAGAGCAGCCCATGAAAGTAATACAGATGATTATCGACTACTATAAAGATGATACTAAAGAGTACCAAACCTTCCAGCGATTCGAAAAAACAACAGATACAACCACACCTCCTTGGCTAAATAAAGAAATTTTTATAAAATTATTTAAACGTACAGAGGGCCGCAATTTTGATAACCGCCATCCCTATCCCTATATAAGCTTGCAGGTGCGCTTTGATCGGGAAAAAAATGAGCGCGTGGTCTTTTGCCCAGAACAAGCTCACGGCTTGCGTCGAAAATAACTTAGTAGCCAGAAATCAAGAATTTAAGGTACTATTTTTGCTTAGCTTCGCCGGTGTGGTGGAATGGTAGACGCGGTAGACTCAAAATCTACTCTGGGTAACCAGGTGCTGGTTCGAGTCCGGCCATCGGCATACTACTGGTCTCTTCGTAAGACACTACAGAGACCAGTTTATTCTTAGTGACACGAAATAACTCTAAATTTAACTAAAATATTTATAATTAAATAGTTATTCTTGCATCAAATTAAAAAATAATTTATTTATAAAAATATATATAAAAATTATTTTATTAGAGTCCCCCGTGAAACATGCCATTTACCTACATGCTTTAAGCTTTTTGCTTTGTATGCCAGCGTTTGCAGACTGGGGAAGCAATATTATGAGCATTGATGCTGTAAAACACTGGCTTATAACCAACGAGCGGGCGCAAGTCCAAGGCATGATTGTTGAAGTAATTGGACCTGAAGGATTTATACTCTCAGATGATACTGGCGATCTTCGCATACACCTAGGCAACCAGTCACTTTGTGATTTTGCTTTTCAGCCAAATATGCGCGTTGAGGTGCGGGGTCTTGTTGAACAGGATAATCCTGAATGGGATCTTGAAGCATCAGGTGTTCAAGTGCGCCGCGATTTGATAATTGGGCATTAATAGTCTGTTTTTGTTTCGAGCGGGTAAACGATAAAATTACAGCTTCTGGTGTTTTTATCGTTAACGCCTTTAAACTGACTTGAGCACCCCATAAACCCTTACTTAAATAAACTTTAAATACCTTCTTTCAGACTGAAGGTCTGAGCTATAAAAGCCCAGGGCATCGCCCTGGGTATGTTGTGAGGATGATTGCAGGCTGAAGAGGCTGACAGTAAATAGCCGATCTTTCGATTTTTGAGTGATTTTTTCTAGATTTGTTATTTTTCGTAAATCCACATACTCTTGTGAGTAGGGGATTTACGAAAAATAACAAAGATAGGAAAAAGCGCCAAAAAGTGAATGGCGGATATTTGCTGTCAGCCTCGAAAGGCCTGCGTTATAGTAAATGAAAATGTAAGTTGTTTTGGGCCTAATATCAATTTAATTTATTGTTAACTATAACGCAGACCTTCAGCCTGCAATCCTTTGCACAACATACCCAGGGCGCTGCCCTGGGCTTTTATAGCCCAGACTTTCAGTCTGAAGATGACACTTAAAAACTATTTAAGCTAGCCTATATGAAGTGTTAAGCCCAAATTTACTTATGAATTTCAGGCATCACGCGCGATGTGGCCGCATTTTTTTAGGGCGGTTTGCCATACGGGAGTGCGTAAAGAGGCTACTTGAACGCCAGGCGGCGTGTTAAGAGCACTTGTATGGATAAACTCGCTATTGCCTAAATAAATGCCTACGTGGTCGATTTTTTGGGTATTACTTTGTGAAAAATACATGAGATCACCCGGCTGAAGCTCTGATACGCGGATTTCATTTATTTCAGCCATTGTCATTTGTTCACCAAGTTCATGTGGAAGCTGTATGCCCATATTTCGATAGAGCATGGCCACAAAACCTGAATTATCAAATCCATAAGAGGACGCACCGCCCCACACAAAGGGAACTCCAATAAAGCTTTTGGCTATCTCGATCATCTCTTTTACTGACGAAACTTTAGGGTTAGTTACGAGATCTGAGCGCTGCATATAGACAACTTCCCCATTTACTAAACGTAAAGCCACTAAGCGATCATTTTGCACATCGGTTTTTACAAGCTCAAGTTTTGCACCGTATGGCAAAGAAAATAGTGGAGGATACATTTTAATATCAGGCACAAGATATACATGTGCCAGGCGGCTTGTCACCATGGCAATCTTACCAATTAATGGATAGCTTTGATCATCTTCTAATGCAGTAAGACGTGAAAATGGCACCCAGCCTTCTTGATAGTCTTGAGTTGTTACCTTTACCCAATCATCACCCGTTACTTCAATCAAATTAACAGGCTCTGCCCAGATGAACTGCGAAACAACTTCAGAAAGCTCACGCGGCTCTTTATGCACATTTAAAACAGACTGAGAACAGATATACTGCGTTGCATTAACACAGCAAAAAGCACTTAGAAACATAATAAAACTTGTTACTACTTTATACATGATATACTCCTATATTTTGACTCTATTACAAAGCTTGGAATTAGAGCTTTTTTATGTGATTTTGTCAATCGTTGAAAGTTAGAGCCTTTTGCAAAAGGCTTTTATCCAAAATAATTAAAGGTTAGCTCTTCGCCTGGTTCTATATTACGCAGTGCAAAAAGTCCAATATGTACAAGTGATCGATCTAATAAACAGTATAGCTTCATGGCAGGCTTATTAGAGTGATTGGCAAATCTCATTTCATTTCCTGCACTTTTGGCATCCAAAAGAAAGTAGTGAAATGACCAAAACTTGGTTGGTATGTGCATACAATAAGGGTTATGCTCTCGTTTAAAACGACTCACATTACGCACAATCCCCGTATATTGACCAATAAAGCTCTCTTTGGCAATAAAATTTTGAGCAAAAAGGCCATATCCCATCTTATCGCTTATCCATTTAATGGCCAATTCAGCAAGTTCGCCATTAAAAAGTGCTTTGCGATAAAAGCTACCCAGGCTGTTATGTTCGCGTCCTACAATAGTATGTGAAAGAAGCCAAGGAGAGTTCTGAATCAACTTTTCAAGGAGTTGAAGGTTTTCAAAATATGGCGTTTGGAGATATTTAATACCAAATTGCTTTTCAAACTGCTGACGTGAATAATATCCTACTTCATCACTTTCTTTGATTTGAATGGCAATGGGTGGATAAATTTTAGGCTGCAATAACTCAAGAGCTTTTTGTTTACCTAATAAAGAAGCAAGCTCAATTGCCGTAAAGCCTAGTCCATTTTTACGGCTAAGCAGTTCCGGATTGGCTTTAAGCAGGTTAATGGCAGCAAAATCATCTTGCAGCACAGCTAAATGCAGTGGTGCTTGATAGTGCCTTGAGAATTTATTCGTCATTTTCGGCAACAGTTTCAACGCGTTTGATACCTGTTTTGTCAATGATCAAACGAAATTTCTTTAAAGATACCTTTTTTTGCATTTCCGGTTCGCTGAAAGTATTTTTAATAACAATGTTAAGATGGTACACTTTAGGCAAAACCTCTTGTCTGATCTCCATAGTCTCAGGATCTAAAGAAAGGTAGGACTCAAAAGGGTTACTTGCTTTTTCTAAAATAGGGTGAATGTTAAATAAAAACACGTTATGAAGCTTGTGTCTACGTGATCGTATAAGTCCATCAGTTGCATTAAGTTCCATTTCTTTTTTATAATAAAAAACGGCCTCACGACGTTTAAAGAGCTTTACATCGGTATTAAAAAGTGTTTGCCTGATGTGCAAAATATCAGCGGGCACTGCCTCTTCTTCCACAAACGAAAATATTTCTTTGAGTTTACCAAGTATTTTTTGACCATCCGGACTTCTAATTTGAGTAGTATAATCTGAAAACCAAACCACTGCAGCCTGATGAAAAAGGGACTTGAGAGTATCTTTTATGCGGTCCTTTAACACATATAAAACAACAGTAAACAAAAGAAAAGGAAGAGAATTAAAGCCTAAATTTGGAACGTTCAAGAATATCAACAGCACATAAACCAGCATAGCAATACCTGCTGCAAGACCGGCTGCAAAGTTACCATATTTTTCGACCCACGATGTCCTTTCAAGATTCAAAAGCAGCGCATCTAGCACATATTTATTTAGTAAACCCTTGTGATAAAGCACTCTTTCTTTGGCACCAGGATCGTCGTCATCAAGATCATTTGGTTCCATATAGTGCTGTTGGCGATATTTTTTTTCTTTGGAAATGATTTCGCATACTTTTTGGTCAATGTCTTCGATATTTTCAACTTTTGATGCTCTGATGCATTCCAAAAACCCGGTAAAGTAATAATCAATTGAGCTAGAAATAAATTCATCAACATACATAAAAGTCTCAGATGGATCCCCAGGCCAATGTGCCAGGCAATCTTCTTGAATCTCCAAAAATACTTCTCTGAAGTGTGCAACGTCCGTGCAAAAGTTGAGCATCTGTTTTTGTAGATTTTCTTTTTCTGGAGCTGTGTGGCAGACTTCCAAAAGTTGCAAAAGACTACGTACCTTGGTACGTAAAGCTGACCTTACGATATTACCAAGCAATTTAAGCTCATCATGAATATCGTGGATATCAACTTCTGTAAGGCTCGCGGATTTCATGTCTTCAATACGTATGAGAGGCGATTGAGGATTATCTTTATCGATTAAGTCCTGAAATGAAAACTCTGGTGTTTTGTAGCGTATGAGATTTGTGCGATCTTTATAAAATTGCTCTTTAGTATAGGTATGAGGGTCAATTTGAAGAGGTGCAGGAATAAAAAAGTAAAACTCTTGAGTTGATATATTTTGGTCTACATTGAGTATAGGGGCAAAATCAGACTCTAATTCAAACTGCAAATTGTCTCGAAAGTGAATGTCGTCGTAGTACAGGTCGTTCCAAAAACTGTTCATCGGAGATCTCTTAGTGCTTAAAGTAAGTATAGCCTAAATACAATTTTACACTTCTATCAAAAATTGTGATGAGGTAGTATTTTGTCCTAGCAGGCATTGGCCTTGTTGCATAAATAACCACCGAGTCACTGAGCTCACTGAGATATTTGAGAAAAATGAGATTGCTTACCTAGACAATTAAGCAAGTAAGACGTATTTCTATTTGCAAATCTAGAAATTAAATGACCTATTAATTTTTCTCCCTATCTCATACTCCTCAGTGTGCTCAGTGACTCGGTGGTTATTTGTGTAACAAGTCTATATTCTCAGAATCTGCGGCCATGGCGGAATTGGTAGACGCGCTAGATTCAGGTTCTAGTCGGGGTAACTCGGTGAAAGTTCGAGTCTTTCTGGCCGCAAATACAAAGGGTAGCACTTTTTTAAGTGCTACCCTTTTTTTATCAATTTAAAGATTTCTAGAATTACACGTGAGTAGTAAGCTTGGCAGCTTCTTGTGTATCTTCTACTGGGGAATTAGCTGGCTCTTGAGCTACTTCTTGAGCACGAGCTGCTACTTGAGCATCTGCTTGAGCTTGATTTGCACCTATTCTTGTGCCATCATTTGCATGAAGAAGTTTAATTTTGCGAGCTACTGTTAAAACCATTTCAGGTGATTGAAGCATAAAGAACACAGATGCAGCATTGATGCCAATGAGCAAGCAACGACGGCAGTTGGCCAAATGTCCAAGGAAATCTTCACCTTTTATAGCATCAGGTGTAAATTTGTGTAAGTTTGTAAGTCTTCCAATTGTTTCATTAACGAGCACAAAAGGAGCTTTAATTGCAGCAAGTGCTACGTTTGTTGCTATGTCAATAGTAGCAAATACAAATGTACCTATAGAAGCTACAGCCCAAGCAACAAAAAATTGTCTTGGTGTGGCCTGAGTCATAACTCGCTCTTCAAAGTCGGCCTTAGCAGGACTTGCGACTACAGTACTTGCGATTTGATTGATATTTTTTACGTGGCTTTCAAGTGTCTCCAAGACGCCTTGAGTAATGCCAACGCTTCTTGATGTTGGTATAGAAATTAAGGTCATATTTCATCCTTTCAGATAAGTTTTTACTACACTTACCTTCGTACCGCGTTAGACCTTAATAGTCAATTATTTTTATTTTGGTATTTTATTGGCTTTGTTGCATAAATCACCACTGAGACACTGAGCTCACTGAGATATTTGAGAAAAAACTGAGAATGATTACCTCGACAATTAAGCAAGTAAGACAGTGTTTCTATTTGTAAATCTAGAGATTTAAACACCTAGTTGCTATTAATTTTTCTCCCTATCTCATACTCCTCAGTGAGCTCAGTGTCTCAGTGGTGATTTATGTAACAAGGCCTGTTTTATTTTGAAGTGGCGGCGCCATCAATGGATGATGTTTCTTCATCTTCTAATTTTTTCATCTCTTCATCTAATGCTCCAAGCATAAGCGTGGCGCGCTCTTTGACAAGCTCAAATTCTTTTTTTTCACCGCAGCAACCAATGGCATTTTTTAAACACATTTGTGCCAGAGGCAGAGCTTTAAGTTTAATATAGCAATCAGCTGCATGAAAATGGGGCAAGGGATTTGCCTGATCAAGTGAAGAGCTCAAAAGATATACCTGCGCAGCTTTTTCGTATTTTCCCAATCTATGTAGGCAAGCAGCAGATCCTAAATGAAATTTAGATTGATTAGGATCAAGTAGCATAAGAACTACAAATAGGTATCCTGCATCCTGAAATTTTCCCTGATTATACAGCATATAGGCTTGGGTGTAGATGCCTTCTATAGTATCATCGCCAACATTAAGCATTTGCTTTGGCATAATACCCTTTTCAATACCCTTATACATTGCATCAAGCGTTTCTTTAATTTGGCCCGCAGCTACTTTATTTGCTCCTTCAGTTGCATTTGTTGTCACGCCAGTTCGTATGTTTTCAAAATCTGATGATCCACCTTTTGGCATATACCCTCCACACAGGCTAATAACGCTTAGATTCACTGTACAATGAGTCTATTACTCTTATTTATTATCCTAACCCATATCAAATTAAATTTCAAATTTAAATTTTGCCGTGGAAAGATGATATTTAATGCAATTTTCATGGGAATTTCGCTATACTGCATACCTATGACAACACATGACACAAAACATATTCGAAATTTCTCTATTATCGCCCATATCGACCATGGCAAATCGACCTTGGCTGACCGTTTTTTAGAATTTACTGGCACTATCGCTAAGCGAGATATGCAAGAGCAAGTTTTAGACGGCATGGACTTAGAGCGCGAACGTGGTATTACCATTAAAGCGCACCCTGTAACAATGCATTACAAGGCAAAAGACGGCAATGTCTACCAGATGAATCTTATTGATACGCCGGGCCACGTTGACTTTACATACGAAGTCTCTCGTTCACTTGCTGCTTGCGAAGGGGCTTTACTAGTTGTTGATGCAGGTCAAGGCTTGCAGGCTCAAAGCCTTGCAAACATGCACTTAGCCTTAGCGCGAAACCTTGCCATCATTCCTGTAATCAATAAAATCGATTTGCCCACAGCGGATCTTGAGTCAGTACTTTTGCAGCTTGAAGAAGCTTTGGCGGTATCTCGTGAAGATGCCATCTGCTGTTCAGCCAAAACGGGCATAGGCATTGAAGATATTCTGGAGCGTGTTGTTACCCATATTCCTCCACCTGAAAAATCTTTGGGTAATCATTTAAAAGCACTTGTATTTGATTCGCATTTTGACAATTTCCGCGGCATTATGGTGTATGTTCGCGTTTTATCAGGCGAGCTTAAACGCGGCACTGAAATTTTGCTTATGGGCACAGGAAAATCATTTGAAATCAATGAAGTTGGCGTATTTTCGCCCCACCAAAAGCCAGTTGATATACTTAAGAATGGCGAGGTGGGTTATTTTGTTGCCAATATAAAAAATCCAAAAGATGTTCGCGTCGGTGATACAGTTACTACACTCAAATCGCCAATAAAAGATCCTTTGCCGGGCTTTGAAGTAAAAAACCCTGTGGTCTTTGCGGGTATTTACCCTATTGATTCAAGCGACTTTGAAACTTTGCGGGATGCACTTTCAAAACTGCAACTAAATGACTCCGGACTTCACCTTGAACAAGAAAGCAGCACAGCACTTGGCTTTGGCTTTCGCTGCGGCTTTTTAGGGCTTTTGCACCTTGAAATAGTAGTTGAGCGCATTAGCCGAGAGTTTAATCTAGACATCATTACTACCTCTCCAAGCGTAGTTTATAAATTTGTTCTAAATGACAACAGTGTTCATGAAGTAGACAACCCGGCTCACTATCCTGATCCATCACAGATTTCGTGGGTAGAAGAGCCATGGGTAAAATCACATATCATCGTTCCTGCTGACTATCTTGGGGCTGTTATGAACCTAGCCATGGAAAAGCGTGGGACATGTTTAAAAATGGAAACGCTTGATCCAAAACGCCTGATGGTAACTTATAGACTGCCATTAAATGAAATTGTTACTGACTTTGCTGACAGGCTAAAATCGGTAAGTAAAGGCTATGCCTCTTTTGACTACGAATTTGACGGCTATGAAGATGGCGATATCATCAAACTTGAAATTCGTGTAAATGAAGAACCGGTAGATGCTTTTTCATGCCTTATACATAGAACAAAAGCCGAAAGCCGCGGTAGAGCCATTTGTGAAAAGCTAAGTGAAGTAATTCCTCAACAGCTTTTTCGTGTGCCAATTCAAGCTGCTATTGGCGGAAAAGTAGTTGCACGCGAGACCATTCGCGCAATTACTAAAAACGTTACCGCCAAATGCTACGGCGGAGATATTACCCGTAAGAAAAAGCTTTGGGAAAAGCAAAAAGAGGGTAAAAAGCGCATGAAAGAAATTGGAAAGGTAAACATTCCGCAGTCTGCATTCATGGAAGTGTTAAAGCTTTCTGAGGGATAAGTTTTTGATGCAACAGTGTGAGATTTTTTTAACGCAGAGAAAACAGCCGAGGGCGCAGAGAAACACAGAGAGAGAGAGAGACGCTTCGCGAGAATAATACTCATTAGCTCAACAACATTAGCAGTTTTCAAGAAAGTTTTTATATTTTTTGTGGAGAAAATCTTACACTCTCTTCCCCAACAACCTCAAAACAAAATTCTTTACATTACTCTGTATTTTGCATTTTGTTTTTGTATTCTCTGTGTTCTCTGCGACCTCGGCTGTTTTACTCTGCGTTAAAAACAAATCTCACATGATCACCTCAAAAACGTATTGCAAATCCTAGCCCCCTTTTTCCTTTTTATTACCTCTCTCACTATCCACAAATTCTGTTTTCAGATATAATGACTAAATTAATTTTTTAGGCTTTTTGAATGGCTAAGAATGTGCTTGATTCTACTTTTTCACAACAAGATCTTGAATTACTTGATCCACAACATACTCCGCACCATATAGCAATCATTCCAGACGGCAATCGTCGCTGGGCTTTAAATCACCTTTTGCCAATTGAAAAAGGACATATGGCTGGATATGAAGGGGTCGTGAAAATCGTGCGTGCCGCCAAGGAACTGGGCGTTAAAATTATTACTTTGTACGCCTTTTCCACTGAAAACTGGAAGCGCCCTGGACTTGAAGTTCAAAGCCTCATGCAACTCACACAAAATTATCTCATTTCTTACCAACAAAAGCTAATCGATGAAAACATTCGACTAAGTGCTATTGGCAACATCGATAGCTTGCCACCGGCTGTAAAGATTACCCTTAACGATACCATTGACAAAACTGCCCATTGCAATGCTTTTGACCTTGTTTTAGCTATAAACTATGGTGCAAGAGATGAACTTGTACGCGCGATTGCCAAAATTATTGGTGAAAAGATTGACCCAAGTCTGATCACGGAAAAAACGATTTCAGAGCACCTAGACACTAAGGCCTTGCCAGATCCTGATCTTATCATCAGAACAAGCGGAGAAAAGCGTCTAAGCAACTTTTTGCTGTGGCAAAGCTCTTATGCAGAGGTCTACATCGAAAACGTGGCATGGCCTGATTTTAGCCCGCAGCACCTTTTACAAGCAGTACGTGATTATCAAACACGTGAACGACGTCTTGGAGGACGTGCATAGTAATGAAAATGAATTTTTCAAATATGAACTTTTCTGGTCTAAACAACTTCCAGCAGCGCTTCTTGATGAGCTTTTTAGGTATTGCTCTTTTAACGGGTGTGATTATTGTTTCCCATACATCCCCTTTTCAATATCTTTTTGTGCTTTTCATGGCAATTTCACAAGCTGCAGCATTATCTGAATACTATTTTCTTAGCACAAATAAAGGCTTTCAGCCCCTTCGAGCACTTCCCATTGCTGCATCTATTATTTACTTTTTTTTACGCTATGCACTTGGCCAAGAACAGATTGTAGTGCCTTTTTTGTTTGTTTGTACGCTTCTTACATTTATAGGATTTTTTGCAAAACATGAAAACTCTATTGTAAACATCGCTATTACCATTTTTGGGCTTCTTTACATCACTATCCCTTTTAGTTTTCTTATCGATATCAATTTTCTGGCAGGATCTACTTGGCTTGCATATCTTGTAATTACCACAAAAATGACCGACACGGCAGCCTACATCACAGGAAAACTATGTGGAAAGTCGCTACTTGCCCCCACACTTTCACCTAAAAAAACTATTGAAGGTGCTCTTGCAGGCCTGATTGGTTCAACTGCCGCAAGCTTTGCTTTTTTTGCATACTTTCATGCCACAGGTCAATTTGAGACTTTAGGCTTATCTTGGACAGAAGCTTTACTTCTTGGAGCATCTATTGGCCTTATTTCGCAAATTGGAGATTTAGCTGAATCAGTGCTCAAACGCGATGCAAAAGTAAAAGATTCAAGCACACTTCCTGGTTTTGGTGGTATGCTAGATATTATTGATTCTATTATCTTTACTGCACCACTTTTGTATTTCTGGCTCAAAGCTAAACAGATACTTTAAAGGACATATGATTATTACTATTGATGGCCCAGCGGGCACCGGGAAAACAACAGTCGCAAAAAATCTCGCTGAAGAGCTTGGCTTTACCTACTTTGACACCGGAGCCATGTATCGCGCACTTACTTATGGCATTATAAAAAATAAAATCGACCCGGACAACAAACAGGCACTTGATGCATTTTTAAGCGCAAATCCTGTTACAGTAGAAAGTCACATGAATCAAAAGAAGTTTCTTGTAGGTGGCTTGGATGTAACCGATTCAATTCGCACTCAAGAAGTAACTGACTATGTATCAAAAATATCTGCAATTCAAGCCGTCCGAGATACCCTTGTAGCTACGCAAAGAGAACTTGCAAAAGGCGTAAATGCTGTTTTTGAGGGCCGTGATATGGGAACAGTTGTATTTCCGCAGGCAGATGTTAAAATCTTTCTTACTGCAGATCTTGAAGTACGTGCAAAACGACGCTACAATGAACTAATAGCTAAAGATCAAAGTAACACTACTTTATCACTTGATACTGTTCTAAAAGACATTGATCGACGCGACAAATACGATGCAAGCCGCGACATTTCACCCATGAAACCAGCAGTTGATGCCACTCAAATTGACACATCTAATCTCACATGTGATGAAGTTGTAAATCGCATTATCAACATCACAAAAGAACTTGAAGATAAACCCCTCACGCAATCATGAGTCTTTTTTATCGTTTATCTCGCGGGTGTCTGAAAGGGTTTTTTAAGCTTGCCTATAGCCATCAAGTATATCTGCCAGAAGGCATTATCTATCCGGAAGCGGCCATAATTGCTGCTAATCATGCTTCATTTCTTGATCCGCCTCTTGTTGCTGCCTCATGGCCTGAACCTATTCATTTTTTAGCCCGCAAAACACTTTTTGATGTCGCGTTATTAAGTCCTATTATTTCAGGTCTTAATGCCCATCCATTAACTGGAGCAAATGACACAAGTTCCGTAAAACAGGTACTTTCATTATTGGCCTCTGGCAAGAAAATACTTCTCTTTCCCGAAGGCACAAGAACTACACACGGCAATTTATTGCCCTTTAAACAGGGTATCGGCATGCTTGCACGTAAATCCGGGGCTGCCATTATACCTACGTACATACATGGCTCATACAATGCCTGGCCAAAAAACAAGAAGTATCCTACACTCTTTGGAGCTAAAACAGCCTGCGTCTTTGGCAAGCCAATTTTGCTTTCAGAATTTGACGAAGCAGATCCAAAAGCCCTCCAGCACAAGATTACAGCTCGGCTTGAAAGTGACATCTTGCAGCTAAAAGAATTTTTTTGTTCCCGTAGCTCAGTGGATAGAGCGGACGCCTCCTAAGCGTCAGGTCGCGCGTTCAATTCGCGCCGGGGACGACTTTAATACAATAAAACAAATACATTTTTTACCGCGAAGAACGCGAAGAAAACACAAAGTTAAAACAAAGTGCTTCGCATAAAAACAATTCTTTCTATGCGAAGCACTTTGTTTTTCTGTTTTTGTATTTCTTCGCATTCTTCGCTTTCTTCGCGGTAAAAAATGTATTTGTTTTTATTTTTTTTGTAGTCTCTTGTTCTCACTTTCAGCTTGCTAAAGGTGCTTCTTTAGAGTATTTTAGATGCAAATTTTAGGAGTTCACATGCAAGCTCAAGCAGACATCGGCCTCATTGGCCTAGCAGTAATGGGACAAAACCTGGTTCTTAATATGGCAGACCACGGCTTTACAGTTGCTGTTTTTAACCGCACAACTTCAAAAGTTGATGATTTTGTTGCCGGGGAAGCAAAAGGCAAAAGCATTGTGGGCACCCATAGCATGAAAGAATTCTTTTCTGCCCTTAAAAGGCCGCGCCGCGTGATGTTTATGGTAAAAGCAGGCGCTGCAGTAGATGATCTTATCAATCAGTGCCTCCCCTTCATGGAACCAGGTGATATCATCATCGATGGCGGCAACAGCAATTTCCTTGATACCAACCGCCGCACAAAAGAGCTCAAAGATAAAGGTTTTCATTTTTTAGGCGTCGGCATATCTGGCGGTGAAGAAGGTGCTCGTTTTGGCCCTTCTATTATGCCAGGAGGAAGCGTTGAAGCATGGCCTGCTGTTAAACCTATCTTTCAGGCTATTGCTGCGAAAGTTGGCACTGAAGCCTGCTGTGATTGGGTAGGAGATGACGGCGCCGGACACTATGTGAAGATGGTGCATAACGGCATAGAATATGGCGACATGCAGCTTATTTCCGAGACCTACGATCTTATGAAACGCGGCCTAAATTTAACCACAGATGAGCTTGCCTCTACCTTTGCTAAATGGAATAAGGGCATACTCGATAGCTACCTCATCGAAATTACAAGCCAGATTTTTAAGGTAAAAGATACAGATGGCCAGCCGCTTGTTGACAAAATTTTAGATGTTGCCGGCCAAAAAGGTACTGGCAAATGGACAGCCATAGATGCGCTCAATATGGGAATGCCTCTTACACTTATTGGAGAAGCTGTTTTTGCGCGTTGTTTAAGTTCTATGGTTGAAGAGCGTAAAGAAGCAAGCAAACTGCTTTCAAGCAAAATAAAGCCTATATCTATCAACAAACAAGAGTGCATAGACTCTCTTGAGCAAGCACTCTATGCTTCAAAAATCATAAGCTATGCCCAAGGCTTTTTGCTTATGAGACAAGCTGAAAAAGAATATGGCTGGAAGCTAAACTTTGGCGCAATTGCCCTCATGTGGCGTGGTGGATGCATTATACGCTCTGCCTTTTTAAGTGAAATCAAAGCCGCCTACGACAAAAATCCAAATCTACAGTCCCTCTTGGTTGACCCATACTTTGTCCAAGGTCTGCAAAAAGCCGAAGATGGCTGGAGAAAAATTGCCTCTCTTGCTGCCCAAAGCGGCATTCCAACACCTTGCATAAGCACGGCCCTTGCATTCTTTGATGGCTACCGAAGTGAGCGTCTGCCCGCAAATCTTTTACAAGCCCAGCGCGACTTTTTTGGCGCTCACACCTATGAGCGAATTGACAGGCCGCGCGGCGAGTTCATCCACACTAACTGGATGCAGAAGCAGTAATAAAGAGGGCTGCAAACATGAACCAAGACATACGTTGGAAACAACGATTTCAGAACTTTGAAAAGGCCTTTTTGTTCTTGCAGCAAGCAACTGAGCGCAAGGCGCTTGATCCGCTTCAAGCTGTAGGTCTAATTCAATCATTTGAATTTACTTTTGAACTGGCTTGGAAAACACTCAAGGACTATCTTGAGGCCATGGGTTTGCCCCTCAAGTTTCCACGAGAAGTCATAAAAACTGCATTTCAAAATGAGCTTATAAAAAATGGCACACTTTGGCTAGAAATGCTCGAAAAGCGAAATGAGCTTACCCATACATATGATCAAGCACACACAGATAAAGCAGTGAATATCATTCGCGATAGCTATTTTCCAGCCATCAAACAGGTTTATGATGTCATTGCCAAACTCAGCTAATGGTCAATCTTCTTTTGGACTTACCCAAGTTGAAATCAATCAAGTGACACAGGTATTGCAGGCTTTTGAGAGCGTACAAAGTGCACTGCTTTTTGGATCAAGAGCTAAAGGTTCACATAAACCAGGCTCTGACATCGATATTGCATTGATTGGAGATAATCTTGAAACCTCTATCACCCAAATTGCTTACCAGCTTAACGAAGAGAGTCTACTTCCCTATTTTTTTGACATAATTGACTATAAAAACCTCTCGAATCAAGCTCTTAAAGAGCACATTGACAGAGTGGGCATTCAATTTTACTCTCGCTAGCCATTTTCTTTGACCACCATTACATAATTGCGGCGAACTTAAAAAATCTTTAACATTTTTTCAGTCTGATGAAGCTGCAAATCGCCTCCACACTATACCCAGGGCGTTGCCCTGGGCTTTTACAAACCAGCCTTTCAGGCTGAAGAGAACGTTTTCAGTTTTTTTAAGTTTGCTCTTACACTGGCCGTCCTTAGCATGTTGTACAATTTTAATCTTCGATGAATCCAATGACTTCAGCCCTTGCTTGCGACTTGGGTTTTGTGAACAAAGCTGTCGATGCCTTCGGCAATTGAATATGATAACGTGCGGATATATTGAGAGTCTAAAAGCTTTTTGGCTTCAGCCGGGTTAGAGAAGAAACCGCCTTCTACAAGCACGGCTGGCATGGTGCTGTTTTCGCGGATAACATGAAAATCACGAGGATGACAGCCGCGAGATATTGAAGATGTGCGCGTGCAAATAGCGTCTAAAATGGCTTTAGCAAGCATCTTTGAACGATTTATGTGCTTGTTTTTGTCGTAGTAAAAGATTTCTACGCCATGTGCATTCTTATTGGGAGCGTGATTATAGTGTATACTTACAAAAACATGGCCTTTATGCTCCTGAGCAAAGCTTACACGCTCAGCTAGCGGAATAAAAATATCGCGTGTTCTTGTCATACGCACTTTGTAGCCCCATTGCTCAAGAAAATCGCGTACTTTAAGTGCTGTTTGAAGCGCTAAGGTCTTTTCTTTGGTATAGGGCGGTATAACCATCTTTGTACCATCGTTTGCTCCGCCGTGGCCCGGATCAAGAATAATTACAGGGAGGCTTTTTGGCCGAATTGCCTGTCGTGAAAACTTTTCAGGCTTGGGCTTGGAACAAGCTGTACATACAAGCAAACATAAACATAAGGCAATTTGCAACATATGCTACCTTGGCGCGCTAAGGTAAAGCTCATGATACAGCTGCTCTATGCATTCGCGTGCAACGAGTCTGTCATCAAAGTCAATGCTATGTGAGGCAAATACCTGCTGGGCTTCATGGCCTTTACCAGCGATAAGGATAATATCATTTACTTGAGCTTGGTTAATGGCGAGTGCTATGGCCTTTTTGCGATCAGGTTCTATTTTGTAGCTATCTTGTTTACGAAATCCAGCTACTATCTGCGCAATAATGGCTTTAGGATCTTCACTTCGGGGGTTGTCGCTTGTGATAATGGTTATATCAGAAATATCTTCTGATACTTCGGCCATAAGTGCACGTTTATCGCGGTCTCGATCACCTCCGCAGCCAAATACTGTTATAATACGCCCGCGTGCGAGCTCTTTTAGGGTCTCTAAAACATTACGTAATGCCTCCGGCTTATGAGCGTAATCTACATAAATTTGCAAGCCGAGCGGGTTTTCAATAGATTCTAGGCGGCCTGGTGCTGAGCGAAAACTTGCAAGTCTTGTTGCAATCTCATCAAGGCGATAACCTTTAATAATGCCCACACCAATAGCAGAAAGAGCATTATAAACATTAAATCGACCTACAAGGGGCCAGTAAAAGGCCATTTGGGTTTGAGCATATTCAATGGTAAAGTGCGTACCGGTAGGATCAAAACGGATATCTTTTGCCATCAGATCAGCATGCTCATTGATGCCAAAAGTCATTATTGAGGATGCTGTCAGGTGTTTGCACTGCATTACCCATGGATCATCTGCATTTAGTAAAGCAACGCTTCTACTTTTGAGCCCCTGAAACAGTTTTGCCTTAGCTTTGAAGTATTCTTCCATGCTGTGATGATAATCTAGGTGTTCATGGCTAAAGTTTGCAAATACAGCCACATCAAATTCAATTTCAGCCACGCGGCCCTGGTCTAAGGCATGTGAAGTAACTTCCATCACGCATGCTCTGCAGCCACCTGTAACCATTTCACGAAGCAATTTATGATTAGCACATACATCAGGTGTTGTGCGAGAGGCAATATAGCGTCTTGGGCCTACAACATATTCGATAGTGCCAATAAGGCCAGTTGGCACAAGGCTTGCATCAAGAAGGTGTTTTATGGCAAAAGTACTAGTAGTTTTGCCATTAGTTCCCGTAACTCCTACTGTCCAGAGCTCTTTTGAAGGGTGCTGATAATAGCTTGCAGCTATTTTTGCTTCACTTGCAATAACGTTTGGATGAATAAGCTGTGATACTTTTAATGATGGATCATAAATATCGGTTAAAATAGCTGCCGCACCGCTTGATATGGCCTCAGGAATAAATGTCGTCCCATCTACTTGACGCCCCTTTTTGGCAATGAAGAGACAGCCTGGACTTACAAGTTTCGAATTGGATGTAATTCCAGTAATTTCGGTTTCCTTTGAACCCTTAATTTGTATCTCAGGAAGGTCTTTTAGTAGTGTTTTTAGTTTCATTAGCGAAAGTTCCCATTCCATTATTTGTAAATTTTTTCAAGTTTCTGCATTAGCCTTAAGTCGTTAGAGAAGCCAAGTTTTGCAGCAAATCATGCATTCTTTTAATGCTAGAAAACAGGCTACTCTCTCAGGGGCAGTATGATCAAGCAAAATTTCACTTATGCTCTCAGATTGTTTCTTTATTTGCTTTATCAGATTAGGCTGGATCATGGTACATCTTGCTCATCTTTTGAAGTACGGCACATATCGACAATAATGATTTCGGTTTCAAGAGGGTGTTTGAGGTGCGAAAACTCAGATTTTCTGGCAAGTTCCATAAGATGTAGAGGGTTTTCAAATTTTTCAATGGCAAACATAAGACGTACATTTTCTTCGTCTATGGCCTGCAGCTCCTTTGCTAAAAGAGGTACGCGCATACGTCTTTCTGTAAGCCCATTGTGCTTGCTTACATAAGCAAGTAGGGATATGCCCAAAATAAAGATGCAGCAAAAAAACCGTACAAGAAAACCCATAACCAATATCAGTAATAGTAGATCGTAAGTGTAGCATGTACGTCTAGAGATTTCAAAGGTAGAGTTGCAAAAATTGGGTGAGAAAGAGACAATGGGGACAAAAAAACAGGTAATATACCCATGATGAAAAAAATTGCTCTTTTTTGCCTTTGTCTCTTTTGTTTTCAAACATTAGATGCCAAAACAGTCTCACTTTATACTGGGCGCTGGTTTATCGACAGGTATAGAAATGTGGATGTCGACCAATTTGATTATTTATATCAAATTCTAAATATTGACCAAGGACAAGGAACTTTGCAGCTAGCTGACGGCTCCATATGGCGTGTAGAGCCTATGTATGACGAAACATCAAGTTTTTATGCTCAACAGTATCCTTTTGATGCAAATACACCAGTAGACGCTGTTTTTGCCGCATGGCAACCAGGTGATGTGTTGATTTATCACAAAGTAGTCAACCGCGATACCTTTTGGCGTATAATCTTTCAAAAGATCTTCTCTTAGATCTTTTGCCATTATCTGGTCCCACAAATCCCGCACTTCAGATTGCCTCTATCACGAATACAAATGAAATTACCTATCATTATGTTTATAATGAAAAAACTAAATCATATGAACAGCGTCAGAACAATGACTGGAGATGTGTGATTGCTTTAACAGATGGCTCTTTATGGGAAGGTGAACCAGATCGCGCTTTAGTCCACTGGATTGTAGGAGATGCCATTCATGTATCAAAAGATACTCCATGGTGGAGCTCTAACACACATATCCTAATGAACTTTAGACCAAACAAAAATAGCTCGTATTCTACTCCAACGTTTAAGCGTTTAGGTGTTTGGCGCGCAGGCTAATACAAGCTTTTAATGCAAAGTCTTTAGATTTTTTTACCGCGAAGAGCGCGAAGGAAAAACAGAGAAAAAACAAAGAAAAAACAAAGGGCTTCACCTTATACCAAGTACTACTATACTTGTTTAGAGGCGAAGCCCTTTGTTTTCTTTGTTTTTTCTCTGTTTTTGTCTTCGCGCTCTTCGCGTTAAAAAAAATCGCGCACAGTTGCAAAAAAAACCTATTTTTTTTCAATAGCTCTGAGTTTAGCTGAGCGAGAGCGGGGGTTTTGTCTACACTCTTCTTGCGAGGCAATAAGGGGCTTTTTTGTTAGGATGGAAAACTGTTCTTTGTTTTGGCTGCGAAATATGTTTTTTACGATGCGATCCTCTAAGCTGTGAAAGCAAATTACAGCTAAAATACCGCCTGGGGCTAAAAGCTTTAAAGCTTGATGCAGGCCCTGTTCTAGGGATTCAAGCTCTGAATTTACTTCTATTCTTAGTGCTTGAAAGGTCTTTGTGGCAGGATGCAGCTTTCCACGGCGGCCAAGCACAGTTTCGATAACTTGTACCAGCTGGCTTGTTGTTACAATTCGCTTTTGACGTCTAGCTTGCACAATTGCCTTAGCAATACGTCTTGAGGCTCTTTCTTCACCGAAATTAAATATTATATTAGCAAGTTTTTCCTCAGGATAACTATTTACTACATCTTCTGCACAAAGTGTTTGACTATCATCCATTCGCATGTCAAGCGGGCCTTCTTGCTGAAAGCTAAAGCCTCGCTCTGGTTGATCTAATTGCATTGAAGATACGCCAATATCAAACAACAGACCATTCACTTGAGTAATTCCATGTTCTTTTAATTTGTCTTCAAGATGGCGATAATTGCTATGAATTAATATGGAAGTACTTGGCAATAAAGCCTTTGCATTTTGCAATGCAGATGTATCTCGATCAAAACCAATAAGTTGGGTAAGCTCTGGGTGTGTTTGGAGCAAAGCCAGAGAATGACCCGCCGCCCCGAGGGTGGCATCAACAAAGCAGTGGAGCTTTTTATCGCTAAAAAGGCCTAAAATAGGCTCTTGTAAAACTGAAATATGCACTATAACTCGTAAAAATAAAAAATTCGTGCTACAATAATACTGAGTAGCTATAGCTAAAAGCAAGCATGAATGTGAAAAATAGGCCTTTTATATGCCAACAGTAACAATTGATAGATTTGATATTGGGGTATACATCCAGTACGCAAGGCGCACCCAGCTTATTGAACAGGTAATGTCGCAGTATCACATGCGCGATGCTACCGGGGTTCCAGCTCAGGCGTTAATTGTGGATTTATATCCAAAACTTGCAGAACTTGACTTACTTCTTGGTATTGCTACTTTAAGCTCTCCTTGGGCCTACTTTTATGCGCCAAGAAGCTATTCTTCACAGCGAAGATCTCCTTTTTCGTTTCACCGCATTATCCCATTTATGGGCGAGCATGAACATGGCGAAGATGAACAAAAAAAAGACGAAGAACTAATTGAAGAAATGCAGTGTCATACGCCGGAAGATGAGCGCGAGCGCAAAGTTTTGCGAGCATGCTTTCGACAAATTGAAGAAATCAATTCGCTTCTACGCTATATTGGAGGCCGAATAGGCCAATTCTTACAAGGATAATGTGATGGCAAGAATTGACTGGCAAAAACAGCTTGGCTGGACAGAAGAACATTTAGATGAAATCCGCAATGCTGGCTATTCATATATCCGGCAGGGAAAGTATGTGATTGCCCTCCCCTTTTTTGAAGCCCTCGTAATTTTAAATCCAGAAAGTGCCTACGATGCACAGGCTTTAGGCGCGCTTTATGTTGAAGTAAATCAGCCTGAAAAAGCTATTAAGTATCTTGATAGAGCTTTACAGCTAGAATCTGATCATTCCCCTACGCTGCTAAATCTCACCAAAGCCTTCTTTATGTCAGGTAAAAAAACAGACGGCATCCGGCTTGCCAAAGTTTTGCAGCATGATCCGAATCCTTTTATTGCCGGTACGGCGACTGCGCTTTTGATGTCTTACGAATAGGATCTAAGCGTAGCGTATTTTTGGCTAAGGTGTGCGATTTTTTTACCACGAAGAGCGCGAAGAGCAAAAAGAAACGCGAAGGAATACAAAAACAAAGTGCTTCGCATAGAAAGAATTGTTTCTATGCGAAGCACTTTGTTTTAACTTTGTTTTTTCTTTGCATTTCTTCGCGCTCTTCGCGGTAAAAAATCTCGACCTTTGTGTCGCTTAAGTTGTCAGCCTTTTTTACCACGAAGAGCGCGAAGAGCACAAAGAAACGCGAAGAAATACAAAAACAAAGCGCTTCGCATAGAAAGAATTGTTTCTATGCGAAGCACTTTGTTTTAACTTTGTATTTTCTTTGTATTTTCTTTGCATTTCTTCGCGCTCTTCGCGGTAAAAAATCTCGACCTTTGTGTCGCTTAAGTTGTCAGTCTTTTTTTAAGTGAATTGCAGATGTGTATAACGTCGCCTTCTTCGAGATCAAAGAAAAGTGGCAAAGACAGTTCCTGTTTATAATACATTTCCATCTCAGGATAGAGGTGCGCAATATCTCCGCACACTTTAGCTATAGCTGGATGGCGATAAAGCGGTATGTAGTGATACTGCGAGCCGACTAAATCTTCTAGTAAGGCTTCCATGATCTGGGTTCGTGTTTTGCCATAGGCTTCAAAGTCGATTTGCAGACACATAAGGTGATGGCATGTAATAGAGTCATAGCTTTCATCAAAAAGGCGTATATTTTTTAGCTCTTTTAGCTCGCGGCGATACCACGATACTATTTGATGGCGCTTTTCGATAAATGCATCAAGGCGTTTTAGCTGTGATAAACCAAGGGCTGCTTGCATTTCAGTCATGTGATACTGCCCGCTAATTTCTTGAACTTCGTAATACCAAGGGGCAGCCTGTCCTGCTACAAGGTGGGCTTGCTCGCGCTGAATGCCGCTATTACGAATTTTTAATAGGCGTTGGTAGAGATTTTCGTCATTAGTAGTTACAGCTCCCCCTTCGCCCGTGGTTAGTGTTTTAATGGCATGAAAGCTAAAGACTGTCATGTGACTATAAGAGCAGCTTCCCACAAGAGAGCCATCAGGATATTGGGATCCTATGGCATGCGCCGCATCTTCAATAATCACATAATTTGGACCCATAATATGCCGATCGATTGCAGCCATGTCCTGAGCAATACCAGAAAAATGAACAGGCACAATCACAAAGCGCCCCCTAGACATAGGCTCTTTACAAGCTTCTTTGATTCCCTCAAGGCTCATACAACCGTTCTTGCGATCGATATCGATGAATGTAGGTTTGGCTCCAAGTCTCATGCCTGCAGAAATTGTTGCAATGAAGCTGTTTGGAGTTGTTAATAAGCGATCATAGCCTGAAACATCTGCGGCTTGAAAGGCAGCTATCAATCCCGTTGTTGCAGAAGTAAAGCTTACTGCCCATTTGGCTGATACTTTTTTGGCAAATTCTTCTTCAAACTCTTGTGTCTTAAGTCCACGAGTGATTAAATCTTGTCCCAGAGCCTCTTTTACGGCTTCTAGATCAGATGCATCGATTGATTGTCTTGCATAAGGAATAAATTTATTTTGAAAGTTATTTTTTGCCACTGTCTAAAACCCCTAGATTAAATCTCAAAAGAACAAGATACTAATTCGAATATTGTTAGAATGCAACGAGGGAAAATATGCCAACTGATATGACGTTCGATATACTTTTTGATAAACAGAGGCAAGAATATCTCACCACTATGAGAAAGCTCTTCTCAAACTACATGCAAAGGCCCAAAAAGATCCAAAGCAATCAACTATTAAGCTTTTGCAGGTGGCCAGCACATTGCAGTGCAAATGCCAGCACTTTTTCTTATGAAGATCACCAGGCTTTATTTAATGCTAAAAATAGCGATGTGCAAGAAGGAGGCTATTTTCTTTGCCTAAATCAAAAAGGAATCTGTATTAATCCAGGCTTGCATTTTTTTGAAGAGCTTTGCCAAAAGGGCTTTACGCTACGAGATATAGATGTGGTTATCGCTACGCGGCCAAATTTTGCAATACAAGAAGCAATTGAGCAGTTACATAGCCTCAATCGAGAAGCGTGCCGCACACTTGTATCCTATGGCCAAGAACCTCATATTATCCGCTATTTCCTACATCCTGAAATTCATGCCAATCTATCAGCTCATCTCAGACCAATATTTCGCGAAGAAATGGGCAGTGTGCTTTCACTTGAAACTTTTACAAAATTTCACGAAACAAAAGAGCTAGATGAAGAACTTTCTCTTTGCTACACAAAATCAGAAGGTGTTGGACTTGCCCTTCGAATTGACTACAAAAAAGAAGATATTTCCTTTGGCTATTTGTCAGGCGGAGGCTATCACGAAGGACTTAAGGAGTTCTTTTTGCCCTGCTCCATTTTTTTAGCAGCAATAGGCGAAAGCCTGCATTCGGATCTTGAAATGCTCGACCTCCAAAGTGATACATTAGGCTTTTATGGTATAGTTAAGTGCCTTGAATCACAAAGCAACCTTAAGGTGGCACTAGTCTCAGAATTTTCACGACGCATGGGCGATGTACGCCTTGAGCTTGTAGCCAAGCTCAAAAATGAGCTAGGTCAAGATCATACCATACTTCCTGTTGATCAAGACTTCTGTATGCAGCTGGATATGCTCTTGATACAAACACAAGAAAACACATTTTGCAGCTTTGATGAGGCAAAAGTTGTGCGCCAATTTGGTTCTTTTGGCCCTTTACACTTTTTATCTGCCAATGACGTGCTGTAAGTTAAGAATCTATGATCGAGAGTTTCCACAACATAAGTTACTTAAAATCACGATGTTAGAAAATGAAAGACTACAGCAAAAGACACATAAATTACTAAAAACCAAGACTTTAAGTGTTTTGAACGCAGAAAAATTAATACATTCTTTTAACAAAAACCCTCGATGTTCTGATTTTCAACGCTTTGGGATTTAAAAAAAACTATTTGGGACAAATACCTTGCCCACTTGCGTTTATCATTGTTAATGTTCTGTCGTTTTGAATACGTGAGAAAAACTAAAAGTTTGGCCTATACATTTAGGGACTGTGCAATAATAAATTGCCGGATTGGGCTTTGGCGCATTCCAATCGGGCAATTTATTGTTGCACAGTCCCTTAGGCCAAATTCTTGAAAGGAAAAATTGCTATGATGACATGCCAACCTACAATTGAAGAACAAGAAACTGGGCTGCCAACAGTATGGCTACAGTTTTTGGACTATGTACGAACGCGCTGCTCACCAACAGCTTTTGGAAATTGGTTAACTCCTATTGAGGTTGTAAGTACAACAACGGACGAAATCACTCTTAGAATTCCTAACATCTTCTTTAAAGAATACCTGCTTTCCAATTTCAGAAAAGAGCTCACACTTTTTCTTCCCCTTACTGCAAGTGGCGAGCCAAACATCATTTTCGTTATAGAAAAGCAAGATCGTAAACCCCGATCAAATGCATCTAGCAGTATACCGCAGCCCAATGCAAGCCTTAGTGACAATGCACAGGGCACTTCAAAACAAGCAGAGGATTTTTCTTCTTTTGAAGTAAAGCTTAATGAGTCATATCGCTTTGGAACGTTTATTGAAGGCCATTCAAATCAATTTGTAAAATCAGCTGCCTTTGGCGTAGCAAGCCGGCCAGGCTCTTCTTACAACCCACTCTTTATTCACGGCGGTGTAGGCCTCGGAAAAACGCACCTTCTTCATAGCATTGGCCATCACATCAAAGAACATAACAAAAAACTCAAAGTTCAATGTACAACCACAGAAGGCTTTATCAACCAGCTTGTAGATTCTCTAAGAAGTAAATCAGTTGATCGTATGAAGCGTTTTTACCGATCAAATATTGATGTTCTACTCGTAGATGATATCCAGTTTTTACAAAACCGGCAAAACTTTGAAGAAGAATTCTGCAATACCTTTGAGACACTTATTAACGCTGGTAAGCAGATCGTTATCACATGTGATAAACCCCCCAGCCAGCTAAAGCTTTCTGAGCGTATGATTGCCCGCATGGAATGGGGCCTGGTTGCGCATGTAGGTATGCCAGATCTTGAAACACGCGTAGCTATTTTGCAGCATAAAGCAGAGCAAAGGGGCTTAAACATTCCAAACAATGTAGCCTTCCACATTGCAGAGCATATCCACCAAAACATTAGGCAACTTGAAGGGGCACTAAATCGCCTTAGCGCACATGCTCGGCTTATGAATATATCAATTACTGAAGAGCTTGTAGAAAAGACGTTGAGAGATATGTTCCAGCTGGCACCTCGTGAAAAAGTATCTATTGAAAACATCCTCAAAAGTGTAAGTATTGTTTTTCAGGTAAAGGCATCTGATCTAAAGAGCGCAAATAGAACCAAAGAAATATCCCTGCCAAGACAAGTTGCTATGTTTTTAGCCAAAGAGATGATTAATGAATCTCTTGTGATGATAGGTGAATTTTTTGGCCGTACTCACTCTACAGTACTGCATGCCTGCAAAAGTATTGAAAAAGAGGTTAATGAAAATGAAATCCTAAGAAAACAGGTTGAAATGGTAAGACGCTCGCTTCAAATTCAAAATTAAAAGGTGGAAAGGCCTTTTTCACCAAGTCCTGATGCTACTTGGGCTAATTTTCGCACATCAAGTTGCCCTTTAATTAATGCCTCACGCGCTTTTAGCTTTTCTGCGATACGCTCTCGAGGAAAAACATCGGGATCAAGGCTAGAAAGTTCATCTTTTGGCAAAAACTCTGAGGCCATACTGAGGTTTGCTTGACTATCTGGAATCATAATTTCGCACCTTTACTCACTTTCTCCTATTGGTAAATCTATTTTTTTAAAATTACCACTAAAAAATGCAATGTAGTCCTAAATATGACACAAAACTCTTATTTACAATCTCTTGGGATTTTTAGTTTTTTAGATTCACTTAATAGTCTGCTCTTTCCAGCTTGCTGCATTCACTGTAAAGCGGATCTGCCTCAAAGCTTAAATCTTATGTGCCAGGCATGTCTTGAAATGCTTGAATTAATTGACCCTACCACCCGCTGCCCTCTTTGCTTTAGTGAATGCTGTAACTGCTCAAAGGCTGCACGGCCAAGTTATAGCCGGCTTGGCTGCTGTTTTGAATATGAAGGACCCCAAAAAAGCCTGCTAGTTGCTTTAAAATATCGCGACATGCCCTATTTAGCAAAAAGCCTTGCCTCATTTTTGTTTTTGCAGCATCAAAGCCTTGAATGGCAACTGCCCGATGTTATCACGTACATTCCTCAGTCTTTTTTGCGAGCAAGCACTCGAGGATATAATCAAAGTGCCCTTTTGGCAATAAATCTTTCCAAGTTAATGCAAGTGCCTGTGAATTCTCTTTTAAAGCGCACTTGTTTTTCTTTGTCTCAAACTCATCTTACTAAAGAAGAAAGAAGGTTATTATCAGCTGATATTTTTAGCTGCAAAGCAAACGATAACTTTCAAAATAAGCACATACTTCTTATCGACGATGTGCTGACAACAGGAACAACCATAGAACATGCAAGTCATGCACTTGCTGCACTAAACCCAAAAACAATTGATGTTCTTTGCCTTATGCGCACAGAAATTTAGACAAAAAAAGCACTTGTTGCTATGACTGAATAAAAATGAAAAAGGTAAGGCTAGATTATGGCTCAAAAAGTAACACTTGCTGCACATGCAAATAAATGGATTGTCGAGCCTGCCGCTCGTGCCTATACAAGACTTGAAGAACAATGGAATGTTTTAGGACGCTCGTTTAGCATTTGGAGTGATTCCAACATTCCAACACCATTTAATAATGTCGCTAAAAAAATTTTCTATTCCCTTCCAATTGCGGCCGCAATTTGCGTTGCTCCTTTTTGGCTTAGTGTCGTTGCAGGCGTCGGATGTTATGTAGGCAATCTGGCATACGGACCATTTGAAGATGAAACTTATGATACGATATTTGCTGGTGCATTTGTGGGGACAACGGCAGTAACATTATATAATGCAATAGGCCTTGTAACTAGCTTAAGTCCTGGTTTTGCCATTGGAACAGCTATCTACGGAATTGCTTCGGCACTTTTATTTCCACATTCAAAAATGATGGAAGAATGAAAAACCAAAATCCTTGCGTAAAGAAAAAAAAAAGTGTAGGATCAAAATCTGTATGCAAGAAAATGATTTTGTTAAAGGTGATTTATGGAGAATTTATTGCTTCTTAACAAATCATTAACAGAAATAGGATATGTGTATCTCATGAAGGCATAAATCCTGATAAGCTTCTCGCTAAAGAGCGACAGCTGTGATACTTTTTTTAACAACCCTAAGGGAGGACAAACCCATGTGTGAAATGATTACTTCAGTAACAAATTCAGCAAGAGAAGCTGTGTGGAATGCATCAACTGGTGCCGTTAAATCGGTAAGTGATGCTGTAAATTATTGTGGAAGAGCTTTTGAAAAACTAACAGTAGATGTGCTAGGTGATACTACTGCAGCTCGTATTGTTCAAAGAGTTGTGTACGGCGCACCTTGGGCAGTTGCTGCTCTATTTGCTCCTGCTTACCTTCAGCTTACAGCTCTTGCTGTATATGCTATGATACATGTTGTACATGACATTGCAGGCGATCCAGAAGCGCTACCATTTAGCCAAACAACTTATAGAAATGCCTTTACAGGTGTTGCTACTGCGTTTATCTATAGAGCAGGCGAAGAGATAGTAAAACTTGCTACTCAGCAAAAAGCAAATGGTATTGCCATTGCAATCAACTTAATCATTGCAAGCTTACTTATAAGCAAAGCAACAAGCACACCAGCTCCTACTTTTGGATCAGCACATAAAGTGCCACAAGTAGCACCTGATGTTTGCACAGAAACACCCCTTGTTGCTCCAACAGCAACAACAACAGTTTAAGCTAAAGTTTTTCGTTTAGTTTAGTGCCAACCTTCGTATGAAGGTTGGCTTTTTTTTTGAACGAAGGTCTCTGGGAGTTCAGGTGCCGTTATGCACCGCTCTTAGATTTATCTCACAACTATTCCTAAAAATCCTATAAGCATGCTGTGAAGCTTGTTTTAGCTTTGGCAATATTGAGATTGAGGTGTGCGATAAATCTAAGGGCGGTGCAAAAAGCACCGCACTCCCGGGACCTTCGGTCAAAAAACTTATAACTGAACCTTAAAGAGCCAGCCATCGGCTTCAGGTGAATTGTTAAGAGGGGCTATATTGCTGCTGAGGGATTCGTTAATGGCAAGAATAATGCCCGATACCGGACAAACAATGTCAACAGCCGCCTTTGTAGATTCAAGAACACAAGCCTCTTGGCCTTTTTTAACGAGTTTTCCGACCTTAGGCAGCTCCACGTACACTATCTGGCCGATCTCAACAACCGCCGCCTTTGTGATGCCTACAGTAGCAACGCCATTTACAGTCTCTACCCATTCATGGGTTTTGGTGTATTCTCTCATATATTCCTTTTAAACTAACCTGAGATGAGCCCAAAGACCAGGCATAGTATCAAGTCTTGCGTCATCTGAGGTCATGGCAAAGTGCTGCACTTGACCTTGCGAGCTGTTGATACGATAGGTAAAGCCGAGATAGGATCCCTTTTGAGGATCATAGCCAACCAGACATTCCTTAGGTATAAAAATTGTAGCTGTATAGCCCTTAGCCTGCTTTTCAATTTCTACACTGAGCTGACCTTCTTCGCAAAGAGGATGAGAATCTTCGGTACGAAAACGTGTACATTCCCCGGCTTGTCGTCCTTCAAAGAGCTCTGGTAAAAAATAAAACTGATGACAAAAACGGTGTGTGGTTTTAGCAGAGGTAATAGCGCGAGTGTCAATGAAAAGCTCAATAGAATCGCCCTGCCGAAAATCTGGATAAAGCACCACTAAAGCTTGATCCTGCTTTACTTGTATTTGAAAAGAAAGTCCTGCTGGCTGCCATCCCATAAAAACTTTAGCGAAGCTATCCTCCCCAAAAACCTCACCAACAGAAGGTAAAAGATATTTGGTGGTAAGTTTTGCAAGCGTTGGACCAGATGTGCCCGTAAGTTTTTTATCATCGGCTATCTGATAACAGTCGACTTCCTTTGAAAAAAAGAAGTCGACCGGTGCAAAACCTATTAGATCTTCATCATCACTCATGATTAGAACTTGAAGATGGGCTAGATGAAGTATTTGGAGAAGTTTTATTTTCAGAGCTCATTTCAATATTGTAAGAGCCCTTCTTTTGCATAGTTGCAAGAAGATTTCCGCCAAACTTTATAATAGCTTCGCGTCCTAGTAGCTCGCGCTCTTCTAAGACCTTGCTTCGAATCATTTCATCAGATGACAAAAAGCCTTTTTCGACAACCATAAAAAACTGAGGACCGCTACTTTGATATGAGGTAATTGGAGACATGCTTTCCATTTCGAGACTAAAAGCAAGATCTGGATTTACCACAAAGTTTGGCCCCGAGCGAACAAGACGCTCCTCTGATTTTACAAGAGTAAATTGTTCAGGTCCAGATGAGGCCTTGTCTGACTCATTGGAGTCTGGCCACTGCTCGGACTTAGCAAGTTTTTCTTTTACCACAAGAGCTTCTTCTTGCACGTATGGAAGTAAACTTACTGCAAGCATAGCTTTTTCACGATTAGCCCAGTCTGTGAAATTTGGCATCTTGTTTTTAAACACTTCGATTTCATGATCAAGCAAGCGGAAAAGATCTTGAAAATAGTATTGTGCTATTTCATCTTTTACTTCTTTAAAGTTTTTCCACTCGCCGTTTTCTTTCAAAAACACCGATGGATCTTTATTGCGGATTCTAGGATAGCTTGTCTCTAAAACCTTATTTAAAAGTGCTTCTAAGGTGCCATCTTCTTTTGCTTCGTTAAAACTTAGAATACGCTCTGGCTTAGAGCGATCAAGAAGCTGTATTTGATAAATATGTACGCCATCTTGAGATATCTGTGAAAGCTCTTCACTTAACTCATTAAGCGGTGCCTTATCAAGTAAACTTATAAGTAAGCTAGTGTTTTTAAAGCCTTCAAATGGCTCAGGGCCACCTTGTTCTCTCAACACTATTTCTTCTTCTCTGGCCGGTGCTTTCTCTAAAGCTTTTTTGACCAACTCAGGATTTTGTTCAATAATGCTCTGACGAGAATGCGTATCAACAATTGCTCTTTTAGCAGGATCTAGGCCATCAAGCAGTTTAAGACGTTGTTCTGTTGTAGCATCATCTTTTCCAGACAGCTCTTGATAGCGAGATTTGAGCTGCTGCCAGTTTTTATCATCAACTTGCCATTCCCATGTACCTTTAACGCCAATTTTTGTTCCAAGCGATTCTTTATTAATCTCTGAAACTTTCACAATAAATGTGCGCTCAACAAGTTCTGGATAGACTTTTTTCACTTGCTGGGTTGTTGCAAAAGTTAAAGGAATACTCAAGAGATTATCATTTTTTACGCCCTCTACAGGCGGCCTTACAGCACTTAGATAAATTGCAAACTGCTCTAAGTCCTTTAATTTTGCAAAACGAAGATCTTTTGGAAGCTGATAAAGATCGATATCAACATACTCATTAAGATGATGGAAAAAATCTTTATAACTCGAAGTGTCTACAAGGACTGAATCGGCATTTTCAAAAAAGAGCGTTCTGAATAACAAAACTTCTTTCCACACTCTTACTGCACGACTTTGATCCATTCCCAAACGGCGCAGCTGTTCGTTAAAAAAGTCACCAACATTTGCTGCCTGGATAGCGCCGTGTGCGCGGCCTTCTCGGTATGATTCGGTGGCATTACGAAATAGAGCGCCTAGTACTTCATCCTTTGTAACATCAAAGCCTTTTTGCTCTGCAAAGCGGGCACTATTAATGATAAACTGTGCACAAATTTCGACAAATTGATGTCCAAACCAATCTTGGGTGCTGTGATAGCCAAAAAGTGCAAGATCTTGATGGGCAAGACTTGGGTCTTGTGAAAGCCATTTGTGAGATGATTCCTGATAACGTAAAAACTGACGAAGATAAGGTGAAGGAAAATTGCGTTCTGCAACAAAGAGATTTACACGTGCTGCAAAGGCATCTTTACTTTTTGCACTTTCGCTTGTACGTAAAAGATCAAGGTTAGATTTTATATCCGGCGCATAATAGGTCCATATTTGCTCAGAAGTTAAAAATGGCGCTTTAGGGTGAGTGTAGGCTTTATAGCGTTTTTCACGATCAAGCTTTACCTGCTGTTCTTGGCCAATTTCTGTAAGATAAGGTGCAGCTATAACCTGTGCCAAACCACTTTCTAGGATGTCATTAGCAAGTACGCCGTCGTTTAAAGGGTTTCCTGCGCTACTTCCTGAGAAGATAAAATCGTGTGAATCAGACGATAAGAAGGCTACCAAGTCAGCTACTTCAGAACGATACACTTTAGAGCCATCAATGGCTGTAAAGGATACAGTATCTTCTTGTTCTTTGTTTGCAAAGGTCTGGAAGGTACCAAAAAATGCAAAAGAAATTACAATCATTACAGTGATAACAATAAAAAAACCACGCTGGTATCGACGAAAAAATTCTAACATAACGATCCTCATTTAAGAGTCGAAATGTTAGCAACTTTTGTGGTTTTATCAAAGGAAATTATGAGATAGAAAAAAAACGAAGGACACTACAGCCCTAAAGCTGAGGTGTCCTTCGTTGTTATAAAGTTACTTTACCCTACATCGCTACACCAGTTGGGCAAGTAGCGCCTGGAACGCAGGTATCTACTGTACCAGTAACACCTGTGCTTTCACCGGTACCGGTAAATGTTAATGATACTAGAGGGCAAAGTTCAGCTCCTCCAGTTACACATCCTGAATTATCGGTAAAGGAACAACCTGTTACAGGATCAAATTGGAAACATGCTCCAACTGGGCCACTAAAGTCGCCGCAGAAGAACGTGTTAAAGAATCCTGTTAGGAACAAGCTGTTGCACTGTGCTCCGCCGCCTTCTACACCATTTGCATAGTCATAAAGGCTGGTGCCAGTAACTGTTAAACCACCAAGGAATTCGCTAAAGGATACGAATCCATAGTAGTGTACAGTAACAGTATTGTCAAAGCGTGTTCTTTCAGCAACAACGAGGTCGCTATTAGGCGCTTGGACAAAGCCATGAATGCGTGATTTGTAAATATACAACATCGCAGTTCCATCGACGTTTAGATTTCCAAATACTTCAGCATTCAAGTGAAGTTCAGCTGGTAGGCAGTCGCCAACGAGTGAAGCTGTGCAAAGATCGCATTCATTTGCAAAGCATGTTGTTGGATCGATTTGAGCTTGGAAAGAGGTAACTTGAGCTTGTGGTTGCTTCTTAGCACCTAGGCCCAAAAAGTCTGCAATACCTTTTTCGACTTTCTTTTTACCTTTTACTTTGGCTTTATCTTTCCCTTTGTTTTTGCCTTTAACATCAGCAAATTTCACTTTTGGTGATTTTTTGCCTTTAACAGCGGCTTTTTTAACATCAGATTTTTTCGCTTTTGCATTTTTGCCTTTCACTGCATTTTGACCATGAACGTGACCGCCTCTTGGTCTTGAGCTAATTGAATAGTGCTTAGATGTTGAGCTACTTGAAGTTGATGTACTTCCTGAGCTATTACGATGCCACTTATGTGATGAACGGCTAAGTGATCCACTATCTGGATTTTCACTTACGCTAACAGAGCTATCACTTGCCCAGATGCTTGAGTCTGTAAACAGCACTCTTTGACCTGAATGGTGACGCTTTACGTCTTTACCACGGTAGCGTGTTTTGTCACTTGACTTGCTTTCAGCTGAGAAAAAGCTATTTGAAGCCTTATTTTTTGATGAATGCTTTCTTGTCATATCACCATCGCTATGCAGACGCACAGTGTCGCTTGCATGATGACGGTAATGTACACCATCAGTAGTTGATGATGAAGATGATGATGTATGAGTTGATGTTGAGCATGAATCATCACCACAAGCCATAGCAGTTACGTTAACGCTGCCGCTAATGCGGAATTTGTTAGCATAGCTTTGGTATGGAGTAATTGAATCTGCAATTGTGTTTAGTGTTGTGATTGTCAATGTTGGACGAACGCCGCTATTTACATCACATACAGTTGGTGACCAATTAATGCTTACACGAGCATCATCGCCTTCTACCTGGCACGCACAACCGCTAAAATCACCAATGCTTACAGGACCAAGACCAATTAAGTTGATCTTTGTAGGACCTGCAATGCTAATTACTGCATCTTCATCATCGTTGCCAAGGTTATAGCAACCAGCAGCAATTAAAATGTTGATTGTGCGGCAATTTTTGCAGCTTGAGCAATTTGAAAATTTCGCTTTATCAACAGCTTTCTGAATTGAAGAATAAGGAGCTGCAATTGATCCTGTTTGATCATGAGCTGCAAGCTGTGTTGATCCATCTACATATATATCGCAACCAAGAGTAGGAATTGCTGCAGCACTTCCGTCTTTTCCATCTTGTCCAGCAGGACCTGTTTTGCCTTTATGACCACGACGGCCTCTTTCTCCACGAGGACCTATTGGACCTGTTGCGCCTGTTGCGCCTCTAGCCCCTGTTGCACCTGTTGCGCCTGTTGCGCCTGTTGAACCAGTTGCACCAGTTACGCCGGTTGCACCAGTAGCGCCGGTTGAACCTGTAGCACCTGTAGCGCCTCTAGCACCAGTTGCGCCAGTTGCGCCTGTTGCACCTCGAACTCCAGGAACACCTTGAAGACCGCGGCAACCGCGCTTACCGGTTTCACCTTGTTCTCCACGAGGGCCTTTTGGACCGCGATGTCCTCTTGGACCACGATCACTACTACTGCTACTACTGCTGCTGCTATCACGGCGACCTTTTTCAATAAGATCGTCTCTTTCTAATGAAAAATCCTGTAGATTTGCAGTTCCTGCATCTACAGTACTTACGCATAGCTGCATGCAAGCAGCTAAAAACGTTGCTGTACATAACTTTCTAAACATGCTTTTCTCCAATTTACGTTATACCTAAGATCTCACGATGAGACCAATAAAAAATACTAATTGCATTTCCCTAACGTATGAAGGTTGCGAAAATCTGTCAATCAAAAACTTAAGTATTTGCTAAAAAATATGTCGAGAAAATTTGGTATAGAAGAAAACTATTTGGAATAGCTACCTGGAATGGCGTTGTTGCATAAACCACCACTGAGCCACTGAGCTCACTGAGATTTTTGAGAAAACTGAGATTACTTATCTAAACAATTAAGCAAAGCAAGACAGTGTTTCTATTTTTAAACCTAGAGAATTAACAACTAGTTACTTATTAATTTTTCTCCCTATCTCATACTCCTCAGTGAGCTCAGTGACTCGGTGGTTATTTATGCAACGAGGCTACTTGGAATAACAAATTGGGATAACTAATTGAGGGCATTTTTCAAAAAATGCTGCAAAGAAGCTTTAAGATCAGCTCGAAAATTTACAGGAATGCTATCTTGGCTATTAAAAAGACTGCCTGTAAAAGATTTAAGTTTTGGAAGTATAGCATCAGGACAGGCAAGTTCATGCCAAATCCTTTCCCAAGAAGGTGTAAGCAAAAAAAGTGATGCTTGATGAATAAAAGCACTTTTATTTTTGCGCTGCGATGCCCCTCCTACCTTTTTTTCAGCCATGATAATGTCATAAGATGTGGGGTTTGCCATACAAAGCTCTTGAATACTACCCTCTTTTATTGCCTCATTATGTAAAGCAAGCGCACATTCAGGCAAAAGGTCAAATACAGCGTTAAGTACTTGCTTATTAATTATTTGATAGCGTTCAAGTGCTGATTTTTGAGTAAGAGGATGTTTCAGGGGTAAGGCAAGCGTAAATGAAAAATCCCCTTCATGAAAAATAAGTCCCCCACCGGTTGGTCGACGAGAAATATTAGACGGCACACTTTTTAACCAATCTTTAGGGTTTATAAAGTAGCCATAGGTAACTGCATTTGATGACCAATCATAAAAGTGCAAAATAGGATGATCGACGCCTTTTAAAAGCTCTTCATCTCGGCGCATGTTTTCAGAGGCAGTCCTTATACCGCTATCAATAACTTCAAACATACTTTAAATCATCCTGAACATCGCCAGATTTTCCGGTGTTATTAATTCACCACCGAGGCACTGAGCTCACTCTAGATATTTGAGAAAACTGAGATTGCTTACGTAGACAATTAAGCAAGTAAGACAGTGTTTCTATTTGTAAATCTAGAGATTTAAACACCTAGTTGCCTATTAATTTTCTCCCTATCTCATACTCCTCAGTGAGCTCAGTGGCTCAGTGGTGATTTATGCAACAACGCCAGATTTTTCTTGTGTTAGCGAATCAGTGTTGGATGCCATTCTTCTTTTAACCTATCGCCAAAGACGTAGCCTAGTCTTTTAAGCTCGTGGGTATAAAGATCTTTTGGCTGCAAGATATACTGCGCTCTGCTGGTAGCCCATCCAACAACAAAATAGCTCTTTTCTGGATTTAACGGCAATTCTGCAGTATCAACAGTAGCAAGGGCAAACAGGCAATTTGAATCTTTTGGATCGATGCTAATATACAGCAAACACACAAGACCAGTTATACATACTTCACTTGCAAAATTAGCAATGCCTTGAGGAGTTTGTAGAATTTGGTCAAAGCCAAATCGAAGATGGCGTACGTGTGTAAGCTCAGATGCCAGTTTTGCCAAGCGCGACATATGCGTAATTGTTTTGATAGGCTCTGAAATATAAGAAAGGTCTCTCATCTTATTTTGAGTATTTTTTACTGCCTCAAAAAGGCTTTTTTGTTCGGCATCTGAAAGCAGACCATCAAATTCGATGTAGCGCTTTTGCTCGAAAAAAAACTGCTGCTCACGGCTAATGCTATATTTCACTTTTGTTTAACTCTTGTGGGTAACGAATAAGTATTGTACCCTTATTGCCTATGAAGTTCCAAGAGCTTTTTTCACATATTCCTACTATCGAATCATGCTTAGGCTATCGCTTTAGAAAGCCAGAGCTGCTTGTACGCTCCTTTGTGCATAGTTCTTTTTTGAATGAAAATAAAGATGCAGCTTGCCAAGACAATGAAAGGCTTGAATTTTTAGGCGATTCTGTATTAAATTTTTTAGTGGCTGAATATCTTTACCAAAACCTACCCGATGTTGACGAAGGCAAGCTCTCTTCGCTTCGCTCACATGCAGTTTCAAGTACCGCCTGCCTGCGCTATTTTGAACAGCTAAATCTTCAAAAATTTATGCTAATAGGTCGTGGCGAAGAAATTCAAGCCGGAAAAGGCGGCCGAAGCTCTATTGTAGCCGATATGTTCGAAGCGCTTCTTGGCGCCATTTACTTAGATGGCGGTCTTGAAAAAGCCCGAGAATTTCTTATGCGGCATTTTAAAACTTCTTTTGACGAAACCTGCCAACAACCCGAACAAAACTGGAAAGCTCTTCTGCAAGAATACACACAAAAAAGCTGGCAGAAAATCCCTCTTTATAAGGTAATACAAGAATCCGGACCTGATCACCTACGTGAATTTAACGTAGGAGTCTTTGTGGAAAGCGAATGCATTGCTGAAGGCTCTGGGCCAAATAAAAAAGAAGCTGAGCGCCATGCAGCAAGGGCTGCCTTAGAAAAATTACGAGGCTCTACATGAAAGTAAAAAGTGCATGGTTTTGCTCAGGATGCGGCCATAAGCAGCTTCGCTGGGCAGGCCAATGCCCAAGCTGTCATGAATGGAACACCTTATCTGAAGAACTTGAATCCCCGCCGCACTCTGCCAAACTTTCAATTGCACCCCTAAAGCCAAAATCAGGTCCGATTGCCCTTAAAGATATTGTAGTAGGAAAAACTGCGCGCACCTCATCAGGCCTTAGTGAATTTGACCGCTGTGTGGGCGGCGGCATTGTTGCAGGATCACTTATTCTTATAGGCGGAGATCCGGGTATTGGTAAATCTACGCTTAGTTTGCAGATTGCAGCAAGCTTTGCTCTTCAAGGACAGCTTGTTTTGTATGTATGCGGAGAGGAATCTTTAGAGCAAACCTCTATGCGTGCAAAACGCCTTGGCATAAGTGCCGACAACGTGCTTTTTTTAAATGAAACTGATACAAGCATCATCACACGTTATATAGAAGAATTGCAGCCTGCACTTGTGGTAATTGACTCCATCCAAATTATGTATAAGCCCGAAATTCAATCGGCACCGGGCACGGTATCGCAGGTCCGAGAGTGCGCTTCAACATTTATGCAGCTAGCCAAAAGTCGAGACGTAAGCATTTTGTTAATCGGCCACGTTACAAAATCAGGTGATATTGCAGGCCCCAGAGTACTTGAGCATCTTGTTGATACTGTTTTATATTTTGAAGGTGATAAAGAGCAGCAATTTCGCCTTCTGCGCGTCTTTAAAAACCGCTTTGGCCCCACAGATGAAATTGCTGTATTTCAGATGAGACAAGAAGGCCTTGCCGAAATAAAAAACCCCTCCCAACTATTTTTAGAAGAGCGCATGCGCGGTGCTGCCGGCTCATGTATTATCCCTACAGTAGAGGGCTCGCGCCCCATACTTGTTGAAGTGCAAGCGCTTGTCACAGATTCTTTTTACCCGCAGCCATCAAGGCGGGCTAGCGGTATCGACTCAAATCGCCTAGCGCTTCTTATTGCCGTACTTGAAAAGCGCGCGCGCTTTAAGCTGCACGGCTCTGATATTTTTGTATCAGTTACTGGCGGCATTCGCGTAAATGAACCAGCCACTGATCTTGGCGTTATGCTTGCCATGGCCTCTTCATTTTCAAATCGCTGCCTGGATCCTGACACGCTTGTTATTGGAGAAGTTGGTCTTGGAGGCGAAGTGCGCGGAGTTAGCCGCATTGAAGGACGCATTAAAGAAGGCCTGCAGATGGGCTTTACGCGTTGCATCATTCCCAAAAAAAACCTATCCACATCGCTAACAAGCGGCATGAAACTCGTTGGTGTATCCTGGATTGATGAGGCCATAGATGAACTTATGCGTTAAAGTGGGCGCGCGAGGCTCAAATCTTTCCCAAAAACAGGTTTGGGAAGTATTAAAAGAGCTCAATAACTTTTATCCTTTCATAACTTTTGACCCAGTTTGGGTCAAAACAACCGGTGATAAAGATTTAAAAACCTCTCTTCGCCACATGGAAAACAGCAATTTTTTTACCAAAGAGCTTGACGACCTACTGCTGCAAGGACACTTTCGCATTAGCATGCACTCTGCCAAGGATTTACCTGAACCACTTGTTGATGGCCTTTGCATGGTGGCTTTAACACTTGGACTTGACTCATCTGATTCATTAGTTATAAGCCCAACATTTACAGGACGCGGCAAAATTGCCACTTCGAGTCTTCGTCGAGAAAAAACAATACTTGAGCTGTATCCAGAATCCCAAATTGTCGACATCCGGGGCACCATCGAGCAAAGAATCTCCTATCTTGAACGTGGTGAAATAGAAGGCTTAGTAGTGGCAGAATGTGCGCTCATGCGCCTTGGTCTTACACATCTTACGCGCATCAAACTAGATTGCCCTGTTGCCCAAAACCAAGGCAAACTTGCGGTTATTGCCAGATCAGATGATCAAGAGATGCAAAAAATATTTGCCTGTATAGATTCTAGGGCCATGTGAAAACAGTTTTATATACAGGTTTGGATGCCCCCATAAGTTCTGACACTAATGTCATCCACACTCCCCTCATTCAAATTGTTCCTAAAGATGTATCAGAAATTGCACTTGCCTTCGAGAAGGCAAAAAGCGCCACCCACATTATCATCACAAGCAAAACTGCTACTACCTTAAGCAGTCCACATCTCAAATCACTGATCAATAAACAGTTTATTAGCGTAGGTGCCGCTACAACTTGCTCACTTCAAAATTTGGGTATCACTAACATCCTAACTGCTTCTAATGAATGCCAAGAAGGCATTATCGAACTTCTAGAAACACTTGCACTAACCAACCCATTTTTTTTCTGGCCGCACTCAGCTCTTTCACGCCCCATTATAAGTGAGTATTTCAAACAAAAAGCGTACCCTTTCATTGAATATGTTCTTTATAACACCGTTTTTAAAGCACCAGCTTTTGCTTTAAACTTTGAGCAAATTGACGAAATTCATTTCCCAAGCTCGTCCTCGGTTGATGCTTTTTTTCACTTCTTTGGCGCACCTCCCAAGCATGCCAAGCTGCACACAAAAGGCCCTGTAACCTCAGCCTACCTCGAGATGAGACGTGCAAAGACTTATACAATTATCTCCTAATTTTTTATCGTTCCTATCGTTCTATCGTTCTATCATTCTTTCCTTGCGCTAATATCAATGATTAAAACGATAAAACGATAATAACGATAAAAAAACAGAAGAAAAAACTAGCACTAGCTTGAGTGAGTAAAGAACACTCAGAATGAATTCTCCTGTACTTTTATATTTCTAATCACAGGAGACAATATCTGTTGTACCATCAGCCTATCTCAAGTAAAACAAGTAAAAAATAAACCAGATGTTCCTCTTTTTTTAAATGCTAACCTGTTGTTATAAGTGACTTGGCCGGTGGCCACAATTTAAACAAAAGGATTATGCATGAAACAATACAAGAGTCTAGGATACCTTTTAGGGGTATTTTTAGCTTTGTCAACACTGCCAGCACATGCCGCTGCAAAGCAAAAAACGCTTGATGCACAACCTGTAAAAAAACAGCTTGTTCGACCTACTAAACAAACTTTGCCAGTAAAAAAGCCTTTACCTATTCCGGGTAGAAACATTCGAAAACCTCAAGGACAGCTGCAGCAAGGCACAATTAAAAAACCTCTGGTTACGAAAACTATTGTTAAGCAAAATAAAAGACAAAATCCACGTGCACAGCACATGTCCAACCCTTGGAACTCATCAAGCAGCTCATCAAGTAGCTCTTCGAGTAGTTCATCTGAATCAAGAAATTCGTGTCATCATGAACCCCAAAACAGTGATGCCATTGATTTTGCAACCACTATTACCATGGATCTTGCCGCGTGGGATCCTATAAATCTCAACCGCACTTCGTTAAATGAACCTTTTGATGTGCAATTGCAAATACGCGTGCAAGGCACTCTTGTTACAATTTCCATTCCGGCCATCCAATTTGACTTAAGTGTCGACGGAACACCAGTACCAGGGTTTTTGTATACAGTCCCAGGAACAAATCTTCCCAAAGAACTATGGCCAGTGCAGCTGCTTGGAGAAAGTTTTGTTATTCCAGGCCAGCAAGATGGTCTAGAATACGGCTTAACTATTGGTACAGATGGTGCATTGACCTTTGGTGCTCCTGATTCTGGAGCGATTTCTCCAATGCCTGCCAATGATGGTCATCGCATTGCGCCAACCACTGTTTCTTATTTATTACCCATTTGCATATTGCCGCCACCTACCAATGTAAAACTAAGTATAGGCTCAAGTAATGTGATTGGAAATACATCAAAGGGACGAGATTATCTGGATTATTATGCAAACGATATTCAAAAAGATCAAACCACTGGCGTTATAAGAGCCGCATATGCTTGGGCAGATAACTCTAATGGTGGATCACTCCCTCGCAATTTTCTGAATACATGGGTGAGAACAGCGATTGTTAACCCAATTACAGGAGCTGCAACGTATGGGCCAGCTGTTCAAGTAAGCTCAGCGACGACAAACCAATATTTCTTTGAAGCAAAAGTTGCCGTGAATCCCACAAATGTAGACAACGTTGTTGTTATAACAACATTTGGAGATGAAAATTTTTCGGGAGATGTCCCCGAACGGCATCAACAGGTTGTATTCACGAGCTTTGATGGGGGTCTTTCTTGGACTCAAGTAAACGTATTTGTAAATCAATTTGGATATGATCCTTGGGTTATTTTTGATACCTTTGGTAATTGTTTTATTTCAGCTGGTGTAGCTGTGCCACCTACATCTTTTAACAATGCTGGGTTTTTAGAAATTCGGGCTAGCACAGATGGTGGATTGACGTTTCCAACCCAAGTTGCTTTTGTGCCAACTTCGGATATAGCTGGCGCAGGATTTCTCGACTTTCCAAAAATATCTGTAGGACCCGATGGTACAGGTTCTGGTAATTTAGCCTTATGGTTCTCTGCAGATGACGCTAACTTCACATTAAACAAAGAAATCCCCACCATTGGTTATGTACCAGTTACAGGATTAGGAACTTTTGGCTCTCAAGTAGTTCTTAATTCATTCACTGAAATTCCGACAGGCGCTGGAGGAATAGGTTTGAGTGAGATTTTAGTCAACCCTTCAACGGGCGCTGTCTATTTCTTCTCTTCTAATGTTAACGATCTATCTGGAGCGTCTAACTCACTAGGTGATGCTGCGCTTATTTCCCTTTGGGTAAATCCAACTGGCACTGTTGGATTTAGTGACAGCTCATTTCTCCCTCGCCGTGATATTATGATCAATAATATGAACATCAATTCTACTGGGGGTACCACAACCCGCTTTTTACCCTGGGCTCCAAACCACGGTGTTGGCAACAAAGGCGTCATGATTTCAGGATTTGACATAGAAAGAAATCGTTTGTATTTCTGTGCACCTGACATGCGTCCAAATTTATCTAATAACGATGTAATTGTAATTGCCTACAGTGAAAATGAAGGTGAAACCTGGAGTAATCAATTTATCGTCAATAAAGTGCAAACCGTAAGTTCAGCCCTGCCCACGATTGCCGTAGAGCCGGAAACTGGCATTGTTGCTGTAGGTTGGTATGATCCTCGTAACGATCCAATTAGCCAGGAATCCGTGGATTATTTTGGTACAATTTTTACTGCGCCAAATATCCCAGGAAATAAAACTAAAGACTGCTGTTTTTCTAATTTTAAAGAAGAGTCTTTAATTACACATCAACAAAATCTTCAATGCTATCTGCCAAAGGCAGCCCTGAAGAATACAGTAAAGGCTTCTAATCGCAAAACAAAACGCGGATAGTAAGCTCATACTTTTAACTTTGTTTCCCCAATTTAGCGAAGGCTTCATTGGGGAAACATTTTTTAAAAAGACACTTCCAATACACGCCTCAACACCCTTTCAGCCTTATACCGTGCATAAGATCCAGCATCTGCTATAGTCTCAAACAAATAAAATATAAAACCAGATTGTGTCTTGAATTATGCCGTGGAATCTGCTTGCAAAAATTCTTCCAACACAACTGGAAGTTCTTGCCAAGGAATAGCATCAACTTGGTTTGAAAGCTTTTGTCTATAGGGAATGCGACAGACGATATAACCCTTTTTGGCTGGATATTCTTTGATAAAAAGATGGAGGTGATTAGCTTGGCTAATTGTTGGTTTTTTAGTCCATTTAACTTCAAAAGGAAGGAATTCGCCATGTTTTTCTACTACCCAATCTACTTCAGGCCCATTTGTATCCCGCCAAAAGCGCAATGCAGCTCTTGGTGAGAGCTTACGAATCATGCGAAGCAGCTCTAGACCTATATATTCCTCAAAGAGATTTCCCATCATCTCACTTGAAAGTTTTGTACCAAGCTTAGCACTCACCCTTCTTACTCCAAGATCAAATAGAAGATACTTTGGGGTTTTTACGAGTCGCTTTCTGGTTTCTGACCGAGAAATTGGCTCAATTTTTTCTCCGATTAAGCAATCTTCTAGAATTTGATAATAGGATGAAATTGTGCCTCTGGCAACTCCGATGTCTTGTGATATTTTTTCAAAATTTAAGGCTTTTCCCGATTCTGCAGCTGCTAAATGAAGAAACTGTGCAAAAATTCCGACATTACGAATGTGAGCTTCAACGCGAATTTCTTCATCAAGAAAAAGTGAAACATACGCTTCGAGATTTTCTTGCCTGATTTCAGAATCATCTTCCAGAACAATCTCTGGTAGGCTTCCAAACAGCAAAAGATTTTCAATTTCCAGTTTTTCCACAGGCAATTCTTGAATCATCAGCGGGTCCATATGCATAGGAATTACACGGCCAGGAAGAAGATTTAATGTATGAGTTTTTCTGAGCTTTCGTGCGGATGAGCCTGTTAAAATAAACAGCGCCAAATCTCGGTCAATGAGATCTTGAATGGCATCAGTGAGTATTGGTATTTTCTGGATTTCATCGACGGCTATAATTGGACGATGTGGACATTTTGCGGCTAAAGCTTCAATTTCTTTAGCAAATCGTCCGAGATCCTGTTCATAACCTATTCGAGTTTCAAGATTTGCAAGGGAAATGTAGCGATCTAGCGACAGTTTATGAAGCAGTGTTGTCTTGCCAGTTTGACGCGGCCCTAGCAATAAGATGCTTTTGCCCCGCTGGAGTGTTTTCTCAATTTTTTGCTGTATAAACCGTAAAACGTAAGTCATACTGACGATTCCCGCCGAAAATAGGTAGTGCTTCTGCCTATTTTGCTGGATTTTATATTTAGGTCAAGTATTATCTTAACGAGCGCTTCTTTTTGATGGTGACCTCCATTTCCCTTATACCGTGCATAAAATCCAGCATCTGCTATAGTCTCAAATAAAAAAAACGAGGAATTTATGGTCTTACAAGAAAAACTACCTGCACTTGCTTATGAATTTGGTGATTTAGAGCCCTTTATCTCTAGTGAAATTATGATGCTGCACTATACAAAGCACCATCAGGCCTATGTAAATAATCTTAATAAGGCTTTAGAGCAGTATGCAGAAGCTGAAGCAAAAAATGATGTCGCCCAGATGATCGCTCTAGGCTCTGCTATTAAATTTAACGGCGGCGGGCATGTAAATCACTCAATTTTTTGGACAAACCTTGCCCCGCAAAAAAATGGCGGCGGCACGCTTTCTAAGGGAAGTCTCTTAGATGCAATTACTCAAGAATTTGGCTCGCCTGATGCTTTTATTGAACAGATGAGCGCAAAAGCTATCGCAATTCAAGGCTCAGGGTGGGCATGGCTTGGCTTTAACAAAGCAAAAAAGCGCCTTGAAATTGTAACCTGCGATAATCAAGATCCTTTAAGCACAAAAGGCTTTATTCCCCTTCTAGGAATAGACGTTTGGGAACATGCCTATTATATTCAGTACAAAAACGTACGTGCTGATTATGTAAAAGCTATTTGGAATGTAGTTAACTGGAAAAACGTTGAAGAGCGCTTTGCAGCTGCCCAAAAATAAAGAAGAATGCCCTGCTTTTGCAGGGCATTCAATTAGATTTTAATAAAGCCTTGACCTGGACGGCCTTGTCCTTGCGGAGGAGTTGCTTGGGGTTGTCCCTTAGAAGTATCTTCTCGGCCTTCCATTGTTTCTTGGCAAGTCTTGCGCCATTTTTCGACCATCTCAACAAACACGGGTGCATAAGCTCTTAAAGCAGAACTTACTGCATGTTCCATATCAAGTGTTGAATGCACTAAGATAAGCTCTTCGGCTACAGCAACACCCACGCCGCCGCCAGCCATCTGGCCACCAAGTAAGGAGCCTTCGAGAAGCTTTTCGTAGAGCTTTAGTCTGATTTTGTCATCTTTTGGCAAGCCATCTAAAAGTGGCGAATACACATACATTTTCTTTGAATTTGGCTCATAGGTGATGTGCAGTGAATACTCATCATCTATTCCAAGAATACACGTATTGTTTTCGTCAAAGTCTAGATCCTCTAATCCGAGCTCTTTGCCGAATTCTTTGAGGTTTGCTTTTGCGTTTTCCAGTGACATATATGGCACCTCCAAAAAAGTTTACCAGGTCTTAGGGGTCTTATACCCCTCTTATCTTATTCTTATTCTCTCTCATTATATAAATACTTTTCCACCTTTTTTTAAATATTTTTTAATAAGTCAGCATAAAATTCACAAGTTATTAATACTTATAGTGTTACAATGTATGCAAATCACAACATTATATAGTTCAGAGTCGAGATTTTTTCACCGCGAAGACCGCGAAGAATGCGAAGAAAAACAAAGGAACAGAGGGTTTGCCCTGAAATTTAAATATTATTACTAAGGTGCAGCGAACCTTATTTTTTGTTTTTCTTCGCGTTTCTTTGCGTATCTTCGCGGTCTTCGCGGTGAAAAAATCTCAACACTTCCCCTCGTAAGCCCCACCCCCACACAAAAATTTGCCTTGAGGTAATCGGTCTTGGCCTATATAATTTGAAGTTCATAAACTAATAGGTATACATATATGGGATTGTTTTCTCGGAATAAACCCAAAATAAAAATTACCGCCACAAAAAAAGATGGGTTTAGTGGCTGGCTTAAGTGCACTCACTGCAGTGAGTTAATTCATGCCAATGAACTCGAAGGCAACCAAAATTGCTGCCCAAAATGTAATTATCACTACCGATTAAGCGCTGAAGGCCGCATCAATTTACTGTCAGATGAAAATACTTTTGTTGAAATGTTTCAAGGCCTTGAAGCCATTGACTCTTTAAATTTCGTCGACAGCCAGCCATATAGTGAACGACTTGAAAATACAAAAGCCAAATCGGGCCTAGAAGAAGCCTGCACTGTTGGCACCTGTCAAATTCGTTCGATTCCTGTAGCCCTTGGAGTCATGGACTTTGGTTTTATGGGCGGTTCTATGGGCTCTGTGGTTGGTGAAAAACTAACGCGGCTGATTGAATTTGCAACTGCCAAGCGTCTGCCGCTTATTATTGTTTCTATTTCTGGCGGAGCAAGGATGCAAGAGTCTATTTTTTCACTTATGCAGATGGCTAAGACAAGTGCCGCTTTGGCAAGATTGCAAGAGCGCAAAGTTCCGTATATTTCAATTCTTACAAATCCTACTACTGGCGGAGTTACAGCCTCTTTTGCATCTCTTGGCGACATCATCATTGCCGAACCTAATGCTCTTATTTGCTTTGCCGGACCGCGGGTAATTGAGCAGATTTTAGGAAAACCCCTGCCAGCGGGCGCTCAGCAATCAGAATTCCTGCTCAAGCACGGCCTCATCGATACTATCTCTGCTCGCCATCAGCTAAAAGATACTGTGGGCAATATTCTGGAATACGTACGCCAAGAGCCCTTACAATATGATGAGAAAAAGCCCCAGTGGAGAAAAAGCGCATGAGTAATCCAGAAACCTATTTTACTGATAAAATCCAGATAAAATGCCAAGCTAAAGATAAAGATCTTATTCCAGTCTATGCAACAACTGGAGCTGCAGGTGCAGATCTTCGCGCCTGTTTAGATGAGGCTGTGATCATTCATTCTCATTCTGTAAAACTTATTCCTACTGGTCTTTTTTTTGAAATACCACCTGGCTTTGAAGTTCAGATACGTCCACGAAGCGGTCTTGCCCTCAAAAATCAAATTACCGTACTAAATTCCCCAGGCACTATTGACAGCGACTATCGCGGCGAGCTTCAAGTAATTTTAATGAACCATTCCAATGTGGATTTTATCGTAACTCCTGGCATGCGAATTGCTCAAATGGTTGTAGCCCCTTGTGTACAAGCTCATTTTTTAGATGCACAAGAACTTGCAGCATCTGAGCGCGGAAGCGGCGGATTTGGCCACACCGGCGTGCATTAATAGCAAAAAAACCTTGCGAGCAAATCATAAAACAACGTATTCATTACTGCCATGATGCAAACTAAGTAAAGTGCAATGTAATGCAGCCATCCAGAATGGAAAAAATGAAAGTTTACAACTACCTTAATAAAAACCTCGTCTTTTTCTTAGATGTACAGTCTAAAGATGAAGCACTCAACCAGATTGTCAAAAAGACAATCGAAGCTATCGACCTGCCAGAGGGCGAGCGCTTTTGCAAAGCCATTTTTGATCGTGAAAAAATTGTTTCCACAGGAATTGGCATGGGAGTAGCAATACCGCATGCAAAGCTTTCTGCTTATAACGATTTTTTTATCGCTGTAGCAATCCTTAAAACGGGCATCGACTGGAATGCCCTTGATGGCGCACCTGTGAGGCTTATTTTCTTGATCGGTGGACCTGATGACAAACAAACTGAATATCTAAAAATTCTCTCAGCGCTGACAGGCGTTTTAAGAGATGAAGAACTACGAAAAAATCTAATTGGAGCCAGTTCAGGCAAAGAGGTTATGAATCTCTTCGAAATATTATAATCTATGCAGGGGTAAATAAAGTTTATGGATCTTGAATTACAAGAAGTTGCAGGTCTTCTTAACGTACCAGAAAATGTCCTTCTCAAATGGGTTTCAGACGGAAAAGTGCCCTCTTATAACATCAACGGCTCCTACCGCTTTAACCGTCAAGAAATCGAAACTTGGGTAATGACTGAAAAAGTATCACACGATACAGGCATTGACGAACTAGAAAATTCAAGGAGCATTAACGGATCTTTACGCTACAACCTTTTTCGCGGCCTCAACAACGGCGATGTATTCACTGACATCAAAGCTGACAGCAAGCAATCCCTCATTCACCAAACAATGCAGCGTCTTGCCCCTTTACTTCGCCTTGACGCCGATGTTTTATATGAGCTCTTCATGGACAGGGAAAATCTTGTTTCTACAGCTGTAGGCCACGGGATTGCAATTCCGCACGCTCGCGATTTTTTAATGACCGGCCATCGCGACGCGGTTGCCATAGTTTTTCTTGATACCCCAATTCCTTACGGTGCATTAGACGGCGAGCCTGTACATACTCTCTTTTTTCTCCTAGCCTCTGATGACAAACGCCACCTTGCGCTTTTGTCAAAGATCGCCCACCTTGCAAGCACACCGGCAATGCTGCAGCAGTTTGCGAAAAAACCACAAAAAGCCCAAATGCTTGAAATAATCAAAGACTGGGAAACTAAGCTCCTGCATGCGTGAGGGGGAGAGACTTCGCCGGAGCATGAGCATTGTGAGGGCGAGAGTGCGAGATTTTTTTAACGCAGAGACGCAGAGACACAGAGCAACGCAGAGAGAAATACAAAAACAAAATACAGAGTTAAAAACAAAGTGCTTCGCATAGAAATAACTCTATCTATGCGAAGCACTTTGTTTTTTTGTTTTTTTCTCTGCGTTTGCTCTGTGTCTCTGCGTCTCTGCGTTAAAAAAATCTCACACTCCAACTTCACAATGCTCAAAGCTCAGGCGAAGCCCCCTGCCCCCTTACTCTTCTTTCTCGCCCGCTTGTTCTTGTTTTTGTTCTTGTTTTTGCTCTTGCTTTTCAGAACTTTGAGCTGCGGCTTGCTTTGGCGGCAGTTTTCTACCTTTTTCTTTAGGCGCTTTTTCTTTCAAAACTGAGGCTTCTTTTTGCACAAAGACAATCTTTTCGCCTTCTGCTACAAGCTCTGCGCTCCAGCTTTCATCTGGATGCGATAAAAGCTGTTCGGCAAGCTGATCTTCGACGTACTGCTCGATGGTGCGGCGAAGAGGCCGTGCGCCCATTTCAGGTTGAAAGCCTTTTTCGACAAGGAATTCTTTGGCGCTATCGGCAAGCGTAATGGTCACATCTTTTTTCACCAGACGTGCCTGAATTTTTTTCATTTCAAGATCAAGGATATGACGAAGAGCCTCTTTCATCAGGGGCTGGAATATTACTATATCAGTTAATCGGTTAAGAAATTCGGGCTTAAAGTGCTTTTTTACAGCTCCGTCAATCTTTTCCTTCATGACAGTGTATTCCATCATACCTTCTTTGGTGCTAAAGCCAATTTCCGTACTCTTACGGATGAGGTCGGCACCAAGGTTTGAAGTCATAATGATAATGGTGTTACGAAAGTCTACTTTTCGTCCAAAAGCATCTGTGAGGCGGCCTTCTTCTAGGATTTGCAAAAGAATATCCATGACATCAGGGTGAGCTTTTTCTACTTCGTCAAATAGCACCACAGAATAAGGACGCTGGCGTATGCGCTCAGTGAGCTGGCCGCCTTCTTCGTAGCCTACATAGCCCGGAGGTGGCCCCATAATGCGCGATACGGCAAATTTTTCCATGTATTCAGACATATCAATCTGAATTAAAGCATCTTCACCACCAAACATGTTAATAGCAAGCTGGCGGCCTAAAAGAGTTTTACCAACCCCGGTTGGCCCTAAAAATAAAAAAGCACCAATTGGACGATTTGGATCTTTTATATCAGCACGGCTACGTCTAATAGCCCTTGATACTATGCCTACGGCTTCATTTTGACCTATGATGCTGCTTTGGAGCACATCTTCTAGCTTTAATATTTTCTGCATCTCACCTTCGGTTAGACGATAAATTGGAATACCAGTTTGTTTTGCAACCACAGATGCTACATCTTCATCATCAACTGATACTTCATGTTCTTCGCGCTCAGTTTCCCACTCAGTACGTATTTGCTGCAGTTTTTCGCGCAGAGACTTTTCTTTATCACGTAGCTTTGCTGCTTTTTCATATTCTTGCTTGCTTATTGCATCTTCTTTAGCAAGGCGTGACTCTTCAATTTCAATTTCAAATTTGCCAATATCTTGCGGCTGATTCATCATTGAAATGCGCATCTTGGCGCCGGCTTCATCAAGAAGGTCAATTGCCTTATCTGGAAGAAAACGGCCATATACATAGCGATCTGACATCACAGCAGCAGCATTTATAGCAGCATCAGTGTAGTGGCATCTATGATGCTCTTCATACTTTGTCTTTAGGCCCGTCAAAATCTGAATCGTATCAGGAACGCTAGGAGGAGCCACAAAAATCTTCTGAAAGCGTCTTTCAAGGGCTGGATCTTTTTCGATATGTTTGCGGTATTCATCGATAGTAGTAGCGCCAATACACTGGACTTCTCCGCGAGAGAGTGCCGGCTTTAAGATATTTGAGGCATCAATAGCGCCTTCTGCAGCACCGGCTCCTACAATAGTGTGAAGCTCATCGATGAATAAAATGATATTGCCGTTTTTACGGATTTCTTCCATGGCAGCTTTGATGCGCTCTTCAAACTGGCCGCGATATTTTGTACCTGCAATCATCAAAGCAAGATCTAGGCTGATAAGCTTTTTCTTACGCAAAATATCAGGCACTTCACCCTTCACAATAGCATGAGCAAGGCCTTCAACAATTGCGGTTTTACCGACGCCTGCCTCTCCTACTAATACAGGGTTGTTTTTTCGGCGGCGGCATAGTATCAAAATAAGGCGCTCTACTTCATCTTTTCTTCCAATAACTGGATCAAGCTTATTTTCTCGGCACATTTCGGTTAAATCAAGGCCGTAAGCACGTAGTGCGGGCAGTTTATCGCTGGCAGCTTGCCAGAAGTGTAGCCTTTTTCATACTGCTTACCTGGCCTATCTGATGTTGCCGACATACCTTGGCCGCCTTGGCCTTGTCCTGTACCTGTTCCAGAAGTTGGCGGGAGCTGTAAGTTAAAGGATTCTAATTCCTTAAGCACCTCTTTACGAACTTCTTTTAAGTTAACATTAAGATTTTCAAGGACTTGAGCTGCAACACCATCGGTTTGTCTTAACAATCCTAAAAGCAGATGCTCGGTGCCAACGTAGTTATGGCTTAAGTTTGTGGCCTCTTCATTTGCAAATTCGATAACTTTTTTTACCTTGCCAGTAAGAGCAGGATCACCGTAGAGCTGAATTTCCGGTCCAAAGCCAACAAGCTTTTCAATTTCAATACGCACAGTATCGTAGTCAATGTTCATGTTGCGTAGGACGTTTACAGCTATACCTTGACCTAGTTTTAGCAAACCGAGCAGGATATGCTCTGTGCCTAGATAGTTATGATTCATGCGCTGAGCTTCTTTTTTAGCTAGCTTGATGACTTGTTTTGCGCGATTGGTGAATTTATCAAACATTATTTTTATTTCCCGTGTAAATACCGATGCAATGAGAACATTATATCTAATGCTGACATTAGGGGTATTAGCTGTTTTTTGTAAACAGGCTCTTTGCAATATTTTGACAAACCTAATTTGGCTTTTGAAAAAAACATTCAACTTTAAAGGCGCAAAGAAAACGTTAAAGAAATATAACCAATGAGCCACTGAGCTCACTGAGATACTTGAAAAAAAGTTAATCTTATACTAGCAGCAACGAAGGCCGTGTTTCAATAGCACGCATATAGAGAATATTATATACCGATCCTTCTCCCTTCTCAACTCTCTCAGTGAGCTCAGTGGCTCAGTGGTTAAATTTTTTTACGTTTTTATATTTTAATTTTTATCACTCACCAAATAGTTGTAAGCTCGAGTTATAGGCTGATGTAATGCTTTCACCTACGCTTACGCCGTAAAGCCCGCTTCCGATAAGAGTTAGCCGCCTTTTTTCTTGGGTAAGTGTATGTATGGTTCTGTAATGTCCGACTGGATAACGGCTTATTGCCTGAGGAGCCAAGTTAATACTGAGATAATCTGCAGGGCAAGTTATATTCAAATACTTATGCAAATACTCTTTAACATATGCCAAGATAACATCATTGCGAAATGTGAGCATATCCGGACACCTTGTACCTCCCATCATAATAGAAAGACGCGTCAAATACTCTCCATTGTGCTCTGGAAATAGGTTAGAATCAAATACGATTCCGAGCAAAATACCATTTTCCTTTTTTGGACATAAAAATCCAAAACCAGTTGGAATATCCAAATATTCTTTAAAGGCCGCAGTCACAGTAACAAGTGATGTTGTTGGAATACAAAGTAGCGGTTTTAAAGGATCATTTTCGGGAAGCATTTTTTCTAAAGTACTAGGATGCATCGAAGAAAAAACATGATCAAATTCATAGCGCGAATCTGCCACAACTTCAACTTTTTGACCCAGTTCTTGAACACTCTTTACTGGATTATTGAGCAAAATTGAGTCCTTAAGCGTATGCGCGAGTCTTGAGGGCAATACTCCAAGCCCATCTCGAAAAGAAAATGACTGCACTTTTGGCTTTTTTTTAGCAAAAAGAGCAGCCCATAACAGCGATCCATATTTTTGTTCTTTATCCCACAAAGAGCTAAAGCAAGATCGCATCGAAAGCTCTTCAGGACACGAAGCATAGATTCCCGCACAAAGGGCTGAAACAAAGGTATCGGTGGCGCTTTGTCCAATACGGCGATTAAAAAAACTTGCCACGCTTTCATCATCAAATTCGCAAGGAGCGCAAAAAGGTTCCTTAATAAGTGCTAAAAGAGCTTTTCGACCAAGCTTTGAAAAAAAAAGTTTTGCCAGACTGCTAGGAAGAGGTTCAAGATTACCCCCTTGAGCTATATAGCGTGTTTTAGAGTTATCTGATGCGAAAATGATTTCTTTATCAAGTCCGAGATCCTGAATCAAAAGCGCAAGCTCATTTGAAGTTTGACGCAAACTTCTTGGACCACATTCGAACATAGCACCATTATGACTTGTTGTGCGTAACCACCCGCCAACTGCATCTTTAGCTTCAAAGATGGTAATGGAAATATCAGATCCAAAGCGCTTTTGCAAAAAGTGCGCAAGTGCAAGACCGCAAATCCCAGCACCTAGTATGCCAATTTTTTTCATAAATAAGATTTACCGTTTTTGACGCTTAAAGCTTAATAGACTTAAGAGCGATTTTGGGTGTGCTGGCTCATGGCTTCGCTTTTGCTAATTTTTACTCTTCGCAAAAATTCACCTCGCTTACGCTCGTCGCGATCGGGACCGGTTGCTCGAGGAGGCAGAGGAATCACAGCTCTACGAATACTTATAAATTGAACCTGGGAAATAGATGTAGGCATGAGCATATTTTGAGCAAGCTGCGCAGCAAGCAGCATTGAGCGCGGGGGCGTTATAGCAGGTGTTGCATTCTGCGTTACAGATGGAACCGATGAGGATGCCATTGTAAGAGGTGTAATACCCGCATTTCCTAATGATACGTCCATAAAAAAGCCTTGCCTTTTCTTTTTTCCCTTCACCTTCCTTATTAAACAATTATTATAATTATATCAAGATTTTATTATGGATTGCATTATCAAGATTTGGCAACTTTTTGACGAGAGATTTCTCTGCATTGACTATGTGTTCCAAAGGAACTAATTAATAATAGCCCACCGTTTCGCGCCGATAGGTGCAAACGGTGGGAAAAAGATAAAAAAAATGAAGTCACGCCAGTGACTGCTTAATAATTATTTAGCCGTCACTGGCGTGACTTAAGCTTTATTTCAAAGTTTCCCACCGTTTGCACCTGTCGGCGCGAAACGGTGGGCTATTATTAATTTGTTCCCTTGGAACAAGGATTACAACTATTTAAACATAAGCACGTTCAGTGAAGTTACTAGAGAGCTCGAGAAGGAAGCGAAGAATCAGAACCTAAACATTAGGGGGAGGAGGCTGCAAGCCTTGAGGTGGAGGTCTAGCCGCTGCAGCTTGACGTTCTTGCTCTTCTCTTTGTCTTTGAAGGTTTTCTGCATCGCGCTTTCTTCGTTCTTCTTCGACAGTTGATGGTTGATTTGGTTGAGATTGAAGTGGCACTTGACTTTGTTGTCCGGCTGGAGGTGCGCCTGCACTTGATGTTGTGCCAGCTGATAGCCCGCTTGAAGCTGCGGCTTGAGACTCGGGGCCTGTACTTTGCGATTCCATCATTTTCATGGCATGTCTATATTCCTTGCCAGTCATTCCGCCAAGTCCAGCATACGCGCCTTGCCACTGGCGTGTAATAGGCTTAAAAACTATACCAACACCCGCTGCAACATCTGTGCCAAATTCACCACCTGATTTAGAGTTGAAAAAGGCCGCACCAGTCCATCCAATAAAAAAACATACCGCATAAGGTGCAGCAATGGGAGCTGCAATAAGCACACCTAAAAGCTTAACGGCATGCCAGGCAATTTGTCCGCCTTTAATTGATCGAGGTTCTTGCTCGGGCTCTATTGTTGTACCAGCAAGATCAGCGGGAGCTGGAAGAGAAGATGCAGCCGGCTGTTTTTCGCCTGCCAATGCAACCGAGACCGGACCTGCAACTTGCGGATCAACTGCAGCTGGATTTGCAGGTAAATTAGCAACACTCGGATTTTGCATATTAGGCGGGATTTGATGTGGCTCCATAGCTTAATCTCCTGTTGGCATTTGACGTTTAGCTTCGTTTAGCATCTTTATAAGTTCATGCGCCCAAGGCTCATCATACTCCCTAGCAAAGTCTATACCTATATCGCAGGCTTTATGAGCATATTCATAATTGCGCATCTTTAGATAGGTGCCGCTTACTGCAAGATAGCTATCGGCCTTTTTAGGATTAAGATCGCGTGCACGGCCATAGGCCTCAATGCCGGATAAAAAATCCCCTAGCTGACAAGATATAAATCCAAAGTTTAACCATGCTTCGCGCAGATGCGGAGCTACTGTGACAAGAAATAAATAAGCGTTAAATCCCTCTTCAAAATGCCTGTCATCGACCATTTTGTAGGCTGCTTTGTAAAATGCATTCAAAACCTTTTCGGAATAGCCAAAAAGCTGATGGAAAGATTTGCCTTCGGCCAAGAATTCAAAAAACTTTTCGTGTGAATTAATTTGTGACAGCTTTTCTGGTGCCATAAGAAATGGATCGAGTGTTTCATCTGGATTTAAGGCGGGTTGAATTTCGTCTAAAAGAGCTTTATAACCACTATAAAAGTGCGTTTTAAACCAATCAAGTTCCTCAGTTGCTCGTTTTCGAAATTTATTAGCATAAGACTCAAATGGTTCAAGTGTAGAATGATAGGTTTCTTTTTGCTCGGCAATCGCACTATCTATGTAATGACTTACGGCTTGGTCAAAGGCACGTCCATTATTCATAGCACCTCTTTAAATAAAGTACCGGATCTTACCCTGATTGTAGTAAATTATTTAATTTATGGGAACTTATTAGTTTGGTCGCTGGTCATTAGAGGGTTCAGTACGTTCGGTTTTGATCTTGCGAATAAGATTTTTGGCACGTTTTTGATCAAAAGTGTCATCATCTCTAGAGGGAGACAAGGGTATAGCCATGCGCGCTACGTAGTGATTTGCTTTAATTTGACTGAAAAATGATGAAATTGCCCCGGCTCCAGCCGCAATTGCTGCAATGTTTAAAAATAATTGGCTGGAAGTTGGTAAAGAATTACTTTTTGGCTCTACGTGAGGGGCAATTGCTGCTGCCTGAATTGGTGCTGTACTAAAAGAAAATCCTAAATTCATTTTACCTCCCTTTTTTTAGAAAATTAATTATACGTTATATTCTCTTAAAAGTCAAGTGTTTACGTTTACCTTAAATCGCTCTTGAAAAATTTTTATGGCCTTCTTTTTGCGCCAAATACCAGTCAAATGCGCATGCTATATTGCGGATAAACAGCTCGCCAAGCGATGTGGCTGCAAGAGAATGTGAATCCTCATTAACCAGGCCAAGTTCTACAAGCGGGGCAAGGCTTGCTCTTTCAATTTCAAAATAAGAGTCAAAAGAGCAGTTATATCGAGTCAAAAACTCAAGTTTGTCCACTCTAAAGTCACACATAAGCCGCTGTATAACCCAGCGTCTGAGTAAATCATCACTTTTGAGAATTTTACCGCGAAAAACAGGCAAAATCCCTTCATCTAAAAGTTTGTAGTAGGCAGGTATTTCTTTTATATTCTGAAAATAGCCGCTTTGACAATAGCCAATTGCAGTAATGCCAAAGCTTATAAGATCAGCAACATCAAGCACAGTATAGCCCTGAAAATTTCTTTGCAGGCTCTTTTTTTCGTAGCTTACCGCAAGCTCATCAGACGGCCGCGCAAAATGATCCATGCCAATGGCTTTATAGCCACTTTCAATAAGCGCATTACGAGCCATCAGATAAATACGGAATTTTTCTTCTGTAGATGGCAGAGTCTCATCTTTAATGGCCTTTTGATGCTCTTTAAGCCATGGAATTTTGGCGTAGGAAAAAAGTGATAGGCGATCTGGTTTTAGTTCAATAATTTTTGAAATTGTATCTGTAAAGGTAGTAAGCGTTTGAAACGGCAGTCCATAGATAAGATCAAGGCTAATGCCTTTAAAGCCTATTTTACGGGCAAGATCATAGGTATATTTTGTCATCTCATAGCTTTGATACCTTCTTACGGCCTCTTGGACCTTTTCATTAGTATCTTGCACACCAAAACTTACTCGGTTAAAACCTAAATGAGCCAGCAGCTCAAGCTTTTCACCCCTATCTTCATGAACTGTTCTGGGGTCAATTTCGATAGCAATTTCAGCATCATTCTCAAAATTAAAATGATGCTTTATTGCCCCAAAAAGCTTGTTAAGCTGCTCACAAGAAAGCTTTGTCGGCGTTCCTCCACCAAAATGAAGCTGAGATACGGCTTTTTTAGGTCCCAAATAGCTGCATACAAGTTCCATTTCTTTAATAAGGTAATCGACGTAGCGCTCTTCATTTTCGGCTTTTCTATTTAACACAACAGAGCAGCCGCAAAAAAGGCACATCGTTTTGCAAAAAGGTATGTGAAAATAAAGGGCAATGGGCTCATGTGTTTGCGAAAGAGAAGCCAGCTTATCAGCATATTCTTGAGAAGCAATAGCGCCCCATTCAGGGGCTGTAGGATAGCTTGTATAGCGTGGAATTGGCTTGTCTAAGGATAAAAGCAAATCGATGTTATCCATAGCTTTTCACACAATCAACAAGTGCCTTAACATGCTCGCGTGGTGTATTTTTATGTACACCATGACCAAGATTAAAGATAAAGGCGGAATCTTTTTTCATGCTATCAAGAAGCACATTTGCCTTAAGTGCTATCTCTTGCGGGTTTGTAAGCAAAATATCCGGATGAAGATTTCCCTGCAGGCTGATTTTTGGATTTTGCTGCGCGCATCTTTGATAAATCTATGGTCCAATCACACGATATTGCTTTAGGACCAAGTGCTGCCAATTTGTTTATCGAAGAGCCCCTGCAAAATAATATGGTAGCACATGGTTTTAGCCCCTTTAGTATTTTTTCTAAAGGTTTTTGCACAAATCGATCAAACTGATCAGCATCCAAATGCATCGCCCAGCTATCAAAAATCTGTATGCAGTCACAACCTGCTTCAATTTGTGCATTAAGATATTCTATTGTGCAATCTGCAAGAACATTTAACACTTTATCAAACGAATCAGGATCCGAAGTCAACCACTGTTTGGTTTTAGCTAAATCAGAACTTGATTTTCCCTCGACAAGGTAGCTCGCCACAGTAAACGGCGCCCCGGCAAAGCCAATAAGCGGCACTTTTAAACTTGATTTTAGTAATTTTATCCCCTGAAGTACAAAGTCCATTTTAGCCACGACGTCGCAAACACGAAGCTCTGATCCTATTGTAAGTGGGTTTTTAATAACGGGCCCTATTTCTTCATAAAAGCAAAGATCAAAGCCAAGAGCTTCTAAAATGAGCAAGATATCAGAAAATAAAATTGCCGCATCAAAGCCAAAGGCATTAATTGGAAGATGCGTTACTTCACAAATAAGCTCAGGAGTATGACAAAGTGTTAAAAAATTGTGCTTGAGCCTTAACGCTTGATATTCATGCATATACCGGCCAGCTTGTCTCATAAGCCAAATAGGCGGCCGACCTGTATGATTTTTGCCCGCCAGCGCATCAGTAAATAGCATTTTGCCTCAAGTAAATATCACAATGGTTTTTGAAAATTTCAACTCTAAAGGCGCAAAGGCGCAGAGAAACGCAAAGGAATACAAATCAAAATTCAAAACAAGTGCTTTGCATAAAACCAATTCTTTCCATGCGAAGTACTTGTTTTTCTTTGCGATTCTTTACGCCTTTGCGCCTTTGCGTTTAATGTTTTTTTATTTACAAAAGCCTTTCCAGGATGGCATCTACAGTAAAGCCGAACTCTTTGGCAAGCACGCTAGCAGGTGCCGATGCACCAAAGCCTTCCATGCAAATTGCAATGCCATCTAAGCCGATGTACTTATACCATGTCATATCGCCTGCAGCTTCAACACTTACTCTCTTACCAATATCACCGCCTAAAACAGAATTTCTATATTCTTCTGACTGAAGATCAAAAAGTTCGGTGCACGGCATCGAAACCACGCGAGCAGGCTTGCCGCGTTTTTCAAGCTCAACTGCTACTTCCATAGCAAGAGGAAGCTCAGAGCCGGTTGCAATAAGAGTAAAAGCAGCTTTTGCACTTTCGCGCTTTACGATATACCCGCCGCGGCCTACGCCGTTATCATAGGGCACCATAGTTTCTGGTAAATCATTTATGTTTTGCCGAGAAAGTATAAGACAGGTTGGACCATGGTATTTTAATGCTGCAATCCAGGCCATTTTAACCTCGTGAGTACCAGCTGGGCGTATTACATGGAGGTTTGGAATGGCTCTAAGTGATGAGAGCTGCTCAATTGGTTGATGTGTGGGTCCATCTTCACCAAGAAAAATCGAGTCATGCGTAAATTGGTAAATAACTTTACGCTTCATGAGCGCTGCAAGGCGTATTGCGTTACGCATATAATCTGAGAATGTCAAAAATGTACCAATGTAGGGCACGATCATATGGGTTTGACGAAGGCCTGTAGCAATAGTTGCCATGCCGAATTCACGAACGCCAAATTTAATGTTACGGCCTTTGAAGTCCTCAGTTGCAATGAGCTGGAACTTTTTTAACATCGTATAATCTGATGATGAAAGATCAGCAGAGCCGCTATATAGCTGCGGCATAAAGTCTGCTAAAAAGTTTGTAACATCTTGTGATGCTTTACGACCAGATGTTGGGGCTTTAATGGCAAAGCCGTTGAGTCTTTCTTCGATATCAGCTGGCACATAATCTGTTACCATCATCTCATATTCTTTTTTCTTTTCAGGATTGGCGCGCGACCATCCTTCAAATTGATTTCTCCACTGCTCTTCAAGTGCTTGATCATCATGAAGTTTGTTAGCAAAATAATCGGTAACTGCTTGTGGAACATAAAAGTCTTCAAGAGGCAAGCCTAAAGCCTGTTTTGTGGCTTTTACCTCGTCCTCACCAAGTGGTGATCCGTGAGCTTTTGAAGTTCCTGCTTTATGGGGAGAGCCTTTACCGATGACTGTATGGCAGATAATAAGTGTAGGTTTAGCTTGATTTTCACGCACAAAACTTATGGTTTTGTGCAATTGATCTAAATCATTGCCATTTACTTCGTGCACATCCCATCCATAGGCAATGTAGCGCATTTTTGTATCTTCGCTGCAGGCATCAGAAAGGACGCCATCAAGAGTAATTTGATTCGCGTCATAAAGAACAATTAAATTATCAAGCTGCAGATGTCCTGCAAATGAAGAAACTTCAGATGTACAGCCTTCCATGATGCAGCCGTCTGATACAAGCACGTATATTTTGTTGTCAAAAATTTTATACTCAGGTGTATTAAATTTTTCCTGACATATTTTATAACCTAAAGCCATGCCTACACCATTACCAAGGCCCTGTCCAAGCGGGCCAGTAGTTGTTTCTACACCGTCGGTTTCAAGTGATTCGGGATGTCCTGGAGTCTTAGAATGAAGCTGGCGGAAACTTTTTATATCTTCCAGTGATAACTTATAGCCTGAAAGATGCAGGCAGGAATAAAGCAGCATAGAGCCATGTCCTGCAGATAAAATAAAAATATCGCGATTTGGCCAGTGTGAATTTTTAGGATTTTGCCTTAATGCAAAGCCATACAAATAGGCCCCTATCTCCGCACAGCCCATTGGAAGGCCTGGGTGGCCAGAGTCTGCTTTTTGTACAGCATCCATAGAGAGGCCGCGGATGGTATTTGCCACCTTCGTGAGCACCTGTTTAGTTGTGTCATCGAGGGGTTTTTGTGCTATAGAATCTTCAACACGATGTGCCATAAATATATTTCCAGTTGCTAAGTAAATTATTGGTACGTTAAGGAGAAAATAGTAACCTTGCACCAAGAAATGAAGCAAGAAGAAATAGTTCTAAAGGAGCAAATCTTTGGCCATACTGACAATTCTCATGCGTCACGCAAATACTAAAAGTGAAGGTGTGCATCAGATACTAAGTGAAAGTGGACGCAAAATGCAAGCCAAGGTAAATGCTTATCTTAAAGCAATGGGCATCGAGCCAACTCAAATTTGGACATCACCAATACTTAGAGCTAAGCAAACAGCTGAAATGATCGGGCAAGAATTTGGCATAACACCTCAAGAAGAATGGGCCTTAAGCGATGATCTTTTTGATGAAATAGAAACGAGCAATCGCCTTTTTGAAATGCCTGATGAAAGTACCATTATCCTAGTAAGTCATGCTCCCCAAATTATGAGACTCAGCACCTACTTTATGGGGGGGCAAGTTTTTGGAGCCACGCCGCCTACAAGCTCAGCTGCATTTATAGAATTTCAGGGCAAAGTAAAACCTGGCAAGGGACGCTTCATCCGCCTCGTCACCTATTCGGACATAAGCTAAAAAAAATACACTCTCCCCTCTTCAGGGTGATTTTATCGAGACCGAGACCGGCCGCAATGGCGTCAACTTAAGGCCTTTCTTGATCTTAATCATGATCTTGATCTTAATCTCTTTTTTTAAAGTGCTTTGCAAAAAAGAGATTAAGATCAAGATCAAGATCGAGATTAAGAGAAAAATTGCTTAAGTTGACACCATTGAGACCGGCCGCTTTACCTCCTAAATGTGAAGCATATTATAAGCATAACAATCGGTCTCAGTCTCGGACACGGTCTCGGTCTCGATAATATCGTCCCTGAAGAGGAATTTGATGTTGTAAAAAGACGTTCACCCTCGGGTGAACTAATTTCTATTCGGTTTCCCCATGGCAAGCTCGCGCTTGGCCATGGGCTACAAAAAGAATGGCACCTAAAACGGTGCCATTTAAAACAAATTACGAAAACACAAAGAAATTTTACTTCAGTAGGGCACCGTTTAGGTGCCTTTCTTTTTGTAGCCCATGGTTAAGCGCAAGCTTGCCATGGAAAAAATAACCGTATCATTGGTTCACCTCGGGTGAACGTCTTTTTATAACCTCAAATTCCTCTTCAGGGACGATAGATTAAATTACCTGATTTAGTAACCAATCACGTGATTCGCGACTACCAGATGTACTTGAATCAGAAGAACTTGAAGATGATGAGCTCGAAGATGAATGGTGATGATGGTGTTTGTGGTGATGATGCTCTCTTCGGTGATGTTTTGATTTTTTATGTGATTTATGCGATGCAGAAGCCGGCATAACAGTAAAAATTAACAAAAGCCCAAAGCTTGCTTGTATAATACCTCTAAAAAATCGTGTTTTTAACATATTCTAAGTCCATTTTAAAAATTAAAAATTTTTTTCCTAAATATTAACGTAAATCAAAAAGGCAGCATTCCCCCGGCAATAATGATGCATTCACCCGTCATCCAGGCTGAATCATCTGAGGCAAGAAATATAAGCGCCTTGGTGAGATCTTCTGGTTGGCCTATTCTTCCAAGAGGTATATGTGGTTCAAATTGTTTTCGAAGCTCGCCGTCCATTATACCTGCAGCATGCGTGCCTTCTGTTTCTATCATTCCTGGATTTATACTATTAACGCGAATCTTGCGGCTACCAAGTTCCTTGCCCAATGTTTTTGTTATCGCATCTACGGCAGCTTTGGTGGCGTTGTATACTAAATAAGGCGGTGCTGCTAGCGTACTTGCTATAGAGCTAATATTGACTATGTTTCCACCATTACTTCCAAAGTGATGCGCGGCTTCCTGTGAAGCAAAAAGCACTCCTAAAACATTAGTGTTAAACATTTTATTATAATGATCAAGCGTGACCTCTTCTAAGTGAGATGCCTCATAAATGCCTGCATTATTTACCAAGATATCTATCTTATTGAAGGCCTTGAGAGCTTCGGTAAAGAGCCGCTTAATATCTGAGGGATCGGCAAGATTTGCTTGTACAGCAATAGCATTACCGCCCATCTTTTTAATCTCATTTACTACTTTATTGGCACCTTCCATGCTTGTAGCGTAGTTTACAACCACACTTGCACCTTCACGAGCAAGCTCCAAAGCACAAGCTGCGCCTATACCTTTAGAAGCTCCTGTAACTATAGCTACTTTATTTTTTAATTTCTGAGTCATTGTATCCCTCTGCTTGTTTTAATGGTTTTACTTTAACGCCTTGTTTTATTTTTTCGGTTGGATTGGTAATTATTTTTTCACCGGGTGTTATTCCGTCAACAATAGTTACTGACTTTCCGTAGTCAAGGCCAATTTTTACGACTTTGATATGCACAATATTATCATCATCAACGACTGCAATTTTAGGATCTGATTCGCGGATGATAATAGCTGTTGCTGGGACAACAAAATAAGGCAATTCCGGCTTAAAGACAAAATGTACCTGGGCATATAGTCCCGGTATAAGCTCGCCATCTTTATTATCTATATGTAATTCAGTAAGCATAGTATGCGCTACTGGGTCTAGTGCCTTTGCGTAGCGTTTAACAACTCCCGTGAACGTTTTTGAGCCAAATTCACGAATTGAAGTTATACCTTCTAAACCTAGAGTTATAGAGCGATAAAAATTTTGCGGAACGCTAACATACAATTTTATGATATCACTTGCTGCAATCACAAATAGTTGCTGGAAATTTCCATTGCTTCCAGCAGTAACAAGCCCACCAACATCAACGCTGCGTTCAGTAATAATTCCATCAAAGGGGGCAAGAACATGTTTAAATTCCATTAGACTTTTATAGTAATTCATGTTCGCTTCAAAAGCATTGCACGACGCTTCAGCTTCTGTCAAATTTGAACCACGTATATCTAAATCCTCTTGAGAAATTGCTCCAGCATTTAAATTCTTTACCTGCAAGCCTCGATCAGCTAAAAGTTTGGCAGAATCTCTTTTAGCTAGAGCATTTTGATAATCGTGAATGGCTTGTTGATACTTTTGGTCAAGATCAGGAGTTTCTAGCTCTAGAAGAAGTTGATCCTTTTTTACTTTGTCACCAATATCAGCATATCTGCTTTTTATGTATCCATCAGCTCTTGCCCAAATTGGTGTGGTGATATTTGCCTGGGTAATACTTGGCAAATCAAATTCTACAGGTTTATCTTCAGGTTTTGCAATAAGCAAAGTTACGGATGGTAATTGATTTTGCTTTGCTGTTTTATTTACTTTAGATGTTTGATGCCAACGTGAAAATAAGCCAAAACAAAATAGGCAAAGTAAAACAAGGACCGCCAGTAAAAAAATTCTGAAATTATTATTTTCTTTATTAGGTTGGTCTGTCATGCATTTTCCTTGGAATCTGGGTGGATGTCAATTTCATCTTCTGATGCAATAAATGGATTTGGTTTTTTGCGCAGCAAAGTAAAGATTACAGGAACAAAAAACAGTGTAGTAATTGTTGCAAGCAATAATCCTCCTATAACAGCCCTACCAAGCGGTGCATTTTGCTCAGAGCCTTCACCTATGCCAATTGCCATCGGCACCATGCCTACTATCATTGCCAGTGCCGTCATAAGTACAGGACGCAGCCTTGCAGATGCCGCATCTATCATCGAGCGAATGTTATCTTCCCCTGCCCGCATATAGCGATTAGCAAAGGTAACTAGTAAAATGCTATTTGCTGTTGCCACACCCACGCTCATAATTGAACCCATAAGTGAGGGCACATTAAAAGTAGTGTGCGTAAGAAACAGCATCCAAATAATACCGCATATAGCTCCTGGCAAGGCCATGATGATAATAAAAGGATCTAGCCAGGACTGAAAGTTTATTACCATGATGCTATATACAAGTATGATAGCCAGAATAAATCCTAAGCCTAAACGAACAAATGCCTGATGCATATTGTCTACAAGTCCCCGGATTTCAATGGTATTTCCAGCAGTAAGTTTACTTTTATATTCATTTACTATTTTTTGTATGTCTCGAGTCACACCTCCCAAGTCTCTTCCTTGGACATTAGCAAAAACATCATATGTAGGCTGAATATCTAAATGATTTATAACACCAGGAGTCGATCTTCGTTCGTAGGTAACGAGATCTCCAAGTAACTGCGATGTTTTTGTAAGCGGACTAGAAATAGGCGCTCGCATAAATTCCTCTAGCGTATTTATACGATATTTAGGGGTTTGCACCGCTATTTGGTATGGAACGCCTTTTTGACGGTCTAACCAAAAATTTGGTGTAACAGAAGTACTTGTGCCGCATGTTCCCAAAATGTCATTTGCCAAATCTAGCTGCTGCAGACCTACTTGGGCAAGGCGCATTCTATCAGCACGTAAAAATATTTCAGGTGAATCTAGCACTTGGTGTAAATGCACATCAACGGCTCCTGGTACGTGAGATACGCGTTCAATAAGTTCTTTAGCTATTTGTATATTATTTTTTTTGTCATAGCCAATGATACGAATGTCAATAGGCGACGGAAGACCAAAATTTAAAATTTGGTTAACCATATCAGCTGGTTGAAAATAAAACATAAGCGTCGGAAAAATTTTTGGAAGGCGCTTACGTAGCTTTTCTACATAATAAGCCGTGGGTTTTGTTTTATCTTTAGACAATGACACAAGTATTTCACCATCATAAATCGCAATAGTTGCCATGTCACCAAAGGCAAGGTTATAGCCTGATGCTGGTATTCCAATATTGTCGATCATTTGCTCTAATTCATTGCTTGGTATTATTTTTTTTATTTCTTCTTCTACGGCACCAAAGTATTCTTCGGTAACTTCAAGGCGCGTGCCGCTTGGGGCTCGCACATGTAAACGAAATTGCCCTGCATCAACAATCGGAAAAAAATCTTCGCCTACTGATGAGACAATTAAAGCACTACTTGCAAAAAGTATGACAAACAAGCCAATTGCCGTAATTCTATTAAGCAGGGTCCACTGCAAATAGTATTCATATTTTCCGCGAAATCTTTTAAAACGATTTTCAAATGAGTCATGATAGCGTTGCAAGCGGCTTTTTTTGGGGGTAGTTTCTGTTTTTGAAGTTGGTGCATACAAATACATTTCGTTTTGCATTAAATGTGCAATCATTACCGGAACAAGCGTTCGTGATAAAAAATATGATGTTATAACAGCAAAAACTACAGCCTTGGCAAAAGGTACAAATAAAAACTGTGCTGGCCCTGACAAAAGAGTCACAGGGATAAACACAATGCATATTGCAAGAGTCGATACAAAAGCTGGAATCGTAACCTGAGCTGATCCATCTAGTACAGCCATCTGAAGAGGTTTTCCAAGGCCTAAGTTGCGATGAATATTTTCGACTGCGACAGTTGCATCGTCAACTAAAATACCGATTGCAAGTGCAAGGCCGCCAAGCGTCATAAGATTTAGCGTTTCACCCGTCAGGCTTAAAAAAATAATTGAAGAAAGTATAGATAACGGAATAGAAATCCAAACCGTCAAGGTGCTTCGCCAGCTGCCTAAAAATAGCAATATAAGCAGCCCTGTCAAAAGAGAAGCAATTACTCCCTCTTTGACTACGCTATTAATAGCAGCACGTACAAAAATTGATTGATCAAAAAGCAAATTAATGTCCATGCCTGCAGGTGCAGCAGCTTTGATGTTTTTTAAAAGTTCTTTTACGCTGTTAATAATTTCAAGTGATGAGGCCGCCCCGTTTTTTAACACGGTTAAAAGAACGGCATGCAGTCCATCTTGTCTTACAATATTAGTTTGAGGAACATAGCCATCATGCACATGGGCAACATCACGTATAAACAGCATCTTTCCATCAATACTTTTTATTGGAAAATTGTTCATGGATTCAATAAGCTCAGGTGAATTATTAAGATTTACCCTGTAATCAAAGGGACCAATTTTAACATCTCCAGTTGGCAAAGTGAGATTTTGAGTTAAAAATGCATTGTTTACTTGCCTAGGTGATAAACCCCTTGCCTGCATGGCACTTGGATTTAGATCCACCATTACTTGGCGTGTTTTGCCCCCAAATGGGGCTGGCAAAGTGGTTCCTTGAATAGTAGATATAAACTGGCGAATGCGGTAGATGCCATAATCATAGAGGTCTTCTTGTGTAAGTGTAGCACTTGAAAGAACCATCTGAATTAAGGGTACGGTATTTGCACTATAGCGTAATATTGTTGGTGATTGCACTCCGGTAGGCATTAATTTAAGAATAGATTGTGAGCTAGCAGTTGCCTGTGCTACTGCTGCTTCAATTTCTACATTTGGATGAAAATAGAGCCTGACAATACCTATGCCATCAAGGGTTTGTGATTCTATACGTTCTATATCGTTTACGTTATTTGAGAGAGTATACTCGCTGTAAGTTGTGATGCGTTGTTCAAATTCTTCAGCCGGCATACCCTGAAATGTCCAGATAACACTTACAACTGGAATATTGATAAAAGGGAAAATATCTTTAGCTGTACGCAGGCCAAACCATCCCCCAAATAAGCAGCATGAGAAGGGCAATGACAACAAAAGTATATGGCCGCAATAAAGCAAGCTTAACAATCCACATAGCAAAATAATTTTAGTTTAGATTGGCATATATCTAATAATATTTGAACCGTCAAGTGCCTATTTAATTTTTAAAAAGGAGTTTCTAATGGCTTGTTGCCTAATTAACCACCGAGGCACTAAAGCTCACTGAGAGAGCTGAGATAGGGAGAAGGATTAATTGGCATTCCTCAAGCAAGTTGGTGGTGGAATAGGATTGATCAATTTAATAAAAGGCTATCCCCCTTCATCTCCTGATCGCATAAGCCTTCTCATTTTCCTCAAAAGTCTCAGTGAGCTCAGTGTCTCAGTGGTGGTTTATCTAACACACCATTTCTAATAATAATTTTGCTGTCTGCCTCGTAGCGCTGAATGTATATAATTAGGTATACTTTTTGCTTTTGCTATTAAGGAGAATAGGGATGCTCAAAACGAACGATGTACGAAAACGCTTTTTAGAATACTTCAAAAAACACGAACATTCCCAAATCCCTTCTTCTTCAGTTGTCCCTCACGATGATCCTACATTGCTTTTTATTAATGCCGGCATGAACCAATTTAAAGATGTTTTCTTGGGAAAAAGCGTTCGTGATTATGCCAGGGCCACAACCTCTCAAAAATGTATACGCGTTGGCGGCAAGCATAATGACTTAGAAAATGTAGGCCACACAAGACGCCATCTTACTTTCTTTGAGATGCTCGGGAATTTTTCATTTGGCGATTATTTTAAAGATAAGGCTATTTACTTTGCATGGGAAGTAGCTACCCAGGTATTTGCTTTTGATCCTGAAAAAATTTGGGTCTCCGTTTTTCGCGATGATGATGAAGCATATGAGCTATGGAAAAAACATATTCCTGAAAGCCGCATTGTGCGTATGGATGAAAAATCAAATTTCTGGGCTATGGGCGATACTGGTCCTTGCGGGCCCTGCTCTGAGCTTCTTTATGATAGGGGCCAGCAATACAACCCAACTGCCACAAGCCCGCTTGATGATGAATCAGGAGAGCGCTTTTTAGAATTTTGGAATCTTGTATTTATGCAGTACAATAGAAGTAATGATGCAAAGCTAACTGCCCTTCCAAAGCCTTCTATTGACACAGGGGCCGGCCTTGAGCGCGTAATGAGTCTCATTCAAAATAAAGAAACGGTTTTTGAAACTGACATCTTTTTAGAAATTATTGGTGCAATTGAAGTGCTTTCAAAAGTCACCTACAATCCAGATGATCCAATAAAAGCACCTGCTTTTCGTGTAATTGCAGATCACCTGCGCTGCCTTGCATTTGCCATTGCCGATGGTGCGCAGCCTTCAAATGTTGAGCGTGGATATGTACTCAGAAAGGTTCTCAGACGCGCTGTTCGCTACGGTAAAGTGCTTGGTTTTGAAAAGCCCTTTTTAGCCCAAATACTGCCTACACTTGTATCTAGTATGGGACCAGATTATAAAGAACTAGTAATTGCCAAAGACAAAATAGCCGAAATTTTAACACTAGAAGAAGAATCTTTCTTTAAAACACTTAAGCGCGGTGGAAACATCCTCAACCAGATTATCGAATCATCACAGCAGCATGCTAAAGAAATTTCTGGGGCCGATGCTTTTAAGCTTAAAGATACTTATGGCCTTCCGATTGAAGAAGTGCAGCTTATTGCCAAAGACAATGGCCTACATGTAGACATGAACGCTTTTTTTGCACTTGAAAAAGAAGCCAAAGAAAAATCAAAACTTGCTCAAAAAGTTATACAGCAAGAAGTAAAAGAAAATGTCTTCCAAGATTTTGTAGCAAAAAATGGCGATTGCGCCTTTATCCGCGATGCAAAATGTTCTGGAAAGGTCATAGGCATTATCTCAGGCGGTCATTTTGTAGATCGGATAGAAGAGGGATCTGAAGCTCAAGTAATTTTAGACAAAACAAATTTTTATGCCGAAATGGGCGGACAGGTAGGTGATACCGGCGAGCTTATACATGATACTACATGCTTTTCAGTTACTACCACAAATAGCCCCTTTAAGGGCGTAATTTCGCATCATGGCACGCTTTCAAGCGGCAAGTTGCAACTTGGTGATATCATAGAAACACATGTGGATGCAACTCGTCGCCAAAAAATTGCCAACAACCATACTGCAACACATATTCTACACTGGGCATTACATCAAGTGCTGGGCGAACATGTAAAGCAGGCAGGATCGGTTGTAGAACCCACTCGCCTACGTTTTGATTTTAACCACCATAAAGCACTTACTGAAGATGAAGTTCGTGCTATTGAACAAATGGTAAACGAAAAAATCCGCCAAAACATACCTGTAAAGACTTATGAGCTAGCCTACGATGAGGCACAAAAGCGCCATGATATTATTCAGTTTTTTGGTGAAAAATATGGTAAAACAGTGCGCGTAGTTGATGTAAACTTTTCAAAAGAGCTTTGTGGAGGCACACACACAGAAAGTTCAGGCACTATAGGCTACTTTAGAATCGCAAAGGAAAGCAGCATCGCAAGTGGTGTGCGCCGTATAGAGGCCGTTTCAGGAAGTGAAGCTGAAAGTTTTGCCTATGAACATAAAGACATTCTTCACCACATTGCCGAGCAGCTAAAAACTCCCGTAGCAAAAGTAGTTGAGCGCATTGAAAAGTTAACCTCAGATGTCAAAGAATTAGAAAATGCTCTTAAAGACATGCAAAAAATGCGTCTTGGCACACTTGCTGAATCGCTACTCTTCAAAACCAACAAAAACGGCCTTGCCTACTGTGTAGCCGCTGTTGAGGTGGGTCCTCAAGATTTAAAAGCATTAATGGATGCTTTGGGCGAACGTGATGCGCAAGGCCTTATAGCAATAGCTTGCAAAGAGCCAAACAAGGTTCATCTATCAATACGCGTACCGCAAGCTCTTGTATCAAAAGGAATCAAAGCTAATGAGCTTATCAAGCCGGCACTTGTCCTTCTTGAAGGCTCTGGCGGCGGCAAAGCAGAAAGTGCACAAGGCGCAGGCAAGGCTGTAGACAAAACCCAACAGGCACTTGAGCAAATTGAAAATACTCTGAACGTTTACTCGGAATCTTGAAATTTAGCAATTTGATGAACCAACTTTCTGAAAAAATTAAAACATTCAACGCAAAGGCGCAAAGGCGCAAAGAAACGCAAAGAATACAAAAACAAAGGGCTTTGCCTTATACCAAGTATTTCTATAGTTGTTTACAGGCCAAACCCTTTGTATTTCTTGGTATTTTCTTTGCGTTCCTTTGCGAACTTTGCGCCTTTGCGTTGAATGTTTTTTTATGTATAGGTAAGCCCTATGACTGAGCTACCGGGGCATATCATACAGGACAAGCTTGGCTCAAGTAAGTTTTTACAAAACCTTGTGCAAGATATTTCTGAAGGGTCATCTCTTTTGCTTGAAGGGCTTTTACCTTCTAGTAAAGCACTCGTGCTTGCCCAAGCTGTAGATGCCGCAAAAAAGCCTTTGCTTGTACTTACCGGGGCGGGCATTGAAGAATTTAAGCTGTACAACGACCTGCCTCTTTTTTCAAAATATCCCATCATAGAACTTGCTTCATGGGAGATGCTGCCATCAGAAAATATTGCTCCAAGCCCAGATATTGTGGGCGCGCGCTTTAAGGCTTTACATACCCTCAAAGAAACCCAAGGGCCCTGCATCGTCCTAAGTACACTTCAAGGGGTGTTGCAAAAGGTACTGGCGCCCGATGCCTTTAAAGGGCTGTTTGTCACGTTAAAGCGAAAAGATAAAATTCGATTTGATGAAATGCTTTTTCGACTTGAACGCTTAGGTTATGAGCGCAAAAGCGTGGCCTGTGAAAAAGGCGAATATGCCTATCGAGGCGGCATTATCGATATCTTTCCGGTTACTGCTACAGAGCCTTACCGAATCGAGTTTTGGGAAAATGAAATTGAATCTATGCGCGCTTATGATTCATCCAGTCAAAAAAGCGCGCGCATGGTTGAAAGCATTGAACTTTCAGCGGCTAAGGAACTTGAATTTGAGCAAACCGAAAAAAAACTTTCAACCATCTTTGATTATATTGGAAAATGCCTGGTTGTCTTTGATGACCTGGAAGCCTTAGAAGATCGCTATGCATCACTTACGTCACTTGGCGGTACAACATCCAGAACTTTTTTGGGCATCGAAGAGCTTCTTGATCTTACGCAAAAAGAGCAGTGTCTGTACTTTACATCTAAGCCCATAGAAACACTCACAGATGTGCTAACCGAAAAAAAGGTCCGCTTTTATTCGCAAAGTCAAAAAAGTTCAACCATTCAATTTGAAATGTTTTTGCGTTCGCTTTCTGCTAAGCGCCTTACACATACTTTGCAGCCGCTAGGCAAATTTTTTGAAGAAAGCTGCATGCTTGAATTTGAGCCAATGAATGAAGAGCTTTTTGATGCACTTAAACAGCAACAGCATGATGATCCCTTCGATGTGTACTTTTTGACGCAATCAGAAAATGAACAGACCACATTTGAACAAAAACTTCGCGATAAAAACCTACCTCTAAGCCATCATTTTCATTTTTTAACTGGATATCTGTCACAAGGCTTTGTAGCACGAGATGCAAAAGTTATTGTTTTTCCGATGACAGAACTTACAGGCCGCATAAAAATTCGCAGAGAGCGCCAGCGCACTTACTACCAGTCTGCAAGCTGGGATGCATTTGACATTACTCCAGGAGAAACTGTCGTCCACTTTAATCACGGCATAGGAAAATTTTTAGGGGTAGAAAAGCGTCCTGATTATCAAGGGCACGAAGAAGAATACTTTCAAATTGAATATGCCGACAAGGCAAAGCTCTATATTCCACTGACCCAAGCTCACCTCATCAGCAAGTATGTTGGAGCCGGTGAAGAAAATCCAAAACTACATACTCTGGGAAATAATCGCTGGAAAAAAAGCCGTGAACAAACTGAAAAAGCCATCATAGGCTATGCCTCAGAGCTCTTAAAATTTTATGCAGAACGCGAGATGAAGGGCGGCTTTTCCTATCCAATTGACTCAAGTGACACGGCTCTTTTTGATGAAGAATTTCCTTACATAGAAACAGAAGACCAGCTGCGCGCGATTGGTGATGTAAAAAATGATATGATGTCTCAAAAGGCCATGGATCGCCTTATATGTGGCGATGTTGGCTACGGCAAAACCGAGGTGGCAATGCGAGCTGCCTTTAAAGCTGTTGTGGATGGCAAAAAACAGGTTGCAGTGCTTGTGCCTACAACCGTACTTGCCATGCAGCATCATGAAACTTTTAGAGATCGTATGCAAAGCTTTGGCGTGCGAGTTGAAGTGCTATCACGCTTTAGATCACCCGCCGAAATTAAAAAAAGTGTCGCACTAATTGAAAAAGGGGCTGTAGATATTATCGTCGGCACACATCGCCTGCTGCAAAAGGATATCCAGTTTAAAGATTTAGGCCTGATTATCATCGATGAAGAGCAGCGCTTTGGGGTAAAAGCAAAAGAACATCTAAAGCGCCTAAAAGCAGGTGTTGACTGCCTGACATTATCTGCCACACCCATTCCTCGCACACTGTACATGTCCCTTGTAGGTGCAAGAGACTTATCTGTGATCAGCACACCCCCGCAAGATCGCCTGCCCATTAAGACTATTATTGCAGATCCGGATGATCAGCTCATACAAACAGCGCTACTTCGCGAGCTTAACCGCGACGGGCAGGTGTATTTTATCCATAACCGCATTGACTCTATTTATGAAAGGGCATCTTATATACAAAAACTTCTTCCAAAAGCTCGTATTGGTATAGGCCACGGCCAGATGGATGGGGATGAGCTTGACTTAGTCTTCCACGCCTTTAAAAAAGGGGAACTTGACATACTTGTAGCTACATCTATTGTTGAAAATGGCATCGACATTCCTAATGCCAACACTATTATTATCGATAATGCCGATCACTTTGGAATAGCCGATCTTTACCAACTTCGCGGACGAGTTGGACGCTGGAATAGGCGCGCCTTTGCTTACTTTATCATTCCTACAAGGCGCAGCCTTTCAGATATTGCAAAGAAACGCCTTGATGCTATCGCTCAAGCAGGCGGATATGGGGGCGGCATGCGCGTTGCCATGCGCGATCTTGAAATGCGAGGTGCCGGCAATATTATAGGCCTTGAACAATCAGGTCATGTGGCAAGCATTGGCTTTCACCTCTACTGCAAGCTTCTAAAGCGGACCATTGACTCTCTACAAGGAAAGGCCCCAAGCTACACACTTGATACTCGAGTAGAAATCCCCTACGATGCAAGGCTGCCCGAATTTTATGTAAATGAAGTTTCCCTACGTATGGAAATCTACCAACGTCTTGGTGATTCGCTTTCACTTGAAGAAGTAGACAGCATCTGGGAAGAAGTAAAAGACCGTTTTGGCCCGGCTCCAGAACAGGCAAAATGGCTCTATCACCTAAGTCGTATTAGAGTGCATGCAGCCAAGCTTGGCTACACCCAAGTTAAAGTTGAAAATGTCACGCTCTCGTACGAGCGTAAAAAAGGCAATACTTCCTTCACTAATCGCATACTGCTGCCTAAAATTAAAAACCCTGAAGATCTTGAAAAGAAAATCTGCGCGCTGCTACCTGATTAAAGGTTTTTTTAAATATCAGGAGTATCCGTGTCTTTACTGCCTTCTTTCATTTTTGATTTAAGTTTAAGAGCTAAATCTTCATAGCGTTTATGCAATTTTTGCAGCTCTTCGTCACTTAATTCTTCAATTTTTAAAAGTTCATTATGGGCACCTTTTCTTGATCTGATGAGCTCGTCTAGTTTAAGATGAAGAGCTATCGTGTCGCGATTTTGGGTATTTTGAATAAGAAAAACCATCAAAAAAGTAATAATTGTTGTGCCTGTATTAATGACAAGCTGCCATGAATCGCTATAATGAAAAAAAGGACCCGTAAGCGCCCACACAACAACAATAACAATTGCCATAATAAATGCAATTGAATTGCCCAGCATTAAAGAAATCCATTTGGCAAATTTTGAGAACATAATTTGTCTCCCTTCAAAAAAATTCATAGTACACACTCCAAGAATTATGTATACAAAATCTTTATGCGAAATGGGGTCATGTATATTAACTTCCAGTTAAGATTTTTTTCTTGACAACCACCTCTTTGATAGGTTATATTACATATAGGATAGGTGTATAATGTTAGAATATCTTTTTGCAAATAAAAATGTAGAAAAAGTGCTCATGTATCTCTGCCTGCATTCGAAGGCAAACGCTTCAGAATTAAGCAGAGCATTTAGTACGGCTCTGGATCCCATTCAAAAAACACTTAAGAAACTAGAAGCTGGAGGCTTATTAGTAAGCTTCTTAGAAGGTAGGACTCGCGTATTTTGCTGGAATCCACGCTACCCTTTTCTGAAAGAAATACAAGAACTTGCTCAAAAAGCCTACAATTTTCTTCCAACAATAATTCAAGAAACAAATTACCAGTCCATAAAAAGAAAACGCCCGCGCAGAACAGGAAAGCCTTTATGAAAGACTTGGTCAATATTGACCTAAAAACACTTGCATTTCTCGTGTATAACACTCTTAAAGAACATGGAATCGAAGCTGTTTTGGTAGGCGGGGCATGTGTATCGATATATAGCGAAAATCGCTATATGTCCTATGATTTGGATTTTGTTACGTATGAAGACTTAAAAAAAGTGGAAAAGCCCTTAGAAAAGCTAGGCTTTAAGCGAGTTGAGCGCTGCTTTACACATGAAAATTGTCCTTATCTTATAGATTTTGTAAATCCACCAATTGCCATAGGCCATGAATCTATTCGCTCCTTTGAAACGCTTAAATCCGAATCTGGACTTCTGATACTTCTTACACCCACAGATTGCGTAAAAGATCGCTTGGCAGCTTTTTTTTACTGGGGAGACCCTCAATCACTTGAACAAGCCCGTCTTGTTGCCAAAAATCACCTTATTGATTTTAATAACTTGACTGAATGGTCAAAAAAAGAGGGCTATCTTGAACAATTGCAGCTCGTCTTAGATAGCCTCAAATCAAAAAAAAATGTGCCTTTATCATAAAATAGAGGAGAAAAATCATATATACATAATTTTCAAATTCTATATAGTGAAATTTTAGCTATGGAGACTTTGTGAAATTAAAAATTGGCGTTATGGGATCGGCCTCAGGCACACTTGCCAAAAAGCATAAAAAAATTGCGTATGATTTAGGGTGTGCAATAGCTGAAAATGACTGCATTACCATTACAGGCGCATGTCCTGGATATCCACTGGATGCTGCACGCGGTGCAAAAAGCAAAGGAGGCTTAGTTATCGGCATATCTCCTGCGCTAAGTGAGCGTGAACATACGGATGTTTATCGATCCCCAGTTAGATATCACGATGTACTTATATTCACAGGCAGCGGGCTTATGGGACGCGAGGTCGTGAATATACGTAGCTCTGATATTGTAATTATTGTAGGCGGCCACTCAGGAACACTCGGGGAATTTTCAATCGCTTATGATGAAGGCCATCTGATTGGCGCTCTTTTAGGAACCGGGGGTATTGCCGATGAACTTGAAAATATAGTCAAAATTATCGATAAGAAGACCGGTGCAAAAGTAATTTATGAGGCCGATCCATATGTACTGATGGACAAGCTTATTAGCTATTACAACAAAAAAAAGTACAAGCATCCTGATGTACATTCTTAAGTTCCGCTCTTTTATGTAAATACAATATTTGGTATCCTTACAACGGTAAAAGAGAAAAATTCATGCACTGGACCATCCAAGATCAGCTACTATTACACCAACGTCAAAATATTATTAAGGCAATTCGTGATGACTTTTATGAACAAGGTTTTTTAGAGGTAGAAACCCCACTTCTTGTAAAAGGTACATGCCCTGATGTTCATATCGAATCAGTTAAAACAGCAGATGGCTATTTAGTAACATCAACTGAATATCAGATAAAACGCCTGATCGTAGGAGGCATTGAAAAGCTTTTTACTTTAACAAAAAATTTTCGCGCAAACGATAGAGGCCGCTATCATAGTAGTGAATTTACTATGCTTGAATGGGCAAGAGCCCATGAGTCACTTTTTAGCATCGAAGAAGATACTGTTCGCTTTATTCGAAAGGCCTTTAGTGCAGTATATCCAGACCGAAATACTGTGTGTGTATCAGGCAATGAAATTGACATTATGTCCAAACCGTGGCCTCGGTTAACTGTAAAAGAGGCCTTCAAAATACATCTGGGGCTTGAAAATCTGCACGATTTTTCTCTTGAAAATCTTTTAGATGCTGTAGGTCGTGCCGGATTAGAGCTTCCTTCCAGCTTTCAGCACGATAAATATCTTATAATGTCTTATTTATTTGAACAGCTGCAGGGTTTTCTTGGAATGCACATTCCCACTTTTTTACAAGAATGGCCGGCTTATCTCACAACTTCTGCCCCCATCAATGCCCATGACCCCTATGTAGCAGATCGAAGCGAGCTGTATATTGGCGGCATTGAAATCGCCGATGGCTTTCCATTTTTAACAGACATGAACCTTCAAAGGCAACTCTTTGAGCAGGGACAAAATATGCGCAAAGAAATGGGCAAATCTCCTGTGATTCTCGATGAAAAATTTCTGGAATCTTTAAGCTTTGGCATGCCCTCAGGTGCCGGCATGGCTTTGGGAATCGATCGCCTCGTGATGGTCCTACTTGGTGCCGCAAGACTTTCCGACATTCAAGCCTTTGACTGGGATGATTTGTAGTAGTGACCGGAGGTCTCTGGAGTGCGGTGCTTTTTGCACCGCCCTTAATTTTACACATACCATAATGTCAAAAACAACAAAGCGAAAATTACCTTTTTTTCGCTTTAAAGCTTATGTGGTTAAGGTATGCGTAAAATAAAGAGCGGTGCAAAAAGCACCGCACTCCAGGGACCTGCGGTCAGTTTTCGGCTACGAAGACCCCCTCAGCACAGCCGTCGATAGTTAAAGAGCCTGTGCATGACATGCCGAAGCGCTTTGCGATTCTTGAACCATCCTCTGATACAGTGATGCAGGCAAGACCTTTGGGGTTTTGCTGACTAATATCTTGTGCAAACATGCTCATGAGGGGTTTTGTGAGAATTTTTTGTTTTAGCTGAGGCGCAACACTTGAGTTAAAAAGATACAGCAAGGGTCGTGTCTTATTTAGGTGCGTGGGCACTACCATGCGGGATGTAAGTTTATCAGGATTATTTTTAAAGGCTTCAAAGGCTGTTTCTAGCATGGGATACCACCCTGTATAGCCTACAGGCCACCAGGGTTGATTTGGCAGTTTAATCCACCACGTTCTAAAGCCTTGAGGAAAGCTATGCATAACAAAGATGAGCCTTTCAAAGCTTACTTGATCTACCGGATTTGAATAGCAAATAAGATCTGCTAAAAACGTGGCTAAAACAAATTTTCGCCACTTCTCAGATGCATATAATCCAAAGGGAAATGCTGCTGTTTCATTTATTTGCAAAGATGTTATTTTGGCATCTGCAAGCACATCAGGACTCCAAGCTCTTGCCGCAAGTTGGCCTTGTTTTAGCCAGCTGTCAGCCTCTTGCCATGAGGTGAAGTCAGGCACATCTTTAAGCACATCTTCGGATATTTTAGGCATTTGGGAGCTTGGGTTTGACATGTACATCATATATTTCCTGAATATGTTTTTGCATGCCGAAAGTGTAGGGTTCAACTTTTTCTTGAGGCATTACTTCGGAACTGACAAGAACTTTTACGCATTCAAGCACGTTCTGAGCCAAGTATGCGGGGTTATACCCCCCTTCCAAGAAAAATATAAGCTTGCCGCCGCAAAGCTCTTTAGCAAGAGCCTTTACTCGAGCTGATAATGCCGCATAAGCCTTTGTTGTAAGGCTCATAGAGCCCAAAGGGTCGCTTTCATGCGCATCAAAGCCCGCTGATACCAAGATAAGTTCCGGTCGATAAAGTTTAGCCAAAGGCTCTATAATAGTATCAAATGCATAAAGATAATCTGCATCGCGGCATGAATCTGGAAAAGGAATGTTTGCCGTAAATCCAAGGCCTTTTCCGGCACCAGTTTCAGATAGCAGCCCAGAGTTTACAGGGAAAAGATTGTCTTGGTGCATATCTACCAAAAACACTCTGTCATCATCGTAAAATGCACTTTGAGTGCCATTTGCATGATGCACATCCCAATCTACAATCATAATGCGCTTGAGGCCCATGTTAAGAGCCTTTTTAGCAGCTACGGCAATATTGTTAAATACACAAAAACCTAATGCGCGCTCACCCTCTGCATGATGTCCTGGGGGGCGCACAAGTGCAAAACCATTTTCTATTGTACCTTCTACAACCCGCTCGACAAGCTCTAGGCCCAAACCTGCAGCCACAAGTGCAGCTTGAACAGAACCTTGCGACATGGGTGTTTCCGGATCAAGATTTACCTGTTTTCCATCTTGCAAGAGCACATAGTTAATATAGTCTATATCATGCACCTCAGATAGTTCTGCAACTGTGGCTTTACGATTTATAGATAAATCTAAAAACTTAACGTAAGAGCTATCTTGAAGTGCTTTTAGGATAGCCGCTAAGCGCGATGCATTTTCAGGATGTGCTAGAATACCATGTTCAAGCATGCAAGCATGTGAAAGCAGTAAATGTTTTGACTGCTTACTCACCTGTATTACACTCGAGAAACGTATTCGCCGGTGCGAGTGTCAATACGTACCTTTTCGCCTTGTTCTACAAAAATTGGAACCTGGATTTTTGCACCGGTTTCAAGAACAGCAGGTTTTAAAACGCGTCCTGACGCAGTATCGCCGCGCACGCCTGGAGATGTCTCTGTGATAATAAGATCAAGAAATGTAGCAGGCTCGCAGGTAATTGGCTCACCTTTGTAAAAAATAATATCGTAAACAAAATCTTCTTTAAGCCACTGGCTATTATCGCCTATTGCAGTACTTGAAATTTTTAGTTGTTCAAATGTGATGTCATCCATAAAGACAACGCCATCAGATTCGCTATAAAGCATGCGCATTTTGGCTTCTGCCACATCCGCTACATCGACTTTATCGCCGGATTTAAAAGTTCTTTCTAATGTGCGACCTGTCATAAGGTGCCGAAGTTTTACTCGGTTAAAGGCTTGGCCTTTTCCGGGCTTAACAAATTCGTTGGAAATGATTGTGTAGGGCTGATTATCAACCTCGACTTTCATACCTGATTTAAACTCGTTCGTGCTAACTTGTGCCATGTGAATTCTCACAATTATTTTTTATTAATAAGAGTCTATTGCAGAATTTCGCGTGGGTAATTTTTGAGTGATTTTGTCAAATTTTATGATCTGCCATAAACCCACATACTCCTAAGAGTAGGGGGTTTATGGCAGATCATAAAAATTTGGCGAAAGCGCCAAAAATTGCCAGCGCGAAATTTTGCAATAGACTCGTGACTGTATTATAGCCATCTTTGTGATTTTTGGTGTAAAAATCCTTGCAAAACCTTGTGATTTTCGTTATGTAAAAAGCAATTTTACAAAAGGAAAAGCTATGACACCTGCTGACGAGTTCTACCATGAAACCGAGCAACGTCGGCAATTTGCCCTCGAAACACTCGAGCGCTATTCAGGATCTACAATAGACTCTTTTCAGCCATGGATTCTTTTAACAAACTTTCCGCGTTATGTTGATGCCTTTGCTCATAAATACAAATGCCCCGTCATTGAAGGTTCAATGTTTAAAGTGTCACACTGTCCAAAAGAGCGCATCACTATCTTGGATTTCAAAATTGGCTCGCCGGCAGCTGCGCTTGTAATGGATCTTTGCGCCTTTTTGCCTTGTTACGGCATGCTTTTACTTGGTATGTGCGGGGGCCTTCGAGAAGATTACAAAATCGGTGAATATTTTGTACCTGTAGCTGCCATTCGCGGGGATGGAACATCTGATTTTTACTTTCCTCCAGAGGTGCCTGCCATGGCAAACTTTACCGTGCAAAAAGAGGTTTCGGCTTTTCTTGAAAAGAAAAAAGTACATCATCACATTGGCATCACCCATACAACTAATAAACGCTTTTGGGAATTTAATCCCGATTTTCGTAAGCGCCTTCAAGAAACACGTCCCCAGGTGGTTGAAATGGAATGTGCCACACTTTTTGCAGCAAGTTATGCTCATAGATTGCCGCTGGGGGCACTTTTACTCATTTCCGACCTTCCTGTAAAGCCTAGGGGCTATAAAACTAAGCGTTCAAGTGAGATGGTTTATACAAAATTCATGCCGCAGCATATTGACATTGGAGTAAACATCCTCAAAAAACTTAACAAAGTTCCCCGCCTAAAGGAGTATCGTAAACATGTGCACTAGATTCAAAATCCTCCTGTGGATATTTTCTTTTGCATTTTTTTCCTTGCAAGCATCCATGCCAGGACAAGTTGATTTCGTTGTGGTTATCCCGTCTTATAACAACGAACAATACTGTATAAATAATCTACAATCACTACTATCACAAACGTATCCCTTTTGGACGGCTATTTACATAAACGATCGTTCCACAGATGCCACAGGGCAAATGGTGGATAATTTTGTTCGACAGCATAATATAGGCCATAAAATAAAAGTTGTGCACAACCGTAAAAACGTTGGTGCCATGGCCAATTTTTATAAATGGATCCATACGGTAAATCCGCAACATGTGATCGTACATTTAGATGGAGATGACAAACTTGCTCACCCCAAAGTGCTTGAAAAACTTGCCTATACCTACGCAGATAAAAATGTATGGATGACCTATGGAAGCTATAAATCTGAACCTGATAACTTTGTAAAGGTCTGCAGGCCATTTGATGACTGGGTTTTTAAAAAAAATGCCTTTCGCAAATTTGAGTGGGTAAGCTCTCATCTTCGTAGCTACTATGCTAAATTATTTCAGAACATCAAAAAGCGCCACTTTATGTATAAAGGCAAATTTGTACCAATGGCATGTGATCTTGCCATTATGTTTCCTATACTTGAGCAATCATCACATGGCCACATTCGCTTTATTCCAGAAGAGCTTTATATTTACAATTATCAATCACCAATCAATGATGTGAAAAAAAACCTTTCTCTGATATTAAAAGTCGATAAGTCAATACGAAAAATGAGTCGCTACAAACCGTTAAAGAAATTGTTTTAATGCATACATTTTGTCTTACACTTTTCCTTCTATGCTCAGCATGGCTTTCAGCGACTTTTCATGTAAAACATGATGATGTTGAACTAGTTGTTGTTATTTGCTCTTATAACAACGAAAAGTACGTTGAAGACAATCTCAAGTCTCTTTTTAGTCAAGAATATCCCAAATGGCAGATGATTTATCTCAACGATGCATCAATTGATAAAACAGGAAATGAAGTTGAGCGAATGGTGTATAAGTATAATATGAAAAACCGCTCTGTTATCGTTCACAATAAAGAACGAAAAGGAGCTATGGCTAATATGTACCATGCCATTTGCGCCATAAACCCTCGCAAGGTTGTTGTTATGCTTGACGGTGATGATATGCTAAAAGATAAAAATGTCCTTAGCCGTGTAGCAAAAATCTATAGAAATAAAAATATATGGCTAAGCTACGGAAATTACGAAGCCTATCCAAAAGATGTTCCAGGCTGGCACAATGACTCATGTCACGCCTTTCCGGAAGAGGTTCTTAAAAATCAAAGCTTTCGAGACTACACATGGGTTGGCTATCCCCTGCGAACTTTTTATGCAAAACTCTTTCACAAGATAAAAGAGAACGATCTGAAATATAACGGCCAATTTTTTCCTGTAGTTTCAGATACAGGCATGATGCATCCTATGTTTGAGATGGCATCAGATGGCCATATCCACTATGAAAAAAAGATTCTTTACATCTACCGAGTAAATACAGGAATCAATGACTTTTATGTGCGAAAACCTCTCATGGATGAGGTCTCAAACTACATTAAATATTTACCCAAATACCCGGCACTTAAACAACTATTTTAGTGAATCATTATGAAATTTTGTATCTACCTACTATGTCTTTTAGCTCTTAGTTTGCACGCAGGTAATGCCAAGAAAAAAATGAGTTATACTGCTTGGAGTAAAAAACAAGTAGACTTAGTTATCTTTTCATTTGATCGTCCGATGCAGCTTTATGCCTTTTTAGAATCAGTAGAGGCGCATTTAACAAATCCTCACCTTATTCATGTAGTCTATCGCTGCACTGACAAACGCTTTGCCACAGGCTATAAAATTGTATTTGACCGCTTTTCGTATGTTATCGAACACAAGCAAGGCAAAAAACCCCAAAAAGACTTTAAGAAACATGTCATGAAAAGCGTCTTTAAATCCAAATCAAAGTCCCCCTATATCATGTTTGCAGTTGATGACATTATTCTCACTGACAAGGTTGATCTTGCAGAATGCACTGCCGCTATGAAAAAATATAAGCCTTGGTTTTTTTCACTCAGACTTGGCAAAAACATCACCAAAAATACTCTTGCAGTTACCCAGTCACTAGAGCCTGTTCACGTAGGCGTGCCAAATGGAAAAGATCTTCGAAAAGGCATGTTTACATGGAAATTTACCGATCCTTCTGCCAAAGGAAGCTGGAACTATCCTAACAGCACAGATGTGACAATCTATCGCAAAAAAGATGTGAAGCGATTTTTTAAAAAAGCAAAATATACAAATCCCAATATTCTTGAGGGAGAATGGCACTGGAACTGGCAGCCGCGAAATAAAAAAGGTCTCTGCTACAATAGCTCAAAAGCAGTAAACTTGCCTTTAAACGTGGTAAATCCTTATTGGCAAAGTGCAAACATCAATATATCAACATGGCAGCTTCTTGAAAAGTTTTTGGGCGGCTTTAAAATAGATATAGGCAAATTCCACAAAATAGATAATTACGCCCCTCACATGCCTTATGAGCCTACATTTATCCCAATTAATGAGCAGCCATCTTCAATTGGAACTATGCCGACCAAGCCCATTAACGCACCAATACCTGATTACGTGCCAGATAATCCGACCAGCCAGTGGATACAGGATCAGCTTAACAATTTGGGGTAGAATATGAGTCTTGTTTCGGCACGATTTGATAGATGGCAGCTTGAAATTAGGCAAACAACATCTGGAGTAGATGATGTACTAAACTATCCCGTACGCTTTACTGAGCTGCAAAAAAGTTCTATTGCACTTGATGTCGGTATTTTAAAAAAGGGCCAAGATCTATCACCTATTGAACTGGCAGGCTTTAAAGTTCATGAAATAGCCTCTCCAACACTGTTAAAGATACATGCCAGATTTGAGGTAGCCCTTCATAAATACAAACAGATGCTTGTTTCTGCTGTATGCCGTGATAAAGAGACCCTTCATTATTATAAAAGCAATTTTCGCATAAAAGAAGACTACTGGATATTTTGGCGCTGCTGGGCCTGGTTTGGCTGCGCTTTTGTAGATAGAGATACGGTAAATCAAGGCGCGCAGTATGCCCGCAATGCTTGGGCTGTGCAAGTCAGCGGTTTTGAAAAAGAGCGCTTAAGTAAAACCAAAGGCAAAATTGAGCGTGCCTTTCAAGCAAATCTTCAGGCACTTGAAAATATGTCAGATAATCCTGAAGGCCAGCAAAAAATTGCAAAAGCTGCGCGCCAGCTCAAAAAGGTCTATGAGGCACTTTTTCATGAAAACCTTGCGCTACCCCAAAATTCAAATATCCAACAACTATTACAAATCCAAGATTGAGAAATTTATATGGTTTTTTCAGGAATACAAGCGATCATTTCACGCTGTGCAGAAGTAGTTGAAGAACTTGTGCATGTGCCTCAAGAGGTTGTATCCAAGGTGAGCAAAACCTTTCAAAAAACTACCATGAACGATGAACCTATTTTAGATTGCGCAGCAGCAAAAAAAAATATCGCCTCTTATCAAGACAAAATCACCACCTTCGATGCCTTCATTACCTCTCGCAGTGACCTAAAAACATGCACGGCAAAACATCTCAAAAAATTTTCCCGCCTTTTTAAAGATGCAAAAATAGGCTCTTATGAGCCCGTCAGCTCAAATGAGCAGCTAGAGGAATGGGCCAAGCTTAAGCGCACTGAAATTGATCTAGAATTTCTATGGAAGCAGCGAAAAATGTTTGTGGGCATGTACCCAGATGTGCGCGCCTTGATGATCAAGCACGTTGAAAATATGCTAAAAGCCGAAAACATTTCTGAAATCGACAAAAAAGCACTCTTACTAATTCCTGAATTTGAATAGAAATTTAGATGCCAGAGAATGCATTTAGTAAAACATCAGCTATTTTAAGATTTTCTGTAAGAGTTAACTCAATAAATTGATGAAGATAGTGAATAGGGCTTCTCTCAGTCATCTTAGCTATCAGGCCATAAACCTCGGGTTTTACACTTGTTATCTTGTTGGCCTGCAAAGATGCCTGAATATTTGGAAATAGAGTTTGAAGATCTATTTCTGTTGAAACTGCGATTAATGCCAAAGCCACAAGAAACTTAGGAAGATCATTGTCGTAAATAGAAAACAGACGCGTACAATTGTAATTAGGCATTTTCGTTTGATCTGGAAAATCAGGAGGAGCTAGCTGAAGCAGTTTATGCAATTCAGTCTTTTGCTTTTCCCAAGTATCTGCAACGGGAATTTTCAGCTGAGACATAAGACTTGTCGTTGCTGAAAACATGACATCATCTAATTGCTTGACACTTCCTGGTAGATTGTTTTGATATGACTGCTCTGTAGGCCATGAGAGGGTCTTTATTTTATCAACATCAACTCCCACCCCAAGTTTCTCTGCTATTACGAGTGCATCTTTTCCAAGCTTAAAGTGCTTTACCATATCCATATGTGCCTGGCTATGAATAGCTACTCGCCTTCCGGATGGAAGTTCTATTGATTTTTCTGCAGTGCGTAATTCCCTATCATAAAGAGCCTCTTGAGGATCCATTGTAGATTGGGCAAGCATGGCCTCTAAATCACGTAGCGCCATTTCTTGCTGATCCCGAGTAGTGGGAAGTCCAAGGTCTTTTGCCTCTAAGTATTCTTGGAGAAAAATGTCTCTTCGTGCACCGGCGGGTCCTACCATAACTGCCTCTGTTTAATCGTTTGTTATGAATATAGTGAAGGTGAATATTTAATGCAAATTACGAGAAAAAGCAGGTTAAATGCCCTCCGGCCTGGGGTCAAAGGGGCTGGCCCTAGGATGTTGATTTAACTTCTTTTTTATCAAATGATTTTCGATCAGTATTTGTATTTTAATTTTGGCGCCTTCGCGCCGGTCATTTTGTAGCCCATAGAAAGCGCTTAGCTTGCTATGGGTTAATGACCATGTATTATTGTTCCCCAGAGGGGGATATCATTTTTAATTGCCAACTGCGATATTTCATAAAAAGGATAATCCCCTCTGGGGAAAATTATTTTTCTATTATCCGCCCCATAGCAAGCTAGCGCTTCCTATGGGCTACAAAATGACCGGCGCGAGGCGCCAAAAAATTAAGGACATAAATTACCACAAAGTCATTTCGTGAAAAAGTGGTTAAATCAACAGCCTAGGCCGGCCCCTTTTACTGAAATAGCTTATATATAGCCCAGGTTGCAGCGAAGCGAGGCCTGGGTAAAAACGACAAATAAATAATTGAACTGTAGAGAGGCTGTGCAAAATGAAGGATTTTGGTGAATTTATTGAGATTTTTCGACAGATTTTAAAAATTACCCCGGCCCGAACAGTCCTGCGTGCCGGTTTGAGCGGGGATAATTTTTAAGAGATGAAAGAGTCCCGGCCCCTTTTAATTGACTAAAATCATTTAAATAATTATAATTTTGTTTTTATTATCATTATTAGGAGATTTTAAGATGCAAGCAACAGAATATTCACCAGTAGCCGGACCCTATTTTGGAATACAAAGTGGGAGTTATTACAGCGGGGTTGGTTTGGGCTATAATACCTATGAAATTGGGAGCAAAGACATAAAAGACTTTATTTCAATTATCAAATCTACTCCGAATGCATTTCATAAGATATCTTTACTGCCGCGCATAAAAGGAATGCATGAAAATAATTACATCGATTTCGATTATACTCCCGGAAAGTCTATGTTGAGCTATACCTGGGATATGACAGTTTGTGTGACAATTGGGGCAAGTGCCAAGGCTCAATCGACTGTTAACAAATTAAATGAACTTAGATCACAATTACTATCGCCAAAAGAAAATGCTACTATACCATATGGTCGTTTTCCTATAGAAAAAGTCACCCCTAACCAGATGGAAGAACTATTAAACTGTTGTTTGCAAGACGGTTTTGATCACCTTGCTTCTTATATCTAGACGGCTGCTCAAGAAAAAAGGGGCTGGCCCCCTTTTCCCTTTTACGGATGCCAGGGGTCAGCCCTTTTTACGAAGATGAAATTTCCCTCGGGCTTACAATTTTTTTTCTCTGTTTAGACTACCTGACCCGATTCTTGTATATTTAGCATGCGTCTCAGTTGTTGCACTTTAGGATCTAATCGTAATGCCTGAATTTTGAGAATATCTTCATGAGAGATACCTCCTTCATTGAATAAATGTTGTAATATCGGGTTTTGAGTTTCACGAATTGCAAAAGCAACTCTTGTTTGTAAATTATCCTTGGCTAACTCTTTATGCCGGAACTCATCTTCCTGATGATCTGCTCTATTCGTGGCTTGTACTTCTGCATATAATTCTTCAGTTATAATGTCAGCTTTTATTAGGCTCAAAATTGCAAAACTAAAATCGTAGGATGTCCAGCTGAAAGATGGCATTGCATTCATTGAAACTATTTTTTGATATTGATTTCTTGCCTCGTTAAGATCGCCACGCTTTATTAATTCTGAAATAAATCTGCACTGAAGCACGATTCGACAGGAATAATCAACCGTCTTATATAAATCCTCGTGCGTGATCCCTTTTTCACGAAGAGTGTTGACAAGTTTTGTTGTAGCATCTACGGGTTGTGGATGTTTTAAAGCAGTTGCAACAAGTCTTTTTATCGCGCTAACAGTTGTATCTGCGTCTCTAGGAAGCTCCCCGACCCAGGATATTCGATCAATATGGTGCCAAGTGAATGTTTTTATTTCTTGAGAATTTTCAAGATGTAAAAATAATCTAGTAACTGGATTATTGGCATCCCTAAGAGTGACATACTGGACTAGCTTTCCATTAAAATTAACATCAACCCATTTCACCGTGACTGGCTGGCCAGTTGCACAAAGATTATGTATCACCTCTATTTGAGCGGGTGTCACAAATTCTTGATCAAAGGGTTCTATAGATGTATGAAAGTTCATTTTTTCTCCATAAGGGCATAAGAACCGGCCCTTTCATTATTTATATTCTGCTCAATTGTTAGCCATAGTATATAGAAATTGAATGTTTATTGCAGCAGAAAACTAATGACACGCCAAATTACTTATGCTCTTTCATCTGCTTTAGTAAAATACGTTATTAATTATGCTGTTATAAAAGCTGAGGCTCTGATAATCTATCAACAATTTATTTTTAATGTTCCATCGTTTTTATCGTTCTATCGTTCTTATCCTTCTTATCGTTTTTGTCGTTTTTGTCGCTCGAGATTTTGATTAAGTGAACGTATAGAGATGGCGAATAATCGTAGGTCATTTAAAAAATTATTTTAAACTGGCTGCTGCTTGAGCAGTTTTTCTGCCATACGTGCTGCAAGCTTTACATTTAAAAGTGGGAAGAAATACACTTTTTAGAACGAAAAAGTGTAACTTTTGCGAAAAAGATCAGCGAAATTTCCAAAATTTCTCATTTCTCACAAGCCCCCTAAACCACCTGGGGACAGATGGGACTTAAGTGAGTTTTTGTTTGATAAAAGGCAACATAGCGATCAACGCCTTGTTCGAGCACTCTAACTGATAATTCTAATGGAATGCTTAATATTTCATCACAGGCAGCATGAATTGATGCTCGTAATGCTCTTTCTTCTTCAATTTTCTTTTTAATCATATCTGCAAGCAGTTGATTTTCATGAACAATCGGGATGACTTCATTTACTTTTTTATCAAGTTTTTCTGCGCCCTCAAGCAAGGTGCGTGTGGCAACGTCTGCTATTGCATAGCTTTTATCTAAAGCCTGCTTTAATCCCCAAAGGGCTTCTTCATCGCGCTCTTCCAATGCCTGAATGGCTTTGAATTTATCTGTGAGAATCTTGGTTTCTTGCTCAAGTTTGGTTGACTGGTTATTCAAGTTAGAAAAAAATTCTGCGGCAATATGGATAATTCTGCCAAGTGCTATTCCTGCGCCATACACCAAAATTTCAGAACCCGGAAAAACAACAGAGCCGCCTATGGCAACAATGCCCAATAAGGTCATTTCTTCTGCGCGAGGCTCCTTTAAAAAGCCATCGATAAAGGATTTTTGTACTACTTCGGGAATTTGGCCTATAAATTGCATACTTCACCTCGTGTTTCAAAATTTTGAAAAACAGCATCAAGTTCTCTACTTACTACAGTAAGTTTCAACATAGAGCCAAGAAGAGCCCTTTTTAGGTCCGTCACCTGCTCAGGCACTAAGGTAAGCTTGGCTATGTTCTGAATTTCTTGAAGTTGCCCCCCATACACTTTTTCTCTTTCTTAAGTGTTGGAAGAACGCTCGCTGTTTTGGTTTCAATTAACTCTGCACTCTTATAGAGGGCATCAAGTCTTGCATAAACTTGTTTAACTTGTTCTTTTTCCTGCTCAAAAAGAAGTGCATCTTCGTCAAGTTGTTTTTTTAGAGCTTCTACCCTTTCTACAACCGATGCACTCTTTTCTTCCAGCACATCACAGTGTGTATTTGAAAATGCCATCCACCGTAAGGAATTAAACAGTTCAAATATTCCCATAGTTCCTCGGGATGGTATCTATTCGAAGGTAGGCTGCAAGCGCGCGGGTTTTTACTTCTTCATATTTGGCTGTAACGGCATCTATAAACACTTTAAATTTTTTGATATCTTCTATGATGTCAGTGGCAGCTTCATGGCTTTCTTGTTTTTTTAACTGCTCAAGCATGTTGGCAAAAAACGCCTGATTGTCTTTTGTCATCTGTTCATAGCGATCTATTGACTGATAAACAGACTCTACGGGCCTTGCCGATTTCCAGTAGTTTTCGGCGGCTACATTTTTTTCTTGGCATTCTTGAATTAATGTTTGGCGGGCTTTTATGAGCTCTTCTCGTTTTTTTATAATGTCTGCTGCTAAGCGATCAGCATCTGACAATTTTGATCTGATAGAAAAAAGACGAATATCTTGGGTAAATGACGAAATTGCAGACAAGGCAACTGAGCCCAAAATACCTACCGGACCAAAAAAGGGCAATATTCCAATCAATACAAGCCGGGCAACACTTAGTGAAATATCATTTTGAGTAAGTTCGGTAATCAAAAATGGAAACGCAGCTCCAATGCCTACAGCCGCTGCTCCAAAGCATAAAGCTGCCGTTGCCCCCCACAACTGATGCACTATAAAGGTAACCCCTACAGCAATAGCTGCTGGCATGAGATAAGGCTCCGTCTTAGACCATGCCTCTTGTAATGTATTTTGGCATGCATCTCGCATATAATACACGGTATGAAAACACATACTATACCTAAAAAAGAATAACCTCTTTTTTAGTTGACAGGCTCTGAAATGTCAATATTAAAAATAGAATAAGATTAAGCCTTGCTTACAATAGGGTCCCGAGGCCACAGAAAAATTTATCAGCAAACCACAAGAAGCCGTCACAAGGATGTCAATAGGATTTCAAGCCTGACATACCGAAATTCTTCTCATACAAATATCTCTATGTCCTTATTCGACGCATGCTTGATAAGAATAGCTGAACTTTATGATGAGATTTTGACACTAGACAAGCTACTCTTTCACTTACTGTTAGACTAAAAAATTTTCTAGCGTGATTGTCGGGAGATTTTTAGTGATTTTTAGTAAACAGAAGATCAAAATTAACAAAAAATCAACCCAATTTATCCTATGACAACTATACAGCCCCTAACTGCAGCTTCTTTTGTAGAAGGAACTGAAAATACATTATCTTACTCATTACTTTACTCACTTCGGGTTGACTTTCGTATGTACTATGGCAGTTCGCTAACAACAAATAACGAATTGCTCCTCGTAGATGATCCGAGTAGTAATTTATCACTTGCAATGCTTGCAAACCTTTATCTTGAGGCGTGCTATAACTCATGCGGAAGCGATCTTGCGTTTGTTGAGCAGCATACGACACTTGCAAATCAACAGCTAGAATGCTCAAAAGCCCTCAAACATGAAACTCGCGTTGCTAAAACGGCACTTAATCGCCACACAAACAACAGTCTATATATTATAGATGATTCTTCTTTAACAGCCTTTAGTCAAAAGCTAGAGGCATATAAAGTTGCCCTTGAGATGCGCTTGTTAACACTGCCTATCGAAAAGATGCATTTTGGCAAAACAATCCTTGCAACTTTTATTAATGATATAGCCGCATGCTTCTTTTGCCTACGTAGCCAGTAGAATCTCTTAATTTGCATTATCAAGCCTTAGAGTTAGACGAACAAAATGGCATACATAACAACAGCTGCTACATCTTTTCACTACGCCAGGTTGCATATTCTCTTCACTTTGCAGGAAAACTGAAAGAAGCAGAAAAGCTCCGCAGACAACTCGTTATACTTTCAGAAGACCCAATTAAAAAAGCCGCAAATCTTGGAAACCTTTGTTCAACTCTAAGGGGACTTGGTAAGATACAAGAAGCTATGACAACATGCAAAGAGGCTCTTGCTATTGAAGCTGTTGGTATAGAAGAGCATATTGTAGGAGGTTTGTTGAATGAGTTGGCTCTTTGCCTCGATTTATTAGGTAAACCTCATGATGCCCTGTGTTACTTTGAAAAGGCAAGGTTAGTTTTTGAAAAATGTTCCCCAGGTTGGGTTGTTAATATTAAACTAAATGTAGCTAACTGTTTACGTTCATGTGGAAGACTTGAAGAAGCAACAACCCTTTTATTACAAGTACTCGAAGAGAACGAGAAACGCTATGGCAAATCAAGCCTGAGCGTTGCTAACACCCTTATCAATCTTGCAAACTGTTTTAAAAATTTGGGCCAGTATAAAAAGGTCATTGAAACTCGAGATCGCGCACAATCTATTTTTGATCGCCTGTTAGATCAATACTCTGCCTCAACTATTATGATGATGTGCATCTCAGCAAACTCCTTGAACTCTTTTGGAAAATCACAAAAAGCACTGCAAGTTTTGTCTGAAGCAAAAATAAAAGCCTTAGCAGCATATGGCCCAGATCATCCAATTATTGCATCGATCAGTCGCCTGATAGCGATTGATCACTATTCATTAGGTGAATATGAACTAGCACTAAAAGGGCACCTTGAAACTTTAAGCTTTTATGAAGAACGCGATGGTAGGAATCACTATGAATATGCCCATTGTTTACGATATATAGCAAACTGCTACAGTGCGCTTGGTTCAATAGAAAAAGCCCTAACGATTCAACAACAAGCTGTAGGCATATTTATAGATACATTTGGCAACGATCACCAGAGTGTTGCCCTATGTTATAACGATATGGGTTCATATTATACTCAGCTGGGTAAACCGAATGAAGCTTTAAGTTTGTACACGAAAGCATATGAAATTTTTAAAAAACTATTGGTACATACCGCTCCAGATGTAGCTGTAGCCTTAAGCTGCGTTGAACTTTGTAAGAGAATTTTAGCAAATTCTGCCGATGAGCCTCTAGAAGTAGCTCGTGTGCCAAAATTGACAGTTGAGGATAATTCCAGACTTGTTGCCTACGTAAAAGAATACCTTAACACACAACCCACCGGATCGCTTACGCTTAAGAAAAATCCTACAGGATTCATTCGGATCCACCTTCCTCCTCCAAAACATTTAGCAGAACAAGTTGAAATAGTTCGCGTAAATTATTGGTTTCCAGATGTTCCTATACAGGTCACTGAGTCTCATAGCCATCCACGTTATTTTGAAAGCATTATCGTTCAGGGTGGATACACTCAAGCACTTTATAGGTTTAGTACTAAAGAAATAGTATCAGCTCCCCATAGAGTACACAGAATTTTCAAAGCTGCACAGGAAGAACGCCACATTTTTTGCATGGGAACAGTGTATCTTGAACCCCTTGGTCAGCAATCAGCAACCAAAGGATCAATCCTTGCATTTTCACGTAGTCTTATCCATCAAGTAGTAAAAGCAGTACCGCACACTTTGTCAATAAATTGCGTATTTAATGAAATGCCTGAAGTTGAATATTTTGATGTGTTTATGCCAAATGACTCTCATATAGACCCGCAATTAGAGCGAGAAAGCCTTGTGCAAGCAGAATCAGCAGCACTTATTGAACAAATAAAAGGTATATTAAATAAATGAAAAATGTCACAGATCCCTTTCATTGGCGGATTCCTTTGTACGACGCAAAATAAAGCCTTTTTCCTAAGTAATGGAATAATTGCCATAAATGGCTAAAATTGGTACCAAAAAAAGCCATTTTAGGGCTATAATGAAGGTCAAAAGTGGAAAAGCACTTATGAAACGCTCTATTGAACCGAAATTGATAGCTTGGAAAAATAGCAAAGAACACCTGCCTCTTTTATTGAGAGGGGCAAGGCAGGTCGGAAAGAGTTATTTAATCGAATATTTTGGTAGAAATCATTTCGAAAATTTTGTTGTTGCGGACTTCGAGCGTTATCCTCATTTAAAGAATGCATTTAGTGTGCGATATCTTGGTCAAATTATACGGGAACTCGAGCTGCTTCTTAAACAAAAAATTACCGCTGGAAAAACACTTCTCTTTTTTGATGAAATCCAAGAATGTCCCGATGCACTTGTGAGTCTTCGTTATTTCAAAGAACTCATGCCAGAATTGCATGTAATAGCGGCAGGTTCGCTTATAGAGTTTTTATTAAATGATCATCGCTATTCATTTCCTGTCGGAAGAGTAGAATTTCTCTATTTACGCCCTCTATCATTCAGTGAGTTTTTAGAAGCATGCGCACCTATAGTATATGGCCGACTTGCTACTTTAACCCAAGAAGAGCCATTGTCAGCAACAGAACATAGCGAATTATTAAAATGGGTTCGTCAGTATTTTTATGTAGGCGGTATGCCTGCAGCGGTTCAGGCATACGTTGAAACTAATTCATTCATAGAAGCACAAAAAGTCCACGATAGAATACTGCAGGCCTACCAAAGTGATTTTGGTAAATATGCCACTCAAGTGCAACATAAATACTTGCAGATGATTTTCCAAAAAACACCTAGTCTTATTGGAGAGATTTTAAAATACACACACATTGAAAGAGATGCAAGATCGCGAGATTTAAAACCAGCGCTCCAACTTTTAGCCCATGCAGGTCTTATAAATCAAGTATTTGCCACTACAGCCAGCGGCCTGCCTCTTCATAGTCATATTCGAGACCACCGTTTTAAATTGCTTTTTCTGGATATTGGACTTCTTCAAACGGCATGTAATGTGAATGCGCAGGAATTCTTTGATAAAGGGCTTTTACAGATCAATGCAGGTATGCTTGCCGAGCAGTTTGTTGGGCAAGAACTATTAGCAAATGCACAACCCCACTCAAATCTACCGCTGCTATTCTGGGAAAGTGAAAGTGCAGGTACTGCTGAGGTAGATTTTGTCAAAACTATCGAATCTAAAATAGTGCCAATAGAGGTCAAATCTGGTTCTACTGGGTCATTACGTTCTCTACATAGCTTTATGGAGCAAAAAAAAATAGCCTTAGGTGTTCGCATTTCAGAACACAATATTTCTTTAGATGGCCATATTCTTTCAGTTCCATTCTATGTGATGGCAAAGCTTGAAGGGCTTGTGGGAAGCTCTTTAGGGCAAGTCAGACTGTCGGACTCTATTTCATAGAAAAATACGAAAAGGCCGGATTCGCCCTACTCCCCTTACAGCTTCGATTTAAAATGGCGAAGGAAAGTTATCCAACATGCCGTTTGGAATGACCTTTTGAATCGTATTTTTCATACCTTGCTTTTCTAAAACAGATTTTAACACCTGCTCCAGCACAAGTTTTGCGATCTGATCTACAGATACACCGGATTCACTTGATACATCGCTAAATTCAAGGCGTGCAATTGGATCGAGCTTCTTTACAGGCATCATTGGATAGGAAAGATCAACTTTAATATCAGTTAAGATAAGTTTCTTAATGAGATGGTTTTGTTGCTTTTTTCTTGATTATCTGAGGCAGGTGAGGACTTTTTCATGTTGTCCATTATTGTAGTCCAGTTTCCGGATGTAGCCGTTGGAGAAGTAAATTCCAAGCTCATATAGATATTATTGATCTCGAGTGCATCAATAACGATAGCATCCTTAAGGTAATTTGTAACTGGCGCACGCACGTCAATACGCTCGGCTGAAAAGGCAACAGGAGCTATCGAGCCTTTTGGGTTGGCAATTTGAATTTTTTGAAGGTTTACATCGTTTGCTGCAAGACCAATATCGCCAATCTTTACTTCAACCTGCATTTTGTCTGAGAGATTGGAAGCGATAATATCCGGTGCTTTTTTCCCAGGCGAGAAAAAACAGGACCAACAAGATAACAATAATAATCACAAATGCGCGCAATAATTCATAACACCTCTCTATAAAATTTACACATATAATCTCCCGGAAATTTTTGCAATCTTTACTTGGACTATATAAGTAAAAGAGGCCTGTAAAAGTAAGTGAAAGGGGCCGGAGGTGGGGTGAAACAAATCGAAGATATTCGAAGAAAGCCTTGTCGATTTTTTCCCCTAAGATTGTTGTCCTGAAAGGACAAATTTATTAATAGCCCATGGTGAAACCGTGGGTATAGTTATAAACGAAGATTGAGTCGCTTCGCGACGACTTAATAAATCGGAGTAGAATGTTAAGTTAAAATAATAAACCGTCGCGAAGCGACTTAATTTTCTTTTACAATTATACCCACGGTTTCACCGTGGGCTATTAATATATTTGTCCCTACAGGACAAGTGGCTTTCACATTTTTGAAACATAAAAAATCAGGACCAAATCTGGGGGGTATTTTAGAGAGAAAAATTATCCAATTTTAGGCCATTTGTTTCATCCCAGGCCGGAGGCAACCACTGCATCCTTTTTCCATTTAACCCTTACTCACAATAGGCACTCTGCGGCCGACTGAAAAGGCTTTGTC